>CANROC010000082.1 GCA_947632175.1 uncultured Oscillospiraceae bacterium | reverse complement strand
GTTTTCTTTTTCCGGTTGACGATCGCCCAGACAAGGGCCGTGCCGCCCGCCCCGCCGATGAACGCGCTCAGCGCCATCAGCAGGAAGGAGCCGGAAGCCGGGGCGGAGGCAGCGGCGGTCGCCTCGTTCAGGGAGTTGAGAAGGTACAGGTCCATCAGGTCCTGGACATACTCGGTGTGCTGGTCTATGGCGTCGCCCATCTCGTCCATCAGTGTCTGGACATCCTGGCTGAGCTCGCTCTGATAGGCCGCCAGACTTTCAAAATCCTTATCCCAGCAGCCCTCGGGGTCGTCCTGGGGGCTGGTATAGGGGATGTTGTTCTCCTGCATATATGTGACGATCTCGTCGGGGACCTCCGGCGCCGGGCCGCCGCTCTGGGCCTGGACCTTCAGCTCTGTGATCTGGTCGATGTAATCCGAGACCAGGGATATCTCCTCATTTTGCGCTCTGATCAGCTCCAGATAGGGCGCGGTAGGGTCCTGGGCCATCTGTTCCTCCAGCAGGTCAGATGAGGGCAGGGTCCCGGCGTCCGATGGGGCCGCGGACGGTTCCGCCCCGGCAGCGGCAACAGGCTGGGACAGCGCCGTCACCAGCGCGGCGGCGCACAGTATGGCAAGCAGAGTCTTTTTCATAACGGATGGCTCCTTTCCTTGTCCGCGGTTCGGTTTTCGGGCGCGACGGTTCAGTAGGACAAAAACGGCAGCTTCAGCCGCCCGCCCTGTCTGACCCAATAGATCATGATATAAAATACCATGGGCAGGCAGGCGCCCAGCCAATTGTACTGGGATTGTATCAGCAGATTGAACATGGCGTGCATGGTGACGGCGATGGCCCACAGGCCGAAGATGCCCGTGTAGAAGAGCTTTTTCTGCTTTTTCACATAGGGCAGCCCCGCGCCGATGACCATGGTGCACAGTCCGTGCATCAGGCTGGCGGACAGCCCCCGCAGCGCCGCCCAGCCCAGCGTCACCGCCGATAGGTTCTGCACCAGGATGGTGGTGTTCTCCAGGATGGAAAAGCCGATGCCCACCGACATGGCGGCAGGGAGGATGGCCTTTCGGTCGTCGCTGAAGAACACGGCGAACACGAACACCGGCAGCGCCTTGAGTATCTCCTCCGTGATAGGGGGGACGGTCTGGGTGAAGCGCACCGGGTCAAGGCCGCACAGCCCGTAGAGGATGGAACTGATCTCATAGCTGATCAGCGCCGTCGTCATGCCCAGCAGCAGGAAAAATACCAGCCTCCGGGAGCGCCGCTCCAGGATGGGCAGCATCAGCAGCAGGGGCAGGGCGATGCAGAGAAAGATCACATATACCATTTCCGCACCCCCGCTTCCGCCATGGGCAGCATGCCCGCCAGCAGCAGACTCAGCAGCACCGTGCTCGCCGTCCTCACGGCGGAGGACGTGCCGGGGAGCAGGGACACCGCCTGGCTCAGCCCCAGCAGGAGCAGGTAGCCGTTATAGGGGCGCATGACCCGGATGATGCCCATCTCCACGTCCGGCAGCAGCAGATGTTTCAGCGCGAAATAGAGCGTCAGGCCCATGGGGATGGCCAGCAGCAGCAGCGGAAGGCTGGCCGCCGCGCCCTGGCGCAGCACGCTCCCTATGGTCAGGGCCAGGACCAACAGCGGGGCGATCAGCGCCGCCAGCCGGTAGGGCCGGTATGCCCGCTCTCCGCCGTCCGCCAGCCGGTCGATGGCGCCGAAATAGGAGGAGAGCAGGAAAAACCACATCCCCGCGTAGCCCAGATAGCCCACATGGAAACCCTCCGGCCCGGCGCCGTAGACAAGCTGCCATCCGCCCTCGAACAGGGCGCCCAGCAGATAACAGGCGGCGGCGAACAGCAGGATCTTGAAAAACAGGGGCTGTTTGCGCCTGACGCAGAGCATGCCGCCGAGGCACACCGCCGCCAGCGCCGCCCCCAGCCGGAGCGCGATCATTCCCTCACGTCTCCTTTGCCGCCTTTCCCTTTCCGGCGGATGATCGCCCAGGTCAGGGCCGCGCCGCCAGCGCCGCCGACGAACGCGCTCAGCGCCGCCAGGGCATAGGCGCCGGTGGCCGTCGCGCCGCCGGTGGAGAACAGGCTGCCGCCCTGCAGCGTGGAGTCAAAGGCGTAGACCGGCTCCGACATCTTTTTTATCAGATCAGAGACCTCGGCGCCCAGCGAGAGATGATAGTTCATCAGGCTGAACATCGTCTTTTCCGGGTAGTTCACATGCGCGCCTTCCTCTTCCTCGTATTGCCCGGGAATGAAATAGGGGACACCGTGTTCATCCATGTACGCGATGATCTCGTCGGGGATCGGCGGCAGGGCGCGGCCCAAAGTATAATCTTCCCTTGACGCAATTACCAGATCCCGAAGGGGCACGATCATCTCATCCCAGATCATGGACATCTCTTCCTCCAGGGACTTGATCTGTTCCCTGTAGCTATCAATGGTTCTTTGCCAGGCCATCTGCTTCTGCAGCTGGGACACCGCCTGGCTCATAGCCGGGCTCCTGGCCGACGTCTCAGCGCCCGTCAGGAGGCTGGCGTCG
>CANROC010000081.1 GCA_947632175.1 uncultured Oscillospiraceae bacterium | reverse complement strand
ATGGGGCGTTTACGTGAGCTGCTGCCCGAAAAACGGCGCAAGGATGCTGTGCTGGCTGTCGAGTACGTTCTCACCGCATCGCCAGAGTGGTGGGAAAAGGCCGGCCAGGAGCAACAGAAGGATTTTTTTGACCAGGCGCAAAAGTGGCTGGCCGACAAGTACGGGGCAGATCGGATCTTCGTTGCGTCTGTTCACCGAGACGAGACAAGCCCGCATTTGTCCGCTTTTGTGGTGCCGCTGACGCAAGACGGCAGGCTGTCAGCCAAAGAATTCATTGGGAACCGCACCAAAATGACAGCCGACCAGACCAGTTTTGCAAAGGCTGTGCAGCATTTGGGGCTTGAGCGTGGCATCGAGCGCAGCAGGGCTACCCACACCAGCATCAAGCAACACTATGCAGCCATCGAAAGCGGCATTAAAAGCCATGTTGAGATCAGCCCGCAGGCGCTAGAACCACGGGTTTACAAGCGCGAAGGCATCGCGGAAAAGTTGCGGCTGAGTACCCGTGTCGAGAGTTCTGAGGCTGTTGCAGCTCGTTTAACAGACGCAGTGAACAAAGGGATGGCGGGGACAGTTGCAAATGCCTCTGAGAGCGCCCAAAACGCCCGTAGAGCGCGAGAAATGCAAAAGACGATGGTTGACCAGCAGAAGAAGCTAAAAATGCTTCAGGAGCCGTTTAAAGGGCTTTCGAGGGATCAGGTGGCCGAGGTCATCAAACTGGCTGCAACCATGCAGCGTGAGAATGAAGCTGCCAAAGCAGCGAAGTTGCAACACCAAAAGGAGCAAAGTCAGCAACGGCGTGGCGCTATTCGTGATCGAGGCGGATACAGCCGTTAACGTTTTGGCAGAGTAATGAGCGTTGGAATGTCCATTTGTTCGGGGTCGTTGTCTTCAATGAAGTAAGGCTTGGGTAGAGAGAGTATTTTTTCTCCTTCCTCTCGAATGTTTGTGCAAATGCTGTCTTTTCCGAGTGCCTTTAGATGCTTTTCTGCTTGGTGCCAAGCAGCAATTTTTGCTAGTGCGCCCACTAGAAAAGGCTGATCGAGCGCTTCGATATTTAGCTCTGCAAGCTGTGCAGCGTGTTTCAAACGGTCCATTTTTTACGCCTTGTGAAAGTCCAACTCGTCTTGATCGGGTGGGGGTAATTGTTCGTTTGTCACAGTCACTTCGTCGCTGTGGCTGAGAAATGGAAAGTGATTCAATTTCACCTTGTCCCAATCTTCGACTGGCGTATCTTGTTCATCGCTCGATGCCACGATCGTGGCATGAAATACGGTCATTTTCTTGTCACCGTGAGATTGCCAGAACACCCGTGAATTGATGACATAGGCATTTGCAGTGCCTACCTTGATAACTTCAATCCAGTTGTGTTCCTTCAGGTACTTCACCGCTTTGTAAAGGGTGGTTCTGCCGAATCCTGTGATTTTCGACATGGTGTCGTAGCTGCAAACTAGAGCGTTTTGTCTGTTCATCTTCTCGGCCAAAATGAACAGTAGTTTTCCTGCTGCTGGGTTGTCGTCGTAAAGCTCTCTGACAAGCCGTAAGGCTCGTTTCTCGATCTGTACAAAGTTGTAGTTTTTCTTCGCTCGCTTCTCTGCCTCGTTGATCTCGGCTAGTTCTTGCTGTCTTACTCGGGCTTCTGCTTCAGGGCTTACATATACGTTCTGTTTAGGCATACTCTCCGTCCTTTTATGTGAATTGATTGTTCACAAACTGAGTGAACAATACGTTCATTTTTAGTGAACGTCAAGTGCTGCAAAAGTGACATATGTTCACTCCTAGGGTGAACGTATATGTTCACTCCTAGGGTGAACATAAGGAAAACGCTCAAAGTCAATAACCATGCGGGTTTCAAGCGGTTTTACTGTTTTCTTCCTCTATATCTCATAAGGGGGTGCCCCCCTGCCGCACTTCGTTTGGCTAACCCCCTAAGTCGCTTCGCTCCAATAAGTGCCCCCCAGAGGGGGGCGCGTTAGACCCCCGAACTAAGGGGGCGTTGCCCCCTAGCGCGCTTCGCTTGCCTCCCCCACGTTCGCCACGTGGCAGGGGGGCAGGACGGGCGGCCTTCGGCCTTCTTACCTACCCCCCAGCCCTATAGCGTTGATCGTTCCAGCAGCATCAAGGGTTCGCGCTTCGCGCCTGCATCCTCACCCGTTCGGTGCTCACCCCTTCGGGGCTGCGCTCCGCATGCGGCTTCCGGTGCAGCCCTTGACCCTGCCTCCACTTGGTTTTTGAACGGAAAGGGGGTCAAGCTTTAATGGGGGGGACCCGCGCAGCGGGGGGGCAACCGTTCATGCTTGATGCCCTTGGAGTGACCAACGCTCCCGTCTGGGGTTTGGGTTGTGCAGGCCGAAGGCCGGAGCTGCCCACACCCCTGACGACAGAGGGCGACTCGTTCCCCCCAGCGGGGGGCGGAGGGGGGAGGATGCAACGACCAAAGGGAGGCGCAGGGCGTAGCCCGTAGAGCAAGGCCGCAGGCCGCTGCAACCGGCGTAGCCGGGCACGATTTTACGTAGTAAAGTCTAGTGAGTACTCTTTG
>CANROC010000080.1 GCA_947632175.1 uncultured Oscillospiraceae bacterium | reverse complement strand
GGGGTGTCGAAAGAGTCAACTGCGGTCCAAAGCTGTTGGACTTGGGTGAAAAGGGCGTTTATTCTTCCTATACGTAATTGTTTCCACAGGATTAAGAGATATTTTGATTCCGATTCAAAGTGAAACAATGCTCCACCAATTGCAACCTCACTTTGAAGAGATTAAAGCTGTTAGCGAGCGATATAACACTATCGGCTTTCATCTCTATACTTTTAACAATGATCGTATCATCTGTAGAAACTTCGCACCGAGATACGATATTAATGAAGAAGCTGCTACCGGCACATCTAACTGCGCCCTAGCTTGCTATCTACATGCGAAACACAATATTCAAAAACCTCTCTATCAATTTGAACAAGGCTATTCGCTCAACTCTCCCTCTGAGATCAGTGTTAAATTAGTCACCACCGCCCAAAATGATATTGAACAAGTCTTTGTAGGCGGAAATGGCTATTACACTGAAACGAAAGAACTTAATCTTCTCAAAGACTAAAGAACTCTAAGAGCGCGTATTTAGAACCTTTTCCATTTTCGCATCTAACCAAAACATCTCTAGTAGATGATAAATTGAGAACCTCCTTTTATCCCAAAGCAGGTTCTCTGTTATTTTCTAGCAATTTTACTCCTGATTCCCCTTCTTCTGTTTTTGCTTCGCTTCTAAGCCTAAAATAATCACTTCTAAACCAAACAGAAAAGGTTTCTCCCCCGTATCTTGCTCCATAATCTCTAAAGCTTTTGTTAAAAGTGGCGGCATTGCCGCATGAATTGCAGGATCATCATCACGCATCGCTTCTAAGTACTCACGCTCTTCTAAAACAGAGCCAAGCGTAAAATGACTCACAACACCTAATGTATAAAGAGCTTCTTCCAAGCTAAAACCTTGCTCACAGAGAAATGCAAGTTGAGCTTCAACGGTCTCAAACTGCTCCGGCGAGGGTCTTGTTCCTAAATGGATTTTTGCCGCATCTCGGTGACTTAATAACGCCCTACGAAAGCTTTTCGCATTTTCTCGCAGAAAATCCGCCCAGTACTCGCCCTTTTGAGGTTGAAAGTGATCATGATGCCGTAACAAAATTTCTACCGATAAAGCATCTAACAACGCCCGCTTATTTTTGACATGCCAATAGAGGGACGGCTGTTCAATATTCAGCTTTTGCGCCAATTTTCGAGTCGTTAACCCTTCCATCCCTACTTCATCTAAAAGCGCTAAAGCGCTTTCAATTACTCTTTTTTTATCTAATCTTGCCATCATTATTCCTTATTATTTTCTTGACACTCTATCACTGATAGGGTTATATTTCCACACCTTCAAATCTATCAATGATAGGGAAACTTATAATGATGAATCGCTATATCACAATCGCCCTCTTAATTACCTTCCTAGATGCAACAGGAATGGGCTTAATCATGCCTGTATTACCAACACTTTTAGAAGAGTTCTCTGTCAAAGAGTCTATCGCCACTCATTATGGTTTTATCCTCGCAATCTATGCGCTGATGCAAGTTATTTTTGCACCAATATTAGGACAACTCTCGGATAAATTTGGCAGAAAACCGGTCTTGATTCTCTCATTAATAGGCGCTGTTTGTGATTACACCCTACTCTCATTTTCTAGCGCCTTATGGATGCTCTATCTAGGGAGAATGATTGCCGGCATTTCTGCTGCAACAGGAGCCGTAGCAGCATCAATGGTCGCAGATCACACAAAAAAAGCAGAGAGAACTAAATGGTTTGGAAAGTTAGGCGCAGCTTTTGGGGCGGGACTCATTGCCGGACCCGCTATTGGTGGATTTATCGGACAATATTCTGCACATTTCCCCTTTATCATTGCCGCAATTTTAAATGCCATTGCTCTTATCATGGTCATTATCCTCTTCCCTAAAGAGCAATCACGCCCAAAAGAAATCGAGCAAGATCAATCTAAAATTCATGAAAAAACCACCATCAATGCCCCGCTAATTCATATTCTCAAACCCGTTTTGCTACTTCTCATGCTGTTTTTTACAGTACAACTCATCGGACAAATCCCTGCATCAACTTGGGTTCTATTTACTGAGTACCGTTTTGAGTGGAATACCTTTAACATTGGTTTATCCCTTGCAGGGCTAGGGTTAATGCATATTATCTTTCAGGCTTTTGTCGCAGGATATATCGCATCTCGCTGGAAAAATGAAACCGTATTTATTCTCGGATTTATACTAGATGCGAGCGCATTCTTATTACTGGCCTTTATCTCTCAAGTTTGGCTCGTAATTCCTACATTGATCTTATTAGCAGGAGGAGGCATCGCCTTACCGGCATTACAAGGATTAATCTCTATAAAGACAGCAGATGAACATCAAGGAAAGATACAAGGTATCATGGTTAGCCTCACTAATATTACCGGAATAATTGGACCGCCCATTTTTGCATTTTCCTTTGCAAAAACGGTTACAAACTGGGATGGCACACTTTGGCTAATCGGTGCTGTACTCTATAGCATTTTATTAGGTCTCTATTTTCTCTATCAAAAGATACGCGCCTATAAACAACTTAAGTCTCAAACTGCTTAAGAGCTCAAACACTAGAATGAAATAATATCTAAGATAAACCTATAAACCTATAAACCTATAAACCTATAAACCT
>CANROC010000079.1 GCA_947632175.1 uncultured Oscillospiraceae bacterium | reverse complement strand
GCAACGAGCACCGGCTCTGTAACGTCTGCCGCGCAGAATGCGACCCCGAGCCGAGCGGCGCCGACGGGTACGGCGTGTGAATCGTCTACGTCTGCCGCGACCACGGAGTCCAATCCGTCGTGGACCCATTCGAGCATCTCCGTTGAAGCGCGCTCTTCGCTATCTCCCTGCATTGACGCAAACATCGCGCTCTCCGCCTTCCGAGGGTAGATCCCAAGATCTGCGGCGCACCTGCCCAGTGTGACGATCTCGATCAGGGTCATGACCGCTGGGGACGGGTACCGGTACCTGCTGAACGCAGTTGTCGCTGGCGACGGGGATCGCGATGCGTCGTCAGCGCTGACAAGGTACTACCTTGAAGCAGGAACGCCTCCCGGCATCTGGCTCGGGGCCGGCCTCCCAGGACTCGCCGGAGAGATCGCCGTCGGTGCCTCGGTGAGCGAGGAGCAGTTACGGCGCCTCATGGGGCACGGGCAGGATCCGAACAGCGGCGAGCAACTGGGGCGTCCGTACCGAAAGTTTGCCACCGCGGGCGAGCGGACGCAGCGCCGCCTCGATCAGCTCCCGAAGTCCCTTACCGCAGGTGAGCGTACCGCGCAGCAAGCGCTGATCGAGGCGGAGGAAGCACAGAAGCCAACGAATGCGCCGGTCGCAGGGTTCGATCTCACGTTCTCGGTCCCGAAGTCCGTCTCGACCCTCTGGGCAGTTGCCGACGGCGGCACACAAGCACTCATTGCCCAAGCTCACCACGCAGCGATCCGAGACATGATCGCCCTACTCGAGCGCGACGTCGCGATGACCAGGGTCGGCGCGAAAGGGGCGCGTGGCGCCGTCGCGCAAGTCGACGTGCGGGGTGTGATTGCGACTGCCTACGATCATTACGATTCTCGGGCCGCGGATCCACAACTCCACACGCACATTGTCGTCGCCAACCGCGTGCAAGCAGCTCATGACGGGAAGTGGCGCACGCTCGATTCTCGCGCTATCCACGCCGCCGTCACCGGCCTATCGGAGCATTACAACGCGGTCCTCTCGGACCATCTCACTCAGATCCTCGGCGTCGGGTGGGAAGCCCGTGAGCGCGGTGCGGGGCGCTCCACGGCGTGGGAGATCGTTGGCGTGCCGCAGGAGCTGATGGACGAGTTCTCTTCCCGTACTCGCGATATCGAGCAGGTCAAAGACCGGCTGGTCGACGACTACGTCTCGAAGCACGGGAGGCAGCCGTCCCCGAAGCTGGTGTGGCAGTTCCGGCAGCAGGCCACGCTCGAGACTCGGCCCCCGAAGCAGCAGCACTCTCTCAGCGATCTCACCTCCCAGTGGCGAGAACGCGCGACCGCGTTGCTGGGTGAGGACGCGCCAACCTGGGCGTCGGCACTGCTCGCCGGTAGTGAGCACGAACCGTTGCTGCGGGCAGACGATATCCCGTTGGAGGATCTCGAGGAGGTCGCCGAGGTCGTGGTGCAGCAGGTCGGTGACCGGCGAGCGACGTGGAAACGGTGGAACCTCCACGCGGAGGCCGTGCGACAGACGATGGCTCTCCGCTTCGCGTCCGCGAACGACCGGGACGTCATCACCCAGCAGATCGTCGATGCCGCAGAACGGGTCTCGCTGCGCCTCACTCCGCCCGAGCTCGCGAAGAGCCCCTCGCTGTTTCGTCGCGCGGACGGGTCGAGCGTGTTCCGACCCAAAGCCGGAACGGTGTTCTCCTCCGAGCAGGTGCTCGCGGCAGAAGACCGACTCCTTGGCGCGTCGAATGATCGGTCGGCGCCGACCGTACCGCTGGCATGGATCGAGGACGCTGCCAGAACGAAGAACCGCGACGGGCACACCCTGTCGGTGGACCAGGAGCAGGCGATCGCGAAGATCGGCGTCTCCGGCCGCGTCCTCGACGTACTCGTCGGCCCCGCAGGGACTGGGAAGACCACAACGATGCGTGCCCTGCGCCGAGCCTGGGAGCGACGCTACGGGCCAGGCTCGGTGACCGGGCTCGCGCCCTCGGCCGCTGCCGCCGACGTCCTCGCCGGGGATCTGGAGATCGGGACGGAGAACACGGCGAAGTGGCTGCATGAGCATCGCCTCGGGAAATGGAACCTCACGCGCGGACAGCTCGTCATCATCGACGAAGCCTCCTTGGGTGGCACGTTCGCGCTCGATGCCATCACCAGTCACGCCCAGCAGGTCGGCGCGAAAGTGCTGCTCGTGGGCGATTGGGCGCAACTCGCAGCGGTGGACGCGGGCGGCGCGTTCGGGATGCTCGTGCGTGACCGCGGCGACGCCCCGGAACTGGTCGATGTGCGTCGCTTCCGAAACGACTGGGAGAAGCAGGCGTCCCTGCAGTTGCGGATCGGCGACACCGACGTCATCGATACCTACATTGCGCACCAGCGCGTCACGCCGGGCGGATATGACGAGATTCTCGAAGCCGCCTACCAAGCCTGGCGCACAGACCTCGCAGCGGGAAAGAGCACGGTGCTGATCGCGGAAACCCTCGACACGGTCTCTGCGCTCAACACCCGCGCCCGCACCGACCGAATCCTCCAGGGCGACGTCGCTGTGGACGGCGTCAAACTCCATGACGGCAACGAAGTTTCCCGCGGAGATCTCATCATCACCCGCGAGAACAATCGGCGCCTCTCGCTCGGGCGAAGCTGGGTGAAAAACGGCGACCGCTGGCACGTCGCCCATGCGAACGACGACGGATCCCTCACCGTGCGGCGGGCAGGATCGAAGCGGCGCACCACGATCACGCTGCCCGTGAGCTACGTCGCCGAGCACGTCGACCTCGGCTA
>CANROC010000078.1 GCA_947632175.1 uncultured Oscillospiraceae bacterium | reverse complement strand
CCGTCACCTTTGACCAGATGAAAGCGGCCCTGGAAGAACAGGCCGCGGGTTCGGATTTGGATTGCCGTGGTGCACCAAATAAGAACGGCGACCGTGATACGGTCGCCGTTCTTGTTACCAAAGCATGGAGAACACTACACTTTTGGAATTTATCATATTTATCATACCAGTGGCGGCAATCATCGAGCGTGGTTGTGGTCTGCTTTTGTACTTTTAGGCTGGTGTTGTGCAGCAGGCAGTGTAGTAACCGTTGGCCCTTTGAGGCAAAGGACAAAAAGACAGATTAATACTTGGAGAATTTGAACGAATATGGTATAATAAACATAACTATTAAAGAAGCAGAAACGCCGATTAAAGGGATTGCCACAAGAGAGATGAGGAATGATGACAAACCATAAGTTGACAATGATTGACTTGTTCGCTGGTGCGGGTGGGTTATCTGAAGGACTATCTGAAGCTGGTTTTCATAGCTTGTTTGCTTCTGAAATCATGCCGGTGTATGCGCTAACATACAAAAAGAACCATCCTTCAGCAAATGTCTTGACTGCGGATATTCGCTCTCTTGACGCAAAAAGTATCCGAGACGTTTTGGGACTTGAACGCGGAGAATTAGATCTCCTTGCTGGTGGCCCGCCCTGTCAGGGCTTTTCTATCAATGCACCGGTTCGTAGTATACTAGACCAAAGAAATCATTTGTTTAAGGAATATCTCCGCTTTGTTGATGCTTTTGCCCCTAGGGCTATTTTGATTGAAAACGTCCCGGGCCTTGTCTCTTTTGAACACGGAGCGACCCTCCATGCAATTTTGGACGCCTTGGCAGAACTGGGATATGGAGCGGATGTCCGCATATTAGGGGCTGCATATTATGGCGTTCCCCAAATGCGATGGAGAACTATCATTCTCGGACTAAGAGGAAAGAATCTTCCCGCGTTAGCTTTTCCAGAGCCAATTTACCATGCGCCTGTAAAACCAAACTTTACGACCACTTTCGATGGACAGCTTTTAGTAAAGCTCCCTTCGCCAGCGGCATCGGTTAAGTTTACTACAGTACGAGAGGCTATTGGGGACCTACCGCCGCTCAGATGTGGGGAACGTGGGGCAAGAGTAAAAGATTATGTTTGTGAGCCGATGTGTGATTATCAGCGGCGGCTACGGATTGGGAGCAGCGGAGTTTACAATCATGAGGCACCGCAACTTTCAAAAGAAAACAAAGAAAGGCTAAAATATATCAAGCCTGGTGGGAATTGGACGGATATTCCAGACAGCCTCTTGCCCAAAGGTATGACAAGAGCCAGAAAATCTGATCATACCAAACGGTATGGTCGTGTTACTCCCGATGGATTAGCATCTACCATTTTAACGAAGTGTGATCCGCACTGGGGCGCCTATTTCCATTACTGTCAAGACAGATCGTTTACGGTCAGAGAGGCTGCTCGCATTCAGTCCTTCCCGGATCATTTTATCTTTACAGGAACACAAGGACAGCAGTTCGCACAGGTAGGCAATGCAGTCCCTCCCATGTTAGCGGAAGCGGTTGGCCTTGCATTGAGATCAATTTTAGAGGAGGGAGAGTAAATGGCGGGATATATTTCTGAGTTTTTCGGTTACCGTGCCGAAGATGATTCTGAAACTGCAATAACTACAGCGGCCCGGCAGATTTGCCCTTTCCTGGGAAGCCAGTGTACGAAAGTTTTGTCTCGAGACCGTGTCATCGCTGGAGTGTGTGCGGTTCGGCAGAAGACAGCGGGTTCCCCAAGTGTGATTTGCTGTCCCAATCGTATCTATGCAGAAAACTACAAAATGTTGCATCATGTTGCAGAGCAAGCTTTCGGATGCAACTTGGGTCTGTACTCTGGTCGTGCTGCCGTAGATAAGGCTAGAGAAGAGAATGGAGCTATAGCAGTTTTCGGACATGGGTGGGGTGGAGAATTGCGCTTGCCCCAGCGCGCTGGTGTCGGCTCCTACTTTGTTGACTGGGTTTTGGCTCGTCTAGATGGGAATGGGGAACTCGTGGAGTTCACCGCTATTGAAGTCCAGACAATCGACACAACAGGAAACTACCGAGAGGCCCGCATGGCACTTTTGGAGAATCGTGAGATTGTTGCGGATACAGTAGGGCTTAACTGGGAAAACGTCTCAAAGCGAATCATCCCACAGCTTATCTATAAGGGACAGGTTCTGCAACGGGAGGACCTGTGTAGGACCGGTCTGTTTTTTGTATGCCCTAAGGCAGTCTATGAGCGTGTACTTAACAGACTAGGCGGGAAAGATCGTATTCCGCATTTTCCGACTCAACCAGCTTCCATACATTTTATTGCTTATGACTATGATGGTGCAACTCAGGATGGTGAAATCACACCCCTCGGTGTGCTGGAAGAGCACTGCACGACTGTCTATAAAGTACAAGAAGCATTTTCTTCCATGAACCTTCCCGAAGGCAATGTTTATCGAGATGCCATTCGCAAATCACTATATGGAGCTTAGCAACTAAAAGGAAGAAGCGAAGAGGTTCTCTCTTACATAGAGGGTTTTGTGTGGCCAAAAAGTTGCCCTGCACCCCCTGCGAGCGACGTTGCACCCCCTTTGGGACGGGCTTGCACCCCCTCTGGCCTGGGTTTGCACTCCCTAAAAGTTCGGGGTGGGGGTTGTATCCCAATAAGAAATTCAAGCCAGCATCGCCCCCTGTGGCCAACAGGCTACAGGGGGCGCTTATTTTTGTAGAGTGAAAACCACGGGCTATGCCCGTGGTTCCAAAAAGGCTATGCCTATGGGTAGAAAAGATAAACCTCCAATGTTAAGAT
>CANROC010000077.1 GCA_947632175.1 uncultured Oscillospiraceae bacterium | reverse complement strand
AGAGTGCGACTGTGGCGCTGAGCAGCTTTAATGCTGGCGGGCACACTCTCACACTGGATGTCACAGAGTTCATTAACGGACTTAAGACCAATCACGATGATAACGGCTACGCATGGCAGGTCTTCGACGTGGAAGGGATGTCCGAGTACGCGACTAACGGCTGGCAGAACTCCATTGGATTTGGTAACAACGAGCTCATCTCGGGCTGGGATCTGTACTTGAGCAGTGATGGTATCCTGCACTACGAGAAGGCCAACGCGATCACCTGGTCGGCGAAAAATGATGGCATATGGAAGGCGGACACCGATAATGACGATTGGACGTTCGATAAGTCCGGGCACGAGACGGCGTACTTTGCAGGTGCGGATGTCACCTTCGGTAGTGAGGGACTTACAGCCGGCTCAGAGGGTAGTGTGCAGGTAGATGGTGAGATCACGGCTGGCAGCATGACGGTGAGCGCGAATGGGTACACGTTTAGCGCTTACACCCAAGATGGTTCAGAAACGACCGATAAGCTGAAGGTTACGAATGATCTGACGCTGAGTAGGGAAGCAACCACGACGAGCTTCGGCGTGGATACGGAAGTGCAAGGGACGCTGAAGGGTCAGGGCGGTTTGACGCTGACTGGCGGCACGATGACGGTGACGGGAGCACTGGAGACCACGGCGGACACGGGCTACGAGGGCACGATCACGTTGGATGGCGGTACGTTGGTAGCCAGCGGCACGACGGGCACCGTGAAGGTGGGAGAGAAAGGCGGTACGCTGAGCAGCAATGCAAGCGCACTGACAGCGAAGTTGAGTGGCACGGGCGCGTTGACGGCGAAGGGAACGCTGAACCTGAGCGGTTCGGCGGGTGAGCTGACGCTGGGAGAGGGCGCCGTAACCGTGAGTGGAGTAGGCAAGGGTGCGGATGTGCTGACGGTGACAGGAGTGAGCGGCTCTGCCGGGACACTGACTGGTGAAATCAAGGTCACGGGCACGGGAGGAGACTTCACGGGCAAGGTGGAAGGACTGACGATCACGGTGGGCGAGGGAACGGCAGAGGCGAATCAGACGTTTACTGGGGGCAGTGTGGGCATCACGAGCGCGACGGTGTCGGATAAGGGCACGCTGACGCTGAGCAACGCTACGGTGTCGGATGCCACGGTGAATGGCACAGGCGTGCTGAGCATGGGTGGCGGCAGCGTGACGGAGTTGAGCGGCGGCGGTACATTGACGCTCACGGGTGGAGTGAAAGTCACGGGCACGAGCAATAGCATCGGCACGTTGGCGGTGGGTGGAAACACGCTGACGCTGGGTGAAACCGGCACGGCAGCGAGCTTGACGGTGAGCAGCCTGACTGGCACGGGCACGATTGCGGAAGGAGTGACTGAGGCGGGAACGAAGAGCAGCTTGACGCTCAATGACACTGCCGGTGGTAGCTTCGGCACCATTGGAGTGGACTTCGTGTACAACGGCGCGGGGCAGTCATTCGACTTGACCAACTTCACAGGCGGGTCGCTTGAAGTGAAGGACGGTACGCTGAACGTCGGCACGGCTGAGAATAAGCTGACCTTCGGAGGCGAGGGTGAGTCTGCGCTCAAGTTGACCAACGGCACGTTGAACCTGAAGGGAACAGAGGTGACAGTCACGGCCGGAAGCGGCGCCACTCTTACAGCCGGCACGTTGAGGCTGAGCGGCAGCACGAGCAACACGGTGACGGGTGACATCACGCTGGGTAACAATGTGACGCTGGACTTTGAGGGAACTGCCGCGACGAACACGGTGAATGGCGTGGTGAAGATGAACGGCGGCACGCTGGAATGGGCGGCTGGCGCGAATGGACTGACCGTTGGCGGCTTGGATGGCACGAACGGCGAGCTGGCCCAGGGCACGATCCTGACGATTAATGGAACAGGCGGCAGCTACAGCGGCTCGCTGGGTAGTGTCACGAGCGTGACGATGGACTCGGCAAGCGGCACGCAGATCTTCAATGGAGCTACGACGAATCTCTCCGGTGTGGGTGTCACCGTGAAGGCTGGTGGACTGGAGTTCACGAACGCAACGAGCCTCGGAACAACGACGGTGGACGGCGGCACGCTGACGCTGAGGGGCGAAACGGTGGAGCTGACGAGTCTGGGTAGCACCAAGGCAGACGGAACGGTGTCTGCGGACGGCACGCTGACGGTGAACGGCGGCGAATACAGCGGTAAGCTGACGGCGACGACGGGCTTGAGCGTGGCGGATGACTTCAAGTTCAAGGGAACGAGTGCGGACAACAAGGTGGGCACGCTGGATGTGGCGGATACTAAGACCCTGACCTTGGATGCTGCCGATGCCGCGCTGAAGGCAACGGGTCTTGGCACGGGTAAGGGCACCATCGCAGGTGCTGGCACGCTGACGTTGGAAGATGCAACGGGAGGCAGCTTTAGTGGTGCTATTAGCAGCAACTTCGTGTACAGTGGCAGCGGTTATGACACGACTACTACAGGCTTCACTCTGAGCGGAACCTTCACTGGCAACAGCCTGAAGGTGACGAGTGGTAAGTTGACGATGGGGGAGGCATTGAACGGCGGTGAGACCACCGATGTGAAGGTGGCAAAGAACAGCACGTTGGTGTTGTCGGATGGCGGCACTCTGAAGAGCTTGGGCGACGTTGATGGTGCGGTCGGCGGCGGCACTGTGGATGCTACGGGTAAGGCTCTCACGCTGAGTGGGGCGAGTACGTTTACTGGCGATATCCAGGCGGGAAGCTTGACGGTGAATGCAGATTCCAGCCTGGCGAAGGGAACGATCAGCGGCGCGTTGCAGGTGAAGACTGGAACGACACTGACGCTGACGGGCGAGATGACGGTGGAGGGCAACCTGGATGCGAGCGCGACGGGCAGCAT
>CANROC010000076.1 GCA_947632175.1 uncultured Oscillospiraceae bacterium | reverse complement strand
GCGCAAAGGACGGCGCGAAGAAATCCACGATCATAAAAAATTGATGGATGAGGGCTGGGAAGGGTGATTTTCTCCGCCCTCAGAGGCTCAGGGAAGCCCGCGGAGCGTTTTTAGCGCCTTCCGACGCTGGAACCCCCGTTAAAACGCCACAGAGCGCCCTACGGCGCAATTTGAAGGCGCGGGCGCTCTGTGGCTCGCCTCGAAACCTGTGATCGTCCCAGGCGCGAAAATAAACCAAATCCCAGAACTGTTTTTCAGGCTATCGGATAGCGGAAACGGTCAGGCACGAAAAAACGCGCCTTCAAATTGCGCCGTAGGTTTTTCGTGCCGGCTGATTACGGAAAAAAGCGCGACGAGAAAAATCCCTATAAGGGCGCACTTTGCTATTCTTTTCAGAATAGCTCTTTTTTGCGTTTGGGCGGCAGGATACGCAATTTTGTGGTACAAAAATTTATCCATCAAAATTGCACTGCCTGTCGGCGAAAAATGCATGTGAAGTAGGAAATGAAACTTGTCAGCGTTACACTTTTTTCGCGCGAGTTTTTCTGACGGTTGTCGCGTCTGCAACTGACAGAAAACTGAAAATTTACTCAGGTGTAATCTTCGATGTCCATTTGATCGGAAGCATTTTTTTCGCGCGTGCTGGACGTTGATAGGTGTTCTAAAACCATACTTTCTGGCGTGATAATAATGGTTTTAGAACGGCCGTTATTTTCGCGTTTTATCGCACCAATGCTCTCGAGAAAACTAAGGGCGCGAGACATATCACCCTTATTCAATCGCATAATAGAACCTAGTTCTTCCGCGTTTTTCGAGCAAAAATAAGTTCCGGTTTTTAAGTTACGGCATATCTGCCAAAGTATAGCTTGGCACTTATGTGCTTGCGTCGGCGTATTTGCTTTTTCTATTGATTTTATAGTTACAGCGTCTTGATACTGAAAGTATAGAGAAGGTTCTTGCAGCATTTTATTTCCTCATTTTGAATGATTTACAAAAGCCGATAAACGCTTTTTCTACTCCGCTTGACGCTAAGCCAAAGTCCCGTTGGGCAGCAAAATTCCGGAACGCATCAGCTACCATGCCAAGATCTGGAAGCGGCGGCGGTAGATGCTCACGGGAAATTTTTTCCCAGCGAGTGAAATGAATCGATCCGCTAGCCGGAAATGGCTCAAATATTGTTTCTGCTTTGCCTTCCCTGCGAGCCTTTCGCCCAACCTTGGAAACGGCAAGTTCTTGCGCGACAGGCTCCCTATCAGCCTTTAAATCCCATGAAATGGTAACACCAACAACGGTTCGGCCAATTTTTTTGGTTGTTGCATTCAATGTGAAGCGCGACAGGTGGTTTATTTCCTCAATAGCCGGTTTAATGGCCCATGTATTCAAATTAGAAAATCTCTCCAGCTTTCCTTCCGTCACCCCAAGTAAAGCGCGCAATTCTGGAACAGTAAAAGTTTTACTTTTGATGTACTCATACGGCTCATAAGAGGCGATGTGCTGGAACAACAGCACTGAATACTTGCTGGTCAGATGAAAAATAGTTTGGCGATCCAGAATAGCCCAATGGTTCGATTTGGCGGCCAAATCGCGGAACATGCGCCCGAAATACCAAGAAACGAGAACCTCCCCCGTTTCCTCATGGCGATAATCGAGCACCGCTTGGTCGATTATCCCGCCAATCGTAACTTTCATCGCCTTCGCATCATCAAAGCTCATAACCACGCCGCGCAGTTCCTCAAACATTGGCTGAATGGATATGCGGTCGTGATTTTTCATACCGTCAATGGCGCGAAGATCAGCAAGACGGATTTCATGGCGCACATCATCAGCCATTCGGCCGCCTGCTGTAGCAATCAACAAATGCAGTAATTTGAGCGCCTGAAGGCTTGGCGCATTACGCATAAAAATGCCCCGCGCCATTTCAGCAGGAAGCACGATTTTCGCTTGATCATAGGCGCGATCAGTGGCCACTTCGATTGTTTTTCCCATGGCTTGTTTATAAGCTAGGTCTCCTTGCTAAGTCAACTAGTTGTATCGGCCCAATACCTAGCCGTTGCGGCCCAATACCTAGCCGTTGCGGCCCAATACCTAGCCTATAAAAGCGTAAGTTATTGAAAAATAAGAATAAAAATTGGTATGAACAAGAAGAACATTAGAACAAGAAAGGCAGCACTTCGATTTTCAGTCGAAATTCGATTAAAACGCAGCCGATTTTGATGGCTTTGAAGAAAAACTCGAAAATAATCGTCAGATTTTTGTCAGATAAAAATTCACGAAAGAGCTATTCTGAAAAGAATAGCAAAGTGCGCCCTTATAGGATTTTAAAAATTCGGAGCTGCTCATGCCAAGACTCAGCGAAAAAGGCTTTGAAAAAAATAAGGGGGCAGTTTCTCCGAACACTGAAACAAAATCACTCCGAGAACAGATTTCGGAAATTCAAAAAGATTTGGTGAAACTCGGAGGACAGCGCAAAGGACGGCGCGAAGAAATCCACGATCATAAAAAATTGATGGATGAGGGCTGGGAAGGGTGATTTTCTCCGCCCTCAGAGGCTCAGGGAAGCCCGCGGAGCGTTTTTAGCGCCTTCCGACGCTGGAACCCCCGTTAAAACGCCACAGAGCGCCCTACGGCGCAATTTGAAGGCGCGGGCGCTCTGTGGCTCGCCTCGAAACCTGTGATCGTCCCAGGCGCGAAAATAAACCAAATCCCAGAACTGTTTTTCAGGCTATCGGATAGCGGAAACGGTCAGGCACGAAAAAACGCGCCTTCAAATTGCGCCGTAGGTTTTTCGTGCCGGCTGATTACGGAAAAAAGCGCGACGAGAAAAATCCCTATAAGGGCGCACTTTGCTATTCTTTTCAGAATAGCCCTGAACGTGACTGTGAAGCAGGAAATGTAACTTGTCAGCGTTACA
>CANROC010000075.1 GCA_947632175.1 uncultured Oscillospiraceae bacterium | reverse complement strand
ATTTTGTTCCAAACGAAACGGCAACAGCCGAAAGTTTTCTCAAAGAGGACCTTTTGCTCCTTTGTAGGATACAGACGGACCTTGATAGCACGTTGTGATGCAGGGGGTCCTTTTCTTTTTCCGAACATAGGAATTCCTCCTTTCTTGGTTATTTGACTATATATTTTTATACGCAAAAAAGTTCGAAAATATAAATAGATGAGATAATTTTTTGAAAATACATAACTGATTCACCTGCTTTCATCCCGGCTATGAATGGCCGGGAATTCCCGCAGGACATCTTAAATCCACGAAGAGGGCCAGAAGTAGGGCCGGCACCGCTTCGGAGGCGTCAATCATGGTGATTTTGTAGATATCCAGATTATCCCTGACAATGCCGTCCTTCTCCACCAAAGCAGTCTGGCGTTGCCCTGCATATATGGGGTATGCCACGCCCTCTCTTCCAAGTCCAACGGTAAACATGGACCGCACGATCCCGTTCAGCTCGAAATGCGTATAGTTGTACCGGTTAAAAAAGGAACCGTCGGAAAGGGTATCATATATTTTCCCAACCCTCTCGCCGCCGCACATTATTTGATACGGGTTATCCGTCTTTTCGCCACGACTACTCAGATAGCTTTTCAGCTGTAGAGCGGGTACATATTGAAGAGAATAGGCGTGCCCAAATCCGCTGTACTCACATGTGCCGTGTATCGACTCATTGCAAGTGATCACAGCGCTGCCCACGGTAACACCGCCGGACAGAACTCTATATGCTGCCGCCCGGCGGGAAAAAGTTTGTTCAAGCTCAAGAAGAGAACCGATTAAAGGTAAATCCTTGTCCATAATGACGGCCTCCAAAGAAAAATGAAAACAAAATCTGGATATGTAGTGCGCTGTATGGGGTTATATATCATTATACGAAAAGCATTTGGGAAGGGGGTCGGGGAAAGCGAATGATCACCAGCAAAAATGTCTTCAAGCATGTCCTTCTTTTCTTTCGGGGCTGTTTTGGGCGTGGGGTGGGTAGATATTTGCTTTCTTGTGGCCGTTACATTTGGAACACGTCACCTGAAGATTTGACATAACCGTTTTTCCGCCCTTTGAAACAGGAATGATGTGGTCAATTTGCAAGCCAACCTCATCGGGCATATATTTCCCACATATTTGGCAGGTATAGTTATCCCGAACCATTACACTGGTACGAAGCTCCTTGGTCATAAGTTTTCTTTGCTCTTTGCTGTTATATTCCCGGAGGGGCCGCTCATAATCAATAGCCGCCAATTGCTTTTTGCGCTCCAAAAGTTTGTTATAACTATACGAAACTTCGTACGCAGTCTGTGAAACTTGATAGGATTCCCTGACGTAGTTTACTTGACGGTACCTGGTTTGTGTTCGAGAAAAGGTAAATTGGAACGCGTGACTATCATCTATACAACGTAAATACTGCTTACGACGATATTTTTTGAGCAAGCTCTTCTCTATTTTATTTTCGCATTTTATCTTCCACGTCTCAATTTCCTTATAATGTTGTTGAATTTGAGTAAAGTGGCCGTCAATGATAAACTGGTCAATATAGTCCTCCAGATGAGGACTTCGTTTTCCTGAGATATCGAAGTTATATGTAAAATACGGGTAATGAAAGGGAGGGCAGAAAACGGCAGAAATAATAAAATAGAATAAAAATATCAAAAATGATATGCATAATATAGCTAAGCATGATATAGCTAAAAAAACAAACGTAAATTCTATAGGGGTCATGGGAAGAGGCTCCTTATGAAAAAAATATATAATAGGACTATGACACAACCGCCTTGGTCCGGGCGATGAACTCGTTCTTGTAATCCACCACATCCTTCACAACCATTTTCTCAATAGCGCGAATGTAGCGGCTCATGAAGTCCCAATCCGGAATATAACCTTCGGGATGATAGGTTTTCGCAGGGTCGATGACGGGATTGTTCGCGGCGTCGGTGCAGATGGGGAGCAACAACAAAGTATCATTCAAACGGTCTTTACTGATTTTGTGGGAATAATCATATCGCCGATTGTTTTTTTGCAACAATCCAGCAACATACAAAGCCGCCTCTGGAAACTCAACCAAAGCATTATTCTTCAAAATCAGGATATTAACTGAAGCGCAAAACTCTTCAGCTTGAACAAACACCGTTTCTGCATAATTAACAGACACAGTGATTGCAGGGGGCTGAAATACATACTCAGAAGATGCCTTTTTCGTAATACCATTATTTACTGATGTCTCGTTTATCATATTAACATTTCCATCAGGCACACGATTCGGAGCTGCCTCTTTTCCTCGCAACTGTTCAAACAGCTCAGCAATCCGAAACTCCCCCATCTCTTTCCGAAGCCCAGCAGCAGCCGCTGAATCCGGCCCTTCATCACGCCGGAAGCCGGAAATCTCCAGCACTTCCCTATCATCATCCGTCAGTTCATAATCGTCCAGCCCAGTCGCAGCAAGGTACTTCTCCAGCTCAGAAACGCGCTCCTGCTCCAGCTCAGAAACGCGCTCCTGCTCCAACTCAGAAATGTACTCCTGCATATAGTCCCAGTCGGGGGCGCCGGAGGGTGTGACGGGCAATGGCATTTTCGTATTCAAGAGCTTTTCGCCACTCCAAGAATTAGAATGGCTATAAAGCGCCTTATTTTTGTCAAGAACGCTGACGAGGTACAGGCCAATCTTCTCATTGAGAATACCATCAATATAGCCGCAACAAACGCAACTGATGGCATAAAAATCATTCGGCTGATATGTCGTATAGCCTGCGCTTCCATCGCCCTGTTGAACAAAGACAATACAATTTCCTGGCATCACCTGCTCATCAGGGATATTCTCCCGCGAACACATCATAGCCACACCATTGTTCGTCTTTTTCGCCGCAACATAGGCAATATCTGTGCCACTGACAAGTTGCTTTGTTGTCAGCTTGCCTTTTGGATTGACAAGGCGGAAAATTTCTCCGACCTTAAACTGCTTATACTGCACTGGCATCTCCACTCACCTCCCCACGCATCAAACATCCGACCTTCCAGGCCAGGAAGTCCGCCACAGTTTTCTTGAAATCCGATTCTGTCGGAATCGTATCTATCTTTT
>CANROC010000074.1 GCA_947632175.1 uncultured Oscillospiraceae bacterium | reverse complement strand
TACAAAATATCCATATTAGATTGTTGAAAACTTTTTTCATTTTTCAGATTGTTGAAAACTTTTTTTTTTTTTTTTTCATCAAGTACAATCTGTCAATCTTTTTTTGCGTTTTTCTGATATTTTTGAATTTGATTTTATCTTTGTAGTCCGATATAACCGATTTTCCCTTGATTGATTGCTTGATTACATACTTGATTACTCTCTTGATTACTCCTTGATTACTGGTGTCAAAAAAATGCGGTTTTTCGGGCTTTTTTACAATTTAGGGACATAGACTTTTTCACGAAGGGACATAGACTTTTTCACGAAGGGACATAGACTTTTTCACGAAGGGACATAGACTTTTTCACGAAGGGACATAATTAGTATTGACAAAAACATGACCTTATGCTATAATAATTATGAGGTGATTAGTATGCCAAAACGTAAGAAAATACCGCCAATTCCTGACTATGAGGGAATGGGCAAAACTCCTGAAAAAGCGTACATACAGAAAGCTCGCCCTTTACAATCTCTCTCAGAAACAGACCTTACACTGCCAGAACTAAAAATACTGGATGCTTATCTTGCAAGGATTAACAGCCATAATCCCAACAAGCGGACAGTAAGACTTGAAAAAGGCGAATTGGAACAATATTTAGGCGTTTCTCGCATTCTGAAAGATGATTTGAATAAGCGACTTCGTCACTTGTTTCAGGTTATTGAAATCAGGGACGAAACTAAACGAAACGGTTTCAAATTGATAAATCTTTTTGAAGAAGCTGATGCCGAACAAGACGAGAATGGACTGTGGCAGATTACTTTGACTTGCACTCCGTCTGCAAGAGAGTATATTTTCAATATCGACAATATCGGATATTTGCGGTATCGACTGAAAAATGTGATTAACCTCACTTCCCGATATAGCTATATTCTGTTTCTCTATCTTGTCGATAATCGTTTCCGAAAGTCTTGGTCAATTAGCATTACAGAACTGAAAACCTTGCTTAACTGTACTGCTGAAACATATAACCAATATAAACGCTTCAATGACCTGATATTGAAGAAATGCCATAAAGAGATAACTGAAAAGACTGATTTGAGGTTTTCATATAAGTCTAACAAAAAAGGTCGTAAGATTGCGGAAATAGAGTTTACAGTTGATACTATTGTCGAGGATCTGCCCGTCATTGATGAACCGCAGATTACTCTTATCGAACGAATCCGAGGCGAAGGAGATAGTGGTAATCTTGAATTACTGTCAAGTGCTTGCTGTGATGAATTTTCACTGGTTCAAGTAAATGAGCTAATGCAGATTATTATAAATATGCCTGCTCTTCCTCCACATCCAATGGGTATATGGTTTTCACGCTATCATTATCTTGCAGAGAAGTATGCAAGAATGAACACAGAAGCCGAAAAACGCAAAATTACCAATCGCTTTTCTTACTTGAAAAAGATTATTCAGTCTGACAGAAATGAACAAATTTATTGAATTTCCCAAATTGGCTGAAAAGGTACTTTCCAAATCAGCAAGCATCGCATTGTGTCAGACACAATGCACTAATCTGCTTGTTAGGGGTTATTCCCTAAGACCCCATGAAAAAAAAAAAAGAGCAGTGTAATTACTGCTCTTTTTTAGATTATTCGTAATAAAAACATTCATTATATAAAATAAAAATCAGTTAAATATCATTTGTAATTTATTTTTTTGCGTAAAATTTTATTTTCCTTTTTTTCGTTAAAATATTCCTGCATTTTGCATTCTTAGGGGTCTTAGGGGTGCAACCCCTAACAAGCATAGGATTGGCTAATCCGTGCATTGTGTGTCACACAATGCGATGCTTGCTGGTTTTGAAACCGCTATTTTCTTTACTCTGCTAATTTTTTTTCGTTTGCAGTAACCGTTCTCAATGAAATCAGTTAATTCAGGGCAATCTTCATCAGGTTCAATAGGTCTTGTCTTTAGAATTTCAAGCATTTGCTTTTGTTCAGTTGTTAATGGCTCATCCAGATTAATATCTTTGTAAATAATCATAATACATCATTCTTCCTCAGCTTTTTAGAACAAGTCACTATGAGTTCCTGTTCTGGTAAGATAGAGAATAAGTTCGTTATCTGAAATCTCATAAATAAGCAACCAATCGGGAGTTATATGACACTCTCGGCAGCCTTTGTAATTCCCGATTAAGTTGTGGTCTTTGTACTTCTCGTCTAAGGGTTTACCCTCTGCAAGCGTATCAATTACAGTGCTAAGCAAAGATAAATCATAACCTCGCTTTTTGGCTAATTTCAAATCTTTCTTAAACATCGAAGTGAGGACAATGCCATACTTAGGTTCGTTATTCATCGTCCAACTCCTTTAGCACCTCATCAAATGACCTGTATACTCTCTTATTCGGGTCTTTTTTAAGTTTTTCTACTTCCTGAATAGCTAAGATAGTGTCGGCATTTGGTGTATTATATTGGATTACGCTCTGCATATACCGTACAATGCTCCCCTTAACATTCTGCCCCTGTCTGCTGACAATGCTCTTGAAAGTGTTATAAACATTTCTGTCCATTGCGAACGAACAAGTTATCATATCCGACTTCATAATAATGCTCCTTTCTTAAAATATACTTAGTAAACATAATAAGTTTACTAAGTATATTATATTATATTTTGCTTTTTTTGTCAATACTTCCTTGGTTATTTTATTGCACATTTGCCGTAAGGAAATATTTTCCTTAGAACGCGCTACAAGCCCTCCAGCAAGCCCTATAACACGTTCTAAACCTCTTAGGCATATTCTTATATGCCTAAATTGTAAGCAAGCCTTAGAGAGCCTTACAGAGCGTTATACGGCATATATTTTTTCTTTGCTTATAAATATAATTTTTATCAAAAATTTTTACAAATTCTCCCATATACAAAAATTGATATATATATCAATCTATCTTTCTGATTATAGTTAGTTTGGTTAACATATAGGGAAGTGGGGATTTCCCGACTTCTGGAAAATTGCTTATCAATAAAATACATATACTATTCATGTTTTTTTAATATTTTTTACAAAATATCCATATTAGATTGTTGAAAACTTTTTTCATTTTTCAGATTGTTGAAAACTTTTTTTTTTTTTTTCATCAAGTACAATCTGTCAATCTTTTTTTGCGTTTT
>CANROC010000073.1 GCA_947632175.1 uncultured Oscillospiraceae bacterium | reverse complement strand
CCAAAAAAGACGATTAGGATTTTACTATTGTCTATTATCAAGAATGTGTGTATAATGGTAGATAATCATAAATTATCACCTGGGGGTAATTTGATGGTGAAAAAGCCGAGAACTATTCCATATGTGTTTCAAAAAATCAGGTTAGGCATTGGGAAGGCCGGCATTGCGATATGGGATAGACTGCGTGAACCATCCCGCCTGTTTGAATTCAAGTGGAAAGCCTCAACTTGGCTTCCTTTGTTGGGATCTGTCGGAGTTTTCTTTCTCTTAGGATTTATTCTCAATCATTTTTGGCCATTTCCAAACTTCTACTTTTTTGTAATCATCTTCTCCATTATCATAACGACGGTATGTTCAACATTAAAATTTTTTTATCGCAGTATGAAATTATTATATGCCGATATAATGCTTTATGAGCCGTTCATTGTGGCAAACAAGTTTTATTTGGAAGACACACAAAAATCCAGTGTTTACCTTATTTTCCCGTTGTTTTTTATCGGTACTTTTGGAATTGGAGGCTCAATTATTTATTCAGAAATCCATCTGACCCCAACCTTCATTTGGTGTTTGGCATATTTTGTGGTTGCAGTCTACTTAAGTATGTTGGCATATCTCCAGTATATTCGCTTTGCATGCTATCTGTATAAGGCGGCACACAACGACTCGGGGTTTGCAAACCTGATCACTCCTGAGAAAAAAGAACTCCCGCCAAATCTCTCTTGGCTGATTCTCCTTACAAAAATCTCACATTCATTGCTGAACATGTTTTTTATCGTCGGCGCATCCTATATTGCGGCATTTGCTGTATTTTGTTTTTCGCCAATATACGGAATCAGAATTGACGACGTGCTATTTTACGGACTCTGGATAATCATTTTTGTATGTATTGTTTTGGCTTTTCCCCTTGTCACAGCGATAAATATCCGCTCAATTAAAAGACTAGTCAGCAAAACAAAAGACGCATTTGTATCCGAACTGATGTTTGAAAAACAGTTTGCTCCGTCGGAGGAGATGAAGTGGATAACCAAATTCTCTACAATTATACGAAATCAATGTATTTCTATTATTCTGAAAACGCCGGATTATCCGATAAAAGGTCGCCTAAATATAGCATATTCAACCGTTGCGACGCTGATAAATTTGTCGGCATCCCTTGTAACTATTTTGCAATATCAGGGATGGTCACTGCTCAAGTCCTAACTTGTCCAGTGCCTTTTGCTTCATCCTTACAATAAATGTGAGATATCCGACGACCCATTCCTGTGATAGGCCACTTGCGGGAAAAGACTGTATTTTTTCCGGTATGGTTTTGCAAAACAAGTCTGTTTCCTTTACAACGAAGTCAATGATGTTGTACTTCAAAATAAGCTCGCGAATTTTGTCAGGATCTTTCTGAATAATTGATGTCCTCTCAGCTTGATTGGCAACATGATAGAGCATGGCAACCCCAAGGTTTTTTCGGCTGATGCCAATATCATTATTTGAATTGCCTTTGTGCGCAATCAGTCTTTTCGGGTCGGCAAAAATCTCCAGATCGTTCATAGCTTGAAACAGATATCCAAAACGATCTCCTAAATACTTAAATAAGCTGCTGAGTGAAGAGCTTTTGCCATTTCCCGCAAAGTAGCCCAGTTGCATTGCATTTCCAATAATTTCCGCCGTCTCTAATTGCGCAATCATTTTTATATGTTCCAGATCAAAAATGTTTTCCTCAAGACGTAATTCCTCAAGAGCACCCTTTGACATGGAATAAATTGTTTGCGCGATAATATCCGCACTATAAAAATAGCTATTTGATAAGCTTATATCAGAAGGAAGAAAATTTTTTAGTCTCAATATGGCATCGCTGACCATATGCAATGAGAGGATGACCGTGAAATACGGCCCATATTCTATATGGAATGCCATTTTCCCGTGTCTGGTTTCATCTTCGTCAATCCAATCATCCAATATAATGGTTGCTTTGTGGAGCAGTTCAACGCTTACTGCAACATTTGCAATATACTCCATTTCAGCGAAGGAGAAATCGTCAAGCGTGGACAGATAACCCCATAATACCATTAGGGGGCGTAGTCTGCTTCCCTGAATCAACTGATCTTGGCTGCAGCGATAGGATTGTAACGTATTATTCCAAGCTCTTTCAAATGCGCAGAGAAACTGATTTTCAATTTCCAGGTTTTCTACTCTGTTCATTTTGGTTCCACCTCACTCGACCCATCATCTTTTATGCATGAAGCGGTACTTGGAGACCTGAGGCAGTACAGATGATACTGTAAGTATCCATCCTCGACCATTTGCCGCATCAGCATTCCGGGGGGCATACTCCGGACAACCGCCCAGGGCCAAAGCGATAGCATCAGTCTCAGAAAAATGCCGCCATATTTCAAGTGCCGCATCATACGGGATTCTATTTCTTTTAAATATGGGATGGCCAAGTCAGTCAGGCAGCTTGACTGTTGGAGAATAAACCCGGACTCCTCGGCATAATGCAAAAATGAAGTACATGGCTCCAGAGGGCTTAAGCAATAAGAATTTTCCAAAATAGCAAGATAAACTTTATCAACGTCAGATAAGCGATCTTTAGTGCTCCCAAGAAAAATATCAAATATGAGAAATGTTCCACCTGCTTTTAACTTCCTCTGGACCGCAGTCACAACATCTCGCTTGTGCAATGAATAGCAAATTGTTTCGATAGCAAATGCTAAATCAATGGAGTTATCTTTGATACTTGATATTTCGTGAAAGTCATCTGTAAAGACAGTGATGTTATTTCTTTTCCGTATTCCGCTGAGCTTTGGGGCCAGATCAATACCGTAAAATTGAATATCCGGATTCAGTGCTGCAAGGTATTTTAGATTCGCACACTGCCCACAGCCTATTTCAAGCACGCGTTTCGCATTCGTATCGGTAACGAATTGGTTTATAACCTGCAAGTGATATAACTCATAGCCTTGATTTTTTCTGTATGTTCCATCTTCACTGAGCCCGATGTGCATAAAGCCGTGCTTGGACGCAAAGGTTTTATAGAACAGCCAGTGTGTCTTTTTATAATATGTAGCTATTTCATTCATCTCATAGTTCGCGTGATTATGTATTAAACTTGTGATGTCTATATGCCTCTGCAGATAAAGTAACTGCTTACATTTGTCGTAGATGCTACTCACAGTATTAGCCTCTCATTAAAGATAATTTATGATTATCT
>CANROC010000072.1 GCA_947632175.1 uncultured Oscillospiraceae bacterium | reverse complement strand
TTCCTCTGAAGGCTGAGTAAGGCCCACCGCGCTCGTTGAGTTTCTCCGAGCTTGCGGCGGCCGCTCGTTTCTGACCCTCGTGGGTCGCCGTCATCTGCGTACCCTTTGCGCTTCATCTGGAGTGCTCGGTGCGTCGTCTCGAAGGATTCGAATGCTCACCCTGACCAAACATCTACCGGCGCGCCAGCGCGCCCAACTCATCGCCTCCGACGTCTCAGTGATGCGCGGAGCGACCAGCGTCCTGAACCATGTCGACCTCACCGTTACTCCTGCGTCGCGGATAGCGATCGTCGGCGAGAACGGCCGCGGGAAGTCGACCCTGCTTCACGTCCTCGACGGCACACTGCTCCCTGATTCTGGAACCGTGCAGCGCACGGGAACTCTGGGCGTCGCGGAACAGGAGATGTCTGCGGACGACGACCGGACCGTGGGCCAGGCCGTAGCCGACGCGATCGCCGAACCGCTCGCCGCTATGGCGTCCCTCCACGAGGCGGCCCGTGCCATGTCGGCCGGGGACGTCGGCGCGGATGAGCGTTACGCTGCCGCGCTGGAGCACGCTGAATTACTTGATGCGTGGGATGCCGAACGGCGGGTGCAGATCGCGCTGGAAGCGCTCGACGCGGAGACCGACCAGGCCCGGCTGCTCGGTGACCTCTCCGTGGGACAGCGGTATCGAGTGCGTCTGGCGTGCTTGCTCGGTGCTGACGATGATTTCCTGCTGCTCGACGAGCCGACGAACCACCTCGACCGGTCCGGTCTCGAGTTCCTGAGCGCGCAGCTCCGCTCCCGTGCAGGCGGGGTCGTCGTCGTCACGCACGATCGGGCACTGCTCTCGGACGTCGCCGACACCATCGTCGACCTGGACCCGACCCCGGATGATCGAGTGCGGGTATATGGCAACGGGTACGCCGGATATCGCGAGGGCCGACAGGCCGAGCGGGAACGCTGGGAACAGGAGTACGACCGGCAACAAGCGGAGCATGCCCGCCTGCAGGACAGCCTCAGCTCTGCACAGAATCGGCTCGTCTCCGGGTGGCGTCCTGAGAAAGGGACTAACAAGCACGGCCGTGCGACCCGTGCCGGCGGGCTGGTCCAGAGCGTGCATCGACGTCAGGAACAGCTCGAAGCACACGCGGTGACGGTGCCCGAGCCACCACTGCAGTTCCGGTTCCCAGACCTGCCCACGAGGACCGGAGCAGTACTACTGAGCGTCGAGCAGGTGAGCGTGACCGGACGCTTGGCAGCTTCCGTATCGTTCTCGCTGTCGCATCGCGGACGCCTGGTGGTGACGGGCCCGAACGGTGCGGGCAAGTCGACCCTGCTGGGAGTGGTCGCGGGCGAGCTGCACCCGGACACCGGTGCGGTGCGGATGCCGCAGAGCGCTCGTCTCGGATTCCTTCGTCAGGAGACGGATCTGCCGCCGGGTCGCCGGGCGAGCGAGGTCTACGCCGCGCATGTTGACGCACTGGTATCTGCCGGAACCCTCCCGGCATCGGAAGCGGTCGGGCTGTCGCAGCTCGGCCTCCTGCGAGCTCGGCAATCGAGCAAGCGCATCGGTGAGCTGTCGATGGGACAACAACGCCGGCTCGACCTGGCACTGGTGCTCGCGGCCAAGCCTCACGTGCTTCTGCTCGACGAGCCGACCAACCACCTCTCCATCGCGCTCGTCGACGAACTCACCGATGCGCTTGGTGCCACACAAGCCGCCGTGGTTCTCTCCAGCCACGATCGCCAACTCCTGCGCGACGTCGCCGACTGGCCACAGCTGCATCTGAACTCGACGACGGAAAGTGAGGCGCTGGCATGAGCAAGAAGAACCCCAACGCGCTGCGCGCTCTGCTCCCGCTCGCCACTCGCGACTACCGGCTGCTGTTCGCGGCGGTCGGGATCGAGGTCTTCGGTACCGGCATGTGGACGATCGTCATGGTGTTCCAGGTGCTGGCACTCAACGACAGCCCCCTGGCGCTCTCCGCCGTCGCAACAGGCATGAGCCTCGGACTCTTCGCGTTCGCGATCCTCGGAGGGGTCGTCGCCGACCGGTTCTCTAAACGCCGCATCATCATCACGGTCCAGGGCTGCACCGCACTGGTCATGGCCGCTGTCGCCACGTTGTCGCTCACCGGCACGATCGAGCTATGGCATGTCGGCGTTGCCTCGTTCGCGATGGGCGCCGGCAGCGCGTTCTTCTACCCCGCCTACAGCGCGTACCTGCCGCAGGTGCTCCCGCCTGAACAGCTGCTCGCCGCCAACGGTCTCGAGGGCGCACTGCGCCCGTCGATGGGTCAGGGACTCGGCCCCGCGCTCGGCGGAGTCATCGTGGGTGCGTTCTTCCCCGCTATCGGCGCGGTGATCGTCGCCGCGTCCTACGCGATCGCTTTCATCATCGTGCTGTTCCTCAGCCAGCGGGAGGAGACGAACGAGACCGCATCAGCGACCGACCGGACCAACGTGTGGGATGACCTCAAAGCGGGGATCCGATATGTCGCGGGCACCCGCTGGTTGCTCTGGACGTTGATCTTCGGGTCGTCGCTCGCCCTCATCATCCAGGGGCCGATCGAAGTCCTGCTGCCGTTCCTGACGCGCGACCGGTTCGAGGATGCGGAAGCTACCTTCGGGATTCTCTTGGCGGCGTTCGGGATCGGTGGAGCGGTTGGGTCCCTCGTGGTGTCGTCGTTGAAGCTGCCGCGCCGGTATCTGACGTTCATGATCCTCTGCTGGGGCGGCGGAACCTTGCCCCTCGTTCTGCTGGGCATGGCCGATAGCCTCCCGCTCATGCTGGCCTCGCTGTTCGTCGTCGGCGCGGCAACCGGAGCGGGTGTCGTGATCTGGGGAACTCTCCTGCAACGACTTGTCCCGCTCAACATGATCGGTCGAGTCGCGAGTCTCGACTTCTTCGTCTCAATCGCGTTCATGCCCGTCTCGATCGCAATCGCCGGCCCGCTCTCACTGCTCGTGCCCGTGGAAGTCATCTTCATCGTCGCTGGGATCATTCCGCCCGTACTCGCTCTCCTCGCCCTCGCGGCAGGACGCATGCGGATCGTCGAGCTTCAGCACCCGCTCGATATATAGGGCAGGGGCTGAGCCTGGCATCGGGCCGGCCAGACTCAGCCCCTGTTACCCGCTATGCCGCCGCAATCGTCTGCCGTGACTCTCTTCCGGCGGGTGTTTCTGGCACGCCGCACAAACGAAGGGAAACGTACCCACCAGAAACGATCGTT
>CANROC010000071.1 GCA_947632175.1 uncultured Oscillospiraceae bacterium | reverse complement strand
CACGTCGAAAAACAAAATCACCAGATTCTCCGCCTCTGACAGGCAACCAGTCAGAATGCGATTCACCAAAAAAAATAGGGTATTCGGGAAAGGTTGTTGATTGAGCCTCACCCGTAGGGGGCTACAAATCGTTTTTGCATACGGGAAATCTTGTTGACACACCGCCTTGGTCGGGATACCTTAGTACGATCGGTACTCAAGGGAATATCGATACGACAATGTTGAGGTAGATGCCATGAATGACAAGGCTAGGCTTATTGAACGGTCGCCGGCTGCCTGGAGGAGCCTGTTAGCTGGTTACCAATGGGCTTTGCAGAAGCAGGGGTGTTCAGGCGCTGCGGTGTTTCGGCTCATCGCGTCCGGCCAGCCCTCACTGTTTGTAAAATCCGAGCCAAGTGATCCGCTCTGTGAGCTGCTGGGCGAAGCGGCGCGCCTACGCTGGTTGGAACGCACTGGTATCCCTTGTGCGCGCGTCATCGATGCACTTAGCGAGGGCGGAAGAGATTGGCTACTTATGGGTGAGGTACCAGGAGTGGATCTGCTGTCGTCATCACTCGACCCTGAAAAGAAGGTGGCGATTATGGCCGACGCCGTTCGCATGCTCCACGTGCTCGATTCGTCCACATGCCCATTCGATCATCGGGCAGAACTCCGGATCCACCGCGCACAGGCCCGAATGGATGCCGGACTTGTGGATGACGACGATTTCGATGATGACCATCGTGGCCTTTCTTCAAACGAATTGCTCGCCAGGCTTCATGAGCAAAGGCCAGCGGTCGAGGATCTGGTTGTCACCCATGGCGATGCATGTCTACCCAACATCATGGTTGAAGGGGGCCGTTTCTCGGGCTTGATCGACTGTGGCCGACTAGGTGTAGCTGACCGATACCAGGACCTGGCGCTGACCTGCCGCGATATCGGCGAGGAGTTGGGAGAGGAGTGGGTTCCGCCGTTTCTGGAGCGCTACGGGGTCGAAGTCTTCGATTCGGCTCGTGCGCGGTTCTATCGGCTGCTGGATGAATTCTTCTAAGGGTGGTTCGGCGGTGCGCATCCAATCATGCTCGCGCCGCCGCTCAAACCAAAGGAAGTAGCGCTGGCAATCGGGAGAAGGGGATGCTCCTCGCTGAATACCCCATAAACAGTCCGGCTTCACTGCACTTCCGCGAGAAACCTCTCAAGCACCTTTCGGCTTTGCATGAGCGTTTCGGTTTTCTGATCGATCAGTGCGATCTGCTCGACCAGCGTGGAGCGGAGCTCGTCGCACGGCTCCAACAGATGACCTTCGCCTCGGATGCACGGCAGAAAATGCTTGATCGTCGCGAGCGTCATGCCTGCGGAGCCGAGGAGTTTGATTCGCTCGACCGTTTGCTCTTCGCGAGGCCCATACTCCCGGAAGCCGCTTTGAGTGCGTCGCGGCTTGAGGAGTCCTTCCTCTTCGTAGTAGCGCAGCATGCGAATGCTCACCGCGCATCGCCTGGATAGTTCACCGATCTTCATGTTGAGGCTTGACTCTGACAGCGCTGTCATAATTTACATTCGATGCTCCCAATCGCAAACCGAGGAGCATCTCCTATGAAATCACATTCGGAAACCTACCCGATTCTGCTCAACGACGGACCTGCACGCGGGCGCGACCTGGCGCCGCTCGCGTTTGCAGGGTTTGCTCACTTCACTGCTTTGCAGGTGCGGGCGCGTCGGATCAAGGGTCTGGATGTGCATCTGGCACGCTTGCGCAATGCCTCGATCGACCTGTTCGGTCGGGCGCCATCCAACGATAGCGTGACGCGCAACATCCGACGGGCGATTGAAGATGGACCTCAGGACCAATCGCTCACCGTAACGGTGTTCTCTCCGGAGGGCGAATTCTCCGTGGGGAGCAGCGACACCGAGCCGAGCATCCTGGTTCGTACTGGACCGCCGTCAGATGGTCCCAAGGGGCCGCTTCGGTTGAGCGTGGTCGAGCATGAGCGATACTTGCCGACCATCAAGCACGTTGGTGAGGGTGCAAAAACCCACTATCTACGGCAAGCCGCGGCGCAGGGCTTCGACGATGCGGCTTTTGTAGACCGGCACGGTCGCCTGAGCGAGGCGACCATCTGGAACCTTGTCTTTTGGGATGGCCGTTCAGTGGTCTGGCCGCGAGCGCAGATACTGGCCGGAACGATGATGGGGATGATCCAGCGCCAGCTGAGCGGACTTGGTATCGCGCAACGGCATGAGGAGATCTTCCTCGACGACGTGGCGAACTTCGCTGGCGCGGTGGTCATGAATTCCTGGACGCCGGGTGTCGCGGTCACGGCTTTCGGGTCCGTCAGCGTTCCGCAAGCGCCAGCCTTCATCGACGTGCTGCAGGCCGCTTTCGAGTCCGAGCGCGCTTCGGAGATAGGGGCGAGTTGCGACGTGCGCTAACAGTTGCCGCACATGCTGCGTGGTTGCCTGTATGCAGGAATTGGGACGATTTGCCCACCGGCTGGCCCCGGCTAGGCCTGCCGAAGCTGGACGCCAATGCGGATATCGGAGGCCTCAACGGCGGCCAGCGGGATTCAGGCGATTCAAACGCGAGCCCCTGCAGGCGAGAGGACTGCCTATCGAAACCAACTCTTTGTAAAATCCCTAAAAAATCCAGTTACTTAACGGTAACTGGAAATGGTTGCAGACCTTGACGATAATATTGTTTTTGAAAACATTCAAAATAATGATATAAGGTTATCGCTGAAAGGGTTAACAGCGTTTAAACAACAGGCAGAAACAGCAAAAACATACTTTGCAAAGAGAACACAGACAGTTAAATCGTTTAGGCATTTTGACAACAGCACTGAAATAGAAATTGATTATACAGCAATTTTAGCAATTGACTTTCCGAACGGCTTAAAAAAAGGGCAAAAGCTAAAGTTATCAGGAAAATCCGTGTTTGAATTTAAAAAAAACAAAGTGATTAAATTGACAGACATTAGTTGACATTAAAACCAGCGAACAAGAATATGACTTTACTAAAACATAAAAAAATTACAATAATTGGTGCCGGGCCTGTTGGATTAACAATGGCGAGATTGTTACAGCAAAACGGCGTGGACATTACAGTTTACGAGAGAGACAAAGACCAAGATGCAAGGATTTTTGGTGGGACACTTGATCTGCACAGGGATTCGGGACAGGAAGCAATGAAAAGAGCGGGATTGTTACAAACTTATTATGACTTAGCTTTACCAATGGGTGTAAATATTGTTGATGAAAAGGGCAATATTTTAACCACAAAAAATGTAAGACCCGAAAATCGTTTTGACAATCCTGAAATAAACAGAAATGACTTAAGGACTATCCTATTAAATAGTTTACAAAATGA
>CANROC010000070.1 GCA_947632175.1 uncultured Oscillospiraceae bacterium | reverse complement strand
CATTTGCGTTCCTCCTGGGGTTTCCAGCGTTTGGACCAGTAGCGGTCACAGACGACGATGCCCATGCGGAAGCTCTGCTTGCAATCCTGTGTGCAGCTCCGACAGATGGGGTTATATGTAATTCTGTTACGGCGGTTGAGGAAGAAAGACCATTCCTCCCGCCGTTTCTTGCTCATATGCGGCATTGTTACTCCTTTGCATACGATAATTGAGATTTGGGGTTCCGGGGGCAAAACTGTATATTCCCGGTGTCACTTTGGCGATTTTTCGGCGCTGTGAGCGCGTTTTCGCCTGCCCGCCGGGCCGGGACAGCGGGGCGGCAAAAAGCGGTATTTTGTATCTTGTCGGGTGCATTTTGATCCCTCCTTCAGAATGGAATGAGAGGCAAAAGCGCCCGCCGGGCGGCAGGGAGATAGGCGCGCAAGCGCTGCAAGGGGGCCGCCCCTTGTTCGGAGCAGCAGCGACGCAAAACAGCCCGGACATTCAGGTGTCCGGGCTGTGCCTCGCAGAGCGCACATACATGGTCGTCAGACCATGTATAGAAGTGCGCCATTTGTTTCAAAGGGAAATTATCTTATTGTAATTTGTCTTGCATACTGAAGCAGAAGCAATGTACAACTTAACTGCAGATGAGACAATAGGCCGATTCCACTCGCTGCAACATGAAATGTTCCTGATTAATTGAACTTCTCTCAGAACCTTACCCTCTATTAGATTACACGGCCTTATCAGTCGAATAATTCGTCCTTGAGCTTTTGCGCCTCTTTTGCAACAGAGGTATTGGGAAGATCATTAATTATTTGGTTTAGCAAAGAGTACACGTTTAATGAATTCTTCAATTCGCCATTTTTGATGGATTCAATAACTTCCTTCGCGATGGCTGTGTCAGTAAAACTTCTGCTCATAATAGTTGTTCTCCTTCCTATATCGTTATAATTATAGCTCTGTGGCCTCTTTCTCCAGCGCCCGGTAGTCCACTTTGCCCGCGTCAGTCATGGGCAGCTTGTCGATGACGATGTAATCCAGAGCCACGTCCCGTTCGGGAAGTTCGCGGAGCGACATTTCTTTAAGCTCTTCTATTATACCATCAGCCTCCCCCTTGTGTCCATCCTCTAAAACAAGAAATGCGACGGGGATTTTGCCATTGGAGAACTCGGCCTTCTTCACGCCGACGCAGACACATTCTTTTACATCGGGGTGTTTTGTGACCACGTTTTCGATATAGGCCGGGAAGACATTGTGTCCGTCCGGGCGAATGATGATCCGCTTGATCCGGTCGATCACATATACCATACCTTCGTCATCTACATAGCCAATATCGCCGGTATGCAGGTATCTGACTCCATCCCTTTCCTCGATGACCTTGTTGGTTTCTTCCGGATTATTAACATAGCCCTTCATGACACTTTTACCGGAAATGACCAGTTCGCCAGGCTGGTTTGTCTTTAAGAACTCCCCGGTTTTTGGGTCGGCAACTTGGAACACACTAGAGCTGTTTGACAGGAAAGCTCATCGATTGGTTTACGGATATAAGTACTATTTTCTTGAAAGGCAACGATGATAGAACTGAGTTGACTTGTTCTATACAGGCATCAAGCAGGATCAATATGTCGGATTTTACATCCGAAATTTGTTTTTTCAGGGACCCTGCCGACGCACGAGGATCAAGTATGCTTGCAACAGCTCCGAGTCTATTAATTGCATAGAGAGCATATATCATTTCAGGAGTTGTAATCGTAATGAATGAAACGACATCGCCTTTTTTGAGTCCCGCGGCAAGAAACGCGATCGTTGCTTTATCTATTTCTTTAAATAAAGTACGATAAGTAATTTTGGCGTTAAAATATACAAGCGCAGTAGCGTTGAGATGATTTTTATTGTTCTCGTAAACATATTCGTACATCGAACCTGTTGGAAGCGGAGCATTGATTACTTCTTTACGGTAATATTTTAACCAAGGCTTATCAATGGACGGATAACCTGTGCTCATAGAATTGCCTCCCAATAATCGTCAAATAGTGTAGTTATCCAGAGCATTCTCAGTACAAAACTGCAAATGGGCTAGGTCCTGCTGTGGATACCCTGTCTTGTTCTCATGCGTGATCGCGTTGGTGCGCAGTCTGAGCAATTCCTCTTTTGTCATGGTCTCCGCTCCTTATCTCGCTCTGTAATCTGGATTCTTTTTGTCCCATGTCTCATGCATAAAGCGTACAAAATCGTATTTAACATCTTCTTCATGGCGAGCCTGAATAGGCGCTAAGATATGGGCGTTGGCAGCAGTGATGCTTACCCCGCTCAGTTCTTCTCGGACAGCCTGCGGTTCGGTGATCCTTCGGTCATGATAAGTTGACAATTCCTCATCCCAAACGTCCCGGGTGAATTTCATCTTCATATACTCCTCCCGGCGCTGCATCATATAATCCATTCGGTAATCCCGGTTCTCCAAGTCGCTTCGTTGTAATAGACCACCGTATTTTTCGATGTGTTCATAGTGCATGGAGGCGAGGGTATCACGCAAAAGCTCCATGGCCTCGTTCCGTTCCATACCAGTAAAATCCATGGGATCACCATAATTGCCGTAGATAGTATTCAGTTCTGGTAGTGTGTAGACCGCGATCGGTACGACTTTTGCGCCGGTGGCCTGATTGAGCATATAAGGACTTGCAAACAGGGGGAGGCACAGAAGGTTCTCGGTGTTGTTATACGCGCCTTCAGGGAACAAAAGGACACTGGTCCCGCTTTTAAGCAGCCGTATCATTTTGTTCATGGCATCCTGCCGCTTCTTCCTGTCTGTTCTGTCTACATACACCATACCGGGAAGCCAGGTCAAAAATGATATGACAGGATGGCTCTCTATTTGATTTGTAGAGCCAAACAATGTGAATACATCCCTGTCCAGTTTTGCCAGGGATATCATAAAATCCTCAAGGAACCAGTGGTTAGACGCAAAGATATATGGCGTATCCTTTTCCAGTTTCGGATAATGCTCCACGACGATTTCTTTCTTGATGGATGGCGTCAGTAACTTCTGAATGCTCTTAAATGCCTTGCGCCGAAATCGGATTCCAAAATCTGTAACAAAGGTCTCGCTGGTGGAATCAAGTACGCGCTTCATGCCGATCAGTGCCATACCTATGCCTCCTAACGATTGTCAAAAAGTGTACCATTTGACAAAAGCCGGTTTCCGCCAAGAAACCGGCTTTTGTCCTTCAAAACCATGCTTTTTGACAGGCAAAATCCCCGAAAACAGTTGCCAACAGGTGGAAAACACGCTATACTATGTAAAGGTGTCCAGCTATCAGAAGGTACACCTTTTGATAGCTATTCTTTTATCCCCTGCGCCGCGCGATACTCCCGCAGACGCCGGTAGAACGTGGCTTC
>CANROC010000069.1 GCA_947632175.1 uncultured Oscillospiraceae bacterium | reverse complement strand
TTCTTGCGTGCTATAATCGGCAAGCCGAGAGGGAGGACGGGTGAGCTTGCTCCCCGTTCCCCTCTCGGTGCAGACCGATTAGCACGCAAGAAATCCTAAGTCAAGGGGAGTGTCTGTAACAAGTTTCTGAAGTCGTGGAGCGTAAGCGGAGCGAGTTCGGAAAGTTGTTACAGATACCCCTTTACTTAGGATAGCCTACACGGACCGGAAGAGCAGTAACCTTGTCGCCAATGGATACAAAGTGATTTTCTTTTCAGCAGGAAAGGGGGTGCAGGGGGAACGCCTGCCCCTCGGAGAGCACCCGACCTTAACAAAGTTAAGGTATTGGGTGCAAGACCTAATTGACATTATGCCCCCTCGGTGGTATAATGTTCATAGGGCTTGAAAGGAGCGTGAGATATTATGGCAAGTGTCGACTGGCAGAAAGCGACCACACAGAAAGCAGGAGCAATGAAGAAACACAACGGTAAGAACGAGCGTGTGAATATTGCTCATAGTAATGCCGATATAGACAAGAGCAAGTCACATCTGAACGTGTATATTGGCGCAGATGATTATGCGCCAATGCTCGATAAGGTGAAAGCTCGTATCAAGGAAGTAGACGAGAAGTATCCGCCAAAGAGAAATATGGGCGATAAGAGAATCACTTGTATAATGCTTGAAACACCTGTACCGCAGGAGATAACGGAGCAAGGCAAGGCAGAGGACTTTTTGAGAAATGCCCATAAGGTCATTGAGGACTTCTTCGGAGCGGAAAATGTCGGGGGAACGTGCGGTCACTTTGATGAACAGCACTGGTATACTGACAAGGACGGCAAGGAGAGAATGAGCTTGGTTCACGGTCATACATTGGTAGCTGCGTATGCTGAATGGCAAGATAAAAAGACTGGTGAGCTGCGGAGAGGTATAAACGGTAAGAACTGCGAAACAAAGACACGTCTAAGAGCCTTGAATAAGGCTATGGACGATATGTGCCTTAGGGAGTATGGAATTAGCTACAACACCGCAGAAACGCCAGAGCGTAAGAGCGTGGAGCGTCTGAAAGAAGAAACAGAACTTAGACGTGAAGCCGATATGCAGCGTAAGGAGTTGGACGAATTAGCCAAAAAGAGAGTTAAACTTAAAGAAATTGACGATATCGAAGTGAAAAAGAGCCTGTTTGGCAGTAACGTTACAGTGTCTAAAGAAAATTGGGATACTGTGACTGGACTTGCTCAGAAAGGAATTACAGCTGCCAAACGAGTTAAAACTTACAAGAAAGAGCGTGATGCAGCCGTTCAGGAACGTGACGAGTTAAAAGCCAAGCTGTCGGCTACTTCTTCCGAACTTGCACAGTACAAGCAGAAAGAAAAAGAAAGAGGATTGATGACACGAGATAAGTTGCATGGTGAATCTGAAAAGGTTAAGCTACGGCAGGAGAACACGGAATTAAGGCGTAAGCTATCCGTTTGTGAGGAAATTATTGACAAGAATGGACTTAGTCGAGAGTTGAAATCTAAAATTTCAGCCGACAAAACCATTCATAAAAAATTTACAGGTAGGTAATATTTATAATTTCTGGAGTAACTGAAAATGAGGTTTTTTTGCCAAAAAAAACACCCCCGAAAGGGGGTGTTTCCTTATCTTGATACTATGGCAACATCTCAATTTTGCCCTAAAGTGGCTCAAACCCCGTAATATCAAGGGTTTTAAGGTGAAAATTGCCTGAAATTTTGCATACTACTACTTGACAAAATACCCCCTGTCGTGGTATAATGCTAATGTCAGTAAACACAAACCAAACGAAAGGGGGAAATCTGTTATATACCTACTCATAACCGTGAACATTTTGTGAACTCGGTCGTTTGAGTAGTTTCATCATTAACAGTATACCATGAAAAAGAGAGTTTGTCAAGAGCAACACAAAAATTTCATAATAGCGGATAACAAGAAGTACATTCTGGACGAGGAAACGGGAGAATTGCTTGAAACACTGTCTGACAAGTCAAGCACTGGCAAGGAAAGACCGTGGAGAAAGCACAAGGTAGAGAACCAGACGGTTGAGGAGTGCTATAGACTGATAGCTGACGGTTCATCGGAGAGTGAATATTGGGAAAAGCGTGCTGACCGTCTGCACGACTGCGGTGTTCACTTGTGGTTTAATGTCTATTCTGGCGAAAGCGGTGAAGTTATGAAGATTAAGCACGCTGAAAGCTGCCGTGTAAGGCTATGTCCGCTCTGTACTTGGCGCAGGTCTATCAAGATACAGGTGCATACTCGTAAGATACTGGAGAGTATGCAGGCGGAGCAGGAGTATCAATACATACTCGTGACACTTACCGTGCCGAACGTGACAGGCGCAGACCTGTCGGACAAGCTGTCCGATATGATGAGGGCTTGGAACAGGTTCGTAGGGTATAAGGCTTTTGAAAAGGCTGTCAAGGGTTGGTATAGGGGGCTTGAAGTCACTCATAACTTACATAAGCACAAGTATACCGACACTGGGGAGAAGATACCCAATCCGTCTTATGATACATACCACCCTCACTTCCATTGCATTTTCGCTGTCAATCCATCATACTTCAATGACAGAACATATATCAAGCGTGATGAATGGCTTGCGATGTGGCAGAGGGCAATGCAAGACCCAACGATAACACAAGTAGATGTCCGCAAGGTAAAGCCGAAGAAAGCAGGACAAGGGGCTTGCTCGGCTGATATGATAATTTCGGCAGTGTGTGAAGTAGCTAAGTATACAGTCAAGTCAGGGGACTATGTGCTGCCGTGGGATTGGGATATGTCCTGCAAGTCGGTAGAAGTGCTTGACAAGGCTCTTGCTAACCGCAGACTGGTAGCTTACGGTGGCGTGATGAAAGAGTGGCACAAGGTACTGAACCTTGATGATGAGGTAGACGGCGATCTGATCGAGGACGGTGAAACGCCGAACGGAGATGTGATCCGTGAGGTGTGTGCGGTCTGGAATGTTGGGTATCAGCAATATATTGTGACTGATAAGAGCAATTGAGGAGGAGAAATAATGCGGTGTAAGATTTGCAAGTGCAAGGAAAATGGTAGTTGGGAATATACAGTAATTGAGTTCGCCGATAGATTTGAGGCTAATCGTTGGGTCTATTATCACAAAGAGGAATTGCAGACTTTCGCGGTACACGAAAGCGGAAACATATTCGGGTATGCTGTTGAGTTGTCGGAGCAAGACAAGCCTGTGGCAATATTATATCCGCATAAGTTTGCTGACCTCATATGGATAGATATGAATAACTGAACGGGCTTGCTCATCGGATTCCCCTCGAGGTCATTGCTAACCGCCTACGCTTATGTAGTGTAGGCGGTTCTTGCGTGCTATAATCGGCAAGCCGAGAGGGAGGACGGGTGAGCTTGCTCCCCGTTCCCCTCTCGGTGCAGACCG
>CANROC010000068.1 GCA_947632175.1 uncultured Oscillospiraceae bacterium | reverse complement strand
GCCGTGACTCTCTTCCGGCGGGTGTTTCTGGCACGCCGCACAAACGAAGGGAAACGTACCCACCAGAAACGATCGTTTCCGGCGGCCCCTCTGCTCCGTTGGAGAGCCAGCGCACGTCCTGGAGATGACGTCAAACCGTAGCTCTGACAACTCCGGTGAGAATCTGACAAGTCCGGTGAGAATCTGACAAGTCCGGTGAGAAATTGACAGGTCTGATGAGACGGATGCCAACTTTCGTGAGACACCGCCAACTTTCGTGAGACGGGACATCCGAATGCCGCGCAGCGACCTCCAGCGAAGAACCTCTACCCCTCGAACTTCCCCCGTGCGGACGTAGGAAGACCCCTGTGCAGCTCCGTAGCGAGCTACGTGGCGTCCGGGGTCACGCGTAAGCACTCGCACCGGAACCAGGCCCAAATCGGCGCGCAGCGCTTCGGGCTGCCGCAGCCGCTGTGCGGCTTTGCCCTGAAATGGGATCGGGCGCGGTGTGTGGTTGCCCGAAGCATCTGACTTGGCACTGGACGTACTTTGAACACTTCGAGGGATGAGGTACGAGGGGGAGCAAGCATAGCAACGTTAATAACCGTTGCAGCTCGGGCCGGATCGCTTGCTAACCCTCTGCGAGGGGTAGCGAGGGGTAGCAAGCATAGCGAGTGGATACCACTCTCGATCCGGCCCGAGTCACTATGGGCTTCTAGCCCAATCCCGGTAAGCGTCGCATAGTGCGCGGAGCAAGCTATACGATCAGGTGCCCTGATCTCGCTTGGCAGTCCCGTTCGGGTCGCTGCGCTGGGCTGAACGTCGGTGGTTGGGCGTAGCGTGAGGGTGACGGAAGGAGGCTCTGAGATGGGTTGGAGCACTTCGATTTCATGGGTCGACGCCGACCAAAACGAGAGCCACCTCGCGACGTGGCACGGCCCGGAGCTGTACGGGTTCCGCTCGGATCGTTCGGGCGAATGGGTGGGCAACCTCGCTGAGGAAGCGGTTCTCTCGGCGGAGTACCGGAACGGGTTTCCCGACCGGTACGAGGTCACTGTGCAAGGCACGGTTGACGGGCTGAAGCGGATCTTCTCTGAGACGTATCGTGAACGCGCTAAGACCGACCATCTGTACACGGATGCTGATGGGTTGGAGCGTCAGTTGAGCGCGCTCCCGGAGGGCGCACGGGTGCACATCGTGAACTGGGATCAGTCGTGAGCGCGCAGCGTTTCGACATCGAGGAACAGTGGCCCGAACTGTTCGAACCGCTGACGCAAGAGCAGCGTGTCGGAGTCGTCAGGGTGCTCGGTGGTGGGTGGCATGAGGGGTGGCAGCCGAACCGTGAAGACGTGGCCGACCTCGCCGATTATGCGCGCGGTGCGATCACCTTTGACGAGTACCAAGCGCGCTCACTCGCGAAGTCTGACCGCATCGCTGACGCGGCAGAAGAAGCGCACTACGCGGCACTGTCCGAGGCCGCTGAGCGGGGCGAGCTGCGCCCCATCCCTGGCACCGGGTGGAACCGTCCAAAGCACGGAGACGACGCCTAGCGCCGCTGCCACCACCAGCGGCGACGCGGGGCCGGCTGTTCGCCGCCGGCTTCGAGCTGGCCGAGCTTCGTGAGCTGCGCAGAGATCACCGCGTGCGCTTCGGCCTGCCGTTCGATCGTGCGCGCCTGTTGCTCGACCTGCTCCCAAAGACGTGCATTCTCGGCGCGTAGCTGCTCAACCAAAGGGCTGTTATCAGGGGTATCAACGGGGGTATCAGAGGGGGTTTCATGAGCGCGCTCACCTGATACCCCAAAGACCGCCTTGAGTGCGCTCAGCGGGATTACCCAACCAGCCGGATCGACTGACGCACCGGCCGCAATAAGCGCGTCTTTCCGGCGCCGAACGGTGGAGACGCTGACGCCTACATGCTCGGCCGCAGCTTTCAGCGTGAGGGTGTCAGGTGGGGTACCAATGGGGGTGTCATGAGAGGGTGTCATGAGCGCGCTCAGCTCGCGCTCTCCGACTTGTTCAGAGCGTAGTGAACCGTGCCGACAGATACGCCGACCTCGGCCGCAATCGCACGCATGCTCTTACCCTCGGCGCGCAGCTCACGAATACGCTCGTGACGTGCAGCGGTGCGCGCGTCGTACTCGGCGCGAGGCTCTGCGATGTAGCGCTTGATGGTGCGTTCTGAGACGCCTACGCGCTCTGCCAATATGCGCGCACTGACCGGGCGGCGACCAGGCTTGAGAGCACTCATTTCAACGACTCCTCAATAGCGGCGAACGTAGCCTGCATGCGTTCAGCTTCACGTAGCTTGCGGGCGGCGCTGCTGGCAGCACCACCCTTGCGGCCGCGGTGGTGTTGGATCAACGTGAACGTGGCTTCGTAAACGGCTGCGCCGTCGCGCCACATGCGCGACTTCGTGGTGATCCATCGCCAGATGCTCTCCGCTATGGCTTTGGCTTCGGAGTGCCGCAGCGGCTCGGTGTACTCGGCGTTGAGCGCGTGCACGTGCGCGGTGATCGCGTCGTGCAGACCGGCTGCATTGCCCCAATGGTTGCGCACCTCGCGGTAGGCCCATGTGCGGGCGCTCTCGAAGATGTCGCAGTTGCGGCCGAGGCCAATGGGCCGACGTCGCCGGGTGCGCGTCCACGAGGCCGGAGGCATGAAGCCGGAACCGTCGAGGTGCTCGCGGAGCTCATCAAGCTCGTACAGGTGATCGGTTAGCCAATGCGCCTCCCACACCTGATGCGTGGGGTTCTTGGTGATGAGGCCGCTGTACGCCTGGTCGCCATCGACGGAGCGGCGCAGCCCCTCGGTCACGGCAGCCGCGAACGCGAGCGGCGCGCGCCGGGCGTACTCGGTTCGGGTGACGGCCTCGCGCAGCGCCCAGACGGCGTGTGCGTGCCCGTTCTCGGGATTCTCAACCACGGCGTTCGGGAGCCAAGCCGAGCGATCCCACATGGCACGCAGGCCCGCGTCAGCGTGGTCAATATCGACCACCAGGAGGTTCGACACCGCGTGCGGGTTTGCCTCGATGTAGCGCAGCCCGAGCGCGCTCTCGCGACTCATCCGATAGATGCCCTGCCGCAGGTCATCGGACGCGAGAGGCCACAGCGGCAACCACTGCTGCTCCCAGACCTGTTGCTCAACCGTCATGGGTACACACTCCCACCGCCACTGCGTGTTCAATACGTGACACGCCGGAAAGCGTTCAAATCGGGCAATGAAGCCAAGTCAGATGCTTCGGCAAATCCTTCGCGTGAGCGAAGCGAACTCCGATGTCCGATCTCACGAGAGTTGTCAGTTGGTGAGACAGAACATCCCCGGAAAGACGGGTGAGTGGTGCGCTGCCGAAACTGCCGGTTGTCTCACGAAACTTGTCGGTAATCTCGTTTCGTTCTCACCTTGCCTAAAGGTCGGGTGGGCCGTTTCGGCGCGACAGGTTCCGGCAGGGGGTTTCGGCCGACTGCGCGACCGGCGTGTCGTGCAGTCGGCTGGTGCCCGCGGTGCGCTTGCCGGAAACGAT
>CANROC010000067.1 GCA_947632175.1 uncultured Oscillospiraceae bacterium | reverse complement strand
CATAACCACCTCGAATCATGACGGAGATACGCTCACTAAGCGCCACATGCAACTTAGTAGGCTGAAAGTAATCATCTGGTATTCTACAAACCGTATGAGCACGAACAACCCGGGAACTCTGTAAGTCTGACTTCCCTAGCTTGAATGGAGACTTTAACAAAACGGCACTCTCCACAGACTCCTGTAAAAGAGGTAAAGCCTCGATCAAAGGATTACCCTGGTAAGCTTGAACACCTGTTTCACGGTAAATAGCCTGAAGTTTACTAACACTCATGACTTGTCCTCATCAGGGTCCTGAAATAACTCTGGTATATAACTAGGTAAGCGGTAATCCTCTTGCTCGTCTACATCCACTGCGTTAAAAGGAATCACCTTCGCCTCTTCTCCAGACGAACTAGGCTTCAAAAGCTTCGCACGTTTTTTACGCTCTGAGGTCACGGCTTCTTTTTTATTGGTTTTAATCTGCTTAATGCGTGTTGATTTGGACTCAGTGGTACTAGGTGTTAGCTTGTTGGCTTTCTGAATAGTTTGCTGAATAAACGCCTCAAGCTCCCTGCGTTTAGTTAACTCATCCTGCTTCGCATTGGCTTTATTGTGCTTTTCTTGTGCTTGTATGTCCCACACCTCCCAAAATGAGAGGCCTTTAAACTGCCGACTACGTTCCGTTAGATTACAGCGCCAAAATACACGGCTGCCAACTTGCGGAAACAAATAAATCGTATCAACCAGCACTGGGTCATAAGCCGCTTCTAAATGTTGCGGTCTAGCTATATCAGTGCTCCGCTGCAACCAACCCTCACGTAGAATCTCTGACCCCGAGTAATACAAACCCCACAAATTAACGCCAAATGAAGAAATAGAGACCTTTCGGCGAGGCAGTAACGCTACTCGCAACTGCTCTTGCTCCACAGCCCTTAAACTACCTGTACGATGCTGCATACCCCATTGCCATAGCTGGACAGGAATAGACGGTAAATCTGTAGGAAAATCAGCATCTCGATCGTATTTATCCATCACCAGATGGTTATTTCTGAATAAGATCGTACGCAAAATAATTTGTGTGAACTCGAATACCGACAGAGATGCATCCAACCTATAGTCTGTTTCACCATGACTTTTGATCCGACTGCCCTCCACAATGCCAGGCGCAAAGGATTTAAACTCTGCTTGAAGGGTTCTAAACGTACTTTCCACTATGCCTTTAGCATCGCCACGTCTAGGTGGAGCACTTTCCACTCGCACATTAAAACTAGAAACTAAGGCTTCGACCTGATGACTCATTAATTCGCCACGGTCCGCTAGCAACACATCTGGCAAACCTACACACGGCCAGTCTGAGCTACTAATCTCAATATCATGCTGGGCACAAATGGCCGTTTTGTCAGAGCAAGCATTTACAAAAGCCTGCATCGCCACCACATAAGACGGATTTTCAAAGCCGATATAAAAGCCCGTGATCATCCGACTAAACACATCAATCACAATGTAAAGCGTTGGTCTTCCTATGATTTTTTGGCGATCATGATGATCCACTAAATAAATATCAGCAATCGTGGCATCAATCTCATAACGACTCCCAGGGCCTAACGCCTGAGAAGTGGCTGTACTACTTAAGGGTCGTACGTCTTTTTTATATACCCCTGCTTTAACTCTAGACTTTAAGCGCTGAGCTTTAGGGTATTCTCGATCATAAAAATAACGAAACTGACGTAGTGTTGGGTAATCCTCTTGGGGAATGCGAGGAAAATACTGAGCAAACAAGTCCACAAATCGTCTATAGGCAACGGTGGTCTTTGTACCTTTTTGATTTAACAGGTGCTTTTCTATGGTCAACCTAAAAAGGCGTTCAATCTCGGGCGTTACCTTGGTTCCTTCACCCTTACCATATTCTCTGGCTCGGCCAATCTTTGCTGTTCCTGTCGCTGAACGTCTTTCCCCTGGTGCACCGCTGTTTTTGTAGTCAGGAATTAATGCATTAGGCGTTTGACCACGCTGCCAGTAACGGCGTAACAACTTATAAACTGTAGCCTTAGTAACCTTATGTTCTTGGACCACATGCTCAACGAGTTCGCTTCTGACTTTAGGGTCGAAACGATCCTTACTATTAATAATAGGAAGAATTTTTCGATAATCCTCCTCGCGCTTCTGGAAGCTGACAGAATCTACAGACGGCTCTTCTAAATCAAGATGTACATAAGGGTCATCAGTTCTAACTAAGCGGCCTTCATCTAAATACTGCATTAGCAACAACTCAGCCCTAGCTTGTGGAACTCCTTTATCAGCGCTTATTTGCATCCAGACAACTTGGCCATCCTCTATAGCCAAAATGCGATACGGATCATTATCAAATAGCACAACCTCATTAATTTGCCACATAGCGCAACTCCTCCATATTCACTACTTGGCTAATACAGAGATCTGCACACTTATTTGCCCTGAAAGACTTATAAATATTGAACTTAATAAAACCATTTGCGGTTAAGGCTCGTATCTCACTCAATGTTTTGCCTAACTCCAAATCATAAGCAATATCAACCTGCTTACAGACATTGATAATGTTTTCATCTGCTTTTTCTTGCAGGATATGGGCCAATGTTGGCAGTTGTGCTAAAAGCTCCGCAGAAACCCCTTCTGTTTTCACTGAATAAAGCCATTCAATATTTTCTTTTACAACGGGATTTATTTCTTTATCAGTAAAAATGAACCAAGGAATTTGTTTTTGCTGCCAATAACGACGCTCTAGTTCTAATTTTTCTAGGGTGCGCTCGTCTTGTAAGGCTGCTGCAGGTTTGACTTGAATAGCAAACTGCTCAAAAGGACCATCTTTGCAGTCCACTAAAAAATCAGTAGACATAACCTGATCTGCACCACGAATAGCAGGATGCTTAATGCCACTATCTATTGCAATCTGCTTGGTGTCACTAGGTAATAGGGGGAACTGCTCGCGTATATCTAGCACGCTGCTCTCCCATTCAAGACTGAGAAAAACAGCAAGCTCTAAATCAGAGAGTAAATGATGGACTCGTCCCGTTTTATGAGAATAAATACGGTGGGAACGACCTGAGGAAGGGACTTCTTGTACTGTTAGCCATGGAATATAGTCCTTACCATGCCCTTGGCCACGCCCCTCTTTAATACGACGGGCAATTTGTACTTCTGAGAATGAAGAGTTTGCTTTAGCCATAATAAAAGTCCAGTATGCTTTTTCACAGCATAACTGGACCTCTAAAAGTTCTCAACTATTTTGTTAAGTTCTCATCTTTCATGTCATAGTTCTCAACTATTTTGTCCGTTTCTCAACTTAATTGTCCGTCCACAAGCGTTTTGTGTAGTGATGCTTGTGTTACTCCACCGTCACGCTCTTCGCCAAGTTACGCGGTTTATCCACATCTGTGCCGCGAGCGCAAGCTACATGGTACGCCAGCAACTGCAGCGTCACAGCATGCAATACCGGAGACAATAAGCCATAGTGCTCAGGCATGTGAATCACATGAATAGTGTCGCTGCTGTTGAT
>CANROC010000066.1 GCA_947632175.1 uncultured Oscillospiraceae bacterium | reverse complement strand
ATCGCGGACATCATCGAGCCTATCGCCAACATAGCGGAAGATAAAGAGGCGGCGGCGCTGTTCCGGCGGGAGAAGCTGCCGGACGGCGCGGACGCCCGCACTTACACCATCCGGCGCTTGAAAAAGGGCGTCCCGGCCCTTGTAAAGGCCCACAAGGACGACATCATCACGATTCTGTCCTCCATTGAGGGGACAAGCCGGGAGGCGTACACGGACAAGCTTGACCTTTTGAAGCTCATCCGTGACTTCACCGAGCTTATCACCGATGAGGCGTTTACAGGGCTTTTTATCTCAGCGCAGAGCGGAGATTCCTCTGGCTCTGCGCCGGAGAGTACAGAGGGGCACGAAGTGTAAAAGCGTTTATCCGGTACTGCCTTGCCCGGTATGAGAATGAGCAGGAGGGCAAGGCGTACCGGGTGTACGTCACCGACGCGCTGAAGCTCATAGCGGAGAACACCGCGAAATACGCCGGTGGCGGGTATATCCAGAAGCGGTATGTGGACGTTATCACGCCGCAGAAGGAAGAGACACGCACGCCGGAGGAAGTGACAAGTCATATGCTGAAAAAACTCCGGGGGAGGTGATACTATGGCATTTAATGCGTTTGAGCTTTACGCAAAACTCAGCCTTGATACTGGCGAATACGAAAAAGGGCTGAATGACGCCAGCGGTAAGACATCAAGCTTTGCGGACAAGCTGAAATCCGGCCTCAAAACAGCGGCTAAGGTGGGCGCGGCGGCTATCGGCGCGGCGGCTACAGCCGTTGGGGCTTTGGCTAAGGCATCTCTGGACGCATACGCCAATCAGGAACAGCTGATAGGCGGCGTTGAAACACTTTTTGGCGCAGGCGGTAAATCTATTGAAGAATATGCGGCAAGCGTCGGAAAAACCGTAGAAGAAGTTAAGTATGATTATGCCGCGCTTATGGAAGGGCAAGAAAAAGTCCTTTCAAACGCCGCTGACGCTTACAAAACAGCCGGACTCTCCGCAAACGAGTACATGGAGACGGTCACCAGTTTTGCCGCCGCCCTTGTATCCAGTTTGGGAGGACAGACGGACATAGCCGCCGATGTAGCCAATACTGCCATCAGCGATATGGCCGATAACGCGAACAAGATGGGCACCAGTATGGAGTCCATTCAGAACGCTTATCAGGGTTTTGCGAAGCAAAACTATACGATAAATCTAATGTCCGCTGCATAAGCGATTATGCAGTGAGCGTGCGTGAACCTACCAAGGGTGTGTAGCTGAAAAGGTGGCAGGAAATGGCCGCATGAGACAGCTATGCTAACAGGGGAAAAGTGACTGATTTTAAGTTGCTAACCGGTGAAAACTGTGATATAATATCCATTAAGGGGGGATGTTATATGACAGGCGTTTACAAAATTACTAATCTTAAAAATGGCGATTTTTACATTGGCTCAAGCAAAGATATTGGGTATAGATGGAAACAGCACTTGTACTTGTACCAGAAAAGCGGGCGACATTATGAATATCATTTGTATAGAGCGTTTAGAGCGTATGGAATTGAAAATTTTGAATTTTCAATTATCGAGCTGTGCGACGAACAGGACAGGGTGCAACTTGAGCAGAAGTATTGTGATGAGTTGAGGCCAAAATACAATGAAATTCAGCCTGAAGAAAACCCGATGGAATGCAAATCTGTAAAAGAAAAACATAAAAAAAGATGCAAACAATCTTGGGGTGAAAGAGGCGCTGAATCAAAAGAGAAATCCCTAAACAACCTTAGAAAAGGACACGGGAGTGCGGCGTTCTTGTCTCATCAATTTGAACCCAAAAAAGTAAAAGCCATTAAGATTAGTGATGGAACTGAAATTTTATTTGATAGCTTAAATGACGCGAGTAGGGCGCTTAATATACCGAAAAGCAGTATAAGCCAGATATTAAACCCAAACCACATTAGAAAGCAGTCAAAAGGATTTCGTTTCGAGTTTGCAACAATGAATTAAAACTTTATCCTGTGCCAAGCCCCATAAGGGGAAGGTCAAACGACTATGGGCTCGTTACCCAGTACTGCCGCTATTGGTACGCGGTGGGAAGTGCGCACCATCTCTATTTTGAGATGAAGATATAGTCTAAACCCGCTGTTAAATCAGCGTTAAAGTACCGGGAAACCGGGGGTACAAACTTGGTTAGATAACTTGAAGCTCGGTTTTGGCGGAACAAAGGAGGAGATGCAACGCCTCCTTGATACCGCCGGAGAGCTGACGGGCCGGGAATTTGATATTTCCAATTTTGCGGATATTGTAGACGCCATTCATGCCGTACAGGAGGAAATGGGTATCACCGGCACCACGGCAAAAGAGGCGTCTCAGACGATTTCCGGCTCCATAGCGTCCATGAAATCAGCATGGAAGAACCTTGTGGCAGGGATAGCCGATGAAAACGCTGACATGGGCCAACTGATGGGGAACGTAGTGGAGTCCGTTGTTACCGTAGGGCAAAACGTTCTCCCAAGGGTACAGCAGATTTTAAGCGGCATAGGCACGGCAATCCAACAAATCGCTCCGATAATCTCAGATCAGCTGCCGGTTCTCGTAGAAACAGTTTTGCCATCGCTTCTGAGCGCCGGAACATCGCTACTGACGGGCATTATGGACGGTATACTTGCCGCAGCCCCGTCACTCACAAACGCGGTTGTGGAGATATTTATGCTCTTGACAACCTACATAACAGACGAGAACAACCTTCGGACTATAATCGAATCAGCTGTACAAATAATTGTTACTTTGGCTAACGGACTAAGCGAAGCATTACCTGAGCTGATACCGGCGATTATCGATGCTATCATTTTCATCGGAAAAACCCTGATAGAGCACGCCCCGGAGTTGCTCGACGCAGCTTGGCAAATCATTAAAAGCATAGCCCAGGGGCTCTTAAACGCATTTCCTGAGCTTGAAGTCGTTTGGGCATCTCTAAAACAAGGATTTTCAAACGCTTGGGAGGCTGTCAAAAACGTCTGGAGTGCCGTTACTTCATTCTTTTCCGGCATTTGGGACGGAATCAAGAGTATTTTTTCAAACGTAAATAATTGGTTCAGCGAGAAGTTCACGGCGGCTAAAAATGGCGTTGTTAACGTGTGGAGTGACATCAAAAGCAGATTTAGTAAAATTTGGAGCGATATCAAGAGCGCTTTCAACTTCAAGGACGCCCTGAACTGGGGCAAAGACCTTATCAACAACTTCATCAACGGCATTACCGAAAAATGGAACGCGCTGAAAAACAAGGTCAGCAGCGTGGCGCAGACCGTCAAAAACTTCCTGGGCTTCTCCGAGCCGAAGGAAGGGCCGCTGTCTAATTTCCACACCTACGCGCCTGACATGATGAAGCTGTTCGCTCAGGGCATCGAGGACAACGCGGATATCGTGCGGAAGCAGTTTGACAAGAGCCTGGACTTTGGCGCGGCAAGCGTGGACTATTCCAGCTCCGGCATGGGGCGTATGTCCGGCGGCATCGGTTCCGCCGTGCAAGGCGCGGTCAAAGAAGCTGGCGGCGCGTTGG
>CANROC010000065.1 GCA_947632175.1 uncultured Oscillospiraceae bacterium | reverse complement strand
GATTATGTCAAAAGACGGGTCAAAACCCGCCTTTCAGCATCACAAAACCCCCGCTTTGAACGCGACCGTTCGGCGGGGGTTTTGTGTTGGCCAGCTCATCGCGAACGGCATAAAAATCGCGAACGTGATAGGGGGTTAGCGTCTCGTGTTTAGCTCGCGGTACTGGTCACAACCTTCTTGGAGACCATTATCACAAGCCTGTCCGAACCATTCTTTGGCTGTTGCGAGGTTTTGTCGAAAACCCCATCCGTTTAGATACATTATCCCTAAATCGTATTGCGCGCGTGCATCGCTTTGTGCCGCGGCTTTTTCATACCACTCAGCGGCCTTGGCATAATCCTGCCGGACTCCTTCACCTCTGTAATACATCCCCCCTAAATGGAATTGCGCGTCCGCATGGTCTTGTGCTGCGGCTTTTTCATACCATTTAGCAGCCTTGGCATAATCCTGCCGGACTCCTTGACCTTTGTAATACATCACCCCTAAAGCGAATTGCGCGTTTGCATGGTCTTGTGCTGCGGCTTTTTCAAACCACTCTTTGGCCTTGGCATAATCCTGCCGGACTCCTTGGCCGAAGTTATACATCCCCCCTAAAGCGAATTGCGCGTCTGCATGGTCTTGTGCCGCAGCTTTTTTATACCACTCAGCGGCCTTGGCATAATCCTGCCGGACTCCTTGACCTTTGTAATACATCACCCCTAAAGCGAATTGCGCGTTTGCATGGTCTTGTGCTGCGGCTTTTTCAAACCACTCTTTGGCCTTGGCATAATCCTGCCGGACTCCTTCACCTCTGTAATACATCCCCCCTAAATTGAATTGCGCGTCTGCATCGTCTTGTGCTGCGGCTTTTTCATACCACTCAATGGCCTTGGCATAATCCTGCTGGACCCCTTTACCGTCGTAATACATCCCCCCTAAAGCGAATTGCGCGTTTGCATCGTCTTGTGCTGCGGCTTTCTCATACCATTGGCGTGCTGTGAAATAATCTATTTGAGTCCCAAGACCAAATTGATATATTTTTCCTAGATTAAACTGAGCCCATGTCTTGCCTTGTTCAGCGGCTTTTTCATACCATTGGCGTGCTATTACATAATCCTGATCAACGCCTAAACCATACTCATACGATATACCCAAAGCATTTTGCGCTTCGACGTTACCTTGTTCTGCTAGTTTTGTGGTGGTTTTCAATTCAGCGGGTGAAAGCGCTATCATTTCACTTATTGCTGCTGTAGCTATGCTTAGGAATAAAATGATCCCGATTAGATTTTTAATCACGATATTATCCGAGGAAAGAAAATAATTAGATTTGTTTGTTGAGCGTCACTATAGCTTTAAACGACTTTCTTCGAAGAGTTGACCATCACGAATCGCGACCGCCCAATAGGGGGACTTAGGACAAAAAAACCCCCTACCCCAAAGGGGTAGAGGGTTGTGCACAGAAGTTTTCAGTGCGGGTACTGCATTACGTTCTAGTAATTGAACGTATGAGCCATCTCAGTTATGAGAGTGGCCCAGATAGCCTCTAATGGGCTTGCGGTGCACCAATGGCCCGCTAATAAACCCCACCCTTCATAAGAAGTTGGGGTGAGTCTATCTTGACTAGAGTGGACTGCTCCAGATCCAGACCCTTGAGCCGCCAAGCTCTTGGTGTCCGTAAGTTCTCCTTTGAAAAAAAACAGGAATTGAGTCCGCCAAGACTCGTTTCCCACCAATACAAAAACGCCAAATTAAAATCGCTCCAGACTTTCGCTACGAACATCACCAGTAACAGGTTAGCAACGTTCATCAAGCACTACTTGCCCAGTCTCCCACTCTTTATCAGTCCCTACGCGTGGTTGCCAAACCGCACAAAGATAAAGAGCTTCCCACGTTAGATAGTCATTACTACAACGCACTACGACTGCCAACTCCACTACAGCAAATATTCTGAGGTTTTCCCTCTCACCCAGTAGGTTTTCAGTGTCCCAAGGTTCCAAAACGGATCACTTACTGCTGCTGCGCTTCAACGTTGCCTGTTTGCCAGTCTAGGACTGGTACAGCCTTATTACGCCTCGACATAGCACCTTTCAAGGTGCATTTACACGATTAAGCTATCCATCGACCCCGAATTTCTTCAGGTGCCGACAAACCCACATTTCTGCTGTTTGCCTGATTGCCTCGCGACAACCCTAAGCCTGCGTGTGTCGAAGTGGTGGCACAGTTTCCCATTACCCCCACTCTCGGACTGGTTACCGAGTTTCATGGACTAACAGGGTGTGTAGTCATTTCCTACTACAGCCCGTTTCCGTGTCGCCCAACCTCGTCAAAAAGACGTATTTTTTTGATTGGGTCGAAAAAAACGGTTCCCGTTTTTAGCGCCCATCGTAGCTGGACGAGCCCTGTTAGAGGCATCCAGCTTCAGCGATATGCAGACGGTTGGCAACCGTTGCACATTTGGCGTTTTGTATGGGTGGCTTGCCCACACAAAACGATTGACGTTGGGTGTTGGCGCACCACGTTTTTTACAAAACGAGGACCAGATTACCCCTAAATTGGTAAAAAACGAAGCACATACAAGGAACCTTTATATATAGAGTTTCTTCTGAAAGGCTTTTGATACCCTTGTAAGCCTTAAATAACTAATTGGGTTTCTTTATTGGAAGTCTAAGTGGTAATATTTAATGAAATCAGCGAAAAAAAGGCAGTTTTGAGCGTATTTAGGGCCTTTTTTTGGGGTTTTAAAACCCTTTAAGGTACCCCCTTCCGACGCTTAATGGACGTTCAGGGTACCCCCTTCCGGAAAAGTAATTGAGGTTTTAGAAATGGTTGAAAATCGTAAGACCTACATTATGCAAAGAGTGCAACGAGCCGTTGGTTCAAAGACGGTAAAACGCTACCGAATTTTTGAGTTTGAAACGAAGGAGAAAACAGAGCGTTTTATCCGTCAGTGTGATGCGGCTTATGAAGCAAGTCTGGCTCCAAGCAGCAAATCCAAACGCCGAAAATCGGGTTTGGCCACCACGACAAGTTATGCATATCAACGACCCCCTAACAGCAAAACCAAAAAAGAAAGACGCTACTGGGTAATTCTTCTGGTGTCAGATGGGGCAGGCTTGGTTGAAAGGGAAGAGTTAATCGATCTGAAAAAGCAGCGTATTGAGCTCGATGGGTATGAGTTGGTCCATGATGGGGCCACATGGTCATGGAAAATGACACGGGAGACCGTGAAGTACTGGGAGGACCGCATTCGGCGAGTATGTGCGACACGTCCTGAAAACCGAAATCTTACGGTCGCGCAGTCTTTGGTGAAGTCGATAGCGGACGCGCCTAAATTCCGGCTTGTTCGTAGACAGATAGGGGAGCTGTTTAGTTTGTACAAGAAGGAATGGAAGCGTTTGCGCCCTGAGAATTCCCCTATGCCCGAGTTTCCCTCTTTTTTACCTTATGTCAGACAGATAGCGAAGGTTGAAGCGCCCGAGAGCCAGGAGAGGCGGAAACGCAAGGCAGAGCGAGAGGAAAAGGAGCGTTACGAGGCTTTGGTAAGGAAAATATTTAGGCTAGACTTAGAATAGAAGACGTCATGTGTACAGGTAAAAAGCCATGACGAAAACCTGATAAAACGCTACATTAAGCATAGAAAAGAAAAAGCCCTCAACTGTTTGCAGCAGTTAGGGCTTGTGTTTGATGTCAACCAACCGACTAAAGTAGGGTGCATCAGTTGTATTTATTGTATGCACTCTAGCGCAAATGAGCAAGAACGATGCTAGAACAACAAGATTTATTTATTAAAAAC
>CANROC010000064.1 GCA_947632175.1 uncultured Oscillospiraceae bacterium | reverse complement strand
AACGAAAATCGCACAAAACTATTCTTTGACGTAGGGTATAAATAAATTTATTTATTTATACCCGTAGTCAAAGAATATCTGGAGGGTCATGATGGAAATTATCACGCTCCCCATTGAAAGCCTGACCATGCACAAGGGCAACGCGAAGCTGCGCCCGCAAGAGCAGATAGACCAAATCAAAGAAAGCATAAAGCTATACGGGTTCAATGACCCTATCGGCATTTGGGGAAAGAAGAATACAATCGTTGAGGGTCACGGGCGCTATATGGCGGCAAGGGAGATGGGATTGATGGAAGTCCCTTGTATTCGCCTTGACCACCTTTCCGATAAACAACGCCGGGAGTATATGCTTGTTCACAATCAGACAACCATGAACAGCGGGTGGGACTTTGACCTGTTGATGGACGAACTGGACGGTCTGGATTTTGACGGGTTCGATTTTGGCTTTGAAGATGTTGTTTCCCCAGATGATTTTGGAGAAGATTTTTCATTGCCGGACGGTGAAAAGCCGGAGATATGCCAGATGACGTTTACGCTACACGAAAATCAGGCAGAGCTTATTAAATATGCGATTCAACAGGTAGAGGATGATATTTCGGAAACATTCGGGAATACAAACCAAAACGGGAACGCATTGTATGAGGTCGTGAGACAATGGGCCGAGCGCAGGAAATAGTTGTAAAGGTCATACCGTCAAAGATAGCAAACCCATTTATCAAGACACATCATTATAGCGGGAAGGTCGTTAATAACAGTAGCCTCCATTTTGGCGCGTTTCTTGACGGGAATTTACATGGTGCTTTGTCCTATGGCCCATCGCTTGATAAATCTAAAATAATGACGCTTGTACGCGGAACTGGATGGAACGAGTTTCTTGAATTAAACAGGATGGCGTTTGATGATTACCTTCCGCGTAACTCCGAGAGCCGGGTAATAGCGCAGACAATACGGATGATCAGAAAGAACGCCCCGCAAATTAAATGGATAGTATCATTTGCGGATGGGTGCTCTTGTGGTGATGGGACGATATATAGAGCGTCGAATTTTGTTCTGACAGACATAAAGGAAAACAAAAACCTTGTTTTGCTCCCGAATGGCGAAAAGATACACAAAATGACGCTGGAAAGCAATCCTAACTCTCCACGGAAAGAACTGGGCGGGAAATCGTATTATCAGATTACGGGCGGTCGATATGACTTCAAGAAGTACGTTCAGTATGTGGGGGGGCAGGTTTTGAGCGGGTTCCAACTTCGGTATATCTATTTCATCGACCCTGAATGCAGGAAAAGGCTGACGGTTCCAGAGATACCGTTTTCTGAAATTCAGAAACGCGGTGCGGGAATGTACAAAGGCGAAAAGCGTTAATATGCGGCGGTAGTTCAATGTAAGAACATCCGTAAACCTACGGGGGATGGCGGTTCAATTCCGACCTCGCCGCTCCAATATTATTGCAGGAGGTGGCGGTGGGTGGCGAATGAACAAAATTTGCGCCCGCCGTTCACCCCGAGCCAAGCCCGAGAGTACGGGAAGAAAGGGAACATAGCATCACAGGCATCAAAGAGGCGCAAAAAAACCATAGCCGAAACGCTCGATAAACTATTAAATGAGAAGATTACAGACCCGAAACAGCTTGCCGTTATCAAGAAAAGCGGTATGCCTCTGAGTAAAGCGCCGACCTACAAAGACTTCCTCGTGGCAAGCACCATCATGAAGTCGATAAAGCGCGGGAGCGTGGATGATTTGGAGAAGCTGGCGGCGATGATTGGCGAGACTGTAAAGGATGAACAGCGGGAGAATGGAATGCTTGCCGACCTGATAGACGGGTTGAAGGATGAGGAATGAGTATGAAAACGATTATTGTAACAATTAAGCCAGCGCATTTGGGAAATATACGCCGTGGGATTAAGAAGTGGGAAATCAGGAAGACTTGCCCGAAAGAGTTGCCGTTCAAAGTGCTGTGTTGTGAAAGCGGGAGCGGTGGGCAAATCAAGGCAGAGTTTATATGCGACTACGCAGAAATGGAACACACGGCGGATGTGCCGTACATGGTCGAGGAAGCCTGTGTTTCGCAGATGGAGGCGCTGGAATACTCAAAGGATTGTCGGGTGTGGTTTTGGCATATAAGCGACATGGTGGACTACTGCTCGACGAAAGGGCAAAGGATACGCAATATCAGCGAGTTTGGGCTGAAACGTCCGCCACAGAGCTGGCAATATATCCATGATTAGATACACCCCCAAACAGCGCGACCTAATGCGCCTATGGCAACACAACGAGCTATGTCGTTTGAATCTGCTGGAGGGTTCCGTTTCATCCGGAAAAACGTGGATTTCCCTTGTGCTGTGGGCGTTCTGGGTGAAGACCATGCCACAGGACGGCTTGTACATGATGTGCGCGAAGTCACTAACCACGCTCAAGCGTAATTGCCTGTTGCTGTTGCAAGACCAGGTTGGAGAAAACAATTTCAAGTTTTCGCTTGCGGCGAAAGAGGGCTATCTGTTCGGGCGAAGGATTCTGTTGGAGGGCGCGAACGACGCACGGAGCGAAAGCAAAATCCGAGGCTTGACCTTGCAGGGCGCTTACTGCGACGAGCTGACGCAATTCCCCGAAGATTTTTTTGCAATGCTCCTGTCCCGTCTGCGTATGCCTGGAGCGAAGCTGTTCGCGACCACAAACCCAGATTCTCCGATGCACTGGCTCAAAACCAACTACATTGACCGGGCGGATGAGCTGGACTTCCTGGATGTCAAATTTACCATTGATGATAACACGGAGCTGGACCCGGAGTATGTGACCAATATCAAGAGAGAGTATGTCGGCGTTTACTACGACCGCTTCATTCTTGGCAATTGGGTACTGGCGGAAGGGATTATCTACCGGGATTTTGCAGACAACACGGAGGATTATTTGATTGACGATCCGCTCACATGGTGCCGGGAGAACGGTGACAACATCCGCCGCGTGGTCATCGGCGTGGACTTCGGCGGGACAGGCTCGGCGAACAAGTTCCAGGCCACGGGAATCACAGACAAACTCACAGTGCTTGCGCTGGATGAAGAATACATAGACAAGGCCATTGACCCGGACGCGCTGAACCGGCGCTTTTCGGCGTTTGTGGAGCGCGTGGCGGCGGTGTACGGCGCAAGTCAGACAAGGGCGGACAGCGCGGAGCAAATCTTGATTCGCGGATTCCAGAACACGGCGAAAAGGGACAGATTGCCTACAACGGTGTTGAACGCGAAGAAGATGGAAATACACGACCGAATAAAGCTGACGCTGTTATTGATGGCGCAGAACCGGTTTTATGTGTGCAGGAAGTGCGAACACCTGATAGATGCGCTGTCTACGGCGATATACGACCCGAAGCGGTTTGATGATACGCGGCTGGACGATGGCACGACGGATATTGATTCGCTGGATGCGTTTGAATATTGTCTGGAACCGTTCTATGAACAGCTTTTGAAGTACGGGCAGAAGCCGTATCAGTCGATTTTGAGGTAAGTGGGAGGTAAGGGCAAGTGGAGTGTGAAAACAAGTTCCTGACAATCCGAGAAACGGCGAGACGTGGGCCGCTAACTGAATACGCTTTGCGCGCCATGTTGAAAGATGGAAAATTGCCTGGAATTTATAGCGGAACGAGATTTCTTGTTAATTACAAAATGCTTTTAGAGATTATCGATAGGGCGTGCTTAGAAAACGCACATTTCCCAGAGAGGTGAGCCCGTGGGCCTTTTAGACTTTTCAGATTGGAGGCGGTGAGAGCACCGCATAAAGCTGGATAAAAGCGGGGACAGCGGCTAGCTACCGTTGGTTTGCCCTAATCAAG
>CANROC010000063.1 GCA_947632175.1 uncultured Oscillospiraceae bacterium | reverse complement strand
ACTATGATGTATCCGCTGACTATCTTCTTGGGTTGACCCGTGTTGACCCGATGGATATGCAGCGGCAGCAAGGTCAACTAACAAAAGAAGAATTGGAGGAAGTCCACGCTTACAGCGAGTACCTCCTCTGGAAACGAAACAAGCAAGCAAAGAAATAACCGGGTGTACACAGTGATGTGTCCACCCGGAGCTTTGCTTTTATGCCGTACTACTGGTAACTTAAGCGGAAACGAAAAGGTTTGCTCTCTGGCGCAAAGAGAAGAATGTTAACAATTACCTTGATAAACAGCCATGTGGGATATATAATGTAAATATAAGGTTAACTCGTTTGCTGTCTATTAGTTTCATTTAATTGTGTAGGAGCAATAATGGGAAAGAGAATTTCTGCTCTATTTCGTAGGTCTATTTCTGCCATCAAAGATCATTGGTTAATCTCTATGATAGTTGGTGCATTAATTAGTTGGCTCTTGCAATGGTCTTTGCCCTCAAAAGCTGTTGATGTGAGAAACCTTCCCCACAAAGAACTTACTTGTACAGTGGACTATTCATCTCAGATGGTAACGAGAGACATATTCGATGGACACCTACAAGTATTTTATGATGGCGAGGAAGTTAAATCACCTGTCATCAATAGCATTACCATAGAGAACACCGGTGATCGCTCTATTTTAAATGAGGACTTCAAAGAGGCTTTTTCGATCCAGCTTTCTGGAAGTAAACGAATCATTCGATTTTACGTTACTAGATCTTCAGATTATTCAATCACGGAGGATGTCTTAGCGGATTTTAGTATTAGTGGCAACATTTTGACAATTAACGATTTCTACCTAAATATAGGGGAGTCATTTACTATACATATTGTCTCCGACGGTAAACCAGACAATATAGATTGTAACTCCAGAATATCTGATATTAGAATGATTACCACTAAAAGCCCACAAACAGGAGACAAAAATAGTAGAATTCCGATTGTGACATATTCTGGCGTTTTGATTTTTCTCATCAGCGCCTTATTTATAGTTATAATGAAGATTGTTAAAACGAAAGATTAAGGAATTTTGCGAAAGGAAAGTGAAGAGATTATTAGAAATAATAACTATCTGTGGACACGAGAGAAGGAACAGGTGTAATTTGATGAAAGCATAGCGGTGTCTAGACAGTTGCCAAACACCGCTCTAACTTGTACAATATTATGCAAACTAGATGTTGATTTATATGCCGTGATATGCTATGATGTAGAAAACTGACAAGGGAGGTCCATCATGCAGATTATGGCAGAACGGCTGCGGGCGCTGCGGCTGTCCATCAACGTGTCCCAGAACAAGTTGGCCCCGATCCTGGGGCTGCGGCAGTCCGGTGTCAACCGCTATGAGAACAACCAGTGCGAGCCCTCCGCCAAGGTGCTGCTCCGCTATGCTGACTATTTCGATGTGTCGCTGGACTATCTTTATGGCCGCACGGATGATCCCAAAGGAAAGGTATATTCCAACGAGCCGGACATGGGCAAGCTGCACCCGGAGATGAACGAGTTCATTGAGATGTGCTTTGACCCCAAATCCCCCATGAGCAAGCGACTGAAAAAGACGCTGGTGCAGATGCTTGAGGAGGAAACGAAATGAAAGAGGACAAGCTTCAGCTTTTCGAGGACCAGCCTATCCGAACGGCATGGGACGAAGAAAACGAGGAATGGTACTTCTCCGTTGTGGATGTAGTCCGTGTCCTTACTAACCAGCCGGATACCCGCCACGCCGCAAAATATTGGAGCGTCCTGAAAACGCGCATGAAAAAAGAGGGCAGTCAGTTGCCTACACTTTGTAGTCAACTGAGAATGCTCTCCGCCGATGGCAAACGATATAAAACAGACGTTGCCGACACTGCCGGACTTCTCCGCATCATCCAGTCCATTCCCTCTCCCAAGGCGGAGCCATTCAAGATGTGGCTGGCCCAGGTGGGGAAAGAGCGGATCGAGGAGACGATAGACCCGGAGCTTTCTATCGACCGGGCGCTGGGTACATATGCGCGGCTGGGCTACTCGCCGGAATGGATCAACCAGCGCATACGCACCATTCAAGCCCGGAAAGAATTAACGGACGCATGGAAGGAGCACGGCGTAGAGGAAGGGCGCGAGTATGCCATCCTTACCGATGAAGTGACCCGCGCGTGGTCCGGCATGAGCACACGGCAGTATAAGCGACTGAAGGGCCTGAAAAAGCAGAATCTGCGGGACAACATGAGCACGCTGGAGTTGGCTCTGAATATGCTGGCAGAGGCCACGACGACGGAACTGACCAAGACAGAGAATCCGCAGGGTCTGGCGGAAAATATCGTTGTCGCCCAGGCCGGCGGCGAAGTTGCCGGAGACGCCCGGCGCAGCATTGAGGCCCGTACCGGCCGCCCGGTCATCACCAGTGAGAATGCCGCACAGCTCAATGCTGTAGTGACAAACCTGATCGAAGGTGTGGCGGAGGATGAGGAGGGCAAGAAATGACTGCTGTGATCTATGCCCGTTATTCCTCGGACAGTCAGCGGGAGGAGAGCATAGAAGGGCAAATTCGTGAATGCTCCGCTTTTGCAGAGAAAAACGGTATCACCATTCTGCGCCACTACATAGACCGGGCGTTCTCCGCCAAGACTGACAACCGCCCGGAGTTTCAGGCTATGATAAAGGACAGCAGCAAAAAGCTGTTTGACATGATCATCGTCTGGAAGCTGGATCGCTTCGCCCGGAACCGCTATGACAGTGCCCGGTACAAGGCCGCACTCAAAAAGAACGGCGTCAAGGTGATATCTGCCACCGAGGTCATCTCCGAAGGAGCGGAAGGTATCATCCTGGAGTCCGTGTTGGAAGGCTATGCCGAGTATTATTCCGCCGACCTGTCCGAGAAGGTCATTCGAGGCATGACGGACAACGCCCTCAAGTGCAAATTTAACGGCGGGACCTTGCCCACCGGCTACGTCATAGACAGCGAGCAGCATTTCCAGATCGACCCGCTGACGGCGCCCTATGTGCTTGAAGCGTTCAAGAAATACGACGCCGGGTACACCATGACGCAGATTTGCAGCTGGCTGAACGAGAAGGGCATGAAGAACACCCGCGGACAGGCGTTCTCCTACAACAGCATCCAGCACCTGTTGAACAATCGCCGATATATGGGAGAGTTCCGCTACCGTGATACTGTCGTTCCCGACGGCATCCCGGCCATCGTGCCCAAAGACCTGTTTGACCGGGTGCAGGAAAGGCTGGCAAAGAACAAAAAGGCTCCAGCCCGGCACAAGGCTGAGGACGACTATCTGCTGACCACAAAGCTGTTTTGTGGCTACTGCGGCAGCTATATGTGCGGGGAGAGCGGCACCAGCCACACCGGGAAGGTGCACCATTACTACAAGTGCGCCACGGTGAAGAAAAAGCGTGGGGACTGCCACAAGAAGCCGGTCAATAAGGCATTCATTGAGGATTTCATCGTTCATGAGACGATGAAGGAGATTCGGGACGACAAGGTGATCGCGGCTATTGTCTCCACAGTGATGGACCTGCAGGAACAGGAGAACACCCAGCTCCCACTGTATGAACAGCAGTTGAAAGAGGCGGAGACCGGCATCAACAACCTGCTCAACGCCATCCAGCAGGGAATACTTACTCCGTCCACCAAGAGCCGCCTGGAAGACCTGGAGGCAACCAAGGAGGATTTAGAGGTCAGGATCGCTAACGAGAAGCTGGCGAAGCCGAAGCTGACGGCGGAGTTCGTGACCATGTGGCTGGAGCGGTTCCGCAAGCTGGACATGAGGAAGAAGGAACACCGGCAGCAGCTCATAGATACGTTCGTCAATTCGATCTATTTATTCGACGACAAGCTGACGCTGCACATCAACTACAAGGACGGGACAAAGACCGTCACCTTTGACCAGATGAAAGCGGCCCTGGAAGAACAGGCCGCGGGTTCGGATTTGGATTGCCGTGGTGCACCA
>CANROC010000062.1 GCA_947632175.1 uncultured Oscillospiraceae bacterium | reverse complement strand
GTCCATGAGAAGCTGTACGCCTTCAACCACAAGCCGTTCCAGAAGAAGGACGGCAGCCGTGCCGCGCTCTTTGAGGAAGAGAAACCCTTTCTGCTGCCCCTGCCGCCAGCGCCCTTTGAGCTGGCGGAGTGGAGGACCGCCACGGTGGCTTACAACTACCACATCGGCGTGGATAGGCAGAACTACTCCGTGCCCTATGAGTACATCAAGCAGAAGGTGGATGTGCGCCTGACGCGCTCCGCGGTGGAGGTGTTTTTTGAAGGCACCCGGATCGCGTCCCACCTGCGTCTGTATGGCCGTCCGAACCAATACAGCACCGTGGAGGCCCATATGCCGCCGGATCACCAGAAGTATTTGGAGTGGAACGGCGACCGTTTCCTCCGGTGGGCCGACTCTGTTGGGCCGAATACGCAGGCGGTGGTCAAACAATACCTGACGGCGTACAAGATAGAGCAACAGGGGTACAAGGCGTGTATGGCGCTGTTGAAGCTGCAGGATAAATACTCCGCCCAGCGGCTCGAGGACGCTTGCCGCAGGGCGCTCAGCTTCACACCCAGGCCCGGCGTCAAGGTCGTACAGTCGATCCTCAGGTCCGGGCAGGACAAGCTCCTGAGTGAGGACAAGGAGGAGAGCCCGAAGGCGGCCTCCCAGTACAGCTTCACCCGTGGGGCGGACTACTACAGGAGGGACAAGTGATGCTGACGAATCCCACCGTTTCAAAGCTCTATGAGCTGCGCATGAGCGCCATGGCCGCGGCCTTTACACAGCAACTGGAGGACCCTCAATTCAATGAGCTGTCCTTTGAGGACCGTTTCTCCCTGCTGGTGGAAGCGGAGTGGAGCTCCAGGAAGAGCAATCATCTGCGCAGGCTCATCAAAAAGGCCGGGTACGCCATCCCAAGCGCCTGCGTGGAGGATATCTCCTACCACGCCGGGCGTCAGCTGGACAAAGGGCAGATCCTGAAGCTGGCATCCTGCTCTTACATAGAGAACACGAACAATGTGATCATTCTCGGCGCTACGGGGACGGGCAAGACGTATCTGGCCTGCGCCCTTGGCATCGCGGCGAACAGAAAATTCTATGAGGTGAAATATGTCCGCCTCCCCGACCTGCTGGTGGAGATCGCTCTGGCAAGGAGCGATGGGACATACCGCGATGTGATGAAGAAGTACAGGAAGCCCCGGGTCCTGATCCTGGACGAGTGGCTGCTGTATCCTCTGAAGGAGACCGAGGCCAAGGACCTTTTAGAGATCATCGAGCTCCGGAACCAAACCGCATCCACGGTCTTCTGCTCCCAGATAGACATCCCCGGCTGGCATGAATACCTCTACGACCCGACGCTTGCCGACGCAATATGCGACAGGATAAAGCACAACTCATATGTGATCACCTTGAAGGGCGAGTCTATGCGAAAGCTCACCGCGACGGTAGACTGACCGCAAAGGGGTGACTGCTCAACCCGTGCGGTCACCCCGCTCAATCCAAGCGGCGAGCCTGCTCAACCCATCGCGGTCAGGGGTGAGCAACGGGGGCGGAATATTCATTCATTACATCTCCAGCAATTCACTAAGCGAATCGCAGAGCGGCACCGGGGGTTGATTTGGGCGGGTTTGATATATTTTTCCCGCCTGTGACTGCCATAAGACGATTCCGTCGATATTGGCCTCTTCGACCACATAAAGGTCGGGCGGAACGTTGGGATTATACCTGCGCTCCTCCAGGGTGACATCCACAACGTTAAGGCGTGGGGAGCCGCAAATACCCGTAAACTCATGCCCATTGGCGGAGGCGACACCAAACGCGAGGAGGTAGGATCTGTACTCGTCAGAAAACCCAAGGCCAAGCTTTATTTCGGCGGATTTGACCTGCTCCTCGGAGGCGCCTTTGAGGAAAAACAAATCATCCCGGTGTTTCATCGCCAGCACAAAATTGTCCATGATCATATTCCTCCATTCGCAAGCAGTTCGGCCAGTGACTTCCAAAAATCCTGCCGCTGCTTTGTCCATGCCGAATCGAACATCGGTCCGTGAACAAGAGAATCTATATCCTTATCGTGCCAAATCAAATCGTTTCCTCCCTGCATATGCTCTGCTCTTGTCAGTATAGCAAGGGTCGAATCTGCCTTTTGCCCAATGTGATGAAGCTGATAAGGAAGGCCCGTCTCAGGATCAAGCGCCGCATACCCCAGCCGCATTCTCTCCAGATTTGTTCTGCCAAGTTCGTCTACGTAGTCGAGGTCAATTGCACGGACAAGGGATTCTTTTCCGTTGACCATCACCGTCTTCAACCCGGCGTCTTTACAGATTTGATATTGCTCCATGCTCTTGAAGCCTTTAATCACATCCAGCGGGTACCCGGATTCCATCTGAATCGTCGCCGCTTCATTCATCGTAAGGCCATTCAGGGTGGTGCCTTTTAGGGCTACCGCTTCGCCCGCCGCTCCGGAAATAATACCCGTGATCGCGCCCCACTTGAAGCTTTCGCTTCCTGCGAGTGCTCCCGCTTTAAGGGCCTCATCGAAGTCTCCGGTTTCTATTCCCTTTATAATTCCAGCGGAGATTCCTCCGATTGCCCCGGATGACAGGGCAAATATGGTACCCGTCTTGGCGGCTGTGGCAAAAATCATGGTCATCGCCGGCGCCCCAACTCCGGCGGATACTACGGAAACGGTAACGCAAATGAGAATCGCTCCGCTGCCTATTGCCACATTTTTCAATACCTGGTTGTACGGGTTTTCGTACTCCTCAAAGGGCTGGACATCCGTCTCGCCGTTTTCATCCAGGGTGAAAACGTATCTGGTGCCCTGGAACTGCTCATCGAGCTCCTCCAGCGTATATCCGAAAAAGATGTTGGATTGGGAGTTGAACTCAAGCTCATCCAGATACTCCTGAGACACATAGACCGCGCTTATATCCTCAACAAAGTATCCGTCATCGTTGAGCGTCTCAACAAGCTCCTTGTAAATAAGGTCCTTGGCGTATCTGTGAAGGTTCGGGTCCTCAAGCCCGCGAAAGTCAGGAATCTCCGGCTGGTATTCATTTTCCTGTTCTGTTCCGGGCGCGCTGTCCTCATTTTGTTCGGGATGAACATCCGGTGTTTCAGGCTCCGACACTTCACCCGGGTCGGTGTTGCCAGTATCCTGCTGCGGCTGGTCCTCCGACGTTCTCTCCGGATTTGCGGCCGCGCTGCAGCCGGAGAGCAAAATCGCTATGATGAGAAGGAGTGAAAGACATCTTTTCATTTTATTTTCTCCTCCGGCTTGTCCGCATTTGACGCTTGATTTGCCTTGCGCTTTTTGAAAACAGTGAGAAGGACAGCGACTGCGACGACCACCAAGACGCCCGCGGCGACAGCGATGAAAGTAACCATTCCAGTTGGGTGAGGCGCGTTTGCCGCATTTGCTTCCTGAATATCCGTTTTTTCATCTTCCTGAGGCACGTCAGGCTCCTGCGGTTCAACCTCTCCGCCAGGGGAAACGACCTGCTGGGCGGAGTCGTTCCCCGGCTGACCGGCTTCCGGTTCAGGCTCGGGTTCCGGCTCTGGCTCTGGCTCCGGCTCGGGTTCGGGCCGATATAGCGTCCCATCTTCTGATATAGCCATCCCATCCCGGAGTTCTTTATTTAGCTCATCGGCACTAAAAAGAAGCCGCCGATGTAGTGGGCGAATCTGTTGGTGAGAGCGGACGTCAGGTGCAGAGATACATCCGTTTGACTGAGCTTTCCCCGGAGCTTCAGAAAATGGTGGACAACAAGAAAATCGCCATGACCCCCGCCGTGGAGCTGAGCTATCTGAAGCCGGAGGAACAGGCGATGCTCGTCACCACCATCGACTATGAGCAAGCCACCCCATCTCTTTCCCAGGCCCAGCGGATGAAGAAGCAGAGTCAGGCAGGAACGCTCACCGAGGACAGTATGCTGGCTATCATGTGTGAGCAGAAAAAGCCCTGTTGGGACAACATCACCCTCAAGGGGAAAGAGCTTCGCAAATACTTCCCGCAAAGCTATACACCGCGACAGATCGAAACCATCATCTACCGGTTGCTGGAAAAATGGGCAGAGCGGCAGGCCGAGCAGAAGAAAGCCGGGTAAAACATAATAAAGAAAAACGTACATAGC
>CANROC010000061.1 GCA_947632175.1 uncultured Oscillospiraceae bacterium | reverse complement strand
TATAAAAAAGCGGCTCGCACCGAGGGGTCTCGGGTGAGTCGCTCAATAGTTCTTATGTGTTAGCTATTGAGACATGTGTCTTAATAGCGAAGTTCTAAACCGTCTCGATCGAAGATACCATTTTTATCTGAATAGCCCAAATAAAATAGCCCGTACATATTGCGCCATGTTTCCCGACAGATAGGACATTTGCACTCAGTACTTAACATATTATCTATGAGAGAATATGTTAATATTTCTTCACAATCAGCGGCTCCGCAATTAGGACAAATGCTTTTAATTACATTTGTCTGCATTTGCGTATCTCCTTTTATCTCTTTTGTACTTTTATTATAATGAAAATTTTTCGGAAAGTAAAAAGAAAGAAGCGCGGGAACAGTTGCCCTTGCGCGCTTCATACCTACGTTTCCCGCGTTTCTTTCGCTTATTTAATATCCCCATGTATCTATCACTTCTTCAAAATCTTTGCAATCTGCTCTGATTTCAGCAACGGTTTTTTCATTTTCATCATCATCAACAAAAATTTTTGTACAGACGCGACCAAATGGACAAGCATAGATGCAACCGTGTGAAACATCTACTTCTTTCCATATCTTATGGCAGACATTTGCGATTTCATTAAGTGTATATTTTCCGAGTGGTTTATGCATTTTTATATCTCCTTTAATATTTTATATATACACCTTTGTACGCAAATCCGATTTGAAGCCATTTTTGCGCTTTGCGTTTCCAATTGTGCACGGTGATGATTTGCTCTGTAACAGCAGATAGTTTTTTTGCAGCTTTGATTGCACTATGTTTAGTGGAGTACAGTCCTTGAAAACCGCCCAAATAATCTATAGTATAATTTTTCATTTTTGCGCCTCCCCCATAATTTTACAAAACGTATCACATATATGTTCCCACAATTCTTCATCATGGGCGATAAAGTCAAGGTCATCTTCATCTGCTTCGTTAGGAACAATAAGAATCCAAGAATCCCAATAGAAAGATTCATCATTAAGCATACGCACAAGATAGTCCATAGAACGAAGCGCCATTTTTCGTTCGAGATAGTGTTTGATAGCAAAGATGTTTTTCATTTTTGAATACCTCTCTTGTTTTTTCTTGATTATATTATACACATATTTAATATGTTTGTCAAGTATTTTGGGATAAATTTTTAAAAAATTTTTTGATAAATTTTATAAATAAAAAAGCTGAAATTGTTAAGCCTTCTGAACAGCGGGTCGCGTCTAAAGTGCGCGACCCGCCCAAAAGTTCACAAAGTGAACTAATCATATAAAATAAAATATAGCTTCAAAAGAAGTTATATTTTAATAAATTTTCTCTTGCATTTTTAGTTCGTTTTCTCATCAGTGTAACTGTGTTATTGAACCCTTAGAGACGCTCGAAAATTTATAAAAGGTTGAGTCTCCCATTTGGCTGTTTTATTCTTCTTCTTCTTCAATTAGCTCATCTGCGGGACAATAGTCAGAATAAACGACACCACCATATGCGCCTACAGGCAAGTCTGCATCTTCTGCGAGATCTTTAATCCAAACAGTAGTTTTCTTTTCAAAAGAAATGTCTGCTGCGAGTACGATTGCTTGGTATGCAGTTTCGCGATATTCTTCTCTTTCTTCATCTTCTTCATACCAATAAATGGTGTAGCCTTGATTTTCCATTTTTATTTATACCTCACTATTTTAAATTCGATTATTGATATATCTGAAAAGTGAACATACACATTAGACCATGCAATGCCTACCTCGGTAACATATGCTTTCTTTTCTTCTGCGCGTTTATAAAGATGTTGCATTTGAACTTCATTAAGATAATCGCGCAAAAAGTCATCGAGGTCGCTATCCGCAATATTCTTATGAATGCGCTTGTAAGGGTCATATACTTCAATTTCCATTTTTTCCTCCTCTTGTTTACATGAACATTATATCATAGCGGAAAAATTTTGTCAAGTGCTTTTGGGCAAATTTTTATAATTTTTTAAAAATTTTTTTGGTCACCTGCGCGCAATACCTCATGCTTCCGCGCAGGCGACTTTTTTGTTAGATTTCCTCAATAACCCTGCAATTGAAGGTTTTAACGATTACGCCATCTTCGTCTATAACGATTGCGCCAGTTTGATAATACTTTGATACAAAAGCTGCATAGTCAAGTGCATCTGTAAGGGACTCAAAATCGTCAAATTGTCTTTCTTGCATAATAACCTGATACATACTCATTTCCTCCTGCTTTCTGATACTATTATAACATAAATAATATAATCTGTCAAGAGAAAAATAAAAAAATTTTTTCAATGGATCGTTTTGTGGGAAATTAACAGATCTTGTTAATTATTAACATTTTCACAGGAAAATGTTTAGTAAACTTAACAATATGCAAAGCGGAGCGCGTGTGGTCATACGCGCTCCGCTCAAAAAAAGAGCTACCTCATAACGAGGTAGCTCCCAAGGGAGGAAAACATGTAAGTGTAAGCGTATTAACAATCAGGGTCATAACCGCCTAAATAGGGATTATATCCAATTTCATCGAAGATGTCATTATACCACTCATCTTCGCGGTCATCGTTCCAATTCGACCACTCCTCATCTTCATAGTCATCATCATTGCTGTCTTGAGGATAATATATTCTCTCAGCATGATGTCCATATTCATAAATATCTTGAAAATCTGCGCCATTTACCCATGCACGTTCATAACGGCGTGAAAGCATAATTGCAATTTCCGCGGCCTGTTCGGGGTCGTGAGCATAAGTAACTTGGTCATTACCATTGTCATCAATGTAGTGGATATCAAACATAATTGTTATCTCCTTCTCTTGTTTTCTGATACTATTATATCACAAGTTAATTGGCTTGTCAAGCGTTTTTTGAAAGTTTTTAAAGAATTTTTTCAATTTTTATATCTGAGTAATGAAATGCAGGATAGTAATGGAGAACATCCTTTAAAAAAATCGGCCTCAGCTTCAGAATTAGCATAGCAGACAAAATACGGTTCTTCATTAGCTTTTTCGCTAAAAACGGTGACTTGATATTTCATATTGATTCTCCTCTTGTCTTTTGGTATCTTTATTATACATCAAAATGATTTGCTTGTCAAGTATTTTTTTAAAATTTTTTCATCCATTTTTTATGTATAAATGTATAATTGCAGGATTAAGATCACTTAACAATTTTTGTTTATTTTACTTAACAAATAATTGTTTAGTAAATTAAACAAAAAGTCGGCCCGCGCACACTCATGCGCGGGCCGCGAGGCAAAAAGGCACAGCCCTACGCTCGGTAGAGCTGTGCCCTAAGGGGGAGGTTAAGTATAGTCTATTTTTGTGAATAGCGCGGGTCTGCTTTGGAGGCGGGGCCTACATATTCAAAGCAATCCCAGAAGCCAAATGGATTGGTGGGGTCATCCCCATCGTAGTCCTCAAAGAATGAATGCCAAGCTTGGTCGTTGGTGAGGAGTTCGCCTGTCTGTCTGTCCATGTAGTTGAGTTCGCTGTAATCTGTCATTTCTATTTACCTCTCTTGTTTCTTTGTACCCATATTATAGCATAAGTTTATGAGCTTGTCAAGTGTTTTTTGGAAAATTTTTAAAAATTTTTTTGTTCACAAAGTGAAGAATTTTCCATTTTCCGCAAAGCCAATTTTTTTAAATCCACCATTCATATAATTCGCAGTAACGGTTACGCGCCCGTGTTTATAAGAAAGATTTTTTGCATAAATTTCCGCCATGTTGCGGAAGCTTGTTCCGCATTTAAAAGCAAGCGCGCCATTTTCGATATAGTTACAATAATAGATAATAGTATTCATAGGTTCCTCCTCTTGTTTTCTGATAATATTATAACATAAAAGAATATACTTGTCAAGTGTTTTTTGAAAAAATTTTTTGGAAAAAAGAGGCGTTTTTTTAGTACGCCTCTTCTTCTGTGTAGTGAATTTCACAAAACTCACCATCGCGCCAAATTTCTTCAAAGCCATCACCGATAAGCATTGCCTTACCAAAATCGCGGCTTCTGAAAATGGCATAGGTTTTTGCAACATTGTAGTTGTGGTAGCCCTCTTGATGCTCGCTGCCATCTTGGTCTAAAAACATGATTGTGTAAAAGTTCATCATTGCTATTCCCTCCTCTTGTTTTGTGCCTTTATTATATCATAAAATACGCGACTTGTCAATAG
>CANROC010000060.1 GCA_947632175.1 uncultured Oscillospiraceae bacterium | reverse complement strand
AAGAGCAAAAGCATCAATACTTCGCTCGTAGACACTCGCTAAATACTCTCTCCAGTCATTCAAAAAGCAAAAGCAGTTTTCAGAGGGGATATAAACAAACTTTCATTGTGACGCTCGTAGACACTCGCTAAAACGCTATCATTTGCGTTCTAAAGAGTTTTATCTATTTCAATTATACTTTTATGCAGAAAAGACCAAATGTGCCTTAAGCGTAAAATAGAGCGATTTAGAGCTATATTTCCAAATCATTTGAACTATCAACATCAATTTTCATCTCAAAAGTATCCTTTTTTTCATATTTTGATGTGTTTTCATTTCTATATCTGTACTGATAACTCTGCAATGCGTAGTTCGGATCTTCAATTAATCGTCTTTTTAACTCATCTATTTTTTGTCTTCTTTCGAAATCATCGTGATTGAATTGAAGAATATTAGTAAGTAAAAATTGAAAGCTTTCAGATTGTTCAGAGTTCATCGAATGAACTCTTTGAGCCCAATTTTTTTCAAACTCACGTTTATTTTTTTCTATTTTTTCAGCTTCTTGTCTTCTGTTGTATGTAGTTTCATACTGTTGAATTTGATCATCCATGTTGCTTTTTAGAATATTTAATTGATCATCAAAAACTTTCAATGTCTTGGGGTTATATCCCTTGATCGCATCGAGATACGGCTTGGCTTTTTCTTGTATTTTTTTAAGCTCTTTTTGCGCTTCATTTGCTATTTTGCGTGATGATTTAGTTTGTGCAGCTTGAACTCTATATTCCTCGTATAAGGGTTTCATCTGTTCAAAAACTGAGTCGAATACATGCTTTGCGACTCGTTGACCATATTTTTCTTTTGACTCAAAAAAGTCGGGCGCAGGTAAGTCTGGTGAAGAAAGATTTAGATCATGCGTTTTATCGTATTCATTGACTTGATCATAATATTCTTTGATTGATGTATGTTTCGCTTTGCTTCCTTCAATGCCTCTTTCTAGCCCCAGGTGTTTTACTTCAACTGCAAAATCAGTCTGCATTTTTGAGAGAGTTAAACGAGATCCACCAATAAATTTTTTGGCATTTAACCGACCGCTTTCCTCATCAACTGGAACAATATACGCAACTAGATGCGGAGTCGTTTCATCTCGATGAATCGTAGTGCTGATAACGTTTTTTTTGCCGTATTTATTTTCTAACCATTTTTTCGATTTTTCAAAAAATTCAGTTTCTTTTTCTGTGCCCCAGCCGTCCCATTCTGGTGATGCTGTCACCAAATGTTCAATACATAGAACCGCATCTTTTCTTCGCTTCTCAGGGATTCGGTCCTTGATTGCAGACATACATTTTTCGTTTGTATCTAAGTCATGATCATTCAAATGAGTACGATCAGAGTCAGCATTCAGCGTTTCTCGATTGCGATAATTATGAGAAAGACTTCCGCCGATGTCGGCAAAAGTCTTCAATTTCTGAAGGCGCAAAATAGCAAATGACATTGAGAGATCCAACACCGCAAAACATACACGATAGCAAAAGGTTTTGAGCTTTGCGATAGCGAAAGTGGACTCACTCCACTTTCAAAACGCCTTTGGGCTTTTGAAAGTTCATGAGCAAGGGGAATCCTCCCCTGGACCCCTGACAACTTTTCAAGTTGTATAAAGCGCTTTCTTTATTCGCCGGATTCTATTTTCTAAACCGATAATGCTTTTTTGAAGTCGGTCGCTATATGCTTTTTTTTGAAGATCAGAAAATTCTTTAAGCTCTGTTTCTAGCTGCTCAATTTTTTGTTGAAGCAGAATTTCTTTTTCAAATTTGGTTATTTCTTTTTCAGTCATTTTAATCTGAGATTGTTTTCAGAAGACTGATAGCAGAGTTTACTTTGCTTTCAATATCTTCGAGTACGCTTTTGTGCTCACTAAAATCATCAAAATGCTTGATATCAACGTCAATAATAGAATGCAAATAGCTGATCAGAATTTTTGCTTTTGTGCCATTGCTTTGTTTGAGTATAACGTCATTAAACTTTTCGACTTCTCGATCTATGTCAAAACTATCTAATATTTCATTCATTGTTAAATCCTGCTTTTTCTAAAATCGGGTAAAGCTCTATGAATTTTTCAGGCTGTAAAAGCATGTCAGCAATACGAATAGCAAATTGCTGATAGCTTTCTGTACCTTGGGAGTATTTCCCCATCTCAGGCATTTCAGACATTTTATTAGCGAATAAATGACGTTGTGCATCTGTCATTTTTATAAAAAAATCGGGCGTATTTGGATCTCGTTTTGGATTTACTGTTTTTTCGATTTTGGCTTGTTGCTTCTGTTTAAATCTGAATGAAAAGCCTGTAATTGTACGTCCCTTTTTATGCTGTTCATAAGTAACTGTAATGTCAGTATGTTCATTGATCTGCTTGATGGCTGGTTCTAATACACGCAACTTAAAGTTAGAAATAATCTTATATTCAGATTCAAGAATCCCTATTTGGTTTCTAAATTCATCAATAGTAATAATCGGAGTCTTACCAGTACTACGCCACGCTATGAGAATCTCATATAAGCGTGTTGAGTATTTACTTTGAAGTTGTGCAACTTGTTCAAGCTCATAGCTTGTGAAATGTTCTTCAAGTCTAGTGATCAGTGGGACAACATCTGGAGCAAATATGATTTTGACTGTTGCTTCATTTTTTGTGTAGCCGATTTTTGACACCCACCTGCTTGTGTAGTGTGTCAAATTCCCATTTTCATTCATCTCTTCATAACTAAATTGTCGTGCAAATAAGTTTTTGCATGCTTCTTTCAAGCTCATATAAGCACTATGTTTTTCAACATTAAATGTTTGTATGTATGTACTTGCATGTATTGTCAAAGGGTCATTTGCATTGATTCCTCTTCCATTTTCTCTAGCTTCAATAATTGCAAGCAGAACTAATCGTTGTTCTACAAGCTCCAAGTTGTAGCTAGCGTTAATTAAGGCATTGTCTTTTACAATGAGCATATTTTCTTCCTGTTTTTTTGAGTGGCTCATAAACAAAAATCTCCTTTCGACAACGATAATATACACTAATAAAAGTGCATGTAAATATACAGTAATAAATATGTATAGATAAGGTCGATAGATGTATAGATATGGGTCGATAGATGTATAGATATGGGTCGATAGATGTATAGATATGGGTCGATAGATGTATAGATATGGAGCGTGAAAGCCTTGCTAGGCTTGTGTTTCAGAGGGCCTAAAAGCATTTAAAAGCATTTAAAAACATTAAAAGCCCAAAACTTTAAAAATCAAAGGCAAAAAGCAAAGGCAAAAGCATGAATAATGCATTCGCTATGCTCATGCTTTTTAAAGAGCAAAAGCATCAATACTTCGCTCGTAGACACTCGCTAAATACTCTCTCCAGTCATTCAAAAAGCAAAAGCAGTAATCAGAGGGGGTAAGCGAACTTTCATTGTGACGCTCGTAGACACTCGCTGAGACGCTCTCATTTGAATTCTAAGAGCGGTTTCTTATTTCAATTATACTTTTATGCAGAAAAGACTAAACATGTCTTAAATCGAAAATAAGAGCCGTTTAGCGGTCTATTTCATAATCATTTCTACTCGAATTAGGTTTTATATTCTTTTCACGTCTATTTAGCTCAATTTCAGCTTGATGTAACTCGTAAGTACGTCTGTTTTTCTCTTCAATTGCGTTAATTCTGTCTTGTTCACGTTGTTCTTTAAGTTGTTTTGCACGTTCTTTACTTCTTTTCTGCTCAATTTCTTTATTTTGAACATGTGATGCAAGTTGTACATCAAGAGTATTTTTTATTTTTAAAATCTGCTCGTCAAAAATATCAACAATATTTAGGGGGTAGTCTTTGATCGCATCAAGATACAGCTTTGCTTTTTCATTTACTTCACTGAGTTTTTTTAGCTGTTTTTCTGCTTCATTTGCTTTTTTACGTGATGATTTAGTTTGCGCAGCCTGCACTCTGTATTCTTCGTATAGGGGTTCCATTTGTTCAAAAACTGAATCGAACACACATTTTGCGACTCGTTGACCATATTTTTCTTTTGACTCAAAAAAATCTGGCTCCGGCAAGTCTGGATAAGAAAGATTTAAATCATGGGTCTTATCGTACTCATTGACTTGATCATAATATTCTTTAATTGAAGTGTGTTTTGCTTTGCTTCCTTCGATCCCTCGATCCAGCCCCAGGTGTTTTACTTCAACTGCAAAATCAGTCTGCATTTT
>CANROC010000059.1 GCA_947632175.1 uncultured Oscillospiraceae bacterium | reverse complement strand
AAAAATCGGCTACCAACCGAGAGATAGGCTGACTCGCTATCAGCTTATTGCCACCGCTGAAGCCGCGTGCCCGTAATTGGGCTGGCGCGGCATACGTAGGGCGCTCTGAGGTGAAATTCCTCGGTTCGACCCAATCCTGTGGTGATTTAGGTATTGATATTGGGCGACACGGAAACGGGCGATGTGGTGACACATCCAACCCTGATTGTGACGAACGGGTGAAAATCCCGACTGTGGGGTGCTCGAGAGGGTACAACATAGTCTCCACTGGTGGGCTGCTGAGGGCGTCGTGAGGCGTCAGGGTGTTGAGGGGAAACCTGGAAACATTGGTACTGTGTGGGGCAACCTGTGCAGATCGCTGTACAGCTCAAGCCAGTAATAGCGCGCGATAAAAAGAGCGTGCTTTGGAGTTAGTTTTACTGAGCCATGACCTGGCGGGTCTGGCTATGTGCGTTTGTAGGAATATCCGTGAGTAGGGGAGGCGCTTTGGAATCTCGGCCCCCAGAAAACGACAGTGAGGCGGCAGCCTAGCGGATAATTTTGAGCACAGTGGCGCAGTAAATCGACGTCATGATCTAACGTGGGAAGCTCTGTGTGCTAGAGCGGGTGGTGCCGTTTATAGTGATGCACAGAGTGGGAGAGCGATTGAGTAGGCGCGAAAATGTTCCGCAGATATAGTCGAATGTGGGGTGTGATTCAGGATTAACGCGGGGTAGCTCCTCGTGCCTGATAGGTAGCTGAAAGATCGCGGCAGTGGCAATCATAGGTAACAAGCTCTCCGCCTGGGTGGTACCAGGCGGGAGGTCATATCAGACGATTTTTTTCTGAGTCGAAATATGGGATGGGGAGCATAGCTCCCCAATTCCCGACAATATGAGCAATAGAGTGGCCGTGCTCAATTCAAATTCAGACGATATGACGCCTCCTCGCTCATTCGCTCACTACGTTCGGTCATGAGACTGCGGCGGGCGTTGAGGGTTAAAAGTGAGGGTTAGGGCTGAGGAACAAAAAACCCGTAATCACTATCAGCAGTGGAAAACGAAAAAGCCCCCTGCGGGGCTATTATCTGATATTAGGCTTTATCTGCTGCCATTTTCACGAAGCGGATTTTCTCCGATAGTAAGTTCGTTGGCTTATACCTAACAGCTCCCACGGCTTAGTGGTTCTCTCTGAATCAGCTACAGGTTTCCGCTTTGAGATCTTGCCGCCAACCTTACCGCCTTTACTCCCTCGGATGGCCTGTATCTCTGATGTGTGAGTCTTGGCTACCCAATCGAGCCAGCCTTTCTCCGTGAATCGTTGATACGTCCATTTGGCGACACTTTTCCCTATCGAGGCGCACTCGGACGACGATAGCGGGACGGGTAATTGCAGATTGTAGGCTTCAACGCGCTGTATGGTTGCATCCAGCCATTGCGGATAGTCTGGATACCCCTGTCGAATAGCCCTGTAAGACCACTGGCGCGTTTTCTCGAACAAAGTGCAGTTACGGCCTAACCCATATTCAGGATCGATTTTTGAAGCGTTAGCGGCGGTCATATCAACACAATCAGCCAGCCAGTCGAATGTGTAGGCGTTTTGCTGCCATACCGTCACTTGCCAGTGAGCATTTAGCGGGTTCTTACAGATGAGTCCTGCGTAAGACGTATCGGCATCTAACGCCCTGCGTATCGCATTCTCGATAGCAGCGGCATACTTCAGTGCTTTCAAACTCCCGTCAGGCGCAGTCCTTAACGAGGTTTCAAGGCAATAAATCAGGTGGGCATGAGCATTTTCACAGTTCATGGCTGTGATGTTTGGTGCAGGAACTTTGCGATCTGTCCAGTCGATAGCTGCGCCTTGACGGTCGACATCAAACACTAAAAAGAATTGGTGAGTCGGGCCATTTGGCTGGATGTATCGAGACTTAACCGCAATAGTGCGATTAACAATCCTCAAGCCGCTGGCAAGGCTGTCCGTATGGTATGGCTTCTTTGGCAAACGCTGACTGAATAGGTCAATGGCATGGTTAGTCAATGTGACCTGAACTTATGGCGGGCTGTTGTTTGGTGTATTTCATGTGCTAATATCCTTTTAGGTTTCGTACCTAGCCCTAGTTATCATGAGATCTTCCGCCAAGTCGAATCATGATTTCTGGGGCTTAGTTTTTTCTGGTATCAAAGGTACACCGCAAATCTCCCTGTGTCGAACCCTCCGCTACCGTTCTTTTAGTAACCGCCAAAAGTCTTAAAATCCAATAAAGAGCCATTTTTTTTAGAAAAAATATAATTAACATCATACAATTAAATCTCTTTTAACATTTTAAAAACAAATTGAGAGATTCAATGAGTATCATATCCAAAACACTTGGTGGCCTATCAAAGCAATATTACATCCGCCAATTCTTATTTGGCTGCATCTTTGCAGCAATACTGATTTTCCCGGCAATAAGCTCCTACTCATCTAGTCCAGATGCATCAACATTACAGATGCTAACAACCATCCTAATGGCCGTATTCTTAACTCTTTTATATCCCTATTCTCGCTTTGTTTATGAAAGTATCGTTAACTATATTGTTGGGGAAAATGCGTTCTTCGTTAACGCTATCATGATGATTTTAGTTAAAATAATCACAATGGCAGTGTGTTGGAGCCTTTCAATATTCATAGCTCCTGTCGGAATGCTCTATTTGTACTTTTATCACTCAAAAAAAGAACGTGAATATACTGCTGATCAACAGTAAAAATTTAGCGCGGTGTCTAATCGATGATATCGCGCCTCATGATTTACCATAACGTCGCAATAGCTGTTTTCTAATTCACACGATTAAATAAGGAGTTATAGTGAGCATCTCAGAACACTGTAGTATGAAAAATTTACTACTAGTTATGGCGATATCGTCAGTATCTAACCTTGCCTCTGCCGCGCTGTCGAATGATTCTCTGTGCAATACCTATTACACCCAAATCCAAAAGCATATCCAGAAACGTCTTTACAACCCAAGACCCGGCAATTGTCTTGTCGAGATAAAAATGAACGATAAACGCATCACCAACATAGATATCAAAGAGGGGACGAAGAATACCTGTACTGACGTGGCTCTCACATTCGAGAGAATCCTATATAAAGACATCCCTCATCGACCTTCAGAAACCTGTAACCGCAAGTTAACTCTTGATTTTCAGATCCCAGATACCAGAGCAGCTGAACAAGAGGAACACAAAGCTGCTGACAATCTGAAAAATCGCATGCATCAGCAACTTCAAGAACTTAAAACAAACTGAAGATAAAATTCTATGCGGAATTTACCATAACGCGTCATAACACGAACCTATCTAATTTTGCGGGATTTCACCCCGAAATCATCCAATAAAACAATTAAAAATCATCTGGTTACGATGATTTCTTTTGCGGGATAAATCAACTAATTTTCAATCTGGAAAAATTGCCATTTTAGAGAAAATCAGTGCTTTGATAGCTCGGTATAAACCACTCCATGCGTCTCCATAACCTCGTCAAATTCATCAGCACGTCTGTGTGAATCGTAATTGTTCTGGATGCGTAACCAAAAATCTGGCGTACTCCCTGCAATGGCCGCAATGCGAATAGCCAGCTCGGGCGTTATGTCCTGTTTTCCATGAAAGAACAAATGCGAAACACCAGACTTATCTATAAATTCTTGTTCTGAAATCCCCATGTCGTCCAGTTCTCTGGCAAGCATTTCTCCCGGATGAGAGACATTGAATTGAGTCATCATCTTATCCATTCACCTAAAATATTTTTCACACATCGCTGACACAAATCGACAGCAATATGCTCACCATCTCCGAAAACAGAAGCATATCCACAAACACGATCAATTGATAAAAACTCATTAAATTCAGTATCATCAATGTTTGACACCTCCCCGCAACAATCACATTTTTTAGCGGAAATCGACAAGACCTCTGTCCGAGACAAAATTTTCATAGCACCTCAAAAATTCGTTATCCACGTTCTGTGGTAGATAGAAATTACCCATCTTAGAATGTAAGCTCTGATAGTAGTTGGCAGGTGCTCGCAGCAGTTTTTTTCACCATGACTACCAATCATGGTGAAAAATCCCCCTGACACACACCCATCGCCCCCTATTAAATGGCATTAAATAGACATCAAAGAACCATCAAATGACCATAATGTATTGATATAAAATCAAATTATAAAAAGGTGGGCGCTGAGGGGAGATGAGTTACATTCCTCATGTAAGCATTTACCATAACGTCCCATAACGCGCACCGCTGAAACGGCCTGTGCGCGATTTTCCCGCCTGACCGATAAAATCCCA
>CANROC010000058.1 GCA_947632175.1 uncultured Oscillospiraceae bacterium | reverse complement strand
AATTATACCACAAGCAAAAGAGAGCCGCCACCCCTGGCGACTCTCTTTTGCTATGTGGGGACTTTTTTCACAGCCCCGGTGTTTTTGGGCGAGGGGTCATTGCTTGACCCAGGTACAATCGGGGTTCTTTTGAATCCATTCCTCAAAGCCGGAGCCGGAGTAGTAAATGGTTGTTCCCTCCGGGAAATGGGTATTAACATCAATTTCAGGCAGCTCCGGCGCGTTACCCAAAAAAGTTATAAGAGAACATTTATCAAATGTGGTACCATAAAATACGGTTACGCTTGCCGGAATAGTCACCGATGTAAGAGTGCAGTTATAAAATGCTCCGCTCCCGATTGCGGTTACTCCATCAGGGATTTCCGCCGATGTAAGGGCTGTGTCGTAGAAAGCGGAGTCGCCAATCTCAATGAGGTTCTTTGGCAAATTGACTTTTATAAGTTTTTCGCAGTTTTTGAACGCATAATCGCCAATTGACGTTATGCTGTCAGGCATATAAACAGAACCAAGATTATCAAAATAATCAAATGTACCCTCACCGATGCTTGTGACACCGTCCTCAATATAAATCAAATGGACCTGACTGCTAATACCATACCAAGGCTGTGACGACGTAAAATAACCGTAGCCGTTCATATCCCCCGTGCCTCGGATAATCAGGACGTTGTTGAGGTAATACCACGTCAGGTCCGCGCCGCACATGCCCATGGCCTCGGCGTTGTCCACGTCGATGGATTTTACGAATTTGAGCGTGGACTCGGAAAGCCCCAGGGGGTTGTCGGTGTCCGTCTCCGGCTTTTGTTCGTCCTCCGGGGGGACGGGGTTCTCCGGCGCGTCGGTCTCGCCGGGGTCTTCCACCTTGTCGTCGGTGTCCGTCTTGCCGGTGTCCTCCGTGCCGGAGGGGGGTGGCGGGGTGTCGTCTCCGCCCTTGTCCTTCTCCCCACAGGCGGCAAGGCCCAGGACCAGCGTCAGGGCCAGCAGCAGCGCAAGCAGTTTTCTCATGTCTCTTTCCTCCCAAAATTTTTTCCGGCAGCGCCGCTGGCGGGGGCGACCCCCCGCCGGGGCGGATGCCGGAAACGCAAAAAGCGGCGTTGAGCGTTTAACCTCAACACCGCTTTAAAAGCAAACACACAAAACCCCTAAAACCACATTTCCGCCCTTGAAAATACGCGGAGTAATGGGTATAATAGGAGCGTGGTGCAGTCATTTTGACTGTTGTGTTGAGTGGTGCGAACACTCTTCACAGGGACATGGCGGGGGCGCAATCCCGCCTTGTCCTGCCCGCTTTCGCGTTTCCGTCTCCTATTTTATCGCTTTCACCTCCGAAATGCAAGCACTTTCCACTAAAAACTATCCATATCCCACAAAAAAGGCCCCCGGCCCAAAAATGCCGGAGAGCCTTTTCCTTTTTCCCGCCGTCAATCAGTCCATTTGTCATGCGTAATCATTCCCTCAACGTGTAAGGGTACAGATTTTAACTTAATGACATTGGCCCACTGGGCGGTCCTTTTTTGGAATAAGTGGTTAAAACTCCTACTCTCTGAAAAGCCTTGCGGCGCAACGGGTTTGGGAATTTTTGGAGCGTTCAGTCAATGAAAACGTTTAGAGGTTTTGACTTCATGCTGAGAAAAGCTGACGACAAAAAAACACGTCGAAGAGTGAGCTGTTGCGAATCTACTCAATTTTTTGCTATTCGTTTATCCGTACTCAGACCTTAGTCTCCATGCCGTTTACTTCCACGGTTGCGCCCACGGGGATGAGGAGGTACTTTCGGCCGTCGATGACGCGGGATTCCAGGCGGAAGCTCTCCTCCTGGCTGACGGAGACGGTCAGCTCGTCGGCCTTGACCACGAATTTCTTTTCATCGATGACGTTTTCGGGTTTGATGGCCGCGCCGTCGCCCAGAGTCTCGCCGCAGCGTGTCTTGAAGCGCTCTACCGCCTCGCCGGAGACGCCAAGCTCCGTGAGCATATCCCCGACCTCCCTCGCGGTCATGGTCAGGGGTTCGGGGTCTTTCTCCTCCTTGTGCTCCCTGATTTGGGCGGCCATCCGGTCATTCATTGTCTGGATGAGCTCAAAGCCGCACTCGTCGCCCAAAGCGCCCGTCAGCGCCGCTTCAAAGGCTTCCCTCTGTTCGCCAGCCGACATGGGCAGGTCCACATGGAAAACGGCGTCGATCACGTCGGAGTGTGTGTCGGAGGCGTTCCGGGTGTAGAAAAGGGCGTTGTAGATGTTGGCGGCCCGGTCGTCAAAGGCGGGGAAGAGGAATCCAAGCTCCGTGGGGGCGATCACCTGGCTTGCGGAGGAGCTGTGGAACTCATTGTCGCCGGGGAAGAACTGAAGCTCCGGCTTCACGTCCTTCGTGGGGCAGACGGCGCAGAGGATGTAGTTATATACGTCCTCGGAGTCCGCCTCCGAGCCGTCCTTGTTCTTCCGTGGGATGTCGTAGGAATCGTAGGCCAGGAGAATCACGTAATTGGAGTCCTCCATGTCCAGCGCGGAGATGATTTTATCATAGAGCCTGTCCCGCGCCTCCTTGTTCTGAAGCTTGGAGGCGCGAAGCTCCATCAAAAGACCGTGCTCCTCGCTGCCGGCCACCTGCTGTGTGGAGAAGACGATGTCAACGAGGTTCCGGCCCAGCGCTCCGGAGAGGCTCTTTTTCAATAGCCCCAGGTATTTCTCCTGCTCGTTCTGAGCCATGGTACTCAGCGGCTCGTCTATGTAGGCGATGATCTGGCGGTTGGCGTTCACATAGCAGCCGTAGATTCGCTGGACTGCCACACGGTCCGGCCGGAAATGCCGCCTCAGCTCTGCCAATTCTTTGCGTGTCATAATCTTTCCTCCTGAAAATGCGGTGATGATAAGGATACCACAGAGGGATGAAAACCGCAAGAGGCGATTCTACGAAAATGGCCGGACAAAGACCGTGGGATCATGCCCCAAGAATGCTTGCCCACTTCGCAAACGTTGCCATGACCTTTTGAGAGTAGGCTGTCTGGTAGACTCCTGTATCCCAAAGATTTTTTGCTCCTGTCGGGCCGTTGTTGTAGGCCATGTTTCCGAGAAGACGCTCAAAAATGGGGCCGCATTTGCATTGGACTGTTTTTATTCTTCCGTCCCCATATAAACCGGATAGCGTTTTTTATCATCTTCTGTTATTTCGCGCAGTACGCGGCAAGGGGCTCCAACCGCGACAACATTCGCGGGGATGCTCTTTGTGACAACGCTTCCGGCCCCAATGACGGTATTATCGCCTATGGATACGCCACCCAGGACGGTCGTCCCGGCGCCTATCCACACATTGTTCCCTACGGAAATCGGCAAAGCGACTTCCAGCCCCGCGTTCCGCTGCTCCGGGTCAATGGCGTGTTCCGCTGTTGTAAACAGGCAGTTTGGAGCGATAAATACATGATTCCCAAACGTGACTTTACCGCCGTCTAATATCTGGCAGTACCGATTGGCGAAGAAATAGTCACCAACGGAAGTGTTGTACCCGTAATCGCACCAAAAGGGAGCGTTGACATCCACATTCTCTCCCATTTTGCCAAAAATCTTTTTCAGGATCTTGTGCTGTGCGTCGCGGTCTGAGGGCCGCAGCTGATTGAACTCAAAGCACAAATCATTGCACCGGCTGATTTCAGCCAGTATTTCTTCATCGTAATTTGCGTTGTATAAATACCCCGCAGCCGCTTTTTCTTTTTCTGTCAAAGCATTTCACCTCTTTGAATATTAGGTATAATACGATACATCAAATCAATTCAAAAATCAATCTATTTGCTCTCCAAAAGAAGTAGATTCTCTTACTCATTTCAAAAAGAGGTTTGAAAACGGAGTTGCGGTCAAGGTCGTGTCTCAAGAATGCTTGTCCACTTTGCGAATGCCGCCATGACCTTTTGAGAGTAGGCCGTCTGATAGATCCCCCTATCCCAGAGCATTTTGGCGCCTCCCGGACCGTTGTTGTAGGCCATCAGAGCAAGCTCCGGGTCGCCGTAGGCTTGGAAGTTCTGAGCTAATATATAGACGCCAGACTCAATGTTGCCTTCGGGTGTGAGCGGGTCCATGCCCAAATCCCGGAGCCAATCGAAGTTGACAGCGTTTATCTGCATGAGGCCGTAATCGTTGGTGGAGCTTTTGGCATCCGGGTCGAAATGGCTCTCCACCTCGGCGACGGCGAGGGCCAGTGCGTAGGGGACGTCATATTTCTCGCAGCAGTCCTGCATGGCGACCTGGAGGTCATAGTCCAGAAGCCGGCCGTCGCTCAGGATATCATCACGGTGGCGAACCGGCTCCGAGACGGGTTCCGCTGCGATTGGAGTTTGTTGCGGCGGTTCCGCAGGTTCTGTGGCCGGGACTTCTTCGGGCATTGCACTGAGTTGAGCATCAGAGACGGTATCAGAAACGGTCACCAGCGGTGCGGGTTTCTTTCTTGCAGATCCCGCCGCGAAACCGAAAAGGAAAGCGACGAGTAACGGCACTATGAGAATAGCCGGCCGCACCGCAATCGTATGCCGTCGGAGGTGCTTCGGCGAATACTTCTTTTTCCGGTAGATATAATCGTCACGGTCATTGAGGGAAATGTCGAATTTCCATGGTTCTGATGCGGTCATAGTATTCCGTTCCTTTCACAAAAAAATGGGGCTGTGAAAAAAGTCCCCACATAGCAAAAGAGAGTCGCCAGGGGTGGCGGCTCTCTTTTGCTTGTGGTATAATTTTGTTGTGAAAAGAACACATACCACAACACAGTATAGCTCATCGCAGGGAAGATTTCCAGAGTTTTTTGAAGAAAGTTTGGAAATCGGCGACGTGGTATTCAAGTTTGA
>CANROC010000057.1 GCA_947632175.1 uncultured Oscillospiraceae bacterium | reverse complement strand
TTTGCAGTGGTTGATGGAAGGCGAAACGGTAGTGTCAGAACTAGAAAAGCCCTCCAAGAGTAAAAAGGTTTCGGCTATAAAGGTAGTCAAGCCCAGCGACTGGGATAGCTTGCCTGATACGGATTTACGTTATATCTATTCACAACGCCAACCTGAAAAAACCATGCATGAACGGTTAAAAGGGAAAGGGGTAATAGTGGATATGGCGAGCTTATTTAAACAAGCAGGTTAGCCATGAGAAACTTTCCTGTTCCGTACTCGAATGAGCTGATTTATAGCACTATTGCACGGGCAGGCGTTTATCAAGGGATTGTTAGTCCTAAGCAGCTGTTGGATGAGGTGTATGGCAACCGCAAGGTGGTCGCTACCTTAGGTCTGCCCTCGCATTTAGGTGTGATAGCAAGACATCTACATCAAACAGGACGTTACGCTGTTCAGCAGCTTATTTATGAGCATACCTTATTCCCTTTATATGCTCCGTTTGTAGGCAAGGAGCGCCGAGACGAAGCTATTCGGTTAATGGAGTACCAAGCGCAAGGTGCGGTGCATTTAATGCTAGGAGTCGCTGCTTCTAGAGTTAAGAGCGATAACCGCTTTAGATACTGCCCTGATTGCGTTGCTCTTCAGCTAAATAGGTATGGGGAAGCCTTTTGGCAACGAGATTGGTATTTGCCCGCTTTGCCATATTGTCCAAAACACGGTGCTTTAGTCTTCTTTGATAGAGCTGTAGATGATCACCGACATCAATTTTGGGCTTTGGGTCATACTGAGCTGCTTTCAGACTACCCCAAAGACTCCCTATCTCAATTAACAGCACTAGCTGCTTATATAGCCCCTCTGTTAGATGCTCCACAAGCACAAGAGCTTTCCCCAAGCCTTGAGCAGTGGACGCTGTTTTATCAGCGCTTAGCGCAGGATCTAGGGCTAACCAAAAGCAAGCACATTCGTCATGACTTGGTGGCGGAGAGAGTGAGGCAGACTTTTAGTGATGAGGCACTAGAGAAACTGGATTTAAAGTTGGCAGAGAACAAGGACACGTGTTGGCTGAAAAGTATATTCCGTAAGCATAGAAAAGCCTTTAGTTATTTACAGCATAGTATTGTGTGGCAAGCCTTATTGCCAAAACTAACGGTTATAGAAGCGCTACAGCAGGCAAGTGCTCTTACTGAGCACTCTATAACGACAAGACCTGTTAGCCAGTCTGTGCAACCTAACTCTGAAGATTTATCTGTTAAGCATAAAGACTGGCAGCAACTAGTGCATAAATACCAAGGAATTAAGGCGGCAAGACAGTCTTTAGAGGGTGGGGTGCTATACGCTTGGCTTTACCGACATGACAGGGATTGGCTAGTTCACTGGAATCAACAGCATCAACAAGAGCGTCTGGCACCCGCCCCTAGAGTTGATTGGAACCAAAGAGATCGAATTGCTGTACGACAACTATTAAGAATCATAAAGCGTCTAGATAGTAGCCTTGATCACCCAAGAGCGACATCGAGCTGGCTGTTAAAGCAAACTCCTAACGGAACCTCTCTTGCAAAAAATCTACAGAAACTGCCTTTGGTAGCGCTTTGCTTAAAGCGTTACTCAGAGAGTGTGGAAGATTATCAAATTAGACGGATTAGCCAAGCCTTTATTAAGCTTAAACAGGAAGATGTTGAGCTTAGGCGCTGGCGATTATTAAGAAGTGCAACGTTATCTAAAGAGCGGATAACTGAGGAAGCACAAAGATTCTTGGAAATGGTTTATGGGGAAGAGTGAGTGGTTAGGCTAGCTAAATTTAATGACAATGTGCAGGTTGTACATATTGGTCATTTATTCCGTAACTCGGGTCATAAGGAGTGGCGTATTTTTGTTTGGTTTAATCCAATGCAAGAACGGAAATGGACTCGATTTACTCATTTGCCTTTATTAAGTCGAGCTAAGGTGGTTAACAGTACAACAAAGCAAATAAATAAGGCGGATCGTGTGATTGAGTTTGAAGCATCGGATCTTCAACGAGCCAAAATAATCGATTTTCCTAATCTCTCGTCCTTTGCTTCCGTACGCAACAAGGATGGAGCGCAGAGTTCATTTATTTACGAAGCTGAAACACCATATAGCAAGACTCGTTATCACATCCCACAGTTAGAGCTAGCTCGGTCATTATTTTTAATTAACTCCTATTTCTGTCGAAGCTGTTTGAGCAGTACCGCTTTACAGCAAGAGTTCGACGTTCAGTATGAGGTTGAGCGAGATCATTTAGAGATAAGGATCTTACCCAGTTCATCGTTTCCTAAAGGGGCGTTAGAGCAGTCGGCCGTAGTGCAGCTTTTGGTTTGGTTGTTTTCGGATCAAGATGTTATGGATTCGTATGAAAGTATTTTTAGGCACTATCAACAAAATAGAGAAATTAAGAACGGCGTTGAAAGCTGGTGCTTTAGCTTTGACCCTCCGCCCATGCAGGGTTGGAAATTACATGTAAAAGGACGTTCTTCTAACGAGGATAAGGATTATTTAGTTGAGGAAATAGTAGGTTTAGAAATCAACGCTATGCTTCCTAGCACAACAGCTATTAGCCATGCCTCTTTTCAGGAAAAGGAGGCAGGTGATGGTAGTGCGCAGCACATAGCGGTTTCAACAGAGTCAGTTGTTGATGATGAGCATCTACAGTTGGACGATGAGGAAACAGCCAATATAGACACAGACACACGAGTCATAGAGGCTGAGCCGACATGGATAAGTTTTAGTAGACCTAGTCGAATTGAAAAATCTCGCAGGGCAAGAAAAAGTAGCCAAACTATTTTAGAAAAAGAAGAAGCAACAACAAGTGAAAATAGTAATTTGGTTAGTACTGATGAGCCACACTTAGGTGGTGTCCTAGCAGCGGCAGATGTGGGTGGGAAGCAGGATGCAACCAATTACAACTCTATTTTTGCTAATCGATTTGCTGCTTTTGATGAGCTACTTTCAATTCTAAAAACTAAATTTGCATGTCGGGTGCTTTTTGAAGAAACCTTGGTTTTGCCAAAAGTTGGGCGTAGCCGATTACATCTGTGTAAAGATGGCTCACCAAGAGTGATTAAAGCCGTTGGGGTGCAACGTAATGGCAGTGAATTTGTATTGCTAGAGGTGGATGCATCGGATGGGGTGAAAATGCTTTCTACCAAAGTGTTGAGTGGCGTTGATAGCGAAACATGGCGGAATGATTTTGAAAAGATACGGCGTGGAGTGGTGAAGAGCTCATTGAATTGGCCAAATAGTTTGTTTGATCAATTATATGGACAAGACGGGCATAGAGGGGTGAATCATCCAAAGGGGTTGGGGGAGCTGCAAGTATCGAGAGAGGATATGGAAGGGTGGGCTGAGAGAGTGGTTAGAGAGCAATTTACGCATTAAAGGAATGACTGAAAGAGCCTGTAAACCCTTTTGTGTAAGTGCTTTTGCCGGTCAGTTAAAGGTGGCCATTTAAACGGTCACCAAATTCGATCATAAAACGGTTCATGGCCGGCTTCCAGTTGCGGATCGGCATCGTCCATTTCTTGGTCGCCGCCTGGATAGCCAGGTACACCACCTTCATCGCTGATTCGTCCGTAGGGAACACCTTGAGTTCATATTAATGGAATTTTCTACAAATAGCCTCCGTGGTTTTGAGGGGGGATTACAGACGATCCATAGTAGTAATCCAATGAGTTCTTGAGCGCGGCGACATGTTTGGACGCCTTGGCAAAAATTAGAGCCTGCTTGAAGTGCAGGCGAGCACGTGCTTGGACGATTGATCCATTCGCGGTCAAAAACTCAATCTTGGATGACAGCGTGTCAGGAAATCCAATATCGAAGTCCCGCCCCGTGTCAAAGTAGGGCATTTCATGATCAAAGGACGAAGCTTCCCAGGCCACTTCCCTAATATTCCAGCCGCTAGAAACAAGATTTCGTACGACTTCATCAACTTTTTTGCTTTCCAACTTGTCACAAAGTGCATAGGCAAGAGCTTTGGCGGCAGACACGTGCGTTTCCTCTTAAACATAGGTCGAACGGATACCCGAGGCAAAGCGGAGCATTAGTCCCAAAGCATCTCCGGTAGATCCGGAGGCTCCATACTGAAGGCATGGCATCTTGGGCATTGATATTTGAAACTTCTCTCTAGATAGCAGGGATTTCTTGGCCTTGCCTCATGCTGATAGCTTGTAAATATCACACGATCCTTAGCCCCACAAAGTGAGCATACTCCGTAGCTTTCATTTATAGAAATCGTCGTTAGATTGTCGCAGCATGTGCACGTTCCGACTATTTGCTCAGGAAGCATCGCCATACCTTGGCCTAGGTAAAGAAGATCAGACTCGTAGCCACATCGGTGGCAACTGAGCTTGTACGCAATGCCCATCTGGTTGTCTCACCTGAATCGTAACGTCAGAGCTATTCATCCATCCATTCGGCATCAATGTATGCCACTAAGCCGACCAGCTGACCGTTTGGACTGAAGTATGTTGCCTGCACCCCACTTGACATCTCATCAATACCACCGCACTGCGCTAGGCGCCGGTCCCACTTGCCCACAGAAGCGTCAGGATCGGCTGAGTTCCCCAAGACCCTTGTGAGCCATGCCTCCTTTAACTCAACCTCTCGAATGATTGCGTCGGCCAGCTCCTCCGCGTTATCTAGTTCGACATAGTCTGGAATTCGGACGTACGTTCTGAACACAGCTGGATACTTACTTGGGCGATTGTCATACATGACATCAACAATGTACCCGTTTGTGTAACCGTCTCTTGGAGGTTCGTATGACACTAGTGGTTCCCCTCAGCTTGCGACTAGATGTTGAGGCCTAACATTTTATTAGAGAGCAGGCTAGTTGCTTAGATACATGATCTTCAGGCCGTTATCTGTCAGGGCAAGCGAAAATTGGCCATTTATGACGACCAATGCCCCGCAGAAGCTCCCATCTTTGCCGCCATAGACGCCGCGCCCCCCTTTTGGGGTGTAGAACATCCTTTTGCCAGATGTGGAAAAGAAGTTCGTTGTCCCATTGTTGGCAATGACGTAGTAGCCGGCGAAAGTGCGAGACCCATTTGCGCTATATATAAGCCTACGATTTCCGTTGCGACTATTGTCGTAATTGGATGAACTATTATCGTAGTTGCTCTCAGAGTTGTCGTAATTTGATGGACTATTGTCGTAATTGCTTATGGAGTTGTCGTAGTTGCTTGGAGAAATGTCGTAGTTGGATGGGGAGTAGTCATAGGGAAGACGAGCTT
>CANROC010000056.1 GCA_947632175.1 uncultured Oscillospiraceae bacterium | reverse complement strand
TAGTCCACGGTCAGGTCAAGGTTGTTCTCCTTGATTGTCACCTTGCCGGTCGCCATCAGCTCATTCTTGGCAACCTTCGTACGGGTGACGACCTGGTCCGCCAGCCGAACGCCATCGCGGATGACGTAGTCGTACATCTCATCCTGCCGCACACCGGCGCGGGTCAGGGCGCGCAGGCGCTCGGACTGGTTGATTTTGACCTTGATAAGGCCCTTCTCGATGTTGTGAGTGTCCACAGGGATACGGAAGGTGGTCTGCGCCTCGGTGTCGAAGCCGTGGAACTGTGCCATCATGGGAACCTGATACTCGTTGGCGATGCTCTGCCAGTAGGCCACAAGGTTGTCCGTGCGCTCATCGCCAAACAGCCCATCAATGGGGTCGTTGGGTCGCGTCACGTTAAAGCCGACGGTCAGCCAGTCGGCCTGCGGCACAAGGCCAAAAACGCCGTTTTCAAATCTCTCTGCCATATGTATCCCTCCTTACTCCTTGCCGGTCGTGAACGCCTCGGGGCGCTCGACCGTCGGGGCTTTCTTAATGATGGTGATGGTGGTTACTGTGCCAAGCGCTTCGCTTGCACTTTCCGCCAGCCGGTCACCGTACACCGTACCGGCGGTCACGACGGAACCGGGCATATCGCCAACGGTCACGTCCACATCCTCGTACACGATGCCAACAGCGGTGCCATTCTCCTTGTACACGCTCCCCATCGGTACGTACTGGCCACCGTTAGGGGCGGTTTTGACAGTGACATCCGATGCGCTGCCGTTGTTTCCGTTCTGGTGGAAGGTCTTGGTGATTCTGGTGCATTCCTCATGCGCCAGGAACCAACCGGGCTGATAGATAGCGCCCTCGCTGGTCTTGTCAATAAATGCCATGTGTTAAATCACTCCTTTTTAACTTCACCGTACAGACTACGGTGCATTTCTGCGGCGATCTGCGCCGCTCTGCTGTTTGCGGCGGGCTGTGCGGGGTTGTTCACCGGCGGCGTAGGCGTGTTCGCGCCCTCCGTCTTGGTGGTCACAACAAAGTCCGCCCACTCGGTTTTGAGGCTGTCCTTCAGCTTCCCGGCGTCCTTGATAGCTCCTTTGTCGTCCAGCTCTACGCCGTCCACGTCGCAAAGCCGGAGCACGCTGTCAAGCCGCTTCTCACTGATTCCAACCTCCTGCAAAAGCGCCCTGTAAGCCTTTTCCTTGGCCCCGTGCGCCTCCTTCGCGGCCTGGTCGGTCTTGTAATCCTCGAAGGCCTTGTGCTCCTTCTCATACTTGTCCTTCCATCCGCCGTCGCCCTTGGCCTTGAGGTCGTCAAGCTCTTTTCTGGCGTCCTCTGCGGCCTTTTTCTGCGTGTCAGCTTCTTCCCGCAGAACGTCGATAGAGGCGAGATGCCCGTCGATGATTTTCTCAACGGCATCCTTCATGTTCTCTTTCTCAATTCCCGCTTCCGAAAGAATCTCTCTGACTTGTGCTTTTGTAAGTGCCATAAATCCGAACTCCTTTTTTCCGGGGGCATTCTCCGCCCTTCGTTCTTTATAAAAACCGCGCTCTGTGCGGTCGTTACCGTCTCAAAAGTGGTTATTGCGGTTTTTGCAATAACCACAAACAAAAAAGGAGCCAACTTGTAAGAAATTCTTACAAGTCAGCTCCATTCAGCTCTTCCCGGCAATCATTTATGCCGTGGGTACGTTATTCTATTTTCAGCCGTTTTCGCTGTACGGTCTGCACGATGATTTCCCCGTCTTTGCCCTGCAATATCTCCACCCGCAGGCCGTTTTTCAACGCCTGCAAGATAGCCTTTATGGTCTTTTCATCTATTAAACAAGTCGTCAATGCTTGTAAATCCCCCTCTGTGGTATCTGGCAAGCACATTTTTATAATCCACTTGGAAAATCTCACACCATTCTGTCAATGTGCGTGTAGAATTTCCAATCTTGATATTGACATTGCTACTTCTGTTTCTGCTCTGCTCTTTTTGTGTGACCCAGTGGCAATTTTCGGGGCAATAATCACCGTCGTTGTCGATTCTGTCTATCGTTAAATCGTCGGAGTAACCGTTTTCAAGTGCCCACTTGCGAAAGGCCATAAAGTCTGTTTTCCATTCGTCGCATACTTTGATACCTCTGCCACCGTATCTATCATACCGTGCATCGTGTTCATCATAACAACGGCCTTTCATGCCTTGCCATGTATAGTAAAGCCTTGTGCCGCCAACCTTTACGCCTGTTTCTACAAACTTCCTACGGCCATCGCCCAAAACAAGGTTTTTCTTGTCTTGCTCTTTTTTCAAACAGCCGCAAGAACGAATAGCGCCACATTGTAGACTGTCAGAGCGGACAATCTTCATGTTTCCGCAATCGCATTGACACACCCAATAAGTCTTCCTTGTTTCAGTTGGATGAAGTCCAACAACCACCAATCGTCCAAACCTTTGTCCAGTCAAATCTTTAATGTTTTTGTTATTCTTCATTGTTCCCACCTCGAATATATTGTACCATATTCGGGCGGAAAAGTCAACCTTTTAGCTCATCGTTTATAATCTTTTGGTATTGAGATTGGTGGTCTGCTACTGCCGGTTTTAGATAAGGTTGGGCGCGTTGTCCGTGGGTTAAATGGAAGTTTCCCTTTGCATCTTCGTAGACCCAAGGGGTCTGTCGTCCACCGGGATAGTATTTTCCTGTTCCTAACTCCACTTTGCTACACATAGGCCCCGTACTCTACGTTGGTGCCTATGTAAACCGCATCACCCCCTTCATCTACTTCGTGTGTAATGCTGTTCCGTAGGTTACCGGTATCAACGGGGCAATCTTTTTTCGCATGCCCTTCTGCTACCAGTCCGCACTTTTCCAGCGCACGGAGGCAAGCGGCCTCAAACTCGGCTTTGACCTCAGCGGAATTGTCGGTAAATTGTACGTTCATTGTCTCTTGCCCTTTTTCAGCTTTTCCCACTCCGAATATGTCATATCCTTAATGAGCACGTTCCGCCCCGTTTCCGGGTCTCTTGCGCGTCTCTGCGCGTCGGAGGTGTCCACGCCGTCAACGGCGGCAACTATACTACAGCGGCAATTATAAATTTCGCTCGGTGGTCCGTTGGGGTCTCCCGGAAACATACACCCGTTGGAGAATTTCTTATCGTTCTCCACCTGTTCCCCGTCAAGTACCGCGTGGGAGTGCCTTGTGCGCCCATCCAGCGTCGCCAGCCAAGACTTTTTGAGTTTAATACCCATCTTCCCAGCAGCGGTGTAGCTGTCCATCCTCCCAGCGTTCTGCGCTCCCGTAACTGCCGTCCGCGCCGCTCGGATCGCGCTTGTACGGTTCATATCCGGAATGTTCTTTTGCAGGCGGTCGGACAAATGCTTGATGCTCTCACCCTGCAATATGCCGCTTGTAACCTGCGCTGTGATCTGTTGCTTGCCCCATTTCAAATCAATACCACGCTTCACGGCCCGTTCCGGCGGGTAATACGGCATAAGGTCAGGCTGTTCCTTGATAAGCCGTTTAACCGTCTGCTCGTCCCACATATCGAAGCCGACATCTCCGGCCACACTTTCAATGGTGTATGCCGCATAGTTGCGATTGAGGCTGTATATCCCGGCTGTCTCGTCGTTTATGTACGCCGCCGCCGTCTCATTCGCCTTTGTCATCCTATCCGCTATACGGTCACGCAGCGCTTCAAACCGTTTCCCGCGCCCTATCTGCGCAAGCCGCCACTGTTTGTAATAGTCCTCGGTGATTTCCCCAGCGTCCAGCTTCTTTTTCAGCTCCGCGTCCCGCTTCTCAAACTTGGCAAAGTAATCGTCGATTTTCTCTTGCAATTCCTTCGCCGCCTTGCGGTACTCAGCGGAAATGCGGCGCTCCAGGGCTTCAAGCTCTTTGTCGGTGAGTAAGTGCGCTTCATCTTGTTTTTGCATCGTAGTCCTTTACGTCAGTATCTTAATCCCGTATGTAGACATGATTTGCTCTACATTCTTGCATTATTTGTAGAATTTCTTGCATTATTATCTTCCTCCTGTCCCTGCTGCAGCTGTTCAATCTGCTGTTGCATAGCGTTGAACCTGTCCAACTCGTCCGCCTCCTGCCGCTTCAAAATCTCGTCGGCTTGGTCCGCGTCGCCGAGAATGGTCAACAGCTTTCTCGTGATATATTCGCTGTCGAAATATTGAGCGCCCAAAAGTACGGTCTGCGTCTCTTCCTGCTTGTTGATTATCTGATTGCGCGTGTAGGACGGCTCGTCGTCGATACCGGCCAGTGCCAAAATACCGTTGATAAATTTGGTTACTTGCGCCTCGAACTTGTCACATTTGAGGTCCAGCGGTACATACGACGCTTTGATAGCCGTGGCCGTCTGATTGCCCGCGCTTACCGCCGCACTGTCAAACGCCTGGAAGTCTTCATAGAGCTGCTTTTTCAGCATGTCAATGGTGGTCTGCGTCCCCGTAAACGGCGCTTCAATTGTGTGCGGTTCCGCGCTTGCGCCGTCCGTCTCGGCGTGGACGATATGGGTTGTCTTCAAGCGCTCGAGGAACTTTTGATCGTCCAGGTCGTCCATCCCGCCCGCGTTGGTCAGCACCCAATAGATGATATTTCCCTCATCCACATTGTTGACCATGTTGGAAGACGCAAGGTCCAGCGCGTCAATGGTGTTCCGCCGCCCGCAAAGCTCCGATTTGCTTTTGCGGTTGTTTCTCAGCGGCACAATGGGGAACGTTGGGTAATTCTCCCCGTTGAATATCTGCGCCCCGTCGATGTTCGACCGTCCCACCGTCTGACGGTATGCACGTTTCGGTGCCAGTTCCGTCATCGGCTCACCAATGCGCTGTATGTAGTCTGTCAGCCCGTCCATCTCGTAGAGCGTCAGGCGCAGAGGCTTTGTTGTGTCAATCTGCCAAAAGCGGATTCCAGCGCACAGTGCCCCGTTTTCCTCATCCAACAGCGGCACAAACTCCAGCACCGAGAACACGTCCACATGGTCGAGGTTCCAAAAGCCGTATGACACGCCGCCAATGAGCGCATTCTTCCCGGCCTCCATCACCTGTTGGTCAAACGTCAAGTCCTGCGTCCCCAGCTTATCCTTCGTGACGCTTTTTTGGAAAGTCACGCCGTTCCCCAGCAGATAAAAATTCTCCTGGTCCACCGCCATCCCGAAAAAGTGACTTGCAATCTTGTGATTGGCCGTCCACATATCCACATGGGCCTTGCCCTGCATATCGTAAAGAATCTTCTCATACTTGTTGATGGTCGGGTTCTCGCCGTCGTAGTACAGTTCAGCGTCCGCCGCCGTCTTGTAAAGGTCGCTGTTCTTATGTTCCGCGATTGCCGCCAGCATAAAGGCGATCTTCTCCTTTTCGCCCTTAGAGGCGGCTTCGATGTAATCTTGATAAGTCATCAATGTGGCAGAAACACCTCTTTCCTG
>CANROC010000055.1 GCA_947632175.1 uncultured Oscillospiraceae bacterium | reverse complement strand
TTCATCAGGCACCAGGGACATCTCTGCATGGTTATCTCCTTTTTACACAGCCCTCACACCGGGGTACTCTATGTCCACGGCGACGCCGAACATATCCTCCACCTCGCCGGCCAGGACGATCTCCGCCGCCAGACTGGGGACAGCCACCAGCCGCTCCGCCATGTACCGGGCCGCCTCCTCATGCCGGGCGCCAGAGATGACATACACGCCGTCCCTGGCACCGATCCGGCGCAGGGGCAGGCGCGTCACCTGGTCCGGCCCGGCCTCCGCCCGCAGCGTGTCCCGCCACACCTCACGGTAGCTTCTCAATATGATGCTCATGCTTCGTCCTCCTTGTATTTTACCGCAAACCCGTGTTGCCGGCAATAGGCAGCGGTTGCCTTCAGTCGCCGTCCCATATGAGGTCATAGAACACCATCTCCCCGATGCTAAAGGGGCGTTCCTGCTCGGCCTTTTTCATCTTCCTGTATGTCTTGCCGTCCACCGTGATGGTGCGCTCCTCAAAGACTTTCTGCTTTCCGAACAGGCCGTATTTCTCCACCTGGACCAGCGCTCTGACCTTGTGCTTCATAAAAACACCTCCCGGTTTGCTCATCATATCAGCAGCGCTGTCCTATAAACCGTCCAGCCGAAAAGAAACGGGCCGTGCCTCCCGGCACGGCCCACAACTTATTAAGAATAGCCTCCGATGTGGAAAATTTAGTTTATGCCCCCGCATGTCATAACCGGTCAGATGACCCGTTCCATTGCGATCACTCTCTTACTGCAGCGTCAGGAGAAGTTTGTGAACCGGCATCCCTTTCATCGGGAGTAAGATGGTTTTGTATCGCATCCCGAATATCATGCAGGCGTTTGATCTCATTCTGGCAAAAAGAGAACCAGATAATGTGTTTTTCTGTATTCTCCCTTTTGGGGGATGGCTCCGAAGCGCGCAGTTCAGCCAAGCGCGCTTCAACATCGGCCTGCAGTTGATACAATTTCTCAAGAGGGGCTGCCTTCAGGTCAAAGCACATCTCATCCTGCACGTCTGGCCCATAATGCTGCCATTTCATGTCGTTACTCGTACATCTCCTCTGCCGTGATCATTTTCTGGGCCGTGACATCTTTTGTATCCGCAAGCCCAGTAATGTATTTAGATAACACCCCAGCTTTTCCATATCGGCCTGACAAAGTCCAAGGACCAATCTATTACACAATTACCATCGCCCCTTACCCTTTCCCCAAAAATGGGATACTTCCGCATCTGCTCAAAAGGCACTTTAGACCCAATCCAGCACAGGCCTCTCATAGATCCCTATCGCGTCCGCTCAAGTCAATGCTCCTCCTGGTCTGACTCCCGTTCAAAAAAAGACAGGCATAGGTCATATCCCCGGACGGAGACATCCAATGTGAAAGGATGCACATATCATATTAATTCAATAGATTCGGTGGCCTTTAGTCTCAAAAACTCTTCTATCATCATTTTTCTGCTGAAAAACATACAGATGTTCAATGTTTCCCCTGTCCCCTAAAGCAAAAACTCTTTTCGATAAATTAACTGTGTTCAGCGGATTAGTTGTGGCAAACACATTCAGGGTAGAGATTTTATTTAACTTTCTGACTTGGTTAATTGTGGCATCAATAAATTTTTCACTATAATGTCGCCCATTATCACTGCCATTATTACGGCTAATTCTAATTGTCAACAAGTTTCTCTTCGATATGGGTATCTGATCACTTCCAATGACATAGGTATCTTCCAGTACAAGATTAACCTCACTCCTATTTGTATCATTGTATTCTTTTGTAATCTTACATTCTGGCTCATTCTCGACAATTGGAAACTCTTTTTCATCTAGTGGGTACTCATCAAATGTTCCATTAATAACGAGTTTGAACTGCATATAAATTGGCACTAGTACAAGATCGCACTTCTTTATCCCTAGAACTTTAGCACAAAACCAATACCATACATAGCAATAATTGTGATATACTCTTATACGGTTCATAGTAAAGCTATCATTGAACTTCCATATTGATACCAGAGCGACAAGAAGCAGGATAATTGAAGCAATATAACTTCCGCAAGAAATCGAAATATACCACAAAAAATTATCTGGTGACAGATTGCTATTTTCCAGATACTCCTCAAATAATTTCTGAAGATCAAACAGAAAGGGAATTAAAACTGCAACTGTTAGGATCAAAATTTCGAAAAGTTGCCTGGCATTACTTTTTGCAAATCCACATATCTTTTTCATCTTTGCTAATTCTCTCTTATATAAAGACCCTCGGAATTTTTAGTACATTCATGAACTTCAGATATTTCTTTTGTAAATAAATCCCCGACCCAAAGCCTCCACTCTTTTGTTCCTGCAATAATAAAAAACACATATTGGCATCCAGTAATGTCTGATCTTATAGTCGCATTCCAATCAGCCCAATCGATATCCGAAGGAAAAGGGACAGTTTGTGGATGAGTATGCCAGACTCCCATATAATAACTCTTCTGTTTTCTTGCTTTTCTTAGAAACGAATTATGTAGCGGATCACAGATGTTAAAACTGACAGGAGTTTTTATGTCCTTCGCATGCGGAACAGAGACTGCTTCTAATGAGATGTTTCCAGTTCCCATATGTTGATAGCCAACAATATAACCCCCACTTTCAGGTTTTCCCTTTTTATCTTGTATCCAGTTTCCGATTTCATCTAAAACCGACGTTAATACGTCAGTTACTTTGCCGTTTGGGAGTCCAACTTTGACACATGTATTATTTCCTTTTATTTCCACAGCATTTACACGCCTCCATCGGAAATTCAGTTTTAGAGCTACAGACAGACGTTGGTGAAATATCTATCAATGCACTCCCTGTGAGCATATTCATCTGAATTCTCTGTATGGTATCCAAAAGTGCAGCTGTTGTACGCAGAAGACTCCTTGTTCCATATGCCGCCCTTGTACCTCCGCAACCATTTCTAATTACAGCTTTATTCATAATCTCATCAGAATTCATTCTAGCTCTATTATTAATTAAATTGCCAACTTCATCTGTGTAGAGGCATTCATAACACCCTTCCTTCTGATAGTTCACATAAAGAACGTGGCTGTATATCCCTCCCTCCTCAAGCCATGTGTATATTACTGGTATAGGACATTGATTTGCTTTAAGGACACGATTGAATTTGAGCTGTTCATCACTGTTCCCGATTGTAAATATAGTCATATCTGTCTGCAAAACTTCTTCAGGAAGATCTTTTTCATCAATATTATTATGCACCGCTACAACATCAATCTCTGGATGCATGAGGTTCAACATAACCGAAATTATTTCTGCTTTATTTGTGCCTTTCCCTATGCCACCATATGCCCAGCGAAGAATATTCTCGTCTTCAAGCTTATCTCCATCATATATCTTTATATGAGCAGCTCCATTTTTAACTAGTTCAAAAGCAACATAACTACCCAGTGATCCGGCGCCTATTATTAATACTTTTTTATTTAGGAGCCCAATATCATTTCCTAACTGTTCATTTAGATACATGTAATCTTTACGCTCCGTGAATAATGGCTCAACATGCACTATATCATCTAAAACTTTTTTCAAAAGAGAATGGCCCACAGCGTTATTACACTTAATTCTAACTGCAAACACAACGTTAGCCCATTCCGATTTCATCCCAAACACGAGAATAACATTTCTGGTCTTAGGAATAGTATCACTAACTTTCTGAAATGTATCGTCACTGATATGCTCAATCTGTTGAGCACAAACTATATTCTTAACATCGCGGAAAGTCCAATCATGTCCACGACGCGGAGGAAGAATTCCTCTGTTATCTATTATCGGAATATAGAACACATCACATTCAAGATGTTGAATCCATATACGCTCGCCATTCTTTCTGTAATCAATATCCGACAGGTGAAGTCCCTTTTCAACGACCCTAACATCCCTCTTACAAAAAAAGGTCTCCATCTCTGCAAATCTATCTTCCTGTGCTAAGTATATTGAAAACTTATTCTCTCCTGCTGCATTGCCATTCCAATAGAACATAAATTCTTTCTGAAACTCCCTTTCTTTTTCAAAATCATTCATTGAAAGCAATTCTATTAGGCGGTCAATTGCATCAGTTATTTTATCTTCATAAGATACCAGAGTGTTAACAACACTTTCTTGCTCATATAGGCACACCCAGCGATAAGTACCTTCTGGAAGAGTTGTTCTTTCGGGAATAGGGAAGTCTCTTAACATCACGTGTGGAAAATCTGCTCCATCATCATTATACAACCAAACCATAGCAACAGATGAAGGCTTATCCCCAAGCGGCGCAATAAAAAGGAACTGCTTTCCAAATAAACTAATGAGCAAGATTTTCTCTTCAATTTCGTTAATTACTGAAACCTCATCATATGATTCTAAAACATCTTTAACAGACATCATTATTCACCAAAACTATGTTCGCGTCTATTCTGTGCGGCAGTTACAACTGCTTCTTTCTCTGGAACTTCAAATTCATCACCTAAGACTTTCCGAACATACTCACCTGCATCATGAGCAGACTCTAAATTTACCGCATTTGTTAAATTATCCACTGCCTTTGCAAGTCTCTTATAGAAAGTCACCATGTATGAACTGCTGCTGTCTTTCATTTTTTTGAACACATCTGAATAAGGTACAACGGGCAAATAACAACTCAGAGATGCTGAAACAATTTCATCATCTTCATCAACAGTGACAAAAAACTGATTCAAGATAGATTGCATTGTCTCTTGCAAGGCAAGCAAATCGTCATCTCCTTCATCAGTTGATTTGGCCGAAAAACACTCACACGCCAACAGCGTCAATCCTATACTAGGGGGAACTTCATGATCTCTTGATGAAGAGTATTTCTCATTTCTCCATTTCTTAATAAAGCATATCACCCTACGTAACTGGTCATTTTCTTTAATCTTATCACATAGATACTCATTTAATCCATCGGGATCAGCATCTTCCCAAAAGAACTCGCTACTAGTTTCCTTTCCTCTCGCTAAATAAACCTTATCTCCTTCTTTTGCGTATACAGGCAAATCTATATGAAGCCATTCCTCTCCATCTTCATAGTATGTGGCTCTCACACACGGCTCTTTTATGGACACTGTACGAGAGGGTATATTAATGGATTCCCGCAAGTGCTTTTTTATCTTCCTCGGATCGTCATTTTCAGTTATATCCAAAGGAAACATTACTGCTACATCTCGATCTACAACACTATCTTTAATAGTAGTTTTATATTTATAACTTCCTTGATCAATCATTCTTATTTCACTTTTTGTTATATTGATGCCGGCATCTTTTAGAATACCTGGAAGTTTTGATTTAATATCATCTTCCAGCACTTCTCTCTTTTTGCGCAACGCATTTGTTTCTGAGCTAATCTTAATTGCCTCAAAAAACTTTGAAAACTCTTTTTCTAATTTCATTATAGTATCTCCTTAAAAATTATTAATTTTTGTTTATATTTATCTCCTATTTCTACTCGCGAAGAAATAAATAATTGCTCTTGCTTTATTTCATCGCCA
>CANROC010000054.1 GCA_947632175.1 uncultured Oscillospiraceae bacterium | reverse complement strand
ACCTCGGCTACCCGAGCTGAGCTACCCGAGCTGAGCCGGCCGCACTGCACCGTCCCGCACCCGGCCCTTCATCCCTCGCGGGGTCACGACTGGGGCTCTCCATGTGTGAGGGTGCAGGCCTCAGCGATCAGGAGTGCTCAAGAGACATGACCTCAGCGAGGTCAGGAGCGATCAGCAGCAGAAAGCTCCTGACTTCGCTGAAAGCATGGCTGCTGAGCGACTCAAGTTGGGGGGGCCTTCGCCTTGAGCGTGTGGCGACCGTGGCGAGCACGGGGATCGCTACGACCCACTGGCTCCGAAGCACACCCCTCACCGCAAACGGGTACCGCCAGCTGCGCGCTGGACGCGGGCACCCCGGCAGGACGCGGGCCGAACCCACCCCACCTCAACACGTGAGTGGGACCCCTCGACCCGATGCGGTATCCGCGGGGCAACGCGCCGCTAGCTGTCCCGGACGTCCGTGAGTTCGCCTCGGCGGTGCATCCGGCCAGCGGAGTCGAGCTCGAGCACCGTGTCGACTCCGATGCGCTCGAGGAACGCGAAGTCGTGACTCACGACGAGCAGCGCACCGCGGTACGCATCTAGCGCCTGTGCGAGCTGTTCGACGCTCGCGATGTCGAGGTTGTTCGTCGGCTCGTCAAGGATGAGGAGCTGCGCTGGCGGCTCCGCGAGCAGCAGCTTCGCAAGGGCCACGCGGAACCGCTCGCCGCCCGAGAGGGTGCGCACGGGGCGATCCACGCTGTCGCCGCGCAGCAGCAGGCGGGCGAGCTGGTTGCGGATCGTGCCCGCGGGGGTTGCCGGAGCGACCTCCTGCACGTTCGCGATCGCGCTCGCGTCCTCGTCGAGGCCGTCGAGGCGCTGGGGGAGATGCCCAACGAACTCGGTGAGGATCCTGCCCGACGGGCGGTCGGGGCTCGCCTCGGTGCCGTCGAGCAGCTGCTGAATGAACGTTGACTTGCCGCTGCCGTTCGCCCCGACGAGGGCGACCCGCTCGGGCCCCTGCATGATCACCGAGGTGTCGCCGTCGGCGAACTCGGCGATGCGGCGGCCGCGCGGCACCCCTGGGTCGGGCAGCACGAGGTGGATGTGTTCGTCCTCACGCACTCGTGCGTCGGCGGCGTCGAGTGCAGATTGGGCCGCAAGCACCTTGTCGTCGAGTGTGGATCTCATTGCGCCGGCGGATTCCTGTGCGCTGCTTGCGCGCTTGTTCACGAGGATCTTGGGGAGTCCACCGTCCCGCTGGGTTTTTTTCGCGGTTCGTGCGCGCTGAGCGAGTTTTGATTCCGCCTCTTGACGCAGCCGCTTCTCAACCTTGAGCGCCTGCTGGGCGGCCTTCGCTGACTGCTGTGCTGCGGCTTGCTCCTGCTCCTGGTGCGCCTGCCACTCGCTGTACGGGCCTCCGAACGTGGTGAGCGTGCCTGCGTGCAGCTCGGTCGTGTGCTCCATGCGTTCGAGTAGTTCGAGGTCGTGGCTCACGACGACGAGGGTGCCTGGCCACTCATCGACGAACTCGGCGAGTTTTGCGCGGGTGGCGCGGTCGAGGTTGTTCGTTGGCTCGTCGAGCAGGGTGATGGCGGTGCGGCGGATCCTCAGCCCCGTAATCGCGATGAGCATCGCCTCGCCGCCCGACACCTCGGCGACGCGGCGATCGAGGTCCGCGCCTGAGAAGCCGATGCGGTCGAGCGCCTCGTCGGCACGCGACTCGATGTCCCAGTCGTCGCCGATGGCGTCGAAGTGCTGCTGGTCGACGTCACCGGATTCGACTGCGCGAATGGCTGCGAGGGTCGTGTGGATGCCGAGGAGTTCGGCGATCGTGGCGTCACTGCGCAGCATGAGCGTCTGCGGGAGATAGCCAACATCGCCGCTGGTATCGATGCGCCCCGACGTGGGGGTGAGCTCGCCGGCAATGAGCTTGAGGAGCGTCGACTTGCCAGCGCCGTTGCGCCCCACGAGGCCGGTGCGGCCGGTGCTGAACGAGCCGGTGACGCTCTTGAGTGCGATTGAGCCGTCGGCCCACTCGAACGAGAGGTCGCGGAGGGTGATAGCTGATTTGAGATTCATGATGGGAGAGTGTCCTTCGTCGGCGACCGCAAAATGGGGTGCCGAAATAGTGCCTGATCTGTTCGCCAGCGGTGTAACCGGACCGGCGGCTGTGCGCTACTGAAGGGTGCTCCAAGCATGCGGGCCGAGCCCGGGCATGCGAACGTCAGTGGTAGCGCGATGGCTAGATGCCATCCACCTCAATCATCTCCATGGAGCTAGCGTAACACGCCTGCTCCACGCGGCTCCCCGGGCGTGTCGAAGGCCCGGGCGAGCCGTGCGAATACCTGCTGCGCGAGCGCGGCGGGTGTGCCAGCTGACCCGTCCGGGTCAGTCTCGCTCGCGGCCCAGTGCTCGAGGCCGAGGCGAATCGCGTCGGTGGCGATCGTGGCGAGGAGGCGGATCTCGAACGGAGCCCAGTCTGCGCCGAGGAGCTCGGTGAGGATCGGCCGCAGCCGCGCCTCGGAGTCGAGGTTGACCCGATACCAGGTGGCTTTCAGGGTCGGGGCGGAGGCGACCGTGCGCAGCACGTCCCGGGTGATGCGCAGCTCTTCGCGCTCCGCTGCACTGGTCGGGATGAGGACCTCGTCGATGAGTCGCGGGAAGAGCTGCAGCGGATCGCGCTCGGGTGCGGTCGTGAGCAGGTGCACCCAGTTTTCGGCGCCAGAGGTGAGCAGCGGGACGATCGCGTCTTCTTTGGCATTGAAGTATCGGTAGAAGGTGCGGAGTGAGATGCCGGCCGCAGCGGCGATCGCCTCGGCGGTGACGTGTTCGGTTCCGTGCTCCGCAAACAACCCAGCGGCTGCGCGCGCGATCTCGAGACGCGTTGCCTCGCGGCGGCGTTCGGTGAGCGACTGTGCCTGGGGCGCGTCTGCCGCTGCGACGGAATAATCCTGGGGCTGCATGGTTACACTCTATGACACAACGTGCCATGATGGCATGACGTGCCACGGCTGCCGTGCGTTGAGGCGGCCCTGGCTTTCGCCGAAAGGACTCACCATGAACCGCTATGAAGGTCGCCGCGCGCTCGTCACCGGAGGCGGCTCCGGCATCGGCCAGGCCACCGTGCTCCGGATGCTCTCCGAGGGTGGCCGTGTTGTCGCGGCCGACATGAGCGAGGCAGGGCTCTCCGACACCGTCGTTCGCGCGGGGGCCGCCGCAGATCGATTGCACACGGTCGTGATGAACGTTGCCGACGAGGCGACCGTGCGCGAGGGCGTCGCCGCCGCCGTGGACTGGCTTGGCGGCCTCGACGTGCTGGTGAACGCTGCGGGCATCCTGCGCTCATCGCACACGCATGAGACCACGGTCGAGTCATTCGAGCAGGTGCTCCGCGTGAACCTCGTCGGGGCCTTCATCGTGATTCGCGAGGCGATCCCGGCGCTGCAGCAGGGGAACGGCTCAGCGGTCGTGAACTTTAGCTCGACGTCTGCGGACTTCGCGCACCCGTACATGGCCGCATACGCGGCGTCGAAGGGCGGCGTGCAGTCGATGACGCACGCGCTCGCGTCGGAGTATTCGAAGAGTGGCATCCGCTTCACCGCAGTGCAGCCCGGGTCGATCTCCTCGGGCATGACCGACGGCTCGGGCGAGAGCGGGCAGAACCGCGGACCGGGCCTGCCCGAAGACGCCGACATGTCGCTGTTCATGAAGATGAGCCCGGTGCTCGGACAGGGGTACGCCGGGCCCGAGTCGGTGGCGAGCGTCGTTACGATGCTTGCGAGTGAGGATGGCAAGTTCATCACGGGCACCGAGGTGCGGATCGACGGCGGCACCCACTTCTAGCGAGCCCCGTGCCGGCGCGCCGAGCCTAGTCGAGCCGCGCCTGGCTCAGCGATCCACGCGTGCGAATGGGCGGGAGGGCCGCTGCCCTCTCGCCCATTCGCATTGGGTTGCTTACTCCGCGAGCTTGCCGACGGGGGAGTCGTCGATGCCTTGCTCGGCGAGGGCCCGGAAGGAGTCGGGTGCCGCGTTCGCCGGCTCGAACACGACGCCGCCGTCGGGTGTCCACACCATGTTGCCGCGCAGCTCGTCACTCTGTTCGGGAAAGTCCGAGCGGTTGTGGGCGCCGCGGGTCTCTCGGCGCTCGCGCGCGCTCTCGAGGGTGGCGCGGGCGGCGAGCATGGATCCGTACAGGTCGAAGGCGTGCGCGAGATCGTCGAAGCCGGCGATGTCGGGGTGGGCGGTGAGGTTGTCGACGCGTTCGGCGAGCGCGTCGAGTTTTGCGAGTCCCTCAGTGAGGCCTGCCTCGCTGCGGACGACCCCGGCGTGTTCCGTCATGACGTTGCGCAGCTGGCGCTGCAGCAGCCGCGGGCTTTCCTCGCCGGTGCCGGTGAGGAGCCCCTGCATCTCGGCGCGGGCGGCGGCGACGGCGTGTGGGTCGCGGCGGATCGCGCTGAGCCCCGTGATGTAGTCGGCCGCGTCGCCGCCGGTGAGGCGACCGTAGACGAGGAGCTCGATGAGCGAGTTGCCGCCGAGCCTGTTCGCGCCGTGCAGGCCGCTCGCGGCCTCGCCGATCGCGTAGAGGCCGTCGACGCCGGTCGCATGCTCCTCGGCGCTCACCCACACGCCGCCCATCGAATAGTGCGCGGTCGGGGCGATCTCGATGGGGCTCTGCGTGATGTCGAGCATCTGCAGGTCGATGAGGTTGCGGTAGACGCGGGGGAGTTTCTCGAGGATCTGCTCCCGCGGCAGGTGTGAGACGTCGAGGAACACGCCGCCGTTCGCGGTGCCGCGACCCTCGGTGATCTCCGTGTAGCTCGCGAGCGCGACGCGGTCGCGGGTCGAGAGCTCCATGCGCTCCGGGTCGTACTTCTTCATGAAGCGCTCGCCGAGAGCGTTGCGGAGGATCCCGCCCTCACCGCGGGCGGCCTCCGACACGAGCAGGCCCGCGGCATCCGCCGGCTCAAGAATGCCCGAGGGGTGGAACTGCACGAGCTCGGCGTCGCGGATCCTTGCCCCCGCGAGCGCGGCGAGGCGGAACGAGTCGCCAGTGTTCTCGTCGCGGCGTGAGGAGGTGTTGCGCCAGATGCGCGTGTGGCCGCCCGCGGCGAGGATCACGGCGTCGGCGTGGATCACGACTGGGGTACCGTCGACGATGTCAAAGCCGTACGCGCCGAACACCCGGCCGTCACCGACGAGCAGGCGCGTGATGTAGATCGAGTCGTTGATGGGCACCTGCAGCTCCTGTGCGCGGCGCAGCAGGGTGCGCTGGATCTCAAGTCCTGTGTAGTCGCCCGCGTAGCAGGTGCGGCGGTAGAGGTGCGCGCCGAAGAAGCGCTGGCTGATCCGCCCGTCGGCCTCACGCGCGAACGGCATGCCCCAGCGCTCGAGATCTTCGATGCCGCGGGCCGCGTTCTTCGCGACGATCTCGACGATGTGCGGATCGGCAAGGAAGTACGACTCGCGCAGCGTATCGGCGGCATGCTGCTCCCAGCTGTCTTCGGGATCCATCGTGCCGAGGGCGGCATTGATGCCGCCGGCCGCGAGCGTCGTGTGAGCGTCGTGCTTGCGGCGCTTGCCGACTGCGAGAACCTGCACGCCGCGTTCGGCGAGTTCGATCGAGGCGCGAAGGCCGGCGCCGCCGGTTCCGATCACGAGGGCTGAGGTGGAAATGAGTCGTTCTTGGGTAGCCGAGGT
>CANROC010000053.1 GCA_947632175.1 uncultured Oscillospiraceae bacterium | reverse complement strand
AGAACCACCGCAGAAGCCGCACAGAGGGCTTTTATTGATGCAGTTGATAAAGCATACCACCTCACCGCTTCGGGCGCTGTATCGTACACACAGGCGGTCAGAGAGGCGGTTGAACAGATGGCAAGTAGCGGCGTTGTTGTGCGCTATCCAACGGGGCATACAGACACGATAGAAACAGCCACGCTCCGGGCAGTACGGACGGGCATATCACAGGCGACCGGCGCTATTCAGATGGAGCGCATGAATGAGATGGAATGGGACACTGTACTTGTATCGGCACATCTCGGAGCAAGGACGGGCGACGGTGGAGAAAACCCAACAAACCACGCATGGTGGCAAGGGAAGTTTTACAGCAAGTCCGGGCGGGACAAGCGGTTTCCTCCGTTTTCGGTGACGGGGTATCAAACCGGGGAAGGGCTGTGTGGTTGGAACTGCAGACATTCATTTGGCTGTGGTGACGGGATTAACAATCCCTTTGAACATTATGACACCGAAGAAAACCGCAAGGCATACGAAACACAGCAACGTCAGCGCACACTTGAACGCCGCATCCGCAAGACAAAGCGTGAGGTTATGACGCTGAAAGCCGCCGTTGACAATGCGAAAGATGAAAAGCTGAAATTTGCGTTAGATATGGACTATCAGAAAAAAGCGGCGCTGTTGGCGAAGCAGAACAAAGCATACAATGATTTCTGCGAACAGAACGACCTTAAACGGTTGGCAGACAGGCTTGAAGTGGCTCGCTGGAACCGCCAACAAGCGGCGGCGGCACGGGGAGCGGCACAGAGATATAAGGCGGCGAAAGGAGAATGAAGATGGAAGATTGTATAAAACACGACCTTAAAATATTGCCAAAGTATTTTGAGCAAGTTGTGAGCGGAAAGAAAACCTTTGAATTGAGAAAAAACGATAGAGATTTCCGTGTAAATGACATGTTTGTTTTGAGAGAGTGGGACGGAGAAAAGTACACAGGGCGCAAATTTATACAATCAATCAGCTATGTATTGAAAGATTGTCCGGAATACGGTCTTGCACCGGGGTACTGCATATTCTGTTGGTAATAACCGCAAAGGTGTATACAACATTCTTACCGTTGTGCGGTAAAATATAAGTGTGCAACTGAAAGCACGTTAAAAAATACCACGCCCATATAATTAACCGGGATCAGAACAGGGTAGCCGGGAGGGGTTAAGGGAAGCGTCAGGCGATGCCCCTAGCGAATGAAACGCTTCCTGTATTCGCACTTATGCGCGGTAAAATAAAGGGGAAAGAGAGGTAGGCAGTATGGAAAACGATAGGCAGAGTAAATGTAGGTATATTCACAGATTTTGTGGCGTAAATCACAATGAAAGTCACTGTGTTGTTGACGGTTGGGAGAATGACAAGGTAAAGACCATGACAGAGGAAGATTGCGGAAAATGTGAGAAGTACAAGAGCATGTATATTGAATACCCGATTGAGGTAAACAAAATCAATTCTGAAATGCGGGACTATTGGAAAGACAATGATTGCGGACAACTTGTCAAAATCAGACCGTGCGGAAAGGAATATGGGGACAAGACATATCTCGGTATTCTGTTGGGCGATTTGCCTTTTACGAACTATATATCATATCACGAAGAAACAAAGGAACTGAACGTGTCCGTTTCTTGCAATCCTGCTATTTTCGTTCCGGAACTTAAGAAGATAATTTTCGGTATGGAAAGTTGGTGGGGAAGAATTAAGAACGCTGACGAACTGAAAGAGATTACCAATGATGATATTGATAATGTCTGGTATGTCAAACTGCTTAAAGAAATGAGTGAGGGTGATAAACAATGAACCGTTGGCGCGAATACAACCCGAACCCCATACACGGCAAGCGAGTGGGGGACTGCACTATCCGGGCGTTGTCAAAAGCACTCGGCAAGGATTGGGAAACTACTTTTGCGGAATTATCAGCGGTGGCGTTTGAGCTGTGCGATATGCCCTCTGCGAACCATATCTGGGGTGCCTATCTTCGGCGCAACGGCTTCCAGCGCAATGTGGTTGACGACCACGGACAAGACATCTATACCGTTGACGATTTCTGCCGGGACAATCCGCATGGCGTGTATGTGCTTGCAATACCGGGTCATGTGGTGTGCGTGGTGGATGGCTTTTACTGGGATAGCTGGGACTCAGGCGGGGAAGTGCCGCAGTATTATTGGGAGAGGGAGGTATAGGTATGGGATTTTTAGGTACAGAAACAATCCTTGAAAAAATGAATGAGTTGGAAGAATATAAAAAACTTGGCACAGTGGAGCAACTCTCAAAGAGGATTGACGAAGAAAATGTTTTGAAATTCTATTATTGTGAAAGCGAAGATAGCTACCTTATAGGGCGCAGGATTGATACCATGTATTATGCGCACTGGCACGGAAATCATTTCACATGGGATATGTCCAGATATTTGCCGTGGGGCGAACATGTTGTTTCTCCGAAATCCTTATGGAAAGAACATACATATCCGAGCGAACCGAAAGAAATTCCTTTTGAAGATTGGCTAAAAGGATTTGTTAAAAAGTACATCACGGAGGACTAACCAATGGACATCACATCAGCAATCAATACGTTACTCGCCATCTGCGGCGGCATTTCCATTATCGGCGGTGCGGCGGCGGTCATATGGAAGTGGATAAGACCGGCAGTCAAGATGAAAGATCGGGTAGATCAGCTTGAAAGAAACGTCGAAAAGGACTACCGCAACATCGAGGAAATCAAGAAAATGCAAGCGAGCATGTCACGTATATTGATTGATATAATGGATCATCAGATTTATGGCAACCACACGGAAAAGATGGAGCAGGACAAGCGGGAACTACTCAGCCTGATTGCGGAAAGCTAACAAGGCTTTTGCGAGGTATTGCGTTGATAATATCGGACAACCTATTGCCACAGTTGCAGTATTACAGGGAATTTTGCAATTTCACAGAGAACGAGCGCAAGTTGTTTGACCTTAGAGCGTCCGGCTGTACGTTGGAGGATTGCTGTGACCTGTTGAATATGGACATATCTTCCGTCAAGCGCCTAAGCCGCAAGGTAAACAAAAAGATGATTGCGGTCACAAGCGTGGTTAATATGGATAAATGGATTGAAAGCAACTATGGGTAATAAAACATATTAAGCGGCTGAAAGTTTAGTGTAAAAAGGAAAAGAAAAGGATTTTTATATCAGAAAGTGCAGGAATGAGCTTTATGAATTCATCCTTGGCGAAAAATAAATGGTAGGTACGGTTTAAATGGCACCATGATGCCGGGAGAACGCCGTGAGGAAAAAGCGAGAAAATCGCGCTCACTCCCATAAAACGCGGATTTGATAACCAAACATTTACCGCTTTGCTGGACAAAAATATATTGCGCCTGATATAGAATGATTTTTCTGATTACTTGGAGTAGCCAATAAGTGAACACGCTACCAGAAATAGGATATAGTTCTGCTTAATATGTTTTTATATAAACGAACTTTTCTGATACTTTTTCAAAACTTAATACGAACTTTTTTAGAGCTTTGATGACCTGTCAAGGCTCTTTCTTTTTGCGTACAATTATCCTATAAAACATAGGAGGCGCAATCTATGACATATCCGAACTATCCGCAGTATCAGCAGTATTTCAATCCGAATCCCTATCAATATCAACCGAATATGATGCCGCCCGTACAGCAACCGCAGATGGCGCAGGTACAACAGCCAATGCAACAGCAGTACGGCGCACAGCAAGGACTTAACGGCAAGTACGTTGACAGCATAGAGAGCGTCAAGGCTACGGACGTAATGATGGACGGCTCTATTATGTTCTTTCCTGCGACGGACGGAAAGACGATATACACCAAACAGTTACAGAGCGACGGGACAAGCCGAATCACAACCTACACCGCAGAAACGCCGCAGGCAGAGGAAAACAAGCCGAGTGTGACAGATATTCTGGACGGGCGACTGAAAGCGTTTCGTGATGATATTCTATCCAACTTCGAGGATTTGAACGATAGATTTGACAAAATCGAACGGCAGTTAAAGCCTAAAACGACAAGGGGGAAAGAAGAATGAACCCATTACAGATGATTGGAATGTTGAGAAACGCCGGGAACCCACAGCAGTTTATGCTGAATATGCTTCAAGGCATGAGCGGGAACAATCCTATGATTTCAAACGTCTTAGGCATGGTGCAGTCCGGCAATACCAGACAGCTTGAGCAATTTGCAAGGAACGTGTGCAAAGAAAAAGGCGTTTCTTTCGATGAAGAATTTGCAAAATTTAGAAAGCAGTACAATCTATGATACATACCGTAGCGCGCACGGTTTGTAAATAAATATAAGGAGTACAACAAAATGATGGAATCAGGATATAGCCTTTCTGACATTGCGGCGGCTACCGGGAATGGAAACAACAACGGCGGCTGGGGCGGCGATGGCTCTTGGCTCATTATTATCTTATTTCTGTTTGTTTTCTGCGGCTGGGGCAACGGATTCGGTGGCTTCGGCGGCAATGGAGGAGGCGGAATTAACAGTCCCGCCGGACAGGGCGCACTCACTCGCGGGGATCTCTGCATGGATATGAATTTCGCTGAGTTGAAGAGCGCGGCGCAGAATGGCGTAGACGCTACCAACCTCGGCTTTGCGAACTTAAACAGCACGATTTGTCAGCAACAGTACGACACTGCACAGATGATTAACGGCTTGCAGGGAACCGTACAGAGCGGATTCAATTCGACCAACGTTGCACTGTTGCAGGGACAGAACGCTTTGCAGAGACAGATCGCTGATTGTTGTTGCGAGGAAAGAGAAGCTATTCAGGGCGTGAACTACAACATGGCGCAGAATACCTGTGCGATCACGAACCAAATTCAAAACTCTACGAGAGATATTATCCAGTCTCAGGAAGCCGGTACTCGTGCGGTGCTTGACTACCTTTGTAATGATAAAATCTCTACGCTTCAGAGCGAGAATCAGGCGCTTAGACTGTCCGCTTCTCAGCAGGCACAGAACAACTACCTCATTTCTCAGCTTAAACCTCAGCCCGTTCCGGCATATCCGGCGGCATCTCCGTGCGGTCTGGGTAACTGGTCTCCGGCGGTTCTGGCGAACGGTTACGGATATAACGGCGGGTGCGGGTGCAACTGTGGGAGCGGCTACGGGGTAGCGTGAGCACCTTTTCTGTAAAATGAGCATTTTTTGATGAAATATGGACATTTTTTATTGAAAACGCGCATTTTTACATGAGAAATGAGCATTTTGCGGATAAACACAGACCTATTTCGTGAACTCGCGAAAATGATAGGGACATAAATGTCCTTAGCAAAAAAACTGAATATTGAGTAACTTGATTTGCTTGACTAAATCGTTGGCTAAACCTCGACTAAGTCTTGACTAAATCATGTCTGCTTAATAGCAGTATTACAGCGAAAGGGCAGGCGGGTAGTCTGTCCTTTTGTATTCAGAAGGGAGAAATAATTATGGCTGAATATGTTGGAACCGCCGTGCAGAATGTGGCGGTCAATCAAAATGTTTTATTTACCGAAACTCCTGTTCCGTCTTGTAACTGCTCTATCGTCCACCGTGAAGGTAGCGGCATTGTGACGTTGCGAGGGAACACAAACCAGTGTAGGGCACTGTACAAGGTCAGCTTTGGCGGAAATATCGCGGCTGTTGAATCGACTGCGGCTATCTCCGTGGCAATCGCTCTTGAAGGTGAAGCACTGGCAAGCGCTACGGCAATCGAAACACCGGGCGCAACTGGGGCATATTACAACGTCTTCGTGGCGGCGTTCGTGTCCGTCCCGAAAGGCTGTTGTGCGACCGTATCAGTAGAAAACATCTCCACGCAGGCAATCACGGTGCAGAATTCAAATCTGATTGTCGAGCGTGTAGCGTAAGGAGGTGCGGACGATGAGAGATATGGAAAGATTATGCGAGATCATCGAGGAAGAACTCGGAAAGATTGCGGACAAGGGACTTAATACCGGCAATCTGGAAACCGCCTATAAGCTCATTGATATGTACAAGGATATGAAGAATACGAAATACTGGGACACCAAAGCCGAGTATTACATGGCTGTTTTGAGCGAGATGCAGGGCGGTAATTCCTATAATTACTCTATGGCTATGGATGAGGACGGTCATTCGATGCGTCGCCACCGTGACAGTATGGGGAGGTATGCGAGGGAGGACGGATACGACCGGGGAAATTCCTACGGCGGTAATTCCTACAACTACGACCGCAACAACTCCATGCGCGGGCGTGGTTACTCCATGAACGGCGGCGATGAGGACTATCAGCGGTACATGGACAGCAAGAGGTCTTACAGAAGCGGAGATAAAAGCTCGGACTGTAAGCAGAGAATGTTGGACGCATTAGAGCGACATCTTGAAAAGCTGACCGCAGAAGT
>CANROC010000052.1 GCA_947632175.1 uncultured Oscillospiraceae bacterium | reverse complement strand
TTGTTGCAGGCAATGGGTTGATATTTCCCAGAGCTGGTACTGGCTATCTTATACCAGTATATCGCATCATCATATTCGCCGACTTCATAATAGTGCTCAGCCAACTGCATTTGAGATTCAACATGCCCCGCGTTGGCTTTAGCAGTGAGATCGTCATTCCAGGGAATCAATTGTGGGTGCACATTCCAAATCAAAGAAATTGCTGCCATTATGATGCTAAAAACGCCAAGAATGCTGACAGCTTTACTGATAAAGTCTAACCAATCTCGGATTTTTGAAAATCGCGAAGAATGCTCTTTAATTACATTTTTGTTTTCCATCGAAGTATCCCTTTGTTGTTCTAGTATGGTGAGTACTTATAGATTAATTTTCTTCTTGCATCTGTGCGGCCTGGGCTTCCAAGGCGCGGTAGTCCACCTTGCCGATCTTTGTCAAGGGGAACTTATCAACGAAATAGTATTTGACCGGTCTATATCCACCCGACAAATGTTCTGTGCCATACGCTTGCACTTCGGCCTGCGAATCAGCGGGAACATGGTTTTTCAAGATTACATAGGCGACAGGGGCTTCCAGCGTTTTCCGGTCCGGGATCGGAATGACGGCGCAGTTTTCTACCGCAGGATGCCGGAGCAAGACTTTTTCAATGTCCAAGCTGAAAATCTTTTTGTGTATGCCGTTGTCCGCATAGGCAAAGAACCGTTTTAACCGCCCGCTGATAAAGACAAATCCATCCTCGTCCACATAGCCCAAATCACCGGTGTGCAGCCAAAGCCGCCCATCTTCATGTCGGCGTATGACGTGCTCGGTTTCTTCCGGGGCGTTTACATAGCCTTTCATTAATGATGGAGAGCAGACACATATCTCGCCTTCCATCCCGTATGGCAATTCTGCGTTACTGTCAGTATCAAACGCGGCAATAATGTTTTTTGCAAACGGCACGCCTACGCTACCAACGCGGTGTGCTGCCGGAAAGCTGAATGCAACGCCCGCCCCTGCCTCTGTCATCCCATAGCCATTAATCAGAGGATGCGGACAGCCGTGTGATCTCAGGTAGCTGTTTATCTTTTCTTCTACGGGCAGACGCAGTATGTCGCCGCCGGTGGTGGGGAAGATAAAGTTTGATAGGTCAAAAGAATTATTATCATCCGCGAATTTTTCCCAATATGCCGGACCGTGTATGACAAGGTTCGGCTTGAACTTTTTGAACATTTCGGAGATGGATTCCTGCATGGGAATGCGGATGATCTGCGTCAAGCCAAGCGCAAGGGGTATCAGCAAAGAGCACGTCACACCATAGGCAATAAAGAGGGGCAGCGCTTGTAACCATGTGTTATCGCGGGACAGGTCAGGCTCACGTTGTACAAGATGCCACGACGTACAAAATGCTGCGATATTGCTTAAAATTACGCCTTTTGACCCACCGGTTGTCCCGCCGGTGTAGGTGATAACGGCGGGCGCGTCGCCGTCGTGACAGGTGCGCGAGGCCGTCGGCGCGTTTTTAAAAAACTGCTTCCAGCCGCAAAAGCGGGTGTCTTTGGGAAGCGGCAAAGGCTTCATGCCCTTCAAAAGCCGTGCGCCCATGCGGGTGAGAGGCGACATAGATTCAGTAATGTTGGTGACAACGATCTTTTTCAGCTTGGCGCTGTTCGCGATGGCCGCGAATTTCTCCTGAAACATATCCAGCGTGAAAACAAGCGTGGAATTCGCGTCAAGAAGATGCTTCTGCAATTCCTCTGGCGTATCCGCGCCATAGACCATATTGGCCACCGCGCCGATCTTATTGAGAGCAAAGAGCAGAAACGCCGTCTCCGGGGCGTTCACCATGCACACGGTGACGACCTCGCCAACCTGGACCCCGGAGGCTTCCAGAGCGCCGGCCATCCGGTCGATCTGCCGGAACATCTCGCCATAGGTGATATTTGTCCCGTAATAATTCATGGCAACGCGGTCCATATTGTCCCGGTTACAGTCCAAAATGTACTCGTGCATCGTACATTCTGGCAGTTTGGCATTGATTGCTTCCTCGCTGTAATACTTCAACCAGGGCTTATCAATGGACGGATAACCTGTACTCATGAACTTTCCTCCCACAATTGTCAAAAAGTGTACCTTCTGATAAAAGCCGGTTTCCGTCTGGAAACCGGCTTTTGTCCTCCAAAACCACGCTTTATGACAGGCAAAATCCCCGAAAACAGTTGCCAACAAGCGGAAAACACGCTATACTATGTAAAAATGTCCGGCTATCAGAAGGTACACCTTTTGATAGCTATTCTTTTACCCCCTGCGCCGCGCGATACTCCCGCAGACGCCGGTAGAACGTGGCAGCGCTCATGCCGCACCGGCGGATCGTGTCGGCAAACGAGACCTTGCCCCGCTCCCAGAGATCCACCAGTTTTCCGAAATCCTCCGGCGGCAGCTTCGGCGGCCGGCCGAACCGCACACCTCGGGCCTTGGCCGCCGCGATGCCCTCTGCCTGCCGCTGGCGGATGTTGGTCCGCTCGTTCTCCGCCACGAAGCTGAGTACCTGCAAAACGATGTCGGACAGGAACGTCCCCATCAGGTCCTTGCCCCGGCGAGTGTCCAGCAGGGGCATGTCCAGCACCACGATGTCGATGCCCTTCTCTTTCGTAAGGATGCGCCACTGCTCCAATATCTCCCCGTAGTTGCGCCCCAGGCGATCGATGCTCTTGATGTAGAGCAGATCGTCCCGCTTCATGCGCCGCACCAGGCGCTTATATTGAGGCCGCTCAAAGTCCTTGCCGGACTGCTTGTCCATATAGATGTTTTTCTCCGGGATGTTCAGCTCGTGCAGCGCGATGAGCTGCCGGTCCTCGTTCTGCTCCCGGGTGCTCACGCGGATATAACCGTAGTTCGCTATAGGTTTAACCTCCTTTTTCCTGTTCATGTGCGCCGATGCCATGTTTTTGCCGTTCTATCTGAAAGCCGTTCCTGCCCGGGACTCTCACCCCGGCGTTTTGTCTCTTTGGCCCGCTCATATCATGGCGATGACTTCCCCGGAGAACGTATCCCTTTCAGACGGTCATGTGGTTTTCAAGCTGCATCGTCTTGTGACATGACCATTCTAGCGAAAAAACATGCCCTTTCCCGTATGTCTCAAAGGATGGAAATCCGCCTGAAAAGCGAAAATTTCCACGAACGTGGAAATGTGTTATAATAGCCCCAGAAAAGGGGGAGTCACCATGTATGCGAAGTTATCTACTCAGGAGCGGCTGAAGGACCTGCGCGTGGAGCGGCACCTGACGCTGGAGCAGCTGGCCGAGGAGACGGGTCTTTCCAAGTCTGCCCTTGGCAAGTATGAATCGGACGATTACAAGGATATAAGCCCCTTTGCCATCGCGGAGTTGGCTAAGTTCTACGGGGTGTCCACAGACTATCTGATGGGCCTGACGGAAACAAAAAATCACCCAAATACAGCTCTGCACGAACTGCATTTGAGTGATGGGATGATCGACGTATTAAAGAGCGGCCAGCTCAACAACCGGCTGCTCTGCGAGATGGTAACACACGAGGGGTTCCAGCGGTTCCTGGTGGATGCGGAGATCTATGTGGACCGCATCGCGGATATGCGCATCAACGATATGAACACCATGCTGGCGGCGGCGCGGGAGCAGGTCGTTCAGAAGTATGACCCGGGCGAGAATGACCTGTATGTACGAACGCTGGAAGTGGCCCAGGTAAAAGAGGACGAGTACTTCGGCCATATCGCTGCAGGCGACATGGGCGCAATATTGAAGGACATCCGGGAACGGCACAAGAAGGACACGACCACAGCGGACACGGCTTCCCCAGCCGCAGACGCCCAGAAGCAGCTGCAGGAGACCATGAGCTACGAGGGCAGCGAGAACGAGAAGAAGGCCCGCGTGTTCCTCGCCCAGCTCGGGATCGACTATGACGGTCTGACGAAAGAGGAGTTTGTGACGCTCATCGGGATATTGAAGAAGTCCAAGCTCCTGAAAAGCCCCTACAATCAGCGCGGCCGGAGCAATTCACCCATGACGCACGGGAAGGGAAAACGAAAAAGATAGAAGGAAAAGAGGGATACCATGAGAAATTTGCTTGTGGGAAATGGAATCAACATCCAATTCAATAGAACAGATTATACCTCACAGCAGATCGTGCTCAGAATTCTTAAAAACTTCGATAGAGATGATTTTCCATCCCATATTATTGTAAATTATCCATATTTGATGAAAAACTATATGGGGCAACTCTATCTGGAAGCAAGGGAAATGGTTGCTGGTGAGTATGATAAGTATGCCTTTGGCTCCGCTGAAAAAGCATCTCTATCAGAGTTCAAAGAAAGATATGCGAGTAAAATTGCTGGACTAAAAATGACAGAAATTGGATTTGAGGATTACTATTTGATACATGATTTATTGTGCCATAAGACAAACGTACAAAACCCAGAGCAATTCTATATTAGAGAAGCAATGAGAATAGCATACTTGTATTCTATTTATAATGACGGAGAAATCAATCAGTTACATTTAGACTATCCAGAGGCATTTGTTGATTACCTGTCTGGCTTTAATAATATATTTACTACGAACTACGATTCAAATATAGAGTTGGCGGTCGGATTAGATGTGTTTCATATCCACGGCCAATTTGACAAAAAGAGCGACGTATATAATGCCGCATCATTTCGAAATCAACTTCCCGATTCGCCTATACGCGATTTTGAGGTAGATGAGAACTATTATTACCTTTACTCTAATGCACTGACAACCTATTGTGGCGAATACAAGGAGTTCCAACTTAATCAGCATTCCCAAGCAAATAGTTGTGTGGAAAAAATGGCCGCAGCCTATCTGTCTGATCCTAATATGAAACGAGAAGTGGACAGTTGGACAAAGTGCCCTAATCAGCTCACTGCTAATCTCGGTTATGCTATTCAACTTAAGGCAGCTAACCAGTCCTTAGCCTTTTCGGATGATTACCATTTTGACAAGTTTAAATCCATAACGGGCACACTAGAAATCTTGGGACTATCGCCGTGGAATGATTTTCACATTTTTGAGGCAATTGACGCTGCGGACTTGGAAAAGTGTGTGTATTATTATCATAGCGAGCATCAATGCGCTACAATCGAAACCCTTTTACCTTCACTGAGCAAGCGAGGAGCAGTTGTATTTGAATCAGCTAATTCTTTTTGGGGGAACTGTTATGGGGAAGAGTAAGGTAATATTTCGGTCAAGAGCAGAAGTCAATAAATGGATAACCATCTCAAATATATTTGCAAAGAGCATGATTTCTGCCGATAATGCACTTGTACAGTTTAATAAATTAACGCCGGCACAACGGCGTGAGATCAAAAACAGCTTTAGCAAATATGACCAGATTCGAAGAAGAAAAATCCCGAAAGGGGAAACGGATTCTGCTTGGGCACTATCAGTAATGGTCGATGCAAATATTATAGCGACTGAATTTGATGTAGATCCTTTAACCGCCGTTATGTGTGTTGACCCAATATGTAGGGTCAACGAGAAAGTATTCTGTAGATGAGATACACTCTATAATATTGAAACATATGCTATCATTGATTTAATTTAGGGCCGCTAATTATTAGACTTTGTTTACAAATTTGTTGTAGTAAGAAGCAAAATTCCGCTACAGCTAGCTCATGGATTAAATACACTGTAGTCCGCAGAGAAACAAAGGCCGAAGATAATATAGCACTTGACCGAAGAAAAAGGCCTGGCAGTTCCAGTTTGGAGATTGCTCGTCTATACTCGCTGCATTAGTTGAGATAGTTGAACAGATACGCAATAAAGAAATTTGCGCATAAACAATAAACATCAACACAGATTAAATGAGTTGTGACGGCGCTATTTCATACATTGCCGAAAGCATACAGATAGGTATTGAAGGGCTACATTTTTACCAGATCGGTCTGAACGATAAGCAGAGGTTAAGGAAACATTACGAGCAACGTGGCGGAAGCAAATATGAAGTGATATTCGATGCAGATCCTATCATGTGGCAATATAGATTATGCTGGTGCCGATAGGTAGATAACAACTTGATAGACGACACAATCAGAAATCACTATGAATATAGCGCAAAGGGCGGCAAAACAGTTCCGGAAGTATGATTAGTTCCTGGTATAAGAGTAAATGTGACCATGTTTGTGAACAGCACAGACTGGGCGGAACATGCTGAGAGATCCAATTCGAGGTTTAGTCATGCTTGTGGCAGTTAAGATGACGATGCCGAAATTATCGTTAGTAGGCCTGTGATATTACAAACTGCAATCAAAGGGAGACCGTCTGCTAGATTCAGTTCTTTATGGTCGCCCTTTTTCTTATGAATTGTTTTATCGTTCCGGCAATTGGTTTGGTAAATGAAGCGGCCCCTTTCAAATGCATGTATTTTCAAATGTTAGCACGAAATTGACGATGTATGGCAGCTTTAATAATGAAAATAGTAAAATTGTGCTTGCACTAGAACCGCAAATTTGTTATAATACCATATCCGTACACGATCATACATGATTGATTCATGACCTACTATGCCAGTTCGACGGGTCAATGATCTGGACAGGATGACAGAGAGATATAAGAGGCTAATTATGGTTGCTACGCGGAAAATCATTATCCACCAGCTCTCCGATTACAATAAGTTATTAGAGCGCGTGCCGACTTCGCACATTGACGTTGCGATCATAGAGGAGTTAAAGAGCGTATATGGTCAGGCGTGTAAAGCAGTTGTTGTTGAATACCCTTATTATGAAACCGACTATTTAAGTACTTATTATATTTTCTACGCAAAGAAGCTAAAGCCGTTTTCTAAGGAATGCTATCGGCTGTTGTTTTTTTCTGATACCAGATGCTACAATTTAATTGGCTATATGTC
>CANROC010000051.1 GCA_947632175.1 uncultured Oscillospiraceae bacterium | reverse complement strand
ATTCCCTGCGGCGTCTTCCTTGCCTGACGCGAAAAATCCTCGCCGCTCGGTGTCTTCTTTTAAATAGATATTAGTATCAGCCGTTGAAAGGCCCCGTCCAAAAAGCAGGCCGGCATTCGCGCCGGTCTGCTTTTCGCGTATTCTTTTATTTCCCGGCCACGGTCAGGCCGTCCACCAGGACGCTGGGGGAGGTGAAGCCTCGGGAGCCGCCGCGGGGGGGCTCCAGGTTGGAGGCGATGTCGCGGATCTCATGGAGCATGGTGAAGAAGTTCCCCGCCACGGTGAAGGACTTGATGGGCGTGGTCTTTTTGCCGTTCTCGATGAGGAATCCGCCGCTCTGGAGGGAGAAATCCCCGGAGATGGGGTCGGCCCCGGCGTGGGTGCCGCCCAGCATATTGATGTAGACGCCGTTCCCGGCCTTCTCCAGAAGCTCCTCCTCGGAAAGCTCGCCGGGCTGGAGGTACATGACGAAGGGCCGCACGCCCACCTTGGCGGCATAGCCGGCCTTGGCGGCGTTGCCGGTGGTCGCGCGCCCCGCCTTGGCGGCGGTCTGGAGGTTATAGAGGAGCGTCGTGAGCCGGCCGTTCTCGATGACGTTCTTTTTATGGGTGGGGAAGCCCTCGGCGTCGAAGGGCATGGGCATGGCGATGCCCTCAAAGAACGGGTCGTCCACCAGCGTCACGTTGGGCGCGGCCACGACCTCCCCCTCCTTGTCCCGCAGAGCGGAAAGGCCCTTCTGGGCCATCTCGGAGGAGAAAGCGGAGGAGAAGGTAGCCAGCATCGCCCGCATGGCCTCCGGCGAGAACACCACCGGCATGGCCCCGGTGGCGGGGACGGCGCCGCCCAGCTTATTTTTGGCGGCGGTGACGGCCTTGCCGATGAGCTCGTCAAAGTCGATTTCAGCCGGGTCGCCCTGCTTGAACTCGACGTCGTTACACATCTCCTGCCCGTCGCTCACAATGGCCTCCACGTAGAAGCCGGCCATGCCGGCGCTGGCGCTGACGTCCAGGCCCCGGGAGTTGAAGATCGCCACGGTCTCGGTGCCGGAGGAGGCGCCGCTTTGGGAGTTGTCCAGCACCTGGGGATCGGCGGCCAGGAGCTTGTCCTGGATCGCCAACAGTCTCTTCTTGAGCTCCGCCGCGTCCGGCAGCGGATAGGCGGGCGCGGGGTGGTCCTCGTAGGTCTGTCCGCCCTCCACGAACAGGGCCGGCTCCTCGCTTTCCAGCGTGGCGGCGTTTTCGGCGGCGCGGCGCACCAAGGACGCGGCCTCGGCCTCGCTCAGCGCCTCGGTGGAGGCGTAGCCCATCTTCCCGTTCACGGCGCACCGCAGGGAGACGCCCCCCTCCACCGAGGAGGTGAAGCCGTTGATCTCATGGCCGAAGGCCTCGAGCTCCGTGCTCTCGCCGCAGGTGTAGTAAAGCTCGTAGTCCCGGATGCCCAAGGCTTGGGCCTCCTTGGCCACGCATGTTTTAAATTCGCTAAATTCCATGTTCTGACCTCCTTATCTGCCGCCCACGGTGATGCCGGAGACGCGGATGAGCGGTTGGCCCACGTTTGTGGGGATGGAGCCCGAGGAGGAGCCGCACATGCCCTGGCCCATGTCCATATCCGTGCCCACCATGTCGATCTTCTGAATGATCTCGGAGCCCTTGCCCACTAAGGACGCGCCCCGGACGGGCTCGCAGATTTTGCCGTTTCTCACGATGTACCCCTCGTCCACGGCGAAGTTGAACTCGCCCGTGACGGGGTTGACGGACCCGCCGCCCATCTTTTTGGCGTAGAGGCCGTACTCGATGGAGGCGATGATGTCCTCGTTCCGGTCCTCCCCTGCCGCGATGTAGGTGTTGGTCATGCGGGAGGTGGGGGTGTAGGCGTAGCTCTGACGGCGGGAGCTGGCGGTGGACTCCATGCCCATGCGCCGGCCGTTGAACTTGTCGATCATGTAGGTCTTCAAAACGCCCTTCTCGATGAGCACCCGCTTGCGGGAGGGCGTGCCCTCGTCGTCGATGTTGACGGAGCCCCAGGCGTTGGGGATGGTGCCGTCGTCGATGGCGGTGACCTTCTCGCTGGCGATCTTCTGGCCCAGCTTCCCGGCAAACTGGCTGGCGTTGTATGCCACGGAGCTGGCCTCCAGGGAGTGGCCGCAGGCCTCGTGGAAGATGACGCCGCCGAAGCCGTTCTCAATGGCCACGGGCATGACTCCCGCCGGGCAGTAGCCCGCGCCGGCCATGGTCACGGCCTGACGGGCGGCCTCCTTGCCCACCGCCGCGGGGTCGATGAGGCTGTCGAACATCTCCATGCCCATCCGCCGCCCGGGGGAGCAGGAGCCCGTCTGCGTCTGGCCGTCGATCTCCGCCACGGCCCGGACCACCAGGCGGGTGCGGATCTGCCGGTCCTGGGCGTAGAGCCCATCGGTGCTGGCGATGAGGATGTTGTGGTCCACGTCCAAAAACGTCCCCGTCACCTGGCGCACCGCCTCGTTATAGTCCTTCGCGGCGCTCACGGCGGCGCGCAGGACGTCCACCTTCCCGGCGTTCCCCGCGCTGGACGGGATGTTCAGCACCGGGTGGACGTTGGCCAGGAGCCGCTCGGAGAGGTTGATGGCGATCTCCGCTTTCCCCTCCCCCAGGGCGTCCGCCACACGCTGGGCGCACCTCAAAAGCCCCGCCTCGCTGGTATCCACGGTCGAGGCCATGACACTGCGCAGGCCCTTGTAGACGCGGACAGCCGCCCCGGCGATGACGTTGTCGTTGATGGCGTCCACCTTCCCGCCCACCATCTCGATGGAGTGGTTCAGGGTATTCTCCGCGAAGATCTCCGCGTAGTCCGCCCCGGTGGATACCGCCCTGGCCAGCACCCGCCGGCACACTTCAATGGGTATCATCGTATTCCTCCTTTGTTTTGTTCAAAACCGCACGCATAACGCGATATTGCCATTGTACCGCGTTAAATCGATTTTTTCAACACCCAGCCCAGAATTTTTCTTCTTTTCTTTCCTTGAAAACGGTCTTATAATGGAGAAAGCTTCATTCTCGTCAACGTGAGGTGACGTTCTTTGGACTATACGCTCGTCAGAAGCCGCCGGAAAACCCTCTCCCTGGCCGTCACGCCGGAGGGAGTCGTGGTCCGCGCGCCCTTGCAAACGGCGAAAGCGGACATTGACCGCTTCGTGGAAAGCAAGCGGCCCTGGATCGAGGCCCAAAAGGCCAGGCTCGCGTCCCGGGAGGCGGCGCTTTCCGCCGTCGCTCCCCTGTCGCCGGAGGAGCTGGACGCCCTGGCCCAAAGCGCCTGCCGGGTCATCCCGGAGCGGGCCGCCCACTACGCCGCCCTTCTGGGCGTGCGCTTTGGCCGCATCACCATCCGCGCCCAGCGCACCCGCTGGGGCAGCTGCTCGGCCAAGGGGAACCTCAATTTCAACTGCCTTTTGATGCTCGCGCCCCCGGAGGTCCTGGACAGCGTGGTGGTCCACGAGCTGTGCCACCTCAAGGAGCTCAACCACTCCCCGCGCTTTTACGCCCTTGTCCGGGGGGTCTTCCCGGACTACGACCGGTGCCACCGGTGGCTTCAGGAAAACGGAGAGAGCCTAATGCGCCGCCTGGGCTGACTCACCTCTCCCGCCGGTACACCGGCATCACGTCCAGCGGCGTGGCCCTCGTCACCGTGACGGGGCCGGAAATGACCTCGCCGGTGTGGATGTCCTCCCACGTCCCGGCGGGGAGGTAGACGTCCCTCTCTGTCTGCCCCTGACGCAGCACCGGCGCGACCAGGTAGTCCGGGCCGAACATGTACTGGTCGTCGATCTCCCAGCACCGCCCGTCCTCCGGGAACTCGTAGAACATGGCCCGCAGGACCGGCGAGCCGTTCCGGCTTGCCTCATCAAGCACGGCTTTGATATAGTCCTTCATGGACAGCCGGATATCCAGATACTTTTTGAGGATGGCGTAGACCTCCTCCCCGTAGCTCCAAAGCTCGTTGGGCCTCCCCGTGTCGGCGAAGCCCCCGCCGTAGTCGAGGTCCGAGAGGTTGGGGATGTCGTGGGGCCCCCGGTCGCCGTGCATCCGCAGTACCGGGCAGAAGGCGGAGAACTGGAACCAGCGGACCAGCAGCTCGTTAAAATGCGGATCCCGCACGTCCCCGAAGAAGCCGCCGGTGTCGCTGACCCACCAGGGGATGCCGGCAAGGCCGATGTTGAGCCCCGCCGAGAGCTGGTCCCGCAGGGCCTCGAAGGTGGACTGGATGTCCCCGGACCAGACGAGGGCGGCGTACTTCTGGCTCCCCACCCACGCCGAGCGCAGGAGGTTCACGATGTCCCTCTGCCCCTCCCGCCGCTGGGCCTCATAAAAGCCCCTGGCGTGCTCCCGCGGGTAGGCGTTGCCCACCTTCAGCGCCGGGCCTGTGAAGTGCCGGAAGTGGTCGTGGTCGTAGGCGATGTACTCAGGCTCGGCCTCGTCCAGCCAGAAGAGGTCGATGCCGTCCTTATAGTAATTCTCCCGGATCTTCTCCCACAAAAACGCCCTGGCCTCCGGGTTCAGGGCGTCGTAGATCACCGTGTCGCCCCGGAAATCATAGAGCTGTCCGCTCCCCCGCTCGGTGCGGACGAAAAGGCCGCGCTCCAGCATCTCGGCGTAGTGTACGCTTTTCTTGTCCACCGTGGGCCAGACGGACACCATGCACCGGGTACCCATGGCGTGAAGCTCCCGGACCATGGCCGCCGGGTCCGGCCAGTAGACGGGATCGAAGGCCCAATCCCCCTGGCGTACCCAGTGGAAGAAGTCGATGACGATGACGTCCAGGGGGATGCCCCGGCGCTTATACTCTCTGGCCACCTCCAGCACCTCCTCCTGTGTGCGGTACCGGAGCTTGCACTGCCACAGCCCCAGGGCGTTTTCCGGAAATTCCGGCGCGCGGCCCGTGACGTCGGTGTATTTCTCTATGATCTCCCGGGGCGTGTCCCCGGCGCACAGCCAGTAGTCCAGCTCGTCGGTGCGCTTGGCCTCCCACACCGTCATGTTGGCCCCGAAGGTTGCCGTCCCCACGGCGGGGTTGTTCCAGAGAAACCCGTACCCCAGGCTGGAGAGGTAAAAGGGGATGCTGATCTGGGAATTGCGCTGCGCCAGCTCCAGCACGCACCCCTTGAGGTCAAAATTCGGCTGCTGGTACTGGCCCATGCCGAAGATCTTCTCCCCGTCCCGGGCCTCGAACCGTGCCGTCACACGCCAGTCCGACCCCTCGCCCCGGTACTCCCGGGCCTCCAGCTTCATGCTGGGACTGTGGGGGTTGGCCCAGCGGAAATCCCGATAGTACTCCTTTAAAATGAGCCTGTCCCCGGCGAAAAACTCCATCCATCCGGCGTTGTGGACCACGCACCGGAGCTTCCCGTTCTCGACGCAGGCCCCCTCGGCCGTCAAATACGCCCGCGCCGGATTCTCCGCCGCCTCCAGCCCCTTAGGCACCTCAGAAAACGCCCCGTTCTGCGTCCCCCGCACCCGCAGCGCGTCCCGTCCCCAGCCCTCGATCAACACCGTCTCGTTGCGCTCCCGCCCAATGAGACGCCCGTCCTCCGCCGTAAATCTCATGCTCCATCCTCCCCTTTTTTCTTCCCATTCTACCATCCCCAACCCCCCAGCGCAAGAGAATTTCCGTGCGCCGGGTAAAGATTTGCGGCGCTTCGCGCCGCCTTTATAAAAATTGCGCCGCAAAGCGGCGCAAACCTTTTTAATAGTCCCTCCCTCCGGGAGGGAGCAGGGGGTGGGGGCGGGCGCGTTGTATCGGAACCATTTCCGTCATGCAACGTGGCACGGGCGGACACATGGGTCCGCCCCTACGGAAAAAATGGGGATTATCCCATTCAACCAACACCGGAGGTCATCGAAACGCGGGTCGCCGAGGACGGCGACCCCTACGGCGTTATTTGAAGGCAATTTGGAAAATGTAGGGGCGGACCCATGTGTCCGCCCGTCCCCCGTCCCCGCCGCGCGGATAAATCCAAGAATGCGCCGCAGGCGCAAACCTTTTAAAAAGCCCCCTCCTCGTAGGAGGGGGGCAGGGGGGCAGCGAGCGTGGGATGCCGGAACGGTCCCGACCAACCGCACCATCCCCCGCCCCGCACACGCCGCCGGGGTCAGCGCCGCAGGCCGTCGTTGGTGAAGGCGGATCCCAGCGCCCTCTCTGTGAGGGGAAACGCCAGGAGCAGGAGCGCCAACTGCGCCGCCCACAGGGCGAAGCCGGCGTAAGCAACGGTCTCCGCCGATTTTCCGTAGAGGAGGACCTGCGCGAGGACCGAGAGGGCGAGGGCCGCCCAGCCCAGTCTCCAGATCCAGCGCCCGCCGACGGTCTGGGCGAAGCGCCAGGTGTCCGCGTTTTGCATGGAGCGCTTTGTCCGGTAGCCCCATTCGCTGTTGATTTTCTCCGGCGGATGCTTCCACAGCTGCCGGCCGAAGCCGATCATAAGAAACGGCGCGAGGAGGTCACAGACGAAGAAGATAGCCCAAATGAACATACTCTTCCCCTCCCTCACAGCCCGTGTTTTTTGTAAAACCAATAGGAATAGGCCGTGGGGATCGCCGCGGCCAGGGGCGCGACGGGGACGGTCACCCAGGCGGCGGCCGGCTCCGGCAGGAAGCTCCCCAGGAGCATGACGAAGCCCCCGACGACCCAGACCCGCCCGGCCAGCCGGTGGGTGGCGTTCCAGTTGGCGTCGCTGTTCAAGGTCCAGGGCAGCTTGATGCCCAGGGTGTAGTTGCGCCTGCACTTGGGCATGTAGTTGCCGAAAAGGATGAAAAGCGCCGCCGCTGCCGCCGTGATCCAGGAGGTCACGCGGAAGCTCCTCCCCAGGGCCGCGGCGTAGATCACGCTGCCCGTCAGGCACGAGACGGCGGGCACGATGCACAGCGCAAGGTCGATGACCTTCTCCGGGTGCCCGTCGCGCTTGGGGTCGTGGGCCGACATAAAGACGCACAGGAGATGCAGTAAAAGCATGAACGCCGGCACGGCAAACACCGCCAAGCTTTTCTCCGTCCAGCCGTTCACCTGGCCGTCCGTGCCCCAGTGTGTGGGCAGCTCCGCCGGGAGCTTATCCCACAGGATGAGCCCCGCCGCGACCGGCATCAGGGTCGCCAGTGAGGATACCAGTATCTTCCACTTTCTCTGTCTGAACATTCACTTCCCCTCCTCTCAGGTCCGTCAACCACAGCATGACCTCCTCCAGCACCGAGGCGTTCAGCTCATAGAAAATGAACCGCCCCTCCCTGGTGTCCCGGATGAGCTCCGCCTCCCGCAGCACCGACAGGTGCCGGGAGATGCTGGCCCCCGACACCGGAAACCGCCCCGCGATCTCCCCCGCCGCCATGCGTCCGCCTTTCAAGAGCTTCAGGATCTCCCGCCGCGTCGGGTCCGCCAGGGCGAAAACCGTCTTCTGCAAGCTCATGAGAACCACCTCCAGGTCTTTATTTAACATTTAGCTTAAATGTTAAATAAAGAATACCACATCTCCCCTCCCCTGTCAAGCCCATTTTGACAAAAAAAGACTCCCAATTTCCTTTTGTGTTCCCGGAGTATCTGAGCCACGGCTGGAGTGAATGTTTATCCAACGAAGTGAAAAAATTTCCCGCTAGCATAATTGCTGACGGGTGATGATGCAAATTACAATGCTGTCTCAATTTGATGAAGTGGGGTTGCATAATTACTGGTTCTACAGAGTACGCAATACATGGTCGCCAAACCTATGTATAGAAGTGCGCCCTTTAGTTCTTAAAGGGTTTTGCCGCAGCTCTTCAAACTGGAATTTATCGTTCCGATTCACTTCCCGAACAGCAGGAATATCTATCACACTATATCATTACTTTTTCATTTACATGGGCATATAAAATCCTCTTTGGTTTATAGCTCATGATGCGTCTCCAGTCCTTTTCAAGCCTTGGATTATC
>CANROC010000050.1 GCA_947632175.1 uncultured Oscillospiraceae bacterium | reverse complement strand
GCTTGAATATTGGCAATTTTAAGTGGAACGGTGTGGAAGAATATGAGGAAAGAGAAAAAGAGCAAGCAAATCCGGTGTATATACACACGGAGATTTTTGCTTGTTGGGAGGAATCCCAAACCCTCAAATTTGATAAAAAAGGAGCAAGTAAATGGCTAACCGAAAAAGAAAAAATCAAATCCTCTTCTGCGTGACAGATGAGGAAAAGCAAATGATACAGGAAAAGATGAAATTGCTCGGAACGACCAATATGGGAGCCTATCTTCGGAAGATGGCTATCGACGGTTATATTATAAAAGTTGACTATTCGGAGCAAAGAAAGCTCGCCGCCGAAGTCAACAAAATCGGAGTGAATATAAACCAAGTCTGCAAGAGAATCAATGAAACAGGAAGAGCATTTGCGGAAGATGTTTCGGAGCTGAAATCTCGTATGGAGGATATATGGCGATTACTAAAATCAAAGCTATAAGAAGCACAGTTGACAGTGCGATTGCGTATATAATCAATCCCGCAAAGACAGATGAAAAGCTGCTTGTGTCCTCGTTCGGCTGTTCGGTGGAAACTGCGGCAAAAGAGTTTGACTGGACGAGAGAAACTGCCGTTCAGCACGGTATGCCCGATGTAAAAATTATTGCTCGGCACGTTATACAGTCATTTGATGTGGGCGAGGTTTCGCCCGAGCTTGCACACGAAATCGGCAAAAAGTTTGCCGATGAAATGCTTGGCGGGAAGTATGAATACGTGCTTGCCACGCACGTTGATAAAGACCATATTCATAATCACATAATCTTCAATGCGGTCAGCTTCGTGAATCATCACGCTTATAAAAGCTACAAGAAAATTTACTATGATATGCGGAAAATAAGCGACAAGATTTGTGCTGAAAACGGTCTGTCAGTCATACCGCCGACACAAGGGAAAGGCATGGAATATAAAGAGTATTCCGAAGCAAAACAGGGTACAAGTTGGAAGCAGAAGTTACGGTTTGCTATTGATAAAAACATTGCCCTCGCGAAAGATTTCGATGACTTTATAAGGCTTATGCAAGAAACGGGTTACGAAGTCAAGTCGGGAAAATATATCTCGTTCCGTGCCGAGGGGCAGGAGAGATTTACGAGGGCTAAGACAATCGGGGATAACTATACCGAGGAACGAATCCGCGAAAGAATCAGCGGCAAGCGCGGTAGAATCCTGCCTACCGAGCGCAAGGGTATCTCATTGATAATCGACATTCAGAACAGTATCAAGGCGCACCAGAGCAAAGGTTTTGAACATTGGGCGAAAATCAATAATCTCAAACAGGCGGCGAAAACTCTCAATTATCTGACCGAGAATAATCTGTTGCAGTATTCTGATTTGGAAAGCAAAGTTGCCGAGCTGCGGGCGGCGTTTGCAACTAATTCAGAGAGCCTAAAAGCAGTCGAGGGCAGGCTGCGGGAAATCCAGCCGCTGATAAAAAATCTTGATAACTATCGCAAGCTAAAACCTGTCTGGGAGGAGTATTCAAATGCCAGACATAAGCCTGTATTCCGTGAAAAGCATCAAGCAGAGCTTATGATTTTTGAATCGGCGAGGAAAGCGTTGATGGAGCATTACGGCGAGAAAAAGTGGGATAGCTTGAAAGGCTTGCAAGCGGAAAGGGGCAAGCTGACCGCTGAACAGGATAGGCTTTATGCCGAACGCGAGCGGATCAAAAAGCAGCTTAAGGGAGTCGAAACGGTTAAGAGAAATGTGGATAGGATACTTGGTAAAAGTAGCCAAGAAATTCAAAGGACAACTACTATTTAAAGAGAATGAATTTGAGCGGGCGCAGATGTCCGCTCTATTTTTGTCCGTTCAGGTCAAAAATTGTCCGTTTGTGTCGAAAGCATTGACATTGGAATTAAAAAAGCTATGCTAAAGTCAAGGGGAGAGCTTTTGAAGTATGAACACCCGAAAACAATAATTCATTTATTACTACCCATGTTGTCGGAGATTTCACGACTACAGCTTGTTTGATAATGAACTTGCTAATTAGTTTTAAGAATCCTCTAAGCAAATCGACTTTTTTAGCACTATTCAGTAGGTCAGCATAAAAGTGGTGCAAAAATCAGAAAAGTAAAGATATGTGCCCGCATTATTGTACTTATTTCAAATGATTTTATGAAAATAGGCGCAATATACCCTTATCAGATTTCGGATAGCTTTCGCTCGGCTATTTGCAAGCGAATACAAATTGGCGCAGGCAAACATAGCGTATACTCGGTTCTCATTCTTCTTTATCTCACTGTGCTCTATGTATGTAAATGTTTCTTGTTTCATACTTGCACCAATCATCTTTTTGATACTCTTATTATATCACACTTTAATGATGGAAGTGCTTTTTAAATCGGACGGTACTTAAAGGACGATATATTAGCCCTTGTAACAGAAAGGAAGGGAACATCAATGAAACGTGAAACAAAATTGCATATCTTGTTTTTGACGCTTCCATGCCTTCTTACTGTGATTTTTGCTGTCATTTATTCTTGGAAAATTTGGTCGTCGTTTCAGCTTGCTACTGTTAATATTCTATGTGTTGCTCTCATCGCTTTAGAGTCAGCGCAAGCATTTACGGAGAGAATCAACATATGGAAGGTGTGCGGTTTTATTGGTTCTGGTGCAATCAGCGGGATTTCCACAGCACTTAACGCTCACAATGATATTCAAGGCAAAACGTTTACTCTGGATCAGTTGTCATTCTGGGGCTGGCTGTGGTTTGGGCTGTTGGTCATATCCGTAATGGCTTTGGTGGTAATTCTCATCCGCATGTTTCGCTGGAATCAAGATCAGTGGGAAGAAATTCGTAAATGTCGGCAGACTATTAGAAAAGAACGAATGGAAGCAAGACGGCAGTTGAGACACTCAAAACAAGAAAATAAACAGGAACTGTCAAAAAACAAGGCTAAGGCAAATATTGACAAGCAGAAAGACCAAGCGTGTAAGGAAATTATAGTTAGGAACAAAAAGCATGAACTGCGAATGGAACGCCTTAAAGACTGGAAGAAACAACGGGAAAACATTATAGTCTCAGTTTCAGGGTACGCAAAGCTCTTGAGTGCATTTGTGGCGTCCGGTATGATGGCTATCCTATTCTTGCTTCTTCCCTGTTTTGAAAAACTCCAAAACATCGCATTTAACTGGTGTGACGCTGTAGAGAAGTTGGCATTTCGAATCAATATCATCTCTTTGGGCGATGACGATGAAGGAAGGCTATTCCGGGCATTTGCAAATTACATTATATTTTATATATTCCTTATTGTTGCAATCTGTCTCCTAATATTTCTTTGCCGATATGTTTATAAAATCTTTATCAATAGCAGAAAATCGGTTAAAGAACAGAGCAGTTCAGAAAGCAAAAATTTTCTTGAGGAATATGATACAGCCATTGCTGTCTTGACCGTATTTACGGCTATGTTATTCGCATTCGGGACTAGCGATTTCTCCCTTTCCGACTTTTTCAATATAACGGATAAGTGGACCACGCTGTTATCAGCTATCTTGCTTATCTTAATTGTATTTGTTTCCGTCGAAATAGTACGGCTCGTTGTGGAACAGATTGGGCAGAAAAGTTCTCTGCTAAAACGGCTTGTTCGACTGGTTTTTGTTTCAGTACTGGAGTTCTTAGCCGGTCTACTTCTGGGAGTTATTATCAATTTCAAAATTGAAGAAGTTATATCATCACTGCTCTCTGTGATATTCCCTCAAGAAGAACTTTCTTTTACAAGGAACGTACAAGAGAAGTTCAACGAAATGTTCCACAAGGAGTTAGATAACGATGGCCATGATGATAGTCTTACATCATCTCGTTTCTCAAAAAAACATATTTGGAGGAGGTATCACGAGAAATGAAAAGCAATCAACAACGTAACAGCGGTGTTTTGACCCTGCTTCGGATCTGCACGTTTCTGTTAGCTGCCGTCTCATTCTGGGCTACGGCTCAGGGAATGCAAGAATACACTTTTCCAGATGACTGGCAGGCTTATGCAGCCTCGCTCGGAATACAAGGATTGCTTTTAGGATTAAACTTTTCATTTTTTAAGTTTTGGGGCAGATGTCAAACATATTTTCACAAGGCTGTACTACTAATTTTCACCTGCATAGTTCTGTTTTGCTCGTCTTGGTTCAGCTACCTTTATATTTCCGAGCAGGTTTATGGTCAATCTTGGGCCGCCGAGAGTAGGCTTTTGGCACAAGATACTTATCGGAGTGAACTTTTTGCTGCCGACACATATCTTGAACAGTATGGCGAGGAAATGGAGCAATCATTGACAGACCAAATTGTAGATTTATACACTCAGGCAACTGAGATGGATCTCGATAAGGTGGACATTGCAGGAAATTTAGATTGGGCTATTGAAAGAAATAATTATACACAAAACGATTTTGCCGCCAGAGACATTATGTTGTCGATTATTGATGCCATGGAGCAGGCTACTGCAGAGAACTCATCACAGGATGCGAGACAGCAGTCAACAGAGATTATTGAATCCATGCAAGCTACCTTACAAGATACCATTTCATCGTTAGATATACAAATCGCAGACGCAGATGCGGGCGTTACACGGGCAGAAAATTCCCTGATAAGTGCACAAAATAGAATGGAAAATGCGCCAGATGGCACAGATTTAACACCCTATCAAAATGCCTTGAATACGGCAGCGCAGGCATATGACGCAAGCATCACAAGGCAAAGCGAGCTTGTAAAGCAACGCCAAGATTACCAGAGCGCCCGTCAGCGTGCAGCTTATTATTCCAGTGTATTAAAAACGTCTGAGGAAGATACGCCCAGTTACTCTGTAGGTTCAAATCTCCGTGAAATCCAGCAGGAATTGTTTGTAACAAATCCCGATTCCGACAGGATGATGACATTAGCAACCGAGGTATTTGAACATTTACAGAGTGCTGTTGATTTGAAGAAAGACGAAACCGAGAATGAATATCCATCATTCTTGGCGAGCATGAATCAGTTTGTACGGCATCTTGAAAATTACCGTTCAATAAAAGAGATTGATTCGGAAATTCAAAGATTAACTGATGAACTGTCTAACGGTGTTATTCTCTCAGCTGATGATAGCAATTCTGATTGGAAAACATCTTGGCAAAAACAATTTAATGACTTGAAATCCAAAATCAGTGGTTTGCCGGTATACACACTGACAGATAGTAATGCCATACTTGAATCCTTTGACCGTGCTGCATCAACACATCGGTTGGACAATGCAATCCGTAATTACCTCACGGAGCACAACCCAGCGCAGCAGGGATTGGTGTACTTATACAGCCCCTATCGTGGCATAGCAATTTTTTCACTTTTTATTGCGCTTTTGTTAGACATTGCTGCATTTGTCACAGGCTTCATTATCGATAGGGCGGATGAGACTGATTCTAATTCCAAGCAAGTAATTGCAGGAAATTATAGTGGTAATAACGGTCCGGAACATACGCCGCCTAGTAAAGAGTCAGCCTGGGATATGGATCAGACTATAAACTGGAACGCTATACCACCATTAAAAAGATATACGTTCCTAACCGGCGACCATCAATATTTAGACGGAACGATGACCTACAAAGCTATCGAAAACGGAAAAGTTATAGAAGTGAAATATCCTGATACGAAGTTGCAAACAGGTTTCTATTATTGGAAAGACAGTAGCATTTATCAGCTTTGCCCTGCTGAGCTTCGCTATAGAGGCACTACTGGTGGGCCGGAAGATGGCGTTTATGAAGATGCTATTCTTATCTATGAAGATCAGCTTTTGATTATCGTTCAAAACACAGAAGGGAAACATTTAGGAACCGTTGATCCCTACACGCCTGTTTATTGTTTATCAAAAGATAGGTATGTTTATTTTCCTGCAAAAGAAATTGAAAATTTGCAAGGTAGTAGGATTGTAATTAGCTTAAACCAGACTGGGACACGAATAATAGCCATTTACGTTGTCAAAGATGATACAGTATAAGGCTAATTACAATTACGCTATCCTTGTTCATACAAACAGAGAGACAAATTTATCAATTTAGTAATGCCGATTAGACCGGTAAATAGCACCACGGATATAATTGCTATTCGTGGTGCCATTTTAATGGGTGCGCTCCATATTACATCGATAAAGGATATAAATTTGTTCAAACTCATTCAAACTAAAGTCATTGTAATAGAGCTAACGGGACTTCTTGGGCGAGATTCTGACGGTGACGTGAGTCCATCTCATCTTCTGCCGCCTCAACGACATGGGCTATTCCAGCGAGTGGTATGTCTGTATTGAACCCAACGGGTATTCAAACGCTCCTACCATTGTACGCTCGAGCGATATTCTGAAAGACGGGCAGAGGATGGTAGAGAAGTAAAATTTTGAGTACTATGCTAATGACTACTGTTTTCTTGAAATGTTCTTAATCAAAAAACTGTTTTGCTTTTACGCACGGAGCTTATGATTTTTGAATCGGCGAGGAAGCGTTGAGGGAACATTACGGTGAAAAAAGTGGGATAGTTTGAAAGGCTTGCAAGCGGAAAGTGGCAAGTTGACAGTTGAACAGGATATGCTGTATGCCGAAAAGGAGAGGATTAAGAAACAACTTTAGGAGATGGAAACGGTTAAGGGAAATGAGGAGAGAATACTTGGAAAAAGTAGCCAAATAATTCAAAGAACAACTGCTATTTAAATAGCATGAATTTGAGTGGGCGCAGATGTTCTCTCTATTTTTGCCCGTTCGGGTCAAAAATTGTCCGTCTGTGTCAAAAGTATTGACATTGTAATTACAAAAAGCTATGCTAAAGTCAAGCTAATAGTTCGGTATCAGTCACGTTTTTTACGAAGAGATGTGCTGATATAAATACATACTGTCAAATATTTGACTCGAACAAAGCATAACTGCGTTGCGCAGCGTAGTTGTGCGTGAATGTTGTCCTTGGAGAGGGACATTAATAACTACTACTTTATTGAAAAAGGATGAATCATAGTGAAAAAAACAATAACAATTTTTGCAGTTGTAGTTGTATTACTTATGACAATTATGATGCAAACCGTTTTTGCCACCACCGTCACAGAGAAGTATTACCCTGAACGGACAGATGAAATAATGCCTACATTTACCGGGGTAATCGGTTCGTGCCCTCGTTGCGGGAAAGCAAGCTTGCATACATGTGCAGGTCCAAGTGGTTTTTTTGATACAGATAAAACCTGTACTACTCATCTTGACTGTTTATTGACTGGCAGAGAGTTGTATTATACTAAGGCAGAATGTCAGCAATGTGGATATGGCTTGAACCAAGGCGGTGGCAGCGGAATTTTCGACATGCATGTACAGACATATACGCATTCATGCAATGGTGAATACCACAATTTTTGCATTTATACTTCATAAGTAAACAAGATGATTAGTATGAAAAAAATGACAGTAGTATTATTATCTGTCGTCATGCTACTGCTCTTTTCGGGTTGCAATAATGCGACCCGAAAAGAGCAAGGAGCATCCCGCCCGGTTGGGACGGAGGCTGTCGTTTCGCTTGATGAAAGCGCTGCGGAAACGGTTCACGTCGATTATAAAACAGTGACTGACGGAAAATTTCCCGGCGGGCAAGCGATAGAAGAGCTAAAAGCTTCCAAGGGATCGGGATACTATCTGATATCAGACGGAGCGTATTATGTAGACGGCTTTTCTTCGGCGGGAAGGGTGAGTTTTGCGGATTTCGAGTCTATGGATTCATTCCCGGTTTGCGCAAAGCCAAATTGCCAACACAACGACCCCGAAACGTGTTCGGCGTTCGGCTTGTCGAACGGCTCGGACGTTATGCTTTGCCGCTATGACGGCAGTCTTTACTTCGTTGAAAACATCCGCGAGATGTCCGCCAAAAGCGGCGTAAGCTCCTGCGCAAATATATACAAATCGGATCCGGACGGCTCGGGCCGCCGAAAAGTCGCGACTTTAAAGGGCTGTACGCTTTCGGGCTTATATGTTTCGGGAGACAGGGGCTATACAGTTGCGGCGGAGGAGATCGCCGACGAAAACGGACTTCCCACAGCGGAATATAATTACTACGCCGAAAGCTTTGATTTTAAAACAAACGATCTTAAAAATTTGGGGCAGATTTCGCGTCTTTATTCAAGCGACACCGTCGGGGTCGTCGGCGAATACGGCGGAAAAATCTACTATATGTCGGTGGGCGCAGAAGAATGTCCCGAGGGCTTAAACGCGGCCTCTCCAGACTACTTTGACGGTCTACATGCGCTCACCGTAACGAGATTTTTTGCCCTTGACCCCGAGACGGAAAACATAACGGAATCCGAGCTGCCGGCTCCGGGCAATCGCGAGGGAATGAACTGGCCCGCGCCGGATATTGTTGCGGCGGCGGAGGGGTTTTATGTCTGTCAGCAGGGAGATACCGCTGTAATCGCCTCGCCGGACGGCAGCGTCAGAAAAATCGAAAATCACCGCCTTTCCGAACGCGCCGCCGACTATCCGGTCAACGGAATGATGTTTAATCTCGAAACGCTTCTTGCGACCGAGCTGGCGACAGGGGATATATACAAGCTCAAAGCGGGAGCGATCGGCGAAAACGAAGCGATAACAGCATGTTACGAGGGCAATTATATCGTTTTCGACCGGTTTACGCGCGAATTTCGCAAGATTTTGCCAGAAGAGCTCTTCGAGGCGGCGCCATGAACACATTATCCCTTAACGGTGTGAACAAGCACTACGGCCAAAATCACGCGCTCATCGACTTCGATTATGACTTTCACGACGGCGTTTATGGGCTTTTAGGCCCTAACGGCGCGGGCAAGTCTACGATGATGAACCTGATCACGCAAAATATCCCCGCCGACCCCGACAGCGAAATTCTTTGGAACGGCGAGGACATCAAAAAACTTCAGGCGAAATATCGCCGTAAGATCGGCTTCATGCCCCAGCAGCAGGAGCTTTACCCGAGTTTCACCGCCTCGCGGTTCGTCGGCTACCTCGCCGCGCTCAAGGGCATTAAAAAGGAGAAGATTCGGGACGAGGTCGAGAGGGTGCTTGATTTGGTGGAGCTCTCCGAACAGGCCGACCAAAAGTTAGGCGGCTTCTCGGGCGGAATGAAGCAGCGAGTTTTAATAGCGCAGGCGCTCCTCGGCAACCCGAAGCTGCTTATTTTGGACGAGCCGACGGCGGGTCTTGACCCGAAACAGCGGGTCATCACGCGAAACCTGATTTCAAGGCTATCGAAAGACAAAATCGTCATAATTTCAACGCATATCGTCAGCGACATCGAGACCATCGCCGACCGCATTTTGCTCATAAAGCAGGGCGAGCTCATCGACGAGGGAACGGTGCCGGAACTGTGCGAAAAGGTCAAAACCGGCGAGAAGAATCTGGAAAATCTGTATATGCAATACTATGGTGACGAGCAATGATTTTTCGTAACGAAATTTATAAACTTTTGCACCAAAAAATGTTCATTTTAGTAGCTACCTGCGCGGTTTTACTGAACATTTACGTTTCCTGCTCACAAAATTTCGGCATGTACTGCCCGGCGAAAGAGTACAAGGAATACTACGCTCTTGCAGACGGTAAGACGTTTTCGGAAGCTTACGATTATTCAATCGCTCGGCGGGACAATATGTTCGGTGGGTGGGAGAACGGAGCCTGGGAAGTCCGCCAGATGATGAACGAGGAAATTGAGCAGTTAAAGGCCGTCGGGACGTATCATCGGTATTTGCAGTCGATCGATGACGCAGCAGCGACGATGACCGCCGTCTCGATTTTTGCAGACCCCTCGAGCTTTGCTTACCGAAATATCGTCAAAAC
>CANROC010000049.1 GCA_947632175.1 uncultured Oscillospiraceae bacterium | reverse complement strand
CACATAGACGGGTGGAGTCAATTCCACTACTACCTCGAAAACTACTGCTGTCTGTTCGACATAACACTGTACAACGTTTACCCCAAGGTCGATTACGACCACCCCATTTCTTTCAGCAAAATCATCCTACCAAATGACCCCATCCACAGGAAGAAAGTCATAAAGGGCATTGTGCTGGATAACGGCCGCGTGGTGTCCGCAGAAGAAATGACTATTACAATGACGGAGCAGGACTGGTATACGTTCTGCGATTTCTATGAGTTTGGCGACAAGGAGGGATGCGAAAAAGACTTTCAAATCCACCAGTTTAGAATATATGAAAAGGGCTATCTGCCAAAGGAGTTCTTCAAGGCCATATTGGAATTGTACAGGCGCAAAACCGTTCTCAAGGATATCGAAGGCGAAGAAATAAACTACATGATATCTAAGAACATGCTGAACGCCGCATATGGCATGATAGTGACTGATATAGTGCGGGACATCTTGGAGTATAACTCAGACACGCAAACATATGAGCCAAAGAGGCGGCCCGACTTAGATGAAGCTATTACAAAATACAACAATTCCAAGAAGCGGTTTCTATTCTACCCGTGGGGAGTATGGGTCACAGCATATGCCCGCCGCAATTTGTTCACCGGTATACTAGCTTGCGGCGACGACTACATATACTCGGACACTGACTCTATAAAAATTTTCAATCCCGAAAAGCACATGGACTATATCAACGGGTACAACAGAAAGGTTGGAATGAAAACTCAAATGGCCGCAGACTTCTTTAGAATCGAATCCACTGAATTTGCACCGAAAAACAAGAAAGGGATTCCAAAACCTATCGGGGTCTGGGAGTACGAAGGAAAGTACAAGCGCTTTAAAACTCTTGGAGCAAAGCGGTACTTCCTCCAGCGTGAAGATGGCTCATACATGCTAACGGTGGCGGGCGTCAACAAAAAGAAAGCAACCATATACCTGCGAGAGCACTTCAAAGACCCGTTCGACGGCTTCTCTCACGAGTTGTGCGTACCGAAGGAGTACTCCGGTAGGCTGACACTAACCTACAATGACGATGGCTGTGACGGGTGGGCCACGGATTACCTTGGGCACGGCCAGCACTATCACGAAGAATCGTTCATACACATGGAACCGTCCGATTACAACCTCACCATGTCTGAGGACTATAGACAGTTCCTATACTACATGTTTGATGTCATGGAGGACAGTTGGTAGATTTAAATCCACTGTCCTCCAGAAAGGAGAAGAAATGAATAAGTCCCCAGTAGAAAGGGTGCTCAAAGCCAACGACCGCACCGACTACGTGGTCGAGTGTTTGGTCAACGGAACCACCCGCGACATCAGGGTAAAGGGCGCACCCAGGGCAATAGAAAAGTACAACTTCTTCCGCGTAGTATACGGAGACAATGTGCGTCTCGTAAAGGTGGTGCTTGATTATGGCGAAAAAGTTTGAGTTTTACGACATCCGTCACCTGCTCAAGGACTACCCAAAAGCATATTACTACGTCGTGTTCGGCGAGCGCTCCAACGGCAAAACGTATTCTGCCCTCGACTACGCACTGGAACGCTACCACAAGAACGGCGAGCAGTTCGCCTACGTTCGGCGCTGGGGCGAGGACATCCGTAAGAAGAACCTCTCCACCCTCTTTGATGGGCATTCAGCCAACGGTAGAATCAAATCCACTTTCGATGGCGAGTGGACAGACGTCTACTACGGCACCGGCAAATTCTACCTACAACGTATGAACGAAAACGGAGAAATAGAAAGGGCGGTTGATAACTGTGGCTTTGCCTTTGACCTTAATTCCATGGAGCACTCCAAATCCCTATCCTTCCCTCGTGTTACCACTATCATCTTCGACGAGTTCATGTCCCGAAACGGATACCTGCCCAACGAGTGGGTACTATTTGCAAATACCCTTTCAACAATCATCCGGCACAGGGATAACGTCAAAATCATCATGCTGGGAAACACCGTCAATAAGTATTGCCCATACTTTTCAGAAATGGGGTTAAACCACATAACGACGCAGAAGCCCGGCACAGTTGACGTGTACTACTACGGCGACACAGACCTCACGGTTGCAGTCGAGTACACGGGTACTTCCGCAAAGCATGGCGGCAAAAAGTCCGACGTCTACTTCTCCTTCGACAATCCCGAGTTGAAAATGATAACGGGCGGTGCGTGGGAAATAGCAGTATATCCACACCTTAATGTGAAGTATCGCCCCAAGGACGTGGTGGCAAATTTCTTTATCGAGTTCGAGGACGCTTTGCTTCACGGCGAAGTTGTGAGCCTAGACACAGGGCCGTTTATCTTCCTTCACCAGAAAACCACACCCATAAAGGACGAAAACGAGGATGTTGTATATACAACGAAGCCCTATGAGAAATGGAATTATCGTATGTGTCTCACAAAGCACTCGGACAAACTGTCCCTGTTCATAGTACGCTGCCTCCGCGAGAACCGCATCTTCTACTCCACAAATGAAATAGGGGAGGTATTCAGAAACTATGTCATGTGGTCTGACTCGTATTCGATTAAGAATTAAGTGGTGGTTCATACACCGCAGACAGTTCTCATGCCATTGGTTCTGCTGTCTATGGTGTAGGCACTTCGACGAGTGTTCATTCGATTTCTACGACATATTAAAATAGTAAAACCCCGGTGGATTTGATTCCACCGGGGTCTTTTCATATCACAGGAAGTACAGCCCCGCCGACCACGTTTGCTTTCCGCACTCACCATCAGGCTCAATTATCCTATACGTCTGGTAGTCCATAAGGCGAGCCTTGGTGTCCTTGCCAAACTGACCATCAACCTCGATAGGCGAGTCAAAACAACTGGCCATGTTCATAAGCGTCTGGAGTAGTTTCACGCCCACACCGGCGCTACCAGTCCGGAGCAGGGGAAGCTTGTCAACGAACAATCTATCGCTCGTGGACAGCTTATCATAGTAGGTGGTGTATTCCTTCCTGCTCCAGTTTGGAATACCGTAGCCCCTTATGCAGTCCCAGCTAAGCGCTGCAACTCTAACTGCAACGCTATGCGTAGTGCTGTAATTTCCCTCAATTGCGTACACATTGTTGTTCTCAACCTTCCAGACGATGCCCACATGGTCACTCTCGTTGTTCGCGTTCCAGTCATAGAAAATGAGGTCGACGGGTTGCGGGACGTAATCGGTCCTCCACTTAAACTGGTTGCGGTCGATGAACATATCCACCATGGACGGCACATAAGCCGTCAGTGGAACCAAATCCACTAGGCCGCACATCTTGAAGATGGCGACAACAAATGCCGCGCACCAAGCCTCATGATAGTTCAGCTTGTAAGGCGGGTTGCAACTGTTGTATGCATCGATAATTTCCTTGTGTGCTTGCGACCCTTCGACGGTCCCGATATAGCTCAGGGCCTTAGTAATAACAGCGTCAATTCCACTCATTCTGTTACATAAACCCCCGATTTCATCATAGATTCAATAATGGACTTTTCTTCGTCTGTGGCCGTGTCAGAATTGACGTGGACTTCTCGACAACGCAAGAATCCAGTACAATCTCCAACAATAACCTGCTTGTGAGCAGGATACCCATAAAGTTTATTGTACCCTTCAACCTGAATCTGCTTCGGCCTGACTACGGTAATGAAGGGTTTTTTCACACCCAGTGCACCATGGGAGGCACCAAACTGGCCAGAGTGCGCCACAACGGACTTGCCAGAAAGCATGTTCGCCGTGGCCTGAGCCTGACCGTAGGCCGCTGTTGCCATAGCACCACCCACACCGCCGATTACTCCGCCAAGCGGGTTTGTGCTCAAGATGCTAGCGAGGCCGCCAAGAGCCTGACCTAGAGCAGATACATTTGCCGCGCTTTGATAAGCGTCAGCAATCATGAAGCCTGCCTTTATCTGAGCCTGAGAGCCACCGCTGAACGGTAGCTCAACGGCGCAGTTGCCAGTAAACTGATACATGACATTCTGATAGGACTTCTGCTCACCATCTACCTCGATGCTCTTTGCCACCGTTATCATGGCTATGCAAGACCCGTTGTACTCGTCGATGCGATAGGTTACGTTGACAGCAGCTCCGATGATGTCGTCGCTATGCAACTCTTGGATTCCGATGAACGGAAGGTAGATATACGCACGAGTATACGGAGAGTAGTCGAGGTAGTTGCCCCAGTATTCCGGTATGGCCAGCGTACCGCAGTTTATCTCAGTATAGCGGGATATTACAGCGGAATTGATTCCACTGTCCAAGAAGCCGCTGTGGATATTACGACTACCAGTGTCAGTAGGAGTACAGTACAGCTCAAACAGGGAGACAACTCCATCGAACGGGTTGTTCCAAATCTTGTTCTTGTCGGCCTCCGCATAAGTAACCCACAACCAGGACTGAAAGTCGTATAGCTGTTGTGTTGTCGGGTGGTACACGGTGACGAACCCGGCTGTACTGGAGAAGGGAAGCGGAGTCGATGGAACATTCGGAACATCAACCTGACCAAAAGGCACTGCTGGCGGAACAAAGGGTAGAGCAGGGATGAGTGTTGGTGGTTCCGGCTCTGCAAAGTCAGCCCATTCTCCCTCTGCAACAGCATCTTGGATGAACGCATCGGTTCCTACGTACTCGCCAGGGATGTCCGATGGGATTACCCAAGGTTCGACATTCTCCCAGGGGACATTAAAGTCGGGGATGTCAAAGACGTCTGTAGCAGCGTTTGGTATATCTGCCGCGTCTATGGACCCTTCCTTGTACTGAGTCCACGGTGCAGTCGTATAATCGTTGAGAGCGTCAAGGCCGGGAATGTTGACATCATAGGTAGGTTCGAGCGTGTCAGGGTCAAAGTAAACGTCAGGGCCAAGAGTGAGTTCGGGCTTGGTACCGGAGTAAGCGGAAGTTCCGGTTGGGTAATACAATTCTGAGCCAGAACCCTGTCCGTACTGACATACCCATGCAATTTTCCATTCATAGTCGCTAGATATCTCGAAATCGGGCATATCATCAAATTGTCCTTGAGTAGGAGTATACGATTCTACGGAACTACCAAGAAAGTCACCAGATGTAATCCAGTAGTACACGGTTTTTCCATTGTAAGTGTATTCGTTTACATAAGGAGTGGTGTTTGGGCTCTTTCCATACTCAGGTTTGACTCTCCCCCGCTCCTCGCCAATCCACCCATAATATCTAATGGCACCATCAGAAATATTCATCATTTTTGCAACACCATACTCTTTGAAATAAAATATCTTATTGTTTGGTGCAGTTGCTAGAAAAGAAAGATTTTTACTTGCTGAATATACGTACATTTCTGAGACCCAGGGAATTGGGGCGTTTATCTCAGGAAAGTAACCGGTATTATTGACAACGCTGCCTTCCGTTGCTGGAATTTCTTTTCCTATCCCCTCTTCCTCGAACAGCGATAGAATCGAATCCACTAACTTCTTCGGGACTGAGCACACCCATTTGCCAGCATCCTCGACATACTGCGCCCAGACCGGCATCTTGACGGTACCTTTCCATCCCCAAGGAATGAGTGTCTGCGACACCTTCGTCCAGAACTCAGGATTGGACTTGTATAGACCAGCCCCAAGCGCAACACCGCCCAAAGGGGCTACTGCCGCACCCACTACACCGACATCCACACCGAGGAGAAGAGTCCCGACAGATTCTGTGCCCTTCTTTGCCAGACCCACGGCCGCAGTCTTAACCTCAGTCGCTGTCGCCTTCAATGTCTGCTTAGAAAAGAAGTCTAACATACCATGGATGCCAACTTCTGCGGCTGCGGCCGCCGCACCAGCGCCGCCGCTGATTTTGTAACCAACGCCAGTCAGAAACTGGTTGGTATTCAGCTTTAGAGCCTCGATTGCCTCTTGCACGTTCTCGAACGTACCGGCCCCGTTGAGCAAGGAGACTATATCGTCAGGTCCCATTATTCCTACATTAACACCCATGTTATCACCCCGCAGTTATAAGTATAAACTCCCCTTTATCGTTGAAGCCATTGGGGTAGTTATAGACGGTCTGGAACATCACATTCTCGGCCACCAAAGAAGAATCGTCGATATACTCGTCACCGTTTTCTTCCATGGATTGCTTATCCGCCACAACCACGAGTTGCGCGATATCCGTGGCGAACGACATGAGGACGTCGACCGCAAGCGTAACATCAAACAGACCCTCACGGAACGCGTTTCTGTCGGTGACGTAGTAGTAACGGTTAAATTCAGGAATATACGCGTAGTTGTACTGGAGGATTTCGTTTGTATCGAATCTGATGATGGGGGACATGATGTTAACTTCGTCTCTTGCTTGTCCTTGAAATGACTGACCGGGCGTCAGCTTTTTGTTTATCACCCGCGAATCCGAATTGCAAAAGTAAAACTGGACCTCCATAGAATCACCCCTTTAAAATATAAATGGGGAGTGGATTTGACTCCACTCCCCACCCCGGAGGAAGTTAAGCCACGTAGAACACCACGAAGTTCTCGTTGAGGTCGTTAAAGTACCTCGCATCCTTCTTATAGAAGTAGTTGGTGAACTCCGCCTTCGGGTTGTACTGCGTGGTGACCCGCTGGTTGTTGTTCATGACGCCCAGAGCGTCGCGGTCGAAGATGACACCGAGGATGCCGGTGACATCCTGGTCCTGACCGCTGGCAGTCTTGACGGTAATCTTGCCGGTGGAATCGAATCCATAGTCCTTGCCGGAGCCCTGCCAGAACGGGACACGCTCGGCGTTGACCAGACGGGTGTACTCGTCGTGGAAGGTGTCGGACTGAAGGTACACGTCGGCCGCCGCGGCGAACTCGGACAGCATCACGATGTGCTGGAGGTCGCGAGGCGTGAACCGCTGCTTGCCGCCCACGTTGAACAGAGTGGACATACGGGTCAGACGGTCGGTGTACAGCGCAATCTGATACGCCGCGTACCGGATGAACGCCGGGGTCAGCAGGGCCTGCTGGGCAGTCAGCTCGGTGCTGAACTGCGTATTGTAGCGCTTGAGCAGGTTGACAGCGCGAGCGTTGCCGGCCTCCTTGATGTCTCCGCCGGAGAAGGCGTTGTACACGGTCTCACCAATCATGTTGTTGATGGTCCGCATGATGAGGCTGTCCACCTTCACGGTCATGGCCTTGTCGATTTCGTTGAAAATCATGGACACGAACGCGTTAAGCTGGGTGGCGCTGGAGAAGGACTGGCGCACCTGCATCTCGGTGATGGACCGGTCGATTTCGAACGTGGTCATCTTGTTGAAGAACTTGGCCTCCGCCTTGGGAGCGTGGAAGATGTGCGGGTCATAGGACGCGCCGTCCTGGAGCTCCCAGCTTTCGTTCTCGGTGGCCTCGGGCATCTCGCTGTGGATTTTCTCCACGACGGAGCCGTACTCCCAGCCGTCCATCAAGACAGAGGGCGCGGAGCCGCGATAGGGACGGTTGACGAAAATAACCTTGCCGATGTGGTTGACAAGGGTACGGACATATGCGTCGAACGCGTTGCCGTTGAAGATGGCCTCGCCGACATCAACGAGGTCGGACAGGTCCTCCTTCACGAGGCCCTCAGTGCCGAGAACCTCCTTGGTAGTGGTGTTTACGAGGTCGTAAACCTGTTTAATCTCCATGGTTATTCTCCTTTCAGTGGATTTGATTACACTGTAATGTAGTCGTCCGGCTCAACCTTGTGGCCGGTGGAGAGCTGAATGTTACCCTCCTTGGTGTCGTAGGCGAAAAGCATAACAGGGGATACGTACTTCCCGTCATACTTTGCGTTGACCACGACGAGCGTTTTGTGCGTGAAGTACGCGTCGCTCAGCTTGTCGAAGATTCCGGGAATTTCGACTCTTTCCTGTGTCGCAAAGTCGTATCCCTTGAAATCCACGATTGCATAGCCAGCGGCCATTAGACGGCCTCACTGGGGCTCACCGTGTCGTCAGACTTGATGGTGGCCTCGAAGCCCTTGAGAGTGATGCTGTCGGCGCCGTCGGTGGCAACCACGTACTGCGGGCTGACGAAATACTCGCCGTTCTTGAGGCCGGTAATAAGGAGAGGCTTCTGCATCGTGATGGCCGCCTTGGCCAGATTGTAAGCCCCGGGGATTTTCACTCCCTCCGCGAAGGACGAAGTGTCGATGCCAGTGGCATCAAGGATAATGTACCCACCGTTCATTGTTGTATCTCCTTTCAAATTTTAGTGGATTCGATTACACTCGGCAGGGGTCGTGGAATGCAAGAGTTAACTCTTTGTCAAGGTCTGCAAACACTTGGTCAAAGAAGTTCCACATCCACACTTCGCGCTCGTCAGCAAGCATCTTCTGCGACGTGGTGACGCCTATGTTTCCGTAGCGGTGCGTGGATTCGGACTCCATGCCGTCGTTGTCGCGGGTCTCGGTGACGTTGTTGGCGTCGGTCGTATCGTGCTGGGTGACATCAGAGCCGGAATCGGCTACTTTCGTGGTGCCTCCTTCGGTGGTCTTAACGTCGTCGGAGGGCTTTGGGTCGCCCTCGGTGTTGAGCCCATAACGGGAGGTCAGTTCATCGGTCGTGTGACCATGGGTGGTCGTCTCGGTGAGTCCGTGCTGGAGAGTGTCCGTGCCCGTTTTCTTTAACTCTCCCTCGGTCGCACGTTTCTCGTCCTCGGACCGAACGAGGTTGCGCGTCTCGTACATATTGTAGTTGTGAATTGGTTCGTACTTGACGATGTTTGTTTCCCAGAGACGTTGCCAGTTGTACAGATACTTGGAAATGAGGATTTTGGCTATGGAGGTTCGCGCGGCCTCGTCAAGCTTTCCATTCTTGAGAAGACTCTTGACTAGCGGCGCACAGAACTTGCCGCCGGAATGATTAGCGAAGTACTCAAGGTCAAGAGATGTGTCATCGATAGATTCGATTCCACTCCACGGCATCGTACCAGCAGTTGCAAGCGCGGAGAAGATGCCCTCTCCATTGACATAATCGAATACGTCGCGAAGAATTGGCTCTGGTTCCGCATCGTCGAAGAAGGGGTTAAAGTAGAAGGGATTACTCACTTTCGGGCTCGCCTCCTTCTTCTGTGCCGGACTTTGTGGCCTCGATATCGGCCTCCTTCTGCTCCTGTTCCGTGTCCAGCTCCTTCTGCTTGTTCTCCCATGCGGAGTTCTTCTTCACGCTGATGGAAGTGCCATAAATCTTGTTGACAACTTCAATGGCATCCTCGCGGCACTTGAGCATGTTGTCGATGAGAGGGAGAAGGGCGTCGGAGGAAGCCTGCAGCTCTTCCTCGGACAGATACTCACGCTTCATGTTATAGTTGGCGTTGAGGCCGATTTCGTTGTACCAAGAAGCTTTGAGGTACTGCTGAAGCTCGATAAGCTGGATAATAGAGTTGGCGCCCTGTACAGAAACGTTAGTGGGTTTGATTCCATCGAGGAATGAGGAGTCGGCCACCGCTGTGATTTTGCCCTTTTCGAGGTTGTCGAAGTAGGCGTTGGCAGAAGCTATTTGGCGGTCCGTGTTGGCCGCAATCAGCGTCTGCTGGCGGGAGTTGATTTGAGCCGCGCGAATGGACACATCGTTCTCGGCCAGCTCGGTCGCATAGCGGGAGAAGAGGTAGAACAGACCTCGCAGGTTGGTGTCGTTCTTCATCAGAACGCACTTGCCCTGAGTGTCTTGAGATGCAAAGGGCGGGAGATGGTTGATGATGGAGAGGGAGGCGGAGTAGCCTAGACCCGGGTTAGCGACCACATAGAGAGTGGGACGATAGTACGGGTCCGGGGCGCCACCAAGACCGCCCGGAAGGGCGTAGAGGTTTCCATTGGCCTCTGTGATGCCAACGTGGCCGTTGACCTGCAAGTACAGCTCGAGCATCTCCGCGGGGATGGTGTCCGGCAGACCGTCATACTCAAACATCTGGGAAGTGCGGTCGAACATCAGCATAACATAGTTATAGATGCTCTGCTTCTTGTTGAGTATGTCGCAAGTGCAATCAATTCCACTCCAGTCGCCGGTGTAGAGGGACTTCTTAGACATTAGGATCCCTCCCCGTCAAGATGTTGACGATGGTGTCGAGTACCTTGGTGTTCTCATTGATGACCATCTTGAGAGACTCCATGGCCTCGCGAGTGGAGCGCTGTTCCTTAACCACGTACCAGAACAACGCGCCGCAACACACTATAGGGAAGCCGACTGTTGAGATGATTTCGACGATAGCTTTGACGTCCATGTGTAATCCTCCTTTCTGTGGATTTGA
>CANROC010000048.1 GCA_947632175.1 uncultured Oscillospiraceae bacterium | reverse complement strand
CTGCAATTGCAGTTTTTGAGCTTATTATCTCACACCTGGGGGCCTTTTGGGAGGCGGGAGGTTATTGAGCGGTTACGTTCAATTGTAGATGTCGCCAGTTCGAAGCCCTCCAGTTTGGGGGAAACGAGGAAAAATAGGAAAAGTTTGAGGTCGTTCCAGTTTACTCTGGAACGGCCTCAAGCCTCTTGAGAATACAGGCTTTTTCCCCATTATAGGATTTTTAACCTGCAATTCTGGTGGACCTGAAGGGACTCGAACCCTCGACCTCTCGGATGCGAACCGAACGCTCTCGCACATTGGTCAGTTTTGTGCGCGGGGTATATGGCTGCACAGCTAATCGAGGACATTTGTCATCGTTCAGGTTTCCAAGTACAAGCCCTATCTGTACCCGAAAGAGGCTATTTTCGCCTCGGATGTACAGAATATGCGATTCAAAAATCAATCTCCAAAACAAAGTATACCCAAAACGCCGGAATTTGTCAATATCGTATCCGCCAGTCCTCATACATTGGAAGAAAACGCAGAAGCAGTATTTCATCCTTTAAGAAAGGAATGAAAACAACCGTATCCGCAGAACTACGGCGTTTTCGGTGCATTGTGAGAAATCTCATATAAGGGATAGGGCGTTCATACCGTTGTAGCGTAGTCTTGTCATCAGTGCTCCAAGTCACCGACGTAATCGCATTTGTAATCCGGCGGTTGATAAGTGATAGCTGTCGTTGCACAGCAGCCTTTTGTGAAGTTGTCTCGCTCCGTCAGCTTTCTTTATGAAAGTCTGATCATAGTCCATCTCGCAGATTATTTCCTCAAAGGTTTTCCGAACGGCCCACACGTTGGCAAATTTTGTGCGGTGGGGCTGGGGACAGGTCACGCTGCGGCGTTGGCGTTTATCTGGTCAATGACTGACTTTATCCCCAACCAGACGGTCATGTCGGTGAAGACCTCCACAATGCTGCCGCGATCTGTGAAAGGCGGCTCCTGAAAAACGGTGTAGTCCCGAAGAACGCCATTATGGACGATGTACTCAACGATCTGATTGACAAAATAGATCTGCCGGGCATCCAGCCTTGTGTCGTTAAGGTAAGCAGCGAAAGCCTCCTTCGCGGCGTTCATGTCAAGGCCCGTAAGCTCCCGGACGAAGTCACCCAAGGGCTTGGCCCCATAGACAGCCTCGTATTCCTCCCGTGTCCCAACCTGGCTCCAGAGGATAGCCTCCAGCTCGTTGATGTCCGCCCTTGTCAGCGGGACATTTTCCCGGAGCTTGGCGATAACGGCCTCGTTTTGATGCTCCCGGACATAGAACTCCGCTCGCGCCTTATAGCCCGCCAGGTCGTCGCTGTCCAGCTCTGATTCCTTCCAATCGACCGACAGGATCTCATCGTCAAAATTTGTGATGTACCGCACAAGGTCCACAGGAATGTAACGGATCAGATCCCGCAGTCTCTTGCGAATCTCCTCAAACTCGTTTATACCGGCATTGTCCAGATAGCTTGTACGCAAAAGCTTATCAATAAGCTCGCTCTGCACCATGATGGCCGGGATGTTCGCCACTCCGGCGATCGCCTCCGCCTTTCGCAGAAGGTCGTTCCTGGCACGGGTGTACTTCTTGCCCGCCAGATACGCCAGCTCTATCCCGTACATCAGGGCGTCGAACCGCATCGCCTTCGGGTCGTCCTGATCAGGCACTATGAGCGGCGACAGCTCCTCAGCTATGATCAATGTATCCTCGTAGGTCACTGTGGTATAGCTCTCAGGCTCGGAATACCGCTCCACATATTTCAGGTGCTGCTTTACGGCGAAATTTTCCCGATTGAGCTCCCGGACCTTCCGCACCAGATCGCCCACAAGGGCCGCGCGAAACGCCACAAGCTCCGGGGTCTGGTAGGCCAGGTCCTGAAGCTTGGATACCATTTGAGCCTTCAAATTAAAAATCGCGCTCTGCACCGCCATCTGATTGGCCGAGGGCTTTCCCTTATTCATACGGAAAAACTCAAAATTTCCGCAAAAATCGAAGATGTAGAATTTACTTTTGTCCACGCCGTCTATGAGCCCAGGGCACAGCCGGGTGCCCCTGCCGATCATCTGCCAGAATTTTGCCCGGCTCAGCACCTTTTTGAAAAACACAAGATTAAGCACCTCCGGCACGTCGATGCCGGTGTCCAGCATATCCACCGATATGGCGATTTGAAGCGGCTTTTTCGGGTCGGAGAACTCGTCAATGAGGCTTTGGGCGTAGTTTATCCGGTTGTCTATGACCTTGGCCTGACCGGCAAGGTGCGGGTACTCCTTTCCAAAGACCTCCAATATTTTTTCCGCGTGGTTGTGGTTCTTGGCGAAAATAATGGTTTTCCCGATTTTCTGCCCGTAATCCACCCGCAGGCCCTCGGTCATAAGAACGTGCAGCACCTGACGGATGGTGTCCTCATTAAAGACCCATTCATTCAGCGCCGCGGAGCCGATGCGGTCCGGCGTATCGCCGTCCTGATTGAAGGTGTCCTCATAGGCGGCCTTGTCCTCCTCGGAAAGGTCGTCGTAGACGATGCCCTCCTCGATAAATTTCAGCTTCGTCTCCACGGACAAAAAGTCCACCAGATACCCATCCTTCACCGCCTGAGCAAGCTCGTAGCCGTAGGTGGGCGTACCGGCGGGAAGCTCGAAAATCTCATAAGTATTCTTCTCGATTTCGTCCTTTGGGGTCGCCGTGAGGCCGATGAGCGGAGCGTCAAAATAGGTGAATATATCCCTGTATTTATTATAGATCGACCGGTGGGCCTCGTCACATATAACAAGGTCAAAATGCCCGCAGGTGAAGAGCTTCCCCTCCTCGTCCCGGGCCTCGTCGATGCAGTTCATCATGGTTTGATAGGTGGAAAAGATACAGTGGGCGGTGTAGTTGTCCTTCTCCTCGCAGAGGTTCGTCAGCGACAAATCGGGCATAAGGTTCACAAACGCCCTTTTGGCCTGGGTCACAAGGGCGTTCCTGTCCGCCAGGAAGAGTATGTTCCGCACCCAGCCGTGCTCTAAAAGCGCCTTGCACAGCGCGATGACCGTCCTGGTCTTGCCGGAGCCGGTGGCCATGACCAGGAGCGCTTTCCGGCGGTTCTTTATCTCCAAGGTGTCGCACACTGCCCGGATGGCCGCCTCCTGATAGTACCGTCCGGCGATGGCGCGGTCGATTTGGACGTTTTTTAGGCTCAGTCGCATGGAACGCAAATTAAAAAGCTTCTCCAAATCCCGCTTTGACCATACAGCGGCCACTCGACGCTCCGGGTATTGCCCGTCGTCGATGCGTGTGTCAAAACCGTTGGTCAGAAAGATGACGGGGCGGCGCCCGTATTGCTTTTCCAGAATATCCGCGTAGAGCTTGGCCTGCTGGCGGCCTTTCACCACGTCCACGCAGGTCCTCTTTGCCTCAATCACCGCCAATGGCCGAAGAGCGTCGTCGTAAAGTACATAGTCGGCGTAGCCCACCTCGGACTTGTTGGGCATACCGGGCAGCTTCACCTCGTTGAGCCAGTCGTGCCCCTCGGTCCAGCCCACGTCCATAAGCATGGTGTCGATGTAAATTTTCCGCGTCTCGTATTCACTGGGCTCCGGCGGCTTGGGGGTGTATGTAGATCGTTGACTCTCCCTCCGGCGGGTCAGCTCCTCCCGCAGCGCCCGGTTCTCCTCTATGAGCTTTGCAAGGTCAGCATCCGCGGAAAGCTCCGGCGCGGGAGCTTCTTCGGCGGCGTCAATAAGATTCCGGTCAAAGCGTCCCTCCACATAGTCCTCCCCGTAGCAGTAGGCCACGAAGTCCAGAAATATGTAGAGATTTTCAAGGCACGCGACGGCCTGCTCCTCCGTGAGCTTTCTCCCGGAGTGCGCCGCCTGATTGCCAAGCTTGCGCACAAGATCCATTCTCCGCCATATATCCGGCCCCACGATGTCCCGAAAGTCCTCGCAGTCCATCAGCGCCGCCAGCCGCTCATCCCCGCCGACCCTCAGCGCGCAGTCCACCGAGTACATCCACTTGACCCCCGCCTCCATAGACCGCCGGCAGTTCAGTATGCACGCCGCGGGGTCAATACGAAGAATCTTCTCCGCGGCGATAGCCGGGACGACGAAGGGGGCGAGGGCTTTATTAGATTGAAGGAAGGAGAAGTTGGACATAATACTCAATCCTTTTCACGTTTAGTTAAGAAGACTTATCTAATCAACCTATTAATTGAAAATGATATTTCTTTAACTGCATCGGCCACTTCGGACAGTGTGCCATTTGCTGTTCCACGATATGTAAACAGCAAGTCAGTGTTGACTTGAAAAGTGTGTACAGCATCAACGCTAACTAATTGAACGTCCAAAACAGCACCTTGTTGTAATTCTTCCCCGCTATCGAGCCATACGCGATTAGATTCTATCATTTGTACCAATTCACCGACAGGAAACATAAATGATTCATTCGGCTTGACAAAGTCAACAACCGTTATGTCCTCTCCATTGAGGACAATTTTAACCTTTTCCGCAACTTTATTGCCGTGATTGAATATTTCAAGCGCATATCTTGATTGGAAACTACCGAGCGTTTCTTTCAAAATGTATATTTTGCATAGCAGCTTGCACGTCTCCTCAGATTGTAAACGGTATGTTTTGTATGCATAATATACAATTAGCGCTGTTAACACAATGAATGATATGTAGTAGACGATTTCTAATACATCCTTTATTAAAGCCATTTGGATACCTCACTCAAAACACCCTTATTATATGTAGAATTACTTTTTTGAAGTTCAATCATTCTTTCCCTTATCTGAATCCGAATATACGCCTAATTGTTGAAAAAAAGGTTGTCTTGTAACAAGCTCCAGCAATTGCATTGTTTCCATTTCTTCTGTTTTCATTAAAATAGTGCTCACTGTATTCTCCAAATTCCGAGTACCATCTTATCTTGTATAAACTCATATTTTCTGCCCGCTCAATCCGAAAACATATTGACTCATTCGGTGTAATATGCTTAAAGATTTCAATTGTCTTCACTGGCTTTTCATTTATATCAAGCTTTATCACTTTTAACTTGGGAATTACCGTCCCCACCGGTTTAAATACTATGACAGTTCCAACGGAATCTAACCGGTCAATCCAAAGTGTTGAATATATTGGTTTTTTCTCACTCAATTCTACATCATAGTCTGATGGATAATCTTTTATAGAAACATTGTCTTGCCAATTTGGAAGTTTACTGTTATACATATAACGGATTATCGAAATAACTGTACTAATAATACCAACAGAAGTAAAGAAATTCCCTATCGTCCCCCAAATCGGCCCACTAAATAACCCATTAACATTCGTCAGAATATCTTTTAGCAATTCCACATCTGCACCTCATTCAAAATACTCCTGCATCAACGTTCTTTTTAACATTTCCAGTTTATCCAATCCCCGCTGGATTGTCAACCGTTTAAAATTGACAGCCCCAACAAAATCCGAGAAGATATCTTGCTGTGCAATAGGGACAAGCGGAATCATTAATTCTCTTATATCACCTAGTGCAATAAATTTCTGCGTATTGCCTCTATTTTTTTCTTGGACTACTTTTCTAAAATAACTTGAATCGAGGATTTCCCTAATAAAAACATTAGAAATACCATTAGGAAGAAACTTTATAAGTGCTACATTTTTGATTGCAAAAGGTACGTTTGTGTTAATGAGAACCGGATGACCTATTGTTCCTATCATAGGCATAACGATGTCGCCAACATCAACTTTTGACCTTTGATTGATTGCGTCAAAATCCTCTTTTGAAATATACTTGGCGCCCGAAAAATCAACAACTCCATTTGTAAAATTCTTTGATGTTAACAGTGGATACCCATCTGAACAATACTTTGGCGAGTCGTGGGTTCCGTCCCTAACGTCACATAATTCGGACAAAAAAGTGAATTTCCAATTCATGGAGTTCTGAGTTAGTTCCCCAAACATCTCCACAAACCGCGCCTTGACCAGTTCTTCCAGCTTGGCAAGCTGCTGTTTGCGGAGAGAGATTGCTTTGCTGACTACATCCAGCACTTTAGATACTTGTTGCTGTTCGCTTAGAGAAATATTGGGAAGTTCAAGCTCAGACAACACTTCAATTTTAATTCCCTTGATAGTGGCTCCACGTGCCTGTGAATTGAGATACTCATTCTTGCTTGCGATGAATTGACATAAATATTTTTTACTCCATATAGTTTCATCAATACCAACAAGCGAGATAATATCCTGACTTGTTGACATTGGAACCGCATTTATGGCAACTTTTCCAATTCCAACTCTTGTTCCTACCATTATAGACTCTGCGGGAACTATTTTTGCGGCACTCTCAGCAATAGCTTTTTCTGTAATCCGGGTAATAGCGTCATTACTTCCAATTATGCCTCCATTTAGTGCGACAGTAGAAATCCACGGTATGTTGCCGTCAAAATAGGCCGGTTCATTTTTTGAAGGCGTCCCTCCAGATTGAAATATGCAAATGTCCCCCAGCCTCGCCATCACACCATCCCCTCCAGTTGCTCAAGTTGTTCGAATTCTCTTATGCTGATAACGCGTTTTGCCAGAGTTCCTAAATTGTGCATTAAAATATCTGTGAAAGACGGGTCCATGTGGTATTCTGCTGGTTTCTCCATATAATAACGCCACTCAACATAATCGTTTGAATGCTTTATTAAATTATTGTAAAACGAAGTGCCATCAGAAGGCTCGAAAATTAGAAAATTCTTGTATTCTCTTTTTGGAAGCATCTCAAAGAAGTCTTTTAACTCATGTGTGTGTCCATATTCAATTCCGTGGGCAATTAAAATAGCTTTGAGAAACAATTCACAACTGAGAGCTGAATTGACCATCGTTGGAGAGGACAACGTCCGATATTCCCCTCCAATTATTTCAATAGATCCATCATCATTTTCGACACCCATGCAACGTTCCGTACATCTAAGGAACCGCAAGCCTTGGTCATAAAAATACTTTGCCTTGGAAATGTCAGCCATCACACCATCCCCTCCAATTCCTCGATTCCCTTCTGTATCTCCGCTTCCAGCTCCTTCAACTCCGCGATGATTTGGCTGGTGGGCGGGTACTCTATGGGAACGTAATCGGTCTTTTTGTACTTGTTGATGCTCAAATCATACCCGTTGGCGACGATCTCGTCCTTGGGGACCAGGAAGGACTGGTCCGTGCGGGCGCGGGATTTTTCGGCATCGCGATTATGGAAGCGGGAGACAATATCCGGGATGTCGTTCTCCGCGACGGGCGCACGCTTGTCGTCCAGGGAGAAGCCGTCGGCGCGCATATCGTAGAAGAAGACCTCATCGGTGCCGCCGTGGCCGGTCTTGGTGAAGACAAGGATGCCGGTGGACACCCCGGCGTAGGGCTTGAAGACGCCGGAGGGCATGGAGATCACGGCCTCCAGGCGGTTATTGTCGATGATTTCCCGGCGGATGGCCTTGTGGGCGGTAGAGGAGCCGAACAGCACCCCATCCGGCACGATGCAGGCACACCGTCCGCCGATTTTCAGCATCCGCAGAAACAGGGCCAGGAACAGCAACTCCGTTTTCTTCGTTTTGCAGACTTTCAAAAGGTCCGGGGACACCGTGTCCGCGTCCAAGCTGCCCTTGAAGGGGGGATTGGCCAAAATAAGGGTATACTTGTCCTTATCGGTGTTCTGCTCGCTGAGGCTGTCCCGGTACTCGATGAAGGGGTTGTCCACCCCGTGGGTCATCATGTTCATGGCGCCGATGCGCAGCATGGTCCGGTCCATGTCGTAGCCGGTGAACATGCGGTTCATGTAGTGCTCCCGCTTTTCCCTGTTGAACATCACCTCGGCCTTGTAATTTTCCTTCAGATACTGCCCGGCGGAGATGAGGAAGCCCGATGTGCCGCAGGCGGGGTCACAGATCACGTCATCTGGCGTCGGTGCCGTGAGCTCCACCATCATGCGGATGATGTGCCGGGGCGTGCGGAATTGGCCGTTGAGGCCGGACTGGGAGATCTTGCTCAGGAGGTACTCATATACATCACCGCGGATGTCCGTGTCCTGAATCCGGGCCATCTGGCTGTAGATCCCGTCGAGGCAGTCCACGACCTTTGACAGCACCAGCGGCGTGGGGAGCTTGAAGATAGCGTCCCCCATGTACTTGGAATAGGCGCTGTTCTTGTCCGCGTGAAGGTTTTTGATAAAGGGAAAAACCCACTCCTGCATGACGCTGTACATCTGCCCCGCGGGGAAGTCCCGGAATACGGACCATTTGAGCTGGCGGCCAGAAACCTTGCGGTCACCGATCTGTACTTCCTCGGCGAAAATGCTCTCAAAGGGCAGGCCCAGCATGACGCTCTCCCGGCTCTTTCTGTCGTCGGTCTCATCCAAATCGTGAATAAACATGAGATACGTGATCTGCTCGATGACATCCAGGGGGTTCACCAATCCCCCCGCCGCGAATATATCCCAAAGCCCGTCGATTTTGTTTTTCAGTTCCCCTGTGATCATATCTCTCTCTCCCTGTTCCAGATATAAGATGTGTAGCGCCCGCCGCTGATCTTGATGATCTCACCGCTTTTGACCATATCGTTCAGGGCCCGTTGTACTGTGACTTGGCTGATGTCAGGGCACTGTCGCATAAGCTCCGCCTTAGTGATTTTGCCTAGGGTGTTTCGGATGATTTCTCGTACCCGCTCCGGCTTACTGAGATCGCTGGTAATCAGTGTCTGCACCCGGCTTGAAAATTCACGGTACGCGGCAAGAACTACGCCGAGCAGATAGCGGGTAAAGGAAATGTAATCGTTTGCGCCCTCATGCCAGCCAACAGAGCTCTCCTGTAAGGTGTCGTAGTAAGTTTCCTTGGTTTTTTCAATGAGCTTTTCTATACTGATATATTTGCCAACAATATACCCCGCGCGATAGAGCAGCAGAAGCGTCAGAAGCCGGCTCATTCTGCCGTTTCCGTCGTTGAATGGGTGGATGCAGAGGAAATCAAGAATAAAAATGGGCATAAGCAGGAGTGGGTCGTATTCCCCGCAGTCAAGAGCGCTGTTATACGCTTGGCAGGCCCGCTCTACGGCCTCCGGCGTTTCCCAGGCGGGTACTGGCTGAAAACGAACGAACTTGTTTCCTTGGACATCGGTTTCTTCAATGATATTGTCAGTGCTTTTATAGTTGCCGCCAACTGATGTGCCACTAAAACGGTAGAGGTCCCGGTGGAGCTGGAGAATAATGGACGGCTTCAGGGGAATAAAATCATGGCTTTCGTGTATCGTTGACAGCGCATCCCTGTATCCCGCAATCTCCTGCTCGTTTCTTGTTTTCGGCATAGTCTTTTCTTTAACCAGTTGTTCCAGGCGCTCGCTGGAGGTATAGATGCCCTCAATACGGTTGGAAGCCTCGGTGCTCTGGATTTTCGCGATTTCCAGTAACTGTGAAAGCGTATCTGCCTTCGCCTCGATAAAAAGGTTCTGCTCTCCTTTGTACTCATGGATCTGCCCAACCATCCCCACAATGTCCGGGATGAGCAGGCTCTGATAGACCGCCGCATAGTCGTATTGTCGCATAAGACACCTCGTTTTAGGCAACACATGCCGAGATTACACTTATTATATCACATTATATCACAGCAAGGCAGTAAAAGCAACAGCTAATTTTATCATTTCTTAAAAAATGATAAAATTAGCTGTTGCTTTGATAAAAAGCAGAAAATGCCATGTCAAGAGCCCCCATTCTTCCCGCACAATCACGTGACCAGTCTGGCCCTGCACACCCCAAAGCTTTGCGCATCCCGCTGAATCGCCCTTCCGTCCAGCGCCGGGAGCCATTTGCGGCTGAAGCTGGTGGTGCCGAAATAGGCATCAAAGTTGGTGACGGGCAGGACGACCCATTCGGAGTCGGCGGGCTTGTTGGCAAGGCAATAGGCAACGAGCATTTGGGCGGCCTCAACGGGAACGCTGGGAGGGGTGACGGAGGCGATTCGAGACAGCTCCTCGTCTGTGAAGGAGATTTCCGTGCCCCGTAGCGGGCCAAGCTCCAATGCATCGGCGAGGATGCCGTCCAAATTCAGAAGCCACGCGTTATCCCCAGAGGAGAAGATGGGAATTTGGAGCTGGACGACTTTGTTGCGCCAGGCGGTGTCGAAACCACTTGCCAATGTCTCACAATGCTTCTGCGCATGAGCGGAGGTGACCTTGGTGTTGGCACGGACGAAGGAGATCATGCTGTGGACGTGCCGGTAAAGCCATCCTCTGCCCTCCGCATCCACCAGCTCCGGGAACTCCGCGTTATACTCTGAAAAACAACATCTGAATTGGGGCTGTGAAAAAAGTCCCCACATAGCAAAAGAGAGTCGCCAGGGGTGGCGGCTCTCTTTTGTTTGTGGTATAATTTTGTTGTGAAAAAAACACATACCACAACACAATATAGCTCATCGCAGGGAAGATTTCCAGAGTTTTTTGAAGAAAGTTTGGAAATCGGCGACGTGGTATTCAAGTTTGACGAGATCATGGAGGAGATCGAAATAGAGCAGTATCTCAAGCCGGTGGAGGAGGTCAGCCTCCTGGGGCGGCCGGGGTACAATGATGTCAAAATGCTGAAGACCGTGTTGTTTGGCGCGATGGACATGGGCGGCGTACCGTCAGGCAGAGCACTGACGGACCGGTGCAAGGTGGATCTCAGGTACAGATATCTGATGGACCGGGAAACGCCGAGTTACCACACATTTTTGAACTTCATAGCAAACAGGCTCTCCGAGAGCATCGAGAACATCTTCAAGGCCGTGATGGGGTACATATGCGAAAAGGACCATGTGGACCTGCAGCATGTGTACATAGACGGCTCGAAGTTTGAGGCCAACGCCAACAGGTACAGCTTCGTGTGGAAGAAGGGCACAGAGAAACAGCGGTATAAGCTGTACGGGAAGATCACAGCACTGCTAAAAGAGATGAACACGACCCTCCAATACGCCAGCGTACACATAGAGGTGAACACGGAGTACAGCCCGGAGGGGCTGGATGTGACGCTGAGACGGTA
>CANROC010000047.1 GCA_947632175.1 uncultured Oscillospiraceae bacterium | reverse complement strand
TCCCCGGCGAGCATTTTCTGTTTATCAAAGTCGGCATAGTCGCCGCGACGTACCTGTATTGCCACATTATCACCTTCCTTCCAATTCCTGTATTCGCGCTTCAAGTTCGTCAATACGTTTCATAAGTTTTTGTATCATGTGTGTATTTAACGCTATAATTTCTTCATACCTTAATCCATACACCGAACCGCCGTTCCCGTCGTCATCCTTGCAAAATGCCGCCCAGTCTTCGCCGGTCATCCCGTTATCATCAAGTGATTTTTCGATGTCCTGTGAGATAAAGCCGGTGTGTGTCCGGTGTCCGTCATTAAGCTTATAGCTGACCGGTTTTAACTGCTCAAATATTGATTCATATTGTTCCGAAAGCGGTTTAATGTCATTCTTTTTATTTTTATCAGACGTTTGGATAGCGCCTACAACCGCGTATACTGTGCCCCATTTGTGATTTGGACTACCCAAATTCAAAAAGTGGTCTTTGTATGGTACTAATGACCACTCGTTGTCATTGATCCCCAAGTCTAATATATAATCTGTAACCGAAGAATTTGGCAGGAAATATAAATGTCGCGCATCACTCGTTGTAAATATCGCCGCCCCGGATGCAAAATGTAAGCCAACCGGCGCCGTGGAAACCGCCCCGTTCGGCAATGTCAGCGACCCGGACAACGTGCCGCCGGAAGTAGGCAAGTAGTTGTGGCTGTGGGAATTGGGGGCGTATTTTTCAGATAATAATATACCTTCCTCTTTGATAGTCCCTTTAACATACGCGTCACCATTTGCCTGCAAGATATAGTCTCCATAATTTACATTTCCGGCAAGGACTTTACCAACAGAACTTATATAATCATCTGCAACTATATATCCATTAACCACATTTAAACTTCCATGGAAATTTGCCCCAACCGATGTTTTCGCAAAATATATATTATCATCAAAATATATTCGCACGGCATTATTTAAATTATATCCTTTTAAGTCAATACTGCCTTTTACAATTAACTCGTTTGCGAAATATGACTTCCCATTTACATGTAACAAATAATCGTCGCCATAATTAACGTTTCCTACAAGCATTTTCTTTCCAGACGAAACGTAATCGGCCGCATAAATATGTGCTTTTGATTCAAAAAATCCGCTTACACCTAAACCGCCATTAGCATAATGAGTGATAGTAGCGCCATTCGCGAAATATAGCGCATCAGACAGCCTTACATCACCATACAGGATGTTGCGTTCTGTATATCCGTCAGGGTTCAGGCCATTGTTAAGTATATACCCTGCCCCGTACGTGCCCCCTTCAGTTTTGTATGCTAACGCGAGATATTTTGACCCTGTCGCAAGCATTATTCCTTCATTTTCCTCAATATCCCCCCATGCGATAGGGGCAATCTTTCCTGTTTCTTTATCTTTTTTATAAAAAATAATGTTCGCTTCTCTTGCGGTCATTTTCCGGTTTCCACTTTCTGTTTCAAGTTTTGCGCCCACAAGATTCACGCCCCGGATTGTTCCAGTTGCAGTAACATTTTTTGCAAATATTCCTTCTACATCCAGTCTTTCCGTATCAATAATACCAGATTTTACATAATCAGCATTTATGTATAGATTCGCACCATCTAAATAAATTCCTTTTGTTTTTCCGTCGTCTGTCAGTTTATTGAAAATATCTAATTGCGTCTGATTGTTGACTGCATTTTTAGATGCCGTATCAGCGTACCCATTTGCGCTCTGCAAGGTGGTTTTCGCCGTTGAGTCCGTATAGCTTTTTGCATCGTTGAGAGCATCATTCGCCGCAGAACCGGCTTTGCTTTCCGCCACCTGTTCGACAGTCTGACCTGACGCCAATGTAAATGTATCAGGGCGCAATATAACCTGTTTTGCATCCTTATCCAACAGTGCAAGTATCGTTCCGTCATCCTTGCGGATTTCAAATTTTCCTGTAGTAATATGGTCTGCATCAATTCCAATTGCATAAATCCGGTCAAGGATTGCTGTTCCGGTCGTGTCCAACCCATACGGATATGTTTTGCCGCCGTCCGTCGATATGCCAAACGCGTTTGCGGTCAGTTTCCATACAACTTTGCTTTCTTTCAGTGATGGTTTATCGTGCATGTAGTAGATATTTCCACCGCCGGTCTGCGGTTCTGTAGTCATATATAAGCCATTGCCATTCGCAAGCTGTTTTGCCAATGCCTCAACTGCAAGTTCTCTTTGCGTCTTTTCTGCCTCTACCAATTTTCGCGCCTGAACAACCGCTTTTGTTTCATTGCCATAGTAAACAGACATGTTTCTGATAGGACTGTCAGCGGTACATTTCATGGACGTGAACCCAAAATACGCATAGTCAACGTCCGTCAGCACAGTTGCGTAGGCGTTGTTTTTCCGGTCCACAACCACGGCCAAATCCATTGCTTCTGCTGTCGGCAATGCAATATGGTCGCCGGTAAACGGCCGGAAGCGCAGACCTATGACCTTTTCGCCAATCAGCTTCAGCGCTTCGTCTTCCTTGCCCTTCGCCAACTGGTTTTCCAATGACAGTACATACCCTTCCTTCCCGGACAGGTGTGTGACCTTCTGGCCGTCCTCACCTTCTGACTCCATCTGTACGCCTGTGATAACCACGTCGTCCGCTTCTATCTTTATCCCCGGTGCAAACTGGTACAGAATATGTATACCGTCCCTGTCTCCGAACGCACCGCCATCCACATTTTGTCCACTTGTCCACGGATTAAACGAACCGCCGTCCACACTTTCCCCTTTTGTCCACGGTGCGAATGTTCCGCCGTCAATCCAACTGACATTTTCAAACGCTGAAAAATCATACGGCACGATTTTCAACCGGTTCTGTTCATCAAACTTTGCGTTGCCTCCGGCAATCATGGCGCACATGCCGATAAACTGACGGTGGGTAATACTGACCGGTGCCGCTGGTATCATATAATCACTGTTCGGAAATACTGTGGTCAGCAGATTAATTCCGCACGTTTCACAGGAATCAGCGAGAGCTACACCCAACGAAACAGGGAATGACAGGGATGTACTGTAATCCTTGTCCGCCTTATACGAATCATCAACCGCTGTTATCCCGACCACAGTTCCGTATGATTCCGGCGTAACGATTGTATATTCCCCGATATTGATTTCCTCGCTGGTTCCATCGTCAAAATCATACTTTGTCTGCAATGATATTTTTGCGCCATAGAAATCATACTCCGACCATCTGTCATCGTGATTATCCAATGACAGGTTGATCTGCCGGGGAATCAGCAGACCGAGGGGGAAGGAAGAACTTCCGCCCCCGTCATAGATAGAGCTCCCGGAGATTGACAGGTCTTTCTTTTCCAATGGTTTTTTCACACCGCTTGCGAATGTGATTTCCCCGGAGGCGTAAAAATCGCGCCTGTTTTCCATTGCCTGCATCAATTTGTTGCTGATATTTCTCAAATCGGCTTCACCCCCGTCATGTTAAAAGATAGTGTGTCAAGGTATTCTCCATTTTCTTCCAACGAACCAATATTCATATCCCCTTGTCCAACATAGAAAGTTGCGTCCTGCCACTTCCCGTAGTACAGGGAAAAATAATGCAGAGTAAAATTCTGTCCTTTCGCCACCATCTGAAGAATCTTTGTTGCCTCTGCCTGCGGTATGTAAGTTGCCGTGTATCCCAACTGCTCAACCGTGAACATCGCCGAAAAATGGCCTTCCCCGGTCTGCACTCGCGTACTGTCTGTGGTGTAGGTTGTCTCAAACTTGTATGCAAGTCCCTGATCCGGCTGATAAATCTCTTTTCCGTTTATTTTTATTTTATCCTGCATACAATCACCCCAATTCAAACGGATTTCTGCCGCTTACCGTCTGCCGCAGTTTTGCTTCGTCAATCAGTTCGTCAAAGAGCGTTCTCCGGTTGACTTGCGCCGTAAACCGGTACGTGTTCCCTTGTCCTTGTTGGCGCGCCGGGACGCTGATCCGGTTTATCGCATTGTTCAAGTCTGCGATTCCTTGTTTAAGGTCTGCGATTTCATACTGTGCAATCACGGCTTTCGGCGGTATCACCGTACCTGTTGCCATCAGCGGAACCGGCATGTTGACCGGCGGCGTGTACGTCTGCATACTCTGTAATGCCTCAGGCAATCTGGTCAGCGATAATGACATGCGCGCAAAGTAATTATTGAACCGGCTGAACGCCGCCACAACCGCCTTGTAAACGCCCGCCGCCACGGATGCAACAATCTGGTCGTTGTTCATGACTGCCGTATGTCCGCCGATGGTGCCGACAAGCTCTGGACCGGCCTCACGCGCTATAAACATCTGCCCCATGTTAAACGCTCCGCCGCGGGCCGCCGCGGTTACATCATGCCATCTGCCGCCGTAAAAAATACCGCCACTCTTTTTAAACGCAAGCGTAACAGCCCCGGCAACAATGCTTAAAACAGCACTTAATACCAATGACAAGCCGCTTTGTTTTTGTATTGAACTTGCATATGCTGTTATTCCGTACAGTGCTTTTGCGGCATATGACTGCCAACCGATTCCAGACGTATATGCAGATATTCCCGTCAATGATTTATTTGCGCCAGACTGCCATCCGATTTTGGGAGTTTGAGCTAACACTGACACGTTTTTATCAGTCAAATACGCCTTTTTGGAAGTTGCTTTGATACTTACATTTTTATCCGTAAGGTATGCTTTTTTTGATGTTGCTTTAATATCAACATTCTTGTCGGATAAATTTGTTTTTTGAGCAGTCGCTTTGACATCAACGTTTTTGTCTTTTAAATTTGTTTTTTCAGAAGTTGCCTTGACATCAACATTCTTATCTTTCACATTTGTTTTTTGGGCATTTGCTTCAACAGCGACGTTTTTATCTTTTACATTCGTTTTATCGGAAGTTGCTTTAACGTCTACGTTTTTATCTTCCACTTGCACATTGTTTGCATGTGCGCCTACGCCTTTTATTACTTTATCCTTGCTCGCAATCTTATCTTCAAGACTTGTCACTTCCACTTTTGCGGTCGCATTGAATCCCGGTAATGTCTTTTGCTCCGGCGTGAGTTGCGAGTCAATCCCGGTTACTTCTGCCCAGATTTCATCAATTTTTTTATCCGATAGTGGAACTCCGTCTTCAAGACCGGTCACAAGGGCGGCAACCTTGATTTTCTTTTCTTCAAGTGTCAGAGAGTCATCCTGCAAAACTGCGTTGACTTTAACCTGTACGTCCTTCGGCAGTTTTGAAAGCGTTTCATTCAAAGCGGAAAACTTTGTATTTGATGTTCCTGCCTCGTCGTTCATTTCGACCAGATAACCTGTTATCTGGTCAATTCCGGCAGATGCATTTTCATAATTTGTTTTTGCATCCTTGAGTACTTGATTATTACTTTCGATGTCTTCCGTTGTTGTTTTTAATTGTTCTTGATATTTACCAAGTTCTTCATTAAGGTCTTTTGTAATTTTGTCTTCGGCTCCAAAATGTCGATTAGCATAATCAGTTTTTTCAGCTAGCTCTCTGACTTTTTCGCTCTGTGTTTCATAATTTTCATTGAGCTTTTTTGCTGTCTCAGTCGCCTCATCCATGACTTTTTTTGCGTCAAACTGAGCAGAATAAAATTCTTTCAGCGCATCTTGCGCCGCTTCCGTTCGTGCCTTTGCTTTGAGCGATTCAATCAGGTTATCAACGGATGTTCTCGTTGTGTCAAGCAGACCAGTCTCTTTGTTGTAATACTCTTCCAACTGCGGAACAGTTTCGACAAGCTTTCCGGCAAGGTCTTTCATTTCCTCTGTTTCTTCATTTGTTTTCCCCTGTTTTTCAGCAAGGTCAAAATATTTTTCCGCTAAATCCTCCGCATAATCGTACTCGTCCCCAGCGTTCTTCCAGTTCTTTGCATTTTCGATTCGTGTTTCCAGTTCGCTGTTTGTGTCTTTCAAATTCTGTAATGTTTTGTCAATCTGACAGTTAAACTCTGTCCATTCTGTAGGTTTGAAACCTTCCAGTAACGCCGCGCCGAAGTCCAGTAATCCGACAAAAACATCTCCAACCAGTTTCGCCGCATCTTTTAATATTTCGCCCCATGGTATAGATTTAATCGTTTCCGCAATGCTGTACCCGATTTCTGACCAACTTACCCCTGTAACAGCTTTGGAAAGCATTTCGATAAGTCCATCGACCGCACCGCCGAAAGTAAGCCCGAGCTTTTTCCAGTCTGCTTTATTAAAAAATTTGTTAATGCTCGTCGCAATAGCGTCTCCCCAGCCATCCCAGTTTATTGTTCCAATAAGACTATAAGCGCCAGAAACAACGGTGTTTACCACCTGTGCAAACGTATTTCCAACAGAGGCTAACGTATCTGTGGTTATGACTTTATTTAACGCTTTCCCAATTCCTTTTCCGGCTTTTTTGGCAAACGTAATAGCGGTTTCCCATTCAATTCCATTGAGCGTACTTTTTACAACTTCCTTTACCGCTTCGCCTAAAGCATCAAAATCAAACTTATCCGTCCACGTTTCAGCTAAACTAAATATTCCATTTAAACCTTCAGATATTACCTTTCCTATTTTTTTCCATTTGATTTCTTTTATTGTTGCGTTCATTGCGGTTGCAATGCTTTCTCCGAGTTTTCCAAAATCAAATTTTTCCAACCATGTTTCCGCTGTTGTGAAAATTCCATTTAACGCCCCGGCTATTGTGCTACCGACATTTTTCCATTTAATGCCACTTATTATCGCGTTTGCCGCAGTTGCAATACTGTCTCCTAATTGTGCAAAATCAAACTTATCTGTCCATGTTTCTGCCGCTTTAAAAATTCCATTTAACGATGTCGCAATAAGGTTACCTAGAGCCTCCCAGCCTATTCCACTTATCGCAGTATTCAGTGCAGTGGTAATTTCACTCGCCGCTTTGCCAAATTTAAATTTGCCTGCCCAGGTACTTGCGAGTTTTACAATACCGTTCAGAGAATCTGCTATAAGATTCCCCAGTGCAACCCAGTCAACAGTGTTTATCGCTTTATTCATTGCCTCTGCAATAAAATCTCCAACAGAATCCCAGTGCAGATTTTTGACAAATGCACTTGCCCCCTGCAGTCCGGTGTTCAGCAGTTCCCCCGCTGTTTTCCCGACCGATTCAGCCAGACCGGACACTTCGACCGCGCCGTTTATCAGTGTAGCAAGGGACTTTCCGACCTTCGCCGCAGTTTCTTTGATCTTGTCCCAGGGTATGCTGTCCAAGGCGTCCCGGAGTTTAGTTCCAATCAGTTCCCCAATGTCCGTAAAATCTGCGTTCTTCCATGCTTCTTTTAGCCGTTCAGCAAGATTCTGTAATCCGCTATTAATCGGGACTTCTTCAAACATATCTCCCGGCGATAATCCTCCACCGCCTCCGCCAGCTCCGCCTCCACCGCCGGAACCGGAATCTTTGTCGGGAGATTCCCAACGCTTTATTTCGTCAAGGCCGGACAAATAATCGTCCGTCGCTTTCTCTGCTTCTTTCGTTGCTCCTGCCGCATCCCTCGCCGCATCCGCTGTTCCGCCCAAGCTCGCCGCATAATCCTGCTGTACGCCGATTGCTCGCGTATATGTACTCTGACCGGTCAGCGCCGCAATCAGCATGCCCACGTATGTAATTGCTGTGGATACCATGTTAATCAACGATGTGAGCGCTGGAGCAACCGCTGTCAAAATCGGGTTAAAAGCCGTTGCAAGAGTGTTTTTTAACTGCGTCAGGGCAGACATCAGAGAGGATATGCTTGCGTTTGTCGTGCTGGAATACTGTGCAAGGTTGCTGAATCCGTCCTTAATCGCGCCACGCATCCGGTTAAACAGCGTGTAAAGGCTTCGGATTCCGAGCGTGTATTTCAGCACAGATTTTAAACTTGTCCCAAGCGATCCGTTTGATTTGCTCGTATTCCTGTGTAGCTTGAGCATTGCCGCCGCCGCTTTGCCGATACTCACAAACAAGTTACCGGCCGCCGCGCCTGCTCTTTTGAGCGCCGAAAGTAACGATGATCCTATCGCCTTTGCCGCGCCCTTCGCCGCAGAAATCAGCCGGGAAGCGCCGCTTGCCGCCGTCCGAAATGCCGCAATAGCCGCCTGACCAATTTTTGAGAAGTTCTGCGAGGCTTGCTCACTTGAGCCGCCCAAGGATTCTATTTTCGCCCTCAATGATTGATACGACGTGCCGAGTGCGGCGTTCATTTGCTGTAAGCGCTGTTGTTCGTCAGCAAGGCGCTGTTCCGTTGCAGATGTGTCAACGCCTCTGTACGCACCACCGCTCTGCAACAGGTCTTCTTGTTCACCCTTTGCGTACCGGATTGAGTTCCGCAGTTCTTCGATCTGCATTTCCCGACGCCGGTACGCCGAAGATGATTCCCTGCCGCCCACTGCAAGAAATTCTTCCTGTGCCTTTTCCAGTCGGTTCAGTTTCGCGGTATCGTCGTCGATCTGCTTCCCGATCTCCTTAAATTCATCTGTAGCAACTCTCTGTTCAGACATCTCTTTCAGCTTACTTTTCAGAGATTCTATTTTCCGCTCCTGCTGTGCGTATGCCTGATTCTGCTTAATAAATGCGTTTGTCTGCTTTTCCAGTGCCAGTTTTGCCGTCGTACCGATACCGGATACAGTCTTTGACATGCGGCGGACAGCGGCCTCTACATCCTTGCCGCCCGCCTTAAATCCTGTCGTGTCTAACAGGGTATCAATATATACAGTTCCGTCCGCCTGCTGTGCCATAATTTCACCTACTTTTTGTTAAAACCGAACAGTGCCCGGAGTTCGTCTTTTTCTTCCTGACTGCGCTCTACACGCTTCACCTGTAAATCAATCAGTGCTTTGTTATCCCGGTAAAATTCCTGCTCCCATTTCTCAAGTTTCTTTCCTCTGGCTTTCTTCTGCCGGATGTTCAAAATCTGTGAGAACAGACTCTCTCCGATTTCCATGTACGCCCCCAAGAACGTCCACCAATGCAGATATTCCATCGCCCGGACTTCCTTGCCCAACACCCGATTGACAGACGGTATAATCACCGCCGCATCCTGTTCCCAGTCCATTGTGTGAGGTTTGCGCTTGCCATCGTCCTTAATGCCCATGTCGATAAACTCAATCGCCTTTTCTGCCGCTTCGTTGCGGATAGAGTAGGGCATATTGGCGTAGTCCTCGAACAGAATATCAAGGCATATTTCCCATTGCTCATCCGGCTCGTATTCGGGATCGTTGAAATATTTGAGAATATCAAGGATTGCCCGAAAGTCCGTCCGAATCTTCCAATTCTCCCCACCTACACAAAGGCAAGTGGGGAGTTCCCATGCATTCATCATTTGTGATACTTCGCCGTAGCCTTTTCAATCTTCTTGCGCTTCTTCTCAATGCGCTGATTAGTGGTCTTTTCAATCAGTCCGGCAATGCCGTCCAAGACGTTTTCAAAATAAAAGTCACCACCCGCAGTCATACTGAACGGATTGCACTTTGCGAAAATGCCCTCGGACACGTTGTAATTCAGCAGATAATCAAACTGCTTTTTGATTTCGTCCGAGATTTTCAGCAGTTCGTCTGCCCCTGCATCCTCTGCAATCGTGATAGCGTTGAGAGCGTCTACCACGGTTTCATAACGCCGTACAATATCCATGTCGGACGGGTTGAAACGAAACTGTCCGATGATTTCACCTTTGTCGTCCACGTTGATAAGGACTGAGCCGGTATCAACCGATAATGTCATTACTTCCTGTGCCATGTATATCCTCCTTATGACAGGCTTTTTGCTTCAGCTACTTTCTGTCCCGCCCTCAACATCACTTTTCCCGGAATATCGCCCTCCGTAAATGTCGGGTTGCCGCTCTTGAGAGTTGCCGCAGAAACATAACCTCTCTGTCTCTCACCGTCCTCAGAAACGGTAAACGGAATGTTTACGCCCTCTGTGCCTCCGCCGTAGCTGTTCGGTTTAACCATGACTTCCTGCAACCACGCAAGGTGGTTTTCTGCCGCCGTGTCCTCTACAAGCACTTCAAGCATGAGTGTTTTGCACCCTGCGCCCTTTACTCTGCCGAGAGCAATATCGCGCAGTTTCGGATAGAGTTTCTTGTCCGGGTCAGCGTAGAACGGGTCTGCCTCCATGCTCGGTTCATAGCCGTTATCCGTGGTCTTTGTCTGACCGAGGATATTCTTCATTGTTTCGGTGTCGGGGTTCATCTCAACAGACATTTCCTCGATGTCGTCGCCGATAACCTCAAACTCCGCCTTTTCTGCGTCCGCAACTTTTGTGTTGAATTTTGTGTCAAGATAATGCGCTAATGCTTCTCTGTTTAACTTTGCCATCGCTTTTTCTCCTTTTTGATTGATAAAAAATAGAGCCGGAACCTATCGTATTGATAAGGCTCTGGCTCTAAGGCTCCGGCTCGGTTGCACTATTTTATTTTCTGTTTCTGTAATATTCATGGGTGTAGTAGATGTATAAGGGTAATCCCCAATCCTGCACTCCGTCTGCATTCGGTTCTTTGGGTGATGAATTATTTCGCCTTACACTCGTTATTTTTCTTCCTCTGGTCAGCTTTGGATATTCGGTCAGCCGATAATTTTCTCCGTTTATTTTTACCTCTTCCATACATATCCATTTCCCCAAAGTATCAAGAAAAGTCTGAATTTGTAATTTCTGATATTCTTGCGTGCTTGCGGTTCGGTAAACAAAAATAATCGGGAATTGGCAATATTCCGTTATTTTTCCAGTAACGCTTTTTGTATCGCTTATTACCTCTGCGCCGCCAGCCGCTTGAAACGATAACCCGGAATTTTCACCCAAAACCTCAAAAAATATTTCTTTTCCGATGATTTCTGCATACTCATTAAACAGATCAAGGATTGCAGTTGTAATCACATCATATCCGTCCGGATCTATTACTCGCTCTCTTGGATTATCCGTGCGAACCACCCCCTGCCTTTTGTTTGACAAGGCTCACCCATGCTTTTAAGTCTTTTTTCTTTGCCGCATCGAACCAATGGTCGGTAACATCTGGATTGGCCGCTTTGCTGTAGTCTAAATCTCTTGTTGTTGCAACCAACTCAGCGCCTTTGCGGAATCGCAAGACATAAGCGCCGCCCGGCCCATCTGGAATTTTCATGGGGCCTTTGCCCGTTTCACTGTCAACCATAACTTTTCCTTCGTAAAGGTATCTTCCCATAGGCGGAGCTGCCGCAACAACAATTCCGGTTCCTGCCATAGATGTACTCATAATGATAGTGCGGTCAATAAAGTTTCCTGTTTGTTTTGGCATAAACGGAATCATGCTTGTCATGACCGCCATATCCAATGCTTTCTGCGCGTCTTCAAACTGTTTTTCAAATCTGGAAAAATTCACATTTACTGTTATATCGCCCTGCACCACGGAAAAACCACGAAAATGCTGTGTTCTGCTTGCCATAATGTCACCGCCTATCACGCAATCATTTTTACGCTCTGCTGTTGTATAAACGTCTTGATTTCGTCATATCCCCACCCGCAATTTATCAGGCTACTTACCAGCATTTCCATGTTCTCAACGTCCTTAAGCTGATCTGCGGTCAGATAGTCCCGGAGGCTTTCTTTCGACTTTACTCCGTATTCCTCTTGCAGTTCTTTCATGGTCTTACCGAACAGGGTCTTGTAAATCAGCTTTGTGTAATTCGGATAAGCGAATCTTTTGTGTGGACTGTCAGCAATCTTCATTTTGATTGTGTCCGTCAGGATATGCCGGATGACAACACCTTTGTCTCGCTCAATCTGCCACTGCTGACGCTCTGTGTAAATGCGGCGGAGTTCTTGTTCCATTGCATTGAAAGCCTCTATGTACTTAATCTTCCACTGCAACGCCTTATCTCCGGTAAATCCCATTACCAAAAGAGAAAATCCGTCCCTGTCCATTTCATACATTGGGTATTCTCTGCCGCGATTTTTGTATGTGGTTTCGTTGAAGAATTTCGCGGCGGAATTTTCCGCTACGAGATTTCTTATGCTCTCCAAAACGTCCTTGTGTTCTTTCTCGAAAACCTCTGCCACTTTCAGACTTGTGGTAATCAATTTTTCTTCGTTTCTTTTTCCGATAATTTCAACTAACATAAATCCATTCTCCTTTATGCTTTTATTTTGCCATGATTTCAAAATGTGGTATCAGCGTATACGGCCCGCCAACCGC
>CANROC010000046.1 GCA_947632175.1 uncultured Oscillospiraceae bacterium | reverse complement strand
GAGCCGCTGGTTCCCCCTGTACATTGTTTCACAGTGTTTGGGTGAAGAAAAGATGCGGGGTGGGTTGACGGTTACATAACTAACGATGCCGCATCGGGTAATTTTTGCATCAAACTTTACCCCACCTTAACTAAAAAACGTCCGGGAGCCGATTTCGCGTCGGCTCCCGGCATTTTTATGTGGCGGTTATGATCTTCAGCGCCTCCTCCTCGCTCAGCTCTCCGGCGAGGTATTGGTCGCGGGCCTCGGTGGCTTTGCGGGTCCACTCGTAGAGCCCTTCCTCGGTAAGACTCTTGGCGGTGACGGTTTGATTTATGGTTTCGGTACGCTCATACCGTTTGTACATCCGCTGGCGGGCGCGGTCAAATTCCTCGATGACCTTGTCGCGTCCGGCGTCGTACTTGTGCTTGAGGCGGGGGCCCAGGTCCTTGCAGGTCTTGCCGTCACGGATGACCCGGTCACAGTAGAGCGTCTTCCGCTTCGTCTTCGGTACGAAAAATCTGCCGCAGCACCGGCAAAGCTCCACAGTGGGTTTGCGCTCGATGAAGTTCAGGAGAAGGAAACAGTAGTACGATGTGGGCGAACGGAAGTGGTAGCGGTTGGTAAGATGACCGTCCTTGTTCATCAGCATGGTCTGAACAAACTCCGTCTTGCGGAGCGGCCTGTACTTTTTCTTGAAGTCCAGGGCGACACCACGATGGAGGTCGCTGAGCAGTTGAACGGTGAGATTTTGAAAGAGGACGATCTGCTGCAAAGGTGGGACCACGGCGTGAGTCGCCTCAAGCAAATGCTCCAGCGTTCCGTTGTTTACCGGGATGGTGTCGTCCAGGACCGCTCTCGTCAGCGTTCCCTGGAGCGGGTTGTCGCACTCGAAGGTGTACACGAAGTCCGAGAGGGTCTCCATCATGTTCTCGAAGGTGTCCTGATCGAAGACGTGGCGCTTGTTGAAGTCGGTGAGGATGTAGTTGGACATGGTGGTGATGTAGTTGATGACCTGCACATACGGTCCAAAATTCAGTTCCGAAAACTCGATGATCTCCTGCTCAACCGTTGAGTCGGGCAACCGCGTCTCCACCTTGTCAAAGACGGACAGCGGACTGTCCGGCGTTACAGGGTAGTCGTGGAGCGCGTCCTCTAATTTTCTTCCGCGAAGTTTTAAGTGAACAAGTTTCCGTTTCAGCGTCCCGTCGGGGAGCAGCGAGACGTACAAACCCAGGTCCTCCAATGATTCTCACCTCTGTCTAAAAGTGTTAATCCTCCGAAATAAATAAGAACGCTGTTTCATTTTGAAATCCTCTGTTCTGATGTAAGATTATAGCACAAGCGGGGAAACCGCGCAAGAAAACAAAAGGAGGATGAATGATGAAGCAAGCGATGTACACAAGCTACGAGGCCCTGCCGCTGTTCCTGAACGCGGAGACGGTGGCGAAGGTGTTGGGGGTGTCTGTCTCGTCCGGCTACGAGCTGATGCACGAGGCGGGCTTCCCGGCGCTGAGGATCGGGAACCGGCTAATGGTGCCCAAGGAGAAGTTTATCCAATGGGTGGACGAGAGGACGGGAGGTGACAGAAGATGAAGCTGATGCCGGGAGAATTTTTCGAGATGCCCTCCGCAGTGTTCCAGATGGACCTGACGACCGACGAGCTGGCGACCTACGCCTATCTCAGGTGCCGCAAGAATAACCGCACCCACAAGTGCTGGCCTAGCTACAAGACCATCGGCGAGGCCATCGGGCGGAGCCGGAAGTCGGTGGCCAAGTACGTGGGCGGCCTGGAGGAGAAGGGCCTCATCAAGACAGAAAATACGGAGATGATCACAAAGAAGGGCGTGCCGCTGAACGGGAACCTGATGTATACCATCCTGCCCGTCCGCCCCGCGATAGCGCAGTTCAACCGCCGCCTCATATGCCAAGCGGAGATTGAGAACGAGCGGCGGCGCGTGCAGGCGGTGCTCAATGAGAAGGGAGCGTGAGAGCGTGTGTCGAGCCGTGTGCGCCCCGTGGCTCCGACATGGGGCGTGGACACGGCGGACATGCAAAGCCCAACGTGCGAAAACCTGCGAGACGTGACAAGGCCCTTTTTCGGGCGAAAAAGGCCGTTCGATTATTGAACAAGATAAAGGGCCGCACCGCTTCGCGGCACGGCCCGGCCACAAAGCCCCGCAGTGCGGGGCTTTTCCGGGAAGGAAGGCCGCACCGTTTTTCGGGGCATGTGAAAAATTCCGCACCGGTCGGCGATGCGGAAACGCCCAAACCCTTAGCGCCGTGGGACTTTGACCGATTTATTACAGGTATACATGACCGATTTTAGGAGGTATTTTCATGGAAAACAAAAAAGGCTCAACTTACTGGCTCAGGCCGGAAACAATCGCAAAAATGGACAGGCTCATGGCGTCGGACAACTGCCAGAGCCGCAGCGAGTTCGTGGAGAAGTCGGTGGAGTTCTACACCGGGTATCTGGATTGCATGGACGCCTCAAATTATCTGGGGCCGGTGCTCTCCGCGACCATCAAAGGCATTCTGGAGAACAACAATAACCGTCTCCGCTCTCTGCTGTTCAAGTGGGCGGTGGAGCTGAACATGGCCTGCCACACCATTGCGGCTCACTATGGGGTGAGGGAGATGGACCGAAAGGCCCTCCGGGATTTTGCGGAGGACGAAGTCAGGAAGACCTGCGGCCAGGTCAGCTTCGACCACGCGCTGGATGTGCAGAGACGCATTCCCGTGAAGGACGACCAGAAGTGGCCGGGATAATTTTTCGGGGAGAGCGCGAAAAAGGTATAGCTATTCTAAACGGACTGTGGTATGTTGTGTTGCTGCAAAGGAGGTGGTCATATGGCAAGCAAACGCCCGGACGGAGACGGCACCGTGCGCAAGAGAGCGGACGGGAGATGGGAGGGCCGCATCGTCATCGGGCACAAGGCGGACGGAACGCCGATCTACAAATCCGTGTTCGCCAAAACGCAAAAGGAACTGATGCCGAAGCTCCACGCCCTCATCGGCGAGTACCGGGGCATGGAGGTTACGGACTGCGACATGACGCTGGAGGAGTGGACGGAGAGGTGGCTGACCGAGTACGCCGAGCCGACGTTGAGGGCGAGTACCGTTGAAAGATACCGGTCCTACCTCAAGCACCACATCCTCCCCACGCTGGGAGCGAAGCATCTGCGGTCTATCACCCGGACAGATGTGCAGAAGCTGTACAACTCCCTGGCGAAAAAGAAAAGCCTCGCGCGCGGGCGTGAGGATAGGACACTCTCCGGTACGATGGTCGTCAAGATCCACATGCTCCTGCATGAGATCATGGACGCGTCTGTCAGCGCACGATTCATAGCGCACAATCCCACCGAAGGTGCCAAGCTCCCCAAGACCGCTCCAGCGCCCAAGACCATACTGAGTGTTGAACAGCTAAAGCGGTTTATGAACGCCATAAGGGAGGACACGGTGTGGCACGACTTCTTCTACACTGCCATGACCACGGGCCTTCGAAAGGGTGAAATGTGCGGGCTCAAGTGGTGTGACCTCGACGAGGACAGCGGGAAGCTCACAGTGCGCCGCTCCGTCCGCGTCATTGCCGGAGGGGAGCTGGAGGTCGGAGAAACGAAAACGGAGCGAGGGACGCGGACCATCCTGCTCCCGCCGGGTACGCTGGAGCTTCTGAACGAGCGTCGGAGATCCTCGGTATCTGAGTGGATGTTCCCTGATCTGTTCCATCCGGAAAAGCCCGTATCCCCCAACGCCGCTTACAGACGGCTCAAGAAGATACTCGGCTCCGCCGGCCTGCCGGATATGCGTTTCCACGATATACGTCACACCTTTGCCACTCACGCCTTGGCCGGAGGTGTGGACGCGAAAACGTTGTCGGGTATCCTCGGACACGCCAGCGCGTCATTCACACTGGATACCTATACACACGTCACAACGGATATGCAGGCGAACGCCGCCGTGATCGTCGGCGGGTTTATGAAGGAGCTTTTCGGAGAGGAGCTGAAGCCGTGGCAAGAAAACGCAAGGCCGGCGACGGGACCCTCCGTCTGAGAAAGGACGGGCGCTGGGAGGGCAGGGTGGTCATCGGCTACGATGAGAAGGGCCTGCCCAAAACAAAGAACGTCCTGGCAAAGACAAAAGCGGAGTGTCTGGAGAAGCTGGACAAGCTGAAAGCGGAATGCGGCATCGCCGTCCACAGGGCCAGGCCGGATATGAGATTCGGGGACTGGCTGGATCTCTGGTACAAGACCTGGTCCAAGCCGACGATACGGCTCACGACGCAGACCAGCTACGAGGGCCAGATCTACCTGCACATCATCCCGTCCATCGGAGACATACCGCTGAACAAGCTCCAGACCAGCGACCTGCAGCAATTCTACTCCGAGCTCAAAAAGTGCGGCCGCAGGTCGAGGGTCGATCTCTACGGCCCCGGCCTTTCGGACCGGATGGTCAGAGCCTGTCACGCCGTCTGCCATATGGTGCTGGAAAAGGCGGTGGCGGAAAGGCTGATACCCACCAATCCCGCCAAGGGCTGTAAGCTGCCTCCGGCGAAGGCGGCGGAGATGCAGGTACTGATGCCGGAGGAAATGCGGCGCTTCCTCATTCAGGCGAAGCAGAACGATTTCTATGAGATCGCCATCCTTGAGTTCGCGACAGGCATAAGGCGGGGCGAGATCAGCGCGCTGAAGTGGTCGGATCTGGACTTTGAAACAGGCGCTCTGCATATCCAGCGCCAAGCCATACATCTTAAGGGCCAGATCAACATCTCCGCTCCAAAGACAGCGAGCTCAGACAGGACCATTATACTTCCGCGGGAGGTAGTGGACATCCTCAAAGAACTGCGGTCACGCACCAATTCTGAGTGGATGTTCCCCTCCCCTGTCAATAAGGATAGCCCCATGGACCCACAGAGCATATACCACACGATGAAGAAAGTCCTCAAGCGGGCGCAATGCAGGGACGTGCGGTTCCACGATCTCCGCCATACATTCGCCACCACATCCCTGGAGCACGGGATGGACATCAAGACCCTCTCCGCCATCATCGGCCATGTGCGCTCCGCCACCACCATCAACATCTACAGCCACATCACCGACACCATGCAGATTCAGGCGGCGAACAGGATCGAGAAGGCGATCGGGGACGGTGAACAGGTCAGGGCATATCCGACGCCGGTCGAGAGTAATGCTGAGACAAAACCCCCGCAACGGTTTACGCCCTACATGGGCAAGATCCGTAAGTCCGGCACCGGAGGGATATACCAGATAAACGATCATCTTTACGAGGGCCGCTACACTCCCACCAACGCCGAGGGAAAGCGTGAGGTGCACACCGTCTACGCCAAGACAAGAGAGGAATGTGAGCGGCTCCTGAATGAGATGATCCCATCGGTGCGAGCCAGGATACAGACGGAAAAGGCGGCCGCGGAGAGCAAAACTTACCCAGCCTAATCTAAAAAAGCAGACGTAAGGGCCGGATTCCATCAAGGAATCCGGCCCATTTCGGCGATATGGTCTTTCATGTGGTCAGCAGGCGATTTTACCAGCCTAGACAGTAAAATCCAACATAACCGCCGCTTACTGTCGCAAAGGGTTTCAAAACCCGCAAACGTCACGGAGCAGAAATGCGTATATGCTTACGAACTGCAATCGCTATAAAAATCCGGGCATTTCTAAGGCTTTACGCCCCTTTTCCCTCCAAAATCAGCAGCTCGTTCCTGCTGTCCGCTCCACTGTTTCCACCCGCAAATTTCGTGCAGTGGGTCAACTTGTGGGTCAGGCCGCCTTCCGAGCGGAAAGCGGCCTGGACGATTCGGGTAGGCTCGTGAAAATGGGGTAAAAGTCCGCCATTCGAGGGTTACATAGTAACTCTGAAAAGCAGAAAAGTCAAGCCTTCAATATTTGGACGGCTATAAGCAAAAAGAGCCTTTTCTCTCTGCCGTACACCATCAACCAACCAGAGTACTTCAAATTCTGCGGGGGACCCCCTGCAATTTCTGGGAGGGGAATAGTATTAACAATACGTAGAGCAACAAATATAAAGCCCTTCCCGAAGGCCTGCATCTCACGCAGTTTCTCCGTTTTGCCAAAACGGTTTCACTCGACTTTTCCGCCCCTCTGCGGTATTGTGTGTTGCCAAGGAGGGGTGAAGATGGAGAATCTAATCAACGAACTCTACTACGGAAACATCTGCCCGGTTGAACAGATGGGAGGGGCCACACCGGAGGAAAGGGAAATCCTGAAGCGGATACACGAAAACGAGGAAAAACTGAGAGTGACTCTTGATGAACAAGAAAGAGCCATTCTCGACGCTATGAAGGATGACTGCCTCACCGTATCCAGCTCAATAGGCGAAAGACGCTTTCACGAGGCGTTCGGCTTGGGAGCGAGGCTGATGGTCGAAATACTCACCACCGGCTCTCAATAATTGCGAGGGGCTCCTGCGCTTTTTGGGAGGGGGAATAACACTAGCAATCGGTCGTTTTCCCACAAGGTAGTTATACCATAAGGGTCTCGAATCGTCAACGGTCTTAACGACACCGTAAGCACGCTGTTGGGCCTGTACGCGGTTTTAGGGCAGAGGGTAGGACAAGTGGCAAAACGCCGTGTTGGGCGATTGTGAGGGAAAAGAATTTTCCTCTCTGCGCATAATCTCCGGCTCTGAGCAGACGACACTGAGGCGTATTTCCGGCCCTTTTTCGAGGGGAAAAGGCCGTTCGATTATTGGACAAGATAAAGGAACGCACCGTTTGGCGGCGCGGTCCGGCCACAAAGCCCCGCAGTGCGGGGCTTTTCTGAGTTTCGCTACGCGGTCGGTTTTGAGGCGGCTGTGCGATTTAGGCGGTCGGATAGAACGGATTTGTCAGCAATTCCAAGGAAAAATCCGCAGTCATGAGCGCAGAGAAGAAACTCTCCCGTTTGGGAGAGGCAAGCATCGCATTTGTCTGTACACCGGGCAAGCCCGGTGCCCGCCAAATGCTTTTCCGGGCGGGAGCCCGGACCCACTGCGTGAAAAAATTATCCGTTTGTACACAATTTTGCTCTGGCTATTTGGCGGCAAAGCTGGTATGTTGTGTGTTTGCCAAAAGGGCAGAAAGGAGATGCACGGCATGAGCAAACGCAGAGCCAACGGCGAGGGAAATATACGAAAAAGGCCGGACGGACGTTGGGAAGGGCGGTATGTGGCTGGGCATGACGAAAGCGGAAAAGCGATTAGGAAGAACGTCCTCGGAAGAACCCAGTCAGAGGTCAAGGAGAAGCTGAAAAAGGCAATCCGGGAGTGCGCCGAAATCGATGTTGAGAAGGCCGAGGAATACACGGTGGGCAGCTGGGTACGGACGTGGTATGAGACGTATTCCAAACCACACATCAGAGAAAGTACACAGGAATTTTACGAGGACTACATCGAACACCACGTCGTGCCGAGGATTGGGAGCATCAAGCTCGCCAAGCTGACCGGGCGGGACATACAGAAGTTGTACAACGATGTCAAGGCCAACGGACGAATCAGGGTATCTAAGGACGGCAACACCGGTATGAGCGCCAGCTACGTCCGAGGCCTGCACATGATGCTCCACAACTGCCTTGGCCGGGCGGTGAAAGAGAGGCTGATCCTGCGGAATCCAACCGAGGACTGCATTGTACCAAAGCTGGAGAAGAAAGAAATGCACATCCTGCACCTGGAAGACATTAGCACCTACCTCAGAGAAGCAGAGAAGCGCGGTGTACTGGCGATGTTCTTCCTCGAACTGACCACAGGACTACGCAAAGGTGAACTTGTCGCTCTGCTGTGGAGCGACCTCGATGAACAGTCAATGACGCTGAACATCTGCAAGCAAGCCGTCAGAGTCAAAGGCGGAGGGGTGAAGGTCACCCGTCCGAAAACTGAAACCTCCATCCGCAGAATATCTCTATCCCAGGAAACGGTAGACATCCTCAAAAAGGAACATGAGAAACACCCAAACATCGAGTACATGTTCCCCTCCCCGGTAACGCTCGGCATGTACTACCCTGATTCCGTCACGGCTATCCACAACAAAATCCTCAAATCTGCCGGCCTCCCGCACATCCGCCTGCACGATCTCCGCCACACCTTCGCCACCCTTGCTCTCCAGAACGGCGTGGACGTCAAAACCGTCTCCAGCATCTTGGGTCATTACGACGCCGGATTCACGTTGAGAACCTACACCCACGTCACAACGAAAATGCAAGAAGAAGCCGCAGCCACCATGGGAAAGCTGATTGGGGCGAATGTATGAGCAAAATCTACACAGCCATAACTAAAAAAGGCCGTGGGAACCAAAATCCCACGGCCTTGTGCTATTCCGTCCTTTCCGCTCGAAATTCCCGTTGGGGTCAGAAGTGGGTCAGAGAAACGGGAGCGTCAACTAAAACAGCCAAAAAAGTACCGGATTTCCCGATTCTCTCAGGAAATCCGGCTGTTTTTGGAGCTGGATGCGAGATTCGAACTCGCGACCTCATGATTACGAATTGCAATCACTATAAAAATCCGGGTATTTCTAAGGCTTTCCGCCCCTTTTCCCTCCAAAATCAGCAGCTCGTTCCTGCTATCTGCTCCACTGTTTCCACCCCCAACTTTCCGCCAGTGGGTCAACTTGTGGGTCAGCCCACCTTTCGGGCGGAAAGTGGGCCGGACGATTCGGATAAATCCCACGAAAGAGGGACGAAAAAGGCGTTTCGAGGATTACATAGTAACTCTGAAAGGCAGAGAAGTCAAGTCAGGAAAGGTGTCAATAATTTGGACGCAGTAGGCAAAATAAGCTTTTTCCTCTGACATACCCCATCAAACGAGATAGAACACAACCACGGCCCCTCAAATTCTGCGGGGGACCCCCTGCAATTTTCGGGAGGGGAATAGTATTAACAAGACGAAAGGCAACAATTATAAAGCCCCTCCAAAAGACCGCATCACACGCGGTTTCTCCGTTTTGCCAATACGGTTTCTCTCGACTTTTCCGCCCCTCTGCGGTATTGTGTGTTGCCAAGGAGGGGTGGAGATGGAGAATCTAATCAACGAACTCTATTACGGAAACATATGCCCTGTCGAGCAAATGGGCCGGCCGATGCCGGAGGAAAGGGAAATTCTGAAACAGATACACAAAAATGAGGAAAAGCTACGAATGACCCTCGATGAGCAGGAGAAAGCCATCCTCGACACTATAAAGGACGACTGTCTCACTGTATCTGCTTCAATGGGCGAAAGACGCTTCCGCGAGGCGTTCACTTTGGGGGCAAGGTTGATGGTCGAAATATTCACCACCGGCCATCAATAATTGCGGGAGTTTCCCGCGAAAGGCAAGATACATGGTCGGTTGTTTCCCGGCAAGGTAGTTATACCATAAAGAGCTCAAACCGTCAACGGTCTTAACAACGCCGTGAGCACGCTGTTGGGCCTATAAGCAGTTTTAGGGCAGAGGGTAAGACGTGTGCACCTCCGAGGCAGCAAAACGCCATGTTGCGCGTTTGTGGGCGAAGGAGATTTTCCTCTCTGCACATAATTCTCCAACTTCGGGAGGGCAAAGTCGAAGCGAATTTCCGGCCCTTTTCGGGCAAAAAAGGCCGTTCGATTATTGGACAAGATAAAGGACCGCACCGTTTGGCGGCGCGGTCCGGCCACAAAGCCCCGCAGTGCGGGGCTTTTCTGAGTTTCGATACGCAGTCGGTTTTGAGGCGGCGGTGCGATTTGGGCGGTCGGTTAGAACGGATTTGTCAGCAATTCCAAGGAAAAATCCGCAGTCATGAGCACAGAGAAAAAAACTCTCCCGTTGGGAGAGGCAAGCATCGCATTTGTCTGTACACCGGGCAAACCCGGCGTCCGCCAAATGCTTTTCCGGGCGGGAGCCCGGACCCACTGAGGTCGAAAAGTTATCCGTTTGTACACAATTTTGCTCTGGCTATTTGGCGCAAAAGCTGGTATGTTGTGTGTTTGCCAAAAGGCGGAAAGGAGGCACACAGCATGGCAAAACGCAGAGCGAACGGCGAGGGAAATATTCGCAAAAGGCCGGACGGGAGATGGGAAGGTCGGTATGTCGCTGGACATGACGAAAACGGGAAGGCTATCCGCAAGAACGTCCTCGGCAGGACCCAGGCGGAGGTCAAAGAGAAGCTGAGGAAAGCAATCCGGGAATGTGCCGAAATCGACATTGAGAAGGCCGAGAAATACACGGTTGGTGGTTGGGTACGAACGTGGTATGAGACATATTCCAAACCGCACATCCGAGAGAGTACACAGGAATTTTACGAGGACTACATCGAACACCACGTAGTGCCTCGCATCGGCAACATAAAACTTGCGAAGCTGACCGGGCGGGACATACAGAAGATGTATAACGACGTTAAGGCGAAGGGACGGATTAGGAAAAAGGCAGACGGAGACGCCAGCATGAGCGCAAGCTACGTCCGGGGCCTCCACATGATGCTACACAACTGTCTTGGCCGGGCGGTAAAGGAGCGACTAATCATCCGCAACCCAACCGAGGACTGTATCGTGCCAAAGCTGGAGAAGAAGGAAATGCACATACTGCACCTGGAGAACATCAACACCTATCTCAGAGAAGCAGAGAGACGTGGCGTTCTGGCAATGTTCTTCCTCGAACTAACCACGGGGTTGCGCAAGGGTGAACTGGTCGCCCTGCTGTGGAGCGACCTCGACGAGCAGTCGATGACGCTGAACATCTGCAAGCAAGCCGTCAGGGTCAAGGGCGGAGGGGTAAAGGTTACCCGTCCGAAAACGGAAACCTCCATCCGAAGAATCTCCCTGTCCCAGGAAACCATCGACGTCCTCAAAACAGAGCACGAGAAGCACCCGGACATCGAGTACATGTTCCCCTCCCCGGTGACCCTCGGCATGTACTACCCCGATTCCGTGACAGCCATCCACAACAAAATCCTCAAGTCCGCCGGCCTCCCACACATACGTCTGCACGATCTCCGCCACACCTTCGCCACCTTGGCCCTCCAAAACGGCGTAGACGTCAAAACCGTCTCTTCCATCCTCGGCCATTACGATGCGGGCTTCACGCTCCGAACTTACACCCATGTCACGACGAAGATGCAGGAAGAAGCCGCCGCCACAATGGGCAAGTTGATTGGAGCGAACGTATGAGCAAAATCTACCCCGCCATAACTAAAAAAGGCCGTGGGTCGCCAAATCCCGCGGCCTTGTACTCTCTCGTCCTTTCCGCTCCAGATTCCCGTTGGGGTCAGAAGTGGGTCAGAAAAACAGCGGTGCAGAGTAAAGCAGCCAAAAAAGTACCGGATTTCCCGATTTTCTCAGGAAATCCGGCGGGTTTTGGAGCTGGATGCGAGATTCGAACTCGCGACCTCATGATTACGAATTGCAATCGCCATAAAAATCCGGGCATTTCTAAGGCTTTCTGCCCCTTTTCCCTCCGAAATCAGCAGCTCGTTCCTGCTATCCACTCCACTGTTTCCACCCACAAATTTCGTGCAGTGGGTCAACTTGTGGGTCAGCCCGCCTTCCGGGCAGAAAGTGGGCTGGACGATTCGGATAATTCCCCGAAAAGGAGCAAAATAGACGATTCGAGGGTTACATAGTAACTCTGAGCGGAGGAAAAGTCAAGTCGTCAATAATTGGACGGCTATAAGCAAAAAGAGCCTTTTCTCTCTGCCGTACACCATCAACCAAACAGAGCTCCAACCAGAGTACTTCAAATTCTGCGGGGGACCCCCTGCAATTTTCGGGAGGGGAATAGTATTAACAATACGTAGAGCAACAAATATAAAGCCCTTCCAAACGGCCTTCAGTGCATGCGGTTTCTCCGTTTTGCCAACACGGTTTCTCTCGACTTTTCCGCCCCTCTGCGGTATTGTGTGTTGCCAAGGAGGGATGAAAATGGAGGATCTAATCAACGAATTCTATTACGGCAACATCTGCCCTGTCGAGCAAATGGGCCGGCCAACGCCGGAGGAAAAGGAGATTTTAAAACGGATACACGAAAACGAGGAAAAGCTACGGGCGACCCTCGATGAGAAAGAGAAAGCCCTTCTCGACATGATAAAGGACGACTGTCTCACCGTATCTGGCTCAATGGGCGAAAGGCGCTTTTGCGAGGCGTTCAGTTTGGGAGCGAGACTGATGGTGGAGATACTCACCACCGACCCTCAATGATTGCAGGGATCCCCTGTGCTTTTTGGGAGGGGAATAGCATTAACAATCAGTCGTGTCCCAACAAGGTAGTTATACCATAAAGGGCTCAAACCGTCAACGGTCTTAACAACGCTGTGAGGGTGTTGTTGGGCCTGTAC
>CANROC010000045.1 GCA_947632175.1 uncultured Oscillospiraceae bacterium | reverse complement strand
GGGAAAAATTACACCGCAAAGGCACACTTTTTAATTTTTCCTCGGCTTTGTATCAAAATCTGCATGATTATATCGATGATCCTGATGTCCCGGGGACGGAGAGCGCGGTATTCCGCTCGGATCGCATCAAGCTGCGCCTGCACCTCCGGCTCCTGCTCCGCCTCCTCCAGATAGTATTTCCACCCGGCCTTCAGCTCCTCGTCTGGGTGGCCCTCCAGCCACAGGCGGCCCAGACTGTTTTCCACCATGTAATGAACAGACCAATCCGGCGTGTAAATTGTAGTTGCGGCGGGCAAAAGTTCTTTCGGAACTCTGTTCTTCGACATGTTCCCATCATACACGATTTCATTAAGCTCCGTGTTGTAATACTGATAGAGCCAGCCGATGATCTGCACCTGATCCGTCCAGTCCTCTTCGGGAATGTCCGCCACCAGATGTCCGATGATCCCGTCCTGCCGGAGTATGTTGTTGGGGAGCAGCAGCTCGGTGTAGCTGCCCATTCTCTCGAACATCCGGGGCAGGGACGCACTGAGGGCGTTGCATTGGGTCAATAACAGATAACGGTATAGGTCTTCGCTCTGATTTTTCTCAATCAGGTCAGAGACCTTTTCCATGTCCAGACCCTCCAAATCCAGATGGAGGGCATCGCTCAGGATCTCCGGCTTGAACGCGCCGGAGGCGTCCGAGAAGGCCCGAATGTGGGTGGGGAGGTAGTTGTTGACCTCCATGAAGCGCAGAGCGATGAAGCGGTTGAACCATGTGTAGGCGACCTCCTCCATCACCTGAGCATAGCCCTTGCGATCAATCTCGTCAATGATCCCTCTGCGCTGCTGCTTCTCCTCCCCGGACAACACGCGCCCGGAAACGGTGTCGTCGTCATAGCAGCCATACCCCGTCTCCGTTATACCATATTGGAACGCCCTCTGCGACACCTGCGCGATCATCTCTTTCCTCGCCCATATCGCAAACCGCTGAATCGCGTTTTTGTTCATTATCTTCGTTCCTTTGCATAAAATTCACTATCTAATCAAATTTTAATTCCTCTTGATTTTTATAGTAGAGATTCAGCCTATTTTCAATCTTTATTTCATTTACAATCATTCCTCTTAAAGTGCATGCCGTGATAAAATCCTGTATTCTGTTTATACCATTAATCTCCCTGAGAGTAATGACAACCCCGAAGTTTAATTTTGATGTCATTGAAGTTGTCAGCCGCTCCTTCGAAGTAATGGATATCCCCCACAAACGATCGTCGTAAGATTCCAGAGCTCTATTGTTCTTCAGAACTTTAGAAATAAACTTCGTATTCTCCCATTTTCTGAATTCTTTACGGGATTTGCGTTCATCAACAGCGTGTCCCGCTTCATCTTGGACGTTTTCATTGATGTCATCAATCTTATCTTTTCCGTTTACTCGCCCAAATTTTAAAGACAATTCTCTGGATGTGTAGTCTACCCCCTGTGCTCTGGAGCATGGCGGGAAATAGCACATCGTCGCTCGTGCAATATAAGGATATTTTTTATCGGAATCCAGCGGAATTGGTATTGTGTAGTTTGAAGTAATATAGGAACTTGCCGTTCCGTACAAAATAAATCGTATCTCCCTGTTATCTGATTCCAACACATCAGATATTTTAATGGGAACAATTCCATATCCAACCTGATTTTGAATCTTATATGTAGATTGCTTAAATTCCCATCCAGCTGCGGAATCTATAATCAACGCCTTTGCTGTCTCTCTTGGGAATCCCATAATATCAATTAAAAAGGAGAGTTTTCTGGAAATCCAAGGAGCAGCAAATGATGTGCCATATACATCCTCGAGCCCCACAGAAGAACACGCTTTTATACGTTCACCTTCCTCATAATCTCCTCCATAATACGAGACATCTGGCTTGTTAAAAAAAGATAAAACTCTCCCTTTTCTGGTATATGAGGCAGGTAAACCATTGCGTTTTACCGAATTAACAACCAGGGAGTTCAAAGAATCCGCAGGAGAACCGATCTTTAATACACGATCTCTATCGCTACGGTTGTCATTTGTCCCTGATACAACAAAAATGATATTATTCTTCGATTGTAATTCATCCAGTATGGAACCATCATATGATACAAAGTTCTTCGACACCTCATCCTCCGTTCCAAGGGATAAGTTCCATACATGAATGTCGGGATTTTCATTGATTATTTTTTTAATTTTATTAACTAACCGGGAAACCGAAATTTTATCCTCACATACCCCGAAATGGCGAACCCTAAACCTACCGCAGCCATCATCAAGCCAGGGATTCAGGCTAGGTCCGTCCACAATAATAGATGTCACCGCCGTACCATGATCACGAAAAACCTTTCTCTCACCAACGGACTCAAATTCATCTAAAAAATCCGTATTTTGAACCCATTCGGAAAAATATACTCCTTCATCAAATAAATTATCAATCACACCTATTATTGGTTCATTAGTTGGCTTGGGAATCTTCGCCTTATACCTTGAACTGGATTTATTTGAAGTCTCCAATGTCAGCCGTGATAAATCTGGGGAAATCATAGAAATCATATAGGGCACTTTATCTTGAAGAACTTGATACAAATTCCAGTTCACTGATATAGTGTCTTTTCCGTAAAATGCATAAGGGTATCGATAACGGTCTATGTCGAGTTTTTCAAGTATTTCAGACAAAGAATTTTCCGTTTGAAAAAAGGTCAGTAAAAAGGATTCTTTATATTCATCGGCAGTCACATTTGGAACCGACAACGATTCCACTACGGAGCAGTCAACAATCATATTCCGAATAATCGTTTTCGAAGAATATCCCTCATAATTTAGTCCGTTCTTTTTTCTTTCCGTCTCATTGAAATTTTCCGATACCGCTTTTCCACCCAGCTTTTCGATTAAAAACCTTTTTGTTTCGTCCAGCTTTATAAGCGTTTCTTGAATAGTTTTTTCATCCACATAATATGTGATGATATGATTTTCCTGTCCTTCTGGCGCATCTGAAAAGCGGGATCCCACAACAACATCGTTTGGACGCTTTCCATTTGGCTTGAGCAATTCGCTTATTCTCTTTGTCTTTGCAATAATGTCATTATAGTTTGCATCAATTAGGTAACCTTTTAGATACCTATCAGTTGAATTATAATATCTGACGATAGCCCTCAGATTATCTTGTAGACGTTGAACTTTCTCAGCAGTTACTTCTCCATCCTTTTTAAGGTTTGCCACAATAGGTCCGCCGGGTCGTTTCTCATGGTTATATCGAACCTTTACCTCCAGCAAATTATTCATTACATAATCCCTCCATTGAGCTTACGCGACACACTGCTTTTTGGAACACGGGCAAGTATTTCAATTTCTCTTGTTGTAAAACCCTGATTTGCAAGCTCCTGAATGTTTACATTCTTCGGGTTTCCATTTAAAGAAAGATAGATTTTTCTTAAATAATCATATTTATTGGTTTCATCGCTGAAAGCGATAGCCGTTTTGATGATCTGTTTCATGTCACCCGGATATGGAATATCAGACAGCCTGTTAAGGATTTTATGGAATAGCCTGAGATCTTGACTTGAGTTAACTGCCTTTTTTATATTTGCCGTCAACATGGCATCTGCAATATCAATAAGATCCTCTTTCGAATATCTGTCAAATGAAACAATCGCATCAAACCTTCTTAATAATGCCCGATCAAAGCTTTCAAACATATTTGTCGTTGCGATTATAACAATCTGATTACTCAAAGCATCTAATTCTCTTAAAAAAGTAGATGTCACTCGGCTCATTTCACGAAGATCATTTGTGCTACTTCTATTCAATACCAGCGCATCCAGTTCATCAAATATGATAATCACCTTGTCATAGCGCAAATGATTTATCTCGTCAAATAATTTAATCACATTTTTTGATGTTTCTCCCAACCCGCTATCAATCAGCTGTTCCAAGTGCACTGAAAGAATATCTCTTTCAAGCAAACGAGCAATTTGGAAAGCTGACTCCGTTTTTCCCGTACCCGGAAGTCCATAAAAAAGGAACTTAGACATACCGGACTTGTTCTTAATCGCCCGCACAATCCCTATAACATCCTCCTCGATGATATTTGGGAGCATGAGCGGCTTAGAAGAATATTCTTTCTTTTCCAAGAACTGAAAATTGCGATAGTTTGTTTGTGGAATATAAACATTTGCATTTGAGACCAAATCCATCAAATATTCCGCCACCTCATAATCACCGTTGGCATCAAACTCTTTCGCTATTTCAGCGACTTCCGAAACAAAAGCTGTATTATTTTGTTCTATGTGATATTTCACAAGATTGATAATGTTTTGTTTCTTCATAATTCTATCCCTCCATGTGTTGATTATATCATATATGGGACAAATGTCAACTGTTTTGGGACAACATTTTAATTTGAAATGTTTATTTAAGATAATTCATTATAGAAATTAGCTGATCTGAATACCATCACAATCCGCGAGTGTTTGCAACAGTTTTTCCTTGATAGATTCAACGTACTTATCTATATCATCTCGTGTCTGCAGCCTTTTCACCGCGCAAAGATCGTACCGGCGCACGGTGGCGATCTTTTTGGGCTTAGCATCGTTCTTTCCGGGGCCGGGATTAGGCTCAAACACCGTGACCATCATCTCCACGCGGCGGCAGATGTTGTCCTTGTAGTTGAGGATTTGGGTAATCATGGCATCCAGGTCGGTGAGAGAGGTCGATACCTTCAAAGCTTCCCGTTTTTTTGCAAACCAGTCGTCGGCTGTGCGGAGCAGATCGTCAACGTCGCTGGCTTCGCTGCCAAGCTGGTGAACGTCCTGCATACCCTGACGGACGGTTTCGGCCACCTCGCCCCGTTTGATATCCAGAAGGGCATCGTATTTCTCCCTGACCTTAAGAACGAGGTTGGGAAGTTCCCCAATGCGTCCATAAGGCTTCGGCATTCCGAGGATCGCGGATATAGTTCTGAAGGTGTCCAGTGCCTGCGCGTCCGTGGAGAAATAATCACGCTCTTTGTCGATCCGCTCCATCTGGCGTCTAGCTTCATCGAAAATGACACGCTGGGATTTGAAGAACAGCTCAACGCCCTCCAAATCTTCTACGCTGTCCATAAGATCGTCTTGCTTCTGTACCAAGCGGGTGAGAAGCGCCACATTGTCCTTGCTCTGGCTGAGAATATTCTGCATCAGGTCACGGACAGCGGTCACGACCTCACGCTCCGGGTAACGTTCACGGCTGTATTCGTTGTCAAGGAGTTGCTGATAGTGGGACAACTTATCATTCAGCGTGGCCGTAACAAAGGCAATCAGGCCGTCCTCGTCCGAGGGAATATCCATAACGCCCAGGTAATCACGTAGAAAGTTTATACTCTTGCGCATCAGATCCTCTGACGGGGAGATCCGGCGCGCGACAATCGCCTTATCTACTTCAGTGCGTTTTGTCAAGCAATCCAGCATTCGGCGTTCAGTATTTCCAACAGCAGCGCCTCCATACTTAATCGAGATTCTCTGTTGGACGATAAGGCGGGCAATCATAGCGGCAACTTCAACCTGCCGCCAACCATAAGGAATGGCAGTATATCGGCGCAATATATCTCCCATAGAGATACTCAGCATCTTGGAGTTTTGAAGCTCTAGCCACTGACTGATTTCGTTCAGAGCATCCTCGTTATTGGCACCGGTTCCGGCAAAAGCAACCGTCTCGCTTTCCGATCCGTTCAGGATGGATAGGATGTCGGCATCGCTCTCCACAAAGCGGTTGACCATGTTGAGCTTAGAGTAGACACTCTCCACCAGCGCGTTCATAGCGGCGTCCAGCTTGTCCTTGGCATTGCCGGTCTTGATGTCCATGATCTCGCCGTGGACAACAACCTTTGCTCCGACAATGGCTTTCTCGATGTAGCCTCGCGCCCGTTCTTCCAGAGTGCGGGCCTGCTGCTGGCGTTTGCGGATAATGTCTTGGATACTCTCAGGGAGCTGGGAGACGTTGCGCTGTTTTACATACTTGCGTATCTTCATCGCCTGTTCCAGTTCCTCGAAATACGGGGTCTCGTTGGACAGGACGATGATCGCCTCGTTATTGACCTGAGAATCCATGATAAGGCGCTGTTCGGGCGCTCCGTAGTAGTCGCTGGCAATCGTGACGATGCGCAGGCGCATACCGCCCGTCGCCGCGCCGTTCAATGTCTCGTCGATATATTGGTCATAGGGGAAGTCATACTTGCTTCCGTACTTAAACTTCTTCGCCGGATAGATTTCTCCGTAGACGGTCTGAGCGATGCTGCTGATAACCTGTGCGCTGTCCACCACCGTGTTCTTGATGTCGATAGCAATGTCCTGTTCCTCGTCGGTCAGGAACGCATAGGTATCACCGTTGCGGGAGATATAGTTCTGAGAGAGAAGCCTTTCCAGAGACGCGGCGACGGAAGCACGGAGCGCGATCTTGTCCGTGCGGATGTCGTCGATCATCAGGATAGCAATGTTGTCTATATTGGCTTTGATGTCGTCAATATAGCGGACGAGATAGAGTAGCTTCAGGACGCTCACGTCCTGTTGCTCCAGCCCGTCGCCCTTGTCAGCCGCCGCCTGGCAGCGGTCAATCACTCGCCGGATTGCACTTTCGAGGAATGTATGTACGGTGTCGTAAAACAGGTGGAAAGGAACGAGCGCGTTCTCGTCCTTGTCCTGCACTTTCTGCGCCGCCTCTTGGAAGCCGGACAGCATGGAGCGTTCACCGCCCGACAGGTGCTTGCCGGAGTTTCCGTGTTTGCGGATCTCAGCGAGGACCTTCTGAATGATGATAAACTGATACGGGACAAAGGGAAACGTCGCAGAAAATTCCGCTACATCAGAGAAGCCCTTGATGTCCAGCACAGGGTTATTAAACGTAAACAGATTTTTCAGGACAGCGTGCTCCTTGTCGTACACCATGCGGAGAAGCTGATCCGCCTCCGGATTCTTGGCAAGCACGCGCTTTTTGATGACCTCATCCACGGAAGAAGAGGACAGACTCAGGCGGGTATTGAAGCGTCCCTGAATTTTAGAAAAGTCGTCGCCGGTGATGTGAACAACGGAGTCGATAGCCTCTTGGCTCGTCACCATCACCCACACCTTGCCACGGCAACGTGTTCCGATTTCCTCAACAAGAGACTGGAGGTTAATCATCAGGTCTCCATCGTCACCGATGTATTGACCCACCTCGTCCACCATGAACAGGAGCCGAAAGTTCTTGCCCTTGCCGTCCACATATTCCTTGATGTCGGCAACAAGCTGGGCAATACTCAGCTCGTTGGTCTCAGTGCCGTTGAACCAATTCCTCGCCGCCTGTTCGCTCATGCCGAGGACAGATTGCAGCACGGAAACAACGTCGTCCTCAAAGAACGCATAGGAGTCGCGAGTCTCTACCCACGGTGCGCCGTTGACTTCCTCGAAGGCCTGACGGAAAGCATCAGTCTTGCCCTGCTTTTCAATAAAGCGTTCCAGTTTGGCGATTTTCAAATCGTCGCCATAGAAGCCCAGGTGATTATAGAACATCTTGGCAAAGACGCGGAGCACGGCGGTCTTATCTTTGTTCAATGGCCCCTCAATGTCGATATTGAACAAAATGGACTCTGTGGGGACGGAAACACATTTGACCGCTGTTGCCCGCATTAAGGGATCATCAAACTTGTCCTCAAAAAAGTCCATCGCCTTTTTCCCGCAGACGGTATCGTTGGTCAAAAGGTAGGAGAGAATTTTCAGAAAGTGAGATTTACCGCTTCCAAAGAAGCCGGAGATCCAAACGCCGATCTTGTCTGTCGGGGTATCAATCGCCCGTGCGTAGTTGTCAAAGAAGGTACGGAAATGCCGGCGCAATTCCCGCGTGATGATGTATTCGCTCAGTTCCTGTTTGAGGCTTCTTTCGTCGTCCTGAGCGACTTTGATAACGCCATTGATCTCACGATTGATGTCCTTTTGGAACATTTTTTGAAGTTCCATGGTCAAACCTCCATTACAGCAAATTGAACGCCCGGTAGTAGTTACCGTCTAAAAATTCATCAAACAGGCTGAGGGTCTGCCCGTTGAACGTTCCCGGATAAAACATGACAACAGGTATGTCCTCAAAGAGATGCTGCATACTGTCCAGCATTTTATGTGACCGCATGAATGGGTGGATCTTACCGATGCCGGTCATAAACAGTACATCCCGGCCCTTTTCGTGATTTGGGTAATTCATGCGGGAAAGAAGCGCCTCAGGAGTTGCAATCTTTTGGAGCTGCGCAAGCAGGTATTCCTTGCCACGCTTTTCTTCAAGGCCGGCGGCAGCGCCCAGCACTCGTTTGTCCTCCAGAAGTGAAAGGAATATCTCATACAGATCGCATTCAATTATGCGATACGGCGTATTTGCCTCGGCTTTGAGCCGACGTACATAGTCCTGAATCGTGATCTCGTCAGCCGGGTCATAGCAGAACACATGGATGCCGACCTCATTGCTCAGTCCCTTGTTGTTCAGAAAATCCGAATCGGATATGCGTGCTCTGACTCTATCTAAGTCCTGCAAAATTCTGCTCATTATGTCCGCCTCCTATCTGAAGCAGTTAAAGGCCGGAAGGGCCTCAAAATCCCCGTTTTCCCGGATGCCGTTCTCCAGTTCCTCGCTGAGAAAGACTGGGTTGAGCGTGTCCGATTTGATGCTGTCAAGATGTCCTGCTTCAACGAGAGACTTTATTAGGACACTTTTGATCTTGTTCACAGTTTTCTCGCTCCACGAGGCCACATCGTCGTTTTGCGCCTGAAGTCTGGTGAAGAACACATTGACATCCCGCCGGGGGAAGGAGAAATCCTGGTTGCGGAATTTCTCTCCGATCACAGTCGTCATAAATTCACGCACCAACCGATTGTAGCACATCATAGCATACAGATTGATCTGCTTGGCAATATCCAGCGGAGCGTTGGCAATTTTCTCAACCAACATCCTGTTGTCAAGAGCATCCAGGCGACGATAGCATACCTTTGTCATACCGGAAATCATTCGCTCAGTCGGATACTGAAAGAGGTTTTCCTTTTTTATAAGCAAGGCCGCCTCATCAACTGTTTTCCCATCAAGATAGAACTTAACGGCAATTCTGATCTCATAGAAAAGAAACTGCTCGCGAGTCAATCCGCCATTATATTTCTGTTCCTGTAACATTACTCGATCTCCTATGTCAAACTATAATAATTAGAACTCATTTGTGCACAGCCTCACATATGTCCCCGATGTCACAATCAAGGAACTCACATATTCTAAGAAGGACGGAGAGCGACACTTCCTCGCCTTTATTCAATTTTGTGTACGTTCCTGCTGAAAGGTTTACTTCCTTCCGAAAAGCCGATTTGCTGATTTCCCGTTCTATAAGCATAAGCCATAGCTTTTTGTAACTTATTTTCATATGGCGCCCTCCCGGCAATATGTATAATCTATCATGTTGATTGTACACTATGGCGATTGCATTTTCAATGGTTTATAATAAAAAATTGCATTGAAGTTTCAACATCTCGATTTTTTCTTTGTGCAAAGGAAGGAGCCTGGCGCGACATTGAGCGGTCTTCACTTGAAAATCTCCATCATCAGCCTCGCCCCCAAGACGAACGCCTCGCGGAAGCGTTTTTCCTCGATGATACAGGTGACATCAAGGCGGTCATCTTGGATGGTGTGAAGCAGCTCTTTTTCCTGCTCATTGAGGCTCGCTTCAAGTCTGTCCTCGTTCTCGTGCACCCGCTTCATGATAGCCGCCGCTTCCGGTGTGAGGCCTCCCATCTGTTCAACAGGGCGGATATTGCCATAGTAGAGCTCGTTGATAAGATTGTCCATCTTCATCCCTCCTTGGCAACACACAATACCGCAGAGGGCGCGGAAAGTCGAGAACAATTCTTCCGGCAAAAGGGAGAAAATTCCTTGACTTCCCCGCCCCGGCAAGGTAACATGGATTTACTCGCCAAACTGCTCTTTTAGATAAGGCGAGGTAAATTTTGCCGGGGGTTCCGCAATCTATTCAACGAAATAAAGGCAGGAAATAATCAATGACCGAGATCATCGCGCGGCGGCAGTTCGCGCCCCTATACATATGGCTGGACACGGCGTTCCTCATCGTGTTTGCCCTGATGCTGCTCTGGAAGAAGAAATACATGACTGTCCTCGTGGGTCTTGTGATGGGCGTGGTGTATATGCTGGTGGATTACGGCATCTTCCATCTCCTCCTCCACACCCGCTCCATTTCCGAAGGACACAGCCTCTTTTGGGTTCTGCTGTGGATGTCCATGAGCTACGGGTTTACGAATTTCACCTGGATCTGGCTGTGGCTTTCAAAGGACAACCACCTTTTCGAGTGGTCGCTCCTGATTCTCTCCTGGTGGTTCTGCGCGCCGCTGATCACCCAGACCTTCGCCGGGGACGCCGTACCCATCGTCATTGAGCGCACCACCGGGAGCTACCACGGGACCATGGCCGTCATCCTGTTTGTGGGCTATCTCGGTGTCATCATCTACAACCTGGCACAGAAGGACCGGCTCCGGCGGATCAACATCCCCTGGATCTTAGCCATCGGCGTCCTCGTCCAATTCGGCTGGGAGGCCGGCCTCCTCATCGGCGGCATCCGCAGCGCCGGCTTTGCTTCTGTGGGCGACAAGCTTCTGACACTGGTAGTCAACTCGCTTCTCGAAACTAACCTTGGTATGCCCTACGTCTACTGCATCTTTGCCGCCCTGACCGCCAGATTCACCGAGCAGCTCCGACCAAGGGCCCGGCGGCTGACGTTTGGGGAGAGGGTCGTTGAGAACAATCAAGAACATGTGAGGTGACTGTTTCCATCTCATTTTTTCCCATTGGAGGTGACTATCCATGGTCTACATCACCGGTGGCACTCACGGCGATTTCAGCCGGTTTTATAAGTTTTGCAATAAGGTAAAACCCACTAAGGCAGATGTCATGATCATCCTCGGAGATGCTGGGCTCAACTATTATGGCAACAGGCTGGACGCGCTCAGGAAGACGGAGGCTGCGGTGCTGCCGATGACTTTTTTCTGCATCCATGGCAACCACGAGATGCGGCCGGAACACATCGCCTCGTACAAAACAAAGCAATTTCACGGCGGAACGGTCTGGTATGAGCCGGATTTTCCGAATCTCCTGTTCGCCAGAGACGGCGGCGTGTACCGCCTCGGCGGGCACGACTGCATTGTTATCGGCGGCGCTTACAGCGTGGACAAGTTCTACCGGCTTCAAAACGGCTGGCAATGGTTCGATGACGAACAGCCGTCGGAGGCCATCAAAGCCCGCGTTGAAAACGCCCTCGCCACGAGGGAATATAAAATTGACACAGTTCTGTCCCACACTTGCCCTATCCAGTACGAGCCCATCGAAGTCTTCCTCCCCTCCATCGACCAGTCCACCGTTGACAAGAGTACTGAGGAATGGCTTGGCAGTATCGAACAGAGGCTTGATTACAAAGCATGGTACTGCGGCCACTATCACACGGCCAAGAAAATCGACAAGCTGCGGTTTATGTTTGAGGACATTGACGTATTCGGGGCATAAGCAAACAGCCCATTTCCTTATACGAAATCACCCTATTGATGAAATTAAAATTGTGTGTTTTACTATGGTTGCTTTCTCAGGGAAAATATGATATGCTATACGAAACCACCCAACCGATGAATTTGCTTTCGGTTGGTTTCGTATTGAGGTGAGCATACAATGGATTTGAACACGATCAATGCGCTTAGAAATATTTTTTCGAATCATCAATATGTCATGACGACCGCCGAGCTGCAGGCGGAAAGGCTGTATTACGCGGATATTCAGCTCATGTTGAAAGAAGGCCTGATTGAGAAAGTAAAAAGGGGTTACTACCATTGGGTAGAAGATGCGACAGGCAGTGAGGTCCTGATCATCAACCGCCTTTTCCCCGATGCTGTTTTGTGCATGGAGACCGCATTGTTTTATTACGGATACAGTGACCGTACCCCTGCCCAGTGGAACCTTGCCTTGAGCAAGAACGTTGCCAAAGAACGCGCAAAAATAGATTATCCCTTTATAAAAGTCTATCGAATGGAGCCCTCTCTGCTCCAGCTCGGAGAGACGACTGGCGAAATGGATTCTACCAAAGTCCGAATTTACGACCGTGACCGTACCACTTGTGATGTGCTGCGGAATATGAACAAGATGGACAGAGAGGTTTTCAACAAGGCAATTCAGGGATACGTGAAGGATACAAAGAAAAACATTCCCAATCTCATGCGATACACAAAGGAACTTCGTGTACAGAAAAGAGCGCGGGAATTGATTGGGGTGTGGTTGTAATGGCAGATAAGGCGGCGTCGGTTCTTGCAAAGCTTCGGATCAAAGCCAATGCGTCCGGCATCAGCTATCAGCAATGCTTGCAGCTTTTTGTGCAGGAGGAGTTTTTAAGGAAGCTATCTAAATCCGG
>CANROC010000044.1 GCA_947632175.1 uncultured Oscillospiraceae bacterium | reverse complement strand
CCCACTGGGGGCTTGCTTTGCTATGCCTTTTTTCTGGCCTGCTCTATGTTTTCTGCTCGGTATTTGTTTTCACAGTACCACCTCCTTGTCAGCAACACAACATACCACAGTCCTCGCGGAATAGCTATACCTTTTCGCGCACTCTCCCTGAAAATTATTCCGGCCACTTCTGGTTGTCCTTCACCGGGATGCGCCGCTGCACATCGAGTGCGTGGTCGAAGCTCACCTGTCCGCAGGTTCGTTTGACCTCCTCCTCCGCGAAATTTCGGAGGGCCTTTCTGTCCATCTCGGCCACCCCGTAGTGCGCGGCGATAGTGTGGCAGGCCATGTTCAGCTCCACCGCCCACTTGAAGAGGAGCGAGCGGAGACGGTTATTGTTGTTCTCCAGGATGCCCTTGATGGTCGCGGAGAGGACCGGCCCCAAATAGTTCGAGGCATCCAGGCAATCCAGGTACCCGGTGTAGAACTCCACCGACTTCTCCACGAACTCGCTGCGGCTCTGGCAGTTGTCCGACGCCATGAGCCTGTCCATTTTCGCAATCGTTTCCGGCCTGAGCCAGTAAGTTGAGCCTTTTTTGTTTTCCATAAAAATACCTCCAAAAATCAGTCATGTATACCTGTAATAAATCGGTCAAAGTCCCACGGCGCTAAGGGTTTGGGCGTTTCCGCATTGCCGACCGGTGCGGAATTTTTCGTTTGCCCCGAAAAACGGTGCGGACTTCCTCCCTCGAAAAGCCCCGCCCTGCGGGGCTTTGTGGCCGGGCCGTGACGCGAAGCGGTGCGGCCCTTTATCTTGTTCAATAATCGAACGGGCTTTTTTGCCCGAAAGAAAGGTCTCGTCACGTCTCGCAGGTTTTCCCACGTTGGGCTTTGCTTGTCCGCCGTGTCCACGCCCCATGTCGGAGCCTGGAGGCGCACATGTCGTGACACGCGACCTCACGTGGCCCGCTCATTGAGCGCCGCCTGTACCCGTCGCCGCTCGTTCTCAACCTCCGCCCTGCGTATGAGTCGGCGGTTGAATTGCTCCACTGCCGGGCGGATGGGCAGGATGGTATACATCAGGTTCCCGTTCAGCGGCACGCCGCCCTTCGTGATCATCTCCGTTGTCTCGGTCTTGATGAAGCCCTTCTCCTCAAGGGCGCTGACGTACTTGGCCACCGACTTTCGGCTCCGTCCGATGGCCTCACCGATGGTCTTGTAGCTGGGCCAGCATTTGTGGGTGCGGTTGTTCTTGCGGTATCTGAGATAGGCGTAGGTCGCCAGCTCATCCGTGGTCAGATCCATCTGGAACACCGCGGAGGGCATCTCGAAAAATTCTCCCGGCATCAGTTGCATTTCTTATCACCTCCCGTCCTCTCGTCCACCCATTGGATGAACTTCTCCTTGGGCACCATCAGCCGGTTCCCGATCCGCAGCGCCGGGAAGCCCACCTCGTGCATCAGCTCGTAGCCGGACGAGATGGACACTCCCAGCACCTTTGCCACCGTCTCCGCGTTCAGGAACAGCGGCAAGGCCTCGTAGCTTGTGTACATCGCTTGCTTCATCTTTCATCCTCCTTTTGTTTTCTTGCGAGTCTGCCCCGCTTGTGATATAATCTTACATCAGGACAGAGGATTTAAAAATGAAACAGCGTTCTTGAACCTTTCGGAGGAATAACACTTTTAGACAGAGGTGAGAACCATTGGAGGACCTGGGTTTGTACGTCTCGCTGCTCCCGGACGGGACGCTGAAACGGAAACTTGTTCACTTAAAACTTCGCGGAAGAAAATTGGAGGACGCGCTCCATGACTACCCGATAGAGGGGCCGCTGTCTGTGTTCGACAAGGTAGAGGAGAAGCTGCCCGACTCCACCGTTGAGCGAGAGATCATCGAGTTTTCCGAACTCAACTTTGGCCCATACGTGCAGGTCATCAACTACATCACCACCATGTCCAACTACATCATCACCGACTTCAACAAACGCCAGGTCTTCGACCACGACACCTTCGAGAACATGATGGAGACTCTCTCTGACTTCGTATACACCTTCGAGCGCGACAACCCGCTCCAGGGAACGCTTACGAGAGCTGTCCTGGACGACACCATCCCGGTCAACAACGGGACGCTGGAACATCTCTTAGACGCGACTCGTGCGGTGGTCCCTCCTTTGCAGGAGATCGTCCTCTTCCAAAATCTCACCGTCCAGTTACTCAGTGACCTGCATCACGGCGTCGCCCTGGACTTCAAGAAGAAATACAAACCGCTTCGCAAGACGGAGTTTGTTCAGACCATGCTGATGAACAAGGACGGGCATCTCGTCAACCGCTACCACTTCCGCTCGCCCGCGTCCTACTACTGCTTCCTCCTTCTGAACTTCATCGAGCGCAAGCCCACCGTGGAGCTTTGCCGGTGCTGCGGACGGTTTTTCGTGCCGAAGACGAAACGGAAGACGCTCTACTGTGACCGGGTCATCCGCAACAAAAAGACCTGCAAGGACATCGGCCCCCGCCTCAAGCACAAATACGACGCCGGCCGTGACAAGGTCATCGAGGAATTCGACCGCGCCCGCCAGCGCATGCACAAACGCTACGAGCGCACCGAGACCATGAATCAGTCCGTCACCGCCAAGAGCCTGACTGAAGAAGATCTGTGTGAGTGGACCCGCAAAGCCACCGAGGCCCGCGACAAATACCTCGCCGGAGAGTTGAGCGAGGAGGAGGCACTGAAGATCATAAATGGCACATAAAAATCCGGGAGCCAATTTGGCTCCCGGACGTTTTTTTAGTTAAGGATATGTAGATGTTGCCCCTCAATCCATGAAGGCATCAAATTCCTCTATGCGGTCGATCCAGCCCAAATCCTTCTTCTCCGCCGCGCTGTCGATGACAACCGCCTTCGGGTCACGCTTGAGAATCTCCGCCTTCATCTTGCGCTGCTCGGGCTTTGATGTCGCCACGACTTTCGTCCCACCGTACCAGGTCGGGACGGGTTTGTGGGTGATGTCGATGGTGGGGTGTTTTTTGAACATGGGGCACCTCCGTTGATGAATTATCTCACGCTTTTCCGATGACATTGCCCATTATCTCATTTGGTTTATGACGTCCATCGCTCAAACGGTTATAGACCGCCACAACTACCCCTTTGTTAGTCATCTCCCCATCAGATACAAAAACTATATCTCCACATTTTAATGTTCTGTCTTCAGCTTTAAAGGTTTTTGTACTCCCGTTACTCAACAGGGAAACATCGCAGTAGAAATCCTCTTTTCTTTGTCCGGCAGTTACATCATCGATATCAATAGTCTCCACTTCGGAAAGAGCTTGACCTTTCCCTGTTCCTGCTACGCTATCCTTCTTGGCTTCTCGCAGCGCCGTGATATATTCATCGCGGGACTCAAAGCTCTCCGGGTAAACACCGTACCCACTCCCATCCTCACAGTTGAGACGCCAAGCATACCGATTGTCATTGACCTTATAATTACTGAGATCTATCCCCTCATCGTAAACGTGTGTAAGTACTTTCCTTGCCCGCTCAGATTTTTCAATATCCTTAATCGCACTATTTACACCCAATAAGCCACCCAGCGACATCAACCCAGTGCTACCGCGGCGAAGCGAACCCACACCAAAGACTATTTGCGCCGCTCTTACGGACTCTCTACCTTGACCTCTCTTATAATCGCTCTTTAGCTTGTGCTTGGCGACGGCACCCATGACGGCAGCGCCCGCAAGATCAATCATGGTATCAAGCGGATCAGATGCGGACTTCCTTCTTTTCTTTGACATGGCAAGATCTCCTTATTCCACTCCAAGAGCCTTAAAGATGGCGTCCTCCGGACTTTGATAGAAAATCAGGTTGAAGCATCCAATCAATTCAGAGGGTACAGTACCAAGATCGGCAGCCGAGGTAATCGGAAGTAGAACCTTCTTTGCCCCGCTGTCAAGGCATACTTGCAGGGTATTGGCAAGCTCGTCCACTTTCATAATAGTTCCTGCTATGCTGATGTCACCCAGTACAGCCAAGCTGCTGACCGTGGGCTTTGCCATTGCGATGGAGGCAAGCGCAATCAGTGTCGGAAGCGCCAGCTTTTGCGTCAATCCAATGCCCTGCAGATCCTGATAATTGATGATATAATCCTTTGTCGTAGTGCTGATCGTACCGCTGATGCGGTTGGTGTTCGCTTTCAAGTAGTTGAACGCTGTGTTTGTAGCCTCTTTGCATTTTGTATCGGAGCCAAGTCCTGTCCGCTCAAATTTGCCGTTTCCGGGTAACATCTGGGCCTCCAACCGGAAAGCGCCAATCATGCCGGACTTTCCCTGTGAGATTGTGTAGACCTGACCGGGATTGCACATTCCCTCCGGGATCAGCTTGCCGCCGCCCTGCTCCGGGACAGAGACATAGTGCTCCTCAAAGGTATCTATGTCGATATAGGAGAAGTTCACATCGTAAAATTCCATGCCACCCAGCTTTTTTAGTTGCTCTTTGACGCGGCGGCGCATTTCCAATGCGAATACAAGAATCTCCTCAAGCTGTTCCTTTGTATATTCTCCGTCAGGGTATAGAAGTTTGATGAATCCACCTACTGTTTTCCTGACGGCGATTGTGTCGCGTTGATTTAAATTTTTTCCAAGCCGGAAGTACTTATCCAGCGCGTCGCCCTGCTGTTCTTTGCGCAGTTCCCGAATAAACTCGGACAGATAATCGGTGATGAAGCCGAGATCGTCCGTAAAATGCTCAGGTCTGAATTTTGGAATTTCCCAACCGGGAATATAGCAATGAATACGGTCAAGGAACGCCGTATCTGTCCCCATTTCAGGCGGGAACGGGTCAAAGAGGCTTGAGGTCTTCAGCAAGACATCCACGCTCTGATTTACGTTGCCCACAAAAGCCATTGACGCGGAGGCGGCTTTTTCCTCCTTGCCGCGGGCAAATGAGCCGGAGGCCATGTAGTCCTTCATGATTTGAATGCCGTCTTTGTCCTTAAAGTTGATACCGGCGACCTCGTCGAAGGCCACGCAGTCCCAAAGCCCCACAAGTCCCACTGTCTTTCTGGCCATGTTATAAAACAGGTTCGCAACAGTAGTCTGACCGCCGGATATGAGTATGCTGTTTGGTGAGATTTCTTTGTAAATATGCGATTTTCCTGTACTTCTCGGACCCAGCTCACAGAGGTTGAAGTTGTTTTCAATGAGAGGTAGCATACGCGCCAGAAGCAGCCACCTCTCCCGGTTGTTCAATTTGTCCGGCTCCATACCGATGGAGCGCAGAAGGATCTTCATCCATTCCTCTTGCGTGAATGCCTTGCGTCCCCGCTTCAATTCCTCAATATCCACGTGGGGCATCTGAATCGGTGTAAGCCTGTGGATGTGGATTGGGGAAACGTTCTTTTCTTCCTCGATATACTCGTAATCAAGTTGAACAATACACCAAATGCCACCGCATAGCAACCGATCGTATTTTGTAGGGTATTCCTCAGAGATTGGAATTGCCCTGATACCAAGGTTGGAAAACTCGGCTTCATAGCTGTCGTTTTTGATGTTCAAATTCACGGTGATTTTGTCAATAACCGTGTAGCTACCCCGTTGCCGCAATAATGAAAGTATCTTCTGTGCCTCGTCCGGACGCACATAGTTGTCCGACAGAATGCGCTTAACGGAACTTACACCCTGCTCTATCACGTCCGCGTCGTCAGAGCTGCAGTACTGCCCAAGGAGGAATTCGAGGACATAGACGGGGACATTCGCCCCCTCTTTGATCTTTTTTGTCAGATCCTTGCGGACGATTCTGCCGTCAAAAGTCTGGCGTAGCTTCCAGCCAAGCAGAGCGTTTTCATCCACCGTCACACTGATGTTGTCCAAATCATCCATCCTGCCGCCTCCTCATTACAGATCAAATCCAAAGTCGTCCGCAAATGCAATGTCGATATGGAACTCCACTTCCTGCGGGACATCGGTATCGTTTGCGATAACAAGCCGGTATATCTTATTCTTGTCATAAGCCCCAGCCTTTAGGTTCAGCCGTACACGGAACACCCGCTCGGAAGCATTGGTGCTGGTACGGTCTGCAATTACCGATTGCTTGTCACTGATAACCTTGCCCTCATCGTCGGTCATATAGATTGTGTAGGCGCAAGGCTGCACCTTCTCGCCGATGGGCTGGCGCTGGAAGAAGTCAAGGGAGAACAGGAGATTGGAAACCTTTCTGCTCTCGCTCAGTAGCTTCAGCTCCGCATTGGAAACTTCAACGTACTTCTTGTTGGAAGCCCGGAGGTTCTTATAGACGATTATCGGGACGAGCATCTCCTGTAAGCTGATACCCCCGTGGACATAGTTCTCACCGCCGCCTGTCACCTTGATGCGGGTGGTATCTCGTGGCGTAAAGCCTTTAACTGGCGTCCCGGCGATTTCCCCTTCCATCTGCACCGGTAGCAGATAGTCCGCTGTGGTGTCTGGTGTTGCAATGGCATACCGGCGTCCTGCCTCATATATCTTGCCTGAAAAAGCGTTTTTGCTCAATTTGTCGCTCTCAGCAAGCGGACTATATGTGTAAAGGAAGCCGTGGTCGGCGGTAATGAACACATCCGTACCCTGCATATCGTTTACGACGATGCGCAGGAGGTTAGAAAGCTCCTGAATGGTATCGTCGCAAGCCTCGAAGACTTTTTGCTCCGTTGCGGCTTTGTCGCCAACAGCGTCAATCGTATTGTGGTAGATGTAGACAATGCTTTTCCCGCTCACCAGCTCCCGCCGCTCCACACGTTTCATGTTTAGGGCATCCCGGTATTGGACGGCGATGCTGTTATCATCAGTATTGCAAAGTATCTTCTCCCTCTCCACGGTGCTACGGGTCTGCATACCATCCATAAGGACTTCCAAGCCGTCGTTTACTGATAGCTCTTTGCCAGGGAGCAGAGACGCCATGCCAAACTTAGTAATCGACGGGAAAACGGATTGCACAGCCTCAACCTTTGCCGAGCCTCTTGTCGTCCTTGTGATGTTGTCGCAAAGCTCCTTGGCCACCTCATAGCGGAGGGCGTCGGAGATAATAACAAAGGCGCGAGAGTTGTTCGTGGTGGGCTTTATGTAATGCCGGAAGAAATCACGCTGCTTGACAAGCTCCGACACATAGCCGATCCTCGCCATGTCGTCCGCGATGGCGTTTGTCCAGCAGTCAGAAAGTCCTTTCAGGAACCAGTTCTGATAAAGCCCCTCCACATAATCGGCGGCGTGTTTCAGGCTGTCCTCCAGCAGAGGATTACTGTCATTGAGGGAGCGTCCAAAAGCAAAGTGGAAATGCCGGTAGAAGCTGTCCATTTCATAGGCTTTGTCCGTGTATAGCTTCCAGATGTTCTTCGGCTCGACGATATGAAAGCCCCCGGCGTTCACCTGATAAAACTCCTGCATCTTGGCAATGTAGTAAAGGCAATCGTAATAGTAGGTATACCGTTCGCTCCATCCGGAAGTACGCCGGTTGTCTGCCGTTTTCAGCATGAGTTCTACCTTGACTACCTGATCCGCGACCTCAGTGAAGAATCGTTTGAGAATAGTCTCATGGATGGCCGGGAAGATGTCGCCGGTCAGCAGGGTTTCAATCTCCTGTTTTTCAAACCGGCCAGGGAGCTTTAGTTCTTGCTCCACCGTGCGGCAAAGCTGGAACAACACGGAATTGTCCTCCCGGTTTCGCCACTCATGGACAATACTGTAACAGTAGGCTTTGTTGGACTCGGAAATAAACCGCTCCAAGCCTTTCAAAACGCTGTGGTTCATCGTCTGAGAGAGTGCCGTCAAAAGAATATGGGGGGCAAGGAAGCCAAGAGGCATCTCGTCGCTGTGGATAAATCCTGTGTACTTGTGGACGAGCTGCCAGAACGCTTCTATGTTTCCAAACTGCCGAATGGCATTCAAGGCGCTGTTGTTTTCTTCGTCCAAGCCACCCTCCAGCACGGCAATAATAACATCCTGAGCTGTGCCGCCGCTCAAGCCGGTGAGAACAGCCATAATGTCAATATGAAGCTGCAACGGGGTCTCATAGAAACGCCCAATCTTTTTCAGCCTTTCCGTGCGCTGCTTATTCTTGAAGAAATCCTCATAGAGCTTGACTGTCTTCCGCATAGCCGGTTTCGGATCGATGTTCAGCTCACTCATCAGGATGGAGTAGTAGTCGGCGCGGTATTCCTCGCTGAAATGCTCGATATCCCGCATCCAGTCGTCTTGCGGTTTCGCATAGGAAAATGGGTCATAGACAAGATAGTCCCCCGTCAGATCGTCATGGAGCAGCAGCTTCTTGACGGCAAAGTTATTCGTGCCTGTCAGCTTGATGATCGTAACGCCCGGAATGTCCAGCTCATCCAGCATGGTCTCAAATTCCCGGTCTTCATCGTGCCAGAAGACAATCCGGCGCTTGTAAAAGTCCCGGAGAGGGGCAGCAAACTTTTCTTTCAAATCCTGAGTTATTCTATTGGCATCCATGCTGACACCCTCCTTGAATATCGTCTTTTGCCTGTTCAACTTCCCACGGATTGAAGACTTCGCTCATAAACTCGTCCAATGTGAAGTTTCTATCATACACGCATGAGTGCTTACAGGCTTTTGTTATCAGCGCAAAGCGTCTCAACTCCATGTTTATCAGAACGCCGGGATAATCTTGATTCCATCCCACACAACGGAAGCCCTTTTCTGTCAGATACGCCTTAAATCCGTTGCGTTTTGCGGCATCCTTAATTAAAACCATGTACGGCGTTTGTTTAGGTTCCATTTCCCAATACCTACCGCGACAGTTCTCGGCGTAGTGTTCATAATAGACTTCCATCAACATTTGTTATACCTCTAGCGCTCTCACCCGCCATTAAACTTTCTTTATTAAATTTAGTATCTTTCCGCTGTTCTTGATAAGGTATTTTCCTCCTGTGCCTATACCTAAAACTAAGAGACCAGCAACAGGAGTCCCAAAACGGTTTGCGCAAGTTGAGCAAAGCCCGAAACTTCCTTTTCCAACAAGCGTTTTATGGCAAGCCCAACATTTTTGCTCCTTTTGTTCATTCGTCATTTGATGTATCCTCCATAGAGATCAGATAAGTTTTTTCTCCGCCTTCTCCCGCCAATTTTAGCGGCTGGACTTCCTCTTTCAATTTGTGCCACCCGTCGAGATTTTCAGTGGAATATGGAAAGTTCATGTGTATTACATCAGCCGCTGATAATCCGTCACGGGTCATGGGTTTTGTGAAAAAGTCGCCCATAAAAGAGGAATATTGCTCTAAAGCAATCTTCGAGCTGCCTTTATCTCCCAATCGCTCATAAACCTGAGCTTGAAGACCTGTAAACTTTGTCGTAAGCTGAATATCTTGCGCTATTTCATTCATCCACCTGTTTATCAAGGGACGAGGCTGGAAAATTGGCAGTCTTGTCCATCTTACTAAATGCTGAGACGCAGTACGCATTTCAAGATATGCGTTAGTCGTCGCGGTAGAAAGTTTCTCTGCTGCCTTTTTAAGATATTCCTGTTGCCCTTCTATTGTTTCTTGATTCTGCGCTTTAAGAATATTGTCACGCGCTTCAAAGAACGGCCCCAGTATATCCCGATCTCTGTCTCTGTCGAGCTGATAGTTTTGTAGGGCTTGAATAGTGTTCAGCTTTGCACTAAGCTGACGCATTTGCAGTTGATTTGCGATGCTCCGCTCAGTAGCAATCGTATCAGGGGTGTTTATTACCTGTTTTAGCGTAATATCTTTTACTCTGACGCCATTTTCATCGAGAATAACCGCTCGAACATTCCCATCGACCTGTTTCGATTCACCAAGTTTGTATAGTCCCTTCCTGAGCTTTTCCTTGATTTCTGTCGGAAGATGCTCAAAGTCAGGTAAATAGCTGACGCCCGCTTTCATCACGGCATTGGCCTGATGGACGACATCATTTACGATGTTGAGATCAGCAATAGGAATGCTTGCTACAACTTCAAGTTCGCCTCTCTCGCGCAATGAACAGGTTAGCTGGCCTATGTAACCGTCAAAGAAATTGCTCATTTCAGCAATATCCATGCCGTGCTTATCTGCTTCCGTGACAAGAATACTTAGCCCATGATTTTCACCGCTTAGAATTAGACCTTTATCCTCCGAAACTTCAGAAGGCTTATTTTCTTCATCTGTACTCATTTGTCTTCACCTCCAGAATATGCGGTGTAAAATCTGCGAAGGTCTTATTTCCGTTTCGCAAGCACATCGGCAAACAGCTCGTAGTTGTGTACCACACCATCATCAAGGTCAATCTTAATATTCTGGTCTGCAAGATGGTGTATCTTTTCCTCGTACTTCTGCAATTCAAGCGCCTGTTCTTGGAGCTTCTGCTGCCGCCGTGCCAGCTTCAGGCGCTCTGAGGCAGAGACAGAGGCAGAGTCCGTAGCGTCCCCGATGTGTTTGAGCTGGGTGCGGTAGCGCTCCTGCTGTTCGTGGACGTAGTCGGTGCGCAGGCGTGCCAAGAGGTCGCTTTGGTAGCGGTGCATGTAGATGATGGCCTTAAAGCCGTTCTTTTTGCCGCTGTCAAAGAGCCAGTAGATCGGGCGCTTCTGGTAGGTTTTCAGGTGGTCGGTGTAGAAGTCATTGAGGAAATAGCTGCGTATGACCTCACGCGGCGTACCTTTTCCACCGAGAGCATCGGCAATGAATTTCAGGTTTTCTTCCAACGTCTCTTTTCCGAAGACTACCTCGACCCACTTTATGAAGCGTCCGGTGATGTCGTCATTGAAGTAGTCGTCGTCGCAGATGGGGATGATGTTGTCCTTGTCCGGGGAAAAAGACACCTCGAACCAATGGTCAGAATCCCATATGTAAGTGTATTCGTCTCCTACTTCAATAGCCATTCCTCCCAAAGTTATGGGATGGCCGTTTTCATTAATAAGTCGGTCTTTTCTATAAACTTGGCTCCAATTCCCACCGGCATAAATCAATCCCGGCTTGTCCAGCGAATACCGCCCGAACATACAGCCGACGGCATAGGAGATCAGGGAGCGAATGTCCCGGCCAAGATCGGCCCGGCGCACGGTCACGTCCCGGTCCTCCACCTCCGGGGTCAGCTCGTCCTGCAAGCCGTAGATGTCGATGAAGATGCGGTTCAGCTCCTCCTCGTTGGCCTTTAGCTGCTTGAAGCGCTCCTCGCACTCCGCCGCCCAGTCGTCAAAGGATTCCTGAACCGTGGACAGGCCCCGGACCAGCGGGTGGCGCTGGAAGTCCCAGGAGGTCTCGAAAGAATCCCAATCGGCGCGGGAAAGGGCGACGCTTTGAGACACAATTTGTGTAACTATTTGTTTGTATACATCAGAAATGATAATCGGTATTTTTCCAACAGTTCCTGATCCTGTATTGATTGTTGGATTAATAATATCTAACACGATTTGAGAAAACTTGCTGTTAAGTGCTCCCGCAACATAGTATCTATCTTCAGGATTAAAAGTAAAAAGCCCATTTGCACCGGAATCAAAAATAAACCCATTATCGTAGCACCTGCATCCAAATTTCCCTGAAGTGACGCCAGACCATGTGATACCCGGTTTATAATAAAATGATTCATTACTTATTTTCCAGCCAAGATTGTCGCCTAAATACGGATATATTTTACGTGTGTTTTCTTTTATTGCAAACCCGTCGTTTTCCCAATTTACAACATATTCGTTATTTCCATACCAGCGTCGGAAATCTCCGCCTTTATTGTAAGGAATCCATTTAGCTTTTGAGCTAATTTGCTCTTCTTTTGATTTGCACCCAATAAGCATTCTATTAATAGAGACTTCAAACCATAGTCTAAGAAACCGGTTATTATCTCCCGTTCTCATTCCAATTCCCGCAAATCCAAAATCTTTTACTGCTGTCTGAGTAAATGTATTGTTAAGTCTTTCGCTCACCCAATACGCCACCGGCGAACCGGGGATTTTGGAGAAATCGGACTGTTTGGCGGTGTACCTGTTCCGGGCGTTAAAAAACTCCGGCTCTTTCTCATCCCTGCGGGCATAGCAGTAGTCGACCAGCCGTATGGCGGTCATGGTATAGTCCATTAAAGTGTTCCGTGTCACCCAGGAAACGATAGGGTTATGTCCTACTTTTCCGTCAAAAAGCTCTGTACCATAGTCAACCAGGTTAACGATTGCCGCCGACTTGTCAATAAGCATCCGAACATTTTCAAAGCTTGACAGGAACATCCAGGAAGAGGTTGTAATAAACGCCGTAAAGCCATTGGGCTTACAGAGTTTCGTCAAGGCTTTTTTAAACATGACCATACTGAGGTCGCTCTTGACATCTGAATAATATTTCTTTACATAAGTATCCAGTGCAGGACTGTACCGAGCGCTTCCCAAATACGGAGGATTAGTCACCACTACATCGTATTTCTGTGCAAGCATACGCTTATACGCATCCGATTCCTCCATGAGTGATAGCTGTCCATCCTTATCTGCCTCCGGTGCTTTTTCAACCTGAAGCACCGATCCGTATTCCTGAATCTCCGGATCATTCCCCGGACCGTAAATCTGCGGCTGAATACCTCTTGTTAAAATCCGCCGGTCATACTCTCGCGCCTTCATCATCACGGAAAAATAGGCAAGCTGAGCCGCACGGTCGTCTATATCGAGGCCGTAGAGATTATTTTCCAATATGCTCCGCGCCGCGTCCCGCTCGCTGAAACCGGCCCTTTTATAGATCTGCACCAGCACGTCAAAGGCATAGACCAGGATATGTCCGCTCCCCATGCACGGGTCAATGTTCCTGCTGATTTTGATACAAACAGAAAAAGCCTTCTCCGGCGCAGAAATGTCGAAAAAGGCTTGGAATAA
>CANROC010000043.1 GCA_947632175.1 uncultured Oscillospiraceae bacterium | reverse complement strand
GTGGCGGCCCCTACAAGGTGTGTTGTCGCAACGGTTCCGATAAATCGCGCCCGCCCCCCGTCTCGGTGCCCCCTCCTCGTAGGAGGGGGGCAGGGGGGCAGCGAACGTGGGATAACAGAGCGGTCCCGGCAAATCGAACCCGTTCCAATTACGCCGTAGGGGCCGCCACTCCTGGCGGCCCGCGTTGCGATAACCTCCCATGTCGGTTGAACGGGATAACATTCCCTATCCCCCGTAGGGGCGGGTTCTAAACTCGCCCGTCTTTTGTCCCGAAAAACTTCTCCATTTCCCTCCTTGACAACCGCGTTTCCCTATGGTAGAATAGCACTAATTTAAATAAGCAAACCGTTGAAGCGGGAGTAAAGGCGGAGATGACCCCACAGAGAGTCCGGGGAGGTGGGAGCCGGATGGGAAACAGGCCGTCAAATGGGCCGCTGAGGGCGCGGGGAAAGGTTGGCGCGACGCTTGAGGGCGCCGGCCGAGTATGCCGCGACGTTTCGGCAGACGTGACTTGCTGGGGGATATGGCCGTATCCCCACAGAGCGCGCGGGCTTGGCCCGTGAAATCAAGGTGGCACCGCGGATAAGCTTTTATTCGTCCTTGACAGAAGCCTGTCAGGGACATTTTTGTGCCCGGAACGGAGGAGAAGATGAACGTAAGACCGACCCTCGACGAGGTCCGCGCCCTGGCGGCGCGGGGGGAATTTGACTGCGTGCCCGTGAGCGCGGAGATCCTGTCCGACTTCACCACGCCCATCGAGGCCATGCGGGTGATGAAGAACGTCTCCGACCACTGCTACATGCTGGAATCCGCCGCCCCGGACGAGAAGTGGGGGCGGTACACCTTCATGGGCTTCGACCCCAGGCTGGAGATTACCTGCGCCGGGGGCGAGATGCGGGTGGGGGAGCGGGCCTTCCGCACCGACGACCCCTCCGGGGTCCTGCGGGACATCCTGAAGCGCTGCCGCAGCCCGCGCCTTCCGGGACTCCCGCCCTTCACCGGGGGGCTGGTGGGGTATTTCAGCTACGACTACCTGGGCTACTCCGAGCCCACCGTCCGGCGGGAGGTGGAGGACACGGAGAGCTTCAAGGACGTGGACCTGATGCTCTTCGACAAGGTCGCGGCCTTCGACAACCTCCGGCAGAAGATCGTCCTCATCGTCAACATGCCCCTCACCGACGTGGAGGCGGAATACGAAAAGGCCTCACGGGAGCTTGCGGGGCTTGCGGACCTCCTGCGCCATGGGGCCAAGAGCGCGGAGCCCGCGGGGCGGCTCACGGGGAGCGTGACGGCGCTTTTCGACCGGGAGCGGTTTTGCCAAATGGTGGAGCGGGCGAAACGGCACATCCGGGAGGGGGACATCTTCCAGATCGTCCTCTCCAACCGGCTCAGCGCCCCCTTTGAGGGGAGCCTGCTGAACACCTACCGGGTCCTGCGGACCATCAACCCCTCGCCCTACATGTTCTACTTCGCCGGCACGGACGTGGAGGTGGCCGGGGCCTCGCCGGAGACGCTGGTGAAGCTGGAGGACGGGGTCCTCCACACCTTCCCCCTGGCGGGCACGCGCCCCCGGGGCAGGACAGACGAGGAGGACCGGGCGCTGGAGGCGGAGCTTTTGCGGGACGAGAAGGAGCTTGCGGAGCACAACATGCTGGTGGACCTGGGGCGCAACGACCTGGGGAAAGTGAGCCGCTTCGGCACCGTGGAGGTGGAGAAGCTCCACTCCATCGAGCGCTACTCCCACGTGATGCACATCGGGTCCACCGTCCGGGGCGTTATTCGCCCGGATAAGGACGCTTTGGACGCCATCGAGGCGGTCCTGCCCGCCGGGACCCTCTCCGGCGCGCCGAAGATCCGGGCCTGCCAGCTCATCGCGGAGCTTGAGAACAACAAGCGGGGCATCTACGGCGGGGCCATCGGGTACGTGGACTTCACCGGCAACATGGACACCTGCATCGCCATCCGCATCGCCTACAAGAAAAACGGGAAGGTCTTCGTCCGCTCGGGGGCGGGCATCGTGGCGGACTCCGTGCCGGAGAAGGAATTTCAGGAATGTCTCAATAAGGCCAGGGCGTCCCTCCGGGCGCTGGAGCTGGCGGGGGAGGCGGACGCATGATCCTGCTCATCGACAATTACGACAGCTTTTCCTATAACCTCTACCAGCTGGTGGGGGAGCTGGAGCCGGATATCCGGGTGGTCCGCAATAACGAGCTGACGGTGGAGGAGATCCGGGCGCTGGAGCCGGACCGCGTCATCCTCTCCCCCGGTCCCGGCCGGCCCGAGGACGCCGGGATCACCGTGGAGGCGGCGCGGGTTTTGGGACGGGACATCCCCACGCTGGGCGTTTGCCTGGGGCACCAGGCCATTTGCGCGGCCTTCGGGGCGACGGTCACCTACGCCAGGCGGCTCATGCACGGCAAGCAGTCCACCGTGCGCTTTGATTTGACCTGTCCGCTCTTTGCCGGCTGCCCGGAGACGGCCCCGGTGGCGCGGTACCACTCCCTGGCCGCCGACCCCGAGACCATCCCGCCCTGCCTTGCGGTCACGGCGTGGACGGAGGACGGGGAGGTCATGGCCGTCCGGCACCGGGAGTACCCCCTCTTCGGCGTCCAGTTCCATCCGGAATCCATCCTCACCCCGGACGGGAGGACCATGCTGAGAAACTTCATCCACTTGGGAAAATCATCATAAAAAGGAGAAGCGCCTTATGATCAAAGAAGCCATCGCCAAGATCGTCAGCAAGGGGGACCTCACCTACGACGAGGCCTACGCCGTCATGAACGAGATCATGAGCGGCGAGACCACCCCCACACAGAACGCCGCCTTTCTGGCGGCCCTGTCCACCAAGAGCGCCAGGGCGGAGACCACCGACGAGATTGCCGGCTGCGCCGCCGCCATGCGCGACCACGCCCTGCGGCTTACCACCGACCTGCCCATCTTCGAGATCGTCGGCACCGGCGGCGACGGGGCGCACAGCTTCAATATTTCCACCACCTCGGCCCTCGTGGCCGCCGCCGGGGGGATGAAGGTGGCCAAGCACGGCAACCGCGCCGCCTCCTCCCAGTGCGGCACCGCCGACTGCCTGGAGGCGCTGGGCGTCAACATCGACCAGAGCCCGGAAAAGTGCGCGGAGCTTTTGGAGGAGGTGGGCATGTGCTTCTTCTTCGCCCAGAAGTACCACGCCAGCATGAAGTACGTTGGCGCGATCCGGCGCGAGCTGGGCTTCCGCACCGTCTTCAACATCTTAGGGCCCCTCACCAACCCCGGCAGCCCCAAGATGCAGCTTCTCGGCGTCTACGACGAGTATCTGGTGGAGCCTTTGGCCCAGGTGCTCATCTCCCTGGGCGTCCGGCGGGGCATGGTGGTCTACGGGCAGGATAAGCTGGACGAGATCTCCATGTCCGCCCCCACCAGCGTGTGCGAATTTAAGGACGGCTGGTTCAAGACCTACACCGTGAAGCCCGAGGACTTCGGCCTCACCCGGTGCCAAAAATCCGACCTGGTGGGCGGCACGCCGGCGGAGAACGCCGCCATCACCCGGGCCATTCTCGCCGGGGAGCGGGGCCCCAAGCGGGACGCGGTGCTCATGAACGCCGGCGCGGCGCTTCTCATCGGCGGCAAGGCGGAGACGTGGGCCCAGGGCGTGAAGCTGGCCGGGGAGCTCATCGACTCCGGCGCCGCCGCGAGGACGTTGGACGCGCTCATCGACGTCTCCAACCGGGCGTGACCGTGAGCGTCTTAGACGAGCTGGCCGCCCACGCCAGGGAGCGCGTGGCCGCCAAAGCGGAAGAATGCAGCATCGACGTCATGCGGGAGATGGCCCTGCGGGGGAGTCCCGCCGACGGCGGGGCCTTTGAGCGCGCCCTTTCAAAGCCGGGGCTCTCCTTCATCTGCGAGGTCAAGCGCGCCTCCCCCTCCAAGGGCCTCATCGCCCCGGTGTTTCCCTATCTCGACATCGCCCGGGCCTACGAGGCCGCCGGCGCGGACGCCGTGAGCTGTCTCACGGAACCCAAATGGTTCCTGGGCTCCGATGAGATCTTCCGGGACATCCGGCGGACCGTCGGCCTTCCCATGCTCCGCAAGGACTTCACCGTGGACCCCTACCAGCTCTACGAGGCGAAGATCATGGGGGCCAACGCGGTCCTGCTCATCTGCGCCCTGCTGGACACCCAGACGCTGGCCAAGTACCTGGAGCTCAGCTCCTCCCTGGGCCTCGCCGCCCTGGTGGAGGCGCACGACGAGACGGAGATACGCTCCGCCCTGGACGCCGGGGCAAAAATCGTCGGCGTCAACAACCGGAACCTCCGGGACTTCACCGTGGACTTCGAAAACGCCGCGCGTCTCCGGGACCTCGTCCCGCCGGACCGGCTCTTCGTCTCCGAAAGCGGCGTAAAGGGCCCCGGGGACGCGGCGTCGCTCAAGAAAATCGGCGCGGACGCGGCGCTCGTGGGCGAGGCGCTGATGCGCGCCGCCGACAAGGCCGCCCTTTTGCGGCACATGCGGGAGGCGGCGGGATGACGAGAATCAAAATTTGCGGCCTCTACCGCCCGGAGGACGTGGCGTATGTCAACGAGGCGCGGCCCGACTTCGCCGGCTTCGTCATCGACTTTCCCAAAAGCCACAGGAGCGTCAGCCCCCATATGGCCCACGAGCTCCGGCTGCGGCTCCACCACACCGTCACCCCCGTGGGCGTTTTTGTGGACGCGCCGGTGGACACGGTGGCGGACCTCTACTTCTCCGGCACGATCAAGATCGCCCAGCTCCACGGGCACGAGGACGAGGAGACCATCGCGGCTCTCCGCCGCGCCGCCCCCGGGCTTGCCGTCTGGAAGGCGTTCAAGGTGCGCACACCCGAGGACCTGGCGCGGGCGGAGGCATCCGGGGCGGACCTGGTGGTCCTGGACAACGGCTGCGGCACCGGGGAGCGCTTCGACTGGTCGCTTTTGCGGGACTTCCGCCGGCCCTACATCCTGGCCGGGGGCCTGACGCCGGAGACCATCCCGGAGGCCCTCGCGGCCCTGCGCCCCTGGGGCGTGGACGTGAGCTCCGGCGTGGAGACGGACAAGCGCAAGGACCTTACAAAAATCATGGCGGCGGTAAAAGCCGCCCGAAAGGAATGAGTTTGATGGCGGGACGCTTTGGCATCCACGGCGGGCAGTACATCCCCGAGACGCTGATGAACGCCGTTTTGGAGCTGGAGGAGGCGTACGAGCGGTACAAAAACGACCAGGACTTCAACCGGGAGCTGACGGCGCTCCTCAACGACTACGCCGGCCGGCCCTCCCGGCTCTACTTCGCCGGGAAGATGACGGAGGACCTGGGCGGGGCGAAAATCTATTTAAAGCGCGAGGACCTGAACCACACCGGGGCGCATAAGATCAACAACGTCCTGGGCCAGGCGCTCCTGGCGAAAAAAATGGGCAAGACGCGGCTCATCGCCGAGACAGGCGCGGGCCAGCACGGCGTGGCCACCGCCACGGCGGCGGCGCTCTTCGGCATGGAGTGCGTGGTCTTCATGGGCGAGGAGGACACAAAGCGCCAGGCGCTGAACGTCTACCGGATGCGCCTGCTGGGCGCGGAGGTCGTCCCCGTCACCACCGGCACCGCCACACTGAAGGACGCGGTCAGCGAGGCCATGCGGGAGTGGACCCGGCGCGTCGCCGACACCCACTACTGCCTGGGGTCCGTCATGGGTCCCCACCCGTTCCCCACCATCGTCCGGGACTTCCAGGCGGTGATCTCCAGGGAGATCAAAGAGCAGCTTTTAGAGCGCGAGGGGAGGCTTCCCGACGCGGTGCTCGCCTGCGTGGGCGGCGGGTCCAACGCCATCGGGTCCTTCTACCACTTCATCGACGACCCCTCCGTCCGCCTCATCGGCTGTGAGGCCGCGGGCCGGGGCGTGGACACCTTTGAGACGGCGGCCACCATCGCCACGGGGCGCTTGGGCATCTTCCACGGCATGAAGAGCTACTTCTGCCAGGACGAATTTGGCCAGATCGCGCCGGTCTACTCCATCTCCGCCGGCCTCGACTACCCCGGCGTGGGCCCGGAGCACGCGTGGCTCCACGACACGGGCCGGGCCGAGTACGTCCCCGTCACCGACGAGGAGGCCGTCAACGCCTTTGAGTATCTGGCAAGGACCGAGGGCATCATCCCCGCCATCGAGTCGGCCCACGCCGTGGCCCACGCCATGAAGCTGGCCCCCACCATGGGAAAGGACAAGCTTCTCGTCATCACCGTCTCCGGCCGGGGCGACAAGGACTGCGCCGCCATCGCCCGCTATAGAGGGGAGGATCTCCATGAATAAGATTTCCGCAGCGTTCCAAAACGGCAAGGCCTTCATCCCCTTTCTGACCTGCGGCGACCCGGACCTGGAGACCACGGAGAACTGCATCCGCGCCATGGCGGAGGCCGGCGCGGACCTCATCGAGCTGGGCATCCCTTTCTCCGACCCCACCGCCGAGGGGCCGGTCATCCAGGAGGCCAACCTGCGGGCCCTCACCGGCGGCGTCACCACGGACAAGGTCTTCGACTTCGTCCGGAAGCTCCGGCGGGACGTGACGGTGCCCTTAGTCTTCATGACCTACGCCAACGTCATCTTCTCTTACGGGGCCGAGCGGTTCATCGGCACCTGCGGGGAGCTGGGCGTGGACGGCCTCATCCTCCCGGACCTGCCCTTTGAGGAAAAGGGCGAGTTTGCGGACGTCTGCCGCCGCCACGGCGTGGCCCTCATCTCCATGATCGCCCCCACGTCGGAAAACCGCGTGGCCCGCATCGCCCGGGAGGCGGAGGGGTTCATCTACCTCGTCTCGAGCCTGGGCGTCACCGGCGTGAGAAGCGAGATCAGCACCGACCTTGCCTCCATCGTGAAGGTCATCCGCGAGAACACCGATTTGCCCGTCGCCGTCGGCTTCGGCATTTCCACCCCCGCCCAGGCAAAAACAATGGCCGCCCTCTCCGACGGCGCCATCGTCGGCTCCGCCATCGTCAAGCTCCTGGCCCAGTACGGCAGGGAAGCCCCGGCATACGTGGGGGCGTATGTAAGGACCATGAAGAACGCCGTGCGGGAGGCGTAGCGGGCGCGGGGTATCGGAACCGCTCTGTCACGCAACCGCGCACGGGCGGACACATGGGTCCGCCCCTACAGAGGGTTTGGAAGGTAATCCTATTCAACCGACGCCGGAAATCATCGGAACGCGGGCGGCCAAGAGAGGCCGCCCCTACGGCGGTGATTGGACGGATACGGGTCATCGGAACCGCTCTGTCACGCAACGCTCGCTTCCCCCCTGCCCCCCCTCCTACGAGGAGGGGGCTCCGGGACGGAGGCGGGCGCGTGATTTATCGGAACGTTTCCCATAACTTACCTTGTAGGGGCCGCCACTCCTGGCGGCCCGCACGCAGTAAGTTTCGTTTACCTGAAGCGTCCGTTACGCCCCACGGGCTCGAATACCCCGCCGCCGCGGCGGCACCCCTTTTTCCGAAAAAGGGGTCGGGGGAATAAGGATGCGGCGCTTCGCGCCGCGTTTATAAAGAATTGCGCCGCAAAGCGGCGCAAACCTTTTTGACCCCCTGTTCCGGGAAAGGGGGGGGTAGGGGGGATTCGAGCCCCCGTCCTTCGTCCCCCGTCCCCGCCGCGCGGGCAAATCAAATCTGCGGCGAAGCCGCAACCTTTTTCGCCCCCCTCCTCGTAGGAGGGGGGCAGGGGGGCAGCGAGCGTGGGATGACAGGGCGGCCCCGATGACCGCAGGTGATAAACATCGCCGTAGGGGTCGCCGTCCTCGGCGACCCGCCCATCGTTTATTGACACGATCCGAACACCGCCGTACGGGCCGCATCTCCGCGCTAAGAGCCGCCGCTGCGCGGCGGTTGCGCTGTGATGCGCGCCTGCGGGCGCAGGCCCACGGCGGCCCTTTTCCTCGGTTGACCGACGTGTACCGTTTTATCGGACCCGTTCCCTTTCCGCCACGTGCCACGGGCGGACACATGGGCCCGCCCCTACGGGGAATAGGGAAAGGTATTCCATTCAACCGACATTGGATGTTGTCGAAACGCGGGCCGCCAGGAGTGGCGACCCCTACGGCGTTTGTCGGAGGCAATCCGAAACTTGCAACGTTTCAGGTTGTCAAAAAACTCAAATCGAGCATTTTTTCCGGCGGCATGTACGTCGGAAAAAATACCTTTTGTTTTGCGGAGTGTGCGGCCCCAAAGGGGCCGTGCGCGGAGCAAAACGGCAGAAAAAGATTTCGGAAATGTCCGCAGACATTTCCGAAATCTTTTTCGCACGTTCCCCTTTGTCGGAAAAGGCCAAAGGCCTTTTTCGACAGGCTGAAACGGAGGACACATTGCGTGCCCTCCGTTTTTTCAAGACGCGCTTTTCGGGAGATGCACCTTGCCGCCAGAGCAAGGCTTTGAGCTCCTTTTGGGGCCGCTTTTGACCTTTCGTCCGCGTCACGGTCAGGGTACAGGCCCTTTCGGCTTTTCGGACACCGGTCTGATGGAAAGCGCCCCGGCGCGTCTGAGGGTATTATGTGCGGGAAAGCTTGATTTATTTGAAGATATGTGGTATAATAAACTGCCAAAAACGGAAAATCGACACAATATCTTGTTTTTATCAAAGGCTAGTACAGGTGATACCATGAGAAAGAACGCCAAGGCGGAATACGGAAACGACAGCATCAGCCAATTAAAGGGCGCGGACCGGGTCCGCAAGCGGCCGGGGGTCATCTTCGGGTCCGACGGGCTGGAGGGGTGCGAGCACTCGGTCTTCGAGATCCTCTCCAACTCCATCGACGAGGCCCGGGAGGGCCACGGGGACCGGATCATTTTGACCCGCTGTGCCGACGGCTCCATCGAGGTGGAGGACTTCGGGCGGGGCTGTCCCGTGGACTGGAACCCCAAGGAGGAGCGCTACAACTGGGAGCTGGTCTTCTGCGAGCTCTACGCCGGCGGGAAATACAAAAACGACAACGGCGGGGACTACGAATATTCCCTCGGCCTCAACGGCCTGGGCACCTGCGCCACCCAGTACAGCTCCGAATACATGGACGTCACCGTCTGGCGGGACGGGAAAAAGTACAGCCTCCACTTTGAAAAGGGCGAGAACGTGGGCGGCCTTGTGAGCGAGCCCTACAACGGCCGGCGCACCGGGTCCCTCATGCGCTGGCGGCCCGACCGGGAGGTGTTCACCGACACCAACATCCCACGGGAATACTTCGAGGACGTGCTGAAAAAACAGTCCGTGGTGAACCCCGGCGTCAAATTCGTCTTCCGCTTCCAGACGGGGAGCAAGTTTGAGGAGACGGAGTACTGCTACGAGCACGGCATCCTCGACTACGTCACGGAGCTTGCCGGCGAGAACCCCATCACCGCGCCCTACTTCATCGAGGGGGAACGACGCGGCCGGGACCGGGAGGACAAGCCGGAATACAAGGTGAAGCTCTCCGCCGCCTTCTGCTTCTCCAACGCCGTCCAGCTCATCGAATACTACCACAACTCAAGCTGGCTGGAGCACGGCGGCGCGCCGGACAAGGCCGCCAAAAGCGCCTTCGTCTCCGCCGTGGACGCGTACCTCCGGCAGACCAATAAATACCAGAAAAACGAGTCCAAGATCGGCTTTCAGGACATCGCCGACTGCCTCATTCTCGTCACCAACTGCTTCTCCACCCAGACGAGCTACGAAAACCAGACCAAGAAGGCCATCACGAATAAATTCATCCAGACGGCCATGACGGAGTTCTTCCGCTCCCAGCTGGAGATCTACTTCATCGAGCACAAGGCCGAGGCCGACCGGGTCTGCGACCAGATTCTTGTGAACAAACGAAGCCGCGAGCAGGCCGAGCGCGCCCGCGTCACCATCAAAAAGAAGCTCTCCGGCAGTCTGGACATCGCCAACCGGGTCCAGAAGTTCGTCCCCTGCCGCTCCCACGACGCCACGAAGACCGAGCTCTACATCGTGGAGGGCGACTCGGCTCTCGGCAGCGTGAAGCTCTCCCGGGACGCGGAATTTCAGGGCGTCATGCCCGTGCGGGGCAAGATCCTCAACTGCCTCAAGGCCGACTACGCCCGCATCTTCAAAAGCGACATCATCACAGACCTTGTGAAGGTCCTGGGCTGCGGCGTCAGCGTCCCCGTGAAGCTCAAAAGCGACCTCACCGCCTTCGACCTCGATTCCCTCCGTTGGAGCAAGGTCATCATCTGCACCGACGCCGACTACGACGGGTATCAGATCCGCACGCTGATTTTGACCATGATCTATAGGCTTATGCCCGCCCTCATCGACGAGGGGCGCGTCTTCATCGCCGAGTCGCCCCTTTATGAAATCAACTCCGGCGACAAGACCTGGTTTGCCTACACGGAGAAGGAGAAGGCCGACATCCTCCAGAAGCTGGAGGGCAAGAAATATTCTGTCGCCCGCAGTAAGGGCCTTGGCGAGAACGACCCGGAGATGATGTGGATGACCACCATGAACCCGGCGACCCGCCGCCTCATCAAGGTCCTCCCCACCGACGCCGAGGAGACGGCCCGGGTCTTCGATATGCTGTTGGGCGACAACATCCAGGCCCGCAAGGACCACATCGCCACGGACGGGTACAAGTATCTGGAATTGGCCGACATTTCCTGAAAACGGCTGAGAGGGGGAGCGCCTATGTCCATCTTCGACATCCTGGGCCCCGTGATGGTGGGGCCGTCCAGCTCGCACACCGCCGGGGCGGTGCGCATGGGGCAGATCGTCCGCAGGCTCGTGGGCGGGGAGCCGGTGCGGGCAAAGATTTTGCTGGCCGGGTCCTTCGCCTCCACCGGCGCGGGCCACGGCACGCCCCGGGCGCTGGTGGCGGGCCTCATGGGCTTCGACCCGGACGACGAGCGCATCCCCAGGAGCTTCGAGATCGCGAAGGAGCGGGGCCTCGCCTTCGAGTTCGGCACCGTGACCCTCCGGGACGCCCACCCCAATTCCGCCCTCATCACCGCCGTCAACGACCGGGGGGAGCAGGTGGAGGTGGGGGCGTCGTCCCCCGGCGGCGGGCGCATCCGGGTCTTCGAGGTGGACGGCCTGCCGGCGTCCTTCTCCGGCGAGGTGCCCACCCTCATCGTCCGCAGCGACGACATGCCCGGCTACGTCAGCCGCGTCACCGGCGTCCTCGCCGCCCAGGGCATCAACATGTCCAAGCTCCAGGTGGAGCGCAGCGCCCGTGGCGGCCGCGCCCTCATGGTCATCGAGTGCGACCAGCGCATCCCCTACCGGGTGAAGACGGCCATCACCGCCATCGAGGGCATCCACAAGGTGACGAGACTGAATCCGGGGGAGGAGTCCAAATGAGTACCTATTCGTCCATGGCCGAGCTCCTGGCGCTCTCTGAGAAAAACGGCACGCCCGTCTGGGAAACCGTCCGGCTCGCCGACTGCGCCGAGCAGGGCATCACGCCGGAAAGCTCCTGGGAGACTATGAAAAACCTGCTCTCCGTCATGCGTCAGGCCGACCGCGGCTACGACCGCCGCCACCGCTCCATGAGCGGCCTTTCCGGCGGGGACGCGGGACTCATGGAGGACTACATCGCCTCCGGAAAGTCCATCTTGGGCCCGCTGGTGTCCCGCGTCATGGCCGCCGCCCTCCGGATGGGCGAGTGCAACGCCTGCATGAAGCGCATCGTCGCCGCCCCCACCGCCGGGGCCTGCGGCGTCCTCCCGGCGGTGCTGCTGACCGTCGCCGAGGCGCAGCATATCCCCGACGACCGTGTGGTGGAGGCCCTCTACGTGGCCGCCGGCGTGGGCGCGGTCATCGCCCAGCGCGCCAGCATCTCCGGGGCCGAGTGCGGCTGTCAGGCGGAGATCGGCTCCGCCGCCTCCATGGCCGCCGCCGCGCTGGTGCATTTGTTAGGCGGCACGGGGGAGCAGATGTCCAACGCCGCCGCCCTGGCCCTCAAGTCCCTCCTGGGCCTGGTGTGCGACCCGGTAGGGGGCCTTGTGGAGGTCCCCTGCGTCAAGCGCAACGTCACCGGCGCCCTCACCGCCCTCTCCTCCGCCGACATGTCCCTGGCCGGCATCCAAAGCCGCATCCCCGCCGACGAGGTCTTCGACGCCATGCGCGAGATCGGCGAAAAAATGGACCGCACCCTCCGGGAGACAGGCGAAGGCGGATTAGCCGCCACGCCGACGGGGAGGAGAAGGACAAACCCGCGGGAGTAACCCCTCCCAAAGAAGCCGCGGCGGGAAAAGGTTTGCGGCTTCGCCGCGTTCTTGGATTCCCACCCGCCCGCCCCCGCCGCCGCGTCACCACCCCCGCCGCTTCGCGGCCGTCCCCGACCCGGGAGGGGCAATGTTGACGGAGAAGCGCGTTGAAAACGACCCCGGAGGTCATCGGAACGCGGGCCGCCAGGAGTGGCGGCCCCTACGGCGGCGATCGGAAGCCTTGCAAAGCGGACCACCGGGATAGACCGGCGAGGAGAAGCAAATGAACAATAGGCCCAAAAGAAAAAACCCACGCCTGCGGGAATACGATTATTCTCAACCGGGGTTTTATTTTGTGACGATAAGCGCGGCGGAGAGAAGAATAAATTTGTTCTCTCAACTTGTTCCCGTAGGGGCCGCCACTCCTGGCGGCCCGCACGCAGAGGCTCCCGTCGCCGCGTCAACGTCCCCGGGCAGCCCACCCGCGCCGCCCGTAGGGGCCGCCACTCCTGGCGGCCCGCACGCAGAAGCCCCCGTCGCCGCGTCAACGTCCCCGGGCAGTCCACCCGCGCCGCCCGTTGGGGCCGCCACTCCTGGCGGCCCGCACGCAGGAGCCCCCGTCGCCGCGTCAACATCCCCGGGCAGCCCACCCGCGCCGCCCGTAGGGGCCGCCACTCTTGGCGGCCCGCACGCAGGAGCCCCCGTCGCCGCGTCAACATCCCCGGGCAGTCCACCCGCGCCGCCCGTAGGGGCCGCCACTCCTGGCGGCCCGCCCGCAGGAGCCCCCGTCGCCATATTGACGCCCCTTGGCAGTATGATACGGGAACATATTGAAAAAATAAACACCTTATACGGAAACGCGAGAGTGGACGCGTATGCGATCATGCCCGACCATGTCCATCTCATCATACAAATTCTTGATCCGGCGGGCGGGCCGCCAAGAGAGGCGGGCGGGCCGCCAGGAGTGGCGGCCCCTACGGCAGCAGCGGCGTCGGCAACAACAAAAGGGGCCAATGTGATAAAGATTTTGGACAGCCTTAAGGGCATTACGTCCCACAAGGCCGGACGGAGCATTTGGCAGCGCTCATTTTACGACCACGTCATCCGCACCGACGCCGACCTCTACAACGCCCGCAGGTACGTCAAATACAACGCCTCCAAGCATCTTCTAAACCAGGAAGAAGGACACGATACCCATGCCTAAGAAAAAACAACCCACCGAACCTACGAAGAAAACCTCCAACCCCAACGTGCTCGGCCTGCACGCCGAGGTGCTGGACCAGGAGATCACGGACACGCTGGAGGTCAACTTCATGCCCTACGCCATGTCCGTCATCGTCTCCCGGGCCATCCCGGAGATCGACGGGTTCAAGCCGGCGCACCGGAAGCTCCTCTACACCATGTACAAGATGGGTCTCCTCACCGGCGGGCGGACGAAGTCGGCCAACATCGTGGGCCAGACCATGCGTTTAAACCCCCACGGGGACGCGGCCATTTATGAGACGATGGTCCGCCTTTCCAAGGGCTACGAGGCGCTTCTGACGCCCTTTGTGGACTCCAAGGGCAACTTCGGCAAGGTCTACTCCCGGGATTTGAGCTACGCCGCCTCCCGGTACACCGAGGCCAAGCTCGCCCCCGTCTGCGCCGAGCTTTTCCGGGACATCGACTCCGACACCGTGGACTTTGTGGACAACTACGACTCCACCATGCTGGAGCCCACGCTCCTGCCCACCACCTTCCCCAACGTCCTGGTCTCCGCCAACACGGGCATCGCCGTGGGCATGGCCTCCAACATCTGCTCCTTCAACCTGGAGGAGGTCTGCCGCGCGGAGATCGAATATCTCGCGGACCCCGACTTCGACCTCTACTCCGTCCTGCGCGCGCCGGACTTCACCACCGGCGGGGAGGTCATCTATGAGGCCGACGCCATCCGGGAGGTCTACGAGACGGGCAAGGGGAGCGTGAAGCTCCGGGCCCGGTGGCGGTTCGACAAAAAGGAGAACCTCATCGAGGTCTACGAGATCCCCTACACCACCACCGCCGAGGCCATCATGGACAAGGTGGAGGACCTGGTCAAGACCGGCAAGCTC
>CANROC010000042.1 GCA_947632175.1 uncultured Oscillospiraceae bacterium | reverse complement strand
AGGAAAACAGATAATTTTGCGGCTTCTGTTTTCATCTCTATTTGTGCCGGCACCGCACCGGCATGGTGATTATTATGAACCCGAAAATTAAGAAACTGAAAGACGAAAAGGAGAAGAATCTGGACAAGATCGCCGCGCTCCAGGAGCGAAACCGGGAGATCGACGCCGCCGTGACCAAGCTGGAGAACACGGACATCATTGGCATGGTGCGGGAGATGGGCGTCACGCCGGAGAAGCTCATGGAGCTGCTGGACAGCCTGCGGGTCAACCCCGCCGCCGCTGTCAATGCCGCAAAGGAGGCCGCCCATGAGTAAACTGAAAATCCTGCCCCTCACATTGGCCGTCGTGCTTTGCATGACGGCCTTTTCCGTTCCCGCTCATGCCGCCGGGTGCTACGCCTCCAATGAGGACGGCGAGGAAACGCCGCCCGACGCCATAGACAGCATCGTTGTTGGCACGGAGGAGATAGAGCTTCCTGACGGCATCCCGGACGGGATACTCGACTGGCTTTTCTCTGGCGGCGGCACCGGGACCCCCCTGACCCCGGACGGCAACCTGACGCTTGTGGACGATTTCTTCTCGTCCATCATTCCCGATGGCGGGGATGAGAGCGAGCGCCAGGAAAAGCAGTTCATCACCCTCCAAAGTAAAAACGGCAACTACTTCTACCTGGTCATTGACCGGGCCGGGGACACGGAGAATGTGTATTTTCTCAACCTCGTTGACGAGGCCGACCTCATGGCTCTTTTGGAGGAAAGCGGTGGTCAGCTCCCGGAAAACGTCTGCACCTGTGCGGACAAGTGCGTTGTGGGGAGCATCGACACCGATTGCCCCATCTGCCGGGTCAATATGAGCGAGTGTACCGGCAAGGAGGCCGTGGCCGACCCTGAACCCGAAAAGGAGCCGGACATCGCGCCTGACAAGGATAAGCCTGACACCGATGAGCCGTCCAACAGCGGTAAGTCCACAAATCTGCTCCCCGTCCTTGTGCTGGTCGTCGCCCTCGCGGGCGGCGGCGCGTTCTACTTCCTCAAAGTCCGCAAGAAGTCCCCCAAGACGAAAGGGGCCACCGACCTCGACGAATACGACTTCGGAGAGGACGACGGTGAGGATGAGGAAACGGAGATCGACGACGCCGAGCTTGCGGAGGACACTCCCGATGAGGACGAGGATAAGGGGGAAGCGTAACGGCGCTATAAGCACATGAAGATTTTCGATAGCTGCGCCCGGCGCGTTACCTTGGTTGAGGCGGCGGAGGACATAGCAAGCGACCTTGCCTTTGAGCGGTATCTTGAAAACCTCTCCCTCCACCCCAGCGTGACCGAGCCTATATGGGACGAAATTACACATTTTATAATTAAGGAGCCTATAACGACATGAAAAGACTTGTAATAGCGGAAAAGCCCTCTGTGGCTATGTCCATCGCCGCCGTACTCGGCGTCAAGGACCGGAAGGACGGGTATATGGAGGGCGCGGACACCATCGTTTCCTGGTGCGTGGGGCATCTGGCGGCCCTTGTCGGACCCGAAGCCTACTCCGAGAAGTTCGCCAAGTGGGACAGGGCCGATCTGCCCATTATCCCCGCCGAATGGAAGTACAAAGTCCCTCGTGACAAGCACACACAGTTCGAGGTCCTGCGGCGGCTCATGGGCCGGGAGGACGTGAGCGAGGTCGTCAACGCCTGCGACGCCGGGCGGGAGGGCGAGCTTATCTTCCGTAATGTGTACGCCGAGGCTGGCTGCGCCAAGCCCATCCTGCGCCTGTGGATCAGCAGCATGGAGGACAGCGCCATTGTGGATGGCTTCAAAGCCCTCCGCCCCGGCGCGGAATATGATGACCTCTTTGCCGCCGCCCGGTGCCGGGAGTGGGCGGATTGGCTGGTGGGCATCAACGCCACCCGGCTTTTCTCCGTGGTCTACCACCGCACGCTAAAGGTGGGCCGGGTCATGTCCCCCACCCTGGCAATGCTGGTGGAGCGCGAGGCCCAAATCAGCGCCTTTACGCCGGAGAAGTTCTACACCGTGGAGCTGGACCTAGGCGGATTTACCGCCGAGAGCGAGAGGATAGCAAAGAAGGCCGACGCCGACGCCATTTTGAGGAATACATCCTCTGTTACGGTCAAATCCGTCAACAGCAAGGAGAAGTCCGAAAAAGCCCCGGCGCTCTATGACTTGACCACCCTCCAGCGGGAGGCCAACCGCGCCCTGGGCTACACGGCCCAGCAAACGCTGGACTATCTCCAGAGCCTCTATGAGAAGAAGCTCTGCACCTACCCCCGGACCGACAGCCGGTATCTCACAGACGATATGGCGGACAGCGTGGCCTCCATCGTGGACTACGCCGCCGCTGTTCTCCGTGAGGCTGCCCCCGGCACAGTCAACGCCGCCCAGGTGTGCGACAGCCGGAAGGTCAGCGACCACCACGCTATCGTCCCTACCGCCGTGGCTGGTAAGACAGACCCGGCATCCCTCCCCTCCGGGGAGCGTGAGGTCCTGATGCTGGTATCCCGCCAGGTACTCCGGGCCGTCTCCGGCGCGTATCGCTGTGAGGAAACGTCTGCCGTGGTGGAGTGCGCCGGTCAGACCTTCACCGCCAAGGGCAAGGTCACGTTGGATATGGGCTGGAAGGTTTACGCAGACAACGAGGCCAAGAACAGCGAGTTGCCCGCCCTCCGTAACGGCGATATTCTCCCCGTCACCTCCGGCAAGGTCCGGGAGGGCAAGACCACCCCTCCCAGCCATTTCACGGAGGACACACTTCTTTCCGCTATGGAGACTGCCGGGGCCAATTACGGGGTCCCCGCAAAGTCAAGTGACTTTGTGGGGAAAGGAGGAGCAGCGGAGAGAGCGAGATTTTCGCCGTCAGGCGGAAACGAACGATACGGAGCTTGCGACGACGCGCCGGAGGATGCGGAGCGTAAGGGCCTCGGCACCCCGGCCACCCGCGCCGGGATCATTGAAAAGCTCATCGCCACGGGCTTCGTGGAGCGCAAGAAGGCCAAGAAAACAGTGAACCTCATTCCCACTGGCATCGGCGTCTCTCTGGTGACGGTCCTGCCCGCCCAGCTCCAGTCGCCGCTCCTGACGGCGGAGTGGGAGAACCGGCTTAAAATGGTAGAGCGCGGAGAGCTTGACCCGGAGAGCTTCATGGAGGACATCTGCCGCATGGTGCGGGAGCTTACGGACAAGTACACCCCCGTCCCCGGTGCGGAGGTCCTTTTCCCCTCCGGGCGGGAGGCTGTGGGCAAGTGTCCCCGGTGCGGCGGCGATGTGACCGAGAGCAAGCAGGGCTTTTTCTGCGAGAAAAACGACTGCCGCTTTGCGCTCTGGAAGGACAACAAGTTCCTGACCGGGAAGAAAATTACCCTCACAAAGAAGCTGGCGGCGGAGCTTTTGAAAAACGGGCGGGCCTTTGTGAAGGGCATATGGTCGGAGAAAACCGGCAAGACCTTCGACGCCACCCTCACCCTCACCGACGACGGCAAGCTCACCCGCTACGGCTTCGATTTCAAGGAGGGGTCCGCATGAGGCTGACCCCGGAGGAACGGGAAACGATCATTCTCTACAACGAGGCCGAGGACACCGCCAGCGTTTACACCCATGACCCTCGTCTCATGGACAAGCTGAGAAAGCTCCACGAGCGTGACCCGGAGAAGGTCTACCCGGAAAGGCCCGTATTGCCTGATGTGGCAACCTACACCGTCCCCAAGCGGTGCGTCAGCATACGCCCTCCGTACAGCGACCAGCGCCGCACCGCCCAAAGCGAGAGGGCCAAACACCACGGGATCACTCCGCCGTCCAGAGAAAAATAACCCCAGCCTCCGCATGAGCTTTTGACCCATGCGGAGGCGTCCCCTTTTTTGAAGCTCATGGAGGCCCCTTTTTGAAAAAAGTCCATTTTCTTCCCCACTATCGTTAAAACTGTGTTATAATACCCTTGATAACAGGAGGTGCGCCTATGACTGACTACGAGAAGGCCGTCGCGCTGTGGCAAAAGCGGCATATCACCACCGACGCCGAGCTTGCCGAGGCGCTGAACGGACACAGCATCGCCTTTGCCTACCACTCCGGCAAAATTGAGAATGAAAACGTGACGTACAACGACACCCGCGAGATCTTCGAGCATGACGGCGTGACCAGCTACACCGGGGACTTGCGGACGCTCTTTGAGATACGCAATTCCAAGGAGGCCAACGAGCTTTTACTGTCGTCCTTCAACGAAAAGCGGCCCGTGGATGAGGCCCTCGTCCGCGAGTTCCAGCGGGTACTCACGCAGAACACCTACGACACCCGCCGCTGGCAGCTCGGTGAGCGGCCCGGCGAATTTAAGCGCCACGACTATGTGACCGGGAAGAATGAGATCGGCGCGTCCCCGGAGGATGTGCCGGAGGAAATAGCGGAGCTTATAGCCGAGCTTGAGGGTATCCCCGACGACAAAGCCCTGACAGCCGCCGCGTACTTCCACGCCAAGTTTGAGAACATCCACCCCTTTGCCGACGGCAACGGGCGCACGGGGAGGCTCCTTATGAACTACATCCTGCTTCTCCACGGCCACCCACCTATCATAATCCACGAGGAGGACCGAAAAGGCTACTACGCCGCGCTGGAGGCGTGGGACGAGCGGCAGGAGCTTGAGCCGCTGACAGCGTTTCTCCGGGCACAGACGGTAAAGACGTGGCAAAAACAAATTGAGCGCGAGGACAGGAAAAGGAACAGCCCGGACAGATAAGTACAATAAAATACGTCAAAGGACGGCTTGTGAACAATCACAGGCCGTCTTTTATTATTTCAGGAAAGGAGTGTATTATGGCAGAACCGAGCAAGACCAACAAGGAACGGTTAAAGGAAATAACGGACGGCATCGAGGCCGGGATAAAGGCGCTTTTTCAGTCGGACAGATTCGCAAACTACCTTCGGACAATGGGGCGATTTCACAAGTACAGTGTCAACAACACGCTGCTCATCCATATGCAGAAGCCCGACGCCACGCTGGTGGCCGGATTCCAGAAGTGGAAAACGCAGTTTGGGCGCAACGTGAAGCGCGGCGAAAAGGGCATCACCATCATCGCCCCCACGCCCTTCAAAAAGAAGATAGAGGAGGCCAAGCTGGACCCGGACACAATGCTCCCCATGCGGGACAAGGACGGAAAGATCATCATGGAGGAAACGGAAATCTCCATCCCCATGTTCAAGCCCGTCACGGTGTTCGATGTGTCCCAGACCGAGGGCAAGCCCCTGCCCCAGCTTGCCGCCAGTCTCAACGGGCGGGTACAAAACTACGAGCTGATGATGGAAGCCATCAAGCGGGCGTCGCCTGTCCCCATCGTCATGGAGGCCATGAAGCCGGATATGGATGGGTATTTCAGTCTGGACCGTCAGGAGATCGCGCTCCGCGAGGGCATGGGCGAGGCGCAGACGGTGTGCGCCGCCGTCCATGAGATGACCCATGCCACCCTCCACAACTACGAACAGCAGAAGCAGGCCGCCGCCAAGGATGGCGAGGAACCACCCGCGCCCCGTGACAGAAACACTGAGGAAGTGGAGGCCGAGAGCGTTTCTTACGCCGTGTGCCAATATTACAGCATCGAGACGGGCCAGAACAGCTTTGGTTACATCGCCTCCTGGAGCGAGGGGCGGGACCTGAAGGAGCTGCGGGACAGTCTGGAAACCATCAACCGTACAGCCGGAGAGCTCATCAGCGGCATCGACAAGGCTCTGGAGGAAATCTGCAAGGAGCGCGGCATCGACATAAGTGCCATCAGGACCGAGGCCCCGGCCCCGGAGCCGGTCAAGGAGGAAACGCCGGAGGTGCCAGCGACAGCAGAGGCCCCGGTCACAACGGAGGTTCAAAAGCCAATGGAGGTCCCGGAGCCGGTGGAGTCGGAGAGGCCGTCGGAAATCCTGCTTTTCGTGGATAACAGTGTTTATCTGCATATTCAGACCGCCGATAACGGCTATGACTATACGCTTTACGATGCGGCCACCATGAAGGAGACGGACGGAGGGCAGCTTGACGACCCGGACATTATTATTTCTGGAGCGGCGCTTAAAATCTGCCAGATTTGCGATATTGGCCGGACCTCCATAAAATACGCGCCCCTCTCCATGATTGAAACCTTGCAGGAGGCGCAGACAAGCATTGACTCCGCTCCCGCAGCCGAGGCCGGGGAAACGCTGGAGCAAGCTCTTGATGAGTACCCCATGCCGGACCCGGACTTGAGTGAGAAGGACCTGGAGCAGAGTGGGTATCTGGACCATGACCTCCTGCCCCTGTCCAGGGAGAGGGCCATTGAGCTTTGCGAGAAGGACCTGACCGTTTACGCCATTGTGGACGGCGGCGACGCGGAGCTGATGTTTGAGCCGGAGGACATAGAAATGGCGGAGAACGCCCTCATCTTCGCCGTGGACCGGGCGGAGTGGGAGATGTCCACCGAGTTTGCGGAGAAAGTCAACGAGCGCATGGAACATCAGCCGGAGCGCGAGGCCGCCTTTCTCGCCCGCGCCGGGGACGCCTACGCTATCTATCAGGTAAAGTCAAGTGAGGACGGGCGGGGTGTGCGCTTCATGGGCCTTGACGAGCTTCACACCCTGGGGCATGAGGTGGAGCGGAGCAACTACGAGCTTGTTTACACCGGCCAGCTCCAGGAGAGCGCCAGCACCGCCGATGCCCTGAATAAGCTCTATGAACAATTTAACCTCAACCACCCGGAGGACTACCACCACCCCTCCATGAGCGTCAGCGACATCGTTGCCGTCAAGCGGGACGGCGTGGTATCCTGTCATTACTGCGACACCGTTGGCTTTACAGAGGTCCCCGGCTTTCTCAAAGACAACCCTTTGAAAAGCGCGGAGATGAGCATGGAGGACGACTACGGCATGATAGACGGCATCATCAACAATGGCCCGAAACAGCCCACCGTTGCCGAGCTGGAGGCCCAGGTCAGGGCCGGGAAGCCTATCTCCCTTTTGGATTACGCCGAGGCGGTCCAGCGGGAGAAAAAGCCCTCCGTGGTGGAGCGCCTCAAAAACCAGCCAAGGGGCGAACGCAAGAAAACAGCGCCGAAAAAGAGCGCAGAAATGGAGCTTTGACATGAACGATCTGACACACGATGAAATGAACCTTATTTGCATTTACTCCGGCGACAACGACACCAGGGAGGGCGTCATTCGGGCGCTCACCACCATGCGGGCGGCTCTTGAACCTGACGAGATGGAGCTTTTGGCCCTCACCGACTCCGCCGTTGCCAAGCTCACCGCTATGACAGACGCGGAATACGCCGAGCTGGAGCTTTTCCCGGACTTTGGGGAGGATGGTGCCGATGGCGAGTAAGCTGGAAATGTACTCCGCTCTTGCTGACCGCACCGCCCACCAAATTACCAACAGCTTTTCCGAGTGGACGGCGTTTCTGAAAACGGCGGCAAGGCTCTACAAGTACCCTTTCCACGAACAGCTTATGATCTACGCTCAGAAGCCCGACGCCACCGCCTGCGCGGAGTACGATGTCTGGAACCAGCGCATGGGGCGGTATGTCCGGCGCGGGTCCACGGGCATCGCCCTCATCGACACCACGGGCAACAGGCCGCGTCTTAAATATGTTTTTGACCTCAACGACACAGGAGAGGGGGAAAACTCCCGTTACCCCCATATCTGGGCGTACAGGCAGCAGTATGAGGATGCCGTTTCCAAGGCGCTTGAAAATCGTTTTGATGTTTCCGGCGATGAGGGGCTGGAGGTCCAGTTAGAACGGGCCGCCGCCCAGCTCGTGGACGAATACTGGAACGCCAATCAGCGAGACATCCTCGGCATCCTTGAAAATTCTTTCTTAGAGGATTATGATGATTTCAACGTAGGCGTCGCCTTTAGGAACGCCGCCGTGGTCAGTACCACATATATGCTGATGTACCGCTGTGGCATTGACCCCTCCGAGCATTTTCTCCACGAGGACTTTCTGGACGTGTTCGACTTCAACACTCCCTCCACTCTGGCGGCGCTGGGAACGGGCATAAGTCAGGTCAGCGAGACGGTACTGCGGCAGATAGAGGCGGCGGTCAAGGCCGAGGAAAGAAAAATGAGCCTCACAAACGAGGCGGAAAGGACGGACAACCATGGACAACAACCTGACCTACACACAGACCGGGGATTACCGGGTGCCGAATCTGGCCCCGGACGGGAGCGAGACGCGGCCCTTGGGCAAGTACGGGAGGATGCGCCGGGAGTATCTTCAGAAGGAGCGCCCGGTCCTCTGGAACGACCTCATCCTGACAGGGAAGCTGTTCCCTCACTTGCAGGAGATCGACGAGACGGCGGAGCGGCGCTTGGAGGACCTGATGCCGAAGCTGGCGGCGGAGGCCGGGGCGACGGAGGACTTGAAGGCCCGCGACCCGATGAAGTGGGTGGGCCTGATGAACAACTGCAAAGCCCAGGCGGAGGAAATGATACTGGCGGAGCTGATTTACAACTGACGCCCCAAGAGCCGGAGCCAACGGCGACCGGCGATTGGTTGGCGGAAGGGGTGCCTGTGGCACAGTTAAGCGCCCAGGACGAGCACGGGCAGTTCACCCTCTTTGAGTTGCCCGTATTCCCCTCGGAGCAGGAGCAAATATCCCAAATCCATGAAGCGGAGAGCGTGTCGCGCACGTCCTCCGCTTCTTTCTTTTCCCAGGAGGAAATAGACCATGTGCTCCGGCTGGGGAGCAATACAGCCGGCTCACGCATGACCATAGCGGCAGCGTTTCAGAGGCAGAAATCCATGGAGGAAATAACTACGCTCCTTCGTCAACAGTATTACGGTGGCGTAGGGTTCAAGTCTGAAAACGGCAACTTCTCCGCGTGGTACGGAGAGGACGGCCTTCATCTTGAAAGGGGAAAAAGCGCTCGGTATTCCATGACGGCGCAAATCATCTCATGGGAAGATGTGGCGGCGCGTGTCAGTACGCTCATGGAGCAAGGGCGGTTTGCCACCAATGTTGAGCTTGCCGAAGCGGACGGTTATGTGAAAAAGGCGCTTGCCTTGAAGTTGCTTTATGTCTTTCATGACTTTGATGAAAAAGCAAAACAACAAGGTTATTTGCCCTCTCTGGAGGCGATTCGCTGCGGGAATTATCCAGAAGAAGTAGAGAAAACAGCCGCCCTCATGTCCGCTCCAGACACTCTTGCGAGGCTCACCAATGAATTTACCGCTTTTCGGGCGGCTTACGGTCGGGATCGGGAGCTTTTACGGTCCCATTACCACAAGCCCGACAGGATTCTGGAGGGGCTGCGGGACCTTGTGAGGCCGGAGCGCGAATATACAACAGATATGGCCAGCGTCCCCGCTTTGAAAATGTTCATCACCGATGATGAGATCGACGCTGCCCTCTCATCCAGAAATTTTGCAGTTAGCAAGAGTGACCTTTGTGCTTTTTTCAACGAGGACCACACAGCAGGGGAAAAAGCGGACTATTTGAGGCTTCTATATGGCACGGGAGTCATGAGCAACGCGCTGTCAAAAGCCAACGGAAGTTATGAGGATTTTAGCCGCAAGGGTATCAAGTACGAAAAAGCCTGCTGTGACAGTGTGAAACTGTCTTGGATGAATGTCGTTGCCCGCGTCTCCAACCTCATAAAGACCGGAAGATATTTTATGCCGGAGGAAGTTCCTCAGTGGGATGCCAAGCAGGAAAACCCGGCGCTGGACACGGCCAAACGTCTAATAAATGAATACTGTCAGAGGGAATTTGGGGATGACGCGGACTACTCCGACCTTTCCAAAGTGGGCCTTGCCTACACAACCACGGAAGAGGGGGAGCTGGACGTTCAGGTGTCCGCCGACCTTGTGGATTTCCGTATGCTCTACGAGGTGGACGGGGAGTTGGTCGCCAGAGTACAGTTTCACGACCTGGACGACCTCAACGAGTTTTTGGAGGACCTGGACTTCTCGGAGCTGGTCGCCTTCGCGGAGGAACATCGGGAGAAAGAGCAGGTTGTCTCTGCGCCCCCCGCTTACAACGCCTACAACGACATCAAGGAGCACCGCCCGGACAGCATTGTACTGTTTCAGGTGGGCGACTTCTTTGAGATGTACGGCGAGGACGCCAAAACTGCGGCGGAGCTGCTCGACCTTGCCATAACGACCCGCCCCATCCCCGGAATAGGACGCTTGCCCATGTGTGGCATCCCCGGCCACCGGCTCAATGACTATGTGGAGCTTCTCCGGGACAAGTACGACGTGACAGTTGCCGCCCTGGGCGACAACGGGGAGCGGCAGATCATCACGAGGTTGTCCTTTGACCACGAGGCGGAGGCGGCCATAGATGCTCAGGAAGCCGTGTACGGCGCGGACGCCTTTGGAAGCAGGACGCTGGGGACAATACCCGACCCCCCGGAACCCTATTTACCCCTCCGGGACAAGGCCACCCAGGAGGATATTGACGCCGCTATTCAGCGTTGGAACGGCAGCATTGAGAGCAAACACGCCGTCGTGCGGTATATGGAGCGCCACGGCCGGGAGAAGGACACCGCCGCGTGGCTGTCCCGCGAGTACGGCGGCGCTCCGGCCCTGCCCCTCCGCGTGACCCTGACTGGCACCGGGGAGGAAGCGACCCTGCCTTGGCCCAAGGCCCAGCGCCGGATCGCCCAGCTCATAGAGCAGGACCGTTTTTATACCGTCGAGGAACAGGACCGATACGACAATATAGACCCCATCGCTATCCGCGAGGCGCTGGCCCAGTCCGGCATCGTGAACGGCGAGGTGGCAGACCCGGACGCTCTCGCAAACAACCCCTTCATCCGTCAGGTGAGGGAGGATGTGGAGCGAATCACAGGGGATGAAGAGGACCGTGAAAATGAGGAAATATTCGCGCAATATCTCCCGGTCCTTCGTGACAAGGTGCTGACTGATAAAGCATACCGCAACGCTGTCCGAAACTCCGATAAGGAAAACGCCCGCGTTGAGGGCCATGCCGCCGTTGACCGGGCCGCCGTGACGATACAGAACGCGGACTTCATGCGGCTCTACTATGACACTCCGAAATACCATGACCGTTTCCATGAGGCCGTCATAAACGAAACCTACGCCTCTATTTCTGCGGAAATGAGCGAGGCCCAGGAACCCGTGCCCCTCCCCGACCTCTCCGGCCAGCCCATCCGGGTCAACGGAGATACCGTCACTATCGGCGAGGGCCCAGCCACCCATGAGGTGGATGTTACTCTCACCGACGAGGAATACGAACAGCTCCAAAGCATCGGCAAGCCGCTGTCGCCCCCTTACCAGGTGGGGGACACAGTGTATCTGGACAATACCGCGTTCGTTATTACGGAGATCCGCGACTATGAGGTAGAGCTGAGCGACCCATCGCTTTTGTACCCCATTTTCCGGGCAGAGAGCAAAGAGCAGTTTGAGCGGCTGCTACGTCAGGATGCCCGCAATCAGACGATTACGGATTATCTCGCCGTAGACCTGGACCTAATAGACACTGACTTGCAGGAAATACTTGTCGATGATAACGGGGCCATTTCTCTCGAAGAAAAGCAGATCATTTCCGGCCTCTTTCGTAACGGAAAGACAAATAGCGATGTTGCTGCGTACCTCTCTGCGACGTTTGCGGGAGCGACGGGGACAGCGGAGCTTTTAAGCGGCGACCTTGCGGATTACTTCGCGTCCCCATCAGCTCTTGAAATTGACATACTGGATAACTTTAATAGTAGGCTCACTTCTTCGTGGGCCGAGATCGCGCCTATACTCCGCGCAATGTACGACCAAGAGCGTGACGGCTTTACACATGAACCCATTTTCCAAAACACGGCGCATATTGAGGCGGCCCCCGCTTTAAGTCAGTCCCCGAAGGGAGCAAATGCCGGGCCGGGTAACGCTGACAATGCCAATCCGTCCGTGGACACAGCTTCGCCCGATGAGGCTCCAGAAATGGAGCAAATGCCCCATTCCCAGCAGCCAGAATCGCAAAACAGACCCACATATACAAGTGAGCCTGTGGCGGTGTACTCCGCCGAGGAAAATCATCTGCCCTTTGATGTGGTAGTGGAGCGGCTTCACTTCGATGAGCCGGAGCGGACGCCGCCGACCCCAACGCCCACGAATTTCCGTATCACTGACGACCATCTCGGTGAGGGCGGGGCAAAAACCAAATTTAAGCGGAACATGGCGGCTATTACGCTGTTGAAGGAGTTGGAGTTTGAGGGCCGTCAGGCCACCCCGGAGGAACAGGCCGTGCTCTCGCAATACGTCGGCTGGGGCGGGCTGGCGGATGCCTTTGACGAGGGCAAGGAGGCGTGGGCCAGTGAGTTTGCCGAGCTCTACGAGGCCCTGTCCCCGGAGGAATACGCCGCCGCCCGCGCCTCTACCCTCAACGCCCACTACACCAGCCCCACCGTCATTAAGGCCATCTACGAGGCCGTGGGGAACATGGGCTTTGAGACGGGCAACATTCTGGAGCCCTCCATGGGCGTTGGCAACTTCTTCGGGCTTCTCCCCGACACCATGACCGGGAGCAAGCTCTACGGCGTGGAACTGGACAGCATCACCGGGCGCATCGCAAAGCAGCTCTACCCCAACGCCAACATCACCGTGGCGGGGTTTGAAAAGACCCGCTTCTCCAACGACACCTTTGACCTGGCTGTGGGCAACGTCCCCTTTGGGAGCTACAAGGTCAATGATCCCAAATACAACAAGCTGGGCTTCACCATCCACAACTACTTCGCGGCAAAGATACTGGATGAAGTGCGTCCGGGCGGCATAGCGGCCTTCCTTACCAGCCGATACACCATGGACGCTCGGGATACCTCGGTCCGGGAGTATCTGGCGCAAAGGGCGGACCTTCTGGGGGCCATACGTCTGCCAAACAACGCCTTTAAAGCAAACGCCGGCACAGAGGTCGTCACGGATATTCTTTTCTTTCAGAAACGTGAGGCCCCTATGGAGGAACTGCCGCCATGGGTACAAGTCGGTGAGACAGAGGATGGGCTTACAGTCAACAGCTACTTTATTGACCACCCGGAGATGGTCTTGGGGACCTTGACCCACGACGACCGTATGTATGGGGACCGCAACGACATCACCTGTGAGCCTATTCCCAGAGCGGACCTGACTGACCAGCTCCATGAGGCCATTTCCCATATCCACGGCCAATACCGAGCGGCGGAGGCCCCGGAGCTCAATGAGGGCCAGAAAAGCGCAGGCATTATTCCCGCCGACCCCAATGTGAAAAACTTCTCCTTCACCGTCGTTGACGGAGAGGTTTACTACCGAGAGGACAGCATCATGGCAAGGCCGGAGCTGAACGCTACCGCAAAGGAACGTGTAAAAGCCCTTGTGGAACTGCGAGAGTGTGTCCGGGAGCTCATCGACCTTCAAACAGACGATGCCCTTGACAGTAAAATCCGCGCCCAGCAGGACAGGCTCAACAGTCTTTATGATGCCTTTGCAAATAAGTATGGCCTCATCAACAGCCGCGCCAACCGTCTGGCGTTCTCGTCCGACAGCTCCTATTACCTTCTCTGTGCCCTGGAGGTACTGGACGATGAGGGCCGGTTAAAAGGCAAATCGGACATCTTCACGAAAAGGACCATCAAGCCTCACCACGCCGTCACCAGCGTGGACACTGCGTCGGAGGCCCTGGCCGTCTCCATATCTGAACGGGCCTGCGTTGACCTGGGTTACATGGCCTCCCTCATGGGCGGGTCGGAGAAGATACCGCAAATCGTGGAGGATCTGAAAGGGGTCATTTTTAAGGACCCAAGGTCCGGACCATTCGACTTGGAGAGTGGCGGCACGTCCTGGGCCAACGGATGGCAGACCGCCGATGAATACCTCTCCGGGAATGTACGGAAGAAACTCCGTGAGGCCGAGGCCGCCGCTGGAAGCGAACCATTCTTCGCCGTCAATGTAGAGGCACTCCGGCAGGCACAGCCAAAGGACTTGGACGCCTCAGAGATCGAGGTCCGCCTTGGCGCAACATGGATAGACAAGTCCTACATCCAGCAATTCATGTACGAAACCTTCTCTACTCCATGGTATCTCAAAAGCGACATTCAGGTGAACTTCTCCCCCTACACAGCGGAATGGGAGATTACCGACTGGGACCGTGTGGCTTCAAACAATATAGCGGCCTATACGACCTATGGCACACCTCGGGCAAGTGCGTATAAGATTTTGGAGGAATCTTTAAACCTCCGTGATGTGCGTATCTATGACACGGTGGAGGACCCTGACGGAAAAGAACGGCGGGTCATAAACGTGAAGGAAACCACCCTTGCCGCTCAGAAGCAGCAGGCCATCAAGGACGCCTTTCGCGACTGGATATGGAAGGACCCGGAGCGCCGTCAAACGCTGGTCCGGCAGTACAACGAGGAAATGAACTGCATCCGCCCCCGTGAATACGACGGCAGCCACATCGTTTTCCCCGGCATGAACCCGGAAATAGAGCTGCGGGAGCACCAAAGAAACGCCATTGCCCACGTCCTCTACGGAGGCAATACGCTTCTGGCGCACGAAGTGGGCGCGGGCAAGACCTTTGAGATGGTAGCCTCCGCTATGGAGTCCAAAAGGCTGGGCCTATGCTCCAAGTCCATCATCGTCGTACCCAACCATTTGACGGAACAGTGGGGCTCGGAGTTTTTACGGCTCTATCCCTCCGCGAATATCCTCGTCACCACAAAGCGGGACTTTGAGACTCACAGAAGAAAGAAATTCTGTGCCAGGATCGCCACCGGCGACTATGATGCCATCATTATCGGTCACAGCCAGTTTGAGAAGATTCCCATAAGCTACGAGCGGCAGGAGCGCATTATAGAGGACCAAATAGATGAAATCGTCCAGGGGATAAAAGAGCTTGAAAGAAAAGGCGGTGAAAAATTCTCTGTCAAGCAGATGGAGCGCACAAAGCGTGGTCTGGAAAGCAGGCTGGAAAAATTGCAAGCCAGTCACAGGAAGGATGATGTTATATCCTTTGAACAGCTCGGCGTGGACAGGATGTTTGTGGACGAGTCGGACAATTATAAAAACCTGTTCCTGTTCACCAAAATGCGTAATGTGGCGGGCCTGTCCACCTCCGACGCTCAGAAGTCCTCAGATATGTTCGCCAAGTGCCGCTATCTCGATGAGGTCACAGGAGGCCGGGGCGTTGTCTTTGCCACGGGTACGCCGATCAGCAACTCCATGACGGAGATGTATACCATCCAGCGGTATTTGCAATATGACCTTCTCCAGGAGATGGGCATGGGCCATTTCGACTGCTGGGCCAGCCGCTTCGGTGAGACGGTCACGGCCATGGAGCTGGCCCCGGAGGGCTATAATTTTTGAGGATGATGAAATCGTACTTTTCTAAATGAAAAGAGACGGTCAAAGGCGGTTTCGAGGTTGCCGAAAATTTTTCAAAAAATTTTTTGAAAACAGTTCCGCTTAGACCCCCGGTTTTCTCCTATTGGTGAAGGGTGAGTAATCTCTATAATCACAAATCATATTACATAAGGAAAGGAGGGCAAAGGATGCCGAAAACAGCAGGAAAATCAAGGGTTACAGCACTCTATGAAAGGCTTTCGAGGGACGATGACCTTGTGGGCGAGTCGAACTCGATAACCAACCAAAAGAAATACTTGGAAGATTTCGCCCACAAAAACGGCTTGACGAATATCCGCCACTATACGGACGATGGGTATTCGGGAGTGAATTTCAACAGACCGGGCGTTCAAGCCTTGATTGCCGCCGTTGAAGCGGGAGAAATCGAGACGATTTGTGTAAAAGACCTATCCCGTTTTGGCAGGAATTATCTGGAAGTTGGATTTTATACGGAAATCCTTTTTCCCCAAAAGGATGTGCGCTTCATCGCTATCAATAACGGCATAGACAGCGATAACGCCACCGACAACGACTTTGCCCC
>CANROC010000041.1 GCA_947632175.1 uncultured Oscillospiraceae bacterium | reverse complement strand
ATTCCGTCCGGCTGTCGGAGGGGAGCGACCCCGCACTCTAAACCCCATAGGCTCAGCACTTCCCGGATATTGGGAGGCTTACCGCTATGGCGTTGTTCAATATATTCACCCACAACCTGGGTAAATACCTAAGAATGGCCCGGCGTGGTCCGCGTTCCGACAGCGGCGCATTACCGCCGCCGAAAGAGGCGTGCCGGGCTCAATGGGCCCGCCGTATTGCGCCCGAAGGCTCGCGGGATATGTTCGGAAATTTTAAGACTGGGGCCTCTTGTGCGGAGGCCCCGTCCGGAAGGAGTTCCCCGGCTACTCATCCCGCCGCCGGGAGGCGGGTGAAATAAGGAGGTTAGATAATATCGTTCGTTATCCTCACGCTCTTATTAAAACACGCCTTTTTGGCTTTTTAACGCCAACTTTTATCCAAAATCTCAAAAAGCCCATAATATTTCGCTACCAGCTTGATAAAATCTGCGTGCCAGCGCTGTGCCGTCCGCTCCGAGATATGTACCTCCAGCGCCGCGCCCGGTATACGGTGGGTCGCTCTAAGCAACACCAAATCGACCACTTTAATCCGATCCGGCCCGTCTGGTAGTTGCTTCGTTTCCTCAACTGCCGCCTCCACCGCTATCTGTTCTTTTGCCGCTATTCCGTTTAGCTCCTTGCCCTTTCGGGCGTAGTACTTGCGGGATATGGCTTTCATGTAGGACCACCAGTCGTATCTGGGCTTGCTCACCGTGTCACCTCCAGTATTCCACAAAGTATGTGTATACGTTGTTCTTCCCGCGCTTCTCGCGCCCGATGCGCACGGTGTAGCCGTTTCGGGCGAGAATGCACACCAGCGAATCTCTGTCGGCTGCGTTTGCAACATCGATCTTTATGTGTTCCAAATTTTTATCCCTCCTTCACCGTTCTCCACGCCAATGCCAGCTTTAGCATACCATCTCCATATAGAGGCTTTGCTCCCCAAAGGTCAACACTTCCGTCGTCCCAGTTGTCGTCCCTGCTCGCCCACCTGGCCCCCACGGCCCGCATGATGGCGATTTCCGGCTCAGTGAGACGCGGGGCGCGGATGATGCTCTCCGGGTGATTGATGGCCGCGCACAGTATGACAGACCCGGCAACAAGCGTTTCGCCGATAAGGTGTCCTTTTTCATTCAGCCAAACTTCAACCGAATCTATGTCCTCTTCCGGGCATACGACCCTCCATTTTTGCCCCACTTCCACCCCCAGCACCTCCGCCAGCCGGGGCTTGTCGGAGGATTCGGATTTGCTTGTAATATCTGTACCGGTCATATTCACATTCCAGGCTTGTGGGTTATCGCATTTCCAAAACACGCATTTGTCCTGGATGTACGCAGGACATCCGACGCAATCACAGCGTTCTAAACATAGTTTTTTTACCATCCCCACCGTCCACTCGCTCAGGGGCTTATCCGTTTTGTCCATGTGTAATTTCCTCCTTCAACCGATTTATGTACCATATGGCCTTGTCCAGGTCCTCGGCCCCGTTCTTGTCCTTGAATCTCCAGATATATTTAATGGCGTTTGCCGCACACACCGCCTGTATGCCCTCCAGTCCCTCTGTAGCCGCCGCAAGGGCGTCGATGCACTCGATACCGCCCTGGGTGTAGTGCGCTGGGTGGTTCACGTTGTCGGTCGTTTCGGTTGGTCTATCCCCGCCCACAGTTGGTGTATCGTCAAGTGTAGTTGGTGTATCGTCAATTTCAGTTGACGAATCGCTTAACGAATCGCTTGACGAATCCTCAATTACCTCGTAGCCCATCAGTCGGGCGGCTTCGGCGGGGTAGAATTCGGCCCAATCTGTTGACAGATGGCACGGCGCGCAATTTTGGGATTTGCAATACGCAAATGTCGCCGAGTTAATGTCCTCAAACACTTCCCCCGTCTTAGGGTCTCTGAATCTCATTTCTTCACCTTCCTTAATCCGGCTCCGGCAGTTCTATGTATACAAGGATGCACTCCGTCCACGGGAGTTTGCTATATGCGTTCACGATTTCGTCCTCGGTCGCGTCCGTGTACCAATCACGTCCGCCGACTGTGTTATTTAACACATCTTCCATCTCATCGCTGGAATCGTTTCGGATATAAATGCCCTCATCGCCCATGACATAGGCGCTTAGAAACGACGCTCCCAAACTGCCATGCCAATAACCGAAAGTATCATCACATACAACCTCGTCGTTCACCATCGGGGCGATCGGTAATTCCGGGTGTTCCTGCATCAGCCTGAAAAGCCGGTCCCTGTTTTCACGTTCTCGCTCGCTTGCTTTACGCATTTTTCTTCACCTTCCTTAACTTTTTCCCGTCCACGTAGATGTCGTGCCCGGATTCCTGCATCTGGGCCTCCTGGGTGACGTCAGGGCGGCATTTCTCGTGTTCGGTGTAGAATAACACCCTGCCGTTGCGCTTCACGGTGTAGGTCATTGTGGGCCTCCTTCTATGTCCGCTATGGCTTTGAACACCGGGTAAAACTGTTGTGGAACTACGGCGTTTCCGAGGCATTTAATTCTGTCCACCCTAAAGGGAATCCCATCAACCACTCTACCCACGTTGGGTTCAGCTGGCCACCGCTCCCAGATGCCATGCTCCGGCGCTCTTCCTCCGTGATCTCGCCAGCAGCTTCCAGGGCCTTTAGCTGGTTGTAGTTCCCCGTCCCGCCGCACATCCCCGCTCCCGTTGTGGGTGTCGGATACATGACCACGCCTTTCAGATTGCCATGCTTCCGGTCGTGCTCTGCGGACTTGCTCCCCGCCGGACCGCTCCCCTTGTAATCGCTGGCTTTTGGCGTTGGCCACATCCGCACATAATCCGCAAGCCCCGGACTGCTTTTGTATTTTTGCTTGGCCTTCTCGCTCGTTGGAAGATTGACCGCTCTCGGTGTCGGAATAAAGTAAATCGCCCGGTTTTCCTCCGTACCCCACGATGCAAACTCTGTCCCGTCTGTGCGGGGCGTCTGCGGCACAAGCCGGAATAATAAACGCCTGGCAGGAGTAGCCGATGTTTTCCAGGTCAGATAGCACCGTGTCGAGCGCCATGTTGACGATGCCAGCAACATTCTCACCAATGACCCAAGCGGGCCGGAGTTCTTGTATAACTCTAAGCATTTCCGGCCAGAGGTAACGGTCATCATCCGCGCCTCGTCGCTTCCCGGCAACACTGAACGGCTGGCAGGGGAACCCTCCTGAAACAACGTCAACTGTTCGTAGTCCTGTTCGCTCATAAAAACTCTCTCCTGTCAGTGTCCTGATGTCCCGCCAGCGGGGAACATCGGGCCAGTGTTTCTCTAAAACCTTCGTAGGGTAGTCAGCCCATTCGCATTGGCCCACAGTGGTAAACCCGGCCATTTCTGCGGCTAAATCCAGGCCGCCTATCCCGGAAAAGAGGGATAAATGCGTCAGCGTCATTCCGTCCCCTCCGTCAACGCTGCCTGCGTCCTGCCATCCAGTGCCATCCGCTCACCCAGCTTGTCCGCAAGCGCCCGCACGTCCGGCGGTAGGGCGTTGTAATCTCTCTGCCGGGTCGCCTCCGTGCGGTAGGCACGCTGGAAGTTTGAGGCTATGACCGTGTCCAGCTCATCGGAGCCGCACAGCGCCCAATCCCGGAGTTGGCTGGGACTCCCCAAGATTTTCTGCACGATGGGCGGGAGCTTGTCAAATTCCCGTTTGGCCCCGTAAAGGCCGTTGGAGCACGCCTTTTTGACCATCGCCCATGCCTCGGCCTCGCCTAATTCTTTCTGCGCTGTGAGCGCCCTTAACTGTGTCAGGATTTGACCCGGCACGGGTGGGAACCCCTTTGTGTCCGTGCCCACAAAGCCCTTCACAGCGGCAACAACGAGCTCCACGGGGTACGGCTCGAATAGTGACGCCCACAAGACGGAAGCGTTGTACCGTTCATCGTCCGTCTGCCTGGAGTAGAACGCCGGGTAGATCGCCGTGAGTACGTCCATCACTTGGCCCACATCCTGCAAAGTCATTTCGCACCCGTCCTTTCCGCTATGAGCTCAGAAAAGCTCTTACGCTGTGCTGTAGGCTTTGAAACAGCCTGTGCGCCACGCTCTTTTGCCCTCTCAAACTCCGCTTCCGATGCTTGCACCGCCTCAAGGCTCGTAAGCCCCTCTGCGCTGTAACGCCGGAGTATGCCCTGTATGTACGACCATGAGCGCTTGTTATCGTCCAGCGCCCGTTCTATGGCGTGGCACACCACGTCAGCGCTTAACTCCGCCGTGTAGCCTTTCAGGGGCTCAATGCAGGATGGGGAGGGCATGGCTTGTACCCGGTCCATGTAGAGAGTCATAACTTTGGCAAGGCCGGGGTCTGCCGCCTCGCGCGTGCGCGCGCTATCCCGTTCCCGATTATCGTTTATCGTATCCCGATTATCGTATAACGAATATCGAATATCGGGCGCATCTGAATTCATCTGATTACAATTGAAATCATTTGAATTCAATTGCTCATCAGGTGCTGGAAACTTGCTTTTCGCCGCTCTTGGGGTCTGGTGGACTTTCCATGTTGGGAGATATAAATACGGCTTACTGTCACACTCGTACAGCCTCACGATACCTATATCCGCCAGCTTCGAAAGCGCATTTGACACATCTTTGAGCGTTATCCTCTCTTTGAGAGGGAAAAGCCTTGCTTTCAGCACCGCCGGTCTTGCGTCGAATCGCCCGAAATCGTCACAGTTCACAATCAATCGGTAAAAGAAAACCTCTTCAAACCAGCTTAGTTGGTCAAGCGTTTCACTGGTGCAGACGCTCTCTTTGATTATCCTGTTCGGCACATATCACCCCTCCTTGTGTCGCTTGTTCCACGCCTCAACCGCTTCTTCCTCCGTGGAGAAGAACAGCCTTCCTCTAAGTCCTGTCCATGTTTGCTGTTCCCGTCCAATCATTGCAAAGCACGATTGACATTGAACGGTGTAAACAGGATCGCAACCGCCATAGATGGTAACTTGTGCTTCTCCACCGCAAAAAGGGCAAGGTTTGAGTTTATCCATCGTTGACACACCTCTTGTTCCACTTTTCTTTCAGGTCAAACTCCGCATCCTCGATTTTCTCCCGCAACTCCCGGAGCTTGTCCGTAGTCCCTTGCACCGTCTCCCAATAGGGCTTTGCCCCGCAGACAGTACACTCGGCCCGTAACACGACCTTTTCCTCGCCGAAGCAATTAGCGTTGTAGTCCTTGACGATTTCTGCCTCCCCGCCGCAGAAGGGGCATGGGAGCATATCAGTCATCTTTACTCCCCCCTCAAGTTCCATAAGGCTATCGCCTCTTTTTTAAGTGCCTCATCGGTAGTCGCCCAAGATGGCAGCTGGCAATCTACACTACGGATATGAATTATCCGGCCTCCGACGGCCGGGCCACGCGCATGACAAACATTGCATCTTACGGAATATGTGTGTTTTTCAACACGGTCATCAAAACCCGTATAACCGTCTAAAACGCTCTTCTTTTCGAGTTTAAGCTTGTCGCTATTGCAAAACGGGCATGGTAGCATATCAGACATTGGTGTCCTCCTTTGGAGGGTGACGGTATAAACCACACTCCACAAGTAGCGATAGGCTTGTCCCGTTTCCCCATAAATCAATCCCGCAAGGCTCAAACCCCTTTCCGTATTCCGTAGGGAGTTCAAGATTAACAATGAAGCATTTCCATCCGTTCGGATAATTGTCAAGCCACACAGGTTGACCATTCATTTTTTCAAGTTCTTCCATAGTCAGAGGCTCGTTCTTCGCCACCTCCTGCTGGGCTCGAAGGGCGGAGATTGCTACATCAATCGCATCTAAAAGCTCGTCTTTATACTCATCAGATTTCTTTGTTTCAGGGCGATAATCAGCGTAGTCATGCCACCATGCCCCGTATTGAAAAACTCTTATTGCTTCTTCACTCGTCATTTCCTACCTCCTATGTCTCCAAAATCCTTATTCCGTACCGCTCCAACATCAGCTTGCATATTTCCATACATACCCGCCAGAGGTCTTAGCTTTTCCATGTAAGCATCCCCAAATATCTGTTGCCCCTGTTTCACGTTCAGCATCCTTGATAGATGGGAAATTTCGTATAAATTCTCCGCTCATATCAAATTGCGAAACTTCTTTTACGGTTCTTCTGTTTATTGCTTGCTCTTTCGGTGTCGCCCATCTACAATTGCTTGGGCTATATGGGCCATCATTATCTATACGGTCAATGGTCAAATCCTCTGAATAGCCGTTATTAATTGCCCATTCATAAAACTTTTCAAAGCTTTCATCCCATTCTTTGCAAACGTAAATTCCACGCCCACCATAGTTTTTGTAACTTTTTAGACTTGCGCATCTGCATCTTTCACGCATGCTATACCAGATGTGAGCAAGCCTGGATGTGGATTTGCCGTGAGTTGTAAATTCCTTTCTCCAATAATCACGTCGATAGCATCCACAGCTCTTTGATTCACCACGTCTTAAACTCGTCCCAATCACAACGACTTCGTTGCCACAATCGCATTTGCAGCGCCAGAAAGCGTTTGTACCGTATGGAGATTTAACTCTTTCAACAACAGTCAAACGGCCAAATCGTTGCCCGGTTAAATCAATAAGTGAGCTCATGTCTAAGTCTCCTTAATTTTGATTCCATATTGATATAGGAGCAATTTTCTCTTCACTATGTATTCCGGGGTTCTCACCCCTTTGGCATCTTCAACGACGGTCTCCCCGCCCTTCTGATACACAAAATCCGCTATGTAGGCACACTCTCTTTCCAGCAACGGTCCCCGCTTCACCCCACCCCTGGGCCCCACGGTATCGGGGCCGTACTGGGCGGGTATGAGGACGTACTTGACCTGTCGCCGGAGGTCTGTAATCTCCCCGGACCGTTCCATCAGGCGGAGGGCACACCATCGTCCGTATTCTTTTCGGCTGTCGAAGGTCTGACCGTCCGCCTGGATTTTCTTGGAATGGTATTTACTCATCGGCATCTTTAGGGACGCTCATTTTTGCCCCACAGCTCGGGCAGTAATTTGGAAGTAAATCAGGGTCGTCGTTTTCTTCGTGGTGGCAACACTGGTCGCAGTACCATTGGTCATAGACCATATAACCGTCCGCATAGCCGTCTCCTTCACCGACCCAATTCCCGTGCTTCACCGGGTCGATGGTGGGGGCATTGTTTATCACGTCTTCAACGATTGAAGTAGATTTTGTGCGAGTTTTCGCAACTGCGCTTAATCATTTTCGATTTCCCTCCATACCGGACGTTCATCACGCCATTTGCGCCATTTCAGGAACTTCCAAATCGGAGGCTCCCGCAATAGCCACTTCTCAAATTCGGATATGTATTGCAAGCGCAAATTATATCTGCGCTTATGCTCTTTGCTCTCGCTCATTTTGTAACCTCCATCCTGTACGTCGTGAACCGCACCGGCTCCCCGTACCTGTTCACGCCCTCCGTGGTGACGGACGTGATACGGTGTCCGGCGTGCCTCAGGTCCCAAATCCTCCCGGACAGCCTCGTGATGCCGTACCGCTCGTAAGCCTCCATCGTGGTGATAGAGCCGTTGCGCTGGAGGTGGTCAAGTATGCGGTTGCACTGGGTCATGGTGTCACCTCCGGGAGTTTAGGGAGCGGAGCCCAGTGGGTGACGTTTCTCGGCTTTAGGCAGTCATCCCACCAGAAATACTTCCCGTTACAAAGTGTGGTAAAGGCGATATATACACCTACTCCCGGCTCGTAGACCAAATATCGGTCATCATCGTCTGGAAATCTGTCCTTAACGCTTATCCATTCCATCTTCAACCACCTCACTACTCCACGAAATCCATGCCACAAGACTCGCATTTTGCTGAGTGGTGACCGTTTACGCACGTCCTGTAAACGTGCGCCTCGCCTCCGCACAAAGGGCAAGTGAACGGGTAACTCTTTTCGTACCCCCTGCAAGCCGAGATAGCGGCGTCATAAAATTTAATCTCCGGGCGGTCATGGTCAACAGCGAGTATTTCTAACGTTGGCATTTTTGAGCCTCCTTAAATTTGTAGAGTTTATAGACCATGTTGCGCCTCCTCGTTACCACGGAAAATCTCCGTCGTCGTCAGACTCATACTCTCTGGATGGGGCCGTTGGTACATTGGAAGATGCCTCGGCCCTGTCATTTCTCTTTGCCTCTCCGAAATACACGCTGTCGGCCACGACCTCCGCCACCTTGCGGTTGTTGCCGTCCTTATCCTGCCACGTGCGTATCTGGAGCCGTCCGCTGACAATAGCCATGCGGCCCTTGCTGAAGTACTTGCTGACAAACTCCGCCGTGTTGCGCCACGCCACGCAATCGATGAAGTCCGTGGCACGTGTGCCGCTGTCATCTTTGAAGTCACGCTCAACCGCAAGCGTGAAGCTTGCGACGGGTGTGCCAGACTGTGTACGGCGAATTTCCGGGTCTTTGGTCAAGCGGCCCATGATTGCGATATGATTAAGCATTATCTTTCTCCTTTTCCTCGTGGCCGTGGAGCAAGATGTACTCGCTCGTTGGGGCCATGTTCTTGTAGAGCCAGTCCATAGCTTGTTCATAGCTCAAATGTGTGCTTGCGGCCCTAAACTCGTAGGCAAATTCGCCTTTTGCCAGCTTCTCAGCGGCACGGGCTTCGATGTCGGCCTGGGTGTGGTTTGCCTCGATGAAGTAATAGCCGTAGTCTTTGGCCTCCACATCGTCTATAAAGCCCGTGTCCACGGCATAAAAGATTTTCTCGCCGCCCATGTAGATTTTTAATCCGAAGTTGGGAACGTCATGGTGAAGCGGCACAGGCTCAATCCGAAACGCCCCGTAATCGTAGGTTTTGCCAGTCTCCAGAACGTCAATATTCCGGGCTTGCACTCCGGCATCAAGGAACTTCTCGGTCATCCACTCGCCGCCGCAGAAACGCAACGTGGGCCGCTCTTGGGCAAGCCTGCGGACCGTTGGCACCTTGATATGGTCCGAATGGACGTGCCCGCAGAACACAAGCTGTAGCGTCTTGACGTAGGGGGAAACGGCTTTAGCCGTAACCCCCATATCGAGGGCGAGAATGTTATTGAGTATCAGGCAGTTGCCGGAACTACCGGTTTTCAAGATATCGTATTGCATGTTCGCTGAATGTCCTTTGATTTATCCAGTGTTTCACCTTGTCCCACGTCAACGCATCAGCATACTTGTTTGCCTCTGCCTCCGTGTCAAATTGTTCGATGTGCTTTGCCATAAACTCTGTATGTGGGTCTGCAATCAAACTGACGAGGCTCATTCTTTTTGTACCGGATATAGCGTCTGCCGCATTTTTGGCAGAAGTCGCCTTCTGCACAAATATTCTTGTGTTATTTCGGAAATCATCATCAGAATAGTTCCACGAGTCATAAGTTCCGCAATCGTCTGCGTGGTAGTAATCGCGTAAGGCAACTATTACATACCAGTGGTAGCTTCTCTTGTTGCGTTTTGCGGCTTGCCTCTGGCCGTTTCCTTGCGCCGTCCTGACGTATTTTCTCAATTCGTCCACGTCAACGCCGTACTTATCTGCGTAATATTGCGTGGCCCTGTTGAAATAGCCGGATTCCCTTATCCAACTACAAGCGCCCATGACAGCGGCATACATTTTCTTGTCGGGAATATACGGAAGTTTTCTCATAGGTCATCCAACCCCATCTGCCCGGCCTCTGCGTTGCCATCTGCGGTGGGTTCCGGTTCTGCCAACGCCTTCGGCTCTTGCTGTGCCGGTAGTGTCATATCCTCCGCCTGGAGATAATCAGCGCTTTCCTGCGCGAAGTCTTGTTCAAACGCCGTCTGAAGGTCGATGGACATGATGCCCCACTTGCTGATGAGCTGTCGGAGCATGGTCTTGTAGGCCATAGCGTCAAAGTCCTTCTCCCAGAAAGTGTAGCCCTTCTTTGCGGCGTATCCCTTTGAGTATCTAAGTGCGTGGCTCTCCATCTTCTCCCGGCTCCAGTACATGGATTTGGTGAAGCCGTTGAGGTACTCGAAAGAGGCGTAATACCCTATGGTCGCCGTCTGTTCGCGCTGGATATCGTCCTCAATGAGCCGGATGTCTATTTCCTCGGTCAGTGGGTTCCAGCTGATGAGTTCCCCGGCCTTGACTGACAGCACGTTCAGCCGCTTGTAATAGCCGGACCGAAGGGCAAGCTGGACATAGCCCTTGTAGCCCATTTGAAATTGTGCGTCCTTGCAGCCCTTCTTTTTGTTATCGTAGGGTACCAGGTAATACTGCCCCAGCTGGGGGGACGGTGACAGGCCCAGGCTCTCTCCCAGAAGGGCACCGGAAAGGATGGTCGCTGGGTCGCACTCCTGAAGCGCCGGGTTTATCGCCACGGCAGAAGTGATAGCGGACACGAACCGCTGTACCTTCTTGGGGTCTTGCAGGGTCTGATTGATGAGTTTCTGGTAGCCGGGCGTGCTGATCGCCACTGAAAACTTGGGGCGCTGTGCCTGAATGTCGTTTGCCATGTTCATCCTCCTATTATTTGTACTGATAGTTATTTGCCTTCATCCATTCCCGCAAGGCAATCAGCCTCTCGCGGGTGTCCGTCACCGTGAATGTGGCGGTCTTTTTCTCTTCCACCACAACAGGCGGTACAACATCTTCAACCTTCCGCACGGCCTCAGCCTCTGCCGCTTTCTGGGCGGACCTGGCCTCCAGCGCGGCTCTCTCCTGCTCCATCCGTTGGTGACGCGCCTGAACGATTGCGACGGCTTCGGAATACCTCAGACATCTTTTGTACTCAGCCATAACTTCGTCCGCGTGCTGAGTATTCGCAATGGCCTCGCAATCCATGTCAACGCTGTCAACAAAGTCCTTAAGCTGTTCCCGTAGTTTCTTCGGCGTTTTCTGCTTCGCCGAGGCCATATCCACCTTCACGCCGGACCGCTCGAACGTCAGCCAATCCAGCCCGTGGGCGGCGCACAGCTCGTCAAAATACTCCCGCAGCCCGTCCTCGCACCGCTTCTTAATCTCGCCCTCCGCCTCGTCGATTTTGCCCTTTAGAGCCGCATCAGCGGCCTTGAACGCATCGGCGACACATTCCTTATATACCGCCTCAAAGCTCTCATACGGGGCGAATATGGCGGCCTTGACCTGCTTTCTCTGGGCCTCCAGCTCGTCAAACTCTCGCCGCAGGTCTGAGCGGTACTGCTTTACAAACGCCAACGATTCCTCGGTGCAGACGAGACTCTTCGCCTCCTCCGTCCGCTGAGTGACGGCCTCCTTGAAGTCCCGCAATCGCTCCTCAATTTGCGGTAACTGTGTCACCCTGATAAGTGCTTCGCTCATCTGACCACCTCGTATCCCAATTTATCAAATGCTTCATCGTCCGACATGCTGTCCCACACCTTGTTAAGGCAATCCCGGCAGATGTTGTTTCCAAACAAATCTACGCCGTATATCTGCCCGCTCTCGATTTGACAACCGCATTCGTCGCACGTTGCCACGACCTTCGGGCCATCCGGCTCCAGCCTCCGTTCTTCGTCCGTTTTAAGTCTTGTACTCCACATCAGAAGTTCACCCCCGGAATACCCCGCGCTTGCTTGCGCTTGGTCTTGTACACCGGGCATTTGCCGTCCTCCAACGGAGGCCTTCTGCGCCCGGTGTCGAGCAAATACGTACACACCGTCTTCGGCTCAAAATCGTTGCAGCGCTTTCTGTGCTCACACCACGGGCACCTCGCGTCAACCATCACATCACCCCCAGCGCGTGTAGGAATCCCCACCCGATGACCGCCGTAAGGATGCCCGTGACGTAGGAAAGTATCATTTCGATGTCCGCAATGATTTCCCGCCGACGACGGGCCTTTGGGGTCAGATAGCGCTCATCCATCTCAGTCCCTCCCTGTTGTGCGCTCTTCAGCCCACTTGTCCAGAAGCGCCCGGTAAATGTAGTAGACCGGCGAACTCCCCGTCTGCACGACGTCCCCAAACGGGAATACTCCTTGGTCGAGTCCCTTGCGGATAGTATCCTCAGAAGTACTCATCCCGAGGCCCCGCAAATAATCCGCTGTCTCGCGGGGCGTGAGAGTTTCAATTTTCATATTTCCTCCTTGACTTTCTCCCCCGCCCCACCTATAATGGAGGAGCAAGGGTTCCACATTCTCTTGCCGCCGTCCGTGCCACCGGGCGGCTTTTTTTATTCCTCCGGGTATGCCACCCGGCAGAGCTCCAGAAATTGCTCGAAGCTGATGTCCGCTTCTTGCTCCAGACGGTGCAGGATAAACTCTTTCAGCCTGGGACCGGCATTTTCAAGGGCTCGTTTGTACTGTTCGAATGTGCTATCATCCATATTTTCACCTCCCTCACTTCAATATCATTGCCAGGAACAGGGCCAGCACCATTGCGCCGCCAATCACGCAGCAGACCGCGTAAAACCGCCCGTCGCTCATCGGCTCCCGCTGGTACTCGAACATCCCGCCGCCTGGCAAAGTCAAACGAATTTTCATAATAAATACCTCCATAGTCTCTTGAAGCCATACGGAGGTTGTGATATAATATCTCCGTGATGGCCTACCTACTTTAGGTCCTCACACGCCCTCGCAGGTGGTAACGACACTTGCGGGGGCAACTTTGTTTGGAAAGGGGGTGAAATGAATGTCAAGCAATTCCGCATCTGGGTCTTTCCCGGAAACAGAATCCGAAGCTCTCGCCTATCTGTACATCCAGCAGCAGGATTTGTCTCATAAGACGCCCGCAGAAATAGCAAATCTGTATAGGGAAGCGTATGAGGAAATCACAGACGCTCTTCGGAAACATCGCGGTATTCCGCCAAGATTTAGTAACGATTAATATTCATCAGCACCTGTGCGACTTCCGGGAGAACCGCAATTTCTTCCGGGGTCGCACCCTTTTTTACCGCCCTTTCAACAAACTCAAAAAGCAAAGCTTCCAATTTGTCATCTGCCTGTTGCGCCTTTGTGATAGGCTTTTTCTCGTCCATCCTCTCACCTCCATTTATGTTTCTTCCCCGTTGCCCTTGCCCCCTTGACGTGATATAATCAAACCGGAAAGGGGGTGATAGTATGAATTTGCTTTCGACTATCGTTGTACTTGTTCCCTGCGTTTTGTCTTTGTGCGTCTCTCTGATTCATGCTTATATCGACTTGAAAAAGATTAAAGAGCCGCCGAAAGATGAGATTTGGGAAACCGCAACAAAACTTGTTTCTTCCTCGCCGCCCGGTGCTGGCGCCGCTGATGACTTCGCCGAAATCTACATGGAACTAAAATTTTTCAAAGATAATGGATACTCCTTAGATGGTGAACACACTATCCACGCTGCAATGCAAAGTAAACAACGAAAACAATGATTTGAATAAGGTTCAAAACCGCTACCACGCCCCACGCAATGGCATCCCTTAAATAGTCCTTGTTGTAATACGCCCGTCTCTTCCCTTGCCCGGTAGAGGCGGGTTTGTTTTTCTTGTCCACTGGCATCACCTCCCGTCCTGCTCTTTTAGATGTTGACATTGTTGAAAAAACTGCTTATAATATGTAATACATTTCACATTAAAGGAGTTTTCGCATGAGCAAACTGACTGAATCGTTCATTGCATTTTTATTGGAGAAGCACAAGAAAACGGGTCAAAAAAGTTTTATCTACGAGGAATATAAGGAATTCCCCGATTACGAAAAAGCAATTGCCGATTTGAGCAACCGGTGCGTCATTGAGGAATGCAATGACATTCTCGGAACCATCATTGTTCATCTGCCAGAAAAGCCCTAATCACCTTGCTTTGTCATGTCTGTGTCTGACCACGCAGACATGACTTTTTTTATCCCGGTCATCCCAGCCATCAGATTTTCAAAGCTGTGTGTCTCGCTCTCAACTTCAAGCGAAGCCTGTGCAACGTCCAATTCGAGAACGCGGATAGTGCTCGCCATCTTTCCGTCCTCGCCCTCCGCTGAAAACTCTAACCGCTTGATGCCTTTTCCTATGGAAATACCATCTATCAGAGCGCCGGTACAATGGCCGTCGGACGCTATGACCAACTTCGGGAACTCCATTTTGTTTACCTCCTTGTTGCAATATTACGCTTTAAGCGTTTTTCGGGGCAAAAAAAGAATGTGGTTACATTCTATTTTGTAGAGAGATTCCAGCTCCCTAATCTGAGCCGCATTAGGAAAAGTCTTTCCTTTTTCCCAATTTCCAATAGTTTCGCGTGAAATTCCAAGGGATTTTGCAACTTGCTCTTGAGTTAAGCCGGAATTTACTCTTGCCGCCCGAAGGGTTAATTCCATTCGTTGTTCGCCTCCTTTCATTTGATGGCTCTATTGTACTACGTCAAAAGCGTAATGTCAACCCCTAAAGCGTAATTTTTTTAATTTTGTGTTGACTATTTTCTGCAATCGGCGTATAATGCAAATAACAGGGAGGTGAATCCAATGAGTCAAATAGGAAACAAGCAAATTATGGCAGAGAATATACAACGTCTTATGGATGCCAGAGGCAAGGACAGGATGTCTGTTTGCGCAGACCTCGGTTTTAAATATTCTACATTTTCTGAATGGGTAACCGGCATTAAATATCCACGAATAGACAAAATTGAAATTATGGCCGATTATTTTGGTGTATCAAAATCAGATTTAATAGAGAAGTATAACCCGGAAAAGAATTCTATCCCTCCCGGTTTCGACCCCCTCCCCCGAACCGTCAGAATCCCCCTTGTCGGCTCCATTGCTTGCGGCGAGCCAATCACCGCAGAAGAAAACATTGAAGACTATGTAGACGCTCCGGCTGAGAGCCGCCCGGATTTCGCCCTCCGTTGCAAGGGCGACAGCATGATTGAAGCTGGAATAGAGGATGGAGATATAGTCTATATAAAAAAAGCCCCAGAAGTCAGGAACGGAGAGATTGCGGCTGTGCGGATAGGCGATGAGGCTACTCTTAAATATGTATATTGGGACCGTAACGTTTTATCTCTTGTCCCTGCCAACAAAGGAATGTCTCCGTTGATATACGCCGGTGAGGCGCTTGAAGATGTGCATATTGAGGGAAAGGCGGTGGGGTTCACACATTGGTTTAAATAAAAATCGCCCCCGGTGCTGGTAACACCGGGAGCGATATGCGGGGAAGCAGAAAGTTTGCGAGGCTAACTGCTTCCCCCATTATAAATCGTAATGGAGGTAAAAGTCAATATGGTTTGTCGCAAATGCCGCCAAGACGTACCGGATGGCCGATTTTGCGTACTTTGCGGAGCCGACCAAGACCCGGCCCCGAAGAAACGCCACGCCCTGCGCCGACCCAACGGCACTGGGACCGTGTACAAGCTGTCAGGGCGCCGCAAGAGGCCCTGGGTCGCCGCAAAGGATAAAGTTATTATCGGTTACTACGAGACGCGCACAGCGGCGCTGGAGGCTGTAAATAAGCTCGCAGGAAGAGATATAACCGAACGGTATAATATGACCTTCGAGCAAGTATTTCAGGAATGGAAAAGCGAGCATTACCGGGAAGTAGAGGAATCGGGGAAACAACAATACGACCGGGCCTATGACGTGTTTGAAGCGTTGCACAAAGAGAAATTTCGGTTTTTGCGGACAGCGGACTTTCAAGCCGTAATCGATGAGTACAAGGAAAAATCACATTCGACCGTATCGAAATACAAGCAGCTCATTACTCAAATGTCCAGATGGGCGCTGCGGGAGGAAATCATCACAACAAATTTTGCATCTTTCGTGAAAATCCCTGAAGAGGATAAAAAAGAAAAAAAGGTTTTTACTGAGGTAGAATTAAAGCGCATAAACGCCGACACAAGTGAAGCCGCCCGAATTGTCCGAATGCTATTGGCGACGGGGATGAGGATAAATGAGCTTTTTACCCTCTCATTTGAGAACTACCACGGCGATTATGTTATTGGTGGCTCTAAGACCGAGGCCGGAAAGCACCGGTACATTCCCATCCGGCAAGAGGGCATTGCGGACTTTGAGTATTTTGCTTCTAAGTCTGGCAACGGAAAGCAATTTCTTTATGGGTATACTGGAAACCGCAATGCAAGGAATTTTCGTAACAGGGATTATGCGGAGCTCATGCAAAGTTTGGACATTGACCCATCCGAAAAGACACCACATACGACCAGGCACACATACGCGACACGTGCGCTACGTGAGGGAATGGATATGGACATTCTTAAAAAGGTTTTAGGCCACGCCGACATCTCCACGACTGTCAACACATACGACCACCCGGATTATGCGGCCATCTTAAAAGCCGTGAACCCAAACGCGAAATCTTTAGCTACTACTAACACGTTACTAACAAACTCCCAAAATTCAAAAAAGTAAAAACCCTTGAGGCTTAGAGCCTCAAGGGTTTTCCTTGGTGACCTGACCGGGATTCGAACCCGGGACACCCTGCTTAAAAGGCAGGTGCTCTGCCTGCTGAGCTATCAAGTC
>CANROC010000040.1 GCA_947632175.1 uncultured Oscillospiraceae bacterium | reverse complement strand
TTTTCCTCAAACTTGGCGTTGCACAGCGCGGCCCAGGCCGCCCGCCAGGATTCCAGCCGCTCCGGACTGCCCCAATCAGTGGTGGACACGGCGTCAAAGGTCGCTTTGCCGTTCTCGTCAAGAATACGGTCGCCGTTCTCGTCCAAGTGGTACACGCGATGCTGCTTGTATCCCCATTTGCCGTTTTCCTTCAATGGCCGGATGGGACAGAGGACATGGAAGTGGGGATTCTGTATCTCCTTATCCGGCATGTGGATGGCGAAGTCCGCGATCATCCCTCGGCTGACAAGCTGCTCCGATACAAATTGCCTTGCGAGCGCGATGTTCTCCTCCATGGAAAACTCGTTCTGCAAGGCAATGTCAAAGCTGTATGCAAGCTGGGCGTCTTTGTTCCGCTCCGCCAGCTCCAAGGCGTTCCAGAGCGTCTGCCGGTCCGCATATTCCAACGGCGCATTTGGCAGGAGAAGTATTTCGGAACAGATCACGCCTTTCTTGTGGCTGTAGTCGCTGGCCTCGCCGTAGTATTCGCTGTATAACTTTTCGCCAGACCGGTAAGCGGCGGAGGCGATGGCGGACTGCCCGGCGCTGCGCTGGATCTGGGTGACATGAAAATGATAGGGGGCCATTACACATCCTCCCTGGAAAGCGCAGAGTGGATGATTTTCTGGACATCTGGCAGAGAAAGTATCTGTTCCATGAGGGAGTAAAACGGCACTTCCTCCATGCTTTTGATTTCCGGGACGATGCTCTCCACGGCGGCCCCACGGGTGATGAGCCGGTGCGTCCGTGCGGTCCGCTCGGCTTTGCTCAAATACTTTGCCCGGTTCTCCAGCCGTTCCAGCCGGTGCTGATACTGTTCCAGCAGTGCCTTGTCTCTGGCCTGTTCCGCTCTCAGCTGCTCCAACGTCTTGCTCATTTGCGTTCCTCCTGTGGTTTCCAACGCTTGGACCAATAGCGGTCACAGACGACGATGCCCATGCGGAAACTCTGCTTGCAGTCCTGGGTGCAGCCTCTACAGATGGGGTTATATGTGATACGATTACGGCGGTCAAGGAAGAAAGACCATTCCTCCCGCCGTTTCTTGCTCATACGCGGCATTGTTACTCCTTTTCAAACGATAATTGAGATTTGGGGTTCCGGGAAGATTTCTGTATTTTCCCGGTGTCATTTTGGCGATTTTTCGGCGCTGTGAGCGCGTTTTCGCTTGCCCGCCGGGCCGGGACAGCGGGGCGGCAAAAAGCGGCGTTTTGTATCTTGTTGGGTGCATTGTGATCCCTCCTTCAGATTGGAATAAGAGGCAAAAGCGCCCGCCGGACGGCAGGCGCTCATCATCCTCTGTGATAGTTATGTTGAATTCTTCAAAAAACGTGCAAATGGCAGGACAAGCTCATTTCAAAAAACAGGACAAGACTTCCAATGTCTTTGCCCCAAAAAGCCAATCTTAACAGGACGCAGGTAGCAGGGGTAGTAGCTGCGAAGCGGCGCAGGAGGGCACACCCTCCTGAACGGAGCAGCAGCGACGCAAAACAGCCCGGACATTCAGGTGTCCGGGCTGTGCCTCGCAGAGCGCACATACATGGTCGTCAGACCATGTATAGAAGTGCGCCATTGGGATTATTCAACTGCCTTTGATTATAGTTGCTTGTCCCAAGTTTCTTTCATATAATGCTTGAAGTCATATCGCACATCTTCTTCATGCCGGACCAGTATGGGAGCCAAGATATGGGCATTGGCAGGCGTGATCGCTACGCGATTCAATTCCGCTCGAACAGTTTTTGCCTCGGTGATTGTCCTGTCTGTGTACTCCATCAGTTCCTCATCCCAGACATCACGGGACCATTTCTGTTTCATGTGCTCCATCCGACGACGGACCATGTGTTCCAGATGATAATCGCCGATAAGTTTATCACGGGTCAATGTGCCGCCGTACTTAATGATATGTTCATAGTGCATGGACGCCAGCGTGTCACGCAAAAGCTCCATAGCCTCGGCTTGTCCCATACTTCCGAAATCCATAGGATTCCCGAAATTCACATAGATGGAAGTCAGCTCTGGCAGCGTGTAGACCGCGATGGGTATCACCGGCACACCCGTTTCTTGATTCAGCGTGTAAGGACCGGGAAAGAGCTTAAGGCAGAGCAGATTTTCTGAGCTGTTGTATGTACCTTCGGGGAATAAGAGAATGCTAGTACCATTGTTTAGCAGCCGCACCATCTTTAGCACAGAATCACGACGGCTTGCTTTGTTCATGCGGTCCACAAATACAATGCCGTTCAGCCAAGGAAATATCATCACTGGGTTGTGCTCGACCTGATCACGGGAGCCAAAGAGAATGAATGCATTGCGGTCCAGGCAGGACAGCACAGCGATGAAATCTTCGGCGAACCAGTGATTGGATGTGAAGATATACGGCTTGTCTGGCGCCAAGTCGGGATACCGTTCCAGAATGATTTTTTCCCCGCCGCCAGATAGAGCGGCTTCTGCAAAAGGCGGAATATCTTTCGCCGGGCTCTTATTCCAACGTCGGTTACAAAAGATTCAGGGGTGGAATTCAAGACACGCTTCATTCCAATGCGGCAAGTCAAATGGCTGGACCGGGTAATGATTTTTTCTTGCTCAAATCCAGTCATGACATCAAGGCCGAAAGCGAGATGAACTGTGGATTATATGGAACAGTATCAGACGCATATGTTACTCCATAATATTCATAATAGGTACGAGAATACTGCCCATTCTCACTAGGCCCAACAAAGGAGCCAGAATAAACAAAGTAAGTATTACCTTCTTGATATGTTGCGCCCTTATATGTCTCGAAAGACCTATATGCCCGAGAAGATACTGCCTTTTTGGATTCTGCAATACCTCTCCAAACAGACATGGTTTCGGAGTCATTGTCAGAATCAGTATCACACTCATCCCAGAAGCATCGCAATGTATCGGTCCCATTATCTTCAATTATTGACAGAATTTCATTATCAGTCGTCGCTTGCCCTGCGTCAAATGCTTCTGCAAACAAGCGAAGCGCTTTGGGGTAGCGATAAACCTCCATACCGCTCTCGTCTGCAAGGCCATACCCTTTTGCATATAGAAAACCCAGGTTGTTGCAGGCAATGGGTTGATATTTCCCAGAGCTGGTACTGGCTATCTTATACCAGTATATCGCATCATCATATTCACCGACTTCATAATAATGTTCTGCCAATTGCATTTGAGATTTTGTGTGTCCTGCATTGGCTTTGTTAATGAGGTTATTGTTGCCTGGAACCAGTTGCGGATATAAATTTGTAAGTAATGTGATGACGGCAGTAAGAACCCCTATGAACTTCAATATGCTGACAATCTTGCTTGCCGTATCTCGTTTTCCTAACAATGTAGAATTATCAGTAAAACTTTCTGCCACATGTGTTTGCTTAGACTCTGGCATTGAGGCCATAATTAATCACCTCCAACCGCTATAGGCGTAACAGTTTTCGATCAGAAGTCAAGTTCTATATTACATGAGAGACTGTTTAACACATCACTTATACGTTTGTAATCTCTGCCGTTGTTGCAACCATATAATTGACACCTGACATTTGCACAAGAAGCTTAGAATCTATTTTTCCGCCCAGGTTCCTCGGAAATTCATCGACAAAGACCCAATCGAGAGGAATGTCAGATTCACTAAGATTATTGGCGCACGCCTTGCTTAAGGCTTCTTTTGCAATAGCGTTCTCTGCAAACACAGAGTGGTCCAAAATCACAAACGCAACGGGCACCATTTGTTCCTCCGGGTGCGGTACGCCGATGACAGTACACTCTTTTACACCGGGTATCGTTTCAATAAATTCAGCGATTTTTGATGGATGAACGTTGAAGCCGGTGCGCATGAAGATGTTTTTAATGCGGTCTGTGATATACACTTGTCCATCTTCGTCCATTGTTCCGAGGTCTGCAAGATGAAGCCAGGTTTGACCATCACGATGCTTTTTCAGAACGAGCTGTGTTTCGTCGGGGTTGTTGAAATACTTCTTCATAATAGTTGGACCGCAGATACAAAGCTCTCCCTCCGTGTTATATGGCAGTTCTCTGTCTGTGCCCGGTTCAAACACGGCAAAAGTGTCTAACGGAAGCGGGATGCCCACACCACCAAACTTATACGCGCCCGGTCTTGCATACGCACCGCATCCGCCATTTTCTGTCGCGCCGAAACCCTGTCGGACGAGAATATGCGGGTCCTTGGAACCATTCTCTGAGAATCCCTCTCCTACGCCATTCAGTCGCTTCTCCAAATCCTTCGGCAAGGTAGCTCCACCTGATACAAGATTCCGGAGTTTTGGCAGATTATGATTCTTAAACTGCTCGCTTACGGCTAAGTATTGACAATGGACAGGACCGCCTGTGAAATGGTCGGGTTTGGTTCGGCATAGCACTTCGGGGAAACGGGTGGTCAGAAGTTCTGGAATGAGAATGTTTTTACACCCGCAGTACGTGGAATAGTGCATGGTGGAAATGCCATAAGCGATAGATTGGATGAGAGCGTCCAGCACGACTTCTTCCTCATCAAGAATCCCACTCAGAAGATGCTGGATGGCTATGGCATTCATAGCTCTATCTGTCAAACAAACGCCTTTTGGTACGCCTGTTGTTCCGCTCGTTCCTACAATGACAGCGACATGATCGGGATGATAATAGGGCTTTATATCGTGCGTCACGTTCTTTTTGAACTTATCAAATTCTGCCCAGAGCAGAATGTTTCCACTGAGTGATGGTTTACTGCCACCCATTTTTATCTTGCCGAGCATTTGCAAGGGCTTCGGAGCAGACTCCATGCCGGTGAGATAAAGAACGCTATCCAATCCTGCGCCGGATATCACAGAGGAAAATTTCTCGTAAAAACCGGCGAATATCGCAAGGTGCTTCGCGTTGCATTCAGAAATGATTTTCTTCAACTGAGGAGCCGCAATCATAGGAGACACGGGGTAGGGCGTGGCACCCAAGATGTTCAGGCCATATATGAGCATTCTACTTTCAGGAATGTTCGGCAGCAGGGTTATAACAATCTGGTTTTCCTTGACGCCCAGTTGTGAGTATGACTTTGCAATATCTTCGATTCTGGAAAAGAATTGCCCATAGGTGATCTCAATGCCCTTCTTGTAATCATTGGAGATGTTCCTGAGATCGAGCGCAATCTTGTCCAATCGCTTGGCATTGCTGTGTTTGATCAGCTGATAGATCGAAAGCTCCGGTATGGGAGCCTTTTCAACCCCCTTCTCGTAATACTTCAACCAGGGCTTGTCGATAGACGGATAACCTGTACTCATGAACGTTCCTCCTAACGATTGTCAAAAAGTGTACCTTCTGATAAAAGCCGGTTCCCGCCCGGAAACCGGCTTTTGTCTTTCAAAACCACGCTTTTTGACAGGCAAAATCCCCGAAAACAGTTGCCAACAGGCGGAAAACACGCTATACTATGTAAAAATGTCCGGCTATCAGAAGGTACACCTTTTGATAGCTATTCTTTTATCCCCTGCGCCGCGCGATACTCCCGCAGACGCCGGTAGAACGTGGCCTCGCTCATGCCGCACCGGCGGATCGTGTCGGCAAACGAGACCTTGCCCCGCTCCCAGAGGTCCACCAGTTTTCCGAAATCCTCCGGCGGCAGCTTCGGCGGCCGTCCAAACCGCACGCCACGGGCCTTGGCCGCCGCGATGCCCTCCGCCTGCCGCTGGCGGATGTTGGTCCGCTCGTTCTCCGCCACGAAGCTCAGTACCTGCAAAACGATGTCGGAGAGGAATGTGCCCATCAGGTCCTTGCCCCGGCGGGTGTCCAGCAGGGGCATGTCCAGCACCACGATGTCGATGCCCTTCTCTTTCGTGAGGATGCGCCACTGCTCCAGTATCTCCCCATAATTGCGCCCCAGGCGGTCGATGCTCTTGATGTAGAGCAGGTCGTCTTTTTTCATGCGCCGCACCAGGCGCTTATACTGTGGCCTATCAAAGTCCTTGCCGGACTGCTTGTCCATATAGATGTTTTTCTCCGGGATATCCAGCTCACGCAACGCGATGAGCTGTCGGTCCTCGTTCTGCTCCCGGGTGCTCACGCGGATATAACCGTAGTTCGCTATAGGTTTAACCTCCTTTTTCCTGTTCATGTGCGCCGATGCCATGTTTTTGCCGTTCTATCTGAAAGCCGTTCCTGCCCGGGACTCTCACCCCGGCGTTTTGTCTCTTTGGCCCGCTCATATCATGGCGATGACTTCCCCGGAGAACGTATCCCTTTCAGACGGTCATGTGGTTTTCAAGCTGCATCGTCTTGTGACATGACCATTCTAGCGAAAAAACATGCCCTTTCCCGTATGTCTCAAAGGATGGAAATCCGCCTGAAAAGCGAAAATTTCCACGAACGTGGAAATGTGTTATAATAGCCCCAGAAAAGGGGGAGTCACCATGTATGCGAAGTTATCTACTCAGGAGCGGCTGAAGGACCTGCGCGTGGAGCGGCACCTGACGCTGGAGCAATTGGCCGAGGAGACGGGGCTATCCAAGTCTGCCCTGGGCAAGTATGAATCGGATGACTACAAGGATATAAGCCCCTTTGCCATCGCGGAGCTGGCCAAGTTCTACGGAGTGTCCACAGACTATCTAATGGGCCTGACGGAAACAAAAAATCACCCAAACACAGCTCTGCACGAACTGCATTTGAGTGATGGGATGATCGACGTATTAAAGAGCGGCCAGCTCAATAACCGGCTGCTTTGCGAGATGGTGACCAATGAGGGGTTCCAGCGGTTCCTGGTGGATGCGGAGATCTATGTGGACCGTATCGCGGACATGCGTGTCAACGATATGAACACCATGCTGGCGGCGGCGCGGGAGCAGGTCATTCAGAAGTACGACCCGGGCGAGAATGACCTGTATGTGCGGACGCTGGAAGTGGCCCAGGTAAAAGAGGACGAGTACTTCAGCCATATTGCTGCCGGCGATATGGGCGCGATCTTGAAGGACATCCGGGAGCGGCACAGGAAGGACACGACCACGGCGGACACGGCTTCCCCGGCCGCAGATGCCCAGAAGCAGCTGCAGGAGGCCATGAGCTACGAGGGCAGCGAGAACGAGAAGAAGGCCCGCGTGTTTCTTGCCCAGCTGGGGATCGACTATGACGGCCTGACGAAAGAGGAGTTTGTGACGCTCATCGGGATATTGAAAAAGTCCAAGCTCCTGAAAAGCCCCTACAATCAGCGCGGCCGGAGCAATTCACCCATGACGCATGGGAAGGGAAAACGGAAAAGATAGAAGGAAAAGAGGGATACCATGAGAAATTTGCTTATAGAAAATGGAATCAAAATATAATAGCGTTCCATCCGAATTCCTACTGGTATTCGGATGGAATGCTAACTTTGCACCCTGAAACCGTCAGCTGACGATGATTTGTGGATTTGTTCCTTATCACCATCAAGCCAAGGGGTCTGACCGGCCAAAAGCGTCACATCGAACCCTCGTTTTTTACCAAGTCGCATATATAGCGGCAAATCATTAAACATTTTTAAGTATGTCCGCATATAGACCCTTGTTTTCGGGTGTCGCCATATACCACCATTACCCCCTTACGTTTAACGGCTCCAAGCCCTTGCGGCAGAAGGGGTCCAGAGCGCCTAAATGCGGACATCGACCGCTGATGTGTGAGGTAAGGAATAGATACTGCGAGAGGGGCAACAGCAGAAATGGATGTCGCCCCTCTTACAGACAGGGAGAGCGGAAGCGGGCGGGGCTGTCAATGGCGGCTCAGAGAGCCTTTCATCTTGACCATCGACAGCAACGGCGGCTTCTGCTAGGGATGCTTGTACTGGAAACGTGGCCGGGGTGGCGTTTCTGGCTCGTCATTGATCACCATCTTCATCTGTATGATGCTGACGTTGTGTTCCCGCTTGCATTTCGGGCAAAAGAGGGGGAAGTTCAACAGCACGGTATCCTTATAAACTCTGATTCTCGTTTTGCTCCTGCAAACAGGACAATGCACCCATTTGGAAGTTTCATCGTTCATAATAATACACCTCATATAAAATGCTCTGCGTCATGCGTCCGGCTGATAAACTGAATTTGCGTCTGACTATTACCCAGAATCACGATTCACAAAGGATTGTCCAATACGGGGATGCTTTTCAGGTGCGTGGATTCATAGGACGCTGGGCGACAAGCCTGGGGTTTGTGTTCGGAAAGTCGATTCCGCTCTTATATGTGACGGTATTGGAGAGATACTGAAAACTGCCTCCATCATTTGGGCGGACCGTAACTTCATGGGTAAAGAGCGGAAAGGCTTGCAAATCAAAGCAGAGAACATCCACTGTGATGGTAATTGTTCCATCGCCATTATCCTGGTAGCCGCTCACATTGGGTTGAACGAGGGGGAAATAGGTAAGATTCATACAACCCGCTCTCTCCCAAGGGTATGTTTCGGTGGCAGAATCATAAAGCGCGAAAGCTCGGAAGTCATCCAGGGGCACGTCGAAGAACGGCAGAATGACAGATTCAAACATATCGGCTGGAATACTGCTGATTGCTGTGTCGGTGTAAAAGGCAAGATCACTGGTACTCATATATTCACCATGTTGGGTGTAGTAAAGATACTCCAGCAGATCATTAAAGCTCATATACCCATAATCCGAGCTGTTCCAATCCACCAGGAATAGATTGTTGCTTTGATAGCCAATCGGAAGAATGTATTTTTCACATAGATCATAAAGTGAGATTTCGGCAGGGGACGTAAGCAGCCAGGAGATAGCCTCGCCATGATTATTAAGCGGCTGGAACTGATAATACAAATATCCGTTATAAGTCAAGCTGCAACTCAATAGTGGACTTTCCTGCGGATCGACAATATCAAGTGTTCCGTCCTCGTTGAACATTACAGACCCATGAAGGCAATACGGATCACCTTCCCCATAGCAGAGGGTATAGATTTGAAGCATCCCATATTCTGAAACATAGATAATATCCTGTCTGACGTTTTCCCCTCTTTCCGCAGCATTAAAGAAGCCCTGTATGCTCTCCGCATTTGCAAGGTAGGATGGATATTTCGCGTCCGAATCAACGACCGGGTAGCCAGCGTCAATAAGCGTGGCCTCTATGCTGTCCACAGATTCTTGGATCAGCACGGTTTCATTGGGGAAGTATATGGAGGTTTCTGTTTCCGCGTTTAGAAACAAGTTGCCGCATAGCTCGGCCATCTGCGTACACTTCGCCTCCATTTCTTCCACATTTTCTGGCGATGCGTCATGCTTTTGCAGCCAAAAGGCATAGATTTCCGTATCAACAGTAGACGCCGCGGAGGATGGAGCGGGCGTTTCCGCTGAAAGCGGTACCCCTATGGTCGATGCTTCCATAGAAGATGTCTCAATGGCCTTTCCGCCGATGAGAAGTGTAAACAAGCCAAGACAACAGATGATGGTAGCGGCAATAATATAATACTTCATGCTGACCTCCTTTGACGGTTCCCATGCTTAAGGCAACAGGGTAAGTTCGATTTCGGTTTGCTGTGTACTTTCCTTAAAATTGAAATAGTATTCCAAAATGTTCCGTGCCATACCGCCAAGACTTGCGCCGTGCGCACCATTCTCAAGGGCAACGACGACCGCAACCTCCGGGTCCTCATAAGGCGCGTAACAGATGAAAAAAGCATCATCTGATGTACTGCCAGTCTCTGTGGTGCCGGTTTTGGCGGCTACGGTGTACGGAAAACCGTAAAACTCCTGGCGGGCTGTCCCTTCTGTGACGGCCCCACGCATCCCTTCATGGATCAGCGACCAGACGTAATCTGGCGCGTCCACTTCGCTCGTCTGCTCTGCCTTGCGCTCATAGACACTTTCGGAGTAATCGTAGCTGGAGGCAGATTTCAATATGGAACTGCTATACACGTTCCCGCAGTTTGCGACGGCGGCGGTATATCGCGCAAGCTGGAGCGGAGTCACGCCGGTAATGGACTGTCCGATGGCGGTCATAAGAGTGTCAGCGGCATACCAAGAGGCATCTCTCGTGCCAGGAAAAAGAGCGGCTTTTGTTTCGGGCGACGCCATACGCCCGGACGATTCTGGCAACTCAATACCCGTAGGCTGTCCCAAACCGAGTAAGGAAGCATATTTGTCGATGGTATTGATTCCCATTCTGTCTCCCAGCTCAAAGAAAAAGACATTGCAGCTATATGTCAGCGCCTGGGTGACGGTGATAGCGCCATGGGTGCCTGTGCAACGGGGTGCATATCCGGCATCTGCATACTTGTCAAAGATATGGGCGCAAGTAATCTGGCTATCCGCGCCGATAATGCGCTCGTTCAGCGAGGCCAAGGCCACGCAGGGCTTGAATGTAGAGCCGGGAGAATACATCCCGGTGAGCGCACGGTCCACAAGGGGGAGACGGTCATCCTCCAGGAGCTTTTCATAGTCCTCAAGAAATGTCGCTAAATCGTATGTGGGATAGTTTGCAATGCAGAGCGGTTCGCCGGTGTTTACATCAAGAGCAACGATGGACCCGCCTGTGATAAGCTCTTCCACTTCGCTGTATTTCTGCTGCGCTATCAACTGGTCATTGATTGCTTCTCTCTGCTCATTGGTGCCCTCTATGTACTCGGTAAGAGTGGATTCGGCCATAGCTTGCAACTCAATATCTATCGTGAGATAAATATTATTCCCCGGTTTGGGCGGCGTGGAATAGACCGTGCTAGTGACAATGCCATCCTTATTGTGCGTAGTCTCTGACACGCCATTCGTGCCATGGAGCAGGGTTTCAAAGGCGTACTCTGCGCCCGACTTTCCAACGGTTGCGTCCAAAGGGTAGCCAAGTTCCTGGTATGTTTCATATTCCTCCGCAGTCATAAGGCCGGTATAGCCAAGAATGTGGGCGGCATGGACGGTGTTGTATTCACGAATATAGCTGACTTGCACATCGAAACCCGGAAGATCAGCTTCCATTAGTTCCGTAATCGTGCTGATACTGACATCCTCGGCAAATGTATAATCGGACGTGTTGATAACGTACCGAATATTGATTCCATATCGTACTCCCGCGATGATGCGCAGATCTTCGGAGGTATAATTGCCGTCAATGTCATAGCGGGTACGCATCTTCGCCATGATCTCTATCGCAGTCGCATCGGAGGGAAGGCCGTTTGCGTCAAGCCACGCATTGAGCCGGGTCTGTTGCAACTCTGAAATGTTGTCTGTAAATTCAAACGGTGCTGTCATAGTAATAGGGAGTTCATCATTATAGCTGTCACCGTTTTTTGTGATAATGGCGCACATTTTCAAAATAATAGCATTTGGGTCGGCCTGCTCAAATAATTCATTGTCATTGATGAGAAGATTATTGCAATTTCGATTTGATACAAGAAGCCGCCCATAACGATCTAGTATATTTCCACGAGCCGCGATAATGGTTTCGTGTGATACAATAGAATTAATTGATTCCTCATAATATGCGTTTCCTTCGATAATCTGGAGACTATATAACTTGGCTATGTATAGCGTCAGGATAGTAAACACGAAAACTGTCAGAAATGCCAACCGACCCGGTACGATCAGTTTTTTCATGGTATCTCGTGCAACTCTGAACCCTTTGCGGTTAGGGCGTTCAAATACTCTTGCGTGACAGGGATGATATTGATATAGAGCATACCCCCGGCATAACATGGATAAATGCCGACGCTTTCATGCCAAAACAGTATGGGCGGAGTTATTTGAGCACCCAATCCCGAACCGAAGTAGCATATATCGCTTCGCTCTGCCAACGTGTAAAGCTGCTGAAATAACTTTGTAAGCTGTCCCTCTCCGCAGTCAGGAAGCAGCGTCTTTAGAATATGCAGGCACTTTTCCTCAAACAGTTCGTATGCCCATTCTTGATAGCCGTGGTGATCCAAGTCCAAAGCAATCTCCTGGATGAAGTCACTGTCTGACGGAACATACAGAGTAATAGATGGGATATATGGACCGCTTAATTCAATCGGATAACTGTAACAGTCCGTTTCATAGTCTGAATGTGGCGCTTCTGCGTAGGAAATGTATTCCCATTGTGTCAAATCAGGAAGATAGGATTTTTCTTGGTCCGTCGTATACGTTTCATTGTAGGCTGTAATGAGATCATCGACAGCAATGGTAAATACCAATTCACCGTCGCGGTTTTCCTCTGCTGATATGTCCAGTTCCTGTTCACCGTCACGGTTTTCCTTTGTCGATATATCCAGTTCTTGCTTTGTTGGGGTTGTTTGCACCGATGGCGTTTCGGCTGGCCTTGGAGTGATAGTTATGACATGATGCGGTGGGCTAAGCAAGGGCTGTTGGGGCTGATCCTGGGAGGGCTGAACCTGAGAGGACCGGCAACCGGTTTGTGAAACAAGTATAAACGCGATGATAATAACGGGGATAGCGATCTTTTGTGTAAAATGTAGCATAATAACCTCCTATAACTGAATGTTATAACTATGTTTTAATACACGCCTATGTTTGCTTGGCAGATAGTAACAGACCAAAAGCGCCTTTTTGCATACAAATACTACATTTGTAAGATTTAAGGGTAAATAGGGACGGCTATCCACAAGATAGCCGGGGGTGTCCCTATCCAGTTCGCTTTACAAAGCAATACCTATTGCATCAAAAATGTTATAGGTAAGGTCAACGGTACTTGGGCCATCGGCACCGCTATCCTGCTTGTTGACAGCAAAGAAATATATATTGCTGTCCGTCTCCACGAACCCGACAAACCATCCTATCACATTGACGCCATGTGATTCACCTGTGCCTGTTTTCCCGTACAGTCGATAATCGGAGTTATTGGCAAGGATCATGGAATCCTTAACGGCCTTAATGTTGTTTTCATCAAAACCAAAGGAATTGTCATATAGCTTGCGCAGCAATTCTACCTGCTCCAACGGTGAAACTTTCAGATCGGAGCCAAACCAAAACTTTGAAGAATCTTTATGAAACGTACAATTCCCATATCCTAGTTTCTGGCAAAAAGCGGTGATCTCGTCTGTCCCCAGGCTATCATCCAACTGCTGAAAATACCAGTTGACCGAGTTGTGCATGGCAGAGGAAAGGTCCTGATTGCTGTTCCAAGAAAAGTAATCATATGTCGTTCCGTCCCAGAGTTTCCAGTTGCTCTCTGGTGTTATTATGCCGTTTTCCAAGGCGTTGAGCGCACAATATATCTTGTAGGTGGAGCATGGGTTGACGCGCAGCGTCATTCTCTCCGGGTTGTAGACGGTGTAGGTGTCTTGATTTTGGTCGTAAATCACGGCGCATCCATCGCCGCTGCCAAAGAGGGCGCTTGCATCTATTTCCTGCACTCTCAATTCCTGGGTGGGGGTATAAACATTTGAATCCACGGATACGGAAGCAAGCACAGGAAACTGCATGGAAGCCATAAACGCCACGACCAACAAAACGCTTACCCCGTAGAACAGGCTCTTTTTACTCTCGCGCCGAAACTCGGCTATGCTTTTGATGCGCCGACGTATTTGCTCTTTATTTCCACCCAATCCCGTTTCTGTGCAGATGATGTGGCTGGAACTTTGTTGAGCGAAATGCAGGAGCGTATAGCCATAGCTCAACTGCGCGTCCGACGAGGACATGGTGTTCAGCACCGCCCAATCACAATATGCCTCACGATCTTCACGCAACTTAGCAAAGGCCAGCCATACGAAAGGATTGCACCAATATAGGGCCTGTGCGATGCAGATCACATAATTGGTAAGGATGTCCTTGTGCCGTATGTGCATCAACTCATGAAGCAGGATATGCTCTAGTTCCTGGCCGGATATTTCCCGCAAAGATTCCTCCGGCAGAATAATATATGTCGGTTTGATCCCAAAACTAATTGGTATTTGTGCTGCGCTGGATTGAAGCAACACAACATCCTTTGTAACGTGAGATTTCAAAACACAGCTTTCAATCAGCCCAGGTATTCTTTCATACACATGAGTAGCTGCGCGTTTAATTCCATGAAGCCGGAAGATACTTTTGATGTAAAGGCCCATGGTAAGAAACACGCCGACAGACCACACGACGGTTAGGGCCTGAATAAGCTGTGAACGATCTGCGATGCTCACTGCGTCGGCAATACCGCTATTCCAGGTATAAGTCTGCGCTATGTTCTCTGTAACAGCGGCTGCCTCGGTTGCAGGGTCAGGCATCATACTGATGGTGGGCTGCTCGATGTGGAAATGTTCAATAAACGATATTGGCAAAAAGACCGCCAGCATAGATACAAGAAGCAACGCCCAAATGCAATAATGGAATTTAAGAGTGATCCGTGTTCCCAGCAGTCGCTTCAAAAGCATAATCAGACACGCAAACAAAGCGCAGAAGATGTTGCCAACCATAAAGCGCGTGAAGAACATAAGCGCCTCCTTATTGCTTCCGCTTGGCGTCCAGGATGGCCTGCAACTCGTCAATATCGTCGGCAGAAAGCACACTCTTATTCAGAAAACTGACGACCATCTGATTGAACGCACCATCAAAGAAGCGATCCAAATAGTTCTTTCCTTCTGCTTCACTGTACGCCTCTTTTTCAATGAGAGGATAATAGACGAATATCCGGCTCTCCTTTCGGTGGGCAATAACGCCCTTCTTCTCCAGACGAGAGAGCATAGTCTGGATCGTCTTTGGGGTCCATTCGGTAGTCTTTACCAAACGATCCACTACATCGTTTGTACTGATAGGCGCATATCTCCATACGACATCCATCACTACAAATTCTGCTTGTGAGATTTGCGGCAGATTACTCATAAGCGTTTCCTCAATTCTTACTTTTGTAGGAATTATAGCACCACGTAGGCGTCTTGTCAACAGCTGCCTGTCTCTTGCCAAACGCAAAAGCAAGTATGACATAGCCCCACATAAGTGGCAAGCAATGCAGAGTGGTACACACTCTGCGAAAATGGGTCATTCCAGCCTCGCGCCGAAATGACCCATTTGCTTGTTGGAGGAAGCATCCCAAGCCCCTTTTGAACAGCTCCGTGCCGGAGCTGGCTGCGCGTTTCTCCGAAGCGCTTATCCGGGCGAAATCACGCCCGGACGAGAGAGTAGAGATCGTCAAGATTATGACCCGCTGGCCGACAAGGAGCGTCCGACGAAGTGTGTCCATCTTTATGACCGGACGGGTAAATACATCGTACTGCCGGTCGTAGTAGTATGTCGCCGTGACTGTATCGCCAGTATGGAGCTGACGGAGAACGCTGTCCAATTCTGCCTGAGCATCCTCGCCCAAAAGTCTGCGTTCCTCCGGCACGAACTCTTGCTGGATTCTGGTCCGCAGGCGAAGGCATATGAGCAAGATCAGCCATAGGAGACCAATATGCGTTGGAAAGCCGCTCTTAGTTGATTTTTACGAGTGGGTTGTGCTATACTATCATATATCACACAAAACGGAGGGATTTTTTATGACAATCGCATGGCTATATAATGCTGGGAACAGAGTGTACTATTGGACCGAGTCATACACCATGAGTGCAACGCAGTTTGCACGAGAGGTGTCCGGTTACATTGGCAAGGCAATCAGTGCCTCTGACATTTCTGCATGTTCGCGGCAATCTGATCTTGATTCAAAAAGAAGAATCGCATTACAGTTCATCCATATAGACTAATCCCTTCTCTCTGCTTCAGCAAGAACGTATATCTCACGCTTTGTACCCGTTTTGGCTGCAAGCATCTTGTGTGGCAACAAGTGGAGCTATGCTATTTTGTAGGGCGTTTGGCTTCGGCCACACGCCTTTTTTGTTTTTGGGGTAATTCGTCATGTCCGAGCGTGACACGAGAATTATGGAAGCGGCTGCCAAGGCCGTATATTTCGAGACAGGACGAAGGTTTGGTGTTCCGTATGGGACGACCATAACAGCGTATTTCGTCAGACCCCATACATGCGCTCTGCAAGCTATCCCTCTCCACCTACTGTGAGTTTTTTCGAAAGACACAAACAAAAGCGTCCCGCCGGGACGCGCAGCCGCACGATTTATCGTGTGATCAAAGGGTCTTAGGGATGCTGCCCTAACAAGTAAAATGGTCATTTCAGCGGGAAGCTGGAATGACCATTTTTCGCATGTGGTGCTCCACATACACTGCTTGCCAGTTTTGCAACAGGGCAAAATTCTAGCAGGCAAGAAAACGAAGTTTTCGCAGTGTGGGCGCCCACATGCATTGCTTGCCAGTTATGTGCCGGGGCAAAACGGCTAGCGAGCAATCTTCGCATGGTGTGTACCACCATGCCCTGCTTGCCAGGATCGTAACGCCCCACTTTGATCGATGTCAAATTTTTCGGTTTTGATTCAAAGGACACAACTGCGGCCTTGTAAAATCGCTCGCGTTCTGCTATCATGCTTTAAAGCAAATTCTTGACCTGTTCATTCCATTCTGGAGGTCTGCCATGAGCGAGGAAGTGAGCAAAACCGAATCCGGCCTCTCGGAAAAGGACCAGAAAATCCTCTCCATGCTCACGCCCGGTGAGCGTATCATTCTGGAGCGCCTGCTGGAACTGCATCCCTCGGACAAAGCCTTTGACCTTTTCGAGATGATGCGGAGCGAGAAGCCCGGAGAGGAAATACCTACATACTACTTCTCCAATCCCGACCCGTACTTTGAGCGGGAGCCGCTTTCTCCTGACCATGCAGACCATGAAAAACAGATAGACGCTTCTGGCACACTTCATGTCCAGAACTTTTCTGCAAACGAGCTGCCGGAGATCACGCTGACCAAGGAGATCAGCGGGACAGTTTACACGGTCACGGGAAGCTACGACGGCATAGAGCTTTTGGATAAAAAGCTGGAGCGAATCATGGAGCAGAACGTGACCGGCGCGGAGGCGGAGGAATGAGCGAGGAAAAGAAATCTGCTGCTATCGAACAAGCCAATTCTGATAAGGCAGTTGCCCCCAAGAAGGAGGTATCAAATATGTCACGGGCAACTGACAAAATCACTGCATTATATTGTCGTTTAAGTCAAGAGGATTCCCTGGCTGGCGAGAGCAACTCCATATCGAATCAAAAGGCGATCCTCAAGGCATACGCCCAAGCTCATCATTTTACCAATCTGGTCTTTTTTGTGGACGATGGGTATTCTGGCACCAACTTTGCTGGGGTTAGATAGCGATACTTTTTACATCTACCATGTTGCGGCGGTCATGGTTGACAACTTGCGTCGGCTC
>CANROC010000039.1 GCA_947632175.1 uncultured Oscillospiraceae bacterium | reverse complement strand
CGCCAGTTCCAACTGGCCAGCAAAAACCGCACGGCCCGCTCCAACAATCTGGTCGCCCTCATGGAGCAGTCCTATCCGGGCGTGCGTTCCCTGTTCGACAGCCCCGTCAGGGCGGACGGCAGCCAAAAATGGGTGGACTTCGCGGATACCTTTTGGCATGTGGACTGCGTGGCCAAGCTCAGCCTTAATGCGTTCACGGACCGTTACCGCAAGTGGTGCAAGCGGCACGGCTACAATTTCAGCGAGGGAAAGGCCGCTGAGATCCATGGGAAAGCCAAGACCTTGTTCCCGCTGGTTCCCAAGTCCGACGTCGCCAAGCTGATGGTCAAGGAGGCCGTGATTCAGCTCAACACTGTCTCCCGCACGGTCGAGGTCTTTCGCGCCCAGATGAACAGCCTGGCTTCCCAGCTCCCGGAGTATGAGGCCGTCATGGGCATGACCGGCGTCGGCCCGTCTGTGGGGCCTCAGCTCATGGCTGAGATCGGGGACCTGCGCCGGTTCGAGCACCAGAAGTCTCTGGTGGCCTTCGCCGGTACGGACCCCGGCAGGAACAATTCGGGCGCCAAAGAGTCCAACTCCGGCAGGTCCAGCAAGCGCGGTTCTCCGTATCTGCGCAAGACTCTGTTCGTCATCATGTCGGTCCTGATTCAGCTCCGGCCCGCCGACGATCCCGTCTACCAGTTCCTCGACAAAAAGCGCTCCGAGGGCAAGCCGTACTATGTCTACATGACCGCCGGCGGCACGAAGTTCCTGCGCATCTACTACGGCAGGGTCCGCGACTGCCTCAAGGAAAAGGGCCTGTGGGGCAGACCTGCCGAGGATACGGCCAGCTCCGACTGACGGCGCCACCCATATATTTCCTTCTCCCGGCTGCCCCTCCAAGGCGGCCTATTTGTGTTGCCTATTTTTAGCCCTGCTTTTTATTCGAAGTTTTTCGAGTTGGGGGTTGACTTTTTATTTGCAGGCTTCCGGTACATCGGGAACTTCATGTACTTCTCCATCCCGTTTGTTTGGCAGAAGATGTAGTTGTTGAAGGAGCCGTACCCCGCGTTGGCCACCGGATACTTGGGATAGAAGCCGTATTGCTCCCTGAATTTTTCCATCAGCGGCACAAAGCAGTCCATGTCCGACCTGTACTGCTGTACGTCGAGAACAGCGATGTACTCGTCCGCCACGCCGACCTGTACGTTGTACGCCGGGAGCAGCTGGTCATTGCCCATGTAGTCACGCTTCATACGCATGAATGTGGCGTCGTGGTCCGTCTTGGAATAGCTGTTCCTGTCAGGGCCGCAGATCTTCAGCTTCTCTACGTATTCGCTGAGCTTGTCCTTATAAAGCCAGAGCCTTTCGTAAAGCTTCTGCTCTACGCTCTTGCGGTGTCCCTTGCCGGACGCGAATTTGCTCTCATCAAGGCCGGTCACTTCCAGATACTGTTTCGCGGTCAGCTCCAGACCCTCGGGGCTGTACTCGGTGCTCATCGGGATATGGACGCCGGCGTATCTCAGCGTCTCGTTCATTTCCTCGAAAAGGGCAGCGATCTTGCTGTACTGCTTGTATCGCTGCTTCTCCGTCCCCTTCTTCCAGACAAAGCTGTACTTATTCGCGTTGGCCTCGAACTTCGAGCCGTCTATGTACAGGTGCTGAAGGTCCACGTTGTCCTCTTTGCGGATGTACTCCATCACGGCCTTGAAGATGTCCCCGATGCTCTCGCTGAGCTCCTCCGCTATGAAATTCCCAAAGGTACGGTAGCTGGGCGTCTCGTTCTTCATGAGATATCTGTACCTGAGGTTCACCTTGCAGGCGTCCTCAATCTCCCGAAGCGCCGCCAATGTCTTGTCCATCGCTCCAAACAAAATGGTCTTCAAAGTATCGACCCTATTGTACCCCGGCCGGCCCAAACGGCTTATCTTCTCCGGCTTCATACTATTCTTCAATTAAAGCAATTGATAATTCAGGAGCGGCCAGTGATACTCCGAATGGTATCTGCAGTTAGATCACAAATCGTGTCACAAAGGCGGAGAACCACCTTCTCCAGTGTTGCGAAGACCTCGTTGCGAAAACCCATCTTGCGAAGCTCTTTCCAGATCTGTTCGATTGGATTCATTTCAGGTGTATACGGAGGGATCGAGATAAGTTCTATATTATGGGGAACTTTCAAGGACTTTGACTTATGCCAAGCGGCGCCGTCGCAGCAGAGCAGAATAATATCGTCTGGGAATTGCTTTGAGAGTTCCCCCAAGTATACATTCATGCAATCTGTGTTGCACTGAGGCATGACCCAAAAGCACGATTCCCCGGTCAGAGGCTCCACGGCTCCGTACACATAGCGGTACTCCCGAATGTGATGACATGGCACTGTTGGACGTATCCCTTTTTTACACCAGCAATACTTCGGCTTGTTGATTCGACCAAACCCCGCTTCATCCTGGAACATCAAGCGTACCGTTTTGGCCGCATTGTGGAAAACTAATTCTCTGACACGGTCGTTAATTTTTTTGAGGTCGCGATGACCTCTTCACTGGCCTTCTTGGGATGGCGGCTTCTCGGCATGATTTTTCGCCACCCATGTCTATGGAGAACACGATAAATTTGAGCCGATCCTATGTCATGTCCTACGGCTTTTTGATATTCTGCTTTTATTTCGCCCACAGAGATGATTTGACCTGCCTCCCCCGCCTGGCAAAACGGCTCCAGCAGTTGACGCTCTTCCTCAATGCTGAGATTCCGCCTGTTTCCGTGATAATGATTACCTGTTATGCTCTCTATCCCGTTTGCCTTATACCGAGACACAAGCACCGTTATATACTGCGTGTGAAACCCAGTTTTCTCGCTGATCTCGCGATTCCCTTTCCCTTCCGCCCGCAATATCAGTGCTTCTAATCTCTTCTCTACCTTCTTGTCACGGTTCTGCTTCCTATATCTCTGGAGTTCTTCTTTTTCTTCTTCTGTGAATGTGTATTTCTTCATTTTGCATCACCGAGATTATTATACCACTGCTATTGCTTAAATTCAATTCATTTAACTGAAGATTAGTATCAGATACCGCTCTATCCCGATCTCCTCCATGATTCGGTCGAATTCAAAAACCACATCGCCGATCTCCAAACTTTCTTCAAAAAACTCTGGAAATCTTCCCTGCGTTGGACTATAATATGTGTTGGTATGGTTTTTTCTCATAAAATAATTATACCAAAAAAAGAAGAGAGTTACCAGGGTTCCTTGGTAACTCTCTTCCTTTTTTACGGGACTTTTTTCACAGCCCCTTTTTGCATTTTTTAAACTTTTTTGGAGTATGGCCTTCCGGCGCTTCGGCGGGGGGCGGCTATTTTCTGTTCTCGTAGGCCAGCTCGTAGTCGGATTTGGGGGTGTATGTTTCGCGCAGGCGGACTACGACGCGGCCGTCAAGGACGCGGACGCTGCCCGGGGCGGGGTAGAGTGGCATCTCCAAAAACTCCGGGGAGGCGGCCACGGCCTTCAGGGTATCCTCGCCGGGCTCGGAGAGCGGCACGTTGAGCCAGTCGCTGAGGTAGTAATAGATGTGCTTGTTCAAGGTCGCCACGGTGCTCTGGGGGACGCTGTAGTGGGCCATCCGGGCGTAGCTCTCCACGGTGGAGCGGACCTGGCTGTCCGGGATGGCGCCGATGAAGGCCACCTCCATGCCGGGCTCGTAGCCGGGGCAGTCCTCCACCCGCGCCATGAGGCGCGTCAGGTAGCTCTCCGTGGCCCGGTGGGCCTGGGCGGAGGCGGTGTACATCAGGTTATTGGCGTTCACAAACGACAGCGCCAGCGCCGCCGCGCAGATAAGCGCCCCGGCGGAGCGGACCTCCCGGCGCTTTTCGGCGGGGGCGGGCAGGCCCTCCCGCGCGTCCAGGAGCATCAGCGCGGCCAGGTACACGCACACACAGGCGTATTTCATGATGGGCGTGGCCTCGGACCAGGGGCTTATGACCTGGGCAAAGCCCGCCGCCAGGGGCAGCAGCGCCAGCAAAAGGAGGCCCGCCGCCAGCCGCCAGGACTCCCGCCCGGCGCCCAGCGCCCGCATGGCGGAGAAAAACGCCCAGCCGCCCAAAAGGAGCGCCAGCGCGTCCCCCAGGACCATCAAAATATCCGCGAAGCTCCCGGCCCGGCCGGGGAGGAAAAAGAGGGCGATGACCTGCTTGTACGTATCGAGCACCGTCCGGGGCAGCCGCCCGATGGGGTAGCCGGCGGACGCCTGGTCCATCCCCAGGTACGACAGAAGCTCCAAGTCTTTCACCCGCAGGAAAACCAGCAGGACGATAAAATAGACCGCCGCCCCGGCGGCGAGGAAGCCCGCAAGGCGCGCCCCCAGCGCAAGCGTCCCGCGCAGGGAGGCCCGGGGGTCCAGGCACTCCCGCAGCACCGCCAGCAGCGACAGCGCCACCGCCACGGCGGCGTAGGCCTGATAGGTGCCCATGGACAGCGCCAGGGCGGCGACGCCCAGCACCCACCGGAGCTTTCCCCGCCGGGCAAGCCACACCGACAGCACCGCCAGGAGGATAGCCAGGCAGTAGGCCGAGGCGGTGAACATATAAAGGAACGTGTACCCCAGGCACGGGAAGGCGGCCATCGCCGCCCCGGCGAGCCCGGCCAGAACGCGGCTGTTCAGCCGCAGAACGTCCGCGGCCAGCGCCGCGGCTGTCCCCAGCAGCAAAAGCGACAGGAGGCCGATGGCCATGGGCATCTGGGTGAAGGCGTTGAGGGCCGAGGCGTAGTGGAGGAACCACCGCCCGGAGACGGTCATCTGCTGCGTGTCAAAGACCCGGCTGAGGCCGTCGGAGTTGGGGATGAGATTCGTGAAGGCGTAGAGGTGTACGAGAAGCCCGGTGACAAAGCAGCCGAAAAAACCGGCCCGCCGGACGGGCCCCACGGCGTCCCACGCCTCCCGGGCCCTGCGGTCAATGTTCATGGGATACCTCCTGATACCATGTCCAGATAAAAACGGATATTAGTATTATCTGGAAGTATTATCTGGAAACAGGATCAAAACCCCAGATTGAAGCCGCCGGTGAGCTTGCCCATGGCGGCGGTCATCTCTTCGCCGGCCTTCGTGAGAGCCTCGTTGACGGCGGCGACTACGGCGTCGGAGAGCATTTCCACGTCCTCCGGAGTCTCCGCCTCGATGACGGCGTCGGGGTCGATATCCAGCTTCAGAAGCTCCCGCTTGCCGTTGACGGTGGCGGTCACCATGCCGCCGCCGGCGGAGGCGGCGAATTCCCGCTCCTCGATCTCCTGCTGCTGGCGGAGCATCTCCTGCTGCATCCGCTGGGCCTGCTTTATCATGTTCATGTTCATCCCGCCGGGCATCCTGCCGCCGGGGAAACCGCCCTTTGCCATTTTTGTACCTCCTGAAATTATTTGAATTTAACGATTCCGTCGAATTTCGCCAGCTCCTCCAGCGAATCCCTGGCCGGGGCGGAGCTTTCCGGCATCCCCAGTGTCACGGACGCCGTCACCGGGCGGCCCAGGACCTCCGACGCGGCCTTCGTGACGGCCGCCTTCACGGCGGCGGTGTCCACCATCATCTTCACAAAGACGTTTTTGGCGTGGAGCAGCAGGTTCTGGCCCGCAAGCTCCGGGGAGACGTTGTCGGGATTTGCCAAAAAGGTGTAGCTTCCGGCCTCGACGCCCCCGGCGCACAGCTCCAGCGCGCGCCTCCACCAGGCGATGTCCCCGGCGGGCGCGGCGGGGGAGGCGCCGGCTTTCGCGGGCGCGGACGGCGCGGGCTCAGCGGCGGCGGGGACGCGCGCCGGCGGCTCCGGCGGGGCGGGAGCGTAGTCCTCCGGCTCCGGCGGGGCGGGGATGTAGTCCCCAGGCTCCGGGGGGATGTCCTCGTCCTCCCAGGGGGGAGGGGCGTCGCGGACGTCCGCCTCCGGGGCGGGCTCCGGCTCCGCCTTCCGGGGCTTTTCCGGGGCCTTGGGCGCCGCCGGCAGCGGCGCGGGGGGCGGGGCGAAGGCCCCGGGCTCCCGGTAGGTCCCGGTGAGCGTCCCCGCCAACTTTATAAGCGCAAGCTCCGCCTTCACCCGCTTGTCCCGGGCGTCGCGCATGGTGTCGGCGGCCTCCTGCAGCGTCTCCGCCGCGGCCAGAAGCCGCCCGGTGTCCGCGCCCCGGGACAGCTCCGCCAGCTTATCCCCGCTGAAAGCGCCGGTGAGCAGTCCGGCGCTGCCCTTGGGCGCCACACGGACCATGAGCATGTCCCGCGTCAGGGACAGAAGATCGTTGAGGACCGACGCGCTCTCCGCGCCGCCGTAATAGAGGCTGTCGAAGAGCTCCAGCGCGCCCCGGAGGTCGCCCCCGCAGAGCGCCTGCCACAGCCGCACCGTGCGCTCCGCGCCCATGAGGCCCACGGACCGCAGTACCGCGTCCTCGTCCACCGTGTCGGAGTCCACGCATTGGTCAAGGAGCGACAGCGCGTCCCGCATGGACCCGTCGGCCAGGCGCGACAGCAGCGCCGCGGCGTCCTCCGTCAGGGTGAAGCCCTCCTGTGAGGCCACGTACCGGAGCCTTTTGGCGATGTCCTCCGGCGCGATGCGGTGAAAGGAGAAGTGCTGGCACCGAGAGAGGATGGTGGCCGGGACCTTATTAAGCTCCGTGGTGGCCAAAATGAATACCAGGTGCTCCGGCGGCTCCTCCAGAATTTTCAAAAGCGCGTTGAAGGCGGAGGTGGAGAGCATGTGGACCTCGTCGATGATGTAGACCCGCCGTCTCACCTCCGCGGGGGTGTAGACGGCCTCCTCCCGGATGGCCCGGATGTTGTCCACGCCGTTGTTTGAGGCGGCGTCGATCTCCACCACGTCCAAAATGGACCCGGACTCGATGCCCCGGCAGGCGTCGCACGCGTTGCACGGGTCGCCGTCCACCGGATGGAGGCAGTTCAAGGCCCGGGAGAGTATCTTGGCGCAGGTGGTCTTGCCGGTGCCCCGGGTGCCCACGAAAAGATACGCGTGGGAGGTGCGGCCCTGGGCCACCTGGCGGCGGAGCGTGTCCGTTATGTGCTCCTGGCCCACCACGTCCTCAAAACGCCTGGGCCGGTATTTGCGGTAAAGCGCCTGATACATATGCCCCTCCTGTTGATACACAGACAGAGAAAAGGATAATACTCAAAAAGCCCGGAAAAACCGGGCCTTTGCGAGAACACACCGCGGTGCGGAGCGGAGCCGCGAACCTGCCTTTGGCAAATACGATATACCCGGAACGCACAGTCCTGACTCAGAGCCGGCAGCCTTGCGGCACACGCCGGGCTGCGCTTAATGCTGCTCGGTTCCCCGCCTGACATGGTTCACGCTCCGGCGTTGCGTAAGACCGACTCATCAACGCCCAAACTGTGCGGCTGACGGCACATCGCAAGACCGGGGGCAGGAATTCATCCCCGCTATAGCGGCTTGCGGGCTACAGGGCACCGCTATCTCCCCGACTATCGCGGCTCGGCCCCGTATCGCGGTGGTGCAGTATCCATTATAAACGATTTGACGGAAAATATCAACAGGAATTTTGCGGGGAGGGGGAGCGCGTTGCTCAAGGCCGCCCGGCCTCGCCGTCGTAGGGGCCGATGACCACATCGGCCCGCGCCCTCCGATACGCATGGGCTATCCGTTCAACGGGAAAGGGGCCGGCACGGTGTCCGGCCCCTACGGGGATACGACCGTATTTCTTTCCGCTCAGCCAAACACCTTGATGAGAAATCCTGCGGCGATGGCGGAGCCGATGACGCCGGCCACGTTGGGGCCCATGGCGTGCATCAGGAGGAAGTTGGAGGGGTTGGCCTTCTGGCCCTCCACCTGGGCGACGCGGGCCGCCATGGGGACGGCGGAGACGCCGGCGGCGCCGATGAGGGGGTTGATCTTCCCGCCGGAGAGCTTATACATGAGCTTGCCCACCAAGAGGCCGCCCACCGTGGAGAAGCCGAAGGCGATAAGGCCCAGAAGCACGATCTTCAGGGTATTCAGCGTCAAAAACCGCGCCGCCACCGTGGTGGCGCCCACGGAGATGCCCAAAAACAGCGTCACGATGTTCATGAGGGCGTTCTGCGCCACGTCGGAAAGCCGCTCCGTGACGCCCGTCTCTCTGAGGAGGTTTCCGAACATCAGACACCCGATAAGCGGGGCGGTGGACGGGAGGAGCAGGATGACGAAGCCCGCCACCACGATGGGGAAGACGATTTTCTCGGTCTTGCTCACCTCCCGAAGCTGCTCCATCTTGACGGCGCGCTCCTTTTTCGTGGTCAGCGCCCGCATGATGGGCGGCTGAATCATGGGGATGAGGGCCATGTAGCTGTACGCCGCGATGGCGATGGGCCCCAACAGCGCCGGGGCCAGGAGCATACACGTCAAAATAGCCGTGGGCCCGTCCGCGCCGCCGATGATGCCGATGGCCGCGGCCTGGTTGCCGGCAAAGCCCAGGAGCACCGCGCCGAAGAAGGCGAAGAACACGCCGAACTGGGCCGCCGCCCCCAGGAAGAAGCTCTTGGGGTTGGCGATGAGCGGCCCGAAGTCGGTCATGGCCCCCACGCCGATGAAGATGAGGCAGGGGTAGATGCCGGCCTTCACGCCGATGTAGAGGATGTCCAGAAGCCCGCCGATGTGGGCGATGTCGGTGAAGGAGAGCTTTTCGATGATCTCCGGCTCCTGGGCGTCCTCCGGGAGCCGCGCCAGGTACTCCTCCACCGTCAGGGCCCGCTCCTCCTCCACGTCGTAGAGGATGGCCTCGTTGGCGGCGTCGTAGGGGCACTCGTAGACGTAGGCGTCCCACATGGCCATGTGGTAGAGCCCCGCCCCGGGGAGGTTCGTCAGCAGCGTTCCGAAGGCGATGCCCACCAGCAGCAGCGGCTCAAACTTTTTCTTGATGCCCAGGTACAGGAGCACCAGGGCCACGACGATCATGATGAGGGACTTCCAGCCGCCGGAGGCGAAAAAGCCCATGAAGCCGGAGTCCATCCAGAGCCCTTTCAGGGTCCCCAATATGTCCATACGGATGCCCCCTTACGCCAGGACCACCAAGGGGGACCCGGTTTCCACCTTGGCGCCCTTTTGGGTCACCACCTGGACCACGGTGCCGTCCCGGGGGGCCATGATCTCGTTTTCCATCTTCATGGCCTCCAGGACCACCAGCACATCGCCGGACTTCACCGCGTCCCCGGCCTTGACGTTGACCTTGACGATGCTGCCGGGCATGGGGGCGTTGACGGCCTCCCCGGCGGCGACGGCGGCAGGCGCGGGGGCAGGGGCGGCGGGAGCGGGGGCGGCGGCCGGAGCCTGGGCCTTGGGGGCCTCGCGGGCGGGGGCGGCGGCCTCGTACTCGTCCAGGAGCATGGCCTCGCCGTGCTCCACCTCCACCTCGTAGGTCTTGCCGTTGAGCGTTACTAAATATTTCATTTCCTGACCTCCCTTATAGAGATGAAGCGCAGTTCGTTGATGGGTATTTTGAGCTCGTCGGCCACGATGGCCATGACCATGGCGGCGTCGCGCTCGGGGGTATCGTAGAGCTTGAGCTCTCCGGCGGCGCCGGGAGCCCGGGGCGTTTGCGCCTGGGGCGCGGCGGGAGCCGGCGCGGAGGCGGGCGCGGGGACCGCGGGGACGGGCTTTTTGGCGCTCATCAGCTTTCCCGCCAGCACCACCACCAGGACCAGCAGCGCGATGCCAAGGAACACCACGGCCCAGCCCATGACGGCGTCGATAAGCGCCTCGCCTATATTCATTTTGACGTCCATATCCTCACTCCTCCACGATGGAGTATTTGACGTGCCGCTCGGCGTTCTCCCGGCGGGCCTTCAGGAATTTCACGGTCTGGTCGGGGAAGCAGATATAGCTCATCATGTCCTCCTCGGACTGGCACAGGTCCCCCAGCGCCGCCCGGGCGTCGGAAAATTCCTTCCCCGTGCGCTTGGAGTCCTCCACCCGGCAGTCGGCGGGCTTGTTGCCCTCTCCGATGATCTTGTCCTGGAGCTCCTGGCTCACCGGGGCGGGGGCGATGCCGTATTCGCCCTTGAAGTAGTTTTTGATCTCGTTGGAGATCTGCTTGTAGCGCTCGCCCATGAGGACGTTCACCACCGCCTGATTGCCCACCATCTGGCTGAGGGGCGTCACCAGCGGGGGATAGCCCAGGTCGCGCCGCACGTTGGGGATCTCAACGAGCGCCTCGTCGAACTTGTCCATGGCGTTCATGTCCTTGAGGTTGGCGATCATGTTGGAGAGCATCCCGCCGGGGACCTTATAGACCAGGGCCTGGGAGTCCGTGGCCATGGACTTGGGGCTTATGAGGCCGGAGTCGATGTATTTCTGCTTTACGGGCTTGAAAAAGCCGTTGACCTTGTTGATGATGTCCTCGTCAAGGCCCGTCTCATACCCGAGCTGCGTCAGGGCGTAATACAGCGTCTCCGTGGCGGCCTGGCTGGTGCCGTTGGAGAAGCACGAGACGGCGGTGTCGATGACGTCCACCCCGGCCTCGATGGCGGCGTAGAGCGTCATGTAGGCCATGCCGGTGGTGCAGTGGGTGTGGAGGATGAGGGGAATCTCGCCCACGGCGTCCTTGATGCCCTTTATGAGTCCGTCGGCCTCGGCGGGGGACATGGTGCCGGCCATGTCCTTGAGGCAGATGGTGTCGAAGCCCATGCCCTTGAGCTCCTTGCACATCTCCACGTACTTTTTCACCGTGTGGACGGGGCTCTGGGTGTAGCTGATGCAGCCGGAGGCTACGGTGCGCTCCGTGGCGTACTTCTTCGTGGCCTCCAGGGCCGTTTTGATGTTCCGGAAGTCGTTGAGGGCGTCGAAGATGCGGATGACGTCGATGCCGTTTTTGATGGAGAGCTCCACGAATTTTTCCACCACGTCGTCGTGGTAGTGCTTGTAGCCCAAGAGGTTTTGTCCCCGCAGGAGCATCTGGAGCCGCGTATTCGGCATGTTTTTGCGGATGTTCCGAAGCCTCTCCCAGGGGTCCTCGTTGAGATACCGAAGGCAGGAGTCGAAGGTCGCCCCGCCCCAGCACTCCACGGAGTAGTACCCGGCTTTGTCCATGGTGGGCAGGATGGCCTCATAGTCCGAGTACGGGAGCCTGGTGGCCATCAGCGACTGGTTGGCGTCGCGAAGGACCGTCTCGGTAAATTGAACCCTTTTCATGCGTTTTACCTCCATTTATCCTATCTTCAAAGGGTCAGACGTTGATGAAACGGCGGGATTCTTGCGGAAAATATAGTTTCCCCAATCCCAACCCATTATATAATATCATCAAAGCCCGTCGATTGCAATACGGCAAAAGAAAAATACCGCCGAAAATCTGACGGTATTTCCTGCATTTTCCGTAAGGTCCCCGGGGTTGAAAAAATTCCCCGGACGTGGTACTATTCTATTAGTTTTTTGACTTGGAGGTACGAAAATGAGGGAGGTCAGGGGCTACCCCGGATTCGTCATAACTCCCAAAGGGCAGCGCTGGGTGGAGTCCGGCCACCCCTGGGTCTACGCCGCCGAGGTGACGGAGGAGCGCGGGGAATGCGAAAACGGCGGCCTTGCCGACGTGCTGACGCAAAAGGGCCGGTATCTGGGCACCGGGATCGTGAGCCGGGAGAGCAAGATACGCCTGCGCATCGTCTCCCGCAACGCCAACGACAAATTTGACGCGGCCTTCTGGGAACGGCGGGCCCGCTACGCCTGGGAGTACCGCAAGACGGTGATGGGGCCGGATCTCGGCTGCTGCCGGGTCATTTTCGGGGAGTCCGACGGCTTTCCCGGCCTTACGGTGGACCGGTTTTCGGACCTGCTCTCCGTCCAGACCATGTCCTTCGGCATGGAGCGCCTGAAGCCGGTCCTTTTGCCCCTCATCGTCCGGGTGCTCCGGGAGGATGGGCAGGACATCCGGGGCGTCTACCTCCGGGACGACCTGGCCGGCCGGGCGCTGGAGGGTCTGCCCCAGGGGAAGGGCTGGTTTGCCCTCCCGGGGGAGGCGGCGCCGGAGAGCGCCGTGACGGAGATCGCCGAAAACGGCGTCAAATACCGGGTGGACGTGGAAAACGGCCAGAAGACCGGGTTTTTCCTGGACCAGAAATATAACCGGCTGGCCGTGGCGCGCATCGCGCGGGGAAAGCGGGTGCTGGACTGCTTCACCCACACCGGCTCCTTCGCCCTGAACGCCGCTCTTGGCGGGGCGGCGCGCGTCACGGCGGTGGACGTCTCCGCCGAGGCCCTAAAGATGGCAAGGGCCAACGCCCGCCTCAACGGCGTGGAGGACCGGATGGACTTTGTCTGCGCCGACGTATTCGACCTGCTCCCCCGGCTGGCGGCGTCGGGAAAACGGGACTACGACCTCATCATCCTGGACCCGCCGGCCTTCACGAAATCGCGAAGGACCGCCGACAGCGCCTACCGGGGGTATAAGGAGATAAACTACCGGGCCATGGGGCTTTTGCCCCGGGGCGGGTATCTGGCCACGGCCTCCTGCAGCCACTTCATGCCCTGCGAGGACTTTGAGCGGATGCTCCGCGCCGCCGCCCGCGACGCCGGACGGGAGCTCAAGGAGATCGAGGTCCGCAAGCAGTCCCCGGACCACCCCATTTTGTGGAACGTCCCGGAGACGGAGTATCTGAAGTTTTATATTTTCCAGGTGCTATGACCGCGCAGGTGTGCGCCAAGGGCGTTTCCCGCGGGCGCGGGCCCCGCGGCGCGGGAATATCCGCACCGGGAAATGGGGCGCGGCGGGTTGCGCATACGGTCACGGTGTGATAAAATGGACATATTCTGACGACTGGGGGAGGATGCCATGCTTACGAAAGAGATAACCGACGCCTACACCGCCATACTCCGGGAGGAGCTGGTGCCCGCCATGGGCTGTACGGAGCCCATTGCCGTGGCCTACGCCGGGGCGCTGGCCCGGGAGACGCTGGGGAGAGCGCCGGAGCGGGTGGAGCTCACCGTCAGCGGGAACATCATAAAGAACGTAAAGTCCGTCATCGTGCCCCACACCCGGGGCCGCAAGGGCCTCAAGGCCGCCGTGGCCGTGGGGATATGCTGCGGCGACGCCGGGCGGGAGCTGGAGGTCCTCTCCGGCGTGACGGACGCCGGGCTCCGGGACATGGACGCCTTTTTGGCCTCCGCCCGGATCGACGTGCGGGAGTCGGACTCCGGCTGCCCCTTTGACATCGAGGTGTCGCTTTTTGCCGGGGAGGAGAGCGCCTATGTCCGCATCGTGGGCTCCCACACGAACGTGGTGAGCGTCCGCCGGGGGGACCGGGTCCTGGTGGACCGGCCCTTCACCGTGGACGCGGTGCAGGCCGACGAAAAACGGGCGCGGATGAACATCCGGGACATCGTGGACTACGCCGACGGGGTGGATCTGGACCTTGTCCGGGACGTGCTGAAGCGCCAGATCCAGCTCAACATGGACATCGTGGAGGCGGGCCTCCGGGGCAGCTACGGCGCCGGCATCGGGAAGATCCTCATCCGCTCCTACGGCAACTCCGTCCAGAACCGGGCCAAGGCCTACGCCGCCGCCGGGTCCGACGCCCGGATGAACGGCTGTGAAAAGCCGGTGGTCATCAATTCCGGCTCCGGCAACCAGGGCCTCACCGCCAGCGTGCCGGTGATCGTCTACGCCGGGGAGTGCGGCGTCTCCGAGGACATGCTGCTCCGGGCGCTTTTAGTCTCCAACCTCGTCACCATACACCTCAAGACCGGCATCGGCAGCCTCTCGGCATACTGCGGCGCCACCAGCGCGGGGGCCGGGGCGGGGGCCGGGGTGTGCTACCTCTACGGCGGGCGCTACGACGAGATCGCCCACACGGTGGTGAACGCCCTGGCCATCAACTCCGGGATGCTCTGCGACGGCGCCAAGGCGAGCTGCGCCGCCAAGATCGCCTCCGCGGTGGAGGCGGGGCTCTTGGGGATGCAGATGTACATGCACGACAGCGAATTCAAGTCCGGCGACGGCCTCACCGCCCGGGGCGTGGAGGAGACGATCCGCGCCGTCAGCGAGATAGCCCGGGAGGGTATGCGCGAAACGGACCGCCAGATCATCCACCGCATGATCTCCGGCGACTGAGGACCGGACCACAAAAGTGTCGGAAAAGCCCTGACGGGCTTTTCCGACAAGAGGAACGTGCGGGAAATTTTCGCTGAATTTTGCGAAATTCAGCGAAAACTTCCCTGCTGTCGCCCTGCGCGCACGCCCAAAGGGCGCACGCTTGTGCGACAAAAGGGATTTTTTCCAAGGCACATGTCCTTGGAAAAAATATTGAATTTGAGTTTTTTGACAACCTGAAAAGAAGGTGACGGCTTCCCGTCACCTTCTTTCAGGTTTTAATTATTTCCTCATTACCGGCTCTCCGCCGTCACCGGGGCGGGGATGCCTTTTTTGCCGTAGGCGATGAGGTACGCCGCGGCGCAGACCGGTATCGCGGCCAAGAGGTCCAGCACGGAGTGCTGCTTGATAAAGACGGTGGACACGGATATGAGCAGCGCCGCCACGCCGAAAGCGGCCCTCCAGCCGGGGGAGCCGAAGTGCCGGCTGTCCCAGGCCGCCAGCATGGCCGCCACCGAGCCGATGACGTGGATGGAGGGGCACACGTTGGTGTTGGTGTCGAACGCATAAAAGCCGGCGATGAAGCGGGTGAGAAAATTGTCCCGCTCAAAGCTCCGGGGCCGCAGCTCCTGGCAGTTGGGGAAGAGTATGTATATGACGATCGCCGCGGTATAGGAGACGATGATGAATTTCATCATCCGCGTGAAGGCCCGTGGGTCGCACAGCAGCGTGTAGCCAAGAACGCCCACGAGGAACACAAACCAAAATAAGTACGGTATGAGAAAGATCTCGCAAAAGGGTATGGCGTCGTCCAGGGCACAGTGGATGGGGGTGTAGCTCTCCCGGATCCACAGCCGCTCCACCGTCATGAACGCCAGTCCGTAGAGCGGCCAGAAGAGAAGATATTTGAGATGCCTGAATTCCGGCGTATTGAGCTTGTCAAACCGGAATTTCCGGTAATCCACGAAATCGGATCTTTGAAATTTCATAGTCCGGCTCCTTCGCATGGCGCGTCACGCGCGCATAAGCGCCTCATATATGAGCTTCGCGCCGTTGGGCTGTCCGTAGGCCCTGAGGGCCGCGCGCATCCTTTCCAGCTCCCCCTCTGACCCCAGGAGGCGGACGCACTTTTGCGCCAGGCGCTCAAGGGACGGGTCGGTCACCGCCGCGCCCATATCGGTGTAGAAGTCCATGTTGTATTTTTCACAGCCCGAGACGGGATTCACAAAGGCCATGGGCAGCTCCTTGGCCGCCGCCTCCGTGACGCTGATCCCGCCGGGCTTCGTCAGGTACAGGTCCGCGGAGTCCATGTAGAGGGAGACTTCCTCCGTGTAGCCCACCACGTGGACCCGGCGGTCGTCCCGGTATCTGCGGCTCAGCTTTTCCCGGAGGCTCTCATTGGTCCCGCAGATGACCGTCACCTCCATGCCGGACGGGAGCATCCCGGCCACCCGGTGCAGGAGCTTCACGATGGGCCCGCAGCCCATGCTGCCGCACATGACCAGCAGGTGCCGGTCCTCCGGGGCGATGCCCAGGGCGCGCTTGGCCTCGTCACGGTCCCGGCGCGTCCAGAAAACGCCGCGCACCGGTATCCCCGAGGCGATTACCCGCTGGTATTCCTTTGTCCGGGCGCGGTAGGCGTCCAAAAGCGACGGGCAGGGGATGAAAAAGTCCTCCATAGTGCATGTTTCCGTGCCCGGGGTGAGGGTGTAGTCCGTGGCCACAAAGGCCGTCCGGACCGGCATGGGGCCCCGATTTAAAAGCTCCGTCATGGCCAGGGCCGGGAACATGTGGGTGCAGATCACCGTGTCGTATCCCCCGGCGGCGATGCTCGCCCGCATACGCTCCGCGCCGGAGCGCAGGACGCCGTAGATGAAGGACCCGGACTCCAGCATCCCCGGGTGGTCCTCACTGAGGCGGTAGCCCCACCGGAAAAGGCCCGGGATGCGCCGGTACATGAAGCTGTGCCCCCAGGACACGAGCTTGGCGAACCCCGGGGATATGAAGTCCAGCGCCTCCACCGTGTCGCAGCGTATATTCTTTTCCTCAAAATATTCCCTGATGGCCTGGGCGCAGGAGTTATGCCCCTGTCCCGTGGCGCAGCTCAGTATCATCACATTTTTCATGGACATTCTCTCTTGCCTGTACCCTCCGGAGAATTCGAGTAAGCTTCGGGCGGTTGTAGCGCTGGATCACGATGTACGGGACGTTGCCCACCAGCGCGTAGAGAACGGAGAGCGCCCAGCCCCAGCCCCTCCATATTGCCGCGCACCCGAAGCCCGCCGCGCATAAAAGCCCGTGGATGAACTCCGCCACGCACGTCTCCCGAATCATCAGCAGGAGATCCCCGGAGGAGGCGTTGGCGGGCATGTGCTTGGAGGGCATGAGCTTCGGGAGAATGGCGCTCATGTCCGGGACCCGCTCTTTCCACCGGCGCACGCCCAGCGCGTCGTATACGGCCCCCTGGCGCTCCCACCCGAAGGGCCGGTAGGGGAAGCGCTCGGCGTTGAACATGCCCTTGGGCAGGACCCGCCCCAGGAGGAAGCCGCCCACGCCGATGGCCGCCAGGTACAGAACACATTTTATAAATGGCATCATCACACCGCCGTCCTGCCGCCGCGCTCATCCGCCAGCGTCCCCATTTCCGCCCGCAAAAAGCTGATGTATTTCCGGAACGCCGCGGTGCAGGCGGTCCGCTCGTCGTCGGAAAGCTTCTCGATGGCCCGGCGCTCCACCTCGAACAGGGGCCTCACCACGCGTTCACCGTATTCTCTGCCGGATACGGTCAGGCGAATCTTCTTCTTGTTGCGCGTGCCGGGGATCATCTCCAGGGAGACGAGGCCCTTTCGCGCCATGTTGGATATGATGGTGTTGACGGTCTGCTTGGACATGGACCACATGGCGCATATGTCCTGCTGGGAGCAGTCCCTGTCGGCGGCGATGAGGGAATACCATATCCAAAGCTCGTTTTCCGACATCCCCAGACGGCCCACCGCGGCCCGGTAGATGCCCACAAGGTCCATTATCTGCCGGTTTATGGCCTCAAGCTGCTTTGCGCTGCTGTCATCCATGTATCCACACCCCCGCCGGCGCCATAGTGTCCGAAATTGGACTCTTGTATTGTATCCCCAGTCGATACGCTTGTCAATGATAACATTTGTAAATTAATCGTAAACAACGGGCAAAAGGTCATTATTGCCTTTTTGGATTTGGTGTGATATTATATTGACATTGATAAAAATAACGTTTGGAGGGATTGCCATGCCATTTTGCGTCAACTGCGGAACAGAGCTTTCGGAGGGGATGAAATACTGCCCCGGCTGCGGCCGGGCCGTGGACGCGCCCGCGCCCGCCGCGCCGGAGCCCATCGACTTCGGCACGCCGGTGGAGCGGAGCGACTACTCCGTCATCCTTGTCTCCCAGGGCTCCGCCACAAAGACGGCCCTGCGGGAGCTTTTGGAGGACATGCTGGGCTACACCGTCACCGACGCCAGGAAGCTCACCAACGGCATGGTCATGGAGGTGGCCCGGGGCCTCACCGCGGCCCAGGCCATTTACATCGCCCAGGCCCTCACCGAGTACGGCGCCCAGGCCGCCATCGCCACGCCCTCGGGCTGGGCGGATGTGAGGCCCATGGCGGGGACGTCCGTATTCAACAACGCCGGGTACTTCACAGCCGCCGTGACAGCCGCGCTGGCGGGCCTCACCGCCATGAACAGGGTGGGCGTTTTCACGCCCTGGATGCGCGGGGACGTCTACCGGCATCTTTACGCCCCCCGGTATCGCCGCCCGGCGCCGCCGCCCCATGTGCGCCGCGCCCCGCGCCCCTGCGAGGATATCTCTTATAAAAACCGGGAGGAAATCGTCGTATT
>CANROC010000038.1 GCA_947632175.1 uncultured Oscillospiraceae bacterium | reverse complement strand
GGCTGAGCCGTCAGGCCCGGTTTTCTGCGTTAGGGCGTATCTCCTGTAAACCACGCCCCCTCCGGGGCGGAGGAGCTCCATCTAAGTCCCAAAAGAGATTTGGATGGAGAGGTTCACCGGATGGAAGCCAAGGCCGACCGGCTGCTCGATACTGCCGAGTCCACCTCCGAGCTCCAGATGGGAATGGAGGATGACACTGACACCCTCGTCCAGAAGTACGGTCGCGGCAGCTCCGCCTCTGTGGAGGATGAGCTTGCGGCTCTCAAGGCCGCTCTCACCGGCGGCGAGTAATTCTCCGCACTCAGCACACATCCGCCCCTCCCAAACCGGGAGGGGCTTTTTATGCGGTTTTTGCAATTTTTCCGCGTCCTGTGATATTCTCAGAAAAACTTTGCGTATAATATGATGTTCGGCTAAGATAATCGTCCGCTGATTAACTCAAAATTTTCTGCGTATAATATTTCTGTAGGTCGAACCCGACCCGCGCAGCTCTTTCAGGTATCCTGTAATAATTTCTGAAAAAGCCGCGTATATATTATCTGTCCCTCAAAAATAATTCGTAATTCGTCCTGTGATATTTTTCAGAACTATTTGCGTAATATATATTGTGGGACACAGCCACCCAGGAACCCGTTCTTACCGCTGACAATGAAAGGAGGTTTTCCTCGTGGGGTAGAATACGAGGTCAAAACTGAATATAGAAAAAATCCAGCGGGTTCCGTGAAAGGCTCACGGTTCTTGCGGTAGTGTTGAGTGGACAATCACTGAAAAATAACCATTGAGGAGACAGACGGTCTTAATCACTCCATACGCTCCCCAGGAATTGCCGTGAGAGGGTGTCGGTAGAGCTATATACAACAGGAGCTCCCCAAGCGAAACCGCTTTTGCCGTTTTTCGGTACGCGGCGTTAAAAAGATAAACCGAAAGATCCGAGTCTCCTCATCCCAAGCAAAACCCAATGAGATGACGTCATGGGCAGCGGGAGGGAAGAGGTTACAGAGAATTTACCGTCCTCGTGTCCTACGGCGCTTGTGAGTCGTAGGAGGGGAGAAACAGTGGCAGATGATAACTGAGGGCGTTTCATGCGAGACCTTGGCCCAGTGACATAGCTCCAACACTGTTGTCCCCCATGCGTCACACTCCCAGGAATATTTCTATCGTTTCCAGCAGGCTATTTAACAGTGACAAGACTGTCATTCGTGACAAATTGTCAAAAAATCACTGTGAATAGTCGTCTGGAAATCCGTAGATTCGGCTGTTCCAGGGGGAGTGTGGCGCGTGGGGGGATGCCGCTACGGTAGACTGTACTTGAGAAGCCTCCACGAGGATGCTTCGCATCCGAGTAAAGTGCAAGGAAGCGTCTAAGATACGCACGAGAAGCCCGGCCCCTCCCAGGGGAGCCGGGCGTTGCTTTTTGCGCTTCGTTAGGTAAGTTTTCCACAGGTACACCAATCCAAAGGCTTGCGTTAGAGTTCACTTTCCACAGGTTAAGTTCCTCAGGCCAGGCCAAGGTAGAAAGTTCTCCACACGACAGGTCAGAAATCCTCATCCCTCCGGAACGTAAGCCTTCCGTCTCCGAAGAACGAACCGGATACGCTCAGACTTCCGATACGCTCCACCGATACGGTAGGCTGGACCAAGGTCGTCGATACAAGCAAGTATCTCTTCTTCGGAACGGCCTCAAATCTGATTACTTTCCTCAAGTCGTCAACCTCGCAAGGATAGTTCTCAGGAACGAGCTTCTGAATTGGTAGATGCGGTCAGTCGTTGACAAGCGCAAGGATACTTCTTCGGAGCGAGCTACTGATCTGGTAGATGTAGTTGGTCGCTGAATCGAAGAATCAGAAATCTCAGGTTATGTTCTAACCTCAGGTTTCTGATTCTTTTTTTCTGTTCGGAGCCATTGAAATTTCAGGTGAAATCTCAGAAAGATACTCTTGGATTCCTGGTGCAAGAAGCCTCTCTGACTTCCGAGATGGATGGCTTAGAATTTCACTTGTGAAATTTCCTCAAGACTTAATGAATTTCAAGGTGCAAGAACTCTTTCTGACTTCCGAGCCAAGTAGTTCGAATTTCACCGATGAAATCTCAATTGTCCTCAGTAGCGTTCCGGGTGCAAGTATTCTCTTTAACTGTTGGTATGGATAGGTCTTCAAAATTTCACGGATGAAATCTCAGTCGTTCTCCGTAGCGTTCCGGGACACGAAATATCTCCTTTCCTTCCTGGCCGCAAGTTTCTCTTCTTGCTTGTCGTCGGAGAAGTGTGAGAGCAATGCTACGGGACATCTTTTGAGTATAAGCAGTTCGAATGACCGCCACCTACATAAACATAGACGTTCAAACCTTGTCTGCACCCACCCCTTACGGAGTGGGTTTTTCTGCGGCAACCTCTGTAAACATGGTCGTTCAAATTATAATTCATCCCGGCAAAGACATATTTACCAATGCTGCGATCTGATCTCTCCGGCCATAGATGACCGCTGTGATCCATACAGTTTTTTGCTCCTCGTCAACAAAATAATAGATGAGGAAATTCTTCAAGAGTATCTTACGAATTCCTCTGGAGTGCCATGGTTCCATGTCTACAAGTGGATATTTTAACGGCATGGTGTTCAACTGCTCAATTTCGCATTGTAAGGTATCCGCCCATTTCTGTGCAGTCTCCGGTTCCAGCAGAATCTTGGAAATATACTGTACTGTTTCTTCAATTTGTCCAATGGCCTGTACGGTCAGTTTCACCTCGTACTGCATCCTAAATTCCCTTTCGGATTTTAGCAAAAGCTTCTTCCACAGACATCCCCTCGCCGGATTTCGCTTGGTTATATCCTATTTCCATCATGGAGTTGAACTGCTCGTCAGTCAGACTGTCTCGTGTCGGCAGTTTTGGCACGGAGAGGGAATATGGAACCCCTCCTGTCATTATGATTTGCCTGTACAAGGTATCGATCAGTACTGAAACAGGTAGTCCAATTCTGTCCAAAACTGCCTCCGCTTGCCGTTTGATTTCCGGTTGGACACGAGCCGTTACATTTGCGCTTTTTGTTGCCATGATAAGCACCATCCTTTCTGCCTTTGATTATACCATGTTGTATAGCTTCTTGCAATACAGAACTCAAATGTTCTTCGTATAGTCGCTGCAAACAAGAGTAGATGTTGCGACTGACTACTCTCACCAACCTAAAGGTTTGGAGCCCCCTGGCGCATTTTCTGTGGGAGGACGAAAGTTCTCCCTCTTTTTTTTTCACAATTTTTCTCTTTCATTTATATTTTTCGGAAATCCTCCGTATAAATTAGTAAGCCTTTTAATCGGGTTAACACACACAGGTAAGGAACCGCTCGGTCCCTTGCAAAACACACTTGGCGTCGGGAGTTTCTCTCGACAGCATCCTGAGGACTAAAGCATTCAATGGAATTGCTTTGATTCTCAGGATTTTTGTGTCTTTGGACACGCAAACATTCCCTGGCACTCCGCCCACATCGGACGGAGGAAAAATAAAATAATGATTGGAGAAAAACAAAAATGAAAAACAACACTTATCTGGAAATCATGAACAACGTCTCTGCGGCCTATCGTGCCTATGAGAAGGACCACACCGAGGACACCTCTGCCGGCCTGACAGTTGGTCAGTGGTTAGAGGAGTACAAGGGGATGATGGTGGCGTGCGTGCGGCCTTGGCTCACCTCGCTCAAGAAGCATGGCTACGAGCTCGAGGACCTTCTTCAGGAGGCTTCGATCGTAGTGCTCGGCGCCTGGGAGAGCTACGACTCCAACAGGTCCGGTATCCTGTCCGGGACCTACTTCTGGAAGGTCATCACCAACGCAATGTGCGACCTGTATCGCGCTTGCAATGCCCAGAAGAGGACTGCCGTTCAGGTATTCTCTCTGGCTGAGGTCAACGATCTCATTGACTTCGACAACGATGAAGTCCTGTCTGCCACTCCGGTTCCTCCTGTCATGGATGACTCCATGGAGGGCTATGTTAGCCTTCGGATGGATCTGGACAAGCTGACCGCGATTCAGCGTACGATCATGTCTCTGCGCGAGCAGGGATACACCGTTCCTGAGGTTGCCCGTAAGGTCGGCCTCTCCACCGCAACTGTAAAACGGGCCATCAAAAAGGCTCGGGATATCCTTGCGTAAGGAGGGCACCGAAGATGACGAGCGACATCAACCTCATTGTTGGTCAGATTCAGAGTGAGATCAAGAGAATCGGGACCGACCCTGGTTCAACGCTGCTGGTGACTGGGCTTTCGAAAGAAGCCCAGGTCACCGCGTGGCTGCTGAAGTATCAGCCTACGATTCGGCGTTTCTGCAAGCTGTGGATCAAAAGCTTCGGGACAGACATGGACATCGAAGACCTGGAACAGGAAGCCTACATCACTGTCTTTAGGGCGTGGGATGTTTTCGATTCTGATCGGGTCGGCGTCCTGGCTACCACGTACTTCTTGACCTGCGTCAACAACCAATTCATCGACCTCTACCGTCGGAGCCGCGCCCAGCGTCGTATAAGCAACCTGTACACGGTCGAGCTTCCTTCGTTCGCATACGTGACATCACATCTGTCTTTTGACGATGGAGATGCTGATGCGGCCCCGGTGTACGACAAGGCGTTTTTCGTCGAGGAAAACATCGAGGCCAAGCTCTCCGACCAGGATGCGGTCAAGCATATCAACGCTGTGATCAACATGCTCCCGGTAATGCTTCAGGAAATCGTGAAGCTCAAGGCACAGGGCCTCACGCAGGTTCAGATTGGGCAGCGGTTGGGAATCAGCCAGGCCTCTGTCTGCAATAAGTTGAAACTGGCTCGCGAGGAATTACGCGCTTTGCTGTAAACCCTTTGCATTTCAGCTTCAACTGTTGTAAAATGAAATCAAACAAAGAAAGGAGTCAAGTTATATAACTTGAAGACATCAATGGATAGCAAGAAAAATTGGTTCATGGCGCAGATCAGACGCGCCACGCACACACTCTCTTCAATGGAGATGAGGCTCAATGCCGTGATTCAGGACCGGGAACTAAATGTTCCCGTTGACCAAATCTTCGCGAACTACAACCCGTTTCAGCTTGAGACGGTCGCTGTAGAGATTTGCGGCCTGTTTATGCGGCATTCCATTCTGCTTGCCGTATACAGCTCCATTGCGGAGTGGGGTCTCAGCAAGTTCCCTGACCTCACCCCTGCCGAACGGAAGGAAGTCCATACTCTTCAGGATGAAGTTGGGTACAGTCGTCAGACATACATCGACGGTTTCGGCAGGGCAGTAGTCAGAGCGTTCCATGAGCGGCTGCTGGTCGAGAGCCGTACCAAGGTTGAAATTAACGACCTTGAGACGCTCATGATCCGCTTCTTCGGGACCGCGTACAACGACGCCACCGGTGTTGTCAGGCTTCAGAACCTTCTGACTGAGCTCGGTGACATCGTGTACCGTCCTCAGGAGGCAAAGGCCCTTTCCATTGCTGCTGACCATATTCCGTACCGGACTGTTTCCATTGAGGATATCATCTCCGGTTCGAAGGATATCAGCGCGATGACGAAGGTAATGGACAGCATCGACGCGAAGCTGGACCATTTGGAGAAGACCCTCTTGCGGGTCATTGACGAGCGGAAACTGACTGAGCCTGAGGCCCAGCTTTTCGCTAAGTACAAGTACACCCAGATCGAGTCTATCATCGTCCAGGTGCAGTACAACTTCTCCAGGGCCGCTTTGCTTCTGAGCTGCTACGAGGCTGAGCTGAAATTCAGCGCGCTCCAGAACGATATGCCCAAAATGTGTAACGCCGTAAAGAAGCGTTATGCCGCCCTGTTCGACAGAATCGCGGACATGAGAGCAAAGTATGTGGATGGCTTGGGAGCGGCCCTCCTGAACGGCCTTATCCGGCACCTCCACGTCAAGGGTAACCTCGGCACAGACGACCTCCATCCCGTCGACAACTTCCTCATCAAGTGGTTCGGCGTCGGGATGCCTGCTCCGGGTGATACCGATTGCCCCGCGTTCCACGAGCTTGTGTCTCTGCTGAATGCGATGGGGCTCATGTCTGGACTGAAGAGCGAGACCGATATTCTGGTCAACTGCTTCAAGACCACAGCACGGCTGGAGAGAAAGCCTCCCATACGGTAAATCTAAGCTACACCCGCCTCGAAAGAGACGGGTGTATTAAAAATAGTTGCAAAAAACAGTAAAGTATGATAAGATATTAGTGAGGTAGAATATAATGAGTAATGAGGTTCCAAACACCCTTTCAGAGGCCCTTGAGGACACAGAAAATAGGGCAAAATATGACGCTGCGTGTAAAAGAATTCTATCTGAGAAAGTTATCCTCGCAAACATCATGAAAGGTTGTATCCCTGAGTACGCCAACTGTTCCATTGAGGAAATTGAGCAGTTGATTGAGGGGACTCCTGAGGTCGGTTCTGCACCAGTATTACCAGATGCTAAACCGAAAATTCATGGCGAGGACACAGCAGATAAGAGTGAACGCGAAGGTTCTATTACCTATGATGTACTCTTTAGGGCTCTTACCCCTGAGAAAAACGAAAGTATCAGCCTGATCATAAATGTCGAGGCGCAAAACGACTATAATCCTGGATATCCCATCGTTTCTCGCGGGATATATTATTGCGCGAGACTGATTTCCAGGCAATATGGTACGGAGTTTTCAAGATCCGCGTATGGGAAGATCAAGAAGGTCTACTCAATCTGGATTTGTATGCACGCCAATAAACAAGATCAGAACGCAATATCTTGCTTTAATGTGACGAAGGAAGATTTGTGTGGAAACATCGATGTGCCAAAGGATGCCTATGATTTACTATCAGTTATCATGGTCAACCTTGGCGACTCCGAAAAGACAAAAAATAATCTTTTGGGTATGTTGAGTGTTCTGCTCTCTGATGAACTAAAAGCAGCAACGAAACGTACTGTTTTGCAAGACAGGTACAACATTCCTATGACGATCAAGTTTGGAGAGGAGCTGACAGAAATGTGCAACCTGAGTGAAGGCCTTGTGAACAAAGGTGTTGCCAAAGGCATCGGTATCGGCATCGACAGAGGCGAAGACAAAAAAGAACTTGAATTGTTTTTGAATCTTCGCGAAGCAACGAGCTGGTCAGATGAGCAAGTCCTTGATACTCTGAAAATTCCAGAAAATCGCCGTGAGGCTTTGCTAAAAAGAGCTCACCAATAACCATGCTACCCCTTGCCAAGTGGCAAGGGGCCTTTTGTGCTTTTCTGACCATATTCGGAGCGACAGCTCCCTTGTGTCGGATCCTCGTATTTCCCCACACGTTTTCTCATTTTTTCGCCATCCCCCAGCTTCGCCTAACCATCCTCCGATATTTTTGAAATTTTTTGCGTACATATATACATAAGCCATAATATTGAGGAGCTGATAATATGTACGATTACTCAAGAAGAACCGATAGGCTGATTCGTAAAGTTCTCGCCGAATACGATGGTGTGAATAGGTATGTTCAAGAATGTATCCTTGGTAGATTTAGTGTGCGCGTTCGTAACCCCACTCCAGAGGACGAGCAGATGGCGTTCAAGGCATTGTGTCACCTCAAGGCATTTTTGGATATGCTTCCTGTACAAACAGATGAAAAAGCGCTTGCGATAAGCTATCATTCGCCGTATAATGAATTCATCTCTGATTTTTTGTTTTGTTACCATTCATTGGCGACAAAGCAGTATTGTCAGGCGTGCGAGTTTTTGGGTGAGTATTTGGATAATCACCCTTTAACTCAGTCGGTCATACACAACGCATTAAGCACATTGTTGGACAAATTTGTAAAAGGAGAAAAATATGAGTACGGTTTTTAAGTTGGATCGTGGGGACAAACGAAGCGAATTTCGACAGGTGAAAAAAGTTCAAACGCTTCTGGTCGGTTTCATGCGAGATGAGGGCATGAGCCGGTCTATGCAGCGCGATTATTTGCAATTTGTAATTCGCGCATTAAAGACAGACATCATTAAGAGTGCCATGTCTCGACTTCTTTTCAAATCATTGAAGTTTTCTTACAAGGATGATTCCGCCATTGCATCAAGCTTCTTGCCGGCTCCTTGGGCATACAAGATCCTTGGAATAGAAGATAAAGCAGAAACAAAGGAACCTTTCTTCTGTGAGAGTTCGGCGTATATGGCGTGGCCGGCAGAAGTTCACAAGCTTGTTCCGGCAATTTCGGATATTGAAAGGGAGGGCTTTCAACAACAGAAAAATTATACCGATGGCTTGCATTTCCCCGAGCTCAATTTTACGATTGTACGGAATGGGCGCCATCATGCAACAGCAGCTATGCAAAGAGAAGGAATTACATTAAATAACGTAGATGTCTATCCTCTTGCACCGCTGTTTCCGTATCTCGATACAGACGGTGCAATCTGGAGAATAGGGGAGAATACCCAGGATGTCCTGGACCCGCGGTTCGCGATCATGTACGCTTTGGCACGGCTTGTCTACAAACTGGACGCAACGGGCAGCCTGGAGTAACACAGAATACAGCCGCAGGTAGCTGCCACTGATAACAGTGTGCAGAGGAGTCACTCATTTCTATTTATATTATAAGGGAGGAGACGATATAATGGACAACGTATATGTTTCTATCATGGGTACTGATCACGAAAACGATGTTTTTGAGCAGGGGCTGTTAATTGCCAAGGAAATTGGTCTTTCGGAAGAATACTTCCAGACTTTTGCTGATGATTTCAACGAGCGTTTTCAGAAAGCTCTGTCGCAATTCATTTCCAATGTTCATTCCCGCCTTTGTGCTGACGGAAGCCCCTGGCCTTATGTTCAGGGTTATATCAGAGGAGCCGCAGAGGGATATTTGGAGGGTTATACTGAAGGCTATCTTGAAAGCTATTTGAAGACGAAACCGGAAGCCTTCCTATGGATTCGTTCAGAGAGTGGGTGGACGGATGAGCAGGTCCTCGATGCAATGAAAGTCCCTGAATATTGTCGCAAGCCTTTGGTAGCCAGAGCAAACAAAGCGATTTCTCCTTCACAATCATCCCCGACAACAATATAATAATATTGTACAGGTTGCAGATACTTGTGGGGTCTGCAATTGGATGGGCCTCTGCGGAGGCTCCTTGCATAAGGTAATTTCTGCGGAAACCCAAGCGGTGCCGCAAAGAACAGTTAGCTTTTTGTCGAGGCTTTTAGCCCCAACAGTTTAGCGAGCCGTCTGTTGCAGCAGACGGCTCACTTTTGTTGGGCCCTCGTTTTTTCTCCATCCTTCAACATTTAAGATGGACTGCGGGAATTCCCGACCATTCATAGCCGGGATGGAAGTAGTACAATGAACCTCCCCATCCTTCAGAGTGGAGGGTCACCAAAAGCTTCAAATCTTCCTCTTGCAAAATGTTCTCATATATGATAACATATAATATGCCAGAGAAAAAGGAGGGAAGGGTATGCGGAGACAGGACATAATCGCGCAGCTTGTAGAGGCGCGGTTGGAGAAAGGCATTTCGCAGGCTGAGCTTGCGAGAATGATTGGTACTCAGAGGTCCAGTGTATGTCGATTAGAGAGTGGTTCTCAAAATCCGACATTGGACATGGTTTTGAAAATAGCGTCTGCCTTAGGCAAGACGGTTTCAATTTCCTTGGAGGATGAAATAGCAATGGAAAACAATATTTACAGTCTCCGTCTCTATGATACGGAGCTTGTAAAATTCCGAATGGAGAAGCAGGGCTGGCAAGGTCTTCTTACGGAAATCATCTCTGTAAACGAGGACTATCGGCACCTGTTTCCTCTGGATCTGGAATGTACAGACAAGGGGATACAAAGGTGGTTAGACCGCCGGGTAATTCCTAAAAACCGCGCTTTTGTGGACGACATTTTGAAGACCTTTGGGTTGAATCGCTCGGATACAAAAGGCATTATTGACGTGTGCAAAGGATTATCTCTCAATGATAGTTTCTGGGTCGTTCCAGATGGATTTGAGGGGAAGTTTGCCGACTACAATCTGTTTCAGAACCGTTTTTCAGAGATGCTTGCTCTTGTGGCCTACACGGGAGTGGGTCAGAATAAGGAGGGGTTCACCACTTCTCCGGAGCTGACCACGAACGGTATGCTGCGAAAAGCCTGGCGTTTCATTGAGGGTTCTGGGATATATCTTTACAAAGGAGGCACCGAAGGGGCCTCCAATACAGGTCGAGAGCCGTTCTGCGAATACTACGCGTCCCAAATCGCGGAGACAATGCGTTTGAACGCAGTCCACTACGATCTTGAGAATTGGAAAGGTATCACGGCTTCTAAATGCTCCTTGTTTACTGATGTGGACACTTCCTACATCTCAGCCGGACGTATCGTTAAAGACTACGAGATCCAGAAATGCGTAGAATTCTATGATGAGTTGGGTCCAGAGTTTGGCGAGCAAATTCGCAGTATGTTGGTCTTCGATGCCCTGATATACAACGAGGATCGGCACTACGGTAACTTTGGCGTCCTTAGAGACAATCACACCGGGAAAATCACGGCCCCTGCCCCTATATTCGACAACGGGCTATCGTTGTTGTGCTATGTCGGGGTAAATGATATGGGGAATTTTGAGAAAATGAGGGACTATGCTTCGAGACGGTCGAACCCCTATGGCATTCCTTTTGAAGACATCTGTGCCGGGGTAATGACGGCGAAGCAGAAAGAGCAACTCAGGCGGATGATAGGGTTCACCTTCAAACGCCATCCCTCAATAAACTTCCCGGAGGAGCATCTTCGTGCGTTAGAGAAACTGTTGCAGGAGCGCGTTCGGCAGCTTTTGGCGATTCCCAATGTCCAAAGAAAACATTCGTAATTCTCCGGCAACTCTGTAATGAGGTGGTAAAGATGACGTTTGAAATGAAATTGGCTGACGAACGTGAAAAAGTTCGTCAAGAAGTAATACTCGAAGACCGTATCATGTTTTTTCATTCCTTGCGTGATACGACTGACTGGACAGAGGAGCGTATCCTCGATACAATCGGTATCCCTGAGAATGAGAGGGAAGAATTCCTGAAAATTATTGCCCAACAACCCTCTACAATGGAGGAATGAATATGACTTTTGCTATGAAATTGGCCGATGAACGGCGTGTTGGCAACTATGAAGGTGAAGGTAAAAAAGAACTCGAACTTTTTCTGAACCTTCGTGCAACAACAAACTGGTCAGAAGATCAAGTTCTCGATGCCCTCAGAATCCCTGAAAATCGCCGTGCGGCCTTGCTAAAAAGAGCGCACCAATAACCATCGACCCCTTGCCTTGGCAAGGGTCTTTTGTGCCTTTCTCGCTATAGTCGGATCGACAGCTCCCTTTTACCAGACCCCACGTTTTTGCTTTTTTCGTCCTCTGATATCTTTCAAATTTTTTGCGTACATATCATTTAGAGGTGATTTTATGTACGACTATTCTGAGGAGCATAACAAGCTGTATCATGAGGCCCTTTATGAGCATTTTCCTGTGAACAGGTATGTGCAAGAATGTATTCTGGGTCGATTCCGTTTTCGTGTCCGTGAACCTACTCCGGAGGACGAACAAATGGCTTTTACGGCGCTCTGTAATCTACGAGAATTCATTCACATGATTCCCGTAAGAACTGACGAAAAAGCTTTTGCGTGCAGTTATGTTGGCCCTCATTGCGTGTATCTTAACGATATGGTTTTTTGCTACTGCTCTTTGGCTGCCCACAAGTATTGTCAAGCGTGTGAATTTTTGGGTGAGTATTTGGATAATCATCCATTTACGCAATCTGTCATGCGCCATGTGTTGAGCACATTATTGGAAGAATTTACAAAGGAGAAAGAATATGAGTACGGCTACGGTATTTTCGGATTGGGACAAACGTGAAGAATTTCGACAACTCACAAAAGGCGTAGGCCTTCTTACGTCTTTCCTTCGGGACGGCCGCATGGATCAATCTATGCAGCGTGGCTACTTGCAGTTCGTTATTCGGGCCGGCAAAAAGGACATCATCCACGGCGCCTTGTCCCATCTTCTCCTCGCCCCCCTCGCGCACTCCCCAGACATTCCTTCTCCCCTTGCCACCTCCCTTTTGCCGGCTCCCTGGGCCTATCACGCGCTGGGTCTGAAGGCGGAAGAAAAGGAAAACTTCTGCTGCGACCCTGAGACGTATATGCTCTTGCCCCAGGACCACAGGAACCTGACCGAGGGCCTCTGCGACGAGCCGTATATTGACGGTTTGCATTTCCCAGAGCTGAATTTCACGATTGTCCGGAACGGGGAGGACCCCGATACCGCTGATGCACTGAAGACCGATATAACTTTGGAGCGAGTAGAGATCTACCCCCTGACGCCGCTCTTTGAGCATCTCGATACGAACGGCTCCAAGTGGAAGGTGAAAAACGAATACCGGCCCGTAATAGATCCGAGGTTTGCGGTCCTGTACGGCTTGGCGAAGCTCGTGAACCAACTGGACACGACCGGCAGCCTGGAGTGACGTATACATTATATATATGAAGGGAGGCGCATCGCATGGACGAGTGGACCGAACGCTCTTTGAAAACTGCTTACGAAGGTCTATTGGTCACTGGTTTCATTGAGGAGATCCGTCGGCAGAGCGCGAGAACCGCAAAAGCGATTGGTTACCCGGAGGAGAGGGTTTCCGAGTTTGTCGATGATTTCTGCTCCGAGTTCAAAAAGACGCTTTGGGAGAGCATCCTCGAACAGTACCCCAAATTCGTGGCCGAAGGAAACTCGCTCTATCCAATCGACGGCTATGTCGAAAGGTTCTCGAAAGGTTTCCTCATCGGGTACTTGGAAAGCTGCGTTGAAACGGAACCCAAACGTGCCCTGGCCCTTCGGGAAGCAACGGGGTTGACGGATGAGGAGATTTTTGAGGTCCTGGAGATTCCTGAATTCCGGCGCGAGAATCTGAAAAGGAGAATGGATGAGATGGCGAATGGGAAGGGGGAAGAGGACGAAATTTCTCGTTGACAAATCCCTCCACAGAAAATGCGCCAGGGGGCTCCCAACCTTTAGGTTGGTGAGAGTAGTCAGAGAGTACAGTTATCTTTTTGTCGAGGCTTTTAGCCCCAACAATTTAGTGAGCCGTCTGCTGCAACAGACGGCCCATTTTTATAAACAAGAGGAAAGAATCAATATGTGTAATCTCAGCGAAGGCCTCCTCCAAAAGGGTGCCGACAAGAAAGAGCTGGAGCTCTTTCTGAACCTTCGTCAGACGATACATTGGTCAGACGAGGTGCTCTTTGCTGCGCTGGCTATCCCGGAAGACCGTCGGGCAAAACTTTTGAAAAAAGCGAGTAAACACTAACCCCTTGCCGTTTGGCAAGGGGCATTTTGCGCCTATCTGACTATATTCGGGCGCCAGCCCTCTTTTGCAGGCCCATTCGTTGCCCATGCGATATCAAACGAAATCGTATAGGTACGACCCGTTCCTGCCGATGACGAGCAGCCCTCCGCCATAGCGAGAAAGATGCCTTGTCGGTTTCCCGGCGATGTTGTGTTTCTTTGCATAGAGCTCTGCCGCTTTTGCTGGGGACGCAGCAAGGATTGTTTCGTATGTATCATCGGAAAGCAAGGAGCTGCCTGGATTGAAGACTTTGTACTCTTTCAAAGAAACCCCTCCCATTATGATTTTCTCAAAATAATTTGCAAAAAAGTGACATATTCTTTCTTTTTTGTATAATAGGCATACAGAAATTTCTGACTTCTCTGCACACTGTTCCCAGTGGCAGCTACCTGCGGCTGTGTTCTGTGTTGACATTTCCGTGGATGATGATATAATAATAATTGCGGAGACCCAAGACGGTGCCACAGAGATTAGTTAGCTTTTTGTCGAGGCTTTTAGCCCCAACAGTTTAGCGAGCCGCCTGTTGCAGCAGACGGCTCACTTTCCCCCCTGTCGTGCAAATAAAGCACTCAGGAGAGGATTTTACCAATCATGCCTATTAGAGAGCATCAGTTGCATAATCCCACCAAAAAAGCGCTCATGTCTCTCACCTCCGTGGAAATCTTCCCGCGAGGGCGAAAATACATTATCCTTACTCCGCGCAATCGCGGGAGGTCAGGCACCGTCTTTTTACCGTCCACCGTTTACGAAAGGAACGAAAGATCAACAGTAAACGGGGGTCTCCGCATTAAGGATATTTTACTGTATTCGACAACCATTGTCAATGTTTTCGGTGTTCATATTCATGAAAAAAATAAGCGAACAAACATTAGCCCCTTGCCAAACGGCAAGGGGCTATTCTTGTTTTATGGAGGGATTGTTGGGGTGTGGCTGATGTCCGCAGGGAAAATGATAGGGGAGTGGGGAGGAAAGCTCAGTCCCAATCCGCCGGCAGCACAAGATATCCTCTCTCATCTCTCCTCCCCGCAAACTCCTCTCCCTCAAAAACCATATCAACCGTCCTCGGTTCTTCTGCTTGCTTAAAGTACTCTTTCATTAACGCTTGAGGGATTTCAGAGTAGGGGTGGGAGCGGTACGTCTGTTCCCAGGGCGTTCCCGCAATACGTATCCTGTCAACCAACACGGACGCAGAATATTTTCCGTACTCACGAGCGAGATCAAGTAATAGTTCCTCTGCTTCTGAGGATAATTGGGGGATGATAGGGGATGGGGAAGAGGGAAGAGGTGCCAAAAGCCTTGTACGAGTCATAGACCTCGCGCACAACAGGCCCGCGTTCCCAGGCTTCGATGGCATCATCGAAAAGCGGAGCTCCGAACCTCTGAAAACTATACCCCTGAGCGTAGTACAGGAGCGCGTTCAGCTTGTCGTTCGTCATATCTGTATAGATCTCAACCGTCAGGGTCAGCAAATAGTTCGCGATATCAATTGCTTTCATGTCTCATCAACCTCTCACAGAATCCTCCACCAGGAAGCCCACCCCTTACAGAGATTGCCGCGGGAAAGCCCACTCCGTAAGAGATGGGAGTAGTCACTCCTCGTAATGTCCGCGACACGCAATAATCAATACTGTATCCTTTTCAACAGCGTATACGATTCGATGTTCGTCCGTTATCCGCCTGCTCCAAAAGCCGGCAAGATTATCTTTTAGCGCCTCCGGCTTCCCAATTCCTTCAAATGGGCTGCGGCATATATCTCGAACAAGCTGATTGATTCTTTTTAGGACCTGTTTGTCTGTTTTCTGCCAATAAAGATAGTCGTCCCATGCGTCGAAATTCCATAATAGATTTTTCATGGTCACTCCTCAATCAGTTCATGCTCAGAAAAATCCAGTTTACCGGTTTTGTAATCTGCCATCTGCTTTTCAAGGTATTGGATATTACTTTTGGAGTAGAATGGATCCGCAGACAAGTCAAACGGGATGCGATGTTCCCTGGCGACCTTTTTCAGAAATACGGTTATAGCAGCCGACATGGAAAGTCCAAGGTCATCAAGGACAAGCTCTGCTCCCTGTTTTACTTCGTTGTCTATACGGAAACTGACCTGTGTAGTATTTGCCATAAGTTTGACCTCCTTAATTGTTTTTCGGTACCTCCTATTATATATTATATGCTTTTCAATGTCAAGCGTTTGTACTGCAATAGACAACGATGGGGTTGGGAGAAATTTGAGCGAAAAAGTGGGGAGGGCGCTCTGAAATCTATGAGATTGGATGCCTCTACAGTCCCCTCCAGGGAGGCAAGTGCTATTCTCGCTTGCACGATGGAGCGGTGGGAGAGAAGATACGAGGGTCCCCTCCAACAAGAGAAGTGGTCGAGGAGTGTTAGGCTGCTTGTGCGGACGGGGTGTGGGCGAGGAGAATGGGAGATGGATGGGCTATACATTATATATATAGTATTTTTGAACTTTATGAGATTGGGCTTCTACCGTTCGCGCCAGGGATGCAAGATATATTGGCGCCTCCATGAGAGAGCGGTAGGGAGGAGAGCTATATATATTATAAGGGTCCCGCCACCAAGGGATGGGGTCGAGAAGCAAGTGCTGTATTCGCCGTCTGTTCAGGCAGACGGCTATTTTTTTGAGGAGTGGGAGGGGAAGATTTGAGATATCTGGGCTATATAATGTTTTTGACTTTAGGAGAGTAGCGATTCTACTGTTTGCGCCAGGGATAAAGTTTTATGGCGCCGGCAAGGGATGGAGAGGCGCGGGGGAGACGCGATGGGTTCCTCCAACAGGAGATGCGGTTGAGAGAGTAGTTGTATACGGCGTCCGGGAGTGTGGGAGAGCTGAGAGGGGAGGGGGTGGAGGAGAATATGCGCCGCTTGACATTTTGGCGCGATTTGATTATAATGAAAATGCGAAATCACGTATAATATATAGGCAGTCAACAGACAATCTTCCGAGTCAGAAATGCCTTCATACAAAGAGTGGTGATCCCCTATGGGCGATAATCAAGATAAACCGATCATGGCAAACGACATGGCACAGGCCTTGAATGTGGCCGATGAAAGCGCGGCGCACGACGCAATAGCAAAGAAGCTGGTTGCAAACAAGGCTATCTTGTCGTATATTTTGAAGTACACGATGGACGAGTTCGCGGATACTCCGTTGAATGAGATCCCGAAGTACATCGAGGGAAAACCGAAAATCAGCAAAATAGCTGTAATGCAGGATCACGCAGACATCGAAAACGCAGACGGCAATGAAGACGTAGAGGTCGAGCTGCTGGAAGCTGATGAGGAAGAAAATGGCAATCTGAGTGGGAGCAGACGGATAGAGGGCTCCTCCACAGAAGATAAAAGTATTCGGGAAGGTAGCATATACTACGATATTCGGTTCGTAGTGCGTGTGCCGAAGGATGGAACTCTTGTAGAGATTATCATTAATGTCGAGATTCAGAAGAACGATACCCCAGGATACCCTATCACGAAGCGTGGAATCTATTATGGTTCCCGGATGATATCCGCGCAAAAGGGAACGGTATTTACGGGGCAGCACTACGAGAAAATTCAGAAAGTAGTCTCCGTATGGATCTGTGTTGGAACGGCCGAGGACAGGGCGGACTCCATCAATGAGTATCAATTCCAGGAGACATGCCGTCACGGGGAATACAAAGAGAAGCCCGAGAACTATGATCTGGAGAAGATCGTGGTGATTCGACTGGGAGCAAAGGGAGAAAAAAGCGACAATCTGATGGTACGGCTGCTGAGCAAGCTGTTCTCTCAGACGATAAGCAAAGAAGAAAAGATTGAAATGTTGCCGAATGAATTCAATATAGCGGTAACGGAAACAATTAGCCAGGAGGTGAGCACAATGTGTAATCTAAGTGTTGGGATTATTGAAAAGACGAGGCAAGAAAGCAAACTGGAAACTTTATGTTCTGACGTGAAGAATATCATGGAGTCGCTAAAATTGACTGTAGATGATGCTATGAAAGTATTGAAGGTTTCCGAGGAAGACCAAGCCATTTTGAGAAAGATGATTTGAGTGCACCCGTCATCCGTTGTAAAGTAAAACTGACTGCTCTCACTCCATAATGGGTGGGAGCAGTTACTGTCTGAGAGAGCTTTTTTGTGATGGCCGCAAGGCCATATTTTTTTTCGAAATTTTCAAAAATTTTTTCAAAAGTGCTACCCCTTTTCTGAAAAAGTCGTATAATGTGATGTAAGGGTTGAACAAGCTTTTACAAGTAAATATATAATGATCTGAAAGGAGAAATTCACAATGAAAAAGACTAAGAAATTCAACACCAAAGTGCTCGCTGTGGTTCTGACCGCTGTGCTGGTCGTGGCGCTGCTGACTCCCTCATTCGCGAGCCCTGACACCAGCGAGAAGTACTCCTACTGGTTCCTGCCCGTAGACATAGACTGCGGCAAGGTTTCCTTCCCCGATGTCTCTAAAGATTACTGGGGCCATGATGCTATCGAGATCTTCGCACAGTGCGGCTACATAAACGGTTATCCTGACGGTACGTTTATGCCCGACAAGCCCGTGGATTATGCTGAGTTCTATACCATGCTCGTTCGGGCGCAGTTTGTGAACGGAAGCGGTCAGTATTTGACCGGCGGTAATCCCTGGTGGAAGCCTTTCCTGGACGTGGCACGTGATTGCGGATTCACTAAGGGTACTCTACTTGAGAGCGCGTATACTAACGGTCAGTGGGATGTAAGCAAGGTCGGAACTCCCATGACCCGTTATGAAATGGCCCAGGCGATTTCCTCTTACATTGACGCGATGACTGGGAGCTTGCCCTCTGTGTATGTTGACGTTGCCGGTCATGAGGATGTATTCCAGTATGATGCGAAGGCTTTCGATGCCGCTTATAACGTGACCGCCCACGGCCCTGATTTCATGCCCAAAACCATCGCTGACGAGGCATCCATTCCTACCAACTACCTCCACGCTGTCCAGCAAAATTACGAGCAACGGATCCTCACTGGTGTAGACGCAGCAGGCACATTCAACGGTAACAGCGGCATTACCCGCGCCCAGGCTGCCGCCGCTCTGGTTCGGCTCCTGTTCCACTCCAATTGCACCCTTACCCCCTCCGAGCAGAAAGATTGGGACGCCTATTTGGGGTCGGGGTTTGAGCTCGTGAACAGCACTACCGCTCCCGCGACCGGGTATCTTACCAACGGTAAGCCCATCACTGAAGAGAATATTGTTGAGATGTTGAAGGAGCTGGAAAAGGCGTATCCTCATCTTTCTCAGTGGAACGGCGATTCTAAATACAGCTTTACCTCAGAAGTCGCTCGTCAAACGGTCGGTTTAGCTAAATGGGAGGGCTGTGGTTCCTTTGCATATATGCTGACGGCTCAGATATTTGGGGATGATCCGACGGTCAATCCTCCGCGGATACATCAGAATTTCGATGAGCTGAAAGTCGGCGATATTATTGTTCACATGAATAAGGGGGATTGGGCGGTTACGGATTGGCCTAATATTGGACATTTTGATGTTGCCATTGAAATTGGTGAATTTTATGGAATGAAATATCTTCGCACGGTTGGAGGTAATGTTAGTGGCGGCGTTGCCTGGGCTTGGGCCAAAGATGCGTACCAGTCTTTCGATTCGCAGTTTGACAGTAATGATTTTATCATTACTCGTTGGTAATTAACATTGTAGCTCTCTCATAGGGGGCTGTGAAAAAAGTCCCCACACAGAAAAAGAGAGTCGCCAGGGGTGGCGGCTCTCTTTTGTTTGTGGTATAATT
>CANROC010000037.1 GCA_947632175.1 uncultured Oscillospiraceae bacterium | reverse complement strand
CCCCGCGTGGCGCGGAGTCCAGCGCCATCGTGTACACGCTGGTGGAGACGGCAAAGGCCAACGGCCTGGACCCGTCGACGTACCTGCGATGCGTACTGGACCAGTTCAGATTCCTGGGCAAGTCCCCGACCACAGCGAAGCTGGAGACTTTTATGCCGTGGTCGGATGTACTGAGAAAGGCAATAGAGAATTACGTGTGACCCAAGTGCCCGGCTCAAAAGCCGGGCACTTGGTTTGGGTGGGGTGGTTATTGAGCGGTTACGTTCCTTCGCCTTGACGGAGGAGGCGAGAGAAATTTTTGAGGACGCGAGGAGAGAGGAAGAAGAGAACCGGAGGCTTTTCGGTTCCGCTTACATCGAGAACTCTTACGTTTTCAAAAACGCCAACGGGGAGCCATTCAAGGTCCACTACGTATCCGACCACTTTTCGCGGCTCCTCAATAAGAACGGCCTGCCCCACATCCGCTTCCACGACCTGCGCCACCCTTGTGTCAAGCAAAAAACAAAAAACTCTGAAATAAAGAATTTCAGAGTTTTGATATATAACCCCAGTAGCCGACTGGGGTATTGCCCCAGCCAGCGACAGCGACTCGCATCCCCGTTTTATGGGGGGACCTGGGGAGTTGCCAAATTATTATCTATCTGCGAAGAGAATCAAGCTGCGCGGCAGCATCCTCCAATATTTTCTTAGAATCTCCATTACATCGTTCAAAAAACTCATTGCGCCATTCAATTTTGTCATAAGAAGAATCCCTCGGAATTTCTGTTCCCAAGAAATATCGCCTTCCATTAGAAATGATACCAAAATTTTTACCTGATGTCAAGGGTTTCCTATATATACCTACTAGTTGAGGCGGTCCTCCGCATTTCCTATCCTTAATGTTGTTTAGTGTATCGATAAAACAATGAAAAACATTCCTACTTGTTGAACGATTATGCCCCTGTTGATACCTGCTTTCATAATTCTCTTTGAATTCGACTCCACCTGATCCCAGCACCTGCAACAAACCTGATTGTTCTGGAATTTTCATCTCACATTGCTTCCAACTTTTGTCTCTACTCCATGTTAAAGCGTAGTGATGAAATGCTGGATAACCATCGAATAATGTATCTCTTGATAGATGTATAATCTGAATAGGATTATTTCCACAGACGTCTGGATATTTTGAAAAAGCGTAATATAGTTTTTCAAAAATGATCTTATTTTTCTCTGCACAAGAAGTTGTTTCATCAAACAAGAGTTTAGCATCAATCATTTCAAGGATTTGTGATAGGACAATTGATGGGAATAATACATCGCCAGCATAACCCAGTATTTCAGGAAAGCAGTTGGAGGCAAATAACTTTTTCCCATAATCAAAATAAGTGTTGTCACCCCAACTAATTCGACTATCAGCTACAATATAAGCAGACGTTGGGCCGTGGGTATCTATACCTATCCAAGAAGCTAAAAGCGTCATAGACTCTCCTTGTCTTCACTGTTATGCGGTCATTTATACGGCAATGATACCAAGAAATTTCTGTTTATAGAATATCACAATCGACTTCAAAAGTAAATGCAAAAATACACTTCGAGAATTCCTTGTTCTATAAATCCTAAGCGCATTCAGCGGACTTTTATCGCGAAAGCAAGTTATGGTGAATTAGTTGCGAGCAACTTCGCGTGATGAGGTGTGAGATATTGTAAGAGTCGTCCTTGAAACTAATGTTTACCGACATTATGAGCCAACTGGGTCGAAAATTTTGTAGCGGATTTCCAGTTTATTTCCTGGAAATATGAGTACTTTCTCTATCAGGAGGTCATCGAGGGAATCGGTCAAGTGGTCGGCGGCGGTCAGGGCGTTGCGGGCGGTGTGGCGGGCGGCGGTCAGGGCGGCTTGCTCCTGTTCGCGCTTGAGTTGGACCTTCATAAGCGCCAGGGAGTTTTCAAGCTGGGTCAGTCGGGCGTCAAGCTCGGCTTTTTCTCGTTTATAGGCGTCCTGGTCTATCTCCCCAAGCATCAGCCGTTCGTAGAGCGCACACTTGCCGTCCATCAGAGCGTCGGCTTGAGCCGCATAGCTGTCCCGCTGGGAGGTCAGGGCCTTCACGTCCGGGATGCTTTCAAGCTCGCCGGCCACGGCCTCCATCTGCGCCCTCATGGTATCGAACACGGCCCTTTCTAAATCATCGACCGGCATCCGAAGCCCGTGGCAGGAGAGGTCAGGTATCGACATGGAGTGGGAGCAGTAATAATAGGCGTTCTTGTTTACGCTCCTGTTCATAGCGTGACCGCAGACCCCGCAGAACACCTTCCCCCGGAGGGGGTATTCGTGCCGTCTCTTGAACGGGAGCTTGTATCGGGTGATGGCGTCCTGGGCCTTCTGAAACGTGTCCTTATCCACGATGGGGGTATGGAAGTCGGAGATGGTGAACCACTTTCCCCGGTCACGCATCCGGCTGGTTTTCCCGCCTACCTCCGTGACCCTCCGCTTGCCTATGACGTAGGTGCCGATGTACCGCTCGTCCTCCAATATCCGCAGGACGGTGGATCTGCACCATACCCCGTGGGTCCGGGAGACATCATGGAGCACCTGCCCCTTGGCGGCCTTGTACTCGCCGGGGGTGGGGATGCCGTTCTCGTAGAGTTTCCGCAGTATCTCGGAGACGGAGACGCCGGAGGCGGCGAGGTGAAATATCTCCTTCACCACACTGGCGCTTTCAGGGTCCGGCTCCATGCGCCCGTCGCCGCCCTTCCTGTACCCGTAGGGACAAATTGTGCTTTGGTATTCGCCTCGTTGCATCTTGGCGTATTTGGCGCTCCGGGTCTTTACGGACAGGTCCCGGCTGTATGCCTCGTTTATCATGTGCTTCATCACCACGTCTATCCCGCCGGTGTCCCAGCGGAGGCGGTCACTGTCAAAGTCATCACTGACGGAGATAAACCGGGTGTGGTAGATGGGAAATACCCTCTCCATGAAGTACCCCGTCTCGATGGTATTCCGGCCCAGGCGGGAGAAGTCCTTGACGATGATGCAGCTTATTTCGTTGGCCCGCACACGGTCAATGAGGGCCTGTATCTGAGGCCGCTCAAAGTTGGCCCCGCTATACCCGTTGTCCACAAACTCGAGGATCTCCGCTCCGTCAGCCTCCGGCAGCGAGTCGGCGAATTCGTGGAGGATGCCCACCTGCTTCTTTCGTGGGATTCCCACACCCTTTAATCGTAATAATTTGGAACAATTTCCGTTTTTATATTTTACCAAATGAATTCAGCTATTGATCTTCCACGACATTATCCACGGGATCAAAGGCACTAATGCTTGCGATATAACTGAATCCATCAGAATCTGTTGCCTTAAGGAAACTTTTTTTGGCATCTGCAATTCCTTTGAAATAATTTTTGAATGGTGAAGAAACGCCGTCAGCCCACGCTTTAGAAATTGGCTTAGGAATAAGGATCTCTCTATATCGGTCTCCTACATCTTCACGATTAGTTTGCATAAGCGTGACGCGCTGCCATTGTTTTCGAGTTTCTACCAATGAGAGTGCCCAAAGCAAATAAAACGGAGAGTAGCCAATATTATTTTCAAGTACTCGAATAACAAATACTTCTTTAGTCAAAACGATTTGTTCCTCACCGGGCAAAAGAATAGCAAATTCTCCAATATTGCTGCTTGCGCGGCTTGGGGAAATCAAATCCCATGCTTTGAGGTTGCTTTTCCCATCCATTGTTTTCCAAAATCGCTGGGCTAATTCAAGTGGAATAAGATTTGTTGGATTTACGTTGATCCGCATATTGCGAATATCCGATACCTTAACATAAGGTATTTTCCCATTTCGCAAATCATTACTTGGGCTTCCGTGTCCTCCACTGATCGAAATAATACCACTGTCACACAATTCACCTATTGTTACCTCTTGAAAGCCGCATTTTGCTTTTAGCGTCTCAAAAGGCATTTGTAATGAACGGTCGTAATAGCGAGGCACCAAAATATCAGAATCATATATTTCCAAAAGAGAAACAGTGAATAGATTGTCCTTCTGTCCGGCCGCATATTCATTTGATAAGCGTAAAAGTTCATTATCAATAATATCAGTTCTTTTGCCCGTCATATCGACTACGAACCTATCACTGCCATTTTTGTATATTCCGCAAGTTTGAGGATTAAGTATTGTCACCTTATCCATGTCTAAATCAAGGTTTGTTTTATTGGTGTCAAGCTTTTCAAAAACATATAGGTTTGTCTTTGCACGGCAAAAACCTTGAAAGGCATCCATAGGAACATTTGCAACACATATTGGCTTAAGGCGCTCTTTAACCCATTCACGTACATATTTATATGACGGTGAAAAGAAATATGTTTCCGGAAGGACAATACACATGCGTCCTCCATTTCTAAGCAGATCGCAACAACGATTAAACATCGCAAGTCCCAATTCAATATCCTTGCCTGCCTCAACATATTCCGTAATGCTTAAGCCCGCCTTTTTGGCGTCAGAATATTTTATTTTGAGTGGCGCACCAAAAGGGGGATTAGTAAAAACTTTTGAAAAGCGTCCGTCTTTGAAGGAATTTGTTAGTAAATGAGGATATTTTATTCTCCATGTATGTGTAAGAACGCTGTCACCTCGTACGCAGTGTGCAGAGCCGTCCCCCAAAATCTGCATAATAGCCTTTGTTAGCTTTATTCCAATGGCATCTTTGTCAATTCCAAAAATATGAAGTTGTGCCCAACGTGATATTTCTTTTTCCTTATTTGGAAATCGTTCTTTCAATTCAATTAGGGACTGTATGAGAAATCCTCCTGTCCCGCATGCAGGGTCTATTATTATATCATCAAGTGACAGGTCCATCAATTTGATTGCTGCTTGAATAACTTGTTTGGGAGTAAAATATTGTCCCTCCTCTTGCTTTAACGCAGCGCTGCGTAAGACTTGAAAGGCAATAGATACTGTGTCAGCTCCAATATCAATAAAATTATATTTTGAAATACGCTCTACAACTGCGTGTATCGTGGAATCATCGAATCTGAGTTCTTGATCGGATTGGGTAACAAAAATATCAGGATAAACTTCGATAAAATCTGAAAACTTGCTTTTTATATACTTCCCTGTTCCGCTTTCTGTTGCAAAGATTCGGAAATACACCTCTGTTGAAGGATCAATTTTCCCTTGTTTATCGCTGTCAAGTTTCAATAGGAGCAAATTACAAAGCTGGTCTAATTGTTCCTCCCGACGGGTAACATTGCCATCTTGCGCGACAACAACATCCAAAAGTTCAGAAAATGTTTTATATAAAGTTTCCTTTGCAGGAATGATTAAATCATCAAATGTCAATTTAACAGCAGACGGGACTAATGGGGCACCAATTGAAGGGATATCTTTGACAGTATTCTTTTTTGGGTAGTTTAATCCTTTTGCATCTTTATAAACAAAAAGAGTTTGTGCAGAGGGATCCGCATTATTTGCCCATATTCCCAGTTTGGCATGTGGTTCTAAAGAAAGATATGTTTCAAGTTGCTGCAATCCCACATCAATGTCAGGCTGTTTACATTCGATAACAAACAGAATATGCCTATAATCACCACAAGTTTCAGGGCTCTCAAAGACAGCAATATCTACTGGAAAATAATCAAATGAAACACCTTTCTCACGTTTTGATGCCTCAGAAGGCGTTTTAGGTACTTTCCATTCATTCTTTCCAAATACAATTTGACCAAAGTCCCAACCATTATTAATTAACTGAGCAACTAAAGGTCCAACAACAAGTGTTTGTTCAGGACCGTCTTTTAGTTTATTACTAATATAATCAGGTATCATTCCGCATCTCTCTTTCAAAAGAAAATGTGGTTCTATGCATAAAAATCCATATTGTATTATACTACAACTCCATTATTATTTCAATAGAAACAGATAAGAGTAACGTGTCATTTTGAACATACATGTTTGGGCAAATGTTCCCATATAAATTCACCAAAATCAAACGCCCGTCTCCGATACGGCTGACACTTTCCAGCCGCCGGAAACGGGCGTTTGGTCTTATATTTTGGATTTCTGATTACCGTCACACCGCTGATGTTGTTGTCATGCTTTATGCGGTGTTGTCATTTATGACGTTCTTCATGGTGACGGTCAGCTCGTTGTTGCCATTGTCATCCTCAACGGCGGTGTCCACTCCGTCGTTGATGGAGATGAAGCGGACGCCGTAGGTGGGGAAGATACGCCGGAGATAGCGGCCCGTCTCGATGTACTCACGCCCCAGGCGTGAGAGGTCCTTGACGATGACGCAGTTTATTTTTCCGTCAGACACATCCCGCATCATCTCCGCGAAGGCGGGACGGTCAAAGAGGATGCCGCTGTAACCGTCGTCCACCTTCTCGCTGACGAGCCGGATGTCCGGGTTCCGGGAGACGAAGTTTTCAATGAGTTTCCGCTGGTTTGCCACGCTGTCGCTCTCGTTGGAGCGGTCCGCTGCATAGGACAGCCGGATATACGCGGCGGCATTGTATTTTGGCATGAGATGCCCTCCTTTAGATGTCTTAGGACTGGAGGGGATTTCGGCCTTCTTCCTTTTCCGTCCCTATTTTGCCACGGGGGAAACAAGCCCGCAAGGTTCCCGCTACCGCAGGATACCGTGGAGCCGGTTTTCCAGGGTCGCCCCGTTGTTGGCAAATTTCACATGGATGATATACTCCCCGCATCGGAAATGGTACGGGTCCTTGATCTGCCGGATGAAGGACGCGATACGCTCCTGCCGGGGGAGAGCTTTATCTACACGGACATCGCGGATGTCCACCAATTCAGTCTGAGGGCCGGTGCTGTTCATTTTATCCTCCTTCACGGTGCCTCCACCTCTTCCGGGATGTGGAGGCCGAGGCTTACTTCGAGAGCAGCGTCGATCTCACGCATTTTATCAAGCTTGAGCTTTCCCATGAAGCGGATGACGCGGCTTTTGTCGATGGTCCTTATCTGTTCCAACATTACCGTGGATTTTTCAGGGAGGCACTTGACATTGCCCAGCAGACAGTGAGTGGGCTGGCTGGGCTTCTTTTCATAACGCGAGGTTATGGGCGCGACTATGAGGGTGGGACAGTAGATATTGCCCACGTTGTTCTGCAAAACAAGAACAGGGCGTGTGCCGCCCTGTTCGGAGCCTCTGTATGGGTTGAGGTCGGCAAGGTAGACCTCGCCGCGACGGTATTCCCACTCCATCGGGACCGCCTCAGAATTTCAGCGGAAGGGGGTCGCCCTTGCCGCTGTTGTATATCCGATAGACCTGATAGAGATACCGCTTGTAGCCGGAGAGCTTGAGTCCCAGGGCCTGTCCTTCCCGATAGATGGTCAGCGGGTCCACACGGGCAAGCCGGGTCAACAGCCGCTGACAGTCATACTCCCCGTGGTAAAGCTCCACGAATCGGGTAAAGGCGGTGATGTTAGCGGAGCGGTAGGAGTCGGGAGCGCCGCCCCAGGCGGTGTCCAGCAGCTCCATGGCCTCCCTGTACCGGGCCTCGCCCATGCGGATGTAGGCGACCATCGCCGTGCGGACACAGCCAAGGCGGTGCTTGCCGGTACTCTGGTCATAGTCCAGCTCTATGCCCACATCCTCCGTGGCGGCCTTGAAGGCCAGGGCCACGCGGTCATTCCCGGCGATGAGCGCCCGGAGGCGGGCCCCGGAGGACAGGGCCTTGGAGTAGCCCGTCTGCTGGGCGAACAGCAGCGCCTCCTCCTGGGCGGAAAGTCCGAAGTAGACCTTGCACTTGACCTCCAGGTCCTCGTCGCCGTTCAGATGCTTACGGGCGGCGATGGTGTGCTGTCCGTCAAAGACATAGTACACGCCGTCCCGGTAGCTGACCTTGGGCTCGTTGGCGATACGCTCGTCAAAATTCCTGGCGATGAGCTGGGCACAGCGGTCATTGAAGCGGCGCTGGTAAAGCTCACGGGGGACCACGAGTTGGGAGGTGTTCAGATAAAGCTCCTTGTATTCGTTGTTATTCATTCGGGATGACGCCCCTTTCAACTGCGGACAGAAACGCCCGCACTCTCTCCGCGTATTTCCTTATTTCTGCCATACATTCCTCCTGTCGGTAAAACTCCATGTAGTTTGAAAGACAAAACCTCCAGCGGAAGATGAGGGACTCCGCCGCGTCGTCCAACTCAAAGAGCATGGTTTCCGGCTTCTTCTCAGCGGGACGGTGCCGCCCCATGTCCTCGCCGATTTTGCGTATCTCGGAAAGCTCCCGGCGTGTATCTGTGTTCTGCCGGGGCTTCTCCTTCGGCTGCCGGAGTTCCTGGACCAGGGCCTCGCGCCGGGTGGGGTCGGCCTGGACGATGGCCCGGACCTGGGCCTCGGTGGGCTTTATCTTGCCGGAGAGGATGTCGCCGCGAATGCCGGGGACGGCCTCCTCGGCGATGTCCACGGCCTTTGAAAAGCCCTCGGCCCGGAGGACGGTGTTCTTGCTGACGTTGTTTTCGCGGGCTATGCGTTCACAGGCTTTCTCGGATTTTGGCAAGTTCCCATTTTGGGGACTTGCCGCTTTCGTGTATTGGTTCCCCCTCTCCCCGCCGTGGGACGCCTTTTCCGACTCGTACTGCTTGCCGATGAGGTATTTCCGCTGCTCCGGCGTCAGGTTGCGCCGTCCAAGCTGGTGCTTGCATATCCAGGCGACGGCGGCCTCGGCATCGGGGAAGGACTTCTCAAAGGTGGTGTAGCGAATCTCCGGGTGTGCCTGGGCGATACGGAAACGGTTGTGTCCGTCCACGATAGCGCCGTTCCAGGTAATGATGGGGTTTATGATTACACCGTCAGCCCGAATGTTTTCTTCGAGCTGACGGTACTCATCTTCCGTCAGAGAAGGAATTTTGTTTTCAAACTCAGGTTCAATTCTGATGTTCATTTTCTTGCTCCTATGTAAGCCGGACCGTGGGACACGGCCCGGCCTCACATCATTGTTACCGCATTTGCCCTCGGCGCCCCCGGTTGGGAAACATCAGACGGCGGCTTGCTGACCGCTCCATAGGACTTAGGCCTCCCCGCCTTCATTATGGCCGGGCCGCGAATTACGGAAGTATCATTATCCCCAGCGCCTGTCATCGCCCACACCGGGAGTAGCCCGGCTTTTACCGTGTAAGTCCTATCGCTCGTTCCCACTTGGAAGTCATGGCGCACCCACGGAAGCGGCTTTGGATTTCGTCCATAACGCTGGTAATGTATCTGATGAGTGACTTATTCAGTTGTGGGGACAATGCCCCTCTACTAACCGCCGAAATAAGGTAGGTCATACAGGGTGTTTCTCCAAAAATTTTTTCAACTTTTTTCTGGCGCTCTCCAGGGACTCCGATACGCTTTGCTGTCTTGCCCCTTCAAGCTCGGCGATGCGCTCTTCGCTCATACCGTGAAAATAGTAGAGCCTGACACGGCGCGACTGCACCCGGGTCAGGCAGCTGTCCAGACCGGCCAGGAGAGCCCGGCGCAGCAGCTCCCGTTCTTCCTCAAGCTCCGCGTCCAGCAGCAGCTCCTCCGTGGAGTGGGCGGCCTCCTCCGGGATGTTCTCCATAGGGGCCGCCCGGTTGGAATAGATATGATCGGCCTTCTCAATATCATGGTAACAGGCATCCGACCATTCCTTCCACCGGGCAAATTCCTCCTCGCTGGCGAAGCTGTCCTTTGTAAGCCGGATGAGGCCCCCTTGACCGTCCGGGTAGACGATGGCGTTGGGATCCTTCTTGTTGAGAGCATAATCTGTTTTCCTGTTGAACATTTGAGGTCCTTTCCCGAACAAGGGAAAGGGCCTCAGTCATCGTGCGAGTTTTCAGGCAAGCAAAAAAGCGCCGTGGAAATCAGGACAACAGTACAAAACTGCTGTCCCGACTCGCACGGCGCTTGGTAGCGCGGCGTTCAGCCGTCTCCGCTTGCTCGAATAGAGTATTTTTTCAGTTTTAATTCTATGTGATCCGGCGGCGGACGCCTCTCTGCCGTCGGAAATAGGCGAAATTCAGAACGGAGATCGACTTGCATTTGCGGCATTTCAGCTTCAGGTGGCCTGCGCAGTCCGAAAAGGCAAAACCAAGGGGAAACCCGCACTGTGGACATTTCAACTGGCGCTCCGCGAACTCCTTCGCTTCCATCTGAGACAGCTCGGCATAATACATCGCCGACTCGCTTTTTCCGGCCTGTCATGATGTTGCCCCCAGGCCAAGCTCGTTTGAGATGTACTCAGATACATCGTGGCGAACCAAAAGCCCAAGTCCGCGAAGCCTGATGACCAGCGCCGTATAGAAAACCTCTAAAGCGTCGGCCATTTTGGAGAGAACGGCCTTCTCCCGCTTGCGGAATAGGTTATCCCCATATACCGGGAGTCGTCTGCCGCCGTTGAAGCGTTTGAGGGTGTCGAGCACCATAAAGCGCGGCATGAGCAAAGCTGCTGCCAGGGTGTTGGCCTGACACTCCTCCATGGTACAGCGGGATTTGAGCTGTGAGAAGGAGTAGCTCTGCTCCCGGTCATAGATTTGGTCGTAGGAGGCCAAGGCGGGCTCGCCGTTTATTCTGGCGGAGAGGATATGCCCCACCTCATGTCCCAGGGTGAATCTTCGACGGTTATTCTCGCCGGGACGAAGCAGTAAGCGGTCCAGAACGATGGCCCCGGCCTCATAGAATACGGACACTCGCTTTCCCTCATAGAAGATGTTCAACGGATGAACTCCGTCGCTGGTGAAACCGATCTTGTCCGGGTCGTCCTCTAAATGTATTATATAGGGTGACGGCCCGTATTTCAATACACAGACAGGGCCATAAAAATGAGGTGGGCGTTTCAGCGCCCACCTCGAAAAATATCTGGAGGATTCTTTACAGGTACATGCGTGAATTTGGGAAAACTCTTGGTAAGATGTAGGGGACAGCAAAAGTCCTGTCAAAACTTGACCTATGGAGGAGGAAACGAAAATGACAGCGAAAAAAGGTTCAGCCCATAAGCTCATGCCGGAGATGATCCCGGCGTTTATCGCTCATCTTTGTTCTGAGGAACGGGAGGAGGCTACTGTCCAGAAGTATGTCCACAACGTTCAAGACTTTATGGCATGGATGGACGGGAGAGCAGTTACAAAGGCACTTGTGCTGGAGTGGAAGGAGTCGCTCCAGGACGGGCGGTTTGCCCCGGCGACAATCAACGGCAAGATCGCCTCGGTGAATGCCTTTTTCAAATACGCGGGGTGGGAGGACTGTCGGGTGAAAGCGCTGAGGCTACAACGTCGGGTATTTCGCGACCCGGGGAGGGACCTGACACAAGGTGAGTATGAACGGCTTATCAGGGCAGCTTATAACCGAAGCGACGAGCGGCTTGCCCTGCTGATGGAGACAATCTGTGCCACGGGGATACGGGTGTCGGAGGTCAGGTATATAACGGTCAAAGCAGTCAATCAGGGGAGGGCAATCATTGCGCTGAAAGGGAAGATTCGGACGATCATTTTGCCCGGCAAACTATGCAAGCGCCTCCAGAAATACATCCGAAAAAACAAAATCGCCTCCGGCGAGGTATTTCTCACCAGAAGCGGAAAGGGTATGTCAAGAGGACAAATTTGGGCGGAAATGAAGAAGATTTGCGTAGCCGCTGGGGTGGAGCCTTCGAAGGTATTCCCCCACAATTTGCGGCATCTATTTGCGCGTACATATTATAAGGTGTACCGCGACATTGTGAAATTAGCTGATGTCCTTGGCCACTCCAGTGTGGAGACAACCAGAATCTATTTGATCTCCACAGGTCAGGAGCACGCCCGGCAGATGGACCGGCTGGGTTTGGTGGTCTGATAGGCAGAATACCGATTCTGTCGCCGACAACCTTCGACCGCACACACGAGCCCGTACATAGTATCACAAAAGCACGGTTTTAGCAATACTTGAATCGAAAAAAACCTTATTTTTTTGCATAGCAAATCAAGGCTGCCTTTGAAGAATTTGGGCAGTCTTACTTCATTGCGGGCGATTTCCCACCTTTGGAGGGTGGGATTTTTTATTTTATAAAAGTTTTTCTTGGAATAAGCTCCAAATCACCACGCTTTGGACAGAATCGGTATTCTGTCGCCTTTGAATCACAAATGGAGGCGGGTATGCAAGTCGGCATCGCTGAAAACAAAATACCGGATGGCGTGGTCATGGACATGGCCGACGCAGAGCGGGCGCTGAATGCCTGGATGTCCCAGGGGCGCTCGAACGAGTCTCAGAACATCTACCGCCGGGGACTTCGTTCGCTCTACAACTTCCTGCCGGAGGACAAAACTATCCGGCCGGGGACGCTGGAGCAATGGCGCGACCAGATGCTGGAGGACGGCTACTCCAACTCCGCCGTCAACGGGATGTTGGTGGCAGTCAACCAATTTCTGGAGTTTGCGGGCCACCGGGAGCTGCGGCTTATGGATCGGTTAAAGGTCCCCCGGAATCCCCAGCCGGAGCTCACAAGAGCGGAGTACCTGCGGATGCTGGCCACGGCCAAGGCTCAGGGGAACGAGAAGATATACCTCATCGTGAAGATTTTCGCCTGTACCGGCATCTACTCCCAGTCCCTGCCTATGGTGACGGTGGAGAACGTGAGGAAAGGCCGCTTCTGTGTGACCTATCTGGGCACGCAGAGTATGTTCCGCATCCCGCCCTGTCTGCAACAGGAGCTCCTGAGCTTTGCCAAGTCCCAGAACATTACCACCGGCCCCATCTTCCTCACCCAGCTGGGCACCACGCCGTCCCACACCTATCTCTCCCACAGCATCGCCAACCTATGTATGGCCGCGAAGATCCCGGAGGCGAAGGGAAACCCGCGCTGCCTGAGGAAGCTCTATCTTACCACAAAAGCCAGCGTGGAGGCCAGCTTCGAGCTGCTGATCGAGCAGACCATGGACAGGCAGCTGGATCAGGAGCAGTTGATTGTGGGCTGGGATGCCTGAGAGGGGGGATTTTCATGCCAGAAACCGCGACGCAAGTCGAAGCCCTGACCCCCGCCAGTATTGACGCTTTTATGGACGTGTGCCGCAGCTCCGGTTGTTCCCCTGCCACGATAGAACGTTACCGGAGATGCATGGAACAGATTTATGATCTCCTCCCCGGCGATAAAGCGGTCCGCCCCGGCAGTCTGGATAAAGTCCGCAACAATATGCTCGCGAAAGGCTGCTCCCCCTATACTGTCAACCTCATGATCTCCGTGAGCACCGTCTGGCTGGACTTCATCGGACATCGGGAGTTGCAAGCCTCGGAGCGCGTAGAAACGAGATCCACCCCCCATGAGCTGACCCGCCGGGAGTATATTCGGCTTCTGCAAACCGCCAAAGTTCAGGGCGACGAGCGCCGGTATCTACTCATCAAGCTCTTTGTTTTAACGGACGTGACCGCCCAGACCTTACAAAATGTGACCGTTGAGGCAGTCAAAACAAGCCAAATTTCAATGCCAAACTTCTTCAGGGACGAGCTTTTAACCTACGCCCATCGCAACAACATTCTTTTCGGGCCCGCCTTCCTGACCCGCGCCGGCACCCCCATCATGCGCACCAGCGTCCTGAAGGTCATCCAACGCGGATGTGACGAGGCCATCGTCCCAAAGGAAAAGGTGACCCCCAAATGCCTGAATCGTCTGAGAGAGACAACACGTACCGCAGTCGAAAACAATCTGCGCCTTTTAGTCGAGCGGTATATGGAAAATCAAATCCTTGCGGAGGAAGCCGTCTACGGCTGGAGCAACTAATGCCAAAACACCTTGTCCGCAGCAAAAACAATGTATTGCCCAAACAAGTGCATAAAACCAATGCCCCTCCAATTCTCACCCGCGACGAATACCATCGTCTTTTGACCGCAGCCAAGGAGAAGGGTGACGAGCGTACATATCTCTTAGTCAAGCTTTTCGCCCTAACCGGCCTCAACGTCCAGGAGCTGCCGCAGATCACCGTGGAGGCAGTCGCGGCAGGTCAATTCACCGTTACGGCCTATGGAGCCAAGCACACCCTCCGCATCCCCCCAGCTCTGGCCAAGGACCTCCAATCCTACGCCACCCGTCAAGGTATCACCACCGGTTCCATCTTCCTCCAGCGCAACGGGACCCCCCTCAAACGCTTCTCCGCCGCCTACCTGATCCGCACCCTCGCAAAGGATGCCAACGTGGCCCCCGAGAAGTGCAACCCAAGGGCATTGAGGTGCTTGTTTCAGGCGTTAAAAGCCGAAGCCGAGGCACAGTTCAAACCTATGGTAGAAGAAACCTTAAAACGCCAGCTTGAAGAAGAACAAATGACGGCGGGGTGGAACAATGCCTGACATAAAGATATTCGTGTGCTGTCACCAACCCTGCGAAGTGCCCAAGCACCCGCTGCTTGTCCCCCTCCAAGTGGGGGCGGCGCTTGCCGACACACATTTCCCCGGATTCCTCCACGACGATACCGGAGACAACATCTCCACAAAAAACCGCTCCTACTGTGAGCTAACCGCCCAATATTGGGCATGGAAAAACATAGAGGCGGACTATTATGGCTTTTTCCACTATCGGCGTTATCTATACCCCGACCCAATGGCTAAACGTCCATACCGCATTGAGAGACAACCAACTCTGGAGCTGTTGGACAAGTTGGGCTATGCGAGATTTGAGAGAATAATAGAAGGAAAAGATTTGATTGTTCCCAAGCCGGAGAATATGTATCTCCCAGTCCGGACCCATTATGCCTCCGCAACATATCACCATGCCAAAGATCTGGAGCTTGCGGAGCAAATCGTAGAGAAACGGATGCCAAAAATGACTGAAGCCATGGATGAATATCTTACCGGCACCCGCCAATACTTTGGCAACATCTATATCATGCGCCGGGAGGTCTTCCGGGACTACTGTTCTTGGCTTTTCTCAATCCTTGAAGAATTTGACCGCCTGGCAGACGTGTCCAGTTACTCCACGCAGGAAAAGCGCGTGGATGGATACCTGGCAGAGCGCCTGCTGGGTGTTTATGTGACATACCAGCGCCACAGTCTCAACGTGCAACAGCTTCCCCGGGTGCATTTTTGCACGGTGCAGGACTACATCAAAAAGAAACTTTTGAACACGGCATTACCTCCGGGAAGTAAGCGCCGGGCAATAGTAAAGAGTCTGGGAGGCAGATAGGTTGATTCAAGTATCGGTAATCATACCAATTTACAATATCGAACGACATTTGCCTCAGTGCTTAGACAGCATTATTCATCAAAGTATTGAGGAAATCGAAATCATATGTGTTGATGATGCTTCAACAGATTCAAGCCCGGGGATTTTGACAAAGTATGCCACAAGAGATAAACGTATTCGCGTAATTAATCAGCAAACCAATACCGGACCGGGAGCGGCACGAAATGCGGGCCTTACAATAGCCTCTGGAACATATGTCATTTTTCTCGATTCAGATGATTGGTTTGAAGCAGACTTTCTGGAGAGCATGGTTCGGCGTGCAACAGAGACAGATGCCGATGTGACTATCTGCCGGGCGGTGGAATTTGATACACAAACAGAGAAAGAGCTTCCGTCAGAATGGATGCTGAAAACACAGTATCTTCCCGCCGAATCCTTTTCGCCGATTGAGATACGTGATTACATATTTCAATTTACGTATGGTATGGCCTGGGACAAGCTGTACCGCCGTGTTTTTTTGCAACAGACTGGGCTCAGCTTTCCCCCCCTGCGCAATTCTGAAGATCTGGCGTTTGTCTTTCCGTCCTTGCTGGCAGCGAAACGGATAGCTGTTTTAGATTCAATCCTTGTACATCATCGTGTCAATCGATTTACGTCAGTATCTAATACCCGCAGCAGTCAGCCGCAAGCGCCTTATGAAGCCTTCAATATCGTTAAGGATTTCTTGGAGGAGCAAGGTTTAGAAGAAACATATCGCCGCAGCTTCCTTAACTGGGCGATGGAGTTCCTGGTATGGCACGTGAGCAATATGGACGATGAGGATGTCCGGCGTGACTATTATATGAGGCTACGGGCCTACTGGCTACCATCTGTGGGCTTTGAAAAATACCCTGTTAGTTATTATTATAGTCGATTTTCTTACGTCAAGTACCTGTTGGCTAAGTATGCTCCATATTCGATTTTCATTACGGTTGTAAAAATATATAAGCGGCAAAAACGGCTATTGGAAAAAAGAAGATGATAAATAAACGGAGGTTAAAAATGGGCTTTAAACAGAAATTGAAAAAACTATATGCGAAATTGTTCCCGCAATACAAGAAGCTGCTTTATCTTGAACAGCGCATAAATGCAATAGAGAAGAACATCAACGTCTACCAGACGCGAAATCAAAATATGCTTTGGCTTCTTTTGGGAAGTGAATCTTGCGGTTTAACTATTGAGGATGCACAGAAAAGGTTTTGGATTAATTACCCAAAAGCCATAGGAGATTTGAGGACCATTCAGCGCGCGAATCTTTATCTTATATCTGAATTAATCAAAATCTGTAATGATCTTGGGATAAGTTTTTGGATGCATGGAGGGTCGCTGATTGGTGCCATAAGACATCAGGGGTTCATTCCATGGGATGACGATGTGGACGTTGGGATGCGGAGAAAAGATTTGCTCATATTGATGGAGTACTTAAAGACAGATGAAAAATATACGATTTCAATATCTTACCATGATGACGGAACATTTTCACGGGCGTATCAATTTAAAATGAGGGATGTTGAGTTCCCGTGTTTCATTGATATTTTCATTTTTGATTATTATTCAGGAACACATGATAATTATGAAAAAGCGTTTCACGGAGAGAGAGGGAAAATGGTCAACGAGTTTTTGGAACTGCCAGTCAAGCCTAAGCCTGATTACATTGCGTGGCATATGGCGAGTTACGATCCCGAAAAACATAGAGCTATTGCAGAAATAATAGATAAGCATTTGAAGAATATAAACGGTTATCAAGACAATGGGGAATACTTATATTATAGCATCGAGAACTATCCGTTCCCTTACCCATTGATGAAGTGCGATGATATCTTTCCTCTCGTTTCAGTTCCGTTTGAGAACATCGAAGTGAATATACCTTCAAACTTTAAGAAATATCTTGTAGGGTATGGCGATTACTTACAGATACCAAAAGATATCGGTAAACCTGCGCACCTTTACTATTATGAGCCACACATTCAATATATGGAAGATTTTCTGATGAAAAAAGTTGAGGGAGAATTAAGATGAATACCTTGTTGCGAAACGTGTTTCTGACACCTCTCATCGATGAATCTAAGATTATACACAATGGACCAATCCAACCTGTCAAAGATAACGCGGTCACGGTTTGCTTTTCCTCCAGCAATGAGTATGCTCCATTTCTATGTATTACAATAAGTTCGATTATCCAAAATGCTTCTTCTAACCATTTTTACGATATTGTTATCTTGACTACTGATATGTCAGAGAACAATAAAAGCATCATTTCACGGTTTGTGGAACAGGCCCCCAATTTTTCTATTCGATTTATGAATATCAAGCATTTTGTAGAAGATAAAACATTTTATACTTGGGCACATTTTACTGCTTTTACATATTATAGATTATTGATTCCAGATTTGTTTTGTAAATATGAAAAGGTTATTTATTTAGACAGCGATATTGTTATCAATGTTGATATCGCAAACCTGTTTGATTATGACATAGACGGCTATCTGCTTGCTGCAGTTCAGGATAGTCATGTTATGGGACGAATCAATCCAAAGCACCCATCTTATAGTGATTCAGACTATTATTTAGATGTGTTAAAAGCTGATGTCTATGGTTATTTCCAAGCCGGAGTTATGCTTATTAACATCAAGGAATTTGCTCATCGCTTCGCACCGGGAGAACTGATTGAAAAAGCCGGTCAGTCCCATTACAGGTGGCTGGATCAAGACCTTTTGAATGTGGAGTGCCAGGGCCATGTTAAGAGGTTGCAAAATAATTGGAATGTGATGATTATCAACAACCCCAAAAAGATAGATGAAGAATATCTGCCCGATGAGGATTACAACGCATATATGGCTGCCCGCCGTGATCCATGGGTGATCCATTATGTGGGGCGTGCAATCCCTTGCTTTAACCCAAGCGCTGATCTGTATTCCTACTATTGGCCCTATGCGCGTAATACACCATACTACGAAATTCTAATTTCTAAAATGATAGCCCAGGCTGAGGCGAGGGTGCGGCATAAACAGACTTTGAAACAGCAGATTAAGTCGGAGTGGGTCATGCCGGCAATCAACAAACTTTTGCCTCCGGGTTCACGGCGGAGGAAGGTATTAAAGCGCTTGTATTTCAAACTGCGCGGTTGGGAAGTGTGAGTTCAGGGGCCTATGAAAACAGTCATACTCGCGGGCGGCTTCGGCACCCGTATTTCAGAAGAAAGCCAATTCAAGCCCAAGCCAATGGTGGAGTTGGGCGGGATGCCAATCCTTTGGCACATTATGAAATTGTACAGCCATTACGGATTCAATGAGTTTGTCATATGTGCGGGGTATAAGCAACACGTCATTAAAGAGTACTTTGCAGACTACTTCCTGCACACGTCGGATATTACCTACGATTTCACCAACGGGAAAAGCGAGATGATTGTCCACCACACAGCCTCCGAGCCCTGGAAGGTTACAGTAGTGGACACGGGCCTCGATACGCAAACCGGTGGGCGGGTGAAAAGAGTGCGGGATTACATAGGAAATGAGCCCTTTATGCTGACCTACGGTGACGGGGTGTCCAATATTGACATTGGGGCGCTGGTGAAATTCCACAAGGCCCACGGAAAGCTCATCACCATGTCCGCCTATAACGCCGGGCAACGCTTTGGCGTACTGGACATCGGGGACGACGGAAAGGTCAATGAGTTCCGGGAGAAGACCCAGGGCGACGGGAACATGATCAACATCGGGTTCATGGTTTGTCAGCCTGAGTTTATCAATCTCATCGAGGGGGACAGCACAGTTTTGGAGAAAGCTCCCCTTGAGACTGCGGCTCATATGGGGCAGCTCATGGCGTATAAGCACGAGGGCTTCTGGCAGTGCATGGACACGGTTCGTGAGAAGGAGCAACTCGAGAAGATGTGGGTCAGTGGACAAGCTCCCTGGAAGGTGTGGGACTGATGGATATATGAAGTGGATAATTCTTACTGCAATAATTTTCTGCAAAAATAATCATTTCACTCGCAATCCCTCGATTTCTATATGTCGGTTTAACATACACTTCCGTAATTTCAGGCATATATTCATCATAGCAGAAGGACTTTTTAAGT
>CANROC010000036.1 GCA_947632175.1 uncultured Oscillospiraceae bacterium | reverse complement strand
CTCGGAGTAAGCGCAAGTACCCTTGAGGCCGGAAAAAATGCGACTGTGGAAAAATCCGTGGCTGACAGCGGCGTGACATTGTATTTTGGCATCCCCCAAGGAGCACAGGGAGCCGTGGGGCCTCGTGGTGAACAGGGCATTGCGGGGCCGGAAGGGCCACAGGGGCCGCCCGGGGAAAGCGGCGTGACTACCCCGTTAGCAGGATGGTTTACGCTGAGCGTAGACGATGACGGGAATTTGTGGGCGTATTATGCGGATACGGAAACAGAGCCGCCATTAGATTACGATGACGAAACAGGCGAACTTTATTACATTGTACCGGATGAACTGGATTAAAGGAAGGTGAGAATATGAGCAGAATTAAAATAGGCAACATCAAAGGCCCAAAAGGAGATAGGGGCGAAACAGGTGCAGTAGGGCCCAAAGGCGAACAGGGTATTCAAGGCCCGGTCGGCCCGGCGGGTGGGGTAAATAGCGTAAATGGCAAGACCGGGGATGTAAATATTGCCGATGCCCTCGGCTACACTCCGGCGGGCGGGGAGAATCTGGTGTTGGATAGCAAACAAGAAATAGTAAATTCTAGTTATCCATTAAACGAATATGAACTTTCTCAACGAATTGAAGTCGGTAAGACATATACAGTATCTTTATGGGGAGAGTTATCAGATTCAAAAACATATTTCGGAATTTATTCAAGAAAATCAAATACGAATGGTTTATGTAGATTATACAGTAAAACAAATGGTGTTTATACAGCGACTTTTCGTGTAATTGATCAGGAAGAAAGTGAAGAAGAATTACGACATTTACGTGTATATCCTATTCCTGATAACGGATCAATATCATCTGTTCAAAAAATTAAGTTAGAACTCGGCACCGTCACAAACCCCATCTGGACACCCGCGCCGGAGGATGTGGTGGTGCGGTCGGAACTTGAGGCATTAATAAAGCGCGTCGCCGCCCTTGAAAAGAAATCAGGCATAACTTCCGCTGATTCTTTCATGGAACTGCCGAGTGCGGATGTAATGGAAAGCGGTTCGGAAACAGCAAGCGCGGATGATGCGGCAGAGGATGTGGGGATAAACTGACCACCACGCATCAGAGCGGAAAGGAAGGGGATTATATGAAAATCATCAAGAACTATTTGACCAAGAATCGCTGTTATCAGCGCAATGTGAAAAGAACGCCTATCGGCATACAGTTGCACACCATCGGCACGGGACAGGGAACAGCACAATCTGTAGCTGATTATTGGAATCAATCAGCAGTAAGTGCGTGTGTCACGTACATAGTGGACTGCGATACGCCGGGGAAGGTACTGCAATGTCTGCCGGAGGATGTGCGGACATGGGCGGACGGCGGATATGGGAATGACCATCTTATCACATTTGAGATTTGTGAGTCGGACTATATCAAGTATACCGGCGGCGCAAACTATACTGTTTCCAACGCGGACAAGTTCAAAGCCGACATCATGCGTGGCTATAACACGGCTGTCGAGTTGTGCGCCGACATATGCAAGCGATACGGATGGAATCCGCAATCAAAACTCCCGTCCGGTCTGTATCTGATTTCCTCGCACGATGAAGGCAGGCGCGCCGGATTGTCTACAGCGCACGTTGACCCAACGCACGTTTGGGACAGGTTCGGCTTGACAATGGACGGATTCAGAAAGGCGGTGGCGGACAAAATGTCAGGCGGCGTGAACATCAAAGGTATAGCAATCGGGAACAGCAACGTTGAAGCAATCAGCAAAGTTGTTTACGGCGAGGCAGGTGTTATCCGCAGTTATGACGCGCTCGTAGCGGTGGCGCAGTGTATCCACGACATGCTGGAAACAGGGCAGTACGGCAAGACCATTACCGACGTGATGGAAAACAACTTTTCAGCGTTCGGTTCAAAGGAAACTACAGATGACGCGCGTCAGGCGGTGTATGATGTGTTCGTGAAAGGGGCGCGGCGGTTCCCGGATGCACAGATTTTGCAGTTCCGGTCATTCGCGAATTACAGCGACGGCAAGGGAAACATGGACAAGAAGAAGTGCGCCGAACTGTTGAAAAAATACGAGTATTTGGGTAATGACGCGCGTAACAATCAGTGGGGACATTTGTATTTCGGACACAAGACCAAGGCGGCGGAACCGGAGAAGAAAGAGTATGTTGTTCAGTGCGGCAGTTTCATCGAAAAAGGGAACGCTGAACGGCTGAAAGACCGGCTGATTAAGGCAGGGTTTGAGGCTATAATCAAATAAGCAGACAGGGAAAGAGCCGGGGATTAACCCGGCTTTTCTCCTGTTTTTTACTTGATTTTATCTGCTTTTACTGGTAACATACTAGACACAGTAAAAACTCGGAAAGCCTGTATTTTCAAGGATTTTTAAAAAGTAATTATTAATTTTCGATTAACAAGATGTGATGTTCAGATTTCCGCATAAACACGGTAAAAATGGCTTGTTTATGCGGTTTTCCGGCATTTTGGGACACTTGATTTTACCTGCAAAAACCTGTAAAAATTCTGGTTTACTAGACACAAGGTGGTCACACTTTTATTTTCTCAATCTCGGACCGTAACTCGTCAAGCGTTCGGTGGCCGTAAATGCCGTTGGTAATGTCCGCGCCGAATGAGTGCCCCATCATTCTTTTCCGGTCGTTTTCGTTGACTCCGTATTTTTCACAGAGCCGAGAAAACGTATGGCGGCAGTCATGCGGCGTGTGCATTTCGATTCTGAGCTTACTTAACGCCTCATACATCGACTTTCGGAAAGCCTGCGTAGATTCTTTCAGTAAGCACCCATAACGGCTTATGCGGCGTTTTACGAGGCCTTGAATTGCGCTGTGGGTAGGGACAATTCTGTCCTTACCTGCGGCAGTTTTGATACCACCTCGGAAATACCATTCATCTGTATTGACTTCCAACGTCTTATATGCTGTGATACGATACCCGGAATAACACATGATAAGGATAAATTCAACAACCGGGTCGCCCTGATTCTTCCACAAAACCGACAGTTCATCATCCGAAAATGGCACGCCGTGTTCATCGTCCTGTGCTGGTGCCGACAGGCTCCCGGAATAGTCCCGGTCGCAGATTTCGTACAAAACAGCGTACTTGTACATCTGCTTGATCAATGATACCATCAGTTCGATGCTCGCGCTTTTCAACTTACATCCGTCAATGCACGTCTGTAAGTCCCGGTGCCGCAAATCCTCAAACACTTTATTGTGTAGCGCGGCACAATTTTTGAACGCCGCCTGTGTTGCCCTCTTTGATTGATCGGACAGCTTCTTCTTCGCATTGGAGCCGTATTTCCAGTCGTAAAACAGTTCGTATACCTCCGCAAACGTCTTTCCCTTTTCTTCTGCTTTGACAAACGCCTGCGCTGTGTGGTCGGCAAGCAACCGGCGGCAGAAGTCATCAACTGCATGATCGCCCAGGGGGCGCACCTGTTTAAACTTTATCTCGTCGCCGGGGGTGTAGGTTCCTGCGTGGTAGGCGTTGAGTACTGCGAAGCCCACATACCAGTCATCTACGTAGCAGATCGCCTTTGGTCTCATGTACTGTCCCTTTTCATTCACTTCCTCAGCTGGGGGATGCACGGCATAGCAGTTCCGGCGGTTTTTGCCCAGAAACCTTATCGTGCCATAGCCATTTGGCAAAACAGGGTATTTTCTTTTCTTTCTCATTGTATCAACTCCTTTGTGCAAATTTTGTGCAATTTGGGTATAAAAATAACAGCCAGTGGCAAAAACCACTTGCCTGTAGCTCCGGAAGATGATACAATAATGACGACCAAATCATCTTCGTATCATCTTCGGTACGCTTAACTGCCTCGGTGTTGACAGCTCCGGGGCGGTTTTGTTTTAATACCTATAAGAAGAATTCACGTACAATTTAAAATCATCTGGAATTATTGCGTTGTATTCTGAATCATACGGAAAATCGAATTGTATATTTTGCGTAATATTTGGCATCATACGTCCAACGATTTCGTCATCATACCCCACAATCTTTCCCCCTTTGTAAAACACAATGGCAATAGTCGGAAAAGCCTCAACATTATCATTATTTTGGACAGTGACCATTACGTTATCTACGCCGTAATGTCCTTGACATGAGATCATGGAAGCATTTCCTTCGTCATATGGTTCCGAAGCTCTGAAATTAAGTTTGTAAGATGAATATTGTATATCATCCGCATTTGAATCAAGAGCATTCCAGTTTACAATAACACATTCCCTGCCGCTTTCTAAAATATCGCAATGCATGTCGTCCCTTTTTGCGATTAAAACTCCGTTTGAATTGTAAAATAAACATTCAACCCATAACTCCATTGGATATTTATAATTGTTTTTTATAAAAAGCAATCTTCCTCCGTCAATATAATATGTGGTATAAGAAAGGTTTTGCACTGCGTCTTGCTCGATAAAATTTCTTTTAACCTCGACATCACAAGTCGCCGTCAATCCATTGCACACTGCTGTAATGACGGCTTCTCCCATAGATTTTCCAGTTACCACTCCATTGGAATCAACCATTGCAACTGCGCTGTTGGATGAAGACCATTTCACAGTTTTGTCTGTCGCATTTTCTGGGTAAAAGTACGGACTTATCTTTTGCGTTTCACCTTCCTTAATGGTGAGATAGTACTGATTCAAAGAAAAGTCTTCTACAGCAACGGCTTTTGGCGTTGTTTTTACTGTAACTTTGCAAATGTACTTCTTTTTTCCGATCTTTGCTATAATTGTGGCAGTTCCCTTTTTCTTTGCCGTAACTTTCCCCTTCGAATTTACTGTTGCGACAGATTTTTTATTGCTTGACCAAGTCGCTTTTTTAGTCGTTCCGGTAATTTTCAAATTGATTGACTGACCTTTTAAGAGTGTAACAGACGTTTTGCTGATTTTTACCGCCGCATCAGCTTGTGACGGAATAATTATCGAAAACGACAATACCATCATGATACAAATTAATAGTTTCTTGATTGTTTTCATAAAATCCCTTCTTTCTTTAAATTTGCGCCTCTTTTAATCCATGTGCATACGCTTCAATCCTCTGCACATGCTCTTTCTCAAAATCTTTTTGCATTAAATGTTTCAGTTCGTGTAAATATGCCTCTCTCTGTTGTTCTATCGACAGTCGAGCGTTTATAAAAATTGTATATGTTCCATCATCATCTTCTTGCGTATATCCTTTTACTCGTGTAGGCATATCAATTAACCTCACAACGGTCAACCAATATCGCCTCTTTCCTTGCGCTTGAGCGCGAGCATCATATCCCGGACGGTCAGCAGGTCTTCCGGCGTGGCGTTCCGAGACGCATCAAATAGCATTCGCAATTCCTTATTTTCAAAGATTTCCTGCGCGATGGCGGCGGTTTCGTCGTTGAGATAATAACCTGTCTTTGACTCTGGCATTTTCCCGGTAGTCAAATAATCAATAGGAACTCCGAAATAATCTGCAATCTTTTGGAGTGTTTTCGCCGTTGGGGTACTTTTTCCAAGCTTCCAATTACTCAAGGCAGTCTGCGTGACTCCGGTTTCTTTTGCAACTTTGTACGGAGAAACCCCCTTCTTTTGTAAAAGTTGCTCAAAAATCTCATACATAAATTGTGCTCCTTTCACAAAAATAGCTTACTCACGAAAAAGTTAGTAAAAACCCTTGACTAATGGCGCAAAAAGTAGTACCATATACTCACGCAAACAAAATGCAGTTGCGGCAGTTACTATCGTGAGCGTATGCTAAAATTATAAGATGTGGTAGTTTTGTAATTGAAAGTATATCACAGCACGAAAGTAACGTCAAGATAATACTTTTGGGAGGGGGGGTGTAAAATTGCACGAAAAAATTGAGGAATTATTGTCAGAAATCGACAAAACTCCGTATAGAGTATCGAAAGAGACCGGAATAAGTCAGACAGCGTTCTCGAATTGGAAATCCGGTCGAACACAGCCAAGTCTTAATAGTTTGCGGAAGCTGGCTATCTATTTTGACAAACCGATTGAGTATTTTCTGGAATGAAGGGAGGCGACACAATGGTAATCAAAGGATGCAGAACTATCGCAGAGTACGCAATCCGCAGATGGATGGAGCGCGAGAACTTTGCAGAAAGATATTTTACCGTGGAGATGGACGGGAACAAAGGCACTATTACAGATCGTTCCGGCGATTCTCTGACATTGGTCTATGACCGGTACACGCAGGAAGTTTACATTAAAAATCAGGAGGAATAATGAGAGCGGCTTGGAAGATTGACGGATTGTATAAAGCAGATGCTTGCAAAGTGGCTGAAGAGCTTGAAAGTCTCGGAGACACATACTCTCTGTCGGATGTCGTAGATATGGCAAGGAACGAAAATTCGGAAATGCACGATTGCTTTGAGTGGGATGATTCTATTGCCGGTAACAAATACAGAGAGATTCAGGCGGCTAAAATAATCCGGCTCCTTGTTATAACGAAGGAGGACGACGATAAGAAGGAAGAAAAAACAAACATCCGGTTTTTTGTGAGCACAGGAAACAATGATAATACATATACTCCCACACGGCTGATTGTGAGGAATCAGACAGCCTATGAAGAACTTTTGGAAAGAGCATATGCAGAGCTTAGAGCGTTTAAGGCGAAATACTCAAATCTGAAAGAACTGGATGAAATTTTAGCTCTGATTGACTAAAAGAAATTTTTGATTGTGCGTTTCGATGGCGGTATTGCCAAGGACAAAACAGGACTTCAAAGATAAGTAAATTATACCAAAGAACAATATAGAAAAACTTACGACATATCAGCCATTTTGCAAGCGGCAATAGCCGTAAGACAAAATAAAAACCGAAAGAAAATAAAATGAAACTATAGTAAAACACAATATATCATACCGTATTTTATTGTCGTTTGCAAAGTGGCTGATAGGCAGTACTACCATTAAAGCGCACAATCAAGAAGTTGAATACCATCGCCTGTTGAAATGTCTGCATTGTATTTGCAGATAATAAAAGAATATATAAGTAAAACACACAATAAGAACAGGAAATCATAGGAAACTATAAAACAAAACAATGCAGATATTTTAGCAGGCGAGTTGTACTGCATTTTCAGCGGCATTATGCGGCTGAGCAAAAAATCCTAAACCATACATCGAAAAACAAAAATACAGGAAAGCAATCTACAGAACGTGAAAGCATATGACAGTTTAATACATAGTGCCGTTGAATATGCAGTACAGGTATTCAAGAAAATAAAACATAAAAGAAAAGAGGTATAAAAATGGCAAAAAAAGAACAGGCAATCGAATTAAAGCAGATCGACGTACAGCACGCAAAAATCACTATCTGCGGTGACGGAAATCTTATTTTGAACAAAATGAATGATGTAACCGTCAGACAGCTCACGAACGCAAGAAAAGACAAGGCAAAAGATACATCCAAGCCGAATGTGTGGGAAGAAATCATTACTTCTATGCACTGGTACAAGGGAAAACCGACTGATTTTTCAGAAGAAGGATTGATTAAGGCGCTTCACGAAAATGCACCTTGCATCACGGCATTTGGCCTGCTGAAATCTTTCGGGGATGCTATTGTGCGCAACGGAATTGATACATACGCTACGAAGTTTAAGGCAGGAGTAAACATTCCGGCAGAGGGTGGTCTGGTTCCGGTTACGTTTGCGGAACATTACATTGATGAAAAGCTGATGTCTCCGAAGAAGGGAGCGCCGGTGCTTGTCCATCTGAACAGATTTTCCGGGTGGAAAGCAACTTTTGATATTGCATTTGTGGAGAATATCTATTCCCTTGAGCAGATTGTGAACATTATCAATCTTGCAGGTTTTGGAATTGGCATTGGCTCCGGCAGGTCAAGCGGATATGGAAGATACCACGTCGAAGAAGTGAGGGGGTGATAATTTGTACATACCAGAATTTTTCTGTGGCGCAATCGTTGGAGCCGTTATCGGAATGACTCTGATCGTTGTAATTGCGCTTTGCGCGTCAAAAGATGACAAAGACGAAAAGTAAGACGCCCCGGCGGTGCGGCAACACCGACCGGAGCACGTAACCACATTAGACATAGTAATGCGGATACAGGAGAGATTATAACACATTCTTCCTGTGTCGGCAACCGGGAACAGGAGGAATTATGGAAGATAAAAAAGAAGATTGGGGCAATGCCGAAAAGTGGCTTGCGGAACTGATTCAGCAGTCACGCACGAACGCAAAGCGGTGGTTTGTTGCGTGGGTGGTAACTCTGGTAGCGCTGATTGGTACAAATGCTTACTGGATTTATGTTTTTCAGTCTTATGAGTACGTAAGTCAGTACAGCGACGGCATTAACTCCATAAACAGCGGAACACAGGGAGATATTGTCAATGAGCCAAAAGGCGAGGATAAAGAAGAACGGTAAAAGCAGAGGATACAAGAGAAAACGCAAAAAGAAGTGAGGTAGAGCTATGAAGGGAGCAAGAGTATCCGTCGCAGAGGCGGCCCCGGTATTAGGGATGACGCCGGATAAACTGCGGTATGAACTCCGTCAAAAGCATCTGGCCGACATCGGGGAAGCGATTCCCCGCGGCCGGGGGCAGAACGGGAAACAGCGGTATTCGTATCATGTGTACGCGCCGAAGGTATTACAGCGCGTGGGGCTTACAGAATGGCCGGGAGGTGACCAGGAATGAAACTGCGGATGTATGCGGCAACAGTGACCGGAACACTGGCGTTACTGCTGGTTGCAATGGGGATGTTCAGTTTCACGGACATGACTGTTGACAAAATCCTGTTTTTGGCAGTAATGGCGTATGCGTTCGGTGTTGGCGCGGTGCTGTGGCTCACAGAGCCTAAGGTGGAGCTGTTGGATAAAACAACCGGCGGAGATTTTAAGGTTTTTGATTTAAAGGCCGGGACAGAGTTTGTTGAAAAAAGATGAAGGAGAGGTAAAAACATGGATGGAATAAGGAGGATTACCGAGATGGCAGAAGCTGATAACAAAATGGCAGAGATGAACAGGGAATATGTGGAGCTGAAAACAAGAGTACAGGTCGTCGAGGATTATATCAAAATTTCAAACTATCCCAGTCTTGAGATAATCTGCGCGATTCTGTGCATCAAATATCCGGGAGAGGGGAAATAATCGGGAGGCGGCAGGATGTACGTCGGAATAAACACGGAGCGTGGGAATGTAATCAGCGAGGACGAAGCGTTTGAATATGCACTGAAAAAAATACAGGAAAGTGAAGAAATCCGGTCAGAGTTCAAAGAATGGTTTTACTCAGGCGACTGGATTAAGACGGAGGAAGATGAAGAACTGGTATAAATGCGACATGTGCGGATGCTACATGGACCCGGGCGAGGGCCTGCTGTGTGAGGACTGCCGGGAAGCCATGAGAAAGCGCATGAAAAAGAAAGAGAGGTATAACAATCTGGCTGTGGGTGACTGCGGCCAGATGGAAATGAATTTGGAGGATATGGCATCATGGCTGAACAGATGATTGATGAAATTTATATGTTGTGTAAACGGGTATTAAACGAAACAAACGTGTTCGTCAAGTTTCGTATTTACGCATTTTCACGTGGGAACCTGAAAGCAACAGTCAACATCATGGACAGGCAGAGGAATACGGTCTATACCATCTGTGAAGAATCTGATTTCAACACATTTGATAAATGCAAGGCCCATCTGGAGCGGCTGTTGAAAGACGGAATTGTAGGGTGCTGATTTGGAGAAAAAAGAAAGAGAGGTATGTAACATGGCAACATTGTATGAGCTGACCGGGCAGTATTTGAAACTGCTGAACATGGCGGCGGAAGCTGACCCGGAAGTATTCGCAGATACCCTTGAAGGCGTCGAGGGCGAAATTGAAGATAAAGCCGACGGTTACGGGAAAGTCATCCAGGAACTGTCCGGGGATATTGCAAAGGTACAGGCAGAAATTGATCGGCTGACCGATAGAAAAAAGACAATGGTCAATAATCTTGCGAAGCTCAAGGACAGCCTGCAGGCGGCCATGGAAGCGACCGGGAAGCGCCGGATTAAGACAGATATGTTTTCGTTCTGGATTCAGAAAAACCCGCCGGTTGTGCAGATTAAGGATGAAAAAAATATTCCGAGTTCGTTTTTTGAGCCTCAAGACCCTGTTCTGAACAAAACAGAGCTGAAAAAGTTTCTGAAGGAGAACGGCAATCAGGAATATGCAGAGCTTGTGCAGGCAACGAGCCTGCGGATTAAGTAAGGAGGGGATGACTTATCGCAATTCCAGTTTTAATCATTGGCAAATCCGGAACCGGAAAGAGCCGGAGTATGAAAAACTGCGCGGACAAGGATTTTAACCTTATCCGTGTTTTGAACAAGCCGCTCCCCTTCCGGGGTAAGATAAATGGATGGTTTACAGATAATTATGAGATCGTGCAGAAATGCCTGAGGCAGTCAAAAGCAAAGTCTATTGTGATTGATGATGCCGGATACCTGATTACAAACATGTTTATGTCCGGTCATTCATCATATGGAGCCGGGAACGCAATTTTCTCTTTTTATAACAAGATCGGAGACAGTTTCTGGAACCTGATTCAGTTCATTATCAACGTTCTGCCGGAGGATGTGATTGTTTATCTGATGATGCACGAAGAACAGGAGGAATCCGGGGAGATAAAACCGAAAACCATCGGTAAAGTGCTTGACGAAAAAGTGTGCGTCGAAGGTATGTTTACCATCGTTCTGCGGTGCGTAGCCGAAAACAATAAACACCTGTTCGTTACACAGTCAGCGGACGGAGCGGTCAGCAAGTCGCCGGAGGGGATGTTTGAAGATTTGACAATCGAGAATGACCTGCTTCTGGTAGACAATGCAATCCGGGATTACTACGGAATTAAGAAGGAGGAAAAGAATGATAAGGAGATTTAACGACTACGAACAGACGAAATCATATAAGGATTTTGAACAGCTCCCGCGCGGCGGTTATGTGCTGATTATCAAGGGCGCGGAAGTCTGCGAAAACAGCGTCGGCCAGTACGTCAAGATCATGTGCGATATTGCCGAGGGGGATTATAAAGGATTCTATACAAGCGAATATTTAGGCCAGCAGAAAGAAGACCGGAAATGGCACTGCAACTATCTGCTGAATGTCCCGAAAGACGATGGAAGCGAGAAAGACGGCTGGACAAAGCGCCGGTTCAAAACTGTAACAGAGGCGTTGGAGGAATCGAACCCCGGATACCATTTTGACTGGGACGAACGGAAATTTATAAACAAGCTGATCGGCGGTCTGTTCAACGAGCGGGAATATGAAACGAATGACGGAAAAGTTCGCCGGACTACCAATCTCGCAAAGCTCTGTACAGTTGAACAGATTCGGAGCGGGAACTACAGAATACCGGATGATAAACTGCTCAGCGGCCCTGTGCCGCCGCAGGCCCCGGCAGATACCGGGTGGATGAATATTCCGGACGGCATAGATGCGGAACTCCCGTTTAACTGATATGGACATTTTTGAACAAAAAGAAGTTTTGGACTCTCTGGTGCTCTTATACGACACCAGAGAGCAACCAACAAAAAATTTGGAGAAGCGCTTGATATTATCTGGATTTCCATATGAAAGAAGAAAGTTATCGGTTGGAGATTATTCCTGCGAATGCACTTTGCTAGATGGAAATAAATTAGATTTTTCTGACAAATTTGTTATAGAGCGAAAATATGACATATCTGAACTTTGTATGTGTTTTGGGCAACAAAGAAAACGTTTTGAAAAAGAATTTGAAAGAGCAAAGAAAAATGGAACTAGAATTTATTTATTAGTTGAAAATGCAAATTGGGAAAATATTTTCAACGGAAAATATAACAGTAAATTTAATTCATCCGCTCTAGTAGCCTCGCTCCTTGCTTGGCAGACGCGCTATGATATGAAAATATTGTTCTGTAAAAGCGAGACGGCAGGAAAATTAATCGGGCAAGTGCTGTTTAGGGAAGCAAAAGAATACATAAGCAGAATGGGGTGATATTTTGAAGATTGATTTGACCGGAAAAAAGTTTGGCAGATTAACAGTTTTAAAACAGTCTGGAACAAAGCATAAAGAATGCGTATGGGAATGTATGTGCGATTGCGGTAACAAGACAAATGTTATCAGTTCAAATTTAAGAAAAGGACATACAAAAAGCTGTGGTTGTCTAAACACAGAAAGAACAAAACAAGCCAATACAAAACACGGGTTATACGGGACAAAAATCCATAGTACTTATTACAATATGAAAAACCGCTGTTATAATCCGAACTATTATCTTTATAAGCATTATGGCGGCAAAGGAATAACTGTATGCGATGAATGGCTCGGTGAAAACGGACTTTCTAATTTTTATAATTGGTCATTAAAAAATGGTTATGCAGATGATAAATCCATAGACCGTATAGACAACGAAAAGGGATATTGTCCAGAAAATTGCAGATGGACTACAATGAAACAGCAACAAAATAACAGAACAAATAACCGCATTATCACTGTAAACGGAAATTCTCACACAATGAAAGAATGGTCTGAAATTACAGGAATAGGTTATGGAACAATACAGTCGCGAATTAATAGAGGTTGGTCTCCGGAGGATGCAGTTTTGACGTCAACGTGATTTTCTGCAAGGAAGAGACTTCCGGGAGACTGATAAAAGAAATTTTGTATAGAGACCTGAAAGAGCGGTTAGAGCGAGGGTATTTTGATGAATCAAGGCGCGAAGAATAGCTTTTTGCTATATACGGATTATTTACAGCACATGGAGCTGATGAGCATGGAACAGCGCGGGCAGTTTATTACCGCTATTATGTGCTATGAATCCGGGGTTGATATTCCGGAGATGGACGGTATTGTTCAGATGGCCTTTAGCTTTGTCAAAGCTCAATTAGACCGTGATTCAGAGCAATATCAGAAAACGTTAGAGGCAAAGCGCGAGGCCGGAAGAAAAGGTGGCGAAGCTAAAGCTAAAAATGCTGTAGCAAAATCTAGCAAAGCTAGCACAGCTAAAAATGCTGTAGCAAATCTACATGATAATGTTACTGTAAATGATACTGTTAATGATACTGATACTGTTACTGAAAATGATACTGTAACTGATACTGAGAATGATTTAAAAGAAAAACCCTCTTACGAGGGTAAAAAGAAAAGCCGGTCTGTCTTTGCGCCGCCCACTCCGGATGATGTTTGCGCCTACTGCCAGCAACAGGGCTATGACATTGACGCGCAATATTTCTGCGATTTTTACGCCAAGAAAGGCTGGATGGTTGGGAAAAACAAGATGAAGGACTGGAAAGCCGCTGTCAGGAATTGGGTACGGAACAATGACAGCGGCGGAAAGAAACAAAGTTCCGGGAGTGCATACATTGACGCAATCAATAATCGTTTGGATGTTGTTGACGAATGGTATGCACAGTACGCAGGAGAGGAAGATGGAGGATGACGAAGAAAGAGTTTTTAGTGATCGTCAAAGGGTTGAAGTCTGTCTACTCTGACCCGAAATTCTTGGCCGGGAAAGATGCTATTGACGTTTGGTACAGCCTTCTGTGCGACCTGCCATATCAGGTTTTGTCTCTAGCTACACAAAAGCACATGATGCAGGAGCAATATCCGCCGACGATTGCCGGACTGAGAAAAAAAGCGGCAGAAATTACAGCGCCGGTACATGAGGATATGTCAGAGCTTGAAGCATGGTCACTTGTTCGCAAAGCCTTGTCCAATTCAGGATACAATGCAGAAGCTGAGTTTGATAAGCTTCCGGAACTGTGCCAGCGGGCCGTCGGCAATCCTGCAAACCTACACGAAATGGCATTGATGGACATCGATACTGTTGACAGCGTGGAACAGAGTCATTTTGTTCGCAATTACCGGACAGCCCTTGACCGCAAACGTGCAGACGCACAGGTCTCACACGGAATCATGCAGTTGATACAAAAAGCAAAGACGGAAGCTCTTAGAGAATCGAACTGCGACTTGCTGGAAAGCGGTGATGATCATGCTTGACGAATTGCTACAGCGGGAGCATGACCGAGTCAGAGAGTTGATTCTGCAGGGATTTACCAACAAACAGGTGCACGAGATCACAAATGCATCGTACAGCAAAATCAAACACATACGATTCGACATCCCGGCGGACGTCGTAATCATTGTCAAAAAGGGTTATATTCCCATGATGCGCGCCGGATTCTGGGACGAGTGGGAGCTGGCTGTATACCGGCTGTTCGGTGGCAGGAAGCGCGTGCATCTGAATCCATGAGAGCGAAAAAACAGGAGGTATTAACCAGAGTATGTTTGAATTTATACTTGGGTTTCTGATTGGCGTGTATTTACTTACGCGCTGGTCAATCAGGGAGGTTGAAAAAAATGAAAACAAGGAGGATGACGTACAAAGACCATGACATAACCGAAGAAGAAGCCGCGAAGATAATCCGGGTATGCATGATTGACGGCCCGTTTATTGACGGTAACGGCAGAGATATACTGCGTGATGCGGTTGTAGAATCAAATGCAGAAATAGCAGATCAGTTGTATGATTCAATCCGGTATGGCCGGTCATATGACAAATTAAGTGCGAGAGACTATATACCATTGCCGAAATGCGATTTTTACGGATACAGGCGGCTGTCAATTGCAAATTACAATGACTTGTTGCGGATGTATCGCGCAAACGGATGAAAGGGGTATACAGAAATTGCGCTGATTTCTGGTAAAATGAAAGTGAGGTATAATGCGATGAACATTCAGAAATCCGTCATATGGATGAATTTGAGAGTAGTGTAAATTTGTATGGTAGTGAAACTGAGGTGGGCGTATGAATGACATACAGAAAGCAATTGAAATATTGCAAAATTCAGTGTGGACTCTGGTTGATGATGGATTACCGGAAAAAGATGTAAAAGTGCTTATAACAGCGGAAGGCAAAACAAGCGGAGAACGTATCGTTAAAATAAGCGCTTATACTACGTCTTATTATGGCTTGGAATATTGGCTGGAACCTTTCAGGTATTTTTCTGATAATTACAGAGTAGTTGCATGGAGGCCGCTTCCGGAACCGTACCGGGAACCGGAGGAATAAACAAAACCAACATCCGCCCTCCCATGTTGATTCTGGCGGGTAGAAGTAAGAAAGGCGGTATTGAATGAAAATCACAATAGAAATCCCGGATGAAGAATTGCGGGAGTGCGTAAAGGACGCAGTTGTTAAAAAGATTCTGGAAAATAATACATGGGGAAGCGGCAGAGAGTTTCGCCGGGAATACAGAGAAATTATCAAAGAGTTAATCTATCAGCCGGACATTAAGCAAGGCATTATTGACAGCGTGACAGATAAAGCCGCTGAGGAAATCAGAAAGAAAGGTATGCCGGTGCTTATGGAGAAACTGATAAAAGGGAGTTGATTAACGTGGCAAAAAGCGGCAGACCTCCGTACTATCGGAGCAAGGAAGAAATACAACAGAAGATAGATGAATACTTCCGTGAGTGCGAAGGTACGCCGCTGATGGATGGTGACAAACCTGCTCTTGATAAATGGGGCAGACCTGTCATCATCGGGAGCAGGCCGCCGACAATCACGGGACTGGCTCTTGCGCTTGGATTTGCGAGCAGGCAGGCGCTGTTAAATTATCAGGGACGTGAAGAATTTAATGACACCATTACGCGCGCGAAGACCAGAGTGGAGCAATATGCAGAGGAACGGCTGTTTGACAAGGACGGTACGAGCGGCGCACAGTTCAGTCTGCGGAATAATTTCAAGGGATGGAACAACGAGCAGGAGCAGAATCAGGATGCACTTTCCAAACTTGACGAAGTGCTGAAAGAGATAGGAGGGGTGGTGTGATATGGCATACACGGTTTACAAGCACACTAACAAAACAAACAGGAAAGTATATATCGGCATAACAAGTCAAGACGTAAAGCGAAGGTGGCAGAACGGTGCAGGATATTACGGAACGTATTTTTATAATGCGATAAACAAATATGGGTGGGACGGATTTGAACATGAAATACTTTTGAAAAATTTAACAGAGAAAGAAGCCTGCATAGCTGAAAAGAAATTGATAAGCAGATACAAAAGCAATCAGCACGAATACGGATATAATATCGCTGAAGGCGGTCAGATAGTTCATGGAAGCAGGGAAAGAGTAGGGAGCTTGAATCCAAGGTCAAAGAGTGTGATTTGTAAAAATCTTGACGGAAAAATAATTGGAACGTATGAAAGCCAGAGCATAGCCGCAGAAAAACTTGGAATAAAGAGAAAGGGAATTACAAAATGCTGTAGGGGAGAATCAAAGACATATATGGGATATGTATTTGAGTATGCAGACTTTGAATTTCAGAAGCCGAAAAGACCGCCGAGAGGAAGACATAATAATCATAAGACAACGCCGGTTGTTTTGGTTGATGCTGATGGAAATGTGATTGAATCCTTTAACAGCGTTTTTGAAGCGGCTGAAAAATACAACTGCAATCAAAACGGAATCGCTAAATGCTGTAATGGATATTTGAAAACATATTTAGGGAGAAGGTGGTGCCGTGCCGTTCAGTGTTAAACAACGCGAATTTTTTGACAATGCAAATAAGCGCTGGAATTTCAAGACCGGCGCAACTTAACTCGTTCTGGCAAGACCTATATGGATTATTATGTGATTCCCAAACGCATCCGGGCAAGGATTGGCAAGCCGGGCTTGTCCGTGATACTCGGGGTAACGAAATCCACCATAGAGCGAAATATCTTAGAACCTATGCGTGAGATATGGGGCACCGACCTTGTCGGCGAAATCAACAGCCAGAATATCTGTTATTTGTTCGGTGAAAAGGTTTATTGTCTGGGAGCGGAAAAGGTTAGTCAGGTATCAAAGCTCCGTGGTAGCTCAATCAAATACTGCTACGGTGACGAGGTTGCTGACTGGAACGAGGAAGTATTCGACCTGCTGAAATCCCGTCTGGACAAGCCGTATTCGTGTTTTGACGGCGCACTGAACCCGCAAGGCCCGAACCACTGGCTTAAAGAATTTCTGGACAGTGAAGAATTTGATATCTACTGCCAGAAATATACAATCTTTGATAATCCATTTTTGGACAAGGCTTTTGTTGAAAACCTCTGCAAAGAGTATGAGGGCAGTGTTTATTACCAGAGATACATATTGGGCGAATGGGCGCTTGCCGAAGGCTTGGTCTATCCGATGTTCAGCCGGGAGAAGCACGTATTTTCTGGGGAAATAGAGCGCAAGCAAAACAGCCGCTATTATGTGTCTTTGGACTATGGTACTGTAAACCCGTTCGCCGGTGGAATTTACGAGATCGCCGGGCGAAAGGTGCGCAAGATACGAGAGATACACCATGACGGGCGCAAGAGCGGCAGACTTGACAACGAGGAATACTACAAGATCATGTGTGATGCTATCGGGGATTTGCCGATTGAGTATGTTGTGGTTGACCCGTCAGCGGCGGGATTTATTGAGACGATAAAAAAGCACAGCAGATACATTGTCAAGGCGGCGAACAACGATGTATTGAACGGCATACAGGAAGTGACGAAGTATCTCAATTACGGACTGTATCAGGTACATGACAGCTGTGTTGAAACCATAAAGGAATATCAACAATATGCGTGGGACGATAAGAGCGCGGAAGATGCCGTGATAAAGGAATCAGATCATCACGCAGATGCTGATAGGTATCTTATATACACGGTGGCGCGGCAGTTGAATAAGTGGGTTATATAAGTAAAAATGAAATGCTTAAATTGCGGAAAAGAGTTTAATAAATTAACTGTAATTCAAAAATATTGTTCAACCAAATGCAGGAACAAATATAACCGGACGCATAATATGAGCAAAGAATACCCGTCAATCACGTTTATCTGCTCCCAGTGTGGGAGATTGGTTGTGACGAAGGGCGGGAGCGGGGATAAGCGGACACGATTCTGCTGTATGTCCTGCGAAAGAAAATTCTGGAAACATCCCCGGTGGGAGAATCCGAGTACGATGACGAATTTTCACAGCGCACAGGAATATGCATCATGGGAGCGGAGGACGAATGAATGAGCGGCGTTGAGCACATAGATGTTGTCTGGGCAGAGGATCGGGACGAAATATTTATGAACCGTCTAGCTGAGGATATCGGAAAACTACAGCAGGTTGGATTTGATGACAGGGACATTAAAAAAATGCTGGGGCGCTTGGACTATATAAGATTCTGGATTGCGTGGCCCGCATGGGCGTTTCCAGCAGACAGACTGCCAAAGGGGTGTAAATGGTCGGAAGGTGTTAAATACCACCGAAAAGCGGGAAGTAGGAGTTCTGCAGAGACCTACGTATTTCTCCCGGTGGGTAATGACCTGTATATAAAATCTGGGAACGGCGCACCGCTGATGCCAGGATTGAATATTCGTGAGAAAACGTTTCTGCGGATCGTAAATTTCCGCTCGCTGACGGCAAATGAGTTTTTGCAGTGGATTGATTCAAGCCCATTCTTCCATGATTGCATATTAAAAATTTGGCGGGAAAATAGCCTTAGACTTGGGTGGGCGGAACCAATTTTTACAAATAGTGGAGTGATAGCACATGGGACTGATAAACTTTATAAAGGCGGTGTGGAATAAGTTGTTTAAAAGAGAAATTGAGGAGCGGTTTGACACGGACTTACTGTTGTCCGATACCATGACGGCATGGATTGATAAGTTTGAGAACATCACAGCCGGAAAGCCGGAGTGGATAGACCCGGAGGACGATATTGAGAGTATCAACTTCGCCGGATTTATTGACGATGTGACCGCAGGACTGGTTACGCTTGACATCGGGATTGAGATGCCGAACACGCCCAGAGGGAAATATTTGCAGGAACAGGCTGATTATATCTTGCAGGTTATCAATGACAAGACCTCCGAAGCACTTGGCAACTGCGGACTGATGTTCAAGCCGAACGGGCGCAATGTGGACTATGTGGAGCCGGGTGCGTTTGCTCCTACAGAAACGGACAGCAACGGGAATATTCTCGGGTGCGTGTTTCAAACGCAGATCAGCCGGAAGGACACTACATACACACGCCTTGAATGGCACAGATTTGAGGGCGAGGACGAAAGCCGGGTTTATCGAATCACGAACTATGCCTACAAGAAAAAGGGCACAGGCGCAAATACAAGCATTGGTGACCCCTGCCCGCTGACAGAAGTGCGGGAATGGGCGGATATAGAGCCGGATGTGGCGCTTGAGCATATTGAGCGCCCATTGTTTGCGTATTTCAAGAATCCTGCGCCGAATAGGATAGACCGCACGTCTCCGCTGGGCGTTCCTATCTGGCATAACGCACTGAACGAACTGAAAGCACTTGACATTGCATGGAGCCGGAAGAAAGCAGAGGTAGAGGACAGTAAGCACATGACCTTCGTGCCGGAAAGCGCAATCATGTATGCAGATCAGCACAAGCAGAAACTCCCACGCTTTGTGAAAGGCTTACAGATGGGCGGCGGCATGGACGATGAAAAGGTAGATGAACACGTTGCCACGCTTCTGACAGAACAGCGTATTGCAGATATAAATTCTATCCTTGCACTGATTTCTACCAAGTGCGGGTTTTCTCAGGGGATGTTCGTGTTGGACGAAAAGACCGGGCTTATGACCGCTACTCAGGTGCAGGCTGACGATCAGGAAACAATCAGGACTATAAAAAATATCCGTGACCAGTTGCGAACGGCAATCAATAATTTGCTGTACGGCATGAATGTTATGGCTGACTTATACACAACACTTCCGGCAGAGGATTGGGCGGCAATAGAAGAAAGCATAACATACAATTTTGGGGACATTACCTACAGCTACGAAGAGGACAAGGCGAACTGGTGGAAGTACCGCATACAGGGCGATGTACCGCCGTGGATGTACTACACGAAATTTGAAGGACTCAGCGAAAGCGAGGCGAAAGCTATGGTTGCCGAAGCCACGCCGAAAGAGCCAACATTGTTTGGGGAGGAGGAATAAGCGGTGAGATTGATAGACGCAAACGAATTTAAAAGATTTTTACATGAGCAAGTGGGGGCAGAAGATAAGTTTACTGCTGATGAAATTATGCAGATGATTGACGAACAGCAGACAGTCACGCCAAGCATAAAAGAACTGCATGAAAATCTGTTGAAAATGCCCGCAGAGGATTATTTGGAGTTTTATCACATGATGAAGGATAGGGTAAAGGGTAAGGTATATATAATGCCAGAAATTCCTGTTGTTCCAAAATTAAAAAAGGGTGGTAAATTTCCAGACGAAAAAGTAAGAATACCTTTTATTTAGGGGGATATACCATTGCTCACGCCGGATTTTTTATTACACATATCAGAACCCGCCGAGGAAATAGCGGAACAGCTTCATCAGGATATTTTAAACCGCATTATCGAGCGTATCATGATTCGACTCGGGCGGGGAGAGGATTATCTGTTAAGCGCCGTTGATAAGTGGCAGATTGAGGTTTTGGAAGATGCAGGCTATCTTCTGGAGGACATACAGCGGGAGATTGCGAAGCGAACAAAGCTACAGCAGACGGAGATTGCCGAAGCTATGGAAGATGCCGGAGTGCGGGCGCTGTCCTATGATGATGCTATCTATAAAGCCGCCGGTTTGTCTCCCGTACCGCTGACACAATCGCCGTATCTGATGAGGTTGATGCAAGCCAATTACGAGCGGACAATGGGCGAGTGGAAGAACTTCACGAGAACCACCGCAGAAGCCGCACAGAGGGCTTTTATTGATGCAGTTGATAAAGCATACCACCTCACCGCTTCGGGCGC
>CANROC010000035.1 GCA_947632175.1 uncultured Oscillospiraceae bacterium | reverse complement strand
GCGGTGAGCTTCGGGTACCACCCTGTCACCGGCAGCATCTATCTCGTGGAGCGGTACACCTTTGACTCGCTGAGAGACTTCCTGTTTACGGAGTTGGGGAAGGGACTTCTCAACGGCAACGCGCCGCGACAGTGCCGGCTGTGTGGGAGGTGGTACTTCTACGAGAAGAGTGACCGGCCCATCTACTGTGACCGCATTGCGCCCGGTGAGACGGAGCGCATCTGCCGGGAGGTGGGCGTGCGGGCGGTGTTCGAGAAGAAGATCCAGGAAGAGAACGCCTGGAAGATATGCAAGCGCGCATACAAGAAATACTACGCGTGGCTGATGAAGGGCACTATGACGCAGGAGGAGTTTAAGTCCTGGGCGGACGAGGCGGCTGCGGAGAGGGACAAAGCACTCAGGCAGTTGCAGAGGAAAAACATTAGCGAGGCGTTGATGACGGAGATATTCAGAGACTTGAGGGAGCGATTGAATAGAAAATAATAGCAACACTGCCCGGAGCCTCGCAGCTCCGGGCAGTGTCCTATAAAAAAATTTTAGGTCACGAGTGTACGTTTATATATCGCCGTCCAAAATATTATTGCTACACGTGGCGCTTTTTGGTATAATTAATATGTAAGAGTGTTTGCGGAACAGATAAGCAACGGATAAAATGGAGTATCACAAAACAAGTCAGGAGGTCTGCGGGATGTCGCCGGAGGAAAAAGCGCGTCAGGTTATTGATGCCCGGCTGGAGCAATCCGGCTGGATTTTGCAGGATCTACAAAATATCAATCCAATGGCGTCTCTCGGTGTCGCTGTTCGGGAATATCCCACCAGCACCGGGCCGGTCGATTATGCACTTTTCGTAGACGGGAGGCCCGTCGGCGTGGTGGAAGCGAAGAAGCAGAACGCCGGGGAAAGCATTACGACGGTGGAGGAGCAATCCGCCCGCTACGCGGCCAGCACCTTCAAATGGGTCAAGGGACAATATTCTATCCGCTTCGCTTATGAGGCGACAGATAAGCTGATCCGCTTTACAGATTACCGGGACATCAAATTTCGCTCACGTCAGGTCTTCTCCTTCCACCGGCCGGAGACACTGCGGGCGCTTCTGACGCAGCCGGACACGGTACGCAACAACATGAAGCGATTCCCGCCCCTGGATGCGACAGGGTTTCGCAAATGCCAGGTCGAGGCGATTCGGAATCTGGACACGTCGTTTGCGCAGAACCGGCCAAAGGCACTGGTGCAGATGGCCACGGGCGCTGGAAAAACTTTCACCGCCATCACCGCCGCTTACCGCCTGCTGAAATACGGCAAGATGAACCGCATTCTTTTCCTTGTGGATACCCGTTCTCTGGGTGAGCAGGCGGAGCGGGAATTTCTCGCTTACACCCCTAACGACGATCCGCGTTCCTTCTCCCAGCTCTACGGTGTACGCAGGCTGAAATCGTCTTATATTCCCTCCGATGTACAGATCTGCATCAGCACCATTCAGCGGATGTACTCCATTCTGAAGGGGGAGGAGCTGGACGAATCGGCTGAGGAGACGCCCTTCGCCGAATATCAGACCGCCGACAGCAAGCCGCTGAAAGAGGTGGTCTACAACGAAAAATATCCTCCGGAATTTTTCGATTGCATCATCGTAGACGAGTGTCACCGCTCCATCTATAACGTGTGGAGCCAGGTGCTTACATACTTCGATGCCTTCCTCATCGGACTGACCGCCACGCCGGACAAGCGCACCTTTGCGTTTTTCAATGAGAATATCGTCAGCGAGTACTCCCGTGAACAGGCCATCATCGATGGCGTGAACGTGGGGGAGGACGTCTTTCTGATTGAAACCGACGTCACGAAAAACGGGGCGCACTTGATGAAACAGGTCATCGAGTACCGCAACCGTCTGTCCAGGGAAAAGCGCTGGCAGCAGATGGACGAGGACATTGACTATGTACCGCCGCAGCTGGACAGGGACATCGTGAATCCCAGTCAAATCCGCACCGTGATCCGCACGTTTCGGGAAAACCTCTTTACAACGCTGTTTCCCCGTCGGAAAGAGGTGCCGAAAACGCTGATTTTCGCCAAGACAGACAGCCACGCAGATGACATAGTACAAATCGTCCGGGAGGAGTTTGGAGAGGGCAACGACTTCTGCCGCAAGATTACCTACGCGGTGGACAAGCCGGAGTCGGTTTTGAGTTCGTTCCGAAACGGCTACTATCCCCGTATTGCCGTCACGGTGGATATGATCGCCACGGGCACCGACGTAAAGCCCATCGAGTGCCTGATCTTCATGCGGGACGTGCGGAGCAAAAACTACTTTGAACAGATGAAAGGCCGCGGCACCCGCACGCTGGACAAGGAAGATTTGCGGAAAGTTACCCCCTCCGCCACGGAAAACAAGGACCATTTTGTCATCGTGGACGCGGTGGGCGTGACAAGCTCTAAGAAGTGCGACACCCGCCCACTGGAACGCAAACCCACGGTCAGTCTGAAAGAGCTGATGATGAACGTCACGCTGGGAGCGAGAGACGAGGACACATTGACGTCTCTCGCCAACCGCATCATTCGGCTCAATAGTCAGATGACGAACACGGAGCGCAAGCAGTTTGAGGCTACCGTCGGCGTAAGCGCCGGGAAGACGGCGGAAAACCTGTTGAACGCCTTTGACGAGGACGTGATCCACGAAAGAGCGCAGACGCTTGCCGGGACGGCGGAACCGACGGAGGAGCAGATCAACGAAGCCCAGGAAGAGCTGGCCCAGGAGGCCGCGGTTCCATTTTGCAGCCCGGAAGTCCGGAACTTCATTGAGAACGTGCGGCGCAGCCATGAGCAAATCATCGACAATGTCAATCTGGACAAGGTGCTGTTTGCCGGATTTGACACGAAGAAAGAGGAAAACGCCGACCAGGTGATCAAGACATTCCAGGATTTTATTGAGGAAAATAAGGACGAGATCATCGCCCTGCGGATCATCTATAGCGAGGCGTACAGGGACCGGCCTATGGTAATCGACCGGCTCAGAGCTCTGTATAAAAAGCTGAGAGACAAGGGCATCACCGTTGAGCGGCTGTGGGACTGTTATGCCATCAAGAAACCGGATAAGGTCAAGCGCGGCACAACGGCGCAGCTGGCGGATTTGGTTTCCCTCATACGGTTCGAGATGGGGTACACAGATCAGCTCGCGCCCTTTGCCGACCGGGTAAATTACAACTTCATGCAGTGGACGCTCCGCCGCAACGCCGGCGCGGTGCACTTTACGGACGAGCAGATGGATTGGCTGCGGCTGATCAAGGACCACATCGCGGCGTCCCTGAACATCGAGCCGGGCGACCTGGACCTGAGCCCCTTTGACCGAAAAGGCGGCCTGGGGCGGTTCTATGAGGTGTTCGGGGACCAGTACGAGGCCGTGCTGGCGGAGATGAATAAGGAATTGGTGGCGTGATATGACTGACTTAAAGCGATGGGATGAAGTTCTTAACATTGTCAGCGGCAAAGACCAGAAAGCCGTCATAAATCCTAACGGGAAATATCCCATATATGGAAGTGGCGGAGTTATTGGGTATTCCGACGCTTATTTATGTGAGGCCGGGACGACCATTATAGGTCGTAAGGGTACAATCAACAGTCCTATCTTTGTCAATGAAAGATTTTGGAATGTTGACACCGCCTTTGGCCTGTCCCCTGGAGACTTACTTAATCCGCAATATTTGTTCTACTTTTGCTGTTCATTTAATTTCAATTCTCTGGATAAGTCCACAACGATTCCCAGCCTATCAAAACATGATTTACTGACTATTCAGATGCCAGTTCCACCCCTCCAAGAACAGGAGCGTATCGTCGCCCACATTGAGGAGTTGTTTTCTCAACTGGGCAACGGCGTGGAAACGCTGAAAAAGGCAAAGCAGCAGCTGGCGGTGTACCGGCAGGCGGTGCTGAAAGAGGCGTTTTCATCTGTTACTACGAAAAAACCAATCCGAGAAATGTCCTGCCTAGTCACCAGCGGTTCCAGAGGATGGGCAAAATATTATGCCTCAAAGGGTGCGCGGTTCATTCGAATAACTGACTTGACAAGGGATCGAATTGATTTGAAAAACGAGAGTATCCAATATGTCTCATTACCAGATGTTGCAGAGGGAAAAAGAAGCCGCTTAATGCCCAATGATGTACTTGTATCTATCACAGCAGACTTGGGCAGCATTGCACTAATCCCGTCCTCTATTGGAGAGGCTTATATTAATCAGCATATTGCTATGATTCGTTTTTTCAATGCCAAACAAGGGAAATATATGGCTTGGTATCTGAAAAGCGATTATGGGCAAAAGGATTTATTACGAAACAAACGCGGAGGCGGAAAACTCGGATTGGGCCTTGATGATATAAGAAATACCCCGGTTCCTGTCGTGGACGATGATTCTGCCAGAAAAACTTTAGCTCAAATTGAATCCCACATGTCCGTCTGCGACAGCATCGAGCAGACCATAGGTACCGCCTTACAACAGGTCGAGGCTCTGCGGCAAAGTATTTTGAAAAAAGCATTTGAGGAAGGGTTATAATATGTCAGAGTATAAAGACTGTTACATTGCTTTTCTTGACATTTTGGGGTTTAAAAATTTTGTAGAGCATACATCGTGTGAAGATATTTTAAAAATCTTTGATGAAATTCAGCATCAATACATTGTTCGGATAAACGAGACAGATAAGCCCTTGATGGATTATCAAAAAATTCATAAAAAGATAATGTCAGATTCTATCTGTATATATGTGGAAACTTCAGTCCTCAATTCATTAGCCGGAATTATTTCTGTATGTGACTATTTTCAGGTGCGGATGCTAAGACTTGAACAACCGATTCTGGTACGGGGAGCAATTGTCAGGGGAAAAATTTATGCAGAAGACGATATCACCTTTGGACCAGGATTAAGCAGCGCATACCTATTAGAAGAAAAAACGGCGATATTTCCTCGCATTATTTTAACAGGAACTATTATTAATGACTGCAACAGCTCTGATTCAGAAGGACTTAATTATATAAACGACTATACATATAGAGATTCAGATGCTTTTTATGCTGTTGATTACTTATATCTTTTCTATGGGTTAAGCCATGATCAAAAATCGTGGAAGGATTTTATGAAGTATGTATATCGTATTCTTGACACTGAAGTAGACAAGTCAATACGAGATAAATATTTATACATTGAGCAAAGTGTACCCCGTGCCATTAAAAAATACACGCAATTTATTAAGGATAATCCTAATACCTGACCAAACTTCCTCTATCATCTCACAAGGCTAAGGTATGTATACCTTGCTACAGAACTTCATCTCTCTTTTGCGGAGTCTTTTTTTCGTTATTGTGCGTTTATAAGAGTCGCAAAAGGAGTATATAGAAGAATACGTTTGAGATAACAAGGAATAAAAAGCATTCTAATACGGAAAGGATTCTATATCTATGAGCTTAGTCCAATCTATCATATATAAAGACTTCTGTGTTATCTGCGGAGACCAAAAAGCGAGTCTTTCAAATGGGACAATCCGTCACGATTTTCGGAAAATATTTAAACTAAATAACAAAGTTGTAATCGGAATAACAGGCGATATTCAAGATAATTATTTGCTCTTCCAAGATTTCTTGACTCCGGATTTTAATCTGCAAGAAGGCAGCGAAAATGTTGAATTTCAATCCGTTTATGAAAAAGTCGCTTTAAGATTTGACGTTTTGGAACGTGATATGATACAGCATGAAACATTTAGTGTTGTTTGTGGATGGAATGGCACTGGCTTTGAGGGGAGGACTTTTTTCATGGGGGGTAAAAGTGCGGATAATTTAGGTATTACGCAGATTTGTCCAGAGACATCAGATTCTGCTAGACTTATTACATGTGGGGACCCTCGTCATCATGAATCTTTTTTTAAATTTAAAGAAAACTATCCATTCAATATTTTAGGAGTAAAAAACACGTTTCGCGATGTACTTGAGGCGGGTGTTCAGTTTGATGATACGATTAATACTAACGCAATGTTTGAAGTGCTCAAACGATCTAAAGTAAATCAACAATAGATTTCTGAATTAGTATAAGAGGAGGCCCACCATGCCTGACCAAACCTCCACCATCATCTCCCGCGTCTGGGGGATGTGCAACCCGCTGCGGGATGACGGGGTGTCCTACGGGGACTATCTGGAACAGCTTACATATCTTATCTTCCTCAAAATGGCGGACGAGTATTCCAAGCCGCCTTATAAGCGGGACACGGGGATTCCCGCCGGCTGTCAATGGCCGGATTTGAGTTCCCTCAAGGGCGCGGAGCTGGAGGAGAAATATAAAACCATCCTGGAGACGCTGGGCGAGCGGAGCGGCATCCTGGGACAGATTTTCAAGGGTGCGGTCAATAAGATCAGCAACGCCGCTATCCTTTACCGCATCGTGCAGATGATTGACCGGGAGAAGTGGGTCTCCATGTCCTCGGACGTCAAGGGCGAGATCTACGAGGGCCTGCTGCAAAAGAACGCCGAGGACATCAAGAGCGGCGCGGGCCAGTATTTCACGCCCCGGCCCCTGATTCGTGCCATGGTAGCCTGCGTCCGTCCGGAACCCATGAAGACCGTGGCCGACCCCTGCTGCGGCAGCGGCGGCTTTTTCCTGGCCGTGCAGTCCTTTCTTGCCGACCCCGCGAACTATTCCCTTGACCGGGAACAGAAAGAATTTCTCAAAAACGAGACGTTCTACGGCAATGAGATCGTACCCGCCACCTATAAAACGGCGCTGATGAACCTCTATCTTCACAACATCGGCGACATTTATGGGAATGTGCCGGTGACGCTGGGCGACGCGCTGCTGACCGACCCAGGCTGGCGCGTGGATTATGTGTTGACAAACCCGCCTTTTGGCAAGAAGTCCTCCATCACCTTCACCAACGAGGAGGGCGAGCAGGAGGACGAGGACCTGGTCTACAACCGGCAGGATTTCTGGACAACCAGCTCCAACAAACAGCTCAACTTCGTCCAGCACATCAATACCATTCTGAAAGCGACGGGAAAGGCCGCCGTTGTGGTGCCGGATAATGTGCTGTTTGAGGGCGGGGCAGGGGAGACCGTTCGGAAAAAGCTGCTGGAGACCACCGACCTGCACACGATTCTCCGGCTGCCCACCGGTATCTTTTACAAGCCCGGCGTCAAAGCGAATGTAATCTTCTTTGACAAGCGTCCCGCCTCCGCGGAGCGGCAGACGAAGGAGGTCTGGATCTATGACTTCCGTACCAATATCCATTTCACACTGAAGCAGCACCCCATGACCGACGCGGACCTGGAGGATTTCATCCGCTGCTACCACCCCGAAAACCGCTACGAGCGCACCGAGACCTACTCCGAGGCGAACCCGGAGGGACGCTTCCGCAGATTTACCATCGACGAGATTTTGGAGCGGGATAAGACCAGCCTGGACATCTTCTGGATCAAGGACAAGTCCCTGGCGGACCTGGATAATCTCCCCTCGCCTGAGGAGCTTGCCGATGAGATCATAGAAAATCTTCAAAGCGCATTGGATAGCTTTCAGGAAATAAAGGCGAGGCTAGGGTGATTGTCTGCTAACCCTCTGAGATTGTTTCCCTGTATTTGAAAAAGGGCTTTACCGTTGTTGTCCTTCGTTTATTCCCGTTTGGGTGAGGGAAGGAGACAGTATCCATTCCCTTTCCTCGGCGATAACTGCCTCCGTCTGGGAGTTTTTGAAAGCAGTTCTTAATGCAATATCATACAAAATAGTGTGGGAGACTTACTACATGGGATATGATTTGAGAGATTTCTTTTTTGAATGCGCAAAGGAATACACAAAACAGGGACTGCAGTATAATATTCATCAACAATGCAATGAAATGCGCAAAAAGGCGATGGCAATTCCTGAGGAACATCGGGATGCGGCGCTCGCCTACATAAACGACGTTGAGCAAAAGCGACTTCAGGGCGTGGAGATGGAGGCTGCGGGAATCGGTGCCGCGAAAGAGATACTAAAAATGATGGATGTTATTAATTGATTGCTGAAATTATCTGTAATGTTAATTGATGTTGCCATTTTTGCTGTATTGTATGGTATCAGTTTGAAAATAGTGTTGGGCCTGTACATCTTTTAAAGGAGTGTCTATGCGTGAATGATGAGTTAATCCTTAAAGCAAATCAGTTTGACAAGATCATTTCTATCATCAACCAGGCCCGTAGCCGTGCTTTGAAGGCAGTCAACGCCGAACTTATTCGGATGTACTGGGTGAATATCTCTCGGGCTTGTGCGCTACGTCGGAATTTGGCGATAAGGTAATTGAAGAGGTTGCTGCCTACATTGCTGAACATAACCCTGGCATCAAGGGCTTCAACCGCCGGGGGCTCTATCGAATGAAGCAATTTTATGAGACTTATAAGGACGATGAATTTGTGTCAGCAGTGCTGACACAAATAAGCTGGACAAACCATTTACTTATTATGTCTGGGTCCAAGTCCGTTGAGGAACGGCATTTTTACATGACTCTTTGTGCAAAAGAGCATTATTCTTCCCGTGAACTGGAGCGCCAGATGGACAGCGCCTATTATGAGCGGTATATGCTTTCCAGCCAAAAGCCGCTCCCAGATCTTGTACCCGAGAATGTGCGAAGCAGTATTCTCGATTCCTATGTCCTGGAATTTCTTGATTTGCCAAAGGACTACTCGGAGAGCAATCTGCGAAAAGCGATTATTGCAAATTTAAAGGACTTTATTTTGGAATTTGGCAAAGACTTTACCTTTATCGGTGAGGAGTACCGCATTCAAGTCGGCGGGCAGGACTTTTATATCGACTTACTTTTCTATAACCGGGCGTTGAGCTGCCTTGTGCCGGTGGAACTAAAAATCGGTAAATTCAAGCCGGAGCATATCGGTCAAATCAACTTCTATCTGGAGGCCCTTGACCGGGATGTGAAGAAACCCAACGAAAATCCCAGCGTAGGTGTGATTCTGTGTGCCGCCAAGGACGACGCTGTCGTGGAGTACGCTCTGAGCCGCAGCCTGTCGCCAACGCTCGTGTCCGATTATACCCTGCGCCTGCCGGACAAAAAGCTGCTGCGGGACAAGCTGCGTGAACTGACAGATCTGGCTCTTGAGGCGGGAGAGAACAAAGAAGAGGATTGACTATTTGTTTTTCGGAAGGGTTTTATAGTTGTTGCTCTTCGTATTGTTAATACTATTCCCCTCCCCAAAATTGCAGGGGGTCCCCTGCAATTATTGAGGGCCTCCTGTTAGCATTTCGGCCATCAATCTTGCCCCAAGGATAAAGGCTTCGCGGAAGCGCTTTTCCTCGATGATGCTGGCGGCATCGAGGCGGTCATCCTGGATGGCGTGAAGTAACTCCTTCTCCTGCTCGTTGAGGCACGCTTCCAGCCTGTCCTCGTTCTCATGTACCCGCTTCATGATAGCCGCCGCTTCCACCGTGAGTCCGCCCATTTGTTCGACCGGGCGGATGTTGCCATAGTAGAGTTCATTGATGATGCTGTTCATTTTTGTCCCCCCTTGGCAACACACAATACCGCAGAGGGGGCGGAAAGTCGAGAAGAATTTTTCGGCAGAAGGGAGAAAAGCACTTGTGCGAGCACTATGAGTTTGTGCCATCAGTGGCGGCACAAATTCAAATTCTGAATGGGCACCAACAGCAATGGACCGACCCACACGGGGAAATCACGGAGTGGAAACGGTGGACCGGGTAGCACTCTTGGCACCATTCTCTTGGACCAGAAAGGGCCAAAAACCGTTGGGGCGCAAAGGATTTAAGGCTCCAAACCATTTGGATCCGATGAAGAACTCAAAACCGAGGACCACAATTTCGTCCAAGCCGACGCCGCCGAGGTGTCCAAAAGCGGAACACCTCAAGAGCTGGTGGATAAGCATTTTGAAAATCAAGAAAGCTGCTGACAATGAATGGGCAGTCGAGTGCGTTTTGTGTTGGTCCCTCATGGGAGACATGTGGGAAAAGGACGAAATAGATTTGTGTCACCGTGGGTGACAAAAAGTAACGGGGCACAGCGTCCACAGCTCCGGAATACCAAGGAACGGGTTTTCCGCTTTCAAGAGGCGGCAGGCGTTTGCCCGCTTATTTGAAGAATCAATCGCAGTTAGACTGCATTGAGGTTTTAATATGCTTATTAGACAAGATGGATGCGATTGACCGGATTAAACAGATTAAGGAGTGAAGTCGAGTGTTTAGAATCGATAAAGCTATTCTCGATACAAATGACGTAATATGCGATAATATCGCTTTGCTAAGTCCTGTCGATAGGGGGCTTCTAAGCCAGAATATTCTTGGCCAGATTCGTAACTTTGTGGAGTATATAGCGATCAAAGCATACACCAACGGCCAAGATGTCAATCCTAATGACTATGAGTTGAATGTGACTGCTTTGAAAGATATGCAGCGCCGGGGCGATCTACAATTCCTTTATAGATTCCACGAAATGCTCCAGAAATCCGTGTCGCACTATACCGTTGACAAGGATGGGTCAGAGCGCCTCATGCTCAAATACTATGAGCATCTACTAAAAATTAAGCTATACTTGAAACGAACTTTCAATTTGGACGTGTTGGAGAATATCAGTGACTTCCCTTTGAATACGGACACTGAGCTTTCGGATTACTATGAAAAGATTGTGGAAAGAATCGAATCTCCGAGTACACTTAGTTGTCCGGTTACTTATAACGACCGGTATTATGTGCAGAAAGTAAAGCCCTTTTTCGTTAATCAAAAGATATATTATGAGGTCACATTTACTGCAGCAAATGCTAATGCAAGTAAGTTTGACCGGGTTATTGCATTTACGCAGCACGAGATTGTCGATAACTATGCTGTCAAATTCTCAATACACAATGACATGATTCGTATCCTAGATAAAGATATGTCCATTCTCGTGATTGATGGATATGAAGTATCTATTCGCCCCTGTGAGTGGGATAATCTTTCTGAAATCTTCGGTCCGAGAGTAAAGCATAGTACCAACTTTAGTGAATATAGAGAACTAATGAGGTACCTTTCGGTTGTTAGGATGTCCTTAACCGAGCTCGTGAGCAGTGACCAGGATTACTATGATTTTATAAAAGGGCAGATTACAGCCCGTGCTCAATCGGTCAAGATTTATGAGCTCCTTGATCAATGCCGAAATATAATAGTTGGTAATAAACCAGGAGCAAATGTATTGAGGTATTTGCTCCATAATATGAATAATCGTGTTATAAAGTGCCAGCATTGGGGCGAACAATGTGGTGAGTTATCTAACCTTTACCTGAATTATGGCTGTATTCCGTTTGATTGTATGCCTTATTGTACTTCCCTCCGGCAACACAATCCGAGAATATATGATTTATTTGAATCCATTCCCGTTTCCGGTCATGAGCATGAGTTGTTTGCGAGATACATTAAGAACAACACTGAAATAGAGGGTTATCTATTTACACCTAAAGCCGAAATTGAAGGTTTTGAAGATATTGATGGTTTGATAAGGAAATACAATTCTTCCCTTTACTACAAACATACCGGACGTAGAATTGAAGAATATAAGGGTTATCTTTACATCAAAAGCTACGTCGAAGATAGTACCGAAATAATCAAAAAACTGCAGGAGTTGGCTTCGTCGGGCGTTTCTCAATATACGGCCTCCGTTGATTCGTGGATATCAAGAGAGTCATATACAATTGATGATGATGGCAAGAAAAAAGCCCTTCGGCAGATGTTTGCCAATTCTCACGTCGCGCTAATTTATGGCTCTGCTGGTACCGGTAAATCTACGCTGATTAAACACATATCTAATTTCTGGGCAGATAAGAATAAGATATTCCTAGCTAATACGCATCCGGCCGTAGATAATATGCGCAGGAAGGTTACCGCCGGGAATAGTGAGTATAATACGATTGCAAAGTTCCTCTCCAAGCGGAACAATAATACGGATTGCGATGTCCTCTTTATTGACGAGTGTAGCACAGTTAGCAACGATGATATGCGGCGTGTGCTGGAGAAAGCGAACTTCAAGCTGCTTGTTCTTGTTGGCGATATCTATCAGATAGAGTCAATTTATTTTGGAAACTGGTTTAGTATTGCGCAAAAATTTGTACCGGAAACATCGATATTTGAATTGACCCATCCGTATCGCACGACTAATAATAATTTGTTGACGGTTTGGGATCGCGTGCGTAAGCTTGACGATGCAATTTTAGAACCGTTAGTAAAGTATGGCTATGTCACAAGATTAGATGAATCCATCTTTGAGCATAGCGAAGGCGATGAGATTATCCTTTGTCTGAATTACGACGGGCTATATGGAATCAATAATATTAACCGATTCCTGCAAAGTAGCAATCCGAACGAGAGTGTAGTTTGGGGAATCAATACCTACAAAGTAGGCGATCCAATTTTGTTTAATGAATCGAGTATCTTTTCTCCGCTGATTCACAATAATTCGAAAGGAAGAATTGTCGGTATCCGCCCGGAGGAGCAACAAATCTGGTTCAATATTGAACTTGAAGAATCAATTAATGAGATTGACGCCTGGGGATATGATTTTGAACTCATTGGAGAATCTGAGGCAGGAAAATCTATTATCTCTTTCGGTGTGAACAAATATCGGAGCACCGATGAGGACGATGAAGATAACAATTCTACCGTTGTTCCATTTCAGGTCGCATATGCAGTCTCTATCCACAAGGCGCAGGGCTTAGAATACGACTCTGTAAAAATCGTAATTACAAATGAAACTGAGGAAAGAATCACGCACAACATTTTCTATACAGCTATCACGCGAGCTAAGAACAAGTTGAAGATCTACTGGAGCCCTGAAACGGAGCAGTCTGTACTGGGGCGGCTTGAAGTTAAAAATTCTACAAAAGATGCGCACTTACTAGCTCGACTTTCTTCGCTCACGATGACGAATTAAAATGGACTAACATATTAAGTATCTTATTATCAGAACAGAAATTGCGGTTTATCGGAAGTGGAAGCTTTGGCGTACTGCTTTTTCGGAAGTATTATTTGACGTGTATTTGACGTTCTGGTGGCGGAGATTGTGGAAATGGACGTCAATAATCTCAAGGACAATGCAATCAAGTATAACCACTCTGGTGGTAGTGTCGCCATTTTCATAAAGAATGAGGGGACGCAGATTGCCCTCACCGTCTCCGATACCGGCATCGGCATCCCCCCCGGAGTACCAAAGCCGCGTCTTTGAGCGCTTCTACCGCGTAGACGAAAGCCGCTCCAAGGCCTGCGGCGGTACCGGCCTCGGCCTCTCTATCGTCAAGTACGCCACCCAGCTCTACAACGCAAGCATCTACTTAGAAAGCTCCCCCTCCGGCACTACCGTTGCCTTGACTTTTCCCAAGCCGGAGGGATGAATGGCGAAAGGGCTTTATATTTGTTGCTCTACGTCTTGTTAATACTATTCCCCTCTCAAAAATTGCAGGGGGTCCCCTGCAATTTTTGAGGGCGTCCTGTTAGCATTTCGGCCATCAATCTTGCCCCAAGGATAAAGGCTTCGCGGAATCGTTTTTCCTCGATGATGCTGGCGACTTCAAGGCGGTCATCCTGGATGGCGTGAAGCAATTCCTTTTCCTGCTCGTCGAGGCTCACTTCCAGCCTGTCCTCGTTCTCATGTACCCGCTTCATGATAGCCGCCGCTTCTGCCGTGAGCCCGCCCATTTGCTCGACCGGGCGGATGTTGCCATAGTAAAGCTCATCGATGATGCAGTCCATTTTCGTCTCTCCCTTTGGCAACACACAATACCGCAGAAGGGACAGATAATCGAGAAGAAGTTATTCGGCAGAAGGGAGAAAAGCGCTTGTGCGAGCACTATGAATTTGTGTCATCAGTGGTGACACAAATTCAAATTCTGAATGGGCACCAACAGCGATGGGCTGACCCACACTTTGACCCACACGGGGAAATCACCGAGTGGAAACGGTGGACTAGGCAGCACCGTTGAGGCCGCATTTTTGGACCAGAAAGGGCCAAAAACCGTTGCGGCGCAAGGGATTTAAGGCTCCGAACCACTTGGTAAGGATGAGGTCCCTAGTTCGAATCTGGGTAGCAGCTCCAAAAAATCCCCGAAATCGTGAGATTTCGGGGATTTTTGTTGTGTTTTTATAATAAAAGATGTGGGTCAAAGTGTGGGTCAACCGTCTGACCCACACTTTGACCCACTACGGGACAGGACGCAAAAGCACCGGGCAGGACGCGCAGCATCTCTCTAAGCTATATTTAATGCATTTAAATGTAAAACGGAATAATGAAAATGTGTAAAATAAAAATATCGACATTTGAGAAAAAATGTGGTATTGTCTTATTTATAGACATGACAATATGGGAGGTATTCACAGTGGCAAAATTTACTGAAGAGAACATCAGAAAGATATTTGGCCCCGAGGCAGCAGAAGATGAAGCGATTGAAAGATTAAAAGAGTATTATTTCAAAAGTGATGTTTACGATCATATACACAATGATTTGCCTCTTAGAATTCTGGTTGGGCATAAGGGAATAGGAAAATCTGCAACATTTAAGATTTCTTTTGAAGAAAATAGGATGAAAAAGCGTGTGGTTGTTTGGATTCGTCCAGATGACATAATGGAATTATGTAATGATAGTAATAATTTGTTAAAAATGATTCGAGATTGGAAAGCAGGTTTATCTGAAATTATTTATAAGAAAGTTTTGGAGAACTTGAATTTATCAAAAAAAGAGATGGTTGACGAAGCCGCTAATTTTGCTGGTAAAATAATAAATAGATGCACAGATATCTTTAAGCGAGCAATTGAGCAACATATTAGCTTGGAGCCAATTGAACTTGGGGTAATTCAGAATTATTTAAATAAAAATAGAATTTATGTATATATTGATGACTTGGACCGGGGATGGTCAGGATCTTCTGAAGGTATAAAGAGAATATCTGCCCTACTTAATGCTGCAAGAGATTTAACCAATGATAATCCAGGGCTTTGCATAAGAATAAGCCTAAGGGCGGATGTTTATTTTTTGGTTCGAACCTCGGATGAATCCACAGGCAAAATTGAGGGTTCAGTTCTTTGGTACACTTGGACTCAGCATGAGATTTTAGCTATGCTCGCAAAAAGAATTGCTTCATATGAAGGTAAAAATCTATCTGACAAACAATTGTTAAGATTACCACAATTTCGAGTTGCCCAGTTTTATGACAACGTCTTTGAGGACCGCTTCTACGGGCAGGGGAAATGGGCCGATGTTCCAATACACAAAGTGCTTGCCTCTATGATACGAAGACGTCCTCGCGACCTTGTCAAGCTTTGTACCCTTGCGGCAAGATCAGCCTATGAAAATGATCACGAAAAAATATCTACAGATGACTGGATGGACAATTTTGACTATTATTCACAAGAGCGTTTACAAGACACAGTTAATGAATATCGCTCTGAACTTCCAGACATTGAGAGGCTGTTGCTTGGAATGAAACCAAGCAACAGGGAAAAACATACCTCGGAAGAGTTCATATATACTTCTGAAGAATTGATTCATAAAATCCGGGGAATTTGTGAAAGGGGCGCCTTTGAATTTGCTCAAGAGAGGAAAGCTTCTCCTCAAGAGCTTGCTGCTTTTTTGTATAAGATTAATTTCCTTGTAGCCAGGAAAAAGCTCGATGGGGGAAATGTGATTGACAGAAAGTATTTTGAGGAAAATAAATATTTATCAAATAGGTTCGTAGAGTTTGGGTATAAATGGGAAGTTCATCCTGCGTTTAGATGGGCTTTATACCCGGGCGCAGGAACTGACATTTACAACTCATTGGGAATTGACAATGAGATTTGATAATAATGAATTTTTAATATTCGCTATGAAGTATATTGTATTTTCTAAAAAGCCAACCAATTTAGTGAAAAAAGTCCTAAAAACAACAGCAATCGTCACATGCTAGTTAAAAACATACGGCTCTTGCTATTTACAGTATCTGCTCCATGAAGCGCCCCATCGTCTCGGCGGCTTTGTCCTGCATCTGGCGGGTGGCGTGGGTGTAGGCGCGGAGGGTGAAACCGGCGTCGTAGTGACCCAGCATGGTGGAGACGGTCTTGACATCGACACCGTTTTGGAGGGCTGTGGTGGCGAACGTGTGTCTCAAATCATGGAAACGGATATGGTCAAGTCCGGCGGCTTTGAGGAGCTTTTTGTGGATGTTCACCACCGAGTCCGGATGGTACATCTCGCCGGTCAGGGGCGAGGGAAACATATAGGGGTTGTCGGGGTGCTTGGCGTGTTCCTCTTTGAGAAGGTCCACGGCGGTTTGGGGGATGGATACCTGGCGAATTGACGTTTCGGTTTTGGGTTTGGTGAGGGCGAGTGTGCCGTCCGGGTTTCGGATATATTGCTTGGTGACGGAGATGGTTTTGTTTTCTTCATCGAGGTCAGACCAAAGCAGGGCGACGATCTCGCCTTTGCGGAGGCCGGTCGTGAGCTCCAGGTAGAACATTGGGAGGACATCACGGTCACGAGCCGCATCAAGATACGCTTTCATCTTTTCGGGCGGGAGTATTTTCATCTCAATTTTTCGAGCTTTCGGTGCTATGCAATCTTCAGTTGGGTTACGGACGATGAGCCGCTCCTTGACCGCTCGCTTCAGGGCATTGTGGAGCATCAGATGGAGACTTCGGACGGTGGTACTGCTTAATCCGGGCGTTCCTTTCTTCCCACGATGAACACGTCCGTTCTCCTGGAGGTCCTTGTAGAGCTTTTGAAGGTCGCGTCCCGTGAGGTTGCTCAGCTTGATGTTGCCGATTCGGGGAATGGTGTAGGTGTTGATCATCAGGTCATATCGGTTGGCCGTCGACGTTCGGACGTTGGGCTTGGCGTAGAGGCCATACCAGGTTTTCAGCCACGTCGCGACTGTGTACTCATCGGATTTTCCAACGTCCACCTCCTGACTCTCCGCAATGGCAAGCCGCAGCTTTTGCTTTACCTCCGCTTGCGTCTTGCCGAGGACGTTCTTCACTATGCGTTTGCCGGTGGCAGGGTCGTGTCCAGCCGTGTACCTTCCCTCCCAACGCCCGTCGGCGCGTTTGCGGATGTTCCCCTCGCCCTGCGCCCTCCGTTTTGCCATATCCATGCCTCCTTCGATTTTTGGTAACCACAACACATACCACACTTTTTAGGGAATAGCTACTACTTTTTCTCGGAAACTCTTTGCTTTACCCAGAGAATAAAATCCTCTTTCGGCACGATGATCCGACTCCCAATGTTCATCGCCGGGAAGCCCTCGCTTTTGACCAGTTCATAGGCTCCGGCTCTGGATATTCCAAGCACCGCCGACACGTCTTGGACGGACAGCATCAGGGGTAGATCGTCGTAGGTCTTGAATTGTTTTTCCATTATCTCACCTCTTTTCGAAGGGCTTTATATTTGTTGCTTATTCGTATTGTTGTATATTTCCCCCGCAGATTTTGAAGGGGGTGGGGGTCACATGCTGAACCCCTGCATCTGCATATCCTCATGGTCGTCCGGCTTGTGGCCCATGGCGAGGCGCTTGTCCATGAGCTCGCGGCGGCGTTTGCGGTCGATACCGAAGCCGGGGCCGTGAGACATTTGCTCTGTGTCGTCCCGGATGACGCGGCTCAAATGGTAGAGCAGTCGAGTGACGCAGGCGGCGATGGTGGGGGAGGTCTGCTGGTCGAGGGCGCGTTGAGCGTAGGGATTGTCGTAGAAGGCAGAGAAGCGAAGCCAGTGATTTGCACGCTCTGGGTCGCGGTCGTAGAGGAGCTTGCCCAGCATGTACATGGCGTTGGGGTTCTCGGCTTCGGCGGCCTGGGTGAAGTATGACTCGGCTTGATGTTTGTCACCGCTTTTCAGATATGTCTTTCCCAACTCGTAAGCCGCGTATGGGCTGCCGTTCTTGGCTGCGGTCTGGAGCCAGCGAAGGCCGAGGCTTCGGTTTTGCACCTCCGGGTCATCGGATAGGAGCAGTTTGCCGAGGGCGTACTGCGCCGGGATGTAACCTTGCTTTGCTGACCGAGTGAACCAGTCTCTGGCCATCATCGCGTCCGGCATGAGCAAACCGCCGTCACGGTAGAGGACGCCCAGCACGTACTGCGATGTTGGGTTTCCATCTTCCGCGTATCGCCGTTCCCTCTCCACTGCCTCGTCGCGCTCATTGAGGGGCACTGTCTCGTCCAGAAAATATGTGCTGATGTAGCTTTGCTCCCGCCAATCGCACTCGTCAACCGGGCCGGGCGGCACTTCTTCGACGGTGACCTCGCCCATCCGCAGGCGCTCCGCCTCCTGTATGACTGCGTTCTTGACGGAGCGGAACTCTTTTTGCTCGGAGAGACGCAAACGCTTCCGGCGCTGGTCCTTGTAGTAACTGTCCACCTCGTTTTGCAGGTCGAGCCACTTCATGTAGCACTCGTGTACCGCTGGAACAGTTTCGAGCTCGTCCACGATTTTGTCCACCTTGTCTTTGAGATTCTTCTTGAGGTAGCCGTAAGACTTCTTTCCCTTGACCGCGCCAAGTTCCATAGACAGCTCCAGCATCATCGGAGCTATCTGCGGGCAGGCGCACAGGCCGTCGCGGATCTCGCTGACCAGCTCCTGCAGCGATTGCCGCACCTCGTTGACCAACTCATTCCGCATTTCAGACTTCCGCTCGTAGGTGTGCAGCAGTTCCTGCTTGAAGATGTCGTTGACCAGACCGGACTTGATCTTTCGTATCCCGTCGCGACTGAGGTAGCCCTCACCACTCGCTGACCACGCCATCATGTGGACGTGGGGGTGGTTGCCCTCGTTGTGGAACGCCGCGTACCACCGGAAGTCGCTGGGCGTGATGCGCATGGCCTCGGCGATGTCGTTGCGGTGAGCGCGCAGGAGGTTGCGCCACGAGCTTGCGTTGTCGTAGCCCAGCCGCTCCGCGTCCCCACGCTTCAGGGAGATGATGTGCGTCCACACGTTGCCGGTAACGGACTCCATCTCAGCGATGGCAGTATCGAGGTTCACGTCGTCCTCGTCACCGAAAAGACCATGCGTACCCAGCTTCTCGACGCGCGGACGGGTTGCGATGTACTTCATGTAGACCTCCGTGCTCTGCGCTGCGTCCCAATTCGCTTCGAGGGTTGACGAGATATAGGCGGAGGCCTTCGCCCTTGTTGGCGACTCCTTGTACTCGACGTACTCGTCCAGCTTCATCGACGCAGGAAAGTCCCTTGTGAGTTTACTGATGAGTTCCGCCTGCTTCTTCGTGGGAGGCCGGCTGTCAGGCAGTCTCTCAACATTTTCTCGCGTCGCAATATACTTCATGTACTTCCCCGCGCCGCCGGCTTTGATGTACGGCGACTTTAGAATCAGCCCTGCCATTCGGCTTCGTCACTCTCCCTCACCGCGTTCGCCAGCGACACGCGGCCACTGGTCTGCTTCACATTCTTTACACTGTCCGAGCGCAGTTTGCGGAGAGCGGTGTCGTTGAATTTGTATGCGCTCGCGATGATTCGCACCAGCATATCCAGCTCCACCGAGTTGTTGAACTGCAGAGCCGAGAGTCTGTCCTCCAGCATGCCGAGCCTGCCATCAATGGCGCTTGTTACTGACACCGGCAGCGTGGTCATGCTCCGTGCCAGCAGGTGGTCGATGTAGAACCGAACTGCGTGCTCCAGAAATTCATTCCGCGTCCGGCTGCCGTCGCTGTCCATGATGAGGTCGATTTCCCGCTTCATTTGGGGCGTTACGCGAAACGCGATTTGTTCCTTGTCCTTGCTCATAAATCCTCCCTTGATATTGCATTTTTCCTTGTTACCGTAAGCCTTTCAGCTTTGAGATGTCACGAGGCCGCTTTTCACCTCAAAATGATGTCATTTCCGTTCCCCCGAAACTGCCCGCACTGCGGGCAGATGTGAGATGAACAGCACCGGATTAGATGTCAGATGTTTATCCTGCTTCTCGTTTTTCCTCCCCTCCGGGGTCGGAAAAGCCCAGAAAAACGCCCCACGCAGGGCTGGGTTTGTCTGACGTGTAAGCGCCCCATGTTGGAGCCGGAAACCGCACACGTCGTGACACATAGCCTCACGACGGAGGTTGTGGGGATGCGGTGTTTTCAATCTGCCTGTACCGCTTTGCAGGGGTTGACGCAGCAGAGCTTTGCATTGGTGGCAGGTCGAGAATGTAGTAGGTGTTATTCGTCTGTCGGCTGTGGCCGTCTTCCCAATCCTCATACGTCGTCACCTTCCGTATGAACCGCTTCTTGACGAGTGCGTCGATTGCCTTGCGGACAGTGTTCTCCGAGCAGTTGCAGTTGACCGCAATCTTGTGCACGCTCGGCCAGCAGACACCTTTCTGACCGGCACAGCTGACCAGGTAGTTGTAGACCATGAACTCTGTCGGCGATAGGTCGTAGCGGAAGACGGCGTTGCTCATCTGGTAAAATCGTTCTCCAAGAACCATGTGTGTACCCTCCTTTCCAAAAAATATGTACGCTTGACTATTGACTATCCGCCCGTGTTAGTGTATAGTCTATTTGAGATGAGGCTATCTTAACACACGGCTTTGGATTTGTCAATACTCCTATGTTTACTCATAGTCTATTTTTGAGGAGGTTTCTCACATGGATTTTGCTTCGATGACTTTTCCGCTTACCATTGATGTCTCAGGCACTCAGTATTGGATCGGTGACGAGGGACCGTACAAGTTAGGCATGGCGGCAACGGAGTTTCTGGCAGATGAGGGCATCGCTAACGGTTCTCTCAGAGAGGAATTGGAGAATTGCCTGAGAGTTTTTAACGGAGTGTTCCACTCTTTTGTAGATTCCTTTACCGAAACTCAGGAACAAATGAACAGGTTCATGCAGAACTCTGTTTTATGTACTGTCGGCTACGGGTACCATGCCGTCCCCGGCAGCATCTACCTTGTGGAACGGTACACCTTTACCTCTCTGTGGGACTTCCTCCTTGTGGAACTGGGTAAGGGTATCTTCTACGGCAACTCGCCGCGTCAGTGTCGGCTGTGCGGGAGGTGGTACTTCCACGAGAAGGGTGACCGGACGATCTACTGCGACCGCGTGGCTCCCGGTGAGACGGAGCGCACCTGCCGGGAGGTGGGCGCGCGGGCGGTGTTTGAGAAAAAGATCCAGGACGAGGAAGCCTGGAAGATATACAAGAGGGCATACAAGAAATACTACGCCCGCCTCATGAAAGGCACCATGACCCAGGAGGAGTTCAAGTCCTGGGCGGACGAGGCCGCGGCGGAGAGGGGCAAGGCACTCAGGCAGTTGCAGAGAGAAAAAATAGGCGAGGTGATGATGGCGGAGATATTAAGAGAGTTGAGGGAGAGGCTGAACAGGAAATAGAGTTGAAACGCAAACCACGCCTGGAGCCATGAGGCTCCGGGCGGGGGTATTATATTAGGATATTAGCAGGAAATTTGCTTCGTCTGATTTAATAAATTTGTTTTTGGGACCATCCATCGCGACCTATAGCTACACGATGTGCAAAAAACTATGTAGCCGATTAATTTCCGGACCCTGCTGGTTTTTTATTTGATTCTTAAAGAGCTGCAACTATAATTCCCGGCGAGCCCGTGCTTTTCGAGCAACGCAATCGCCAGTATCTTCTCTGCATCTGTCATTCTGGGTCCAAACAAAACCTCCATCTTTTGAACAGCGCTCTCTTCCAAATCCAAAAAATATTTATCATACGGGGCTTTTTGATTTGGATCCTCAAGTCTCCGAAATACTTCCTTTTGTGTTTCAAAAGTCAACGGGAAATACTCTTTCATCCCCATTGGACCGCAAGACATTATGTATCTCCATTCTTTTTGAAACGCCCATGCTGTTCCTTTATATTTTCCGATTGGTGAAAAAGAAATGTTTATTGAGGTCATTGGTTGTCCGGTTTTTGGATTGCATGTTTTAGAAACGGTTTTAATTTTAGGAAAGAGCAAGGATGGGTCATCTGTATATTCTACCTGTATCAACTGCGGTTGTTCAGCTACAATACTCGCTTTGTTGTCATTATAAACCTTTTCTTCGTTTATGTACGTCTCAACATCTTCAGAGAATAAATATTCCCCTTTATGATAAAAGAACTTTTTAAACGGGAACGGAGGCAGCTTGATCCTCACCCCGTGCATATCAGGTGTGTACATTTTCCAAAGGGGAATAGATTCGTTCCCGTCCGAGGTCCAGCAACTGACATTGAAGAACCTTCCGAAAAGTCCCATGTCCGAGGTTTTAACTTCATCCAAATCATCAACGTACGCCAAGTTGTTTAGGCAGAGCGTCCTGTTCTCAAGAATCAACGCCAGAGTTTCCAAGCTTGTATAATGATAAAG
>CANROC010000034.1 GCA_947632175.1 uncultured Oscillospiraceae bacterium | reverse complement strand
CGGGATATCCACATAACCCCGCAGGAACTGTGCGCAGAGGATGGGATCCTCAAAGATGAGCTTTGCAGAACTGTCCCGCAGTCTGGTATTCTGCACATCAGGATCCCCTTTGGCGCCCTGTCTGTTTCTTACGTTTCTGGTTTGGTTTGTCTGCTGTGCCACTTGCACCTCTCTTTCCGCATGGGAAAAGAAAAGGCTTGTCCCACGCTCTGCTATGTGTTGTCTGTTCTTTTCGTTGGGATGTCTGTTCTTGAATGAAGATGACACCGCATCTTCTCAGATGAAAGTCATATCTTCTGAACTCGATTCCTATTACGACACGGCGGGATGGATAAACATCTTATCCTTCCGCCATACCCGGCAGCAAGACCGCTGCCGACAGAAACACTATAACAGATGCGCATATGAATTGCAAGCGGTTTTACGTCTACAATTATACATAGCAGGTCTGGCTTGAAGATCGCACAAGTCAAGATCTGTAACTGTTCCTGATATAAAGTATGAAATTGTCAAAGTACTACGCTGTGTTTTTTCTCCACAGCTATATCTAAACACACAGTATTTACCATGTGATTAAATCTATTTTTGCAACAAGGCGCATTTAAAAGTAATAACAAGATAAAACTCCTGATATAAAGCCGTCACTTTCACACTTTATATCAGGAGTTCTGATTTCATATCGTATTGATGTCCGTTTGCGGATCGATCTATCAGCTCTGCCAGTATCTCCGCGTCGTGGCCAGTGCCTCATCCTCGCTCATACCACACTGGACAGACAACTGCTCTGCTGCCATCTCTACAGTACCCTGCATTTCTTTTACCGTTTTCACGATTCCGCAGATGAAACCTTCTTCTCGTCCTTCCGCACGGCTTTCCTCCAGTGCCACCCTGTGATCAGCCTGATCCGCGTAGTACGACATATATTCCACCATCAGCTTCGGGTCATTCTTCGCTGTTTCCACTGCTTTCACCAACTTTCTCGTATACGCGTCCTTCGCTTTCCCTTCCGCCAAATACTTCAGGAAATTCCCAAGTTCCGGCGTGACGTCGTCCATCTCCGAATAAGGATTCAGAAAAATCTTCACCGCCCCGTCGCCAAGCGTAAGCTCCGTATCCTCTCTGCATCGGTTTTCAAAGGTATAAAGGTGCCTGCCCTTATGGAAGATGTCTTCCATGCAGATGAAAATCACAAAGCTCTTGTTCAGTCCGCGGTAGTCCGCTCCCCTGCTCAAAAGGTTCACGTCAATCAAATTCTGGTAGTATCTGCTCCTCTGCGGCAGATCCGCCGCGTGTACCGCCTGCATCTCCACGTTATAGACAGTTGCTTCCTCATCCTTCACATAGATATCCAACCGGACGCCCTTGGCGTCCTTCTTCACCTCGATGGTCTTCTCGCCTTCCAGATACTCAATACGCTCGATCTCCACATCCAAGATGATTTCCAGAAGCCGCTTGCACAGTTCCCTATCCTGCATCACCTTATAGAAGATGAAGCGATCCGCCAGCGTCAGTTTCTTGAAAGCCTTCAGTGCCGCATTTTCTTCGCCAGCCTGTCTGCCCCTATTATATGGCGTCTCAGGAGTTTTTGCAATGCTTTTTCGTTTGTTTTTCGCCAATCTTTCCTCTCTTTCCGCATGGGAAAAGAAAGGACTTGTCCCACGCTCTGCTATGTGTTATCTGTTTCTTTCGTTGGGATGTCTACTCTCGAAAATGAGAGCGATCCATGTGCCAAAAGATTTCCGGCAACAAGAACGCTGCCGACAGAAACACTATAACAGATGCGCAGAAAAACGGCAAGCATTTTGTACTGGCACTGATCCGAGTCTGACACCGATGGCTGACACTGACGTAAAGTAGATGCCTTGTCTGCTTCTGATATAAAGTATGAAATTATCAAAGTGCAGTTTACAAAATTAGAATATTATATTAAACAAAAAACATGTCAAAAAAGCGCCAAAAATCTTATAGATATTGTATATTTCAATCATTTGGACTTTCACTTTTTTACCGGCCCATACCGCTATCTCTCTAATTGATATCCTTAACGATCTATATTACTTACTCTAAATCAGTTGAAACGTAACTATGCTTTTGATATATATTTCTATTTTACTTTAGATAGTAACTATCGGGAAACTCTCATTTTTGATTTATTCTAATTCGCATTTTAGTAAAAAACTTTTGTGCAAATATATCTCCCACTACACATACAGTTATAATTACCGTATTAATCAAATACACTATCGCCCAATATTTCAAATAATCGGATTGCTTTGGAATAGGAACTACATCTGAAACAATTCTATAAAAAATTTCATGAAGTCCTAAAATTGGTATGGTATGACATCCAATCACGGCAAATAATTTTCCAATAAAAATATTTTTAACTACGTTACAAACTACAATGCATAGAAAGGAACCTATGATTCCAATCAAAATATACATAATTACATTGGGCAACCCATTATGCCCCCCCCCTATGGTCCAACCATATTCGCGCTGTGCTATTAGAATTCCTATATTCTTCCTATGCAAACTCCAATATACCATAAGCAATACTACAAATATTATATATTTATATTTGCAATGATAAAACATTGCGAAAACCGAATATTGTTTCATCCAATACCCCACTAACATAAAAATAGTGAAAGCACTAACAGTATCAAGACTCCACGGAAGTAAAATCGGTAAGTAAGTAAATCCCCAACTTATGATGGTTAATATAATCACTGTTATTACTTTTTTCTTTACCGTATCAAGCCTTGGTAACACAATACCGAACAACAAAGTTGCCCACAACAATGCTAACAAAAACCACAGTTGCTCATTTTCCATCGTCATAAGCAAAATATTCGGTTTATCATAATAAGGATAAAAACAGTACCGTCCATAAAAAGCCCCAAACAAATTATGTATCCATTGCTTTCTTTGCGTTATCAAAGAAATACAAAAGAGAAATAACGTATATTGGCAATATACACTTCCTAATTTGAATGCTCTGGCAACACTATTATCTTTGTAGAAAATACCCGCTATTATAAAGAACAGTGCCATAAAATATGGACTAATAAAACTAGACCCTGGCAATATTCCACCATTATGACCCATGACTACTGCTGAAATTGCTATCCCCTTAGCTATGTCATATTCCACCTGTCTACTGCTTTGATGCATTTTCTCTCCTCTATTAGCAAAATTTTTTTATTTTCCCTATAAAACTAATTTCCATTTTAGAAACAATTCAAGATCCTCTGGTGTACCAATCCCATGCATCTTCTCACCAATATTTGAAAAAACAATCTTTTTTCTATCCGCAATCATTTCATTGTATACAGGGGCTACATAAAACTCACCATTGACTCGTACATCTTTTTCTACCATTTGCTTTGCATATTTCACAAAATCTGATCCCTTCTTATAATTATATATTCCGACAGTTGCTTCATTAGAAATTACTTCTTTTTCTCTTACCAATGTGACATATCCATCTCTGTCATATTTCACAAAACTCCACTTGGGATCATCGGCCGGCATTGTCATAATAAGTCCATCATTACCTTTTATAGCATCAAGATAATCATCTATGCAAATATCAACATACTGATCACTATTGGCTATCATAAGCGGATCATCATTATTAATATATCTTTCAGCTAATAAAACCGTGCATGCAGCACCAGCAGTTATATATCCGATTGTTATCACAATACAATTAGGTGCTATTTTTTTGAGCCGTTCTGCCAGATTATACTTTTCAAGATGCTCTTTTTGGCATATGTAGATAAATCGATGCTCACATTTCGGCGTTAAATTTTTTGTGACGCATTCTATCATAGGTACACCATTCACATTAATAAGCGGCTTAGGAAGCATATACCCCGCTTGTGCAAACCTACTTCCACGTCCAGCCATAGGAATCACTATATTAAGCATAAAAAAACTCCTTTATATTTCATATTTATCATTATTGGCTCCCGGCAACTTAACCACAACATTTTCAGCGTCTGTTAAAGCAAGAAAATCTGTCGTTTCTCCGGGTTCCATTATTATAATATCCCCTTCTGTATACTGTATATTGTTCATAACTATCTTTCCTTTGAGAACAACTGTAATTTCTGTTGCTATCTTGTGATAATGCTTTTTTTCATATGTACCCGCCTCATAAGATTTTACAGCGACCTCCACATTATTGGTTTTATAAAGACTTGGCTCAAAATTCCCTACAAACCAACCTTTTGTCATATCTTTAATTTGTGCAGTTTTCATACGCTCATCCTTTCTTCATATTCTTTTATCTTTTCAGGTGAATAAAAAGAATGATATTGTTCCTTTGCTATATCATAATAACCAACTTTCTTGCCTAACAATATCATTTCATTTATTGAAGAAGAAATATAAAACCGCCCATCCATACAGTTATTTTTTATAAGCGCTGATTTTGCCGCATTTACAAAGTCCAATCCTTTTTTATAATAATAAAACCCAGCAATGGCGTTTTGTGATATTGGACGTTTTTCCGCGACTTCAATAACTTCTTTCTCTTGTTTGACCGCATAACTCCAACGAGGATGTATGCTCGGAAAAGTAATAACTCCGGCATCAACTTCCTGAGTTTCAAAATATGTTAATACTTTGCCATAATCAACGTCTATCGTTTGGTCACAATTGGCAATTATAAGCGGAAAATCATTATTAATATAATCAACAGCAATCAGGCACGTGCAAAGAGCTCCTGCTGTCTGGTTTTGTAACGGTATTACAATGCTTGAAGGCGCTAAGATTTGGGCAGAAGCATCTATGTGGAATTCATCACAATTCTTTTTATCAAAAACAAAAATATAAGTTTTAGAATCTATCTCCGCATAGTTATCTATAATTGTTTCAAGCATCGTTTTCCCTTTTATTTCTATCAAAGGCTTTGGAAAAAAACTATTTTCAAAAAAAGATGATCCCAACGCGGGAATAAGAATGTTAATCATTGAACCCTCCGCTAATTTTATATATAAATTTTTTAATATTATCGTAATTAACATCATATGTTGTTGCAACTTCCAATACCGCTGCACCGCTTGCTCGACCGGCTTCAATACCATTTGGATTGTCTTCAACAACTATACATTCCGTCGGTTTTAAATCAAATTTTGTGATAGCAGTTTGATACATTTCAGGATCCGGCTTGGCATTTTTAACATCTTCATTGGAAATAATCAAATCAATCCAATCGAGCAATCCAGCTTTACTCATCATCAATTCTACCGTTGACCGTATAGAGTTAGAACAAACTGCTATTTTGTAACCCTCCTGATGCAGCTTAGAAAGCGCGTATTCATGATGAAACACTGGATGACATTTTTCATGTATAATCTGTATTGTATATTGTTGCTTCATTTGATTGACAAAATCATGCAGCTGCTCTGGCAAATAATAACGTTTACTGATCATTTTTAATTTAACTGCCGTGGGGAGCCCGTCAAAAGTATTTAAGTGATCATATTTGCTGATTTCTATTCCAAATAATTTGAGTGCCTTATTTAATGCCTCATAGTGCCAATCCTTAGCATCAATAAGTACACCGTCCATATCAAAAAGAATCGCTTTAATCATTTCATTCCCCGCTTTCTCCGTTTCATTTGTATTGTATCTTCACATCAAAATATTAAAATAATCTTTCGCTTTTTCGGGATAGTCAGTACATAAAAAAACTTTTGAAAAATCAAGTTCCCAACTTCTGATACTGTGCCAAAACAACTCATAATCTGTTTTACCATGCAAATCAGGTGAAACGAGACACACTTCCTTACCACAAGAAATATGCTGCTTCAGAAGTTCGTCTGTAATCCATTCAACTCCCTCGAAGCCATCTATCCACACACCTGCTGCCTGCTCATACATTACCGGTATGACCTCATACTCACTTTGGCGCGTAAAAAATCTCAATTTTTCTTTTTCATATTCAACCATTTGAGGAACAGACATATCAAAACAGAAATAATTTCTAATGTTATATTTTTCAATATAATGTTTGATGTATTCCTTTAGTCCATCTGCTTTAATGTTTATTGCGAAACAAAACCTATCCCCATATTCAGAAAGTAATTTAAAAACTTCCTGAGCATTTTGACACGACTCATTTGCAATATCATGTGAAATCACTACATGTCCTATGTAATCACGAATATCTGATTCAAAGCCGAAACCTCTTTCTAGTGCAGTTTTAAGTGCTTTTGGCGAATTCCATAAAATATTTTCATTCCAATATCCACGATGGGCTAAAATATGCATATGATTTATTCCTTTCCTTGTATCGCTTTAACAAATTGAAATATTTTTTCTCTATATTGAATACCGCCCCAAATCATTACTAAAACCACCGCATACTTTAAGATGTATAAATCATCTATTATTTGAATCAAGATTGACATTGACACAAAAACTCCTGAAATAATAACTAACTTCTTGATATCATAGATTTCATGCCCAATATATTTCTTACATACCTTTCTGGAAAACATATAATGCAAAAAGCAAAAAACAAAATAGCAAATAAATGTCGTATACGCTGCCGCTTTGTAGCCACACAGATTTATAAAAATATAGTTAAGTAATATATTTAAGGCGGCACAGCTAACAGACGCAATAACAATAGTATATTTCTGTTCAAAATATTCCTGTATCCGTGCAAATAATTGAAAAACATAATTAAAAAATGCGCCCAAACCAATAGGGACAATAAGCGAAACGCTTTCCATATATTTTCTGCCCCCAACTATAAACACAATTTCCCTTCCAAAAAGCATAATACTACATAAGATAACTGCAACAAAGCCAATGATGTAATTTGTATTTTGGGCAAGTATTTTTAGCTTTTTGTCTTTTATCTTTTGGTACTGATAGGGAATAAAGGCTGAATTTATAGCCATTGTAACCATAGAAACAAGCGAGCCAACAGAATATGCAATACTATAAACCGCAACATCGGCCGAACCACACATTTTGTCAATCATAATTTTGTCTACTCCCATTAAAATTATCTCGGAAAGGTAATGAGGTAACAGCGGTACGCAAAACCCAAATGTATATTTCCATATCTCTGAATTATAAAAAGAACGATTTTTTTTAAAAATGCATATTGTAACAATTAATCCTATCAAAACGGAAGACATAACTCTCGGAATTATATATGCTTCTGCCGACCTAGAAACGCAGGCAACCCCAAGCAATCCACCAAATCCCGATCCTACCGTATATAAAAGTGTTTGAATGACTACTATTATATAATGATATTCATACTGCTTGCACAGAACCCAACAATTAATAATATTTTGAAATACGCACGATAAATATAGTGCCGCTAAAAACACATTAGACATACCTGTGATTTCTTTTAAATGCCCAACCGTCAGTAAACTAACAATTCCCCATATAAAAGATAAAACCAAATTATACCCTGTCAAGCTCGCAAGCAACATATCTCTTTTTTCATATTTAACACAAAGATTCATCACAACATGCCCCGACGAAAAAGTTACTATGACCATAAAAATACTTTCCCATGATGCAAATGTACTAATTCTGCCGTATTCATCAGTAGATAGCAAGCGCGTTATAAAAGGCGTCGTTAGAATACCAATTGCCTTTTGCAAAAAACGACATAAAGTAAACCACAGTGCCGCTTTCAAAGGTATAGATAGGTTATAATCCATTTTTAAAATTCTTTTTATCATACATTTCACCCACCAAAGCCACATCAGTATATTTTTCAAATCTTTCATCATATACAATATTGCCAAAATAAAGATTAAGCCAATTGAAAAAGTCAAAATTAAGCGTATCTACTCGGTCTGCTGAATCAGAGTGTCCGAAATATGCTCCAGTAATATTATTTAAATCATGTAATTTTTCATATTTATCCCACATTAAATCAACATCTTTTAATCCAAAAAAAATAAAATAATCTTTAACTATATTCCAAAAAGATTCAACGGTATCTTCACATGGGCAATGTAAAACATCATTACAATAATGTTTAAAAATATATATTTCAGGTGAAAACATTCGTTCTGCATTCCAACGTCTAGACATGGACAAGTTTATTTCTCTAAAATTTGCACCTTCCTTTCGACCATCCAATTTTACCGATAACAATTTTATTAAATCTTCTGTATAACCACAATACATAAAATCACTCGCAAAACTCGTCATAAACATACCACCTCTGGGTTTTCCCAAAACAACTAAACGCCCTCTTTGGCAACTATGTTCAGAGGGAAAAACATTTAATGCAGCAATCATCGAATCAAAGATATATGGTTTGCACATACGCTGATCCGTCCTTGTTTTTACCGAAAATAGACAGCCTAATTCTTCTGCCTTTTTAACGCCGGCAAGAGAACTTACCAGTTGTAAATTTACATTAAAAATACCACTATTTAATGGCTTTTTGTTTTTAATAATCACAATATTTTTTATTCCTTCAAATTGTTCTACCGGTTCATCTTCCCATGTTGATATTATGATAACTGCATAGGGATATACCTTTTGATAAAATAGTATCGTATCCAATGTCATATTATCCTTTGTACATATGGGACCTTGTAACACGATAGCTAGACTATGCGGTCTATTCAGTCCCTCCACAAGCGGGATATTCACAGAGGCTCTCGGCTTTATTTGAAAAGCAACATATGAATCCTTCGTACTTACTGCCTTACTTATATAATGCAATATTCTCTCGTCCGCATTTTTAGAGAATATACCTATAAATGAATATAGTAATTTAATATACAATTTATTTACAACAATTAACAAGTTTTTCATTTATCTTATTTATTTTATTTCCTTTTTACTTTTTTACTTAGTACAAATTATTCATTTTATATGCTACTAATCTGTCAAGAAATATCATGACAACTCTTTTCAATATGCTATCGCTAATGATTATTATGTAGTCATACAAAATTTACAAAGATAATTTATACAAAGCCAACGGATATCCTTCTTCGACTTTAACATAATTAAAGTCTACCACTGACGCAATTTGGGACAACGTATTCACTACAATATAGCAATTGTCTTTAGGAACGAACTCATCATATTCTATGCATTTTATACTGTTTTCTTCTAGCATTACCTGTAACAAAAAAATCCTATTTTTAACAGACAAAGTATCTTCTGAACTATATACATAATATATGGGAAGTTTTTCAGATTTTTCTAGTGTTTCATATATCAGAGGCACCTCTACCTTATCCGTCCAATCTTTAATACACACATTCTGTATAAATGCATTTCCATTCAGCCACCACATATATGCAAAAAGCGAAAAGGAAATCATCATCAGGGTTCTCCTCTTACAGAAAATGAAAGCAATCCCTATACACCCCACTAAAGCCATCCAAATGCATGATGGATACACAAAATCTTTCTTATTTCGATAAATAAATTTACAAATTCCTGTAATTGTTGTATACACAATAGAATCATAATCACTATTCAAATATATAATATTAATCAACAAACTACATATGAAATAAGCAAAAAATATGCAGCTTACTTCCCAACACCTTATTCTTTTTTCAATCAGTGCATAGACAGCCGATATCAATAATGGTAATATCGTATATTCTACATAGCGCCCATATATAAGTGTATCGATCCTTTCTCCGCCTTTACATACTATAACGCTCACCATATATGCTGACAAAAAATTAACCAAAATAAAGCATTCATATAATACATATCGGCTTCTGTTCCCCCGAACAAACTCTTTTAGGCTTTTTACTCCCTGCCATAAAGCAATCCAAACCATTAAACATGAAGATGTACCAAGGTACCATAAATGCCCTGCCATCGTTATAACTACTTCTCGGATTCCACTGAAACTCAGCATACCCTTTAGTTTAGCAACCTGTCCCGAATAGTCATTAATAGAAATCCTATCACTCGCTATGTACATCTCATCCATAAAAAGTCCCTTCAGCACATTCATTACCAAAAACCCAAGCAAAAACAATATCCCTAACCCGATCGTTTCTCGCTTACTTTTTAACCAAAGTCTTCTTATCATTATCATTCCCGCAACCATAACAATGCCTAAACTGCGCATATGCACGGAAAACATTGCTAATAATAGGAAAAAACAAGCCATCATATATGATACACCAAAATTGTTTTCAGCAGCTTTAACTATTAGGAAAAGCAACATAATATACAATAGCTGCAACAATATTTCACTTGTGCTAGTCTGGGCATAAGCAACATTAGCCGCATAAAAGCTAACCATAAGCGCAATAATTGTATTCACTCCTCTACTCTTCTTATATATAATAAGTCCTATTTTTCTGAGCAGTAAGAAAGTGATACATAGAAATAAAGCATTCACAACTACAGCAGCTTTATACAAATAAATTCCATCAAATAGAAACATAAGAATAGCCAAAACTAAACCATATCCAAATTGATAATAGGAATTTAATCCAACCGCCGAGTGCCAATCATACCCTCTAAACCACGCTCCAGCAGACCAATAGCCAAATTCATCTGGCGTAACTGTAAGTACCTTTAACCTATCAATATTAATTATAATAGTAAAAAAGAGCAGACAACATCCGATACCGCATGAACACATATCCATTATTTTATTGTTATTCATTATTATTTTAACTTTTTTCATAAAGTAAATCATCCTCTGTTATTGCATCACTAGAAATTCCATAATATTTCATTACATTATTTATACAAATATCATTTTCTCTTGCAAGTACATTTGTTTTATATAGTCCATTTTTCTGAGCTCTTCTTATGCTACAAATCCACGGATTTGCTTTCGGGACATATACCACTCGCATGTCATTCATAACAGCCATAAATTTCAGCCATATATCATCTGCCTTTAGGCATAGTGTAGATATGCACTCTTTATTAAAAGTTTCCGTTGGTAATGAATATGGTGGATACAAAACTCCACCTACGCCTGTCGCAATCAACATATGTGATGGCACATAACATTCCCTATATTCCCAATCCCATTCTTTGTATCCTCGTATTTTCCCATTACTGTCCTTTTTAATCAAATGCACTCTTGACGCCGAGATGCAATTAGGATATTTTATATAAGAGGCATACAATTCTTTAATCATGTTGCGTGGATATAATATATCATCATCAATAGTAATAATGATATCATTCGGATATTCCTGCATACTATAAAAATATTTATTGTGTGGCTTAAAGTTTTCTTTAACCATTACAATTTTAAGTCCATATTGTATAAGATTTGTTATCGAATCGGGCAAATAGTCATCACATTCACTGCGGCAAAGATAAAGAATAACTTTATCTGGTTTCATACTCTGTCGGCATATAGACTTGAACACTGCTGGAATAAATCGGAAACGATCCGGATAGCTAGTAAAAGAAACAATTATTTTTTTCCTTCTCTGTTCACTTGTATTCAAACCATATCCATACGGTGACACAGCATTAACCATGTATTTAAGATATCGTACCATTCTGTTATATTTAATTTTGTTCATATTCTTCTCTTTCAATTTAAATCTTTTCATAGACATAAAAACCAGACCATGATGTATTATTCAAATCATTTTCATCATAAGGATATCTATTCTTTATTACCTTCAAGAGTTTCACTTCATTTCTTAAATTCTGATCAACCCAATTGCTAAATTCTCTGCAGCGTACATGTCGAGCGTGATTTTTATCGAAATTGCAAGAATATATAATAATATACCTATTAGACGAAGAAAAAAGATCTCGCATATACTTGTCAAAAACATCATCTTCTACCAAGTGATATATTACATCCAAAGATAAAGTTAAATCAGCCTGCTCTTCTTTATTGATAAAATCTTTTTCACCGCTCCAAATAAATTTTTTGGTTTTATCTTTTCTAAATTTTTTTTTTGCACATTTTAACAGATTTCAAGCTCACGTCAAATCCAATATATTGCGGATACTGTGCAAGGGATAACTGGTTCCCGTCTCCACATCCCCATTCAATAACCGTATGAATTTCATAATCAGCTACAAAATTATTAATTATTTCTGCTTTAAATTCCGCCAGTCTACCATAAGATCCGATACCAGAATTTCCACCTGCTTTATATCGACCATTCCAATATTTTGCGCACCCCCCCCCGTCATCAGTGTTGTATATTCTTTTTTTTAATTTCATTAATAATATTATGTTTTTTTCTCATCTCAATTCCCCATACTTTCCGCCACAAAAATTCTATCTCCCTTAATGACTCGCATATTCTTTATTTCGTTTTCTGTCAGCAATTCATCTGATTTGTATTCTTTGATATGATAACCATATTGTTCCATATGCACCTTTACATCTCTGCCATATAATCTCACATGATCTTTCTGTCCATATTTTTTTAAACGGTCTTCTTCAGTAATCACTGTCTCGGACTCATAGGTATCTTCATTCTCACAAATCGGCATAGAAAAAATGCATTTCCCATTTGTTTTTAAAACCCGTTTTATTTCCTGCATTGCTCTCTTCTCATCTAAAATATGCTCCAATACATGATTGATAATAACATAATCAAAGATATGATCCGAAAAGCATATGTTCGTCACATCCACAATTTTTTCTGCTGCATTCGAATTGATATCTCCAGTAATATATCCTGAATCTGCCCCCCCCCTGTTTTGCACATTTCTTATCTTTGTTTCTATACATTTTTCTGGCGCAAAATGAAGAATACGATTCTTCGGATTAGAATATATGTCCGTCTTTTTACATAAAATATAATCCAAAAACCTCATACGATCATTCGCACCACATATTGGGCAGCGAACATTTTTGCGATAGCCGCCACCAATAATTTCTTTTTCTGCAAACACTTCTGTTTTTACGCCATACGGCAAAAAAAAGGTGACATTACTTCCGCATACCGTACAGTAATATTTTTTTGGAAGCATCGGCATAAAAGCTAAAATCCTTTTAATTACATGAACCATATTTCTTTTAAGTCTTCTCAACTGCATTGCATTTTTCCTCCCGAATATTTTATATAAATTGCTCATGTAGAACCTTCATAAAATTCTGCGCTGTATTTATATAATCAAATTGTTTTGCTGCGTATTTTTGTCCTGATTTAGCTATCCTTCTATATGTATCACGGTCATCATTGACCTTTTCTATCGCGTCAACAAAATCTTTTTCGCTTTCAAACAACACCCCATTCACTTTATCTGTTATAATTTCTTTTGTGCCACCCGAATTCTTACCGAGAACCAAACAACCTGTCAACATTCCTTCCACTGTAACTCTTCCAAAACCTTCGGCTTTAGAATTCATAATTAAAATATCCTTTTTCAGTAGTTTTTCTTTTATATTAGTGCAAAATCCATTGACAGTAATTTTTTGCTCCAAATGGTACTTTGTAATAAGATTTTGCATTTCATTCAAATAATCTTTTCGACCTTCACCAACAAATTCCATTTCCCAATCAGTAAAGCCGCTTTCATTCAAGCGATGTAACAATTGTATTGTATTAATAGTACCTTTCCCATCTTGAAAAGTGCCCACTTGTATCAAGAATATTTTTTTTCTATTTAAAATCTCATGTTCTGCATAATATTCTTGCGTAATAAACCCATTATAGAATTGCGCCGTGCACTTCAGTTGATACTTTGTCATATAATATTGCTCTATCGCTTTAGAAATAAATATCACACATGCAGAATTCTCAAGTAATCTTTTCATGCGTTCTTTATTGCGATATTCAATTGCATGATCCAATTCCATAAATTCTCTCACATAATACACATGTCGAATCCCCGCCAATTTGGCAGCCCTTGCTCCAACATCTACTGCCGTCGAATTGGAACAGACAATATTATAACCTTCTCGTTTTATATAAAAATAAATCCTAAATGTCGCAATAGTGTTTAATATATCAAAAATACAATCCTTTAAAGAATATTTCTCTGCTATTTTTTTACAATCCCGTCGATACCACATTTGTCTGCAATTAGTATCGTTTTTGTAAAATAATGATTTTGCCCCGCTGTGCCTTTTATATGGAAGCAGAATACTTACTTCTATATCATTGTATTCATTACATCGTTTTATACCTTGTACTAGGCTGAGCAGGGACATCGTAGAACCCCCTACTGAAGATTCGTGAGAAATAAAAAGAATTTTTAATTTTGTATCGCTCATACTTTCTCACTTTCTAAAACTATTTTCATATTTAAAAAAACAATACATTTTTCTAAATATCTAAAAATCATTCATTCGCCATATATTTTAATATTGCGTTATAGGCCCGTATTAAATGCTCTGCATAGAATAAATCTAATGCCGCACTGTTACCATGTACCGTTTTTGTGCTTTGACCTTCACTATGGAAGATTTTTAACTCTGGACTGTATAAAACTTTCCAACCATTTTTCTTGCATCTTAATCGCAACAGTTCTTCCTCTCCATACATAAATGTCAATTCTTCAAATGCATACGGACTGCTCACTACAAAAACAGGAGAAAATACAAAACATGATCCATGTAATGACACATCGGTCTGTATACAATCCGTTCTTATTTTTTTTGCTTTTTTTGCTTTTTTTGCTTCTTTACGCATTTTTACTATCCAAAAATACATTTTAGGAACTGATATATGAAACATTTTATGTAATGATAAATATTTCTTTATTAATCTTTGTCGAACTATACTTTTTTTTGCTTCTTTTCTTGTGATATGTTCTCTTGCTGGGTTTTGATGTTCTCCATCCGCGTTGATAATATCCGGCCCTAATACATAATATGAGGTATCTTCAAAGCACTGAATAGCTTTCATCACAAAATCAGCTTGAATAATTTCCGTATCATTATTAAGAACAATAATATAATCAGCTAGAAGTTCTTTCTTAGCATATATATATCCAACATTATTTCCACCAGAAAACCCTTTATTTTCTTTCAAACAAACAATACATACTTTTAAATTGTTTTTATATAAATATTTCAATTTTTCACCTGTGTTATTAGGCGAACCATTATCGACAACTACTATCTTATAATTCGGATAAGAAATTTGATCAAGAATAGAGTTTATACACCGTACTGTTACATCAAAAGCAATGTAATGTAATATTACGAAAGCAACTACCGGCATCTCCTTACCTCCTGTTCCAACTTGTTTTACAATAAAAAAAATATTTCCAATATATAATAAACATCTATACATCAATTTTTAATAAGCACTGAAACCAGTTCCTGTCTTTCATCCTTACTGCCATAAGGAAGTGTCATCAGCTTCTCCACTTTTACATTAAACGGTGCTTCATCAAGGTATACACCCGACTGCCTGAGAGTCCTAATACGCGCCCCATGTCCTTTATCAACGTTATATTTGTGTGCATATTCTTTTTGGCGTATATGCTCCGTAACAATAACATACTTATACTTTTTTACTTTATTTAATATCTGCAAAATTTCCGAATTGCTCAAATGCTGCAAAACCTGCCTGATCAAACATAACTCTCCATCAGGCAGCTTGTCTTCTACAATATCCAGACACTGAAAATGTATATTTTCTTTTCCATATTTTTTAATATTGTAATTTATTAGTTCCGGAACAACATCAATTCCTTCATACTGAACATGCTCCGTGATCCATTGGGAAGCCACCTGGAAATCCCCACATCCTAAATCAACTATACGGTGAATGTTATGTTCAGAAATAAACGCATGAATCAATTCACAATAGGGGGCAACATAACAATCTTCATACGAACCTGTTCCTGAATAAAACGATTCTCCTGCCCCCCCCCCAAAGCTTTTTTGCATATATATGGCTAAATGTTTCTTTTCGGCTTTTCTTCCTGAATTTCCAATCATCCCACGCCAAAAGTATATTTCTGCGTACTTTTTTCCCTATTCTCATTAAATCGTTCATTAACTGCTCTCCTACATTTGCAATAATTCTTATCAAAATCCTTCTCGTTTTCCAATTCATTCGCAGTTTCAAAATATACTTGCTATAATCTTAGTTTTATACTAGTTTAAATTTATTATCTATACATAATAACTCTTTACCTTCTACAGTATCCGTATTGTCGGTCAAATTAATATATTTAACCGCTGTTTCAATATGTATCTGTCATGAGAATAAGCTTAGATGCCCGCTAGTTTTCCAACACAAAATTGACTATGACTGGTAGTGCAAATCTCTCATTTTTGAATATGAGTGACGCAAATCTTATGTTCATTTTATAAAAACTTAACAGATATTCCATTCCGCCACTTCTTCCTCATGCAGACATTTATTTGTAACAAGCATCCATTTTTACACTGCACTTTTCTATTTTCCAAATAAAAACTTAAATTCTTTCCAAAACTTTCTGAATCCCTCTATTTTTAATACACCTATTCCATAATACAAATATCCTGCGCATTTTCCGTACTTCTTAATGATCTCTCTTCTTTTATATGCTAACTCCTTTTTTTCTTCCGGAATCCATGACCAATTATGATAATGGATGCAATATGTCCGTTCCGTAATGTCAAGGTTTTCATGAGTCCGATCATAAGGAGCAAAGAAATCAAATGGATATACGCTGATATAATCAAGCTTTTGTTCTTTCCCGTTCAGAACCAATCCATGCTGCTTACAAATTTTTGTTATGGGCACCGGGTTCGGGGTAAGATCATAAGTTCCATCCGCAAGAAGAAACGATTTGTCATCATAGTATTCCAAAAGCTCCTTGAACAATGGATTACCTTTTTCACTTCCAAAAATCCATGCTGCTATAGCGTGATTGCTATCAAATCCCGTAAACGCTTTTTCATCCAACAAATCGTCAAATTTGCGCAACACTTCAATGTCAGAATCCAGATAAATACCTCCTTCATGATACAATGCATATAGGCGCACATAATCACTAACAAATTGGTATTTTTTTGCCTGAAATGCTTCTCTTGTATATCTGCATATATTTACATCAAAATTATCTGTATTCCAAAGTTTAATTTCATAATCAGGCAATTTATCTTTCCATGAGCGAATACATTTTTGTATTAAATCAGAATATGGCTCGCCACTAAGCCAGCAATAGTGTATTATTTTAGGTATTTTGCTCATTTTTATAATCTCCTCACATCATCTTCTTTACATAATCCTCGGTAAGATTACGTTTCCTGTTTGCAACTTTATTTTTGCATATGCAAAAACCCGGTACAAAGTATGTTTTATGCCGCGCCTTTTAGCCAATTCCATACTTTATACCGGATTTTTTACAAACCTTTATTTAATTGTCCACAACTGAACAGCCGTTGGACAACGTCCGTTTTTATTATACGCTTCAATAATACTTCTCAACTTCCTCCCGAGTGCATTGGGAATACACTTTATTGCGAATAACCGCAGCATATACTGCCTCAAAATCAGAGAACAGGGGTTTCAAAGAACCCACGAGCGCAGCAAGACCTTCTTCTATGCCTTCCGCAAGACCCGCCTCATGTCCTTTTGCCAGACCTTCTTTTCGTCCCTCTTCTATGCCTTTCTCCCGGCTTTCTTCACGCTCTGCCCTGCGGTCCGCCTGCTCCGCATAGTATGACATGTATTCCACCATCAGTTTTGGGTCTCTCTTCGCTGTTTCCACAGCTTCCACCAACCTTTCTGTATATGCATCAGTTGCTGTACCCTTCGCCAGATAGTTAAGGAAATTTCTTAACTCCGGCGTAACATCGTCCATATCCGAATAGGGATTTAGGAAGATCTTTACCGTTCCGTCTCCAAGCGTAAGCTTCGTGTCTTCCCTGCATCTGTTCTCAAAGGTGTAGATATGCCTGCCTTTATGGAAAATATCTTCCATGCAGATAAAAATCACAAAGCTCTTATTGAGGAGCCTGTAGTCGTCTCCTCTGCTCAACCGATTTACATCGATCAGGTCCTGATAATACCGGCTCCTCTGGGGCAGGTTTACTGCATGCGACGCCTGCATTTCTACGCTGTATATGGTAGACTTTTCATCTTTCACATAGACGTCCAGACGGATGCCTTTGGCATCATTCTTAACTTCGATGGTCTTCTCGCCTTCCGGGTACTCAATGCGCTCAATCTCCACGTTCAGGATGATCTCCAGAAGCTGCTTACACAGCTCTGCATCCTGCATGACCTTATAGAAGATGAAGCGGTCCGCAAGGGTCAGTGCTTTAAACTTCTTTAATATCGTACCTTCATCAATTCCCCGTCCGTCTTTATTATAGGATGATCCGGCGGTTTTTACAATGGTTTTTCGTGTGTTTTTTGCCAATCTTTCCTCTCTTTCCGCATGGGAAAAGAAAAGGCTTGTCCCACACTCTGTTATACTGTTTTTAGTTCTTTTCGTTGGGATGTCTGTTCTTGAATAAAGATGACACTGCATCTTTCCGGATGAAAGCCTCATCTTCCGAACCCGATTCCTGTTACGAAACGGCGGGATATGAAAACTCATATCTTACGCCACATCCGGCAGCAAGACCGCTGCCGATAGAAACACTATAACAGATGCGTATAGGAATTGCAAGTAATTCAAGGTACAAACTTACAATCCCCTTACATTCTACCCGCAATTTACATAGCGGAGCCATCTTGAAGTTCACACGGAACAATGTCTGTAACGGTTCCTGGTATAAAGTATGAAATTGTCAAAGTGCCATTTATTAACTGCATATATTAAATATTTTGTGATTATTACAGACATTGCTTATGCTTTATGTCCATTCACTAATATCTCTCTTAGAAGTTTCCCATTTATTTCCATAAGTCCGTTTCTGCACTGCGCAGTATTGACAAAGCGGAATCGGACTCATTAGCTTTCTTATAATTTCATCTGTTTTTTGATCCTGATATATATCTATGCCATCCTCTGCACATACAGGAATGTTCTGATTAAAAAACGAGTTAAAACGTTTTATAAAGGCAGCATACGAACATGTATATAGATGTCCTTCTGATAGATTAATACAATGCCCGCCCATAAAACAATATCGGAAACTATCCAACGCATCTTGCGTTCCATGCAAATCCAACGGCAGCATATATTGTTTTTTCTTCAAAATCTTAGTTCTGCCCTTATAGGAAATGTGCAGTTCTTTTCTTCTTTGCTTGATTATTTGTTCCAATTTTTCATAGTCGTATTTAACAGGATATTTCGTAATTTCAATTTCTATCTTTTGTTTTTTACATATTTCCCAGAACGTCTCATCCATATTCGGAAGCAAAAAACCATTTGTAATGATAGCAATCGGCGTTTCCTTATATGTGTTTCTTGCAATAACAAGAATTTTATTAATTTGCGGGTGCAGTAATGGTTCTCCTCCCAAAATCAATATCTTTCCCACCACCGAATCCGGCAAGATCTGATTGGTTCGCACTAAATCTTTTTCGAATTTTTCTGTTTCGATAAACCATTTTTCAGCTATAGGTGAAAAATGTGTACAACTTTTACAATTAAGGTTGCAATGACTCACAATATCAATTTCTATCGAATCTATCTTTGTGACCTTTCGCTTCATATTCCTTGGTAACCAGCATTTATAAGGTCTTTCAAAATAATGTAGAAATTTCATTTTAGTTCACTTTGCCTTTCTTTTTATTTAAACCATTTTTTCTATTTTAAATATCATTCGGTAAATAAATTCCGAAATAATTATTGATATAATAAGTGCCAGCCAAAATTTACATACTGTATTTTCTACGTTAAGTAATGACCACAAGTTTCCGTGGATAACATATAAATATAAAGATCGTTTTCCAATATACAGCATGGATTTGGAACGAAATTCAAATTTGCTTAATATACCGCACAATGCCATGCATAAACTTATGCCTCCAAAAATCTTAAACGGATTGGCCCATCCAACACCTTTATTAACAGCAAAAACTAGGCCAAACAGGAAAAACATTCCCATACCAATCAGAGCTTTTAACCAAGTATTCCGTCTTAAAAAAATACCTATGTCTTTTTTATATTGACTGCATATCATTCCAAAGCCAAACAACCACAAGGCGTTAAACCACCCAATCGGTCTTTTTTCACTGATAAATATAAAAGTTAAAACGCCTTCCGCAAAAAGCATATAGAAACAATTTTTTATATTAAAAAATTTCCATATTACAAAAAATATAATATACTGGATCAGTATAACACGTATAAACCAGTCTTCTATTAACAAAATCGATACTAATCTCTTGATTTCCCACTTCCACTCTCCCAACAAAGCAAACTTTATAATTTCTAGTAAAGCCTTAATTACCAAATATGGAAAATATACATTCTTGATTCGCTTCCATAAAAAATGATAATCGGGGATCTTGTCTGCATAACTTTCATATATTCCATATCCGGATACAAAGAAAAAAATTAAGTTACCTATACCACCCAATTGACTAATAACAAAGTAAATAGTTCTTTCTATGTATCCATCCCCTATCACACCATTCATCCAAATATACGAATGTGCCAAAAGGACAAAACTGGCCGCAATCCCTTTCAAATATTGCGTATCGGTTTTTGATAAGATTGCATTATCTATCTCTCTTCTTTTTACAACACCATGCAGCAATACTAGAGGAAATAAAATACATGTAAAAAAGTAAATTAAATTCATTCTTCAATATTCTCCTTTTTTCCTCTCCATTAAAAACCCGGTACAAAGTATGTTTTATGCCGCGCTTTTTTAGTCAATTCCATACTTTATACCGGGATTTTTACAAATCCTTATTTAATTATCCACAGCTGAATAACAGCCAATCAACATCTGCTTTTATTCTACGCTTCTATAGTACTTCTCAACTTCCTCACGAGTGTATTCAGCGTACACTTTATTTCGGATAACCGCAGCATATACTGCCTCAAAATCAGGAAGTATAGGTTTCAAAGTTCCCACAAGCGCGGCTAGGCCCTCTTCTATTCCTTCCGCCATACCCGGCAGCAAGACCGCTGCCGATAGAAACAATATAACAGATGCGTATATGAACTGCAAGTGGTTTTTCGTTCTTCTCCGCGAAAAATTCCGTTCATCTGATTTTTGTTCCCTATATAAAGTATGAAATTGTCAAAGTGCGCTACTGTCTGTATCTATGTCAAATATTTCCGTAAATGCTATATTAACCTGTCAATTCAGCAGCTCTCCTATCGTTTCCGCCATCCTGTCCCAAGAAAAACGGTATGCCTGCTTTTTAACATTTTGTGTAAATTCTTCTTCTTTGTTCTGTGCAAAATAACGTATGACCGCATCTGCTAATGCTGCCGGACTGCCTGCTTCCACTACATAACCCGTCTTGCCGTCATCTACTACATCCGGCAGTCCGCCAACGTTAGTCACAATCACCGGCTTTTCAAATCCGTAAGCGATCTGGGCTATTCCACTTTGTGTTGCACTGATATATGGAAGAACCACCAAATCACAGGCTGCAAAAAACTTTTCCACTTCTTTGTCAGAAACATAACCGTCATATACTTTAACAGCATCTGCCAACTTATATTGCTGTACCATATCCAGATATCGATTTTTTTCCTCTGGCCCCGAAAAATCTCCTACCACCAAGAGTCTGGCATCTTTTACTTTCCGTATGACATCCGGCATCGCCTGAAGCAGATAGGATAATCCCTTGTACTCTCTTATAAATCCAAAAAACAACAATACTTTTTGTTTCTGCCCTATCGCTATAAGGCTCCGCGCCTGCTCCTTTGAAAGGTCCTGCAGTTTAAATGCATTGTAGGTAGGATGAACAGTTTGTCTGAACACAGGATTTTTGATAACTGACTGTAAATCCTGTGCATCCGTCTTGGACTGTACAATATAACAGTTTCCCTGCCTTAACACCGCCTTTGTCAGGAATCTATCCATCGGGAACCTTTCATGGGGAAATACGTTATGACACACGAATAGAACTTTCGTTCTTTTCAGCAGTCTGCACAATACCCAGTAGCAAGGAGCGAAATACGGATGCCACCATTGAATGATCACCATATCAGGCTTTCGATGATTGATTTTTTTTGCTGTCCGGATCCAGTTAAACGGATTTGCCGTATGTATCCAATAATTTGTATCTTCTATTTTAAAAGTGTCATTGCTGTAATCTTTTTGCTCCTTTTTATAGAGCAGTTTCGGATACTGAAACTTATAGGAAACCATGGTGGCATCCCCCAACTGTTTCAGCGCTCTGTACAACAAGCCCGTATAGTGCGCTATCCCGCCTTTGTACGGATACACCGGCCCAATCAGCACGATTTTTTTCTTTTCCATTTGTGTCACCCGGTCAAATAAAAACTCTTAATATAAGGCAGCTATATCCCAAAACTCCGACAAGATTTGTCAGGCTTCTACTCTTTCGCTTTCCGCCTGTCCGTCCTTTTCTCCTGACCTGACATCGGTTACCACATGATATGTCCGCATCGCTTCACGCTCCACTTTCTGCTGTCTGTAGAGCGCGTCGTACTCTGTCTTTCTGGCGTGATACTGAGTATCCTGAAGAAGTTTTCTGTTCGCGGCGATCACATCCGCCATCAGGCCGAT
>CANROC010000033.1 GCA_947632175.1 uncultured Oscillospiraceae bacterium | reverse complement strand
TGCACGCCGGAGTCCCTGGCCATGGCGGTGGTGACGGAGAACGAGAAGATGCTCACCGCCGCCCCCGGCGTGGGCAAGCGCGGCGCCCAACGCATCATCCTGGAGCTCCGGGACAAAATAGCCAAGGACATGCCCACTCTGTCCGGCACGGGCAAGGGAGCGGCCGCCGTCCCCGCCGGCGTGCCGGGGAAGAAGCTCACGGACATCACCGGGGCCCTCACGGTCCTGGGCTACACCCCCCAGGAGATCACCGCCGCCCTTCACGGCCTGGACATCGAAACTATGAGCGTAGAGGAGGCCGTCAAGGTCGTCCTCAAGGGCTCGTTGAAGTAAAGGAGGCGGCGGGATGATCGACTATTCAAAGGATACCCTGGATTCCGGCACGGATAACATTATGTCAACCAAATACATTCCCGAGGACGACGCGGAGGGGTCCCTGCGGCCCAGGACGCTGCGGGAGTACATCGGGCAGGAGAAGGCCAAGCAGAACCTCGGCGTCTTCATCGAGAGCGCCAAAAGGCGGGGCGAGCCCCTGGACCACGTGATCCTCCACGGCCCTCCGGGACTGGGGAAGACGACGCTGGCGGCCATTATCGCCAACGAGATGGGCTCCACCCTGCGCAAGACCTCCGGCCCCGCCATTGAGAAGCCCCGGGACCTGGCGGCACTCTTGACGAACCTGGAGGAGAACGACGTCCTCTTCATCGACGAGATCCACCGGCTCAACCGGTCCGTGGAGGAGATCCTGTACCCGGCCATGGAGGACCGGCAGATCGACATCATCATCGGTCAGGGGCCGGCGGCCAGCAGCATCTGCATCGACCTGAAGCACTTCACCCTGGTGGGCGCCACTACCCGGTCCGGGCAGCTGTCCTCGCCGCTGCGGGACAGGTTCGGCATCGACCTGAAGCTGGAGCTCTATAAGCCCGAGGAGCTGCGGCGGATCATCTGCCGCTCCGCCGAGATTCTGAACGTGGAGATCGAGCCCGACGGGGCGCTGGAGATCGCCTCCCGCTCCCGGGGCACGCCCCGCATCGCCAACCGGCTTTTGCGCCGGGTCCGGGACTTCGCGGAGGTCTACGGCGACGGCGTGATCACGAAGGACCTGGCGGACAAGGCCCTGCGGCTTCTGGACATCGACAAGTCGGGCCTCGACGCCATCGACCGGCGGCTCCTCATGAGCATCATCGAAAATTACGGCGGCGGCCCCGTGGGCCTGGACACCATCGCCGCCACCATCAACGAGGAGTCCGTCACCATCGAGGACGTGTACGAGCCCTTTTTGATGCAGCAGGGCTTCCTCACCCGGACCCCCCGGGGACGGTGCGTCACACGCCGCGCTTATGAGCATCTGGGGCTGAAATTTGTGGACAACGGGGCGGACATGGGCGGCCAGATCGGGTTCAATATGTAAAAAACCAAAAAAATTCACGATTTTTTTAAAATTTTTAGCAAATTCGCTTGACAAGATTTGCATTGATTCGTATAATGTGTTTAATCTGACAGTGAAAAAATGGCATTGTTATGGAAGAAAGCACAAAGAGGACAGATGAGGACCTCCAGCGCCTCGCCGCGCAAGGCGACGTCCAGGCGGAGGAGGCGCTCATCGAGAGGTACCAGATCCTGGTGCGCGCCTGTGCGCGCCCCTACTTCCTTGCCGGAGGCGACAGCGAGGACCTGATCCAGGAGGGGATGGTCGGCTTGCTCTCCGCCGTGCGGCACTTTGACCCCGGACGGGACGTTTCCTTTAAAACCTACGCGGAACGGTGTATCGTCGCACGCCTTTTGACCGCCGTCCGCAGCGCTTCAAGATTTAAGCATCGCCCGCTGAACGATTCCATCTCATTCGAGTCCCCACAGTTTGACGAGAGACAGATCATGTCCGTAAGCAATTTGCGAGATCCTGAAGAACTGGTTATTACAAAAGAGTTGACGGATGAACTCCGATCCGAGACAGCCCGGAAGCTCTCCCGCATGGAGAGAGAGGTGCTGGAGCACTTTCTGGACGGCCTTTCCTACCGAGACATAGCGGCAAAGGTCGGCACCAGCGAAAAATCCGTTGACAACGCCGTGCAGAGAATAAGGCGCAAGCTGACACGGCCCCATGAATCAGGCGTTTCCGGCACATAGCCGACGCAAAATACAATGCCTACGGGCAAGAATGTCAAAAGTGAGGTCCAACAAATGTACGAAGACAAGACACTGGTATGCAAAGAGTGCGGCAAGGAATTTGTCTTTACCGCCGGTGAGCAGGAGTTCTACGCTGAGCGCGGCTTCCAGAACGAGCCCCAGCGCTGCAAGGCCTGCCGTGACGCGCGCAAGAACGCTGCCCGCGGCCCCCGTGAGTATTTCACCGCCACCTGCGCTATGTGCGGCGGCGAGGCGAAGGTTCCTTTCGAGCCCAAGTCCGATCGGCCCGTTTATTGCAGCGAGTGCTTCGCCAAGATGAAAGAGCAGCAGGCGTAAATCCACACACACCAAGAAAGCGGGCTTCGGCCCGCTTTCTTGCTCCCCTCCCGGAGGGAGGCGCTTTGGCTTACGCGGGTCATCGGGACCGCTCTCATGTCCAACGCTCGCTTTCCCCCTGCCCCCCTCCTACGAGGAGGGGGCTTAAAAAGGATGCGCCGCTTTGCGGCGCAATTTTTTATAAAGGCGGCGCGAAGCGCCGCAACCTTATTCCCCCGACCCCTTTTTCGGAAAAAGGGGTGCCGCCGCGGCGGCGGGGTATTCGAGCCCGTGGGGCGTAATTGACGCTTTCGGGAAACCGGATGTGCTGCGTGCGGGCCGCCAAGAGTGGCGGCCCCTACAAGGTGTGTTGTCGGAATGGTTTCGAAAATTCGCACCCGTTTCCGTCTCGGAGCCCCCTCCTCGTAGGAGGGGGGCAGGGGGGAAGCGAGCGTTGGACAACAGAACGGTTCCGATAAAACAAATCCGCCCAAATCATGCCGTAGGGGCCGCCACTCTTGGCGGCCCGCGTTACAGGGTTCGGATTGTTTTCGATAAACGCCGCAGGGGTCGCCGTCATCTCCGGCCTAAGAGCCGCCGCTTCGCGGCGGTTGGCCTCCGAAACGCGCCTACGGGCGCAGCCCGGCGACCCGCGTTTCGATGACCTCCGATGTCGGTTGAATGGGACAACTTTCCCCATTCCCCGTAGGGGCGGACCCATGTGTCCCCCCGTGCCACGTTGCGGGACGGGAACGGTTTCGATAAAACGGGAAATGCCGGTCAACCGGGGCAAGGGCCGCCGTGGGCCTGCGCCCGCAGGCGCGCATCACAGCGCAACCGCCGCGCAGCGGCGGCTCTTGGCGCGGAGATGCGGCCCGTACGGCGGTGCATGGAACGTGTCAATAGACGTGGGGCGGGTCGCCGAGACGGCGACCCCTACGGCGGATAACGCAAGCCGGTAAAATAGACGCCCCCACCCTGCCCGTCGCGACCCTCGGGCACCCCTCCCGGAGGGAGGGGCAAAAAGCAAAGGCGGGTCCAAAACCCGCCTTTGCTTTTATTTTGCTAAAAAATACTTGACAAATTGCTTATTTTGTGGTATAATACGCTTTGCAAGTCAGGCATTACTCCTGGGAATACATCGCCACCAGGCGATTGAGGTGATCCCAGCGCTCCATGGCGGCCTTTTCGTTCTTGGCGAAGAGGTCCTTGGCGCGCTCCGGGAAGGAGCGGGTCAGGGCGCTGTAACGGGCCTCGTTCATCAGGAACTCCTGATAGCCGCCGGCGGGGGCCTTGGAGTCGAGGACGAACTTCTTGCCGGGCTCGGCGGCGGGGTTGAACCGGAACAGGTTCCAGTAGCCGCACTCGACCGCCTTCTTCATCTCCTTCTGGCAGTTGACCATGCCGCCCTTGATGGAGTGCATCTCGCAGGGGGCGTAGCCGATGATGAGGGACGGGCCGTTGTAGGCCTCGGCCTCGGTGATGGCCTTGATGGTCTGGTTGGGGTTGGCGCCCATGGCCACCTGGGCCACGTAGATGTAGCCGTAGGACATGGCGATCTCGGCGAGGCTCTTCTTCTTGATCTCCTTGCCGGCCGCGGCGAACTGCGCCACCTGGCCGATGTTGGAGGCCTTGGAGGCCTGGCCGCCGGTGTTGGAATAGACCTCGGTGTCGAAGACGAAGATGTTCACGTTGTTGCCGGAGGCAAGGACGTGGTCCACGCCGCCGAAGCCGATGTCGTAGGCCCAGCCGTCGCCGCCGAAGATCCAGACGGACTTCTTGCTGAGGTACTCCTTCTGGCTGAGGATCTCCTTGGCCTTGTCACAGCCGCAGGCGGTGAGGGCGGCGACCAGGGCGTCGGTGGCGGGCTTGTTGGCCTCGCCGTCGTCCATAGTCTCCAGCCACTTGGCGCCGGAGGTCTTCACGTCCTCGGGAGCGTTTTCGCTCTCCACAAGCTCCTTGACCTTGGCGGCCAGGCGGGTGCGGATGGCGTTCTGGCCGAGGAACATGCCCAGGCCGTGCTCGGCGTTGTCCTCAAAGAGGGAGTTGGACCAGGCCGGGCCGTGGCCGGCGGCGTTGACGGTATAGGGGGAGGTGGCGGCGGGTCCGCCCCAGATGGAGGAGCAGCCGGTGGCGTTGGAGATGTACATCCGATCGCCGAAGAGCTGGGTCACAAGGCGGGCGTAGCTGGTCTCGGCGCAGCCGGCGCAGGAGCCGGAGAACTCCAGGAGCGGCTTGCGGAACTGGCTGCCCTTGACGGTGTTGTCCATCATGTCGGGCTTGTCGGCGACCTTCGCCACGCAGTAGTTGAAGGTCTCCTGCTCGGGAAGCTCGCCCTCCTGCGGGACCATGGTGAGCGCGCCTGTCGGGCACTGGCCGATGCAGACGCCGCAGCCCATGCAGTCCAGCGGCGAGACGGCCATGGTGTACTGGTAGACGCCCTTGCCCTTTCCGGCCTTGACGGGGACGGCGCGGAGCGTGGCGGGAGCGGCCTTGACCTCGTCCTCGGTGAGGGCGTAGGGACGGATGGTGGCGTGGGGGCAGACATAGGCGCAGTTGTTGCACTGGATGCACTTGCCCTCGTCCCAGTGGGGGACGGTGACGGCCACGCCGCGCTTCTCATAGGCGGCGGCGCCCTGCTCGAACTGGCCGTCCACATGGTCCATGAAAGCGCTGACTGGGAGACTGTCGCCGTCCATGCGGCCCACGGGCTCCATGATGTTCACGACCTGCTTGACCACCTCCGGGCGGCCCTCATGTGTGCTGGCCACGGGCTCGTCCTGGGCGTTGGCCCAGTCGGCGGGGACGTCGATCTTCACGAAAGCGGTAGCGCCGGCGTCGATGGCCTTGTGGTTGTTGGCCACGATGTCCATGCCCTTCTTGGAGTAGGACTTGGTGGCGGCGTCCTTCATGTGCTGGATGGCCTCCTCCTGGGGCATGACCTTCGCCAGGGTGAAGAACGCGGACTGGAGGATGGTGTTGGTGCGCTTGCCCATGCCGACCTGGATAGCCAGGTCAATGGCGTTGATGGTGTAGACCTGGATGCCGTTCTTGGCGATGTAGCGCTTGGAGGCGGCGTCCAGATGGTGGCTCAGCTCCTCGGGAGTCCACTGGCAGTTGATGAGGAACGTGCCGCCGGGCTTCACGTCGCGGACGATGGGATAGCGCTTGGTGATGTAGCTGGGGTTGTGGCAGGCCACGAAGTCGGCCTTGTTGATGTAGTAGGGGCTCTTGATGGGCTTGTCGCCGAAGCGCAGGTGGCTGATGGTGACGCCGCCGGTCTTCTTGGAGTCGTACTGGAAGTACGCCTGAACGTACTTGTCGGTGTAGTCGCCGATGATCTTGATGGAGTTCTTGTTGGCGCCCACGGTGCCGTCGCCGCCGAGACCCCAGAACTTGCACTCGATGGTGCCCTCCGCCGCGGTGTTGGGGGCGGGCTCCTCGGGCAGGCTCAGGTTCGTGACGTCGTCCACGATGCCGATGGTGAACTGGTGCTTGGGCTCGTCCTTCGTAAGCTCCTTATAGACGGCGAAGACGCTGGAGGGAGGCGTGTCCTTGGACCCCAGGCCGTAGCGCCCGCCCACGACCTTGATGTCATTGCGGCCGGCGGCGGCAAGGGCGGTGACCACGTCCAGATAGAGGGGCTCGCCCAGGGAGCCGGGCTCCTTGGTGCGGTCCAGGACCGCCAGCTTCTTGCAGGTCGCGGGGATGGCGGCCAGGAACCGGTCGGCGGCGAAAGGCCGGTAGAGGCGGACCTTGATGATGCCCACCTTCTCGCCGTGGGCGTTCATGTAGTCGATGACCTCGTCGGTCACGTCGCACACGGAGCCCATGGCCACGATGACGCGGTCGGCGTCGGGCGCGCCGTAGTAGTTGAAGAGCTTGTAGTCGGTGCCGAGCTTCTGGTTGATCTTGTCCATGTACTCCTCGACCACGGCGGGCAGGGCCTCGTAGTACTTGTTGCAGGCCTCGCGGTGCTGGAAGAAGATGTCGCCGTTCTCGTGGGAGCCGCGCATGTTGGGATGCTCGGGGTTCAGCGCGTGGGCGCGGAACGCCTCCACGGCGTCCATGTCCACCATTTCCTTCAGGTCGTCGTAATCCCAGACGGCGATCTTCTGGATCTCGTGGGAGGTGCGGAAGCCGTCGAAGAAGTTGATGAAGGGGACGCGGCCCTTGATGGCTGCCAGATGCGCCACGGGGGCCAGATCCATGACCTCCTGGACGGAGCCCTCGGCCAGCATGGCAAAGCCGGTCTGGCGGCAGGCCATGACGTCGGAGTGGTCGCCGAAGATGTTGAGGGCGTGGCTGGCTACGGTACGGGCGGACACATGGAAGACGCAGGGGAGGAGCTCACCGGCGATCTTGTACATGTTGGGGATCATCAGAAGAAGGCCCTGGGAGGCGGTGTATGTAGTGGTCAGCGCGCCGGCGGCCAGAGAGCCGTGGACGGTACCCGAGGCGCCCGCCTCGGACTGCATCTCCACTACCTTGACGGTAGTCCCGAAAATGTTCTTCTGACCCGCGGCGGCCCACTGATCGACGTAGTCTGCCATGGGGCTGGACGGCGTGATGGGGTAGATCCCCGCGACCTCGGTGAACGCGTAAGACACGTACGCGGCCGCGTTGTTGCCGTCCATGGACTTGAGTTTTCTCGCCATGTTCTTCTCTCCTTATATTCAAATTTTAAAAAACAAAGGCCCGTGCGGGTATGCTCGACCCACACATTGTGAATTTTATCACGTTTAGTCTCCAATGTAAATAGAAATTTCCGTTTTTCAAGAGCATTTTTAGGACATGTTACAAAAGAGGCTGGTGGGAGGGGGCGCGTGTTATCGGAACCGCCCGGAGCCCTCCACCTTCGCTTCCCCCCCTGCCCCCCTCCTACGAGGAGGGGGCCCTGAAACGGAGGCGGGCGCGGATTATCGGAACCAATCCCGTCCCGTAACGTGGCACGGGCGGGTTTGGAACCCGCCCCTACGGCGTGGATTGGGGGCAATCCGAAACCCGAAAAAAGGGCCGCCGTGGGCCTGCGCCCGCAGGCGCGCATCACGAGCGCAACCGCCGCGCAGCGGCGGCTCTTAGCGCGGAGATGCGGCCCGTACGGCGGGGATGGAAAGCAAATCGGAAAATGTAGGGGCGGGTTCTAAACCCGCCCGTGGGACCAGGGATAGGGTCATTCCGGGGTCTCCAGTTTGCCGGACATGAAGTCCAGGATCTTTTGGTAGTTTTCGTCCGCCGGGTCGATGGGGGCGGGCTGCCAGTTGTTGGTGGGGCCGGTGTAGACGTAGCAGGGGACGATCTCGTCCGTGAGCGTCAGGCCCCCGTTGGCGCCCAGGCGGAAATCGGCGCGGTAGATGACGGTGCGGTTCACGGGGTTTGTCCGGCCGCCGTAGCAGAAGTTCCCCAGGCCGTAGACGATGGCGGCGTCCTTGTAGCGCTCCGTGGGCTGGAGCCGGTGGGCGTGGGAGCAAAGGCACAGGTCCGCGCCCCGGTCGATGAGGTTATGGAAAGCGGTGACGCGCCAGTCATCCACCTCGTATGTGTTCTCCCCGCCGCCGTGGGCGTAGATGATCTGGATGTCGGCCCGGTCGTTCATCTCCCGGAGGGCGGCGTAGTAGCTGCGCTCGGCCCCGGGGTACCACAGCTGGCAGGCCAGGATGCCCACGGTGACGCCCTTGGCCTCGTAATAGACCGGGACGTTGTCCTCCGCCACTTCGATTCCCTGGGCTTTCAGCGCCGCCACGGTATCGGCGCGGCCCTCCTCCCCGTAATCCATGGAGTGGTTGTTGGCGATGCCCGCCACCTCCACGGACGCGGCGGAGAAGATCCGGGCGTTGGCGGCGGGGCCCCGGTACCAGTAGGCCCGGGTCCCGGATTTGACGCGTTCGGGAAGCTCCCGGTCGGTGAGGACCGTCTCGCAGTTGACCACGGTGATGTCGTCGCTTTCAAAGTACGGCGCGACCTTCTCCAGGAAGTAGGAGGGCTCATAGTTGAGGGCGTACCAGTTGAGGCTCCCCCGGCCTGCCTGCCCCTTGGAGCTGGCGATCATGCAGTCGCCCACGAAGCTGACGGTCACCTCCCGGTAGTCCGGCAGCACCGCCACGGGCGCGGGAAGCAGCCGCAGGAACATCAACAGCGCCAGGAGAAAACGGAAAAATCCCACGAAATCACCTCAGGGCAAATATGGTATCTTATAAAAAACTCCAAACGAGCATTTTTTCCGGCGGCATGTACGTCGGAAAAAATACCTTTTGTTTTGCGGAGTGTGCGGCCCCAAAGGGGCCGTGCGCGGAGCAAAACGGCAGGGAAATTTCGCGGGAATTCCGCAGAATTCCCGCGAAATTTCCCGCACGTTCCCCTTTGTCGGAAAAGGCCGCAGGCCTTTTTCGACAGGCTTTACATGGGCGTGTCCCGCTTCCAGGCCATGAAGTCCAGGACCTTTTGGTAGTTGGGGTCGGACTCCGGGATGGGGGCGGGCTGCCAGTTGTTGACGCGGCCGGTGTAGACGTAGCAGGGGATGATGTTGTCCTCAAACTCGATGCCGTCCGGCGTCATGGTGATGGTACACTGGTAGATGCAGGTGCGGTTGGCGGGGGCGTTGTTGCCGCCGAAGCAGAAGTTGCCGATGCCGTAGACGATGGTGCCGCCGTTATAATACTCCACCGGCTGGAGGCGGTGGGCGTGGGTGGCCACGATGAGGTCCGCGCCCCGGTCCACAAGGTTCCGGAAGGCGGTGCGCCGCCACTCCTCGGGCTTATAGATGCTCTCAAGCCCGCCGTGGGGGAAGATGACCTGAAAGTCGGATTTCTCCTTCATCTCCTCCAGGGCGTCGTACAAAAGGGCTTCGTCGCCGGGGTCCCAGATGCCGCAGGCCAGGATGCCCACGGTGAGGCCGTTGCGCTCCACATAGAGGGGCACGGCGTCCCGGCCCACCAGGAGGTTTTCCGCCTCCAGGGCGGCGACGGTGTCCTTCGCGCCCTCCTCGCCGTAGTCGTACATGTGGTTATTGGAAAAGCAGGCCACCTCCACCGAGGAGCTGGAGAAGATCTTGGCGTTGGCGGCGGGGCCGGTGAACCAAAAGCGCGGCCCTCCGGGGGGCTTTTCCCGCTCCGGCAGGTCCCGGTCGGAGAGGACCGTCTCGCAGTTGACGACCGTGATGTCGTCCTCGGAAAAAATGGGGTACACCTTCTCCAGGAAATAGGTGGGCGGATAGTGGAGGGCGTACCAGTTGAGGCTCCCCTCCCGGGCGCTGCCGTTGAAAGAGGATATGGTGCAGTCCCCGGCGAAAGACATGGTGACCCGGCGCTGGGGGATCGCCGCCACCGGCGTGGGGATGAGCCGGAGGAACATCAAAAGCGCCAACAGAAACCGGAAAAAGCTCATGGGTCTATCTCCTCTCTCGTGTCTTCTCCCGTATCTGCCGTAATTATACAAAAAACCGCGGCACAAAGCAACAACAAAAATGAAGAAAAAGAATGACACGGCGAAAATTATGGTGTATAATACCTCTGTTGGCGGGTACGTCCTTTAGGGCGGACCTAGCCGGACGGAAAGCGAGGGGTCATACCGTGTTCAAACAGGATTTTGATACCGTCTGCGGCGCGGCGGAGAAGAAGCTGGGCTTTATGCGCCGCTCCCTTGTGGGGTACTTCGCCGCCAGCGTTCTGGCCGGGCTCTACGTGGCCTTCGGGGGGTTCGTCTCCGTCACCGTCAGCGGCCTTCTGGCCGGGGCGGGGGGCGTGGCGAAGCTTGCCTCCGCCTTTTCCTTTGCCGCGGCGCTGAGCCTTGTGCTCATGGCCGGGAGCGAGCTTTTCACCGGGAACAATATGGTGATGGCCGCCGGCGTGCTGGGCAGAAAGGTCTCGGCGGTGGACGCCATGAAGCTGTGGCTCTTCTGCTGGCTGGGCAACTACGCGGGGGCGTGGCTGGGGGTGTTCCTCTACGACCTTACGGGCCTCGTCACCGGCCCCACGGCGGACGCCTTCGCCTCGCTTGCCGCGGCCAAGCTCTCCCTCACCGGCGGGCAGATGTTCGTCCGGGGCATTTTGTGCAACATTCTGGTGTGCCTTGCCGTGTGGTGCGGGTTCAAGATGAAGTCCGAGTCCGGCAAGCTCATCATGGTCTTCTGGTGCATCTTCACCTTTATGATCTGCGGCTTTGAGCACTCCGTGGCCAACATGTCCTCCCTGGGCGTGGCGGTGCTCCACAAGTCCGCCATGTTCTGGGAGTACGTCCGGGACATCGGCCTTGTGACGCTGGGGAACGTCACCGGCGGCGTGCTGTTCGTGGCCCTCCCCTACTGGCTGTGCGCCAGGAAATCGGAGTGAGCGTTTGATTTACACGAAAGGGGTTTTGGTATGGTGCGGAACGTGCGGTCGCTGGGGATCGCGGGGATCGACGGGTTCGAGGTGTCGGTGGAGTGCGCCCTCTCCGGGGGACTGCCGAATTTTGACATCGTGGGCCTGCCGGACGCGGCGGTGAAGGAATCCCGGGAGCGGGTGAAAGCCGCCATTAAAAGCTGCGGGCACCGGTTCCCGCCCTCCCGCGTCACGGTGAATCTGGCCCCGGCGGACAGGAAAAAGGCCGGGACGCTCTACGATCTGCCGATTTTTCTCAGCATCCTCTCCGCCAGCGAGGCCATCAAGCCCATATCGCCGGAGCGGGCGTTCGTCGGGGAGCTTTCCTTAAACGGCGAGCTGAGGCCGGTGTCCGGCGTGCTCTCCATGGCCATGCGCGCCGCCAGAAGCGGCGTTCGGGAGCTCTTCGTCCCGGCGCAGAACGCCGAGGAGGCCAGCTTCGCCGGGGGCGTCACGGTCTACCCGGCGCGGCATGTCATGGAGATCCTGGACCACCTGTCCGGGCGTCAGCCCATCGCCCCGGCGGAGAAGCCGGAGGTCCTGCCGAGGCCCACGTATGACGTGGATTTTTCCGAGGTCAAGGGCCAGGAGAACGCCAAGCGGGCCCTGGAGGTGGCCGCCGCCGGCGGGCACAACATCCTGCTCATCGGCCCTCCCGGCGCGGGCAAGTCCATGCTGGCCAAGCGCCTGCCCACCATTTTGCCGGACATGTCCCGGCGGGAACAGCTGGAGACGACGGCCATTTACTCGGCGGCGGGCAAGACCGTGGGGGCGCAGCACATCATGACCGAGCGGCCCTTCCGCTCCCCTCACCACACCATGTCCCACGCGGCCATGGCCGGGGGCGCCCAGCTCCAGCCGGGGGAGATCTCCTTAGCGCACAACGGCGTTCTCTTCCTCGACGAGCTGCCGGAATTTCACCGGGACGTGATCGAGGCCCTGCGCCAGCCTCTGGAGGACGGGCGCGTCACCATCTCCCGGTCCGCCGGGACGGCGACCTACCCCAGCCGGTTCATGCTGGTGTGCGCCATGAACCCCTGCAAGTGCGGGTGGTTCGGGCACCCCTCGGGCCGGTGCACCTGCTCCCAGCAGAGCGTGGAGGCGTACAGGTCCAAGGTCTCGGGGCCGCTTCTGGACCGCATCGACATGCACATCGAGGTCCCGGCGGTGGAGTTTGAGGAGCTGCGCGACCGGGCCCCCGCCGAGTCCAGCGCCGCCATCCGGGAGCGCGTCAACGCCGCGAGGATGCTCCAGCGCCAGCGCTTCAAGGGCCTGCCCATCCACTGCAACGCCCAGATCGGCCCCGAACCCCTCCGGGAGTTTTGCGCCCTGGACGAGGCCGGGGAGAAGCTCATGAAGAGCGCCTTCGAGCGTCTGGGCCTCACCGCCCGCAGCCACGACCGGCTCCTGCGCGTGGCCCGCACCATCGCGGACCTGGCCGGCAGCGAGACCATCCAGGTACCCCACCTGGCGGAGGCGCTGCAATACCGGGCGTATGATTTCAAGGTGGGGAAATGACATGGAGAAAAAGAAAAAGGCCGTGGAGGTCCTCACGGTCGTCACCTACATTGGCACCGTCCTGTCGGCTGTCCTCAGTCTCGCGACGCGTCTGCGCCGGCCCTGGCTGTGTCTGGGCGTGACGGCGGCGGTGCTGGCTGTGGGCATCACCGGGGCGGCGCTGAACGCGTCCCTCCCCAGGGAGGAGCGGGCGCGGCCCCACGCCGTGAAGCTCTTTGCCGTCGCCTCTCCCCTGTCCGCCGCGGCGGACGTGCTGGCCCTGCTGCTGGTGGAGGCGAGCATCGCTTTCCCGACTGTCGGGTGGCTGGTGATCCCCGCGCTCGGCCTTCTGGCCGGAAGCCTTATCTGGTCGGTGGGGTCTCCCCTGCTGGCCGGCCGGCGGAAAAAGGGATGAGCGCCGGGTCCGCGAGCTTTTTAACATCATCATAGAGGAGAACATCGGATTGAACGACATACTTTTACTCAAACAGGGCGAGATCGTCTTAAAAGGGCTGAACCGGCGGGTGTTTGAGGACAAGCTGGTGGCCAATGTGCGGCGGAGGATGGCGCATGTGGGGAAATTCCGCGTGTACGCCGCCCAATCCACGGTGTACGTGGAGCCGCTGGACGAAGAGGCCGACATGGACGCGGCCTTTGAGGCGGCCAAGCAGATCTTCGGCTTTGTGGCCGTGGTACGGGCCGCCGCCTGCCCCAAGGACCCGGACGCCATTTTCGAGACGGCGCGGGCGTATCTTTCGGAGGACTTCGCGCGGGCCCACAGCTTCAAGGTGGAGACGAAGCGCTCGGACAAGGCGTTTCCCATGACCTCCATCGAGCTCAGCCAGCACGTGGGCGGGCTTTTGGCGGAGGCGTTCCCGGAGGTGGCGGTGGACGTCCATGAGCCGGAGCTCACCGTCCGGGTGGAGGTCCGGGAGGCGGCGGCGTATGTCCACTCCGTCCCCGCGCCGGGGGCGGGCGGGATGCCCGTGGGGTCCTGCGGGAGCGCGGTCAGTATGCTCTCCGGCGGCATCGACAGCCCGGTGAGCACCTGGATGACCGCGAAACGCGGCGTCCACATCATCCCCGTCCACTTCTTCTCCTTCCCCTACACCTCCGAATTGGCCAAGCAGAAGGTCATCGACCTTGCGCGGCTCCTGGCCCCCTGGTGCGGGCGGATGAAGCTGGAGGTGGTGCCCTTTACCCACATTCAGGAGGAGATCCGGGACCACTGCCCGGAGGAGTATTTCACCGTCATCATGCGCAGGTTCATGACCCGCATCTGCGAGAAGATCGCCGTGGAGAACCGCTGCGGCGCTATCGTCACCGGGGAGAGCTTAGGACAGGTGGCCAGCCAGACCATGGAGGCCATGGCGGTGACCCAGGAGCCGGTGAAGGTTCCGGTCCTGCGGCCCTTGGTGTGCATGGACAAGCGGGAGATCATCGAGATCGCCCGGAAAATCGGCACCTTTGAGACCAGCATCCTCCCCTACGAGGACTGCTGTACCGTCTTCACTCCCCGGCATCCGCGGACCAAGCCCCGCCTTGCCGAGGTCCTGGAGGCCGAAAGCGCCCTGGACGTTCAGGGACTGGTGGAGGAGGCCGTCATGAAGAAAGAAAGCGTTCCGATCTATCAATAACAGGTAAAATATAGGAGGTCAATGGATCATGGAAAACGGTCAGTATCAGATGTCGCTTGTGGAAAAGCTCAGCTTCGTCCGCTACGGCGGGACGGAGGAGGAGCTGCGCGCCGCCAACCTTCTGCTGGACGAGATCAAGTCTCTCGGCGGCCAGGGGGAGCTGATGGAGTTCACCGTTCCCGCCGCCGACATCAAAACGTATGCCGTCCGCGTGGGAGGACCCGAGGGGCGGGCGCTGGAGTGCGTGCCCTACGCCCTGTCCGGACAGCTTCCCGAGGGCGGCGTGACGCTGAAGCTCCACTATGCCCCCCGGGGCGTGGAGGAGGACTACGACGGGCTTAACAGTCTGGAGGGATACGTCGTCCTTCTGAACGGCCTGACTTTCGACGGCTATAAGCTCTTAAGCGAGCGCCACGCCGGCGCTTTTGTGACCATCCAGGGCAAGTGGTACGACGACGAGGCCTCCCAGGACCTCTACTCCCGGACCATCCGGCCCAAGATGCAGGAGCTGGGGCGCATCCCCGGCTTCACCATTACCGCCCGGGACGCCACGGAGCTGGTGCGGGACCACGTGAAGGAGCTGCACCTGGAGCTGCGGGAGGAGGACCTGGAGAACACCTCCCGGGACGTGCTGGCGGTGATCCCCGGCACGGAAAAGCCGGAGGAATCCATCGTCCTCACCGCCCACTTCGACTCCGTCCCCGTGGGCGAGGGCTCCTGGGACAACGCCACGGGCGCGGCTACCCTCATGGGGCTATACCGGCACTTCCTCCAAAATCCGCCCCGGCGCACCCTGCGCTTTATCTGGTGCGGCAGCGAGGAGCAGGGGCTTCTGGGGTCCAAGGCGTGGATTGCCCAGCATGAGGAGCTGATGGACAGCGTCAAGTTCTGCTTCAACTTCGACATGTGCGGTACGGTCCTGGGGCCCAATGAGATCTACGTCACCGGCGGGGACGACCTCAAGCACTTCGCCGAGAGCTACGCCCACGAGGTGGGCTGGTCGGCCAACTTCGTCCAGAAGGTCCACTCCTCCGACTCCGCCCCCTTCGCCGACAGGGGCGTCCCGGCCCTGGGCATCACCAGGCGCTCCAACACCGCCGATATCCACGTCCACAACGACCTTCTCTTCCCCCTGTGTGCCGAGTCCATGGGGGACATCGCGGACTTTGCCGCCGGCATGATCGGTAGGGTCGCCAACGCCCGGTTCCTCCCGGTGAAGACCGGGATGCCCGACAGCATGAAGGAGCAGCTGGAGAAGTATTTCCAGAGGAATAAGAAGACCGGCAAGGAAGAGGCCAAATAACGCCGTCTCTTCCCCTTTTCAAGGAGGCATTTTTATGACACATACCGCCGAGATCATCTCCGTGGGCACGGAGCTCCTACTTGGCAACATCGCCAACACCGACGCCCGGGACATCTCCCAGATGCTCTCGGAGCTGGGCATCAACGTCTATTATCACACCGTGGTGGGCGACAATCCCGAGCGGCTCAAGGCCGCCGTGGCCGTCGCCAAGACACGCGCCGATATCCTCATCACCACCGGGGGGCTGGGGCCCACCTGCGACGACCTCACCAAGCAGACGCTGGCGGAGGCTTTCGGGAAGAAGCTGGTTTTTGACGAGCGGGAGGCACAGGAGATCCGGGAGTACTTCGCCAAGCGCCTCCACAGCCACCGGATGACGGACAACAACTACCAGCAGGCGCTCTTGCCCGAGGGGTGTACCGTCTTCCACAACGACTGCGGCACCGCGCCGGGGTGCGCCTTTGAGGCGGACGGCGTCCGGGTGCTCATGCTCCCCGGGCCGCCCAGGGAGTGCGTGCCCATGTTCCGCGCCTGCGCCATGCCGTATCTGCGGAAGCTCTCGGATCTGGAGCTGCGCAGCCACAACATCCACATTTTCGGGCTGGGCGAATCCTTTGTGGAGGATAAGCTGCGGGAGACGATGCTGAGGCTCCAAAACCCCACTCTGGCTCCCTACGCCAAGTCCGGCGAGGTGCGCCTGCGCGTCACGGCGCGGGCCAGGACCGACGAGGAGGCCGAGCGGCTGATGGCCCCGGTCATCGCCGAGGTCCGGGAGAAGATCGGCAACTGCATCTACGGCATCGACACGGACACGCTGGAGAACACCGTTTTTCAGCTTTTGAAGGAGAAAAACGTCACTCTGGCCGTCGCCGAGAGCTGTACCGGGGGGCTGGTGTCCAAGCGCATGACGGACCTGCCCGGCGCGTCGGAGGTCTATCTGGGCGGCGCGGTCACCTACGCCCCGGCGTCCAAGACGGCGCTGTTGGGCGTGCCGGCGGATATGATCGAGCACGACGGCGTCGTCTCCCCCTCCGTGGCCGAGGCCATGGCCCAGGGCGCGAGGGCGAAGTTCGACTCTGACCTTGGCATCGGCATCACCGGCATCGCCGGTCCCGGCACCGACGAGCTGGGCACGCCGGTGGGCACCGTCTTCGTGAGCCTCGCCACTCACCGCGCCACCTACACCAGGCACCTCCACCTGGGCCACGACCGCGACCGCGTCCGCGTCGCCGCCGCCAACCACGCTCTGGACATGGTCCGGAGGTTCTTGACGGGGCTTGACGTGGAGAGCTGGGAGAGCTGAGGCGCGAGAGAGAAAGGCGGGCGCGTTGTGCGGGACCGCGCGGAAACCTCCGCCTTCGCTTCCCCCCTGCTCCCCTCCTACGAGGAGGGGGCACTGAGACGGGGGCGGGGTATCTGGACTAGTCCGATAAACGCACCCACCTCATCCGGCGCCTGTGGGCGCCACCTTCCCCACTTTGTGGGGAAGGCTAAGACGGGGGATACCCTTCCGCCTCGCTACGCTCGGCACCTCCCCCAGGGGGGAGGTTAAAAAAGGATGCGCCGCTCGGCGGCGCATAAAATCGAGCTTGCGGCGAAGCCGCAAACCTTTTTCGCCCCCTCCTCGTAGGAGGGGGCAGCGAAGGTAGGATGACAGAGCGGTCCCGATTGCCCGCCCGACAGCACAGCAGGAGGAACAAGGATGCTTCGGAAAATCATCAAAATCGACGAGGGAAAGTGCAATGGCTGCGGTATTTGCGCCGAGGCCTGCCACGAGGGGGCTATCGGGCTGGTGGACGGCAAGGCGAGGCTTTTGCGGGAGGACTACTGCGACGGGCTTGGCGACTGCCTTCCCGCCTGTCCGGCGGGGGCGATCAGCTTTGAGGAGCGGGAGGCTCCGGCCTACGACGAAGCGGCGGTAAGGGCGGCAAAGACGGTCCGGCGGGAAAAGGCGCGGGATGAAAACGTGCCCGTCCCCAGCCGCCTTTCCCAGTGGCCGGTGCAGATCAAGCTGGCGCATGTGAACGCGGCCTTCTTTGACGGCGCGGACCTGCTGATTGCCGCCGACTGCACCGCTTACGCCTATGGGAATTTCCACAACGACTTTATCAAGGGCAGGGTCGCACTGATCGGCTGTCCGAAGCTGGATATGGTGGACTACGCCGAGAAGCTGACGCAGATTCTCGCGCTGAACGACGTGAAAAGCGTGACGGTCGTCCGCATGGAGGTCCCCTGCTGCGGCGGGCTTGAAAATGCCGTCCGGCGGGCGGTCCGGGCCAGCGGGAGGGAGATTCCGACGAATGTGGTGACCATCGCCACGGACGGACGGATCGTTGGATGAATTGAGGGCATTGAAAAGGCTCCTCGCCTCCGATGTGGGGGCGGGGAGCTGTCGTTTGGGGCGCGTCAGCGGGGCTTTTTGGCCACCAGGCGGTTGATGGGGACGCCCTGGGCGCGGAATTTGGCCTCGTAGTCGGTCATGGCGCCGGCTTCGGCGTCGGGGAGGTCGTGGGTCACCTGGGCCAGCGTCCAGCCCTCGGCCTCGAACTGCTCCACGGACCAGTCGAAGAGGGGGCGGTTGTCGGTTTTGAACCAGATCTCGCCGTCCGGCTTCAAAATGTGCTCATAGATTCTCAGGAAGGACGGCGCGGTGAGGCGGCGCTTGAACTGGCGGGATTTGCGCCAGGGGTCCGGGAAGTTGATGTAGAGGCGGTCCACCTCGCCGGGGGCGAAGACGCTCTCACACCCGGCGGCGTCGAAGTCCAGGAACCGCACGTTGGCAAGTCCGGCCTCCTTCGCCCGCTCCATAGCCACCACCATGGCGTCCAGCACCCGCTCCACGGCCACGAAGAGCACCTGGGGTTCAGACTCCGCCATGGACACCGTGAAGCGCCCCTTGCCGCACCCCAGCTCCAGATGGAGCGCCGAAAAGCCGGGGAAATCCGCGAGCCACCGCCCTCGGCGCTCCGCCGGCGCGGGCTCCAGGAGCTGCGCGCACCGCTCCACGCGGGGCCCAAGATTCGGTTTTTTTCTCATGCGCATACGATCACCCACCTTGCGTTTTCTCTATTCTAGCACACTCCGGCGAAAATTCCAACCCCCTACCCCTTGTCAAATGTGAGGCGAGGGGGTATAATGGGGCGTGAAATGAATATCCGGGTGTAGCCCAGTTGGTAGGGCGCGACATTTGGGAGCGTGTAACATTGCCGGAGGTTTGTCAAGCGCCGGCCTCTTAAAAGCCGCACGGCTCTAAGCGTTTTCCCGTTTCCCCTCCCCGCAAAAGTCCCCGCGAAAAGGGGCTTGACCACATAGTTGACCACAACTGTGAAAACTGAAAATTAAATATCCGGGTGTGGCGAAGTTTGGTATCGCGCTTGCTTTGGGAGCAAGAGATTTCGCAGGTTCAAATCCTGTCACCCGGACCAAAAGTCGCAGATAAACCGCCTTTTTAGGCGGTTTATCTGCGACTTAAGCTCAAAAGATTATATTGTTTTTACTATGCGGATGGGTAAAAACCAATTGCGTTTTTTCACGTCTGTGTATCTATCTATAGTGCCACAAGTCGCTGTGCAATGAGAAAATTGCGAACGTAGATGCTATTCGGTTGGAAGAAAAAAGTATTGTGATATTTTTTTGTAATGAATATTGACATGATATTGTAAGTTTCATGGGCCCACCATTATAAATAGTTAATTTAGCGGTTTTGCTTTTGCGACATCGGCCGTACAATTCTCGCTTGTATGGCTCATTTAATCGCACAGCAAAAACAAGGAGAGTGAGAATGAATGAGAAAGCAAAATAAGATTACAATACTCCTGGGAGCAGGCGCAATGATGGACGCTACAACACTATCCTGCAATTCAATAACTCAAAATGTTATTGCCAAACAACAGCGTGTTTTCAGGAATGGCGAATTTACAGTTGTTCCTTTTTTAAAATATGTCTATGAAAAGCTAAAAAAATACTATTCCAAAGCGAACGAGGACGTAAATTTTGAGGATATCTTCCATGCTCTTGAGATGTTAAGCTCTCTCCAGACAGCAAGTGATGAGAGGTCTGCAAAAGCATTCCGTTCTGTATTCGGTATGCTATGTAATGTTAAAGAAGATTTCAATCATGTATCTCCTGATTTGATTTTTGTCGGTATCCGTAATCTTATTGAAACTGTAATTGAAAATGTAGCAGAATTCGAATCAAAGGTGTTTGATGAAAAATGGTTTTCTGATTTCTTTATATCGCTAAAAGAGAAAATGCCTATGGATGTGTTTACATTAAATTACGATACATGGATGGAACAAATTCTTGAAGATTATAACGATGGATTTGTCCCAATTTGCGAGACCCATCAAAAGTTTTCAGCTAATCTTCTGTTTTCAAATAACGATACGCGATCCACTGTAAATCACTTACATGGTCAAATATGCTTTACTACGCATCTGCCAACAGGTTCATCCCGCTATTTATACGACGGTTGGTGTAAAGCCAACAGTTTTGAATATATCAGGAATCTTAAGATTTATCCCAAATACCTTGGATATATGGCAAAAACTCAAGCTGCTGAACATATATATCAGTATCCAATTATCACCGGATTGCGCAAAACCGATAAAATAACGACGCCTCCATTTGACGCTTATTACTCTCACCTTTATCAACAGTTACGATACAACAAAAACCTTCTAATAATTGGATATAGCTTTGGTGATCTCTATATCAATGGTCTCCTCAACCAATTTCGCAATTTCCATGGGAGTGCCGGGAAGGTAGTTTGTATTGATTACATAAATCCGCAAATGCCGGTCCAATCTCTTGCTAATATGCCGATTCCTAATTCGATGAAGCAGTCGATTCAAATGCTTTTTAATGACTCGAAGCTCCCATATCGTTTTTTAGACCTTGAAAACAGTACACATATTGAATCTTCAGATGGAAAAAGTCGATGGTATTTTAGAGGATTCAAGCTAACTGCATCAACTTCTTCTGATGAAATTATGCACTTTTTTGATGATACAGCTCCCTAAATACTTTTTTTCACATCTATAATTCTTTCCCACACCTCCTCAATCCTCAGTGCTGTCTCGCTGTCCTCCTGCTCCCACACCCGAAACACCTGCGTCGAATTGCCGGCCTTGTTGCCGTCCTCGTCCACTCGGATGATGGCGCAGACGATGACGCCGGTAAAATCTTTCCGGAGAACCTCTTTGTCGTAGGCGATGGCCTACTCCTTCTCGTCCGGGGCGAAGGTCTTCAGGATGGTCTCGTCGTTGCCGATGACGTTCATGACCGCGAATTTCTTTGTGTACATAGTTGCACCTCCATAAATTCACCACGGAGAGTACAACAAAAGCGCCCATCGTCACGACAGGCGCTCGGTCGCTATTTCGCCCATCGTTCAGCCTTTACCACCTTGCCCACTGGCAGGTTGGTGTACGGTCTTCGGGGCTGTCCCTCGCGTACTCTTTATGGTGTGAAGTAATTATAACACAAAAGAGCGAAAAAGGCAAGGGTTTTGTCTTCGACTCTCACCAAAATGCGCCATCTATCTCTCTATTATTTATTTTATCACAAATACATTATAATTACTATCCTAACAAAGCGATTTTTGACTGGAGGCGATTCTCAACTTTTTCAGTTATTCAATTCCGGGAGTTAACTTTAGCCCCTCAAAAAATAAATTTCTAATAATGCATATAGCTCTTGAATTATTGACATTATAATGTTATAATTGCAATTGGCAAGGGGGTGGTATGAATGAGTTTAATTACATTATATCATGGTTCCGACCACATTGTGGAATGTCCGGAGTTAAAGAAGGGAAAACTGAATAACGATTACGGGCAGGGTTTCTACTGTACTACACACAGAGAACTCGCTTGCGAATGGGCTTCTAAAGATGCCGGAAAGGACGGTTTTGTAAATGAGTATCGGTTGGATACCTCTGATCTTGTAGAGCTTGATCTGAGCCAATACACAATCCTTCATTGGCTGACTATACTGGTACAGCATAGAACTTTTTCTGTCACAAGCGAAATTGCCAAGGAGGCCATGGTTTTTCTCACGGATCACTATACTATTGATACGTCATCGTATGACCTGATTCGCGGTTACAGAGCGGATGATTCTTACTTTTCGTTCGTCCGGGATTTTTTAAATAACACCATTTCGGTTCAGCGTCTTAGCTACGCAATGAAGCTTGGTAAATTGGGAATTCAGAATGTCCTTGTTTCAGAGAAGGCATTTGAGCACCTTTCTTTTGAAAAAGCAGATTCAATAAACACAGAAGAATATCACGTTCAATATATTAAGCGCGACTCAACAGCGAGAAGCAAATATCAGGAAATCAGGTCTACCGCGCCTTTCACCCGCGATGATATTTTTATCATGGACCTCATCAGAGGAGGCATCGACTATGGAGATCCACGCTTACAATCAGGGCTATCTTGATGGTGCCATGACCGCACTGGCTACGCTATTGGATTATGCTGTGAATTTTCAGCACGAACACATAGATTACTTTTTTAAAAAATTTATTGATTTGGGTTTTGCCCTGCAGTTTGAACGTGGAAATCCTGATGTTATTGCCGGACGCTCCGGTGTCGAATTGTACAGTATGATCACCGGAAAATATATGAATCTTCCTCAATATTATGTTATTAGCCGAAGCGCAGAATATTGGTTGGGATGGTCTCTTGCCTATTATCAGTGGTATTCTTGCCGTACTTTCCGGGAAATCGTCGCTGTATTAAAACCCAGTGAGATGCTTTTTTGGTATCCGACGCTCCATGAGGCCGATCTTATGCGGTTTGTGGAATCTGTTGACCAACGTCTGAATAAGAGGATTACCAATCTTGAGATACTCCGTAAAAAGGCCGGCTTAACTCAAGAACAGCTATCCATGTTGAGCGGTGTTTCTGTCAGGTCCATTCGGAGCTATGAAAAGAGGGAAAATGAGCTTTCCAAGGCGCAGTTCAACATTTTGAACGCCTTGGCCACTACGCTTCACTGTTCAGTATACGATCTGATGGACAGCAACACATATCCATACTATATGAGCCAGGAAAATATACAGATTCCCTTCACCAATCAAATGAGACAAGCCATGAATAATAGCTTATACTCTATCGGTCAAAATACCTACCCTGCGGTAGCGCAGGCCAATTCCATGCGTCTCGGTTATCTCAACCAATTCCCCTATCAATATGTTCAAGAGCAGTCCAATGGAGCCTTTATCAACTCAGATGTTTTCAACAATAACTGGAACACTTATTGGGAAAATGTATTGCGACAGCAGGACTACTCCCAGCAAGAGCAACAACGTCGCTCAGATTTAGTGCGGAGTATCGCTAAAGAAATCATTGGTCAAAAAATTAAATCCACAGGTAATAAACAGGCATCCCTCGCTTACGATACAATGTGCGCAATTACCGCCCCAAATATCTTCGAGGCTGTTGCTAAAGCTATCTCTGTAATTACGGCCACAGCGTAAATATCATTTTTGAAAGGGGCCCATAAAGGCGCAGTCCTCCGTGACTGCGCCTTTTTTAGATTAGGCTGTGTACTTTTTGCCTTCTTTCTCAAGCCTGATTCTCTCCCTCACCTCCCCGATCATCTTTTCCAGCATCGGCTCCACTTCTTCGCGGGTTTTGGCGTAGACGGTATGCACCTCGCGCTTGCCCTGGGCGTTGGTGGGGGTGTAGCGGCCTTCGTAGAGGTGGTCGTTGATTTGGTAGATGCCGCCGGTGCCGGATTTGCGGATTTTGCCGGTGTAGGGGGTGAATTTGGGGGCGTGGGTGAATCCGCCGCCTCGCGTTGCGCACCGTGACCGCTCGAATTGCGCATTCTGACCGGCGGGGTTGACCACCTTTTCC
>CANROC010000032.1 GCA_947632175.1 uncultured Oscillospiraceae bacterium | reverse complement strand
AGCCATACCAGAAAGCTTCTCCAGCTTTCTTTATCTTCTTTCATGCCCTCAGCAGCACCTATAACTTCGCGATAACCCTCTTCGTCAACTCCTATCGCCACAAGGATACTCACATTCTCAAATTCGCCGCCCCAATTTCTTTTGAGATAAATTCCGTCGATGTAGACATACGGATACTTTCCGTGAAGTGGTCTTTGCCGCCATTCCTCAATATGCACATAGGCTTTCTGATTCAGATCACTTATTGTTGAGGCAGATACCCGGCTTCCCCACAGCGCCTCGCTGATGTCCTCAACCCGTCTCACAGAAACGCCTGCAAGATACATCTCAATCAAAGCTTCCTCCACAGAGCTTTCACGGCGGCGGTAGCGTTCAATGATAGCCGTTTCAAACGGTACTCCTTTGAGCTTAGGCACGGACAGTTTTACATTACCCGACGTGGTGGTGAGATTTCGGGTATAGTGCCCACTTCGGTAGCCTTTTCTGGACTCATTGCGTTCATACTTTGCGGCATCGGTCAGCTCTTCTGCTTCATTGTTAAGGAGCTCATTTAGGGTCTCTTCCACGCTTTTGCGCACCAGATCTTTCAGTTCGGTCTTGACTGCTTCCTCGTTTAATGTTATAATTCTTTCGGACATGTTTCCTGCTTCCTTTCGAATGGTTTGTGGTTACTTCATTCTACCAGAAGTGCAGGGACATGTCTATCTTTTTGTCCCGATTTTCTTTTTGCGAAAGATAGTGTACCTTATCGGATTTGGAGAGCAAAGTTGCCGAGCTGCGGACGGCATTTTCAGCTAACTCAGAGAGCCTAAAGGCGGTCGAGGGCAGGCTGCGGGAGATCCAGCCGCTGATTAAAAATCTCGATAACTATCGCAAGTTAAAGCCTGTCTGGGACGAATATTCGCGCATAAAAAATAAGCCCGCCTTCCGCGAAAAGCATCAGGCAGAGCTTATGATTTTTGAATCGGCGAGGAAAGCATTGATGGAGCATTACGGCGAGAAAAAGTGGGATAGCTTGAAAGAGTTGCAAGCGGAGAGGGGCAGGCTGACGGCTGAACAGGATAGGCTGTATGCCGAACGCGAGCGGATCAAGAAGCAGCTTAAGGAGGTGGAAACTGTTAAGGGAAATGTGGATAGGATTCTTGGAAATCAGAATCAAGATATTGAGAGAGCAGTTATTAAATGACAAAATAGTCTGACTGTTTGGTTTTATCTATTCAAAGTTGAAATATATGATATTCTATTTCTTATTGGAGCCGTTCTATATCTAAATGAATGTTAAAGGCATAACGGTAAAACTCATCTGTTTCAGATGTTCTAAATTCAGTGTTTACTGTATGAACGCCGTCATATTCAATAACATCAATGCGATCAAAAGCAGAAGAATAGAGCGTTATGATGTCATCCGAAATAGCATAGTCTTCAGATTCGGTAAGAACCTCAGCGTCAAGAGACAATACCTTAAAATCATTTTCTGATTCCGCAGGTAGTAATGCCTCTCTATCTATTTCTGCATGATCAATATGCCACTTTTCCTCATCTAAAACATAGATAATTTTGATTAGTCCATCTTTTTGCAAATCAATATATGTTTCGGGAGATGTAACTTCGATTGTAGTCGTGGGCATGGTAGATGTTGTCGGCAGAGTAGTTGTAGTTGAAGCAGTCGTAGTAGTCGGTACGGTAGTTGTTGTTTTCGGAATCGTTGTGACTTCCACCGTTGTAACTGCTTCCGTCTGTGCGTTAGTCAGCTCCCTCAGCTCATTTATCCTATCCTGTAATGCTTGATTTTCAGTCTCCTTATATCCCTGCTCCAAAATAGAAATCGCGCTGTCGTAGTCACCTGCGGCAACATACGCCTCCGCCAAACCGAGATAAGCGTCCACGTTCTTTGGCTCGATTTCGATGACTTTGTTAAATTCTATGATCGCCTGCTCGTAGTTGCCGTCGAGCAAGTATTTTTGACAGAGGTCGAGGTGCTCCTGCCAGTCGGGCTTTTGAACATTTGCGCAGGAGACAAGGGCAAATATCATCCCGAATACAATTAAAATTGATACAAACTTTTTCACGGTTACTCCTCTATGATATATTTATCGGCGACTTCATCATATGTCTTGCAAAATCTCAGATAGCGAATTTTCCCGCCGTTTGCGATGTTATCTTCAACCTGAGGATCAAAAACATACTCCATTCCGTCAATAACTACGACACACCACACATGATATGTATATCCGCCCGATGCTTTATGCGTTTGCCCCGTCTGTATATAACAGTCAAGTCCCAGTCAAGTCCCAAGGCTCTCATCATATATGCAAAAGCGGCAGAATAATTATCGCAAACGCCAAAGTGTTCTTTGAGAATGACGTACGCGTCGCCTTCTCTGGAAAGCCCATATGCAAACAAATATTCCACAAAAAGGTCGTACTCGCTATCTGTTAAATAATGGCAGTTTTCTATCAGGTAATCGTAACAGGCCTTGACCTTTTCGTAAGTTGTCATGTCGTCCGCTAAGATTTCAGCAAATATTTCTTCTATAATATTGTTCAGATCGTCAAGATCCGTAAATTCCGGATTAAGCGGGGCGCTGTTCAGCAGCTTTTCAGCCTTGCTTTCCTTTGGCTCGGTGGTGGTAACCTCAGTCGTAGTCGGAGAAGCTGTTGTCGTGGGCATAGTAGTCGTTGTAGGCGCAGGAGTAGTCGTTGGCACTGTTGTGGTAGGCGGCACAGTCGTAGTAGGAACAGTGGTCGTGGGCGGCGTTGTCGTTGTTGGGACAGTTGTCGTCGTCGACATCGTAGTTGTCTCGGGAACGGTTGAGACTTCCGCAGTTGTAACCGCCTCTGTTTGGGCAGAAACCAGTTCACGCACGTCGTTTAAGCTATTGCTCAATCTCTCGTCCTCGGTCTCGGAGTAACCTCTCTCTAAAGCATCAATGGCTTTATCATAATCCCCAAGGTAGGTATACGCCTCCGCCAAGCCAAGGTAGGCGTCAACATTCTTCGGCTCGATTTCGATGACTTTGTTAAATTCTATGATTGCTTGCTCATAATCGCCGTCGAGCAGGTATTTTTGACCGAGGTCGAGATACTCCTGCCAGTCGGGTTTTTTGACATTGGCGCAGGAGGTGACGGTGATAATCATCACAAATGTTAATAAAATTGAAACAAACTTTTTCATATTTTTCTCCTTTATTTTACCTTTTCTCCGTATTCTTCCTTCAACTTTTTTCTGAGCCTGCGGCGAGAGCCGGACATCACAATTATCACTATAAGCGCGACGACAAGCGTTATCGCCATACCTGCCAAACCTCCGTAAAACAGCATTTCTCCGGGTGTGAGCGCCATAATTATCCTCCTTAATCTATCCAATTATTTTCTTTAAGCTGTTGAATTATCTGCTCCAGCTGCTGCATCTCCGGGTCTGCCTCGCCCGGCTTGACAGTCTGGTTATACAGATTTACCGCGCTGTCGTAGTACTGCTTTGTCAGCGAATAGTCGCGGTCGTCATTTTCAAGCTTTGACTGCTTATCTGCCTCGAAATACGCCTGCCGCATTGGCACGCGGTAGTTGTCGGGGAATTGCTCTGACATATCCGAAAGCAGCGCTGCCGCCTTGTCGTACTGCTCGGTGTACTGATACAAAATCGCCAGATCCTGCATTATATGGAACTGCGGAACACTTTCATTTAATTCCTCAAATAGCTTTATCGCGCTATCGTAATCCTCGACGCTCGCGTAGGAATCCGCAAGGCGTTCTTTCATTTCATTGACGCGGTTCAGCGGGATTTTATCAAGGCAGTTATTTAATATTTCGATAGATTTATCCGTCTGACCGAGCAGGCGGTATGCCTCGTCCATTGTGTGATATGCGCGGTATCGTACATATTCGTCCGCACTGTTTGTCACGGGTTCAAGATATTCAACCGACTTATCATATTCCTGCTTTGCAAAGGAAATCTCGCCGCTCAGAAGATTGAGATTTTCATTGTCAAGACCAAGTGAACCTGCGTCCGAAAGAATCTTTTCAGCGCCGTCAACATCTCCCGTTCTTGCGAGGCTGATGGCGTAGTCGCGATAGTAAACAGGATTATCTTTTACATATTTAACAGCGGTTTCAAAAGCGCTTTTTGCAGATTCATAATTCAGCTCGTCGGGCTGGCTGTAATATGTATTTCCCAAGATATAGTAAATATCTCCGTAATCATTCTGAGCCTCTGGCACGGCCTGAAATTCCGCTATATTGCCTAAATTTGCGGAAATATACTCACGACAGGCGTCTATATCTCCGTCGTTCCAAAGGCGTTCTGCCATGGCGCGGTATGGGTCTATCCTGTCCCAGAACATAGAAAGCGCGCTGTCGTATGATTGCTGCGGGTCTGCGCCGTTGACGATCTCATGAACGGCATTATAATAGCGCTCCTCTTTTTCCTGCGCCATTGTGTTATATCCGAAAACGGTAGTTCCCGCAAACAATGCAAATGAAAGCGGCAGGATAACTCCCGCGGCAATCATCTTTGACTGCGCGACCTTCCATCGGGTATCAAGTTTACGAATGTCCGCAAGCGCATTATAAAGCTGCTGTGCGCTCGGAAAACGTTTATTTGGATCAATCTCGGTGCATTGGGTAATAATGCTGACAATACCTTCGCTGTAATGCCCAAGTTTGGCGATAGGCTTCATGTCTGCAGCCTTTTCGGGCGGCTTCACGCCTGTGAGAAGATGATACATTGTCGCGCCCAAGCTGTAGATGTCGGAACGCTTCCAATCGATGCCGTCATTAGTCGTGTGGATCAATTCGGTTTTCTGAGTATCATTGTAATTAGGAATATGTTCGGTATCTTTTAAAAGCTCGGTTTTTTCCGTATCAAAGTTCAAATCGGTTTTTTCGGTATCGCTAAGAAGTTCCGTTTTCTCACCTGCATTTTCAATTTCCGTTTTTTCTGTGTTTATATTAACAGCGACAGATGAGTTGCCAAAAACCACAGGCGAGTTTTTAAGATTTTTGTACCGTTTATATATTTCATACTGTTCAGGAGAGGCATAGCCCAAGCTGCGGCTTATTAAGCGAACATCGTTTCCGTTGATAAGAGCCGCATTAAAGTCAATAAGGCAAACATCACCGCTCGGCAGGAGCATGATATTTGCCGGTTTTATGTCTCTGTGACAGATATTTTTCTTATGTATGACTGTTAGGGCGGACGCAAGCTGCGAGAACCATTTTACAACCTGCGGCTGTGAAAATTTTTGTCCTCGCTCTAAAGCTTTGTCAAGACTTTCGCCCTCGACAAACTCCATAACGGTAAATACTCTGCCGCCGTCCTGAATAAAATCTATGACCTGCGGCAGATATGCGCTTTTGACGTTTTTAAGTGCGTCGACTTCGTTTCGCTGAGCTTCGGTATTGGCAGCGGAACTGCCGTGAAGCTCTTTGATGACTACATATTTTTGTAGGCGTGTATGCCATGCCCTATATACAATCCCGCCTCCGCCGGAGCCGAGCTGGGATTCTATTTGATATGCAGAATCTTTAAAATCAATACTTGTATTCATTTTTGCTCACTTTTAGATGATTGGATTTATTCGTTGTTAAGCCTAATAATATTTTGTTTGCCCGAAGCCCATTGGAAATATACGTTTCTTCAATAGACTTCGGGCTTTCAAATTAAGTTATACGATTGTGAATATATTTGCTATTTTCTTTTGGAGAGAATATATACTACTGTTGCAAATACAGATGGGATAATACAAAAAACTATTCCTGTTTTGGGATTGCTTTCTTCAGTCGGCTGAATGTTATCGTTTTCGCCTGCATTGCCCTCAGATGCCTGACCAACATTTACAGCAGAGTCAATATCCTCTGAATCTTCTTCGTTGGTAGTGCCCTCCTCTGGAATATCTACGTCTGTTTTAGCAGATACAAAAGATATTTTTTCCCCGTCAAATGTTATCGTTAGTGCAATAGTTTGGCCAACCTCTGCAACGATAATATCATCGGTTATCTCTGTATCGAAACCTGAAACAAGCGTAAATGTCTTAGCAGTCTTTACATTTGTGTTGGGATCGGTAATATAAAGCGTATGTCTGCCAAATTCTACATTACTGAACGAGACTATTCCATCAGAATTACAGGTTGCATACTGAACAGCAGAATGGAGTTCAAGAGAAAGATTAGGAACTGCGTTTCCGCTCGCATCGTTAATAATCATAATGATGTTTACAGCGTTAAATGACGGGGTTACAGTAGGATAATATGGATATTGCGGAAGCGGATTACTCGGCCACCACGTTCCAGGATCAGACGGATTCCCGCTTGATTTATTTATATACTCCAGATATACGTTCTGAGCCGAGCGCTTGAGCTCGCTCGCATCGTTTCTAAATTCAGCTGCAAGTGTATGAGGAACATTTCCGTCAGAAAGTCCGATATGTCCGAAAGTCTCTCCCAAGACAGTTATCTTGGTCGAACCTTCTTCGGCGATATAGTCTACACCTTCGGTCAACTTAATACTATCAATATAAAATGCTTTGAATTCATCAGTATATGAACCCTCAGAATGGAATAGATTGCTGTCAATCTCAACTCTATCTATAATGGGCAGATTGTTTGCATCAACGCCATTATAATAGACAGTGACATATTTGGAAATCCTGTCAGTGAGTTCATAACCTTGTTCATCAACGTTTACAGCATCAACGTTTTCGTCACTGTTGTCCTTGACCGTCATGGTGTATGTACGAGAATCGGTATAGTCGTCACCGCTGTTTTGCACCATCGTACCCGTGTATTTTGCCTGAACAGTAAATGTGAATTCACCAACTTCGGTAGGAATACCGTACAATTCGCCATTTGGAAGAAGCTCGATTCCTTTTGGAAGAGCGCCGCCCACAACGCTGAACTCCATAGCATCGGTTTCATACATACTGTTTGTCATGATAACGCTCGAATAAGGTACATATTTAACACCGTCATAAATCTTATCGGTTACAATTTTCGGAGTACCTGCAATACCAGTGAGCTTTATTACCACATCATTCTCTTGACCGTCTGCAGAAATTCTGAGTGTGCCGGAAATAGCTCCAAAGTCATCATCTGTGGGAACAAGGCGAATTTTTGCAATATTGCTGAGCTCGCCGTTATATCTGATGTAATTTCCATCATCATCTCTAACTGAAGACGGTGCATAAACGCTTGTGTATGGCGCAAGCTTTTTTACGCCTGACTCAAGAACCGTCCAATAGGGGTCAAGTTCTATTCCGACTGCGTTTTCAAGAGATACCTTTATTCCGGTCAGATCCTGGTCGCCTATATTAGCAAACATTATATCATGGCTGTAGCCGTATGATGAATTAAAGAATATCTCTCTTACAGGTATTCCAAGCTCTTTATCATAGTGATCAGGGTTATTAGTAGCGTTTACAAACAGCTTAGCCCCGCCTTGTGTAGGAGTGATGTATGTTACCCAATAGTTTTTAAGGTGCGTACCGCTTTCAGAAGCAGCAGAATACTGTATAGGCTTTGCGTTGCTAAAGACAACCGGCGATTTACCCGAAATCTGCTGATGATTTGTTCCGGTTTCTTCAGAAGCGTCAAGTCCATTAAATATTTTTATCGCAGGGTCTGTGTCAAAAGTAGGGTAGATAGTCGTGCCCTCAGGTATAGGCTCTTCACCGTCCATAATAAACACAGTCTGATATCCATTTACCGAGTAACTATCATCAGCGCGCACCATAACATGACCGGAAAGACTGTGAGAAGATTCTTCATCTGCTGGGTCTGTTCTTATGTCAGCTCCTTCAATTCTGAAATATGTATCATCAGAGAGGGCTTTTGGAACTTCTCTTGTGTCAATACCAATGTAGTAAATCGGGTGATGAACAAGTCCGTATTCGTCGAAAACAGTAAATACAAAGGACTTGAGCTGGATTTCAATAAGTTCAGGTTGAGTCCCTGAATAATAACGGTTATAGGCGGCATAAGCAGTTATTGCTTCGCCCTGTGTAAAGTCGGCATAATAGCCGTCATAAGAAAACAACTGCTCTTTTATGTCCTCTGCACCCGCTGCAATTGCAGCTTCTTCCGAGCCATATTCCCCCAAATATGCAGCAGTTACCTTTTCACCGTAATAGTATGTGCTGTATGAATCAATATAGTTATAATATACTCCTCTAAGAGCCATTCTTACATGGGCGAAATCGGATGCAGAAATCACGTCGCAGTAATCAATGCGGTTTTCCTCAGAAGGAGTGGCAGATGCATATGCAACATAGGAAGGAGTAGTATAGTAATTGGCGTTATTCCGCACAGTGACGTAGTTATCGCTTACATTAACAGCAAGCCTTGCAGGAATAAACACATTTTTTTCATCTATCTTTATGGCAAATGTTACATCTACATACCACATGGTGCTTGATGTTGATGAATTATTTACATTTGTCATAGAATTTGTGAGCTGATAAGGCTCCGTGCCAATAATCCGGTCTGTTATGTTTTGGGATTCGTCTATACCGCTTTCGTCTTTAAAATGGCCAAGATAAATTGCGGTGTTTGCAGCATATTTTTCGGCAAGGGTCAAATTGATTTTCGGCGCCGTATCCTTTTCCAATTCCGTGCCAGAAACAAGATTAGATAAAGAATAGATTCTTGTGGAATTCCCATTTTCACCATAAATATATGATGTGTTTACAGATTTTTGAGAAATCGTAATTTCTTCATCTGTATCGTTAAAAACTTTTGCAGTTGTTCCTGAGAGTAAATCTTTTCCTGTATCAATATATTTGTAACTAATCCTTAAGCGTTTAAAGCTTGTATCAGTTCCAAGCCCATCATCAAGAATGAAATCCTCGGTTGTTGAATAATCAGACGCATAGGCAACGATAGAATCTTCCTGAGTGACTTCCTTCCAATAATAAGAGTACAATCCGGTTTCACTGTCATATCCGTATTCTTCCATTTTGATCGTGCCGTTATACTTAGGATTTTCCTCGGTGATAAGTCCTTTTTCCAACAGAGCGTCATTAATAAGTTCGCTGATATAAACGGTACCTTCAGGCTGGTCGATGAGCTCTTCAGGAAAACTTTCAGTTCTGTCTATTGTCACTGCTTTATAGATATGTAGGTTCAAAGAGGTATACACTTCAATTTTAGTATTATTGGGATTCAGCTGGTCACCATCGCCGAGGATAAAATAGACTCTTCTACTGTATTCTCCTAAGCAAATTGTTCCGTCCCATTCAACAGGTGTATAGTTGGATTGATCATCCATAGCATAAACTATTGTTCCGTTGTATTTTTCATCTTCTGCCGCCATAAGACCATGTTTTACAAGAGCATCTTTCAGCACCTCATAAACATAAACCGTACCCTCAGGCTGACTTGCCAATTCATAAGGCATTTTTTCAGTACGGTCGATAGTGACACTTTCGGAGTAATACTCTAATGGCAAGAGGCTCATAGGGGATATACCGCTATTCGGGTCGCCTTCCGAGTCACCCTGCAAGGGGGAGTCACCCTGCAAGGGGTCAGAATATGCTTGAGTTTCCTGCGGCTCACTCTGCTCGTTGTCCGCCCAGACCGCTTGGGTCAGTAGCGAGAGAAGCATGGCAACCGACAGAATGACTGCCAAAATCTTTCTGGTTTTCATTGTTCAAAAACCGTCCTTTCAATATAGTTGTGAATCTATAAACTAAGCTTTCGCTTAATTACCATAGTTTTTCGCTATTTCCTTTAGCTCGTCAAGGCTGTAAATCGGTGAAGTCTTTAGATTTCCGTTCGGGAAGTCGTAAATCAGTCCGCCGCCGCTTATGTCGCAAAGCCTCGGGATGACTGCTATTTCGCCCAAGTCCTGATTCATCAGCACCCCATAGAAATATCCGTCGGTCCTGACATATTGCGCTATAATGTATCCGTCGGTTTCGGTGATATAGGTCAAGTAATCGTCGGCTCTCAGTTCGGCGATTTTTTTGCCGGTAGTTTTGTTTATGACCTCGGGCGCGCCGTGTAAAGGAGCATTTATAATATATTTTTCGGTCTCAAACTGCTCCTCAAGGCTCTCGTCGGGAGGCGCGGTCTCGGTCTCGGAGATGATTTTTCCGTCCTTTGCGGAATAGCTCACGACCTTGCCGCTGTAATATGTCACCTCGAGATAATCACCGTCGTGGCGATACTGCTGATCGTAAATCTTATCGCTGTCAGGAAGATCAACGCTAACTCGTACGCTGCCGTCGGGTTCAAGAATCGTGAAATTCTTAACGCCGAAAAGCATTACCGAGCCGTCGGAGGAAAGCCGCGCTTCACTGTGTTCGAGCCTCGGGTCATAATCCAAAAGCTTTGCGTCGCCGTAGTCAGTCAGTTTCATCAGCTCGATTACGGTATCGTTTCGGTTTGCAAGGGCGATGTAATCCCCGGCGGAAATTACGAAATCTGGAGCAGCTTCGCGCTCCTCGGACTGCACCAATCCCGCACCGAGACTGAATACCGAAAATCCGTCGCCGGTCGCGGAAATAACATATTTATCCGAAACGTCAAACAAAGTAACGTCCTTGTTTTCGGTGTATGCTGCGGGCGACTGCTCAAAGGTCGCCATGTCGATTTTTACGACCGTGTCGTTTTGCGTTATGTAGATTTCTCCGTCGTGATTTAATACCGAAATCGGAGCGTTTGCGTTCAGCTCGCCCAATTTTCTGCCTGTCCTGACATCCACTGCGCCGAAAATCGATTTGTTTCCATATGCGGAATATGCGAAAACATCGCCCGCAAATTCGCCGTCAAATACCGTGAAATCCGACATTTCATAGATATATAAATCGTTAAATTTGTTATAGATATCAAGTATCCACAGCGCCCCACCATTTAAACTTACCGCGCACCTGCTGCCGTCGCTGTTCAGTTCAAATACGTCGCGCATCGCGTCGGCAAATCTGTCGTTTTCGGGGATATTGAGATGTCCGTCAAGCTCCCGAAACGAAATCAGCTCGCCAGTCGAGGTGTCGTAGAAGTTGATTCTGCTCTCGTTTTTATATATTGTCGCAACCATAGTCTTATCGCCAGAAACGGCTATCGCGGTCGCGGGCGCGGCGATCCAGAGGGTCTTATTTGCCGAGATGTCATAGGCTGAAAGACCCTCTGCGCCTGCATATATAATTTCACTCTCATTCAGAAATTCAACCTCGCAGAGCGCCGATTCAAGCGTAGGAAGCGAAGCGAGCTGCTCGCCCGACTGTATGTCATAAATCGCCAGTTCATATGCATATGTGACAATAAGCTTAGTCTCATCGGGACTTTTCATGACCCTAAACGGCGCAGCGGGAAGATTTATTGTCGCATACGGCTTGAAGCTGTCGGACAGGTCGTACACGCCAAGAGCATTCGTCAGAGCAAGCTGAGCCCCCGGGGTATAGGGAATATCAAACGCGCCGGGATCATCGACAAGCGCAGAAAGGGCTTTATCAAGAGCCGTTTCAACATCGCCCGCCGAGAGCGCAGAAGCGGAATCAGCCGCCAAAACCTGTGCGGTTTGCAGGCGCTCCATTTGACGAAGCCCCGCAAAAACGGTCAGCCCGCCCGCTAAAAGCATGACCGAAAGCACCGCAGAGCCGATTATAAGCCTGCGCTTTTGCCGCAAAACACGGGGGTCTTTGTCCCAAAGATCGTAGAACGCCTGCAGCATTTCGTCGGCGGTCTGATACCTTAGATCCGGGTTCGGGTTCATCGCCTTGGTGATTATGTTAACAAGCAGCGCGGAATAATCGGATTTGGATAGCGGTTCGACCTCTTTAGCGTCCTTTGCGGGTCGCCTGCCGGAGAGAAGATGATAAAGTGTTGCGCCGAGACTGTAGATATCGGAACGCGCGTCGGGGATAATTATTCTTTTTGTTGAAGTATATGAGTAATTCGCCTGACTATTTTCGTCGTAAAAAATAAACTCAGTTTTACCGTCAAGCAGTTCGGTTTTTTCATCTGCTATATTCTTATTTCTGAACGAATAATCAAACCCGTAATGTTCAGGTGAAGAATATCCCTCGCTTCTACCGACCGCCGTCTCTATACCGATTGCAAGGGAAATATTAAAGTCAATAAGACAAATATCACCGCTTGGACGGAGCATAATATTTGCGGGTTTTATGTCGCTATGAACAAAACCGCGTGGCGGATTACCATGTGTAGGACTGTGCAAATATGACAGTGCCTCTAAAAGCTCAATTGCCCAATGTATGACATCTGGCTGTGAAAAATGACCTTTTCGCGCTAAAACTACATTTAAACTTTCACCGTCAACGTAGTCCATGACTGTATAAGATACACCATTCTCAATAAAGTAATCATAGACCTGAGGGATATATGTATGCCGCAGTTCTTTCAAAACATCCACTTCACGCCTAAGAGCTTCTTCTTTGACTGAAACGTCCCTTTTATCGGCTTTGATGACAACTCTTTTTTTAAGGTTCAAATGATTAGCAAGATATACGGTGCCACCGCCGCCTTCTCCGAGTTTGCCTATTATTTCATAAATAGAGCCTATTATCTGCGACATAATTCTCACCTGACCTGTTTAGGACCATATTCTTTGAGAAGCTTCTTTTTTAGCTTAAATGAAGAAACAAAATGAAAAGAGAAAAAAGCAACTGCTGAAACAGTCATGATAATAAGTAAAATGATTCCGATATAAAATAAAGTACTGCCTTGCATAATCTCTTACACATCCTCGATAATTTATAGCCGTACAAATTCGGTAAGTTTATTCAATGAACCGTCTGCTCCAAGCTCAGATGAATATATGTTTTCCACGGACAAAGTGATACGCCCGCACTTAATTGTATCTCCTTTACTAAGCTTTTTAGGAATTGTAAGCGAGTTTCCATTAAGCAAAGTGACATTTGAGTTACTTACATTTTCTATAGTAAGATCGGATCGAATTACGCACTGTTTGCGAGACACGCTCGGCTCAGAAATACATATACGACAACTTCTGTCTCGTCCTATTGTTAAATCCTTGTTCAATGGAAAATCCCACGTCTGTAAAGCATTTGACATATTTTTTATACTGATGCATACGCACCCGAGAATACCCCTCGCTTCATCTTCGCTCAAAAACTCTGTTTGTATATCATCAGATCTAATGTATTTCGTCTCCGAATTACCTGAAGTTCTATTTTTAATGACGTTATCTTTCTTCTTTTTCCCAATCACAACAGCCGAAATAATAACAGCAAGCAGTATGACTGCTAAAATTGCCGCAGCTATGATAATAACAATCTTATATTTTTCAAAAAACGACTCTGCTTCCGGCTCTGTTTCTACCGGTTTAGTAACAATAACTTCCGGCTCAGTTTCAACCGGCTCAGTGACCTCGGGAGCGGCTGTGACTTCCGGCTCTGGAACATCAAAAAGAGGGAGCTTTGAATCAAACTGAATAGAATTTATTCCGTCATCAATATTTATCTGCCTTGTAGAGCCGTCAAGCAATTCGCCGGGCAGAAGCACTCTTATCAGGAAAACGCCGTCGGTTGAAAAAGCCGAGGAGATGCCCCCCATATCGCAATCGGGATACAGGTTTGCATATGCCCCGCCGCTCACCCTTGCAAGCGACGCTAAATCCTTGTTTTCGGATTCCACTTTCGCTTTGGAGGCCTCAATGACGTTTATGGGATAGGTATCATTCTGAAGCTTCAGCAAAAGCTCCTCTTTTGTAATTCCTGTTTTCGTGACGTCAACGCCGTCGGTGATCACAATCGTTCTATAATAACAGGGCTTATCGTCCACAGCGGTCAGCTCTGGGATAGTGTTGTAAACCGCGTCGTAGATCATGCTCTGACTGTTGTCAAAATTTATATCGGAGGTAGCAGTGGAGAGGTCGTATCTATCGTTCGTGAAGTCGTGCAGAACGGTTATTTTCTCTCCGAATGTTGCTATTCTCATTTCCTCGTTAGCGCCAATATTTTCAATAATTGAGCCGATGTATTTCTTGATCGGCTCTCTGATTTCAAGTGGGATAGATGTTGAAATATCCACTAAAACAGTTGTGCGGACAGTGCCTCCGCAGTCTGTCAAAAGACCGCTTTCCAACACCTCGGCGCTGCGGTTTGCAACCTTTACACTGAGGTTGTCGGCATTCATATCACCCGCTATAAATATGTACATATTTTGCTCGTGGGAATAAACCTGCGAGAGAACAGCCCCACCGTCAGCATAAACCGACAGCATAAGAGCGAAAATAATAAGTATTGCGGATAATAAAGTTATAGATCTTTTGACAGACATTTTGGAAACCTCCTGTTTAACCGGCTTGACCAGCTTGGTTGATGGCATTTGCAATTTCTTCATCAGCACGACGAATGCCCTCAGCAGCACCGTTCAGCTCTTGCTTAATTCCTAATAATACGCTTGGAACATTTTTTACAAGAATCGGCTGTAAGATGCTTGTAAACTGATTTATAAAAGATTCCTTTGCCAAGCCTTCCCATCTTGAAGCAATGTCTTCAAGCCTGTTTGACAGATTCTGCACGATTTGGCTAATCTCACCATTGCAATTCTCCACAAATTTCGCAGCATCATCCAACTCCGCAGGAGTCATCATAATTCTCTCAGCCATTTGTTTCACCTCCTTTTATGTTTAAATATATAACTAATACTGTGCATTTGCTACAGCATCAGCCGCTCTAAATACCTCGTCATATTTATGCGACGCGGCAATTAGATTCTCACTCATGTGGTCAAAAACTATTGAATACTTATCAAGATTATCAAGAACATCTTTTTCATATTTATCTACATATTTTTTTCCTGCTTCAGAGTTCCACTCTTCACGCAATATGTCAAAAACACTTTTCAAAGATGACTTGATGTTTCTTATATCTTCGCTATAATTTTTGATGTTATTGCTTGCTATTTGCATTTCATCTTGATTTACCAATAAGTCCATATCTTACATATCACCTCTTTTTTCTCAGACTCTCCGGTAACAATGCATTCAATATCTTTTCTTCCTCTTTTGCCTTATCCTTTTGCCCTTGAGATTCGAGAATGGAAATTTTTACGATTCTCGGCTCGGGCCGTTCAGGTGACAGACCAATTACATATTCTATAAGCTCTAATGCTTTGTCATATTCCTCTATATCTTTCAGACACATTATTCTGAGCATATAAGCATCTAAATTACCTGGCATTTCAAGAGCTTGACGCCGGAATTCTTCTATAGCCTCTTTATATAGCGCATATGCTTCATCATTATTTCCCATCCTTTTTATAGCATAGGGTTTAAAATACAATGCAGCATTTTTTGAATAATCATCTTCTGATTTTTCAATAAGTTCATTAGAGCATTGAAGAAGTTTTTCATAATCTTCATGGCCCATATAACAATTTGCCAGTAAGAAAACCACTTCAGAATCAAAACGTCCCGCTTTTTCTGAGAGTTCTTTTGCTTTAGATAAAGATGAAATTGCCTCATTAAGGTTATTCTCTCTTGCAAAAATCTGAGCTTTCTCCATAAATATTCTGCGACGTACTGCATCGTCCGCTTCATCAGATTTTTCAAGTTCATTAAGCTGTTGCTTAGCAGAATCTATATTGCCCTGTTCAATTGCAAGAGTAACTTTATCAAGAGCAAATCCAGGATCTTTCGGAAATAGTGACAATGCATTATTTATTACTTCAGAAGCTTTATCATATTGCTTCAGCTGAACAAGTATCATAAATTTAATGTGATACCCTTCAAATACATCTGGATTGCTTAAAATTAATTCATCTAAAGTTTGCAAAGCTTCGGGTAAATGATTAGTTTGTAAAAGGATTTGTGCTTTCCTGATTCGTATATCTGATCTCATTGGATTCTTCATAATTGCCTTTGAATAATTTCTAATTGCTAAATCAGACTCTCCGCTTTCTTCATGCAATAATCCTAAGCTGTAATATAGTTGTGCATCTTCAAATCCATGCGCAATAGCTTTGTTATAGTTTTCAATGCCAATTTCAACTTCATTTTTCATAAGAGCTATGCTGCCCAAGTGATAGTATACAATTCCCGAATTACGGTTTATCTTTAACGCTTTTTCAAATTGAGCCTGTGCCTCATCTAATTTTCCAAGGTTTGCATATGCAACGCCCTTTGAAAGATATACCTCTATCTCCATCGGATTCTCTTTCTCTGCTTTTTCATAATAGCCAATAGCCTCTTCATATTTGCCTTGGCTGGAATATACCAAACCTTGTTTTAAATATTCCTTAACTAATAAATTGTCCATTTTTAAAACCTCCAAATTATTTTGCTAAGATTATTATTATATTTAATACAATAAAGATAATAGAAAAAGATTGTAAAGTCCAGAATAGAATATTTTGCAATTGATTGTAATTATTCCATGATATATCATCGTCTATCAGAAGAGTTATGCCCATATATTTTCTATATCTTATTATAAATTCTCTTCCAATGTCTGCCGATGTTAGGTCATAGTCACTAATTGCAGCAGCAACGTAAAGTAATTTTCCATTGCAATTTAACGCCATTAAGGGAAATCTTCCTTTTCCGTTTTCCGAAAAATCATAATAGGTTTTTGAATGTCTGTCAGCAATACGAAAATCTCTAAATGCCACTAAAGTAGCTGTGGATTCAATGCTGTTGCTTTTAGTTAATCTTATAGCTCGTTTGATAAATCCTGTCGACGAAAAAATAATCGACATGAAAAACAAACTTAAAATTATAATAAGTCGAACAGAATACATGAAGTGCCTCTCCATTTTCTATGCACATATAAACGGCATTTTCACTCGTAAATTGAAAAAATCCAAATTAAGATTTGGAACTACAAACCATTTGTTTGTTGACCTTGACGGTATTATAGTTACTAATTCATTATTTAAATATGGAGGATTTATGAAATTCGCTGAAATATTTCCTTGCAAATCCAAATTTGTAAAGTTATATCGATCAAATAAGTCAAATATACTTTTAAAGATATTTTTGCCCTCAGTAATAACACCACCATCAAAATCGAACAAATTATCTAATGTATCACTACCTATAAAGTCATTAGCCAATTTAGCTATTCCAATAGTGTCTATGAAATCTCTTCCAACGTTAATTAACCGGGTCAGTTCTGTATCTTCAAAAGTGTTATACCAATGACCAAATGGCCCATCTTTCATAACATTCCAATGTTCTAAAACATTTGGCGGCATTTTAGCAATGAATTCTGATGATCCTTCATCACTTATGCCTAAAGAATTTTCCTGCTGACTAAATATAGCACTATCTACGCCCACAAATAATCTCTTACCAAGCAACTCCCAAAGTTTCATATCCCCTTCATTAATTTTATCTAAATCTCCCACTAAACCTTTTATTGCTTTATTAAATGCACCCAGATTTTTCATGCGTGTTAAAGAATCCATGTCATTTAAATTCTTTAGCTGCTTGACGTTTAGATCTCCAGATAAGAAGTCTGACCATCTAAAGTTATTTTTTAAACTTTTTATTCCATCCCAAACTTCAGCTCCGAACGAGGAAAAATCATGTTTCTTAAGTAGATCAAACATATCAGATTTCGCAAATGCTGATATGCTCTTTCCGAATCCATACACCAAAGATATTGTTTTGCATATAGCGTCCGTAATATCTATTCCAGCCGCTATAGCATTAGAGTTTCTATTTTTATCTCGATCGCGATAGTTGGTATATCTTAATACATCGGACAACTTATCTTGTCCTGAATAAATTTGGGCTATTCCAGGATGGCCGCTTGCTGCAGCACCATATGCTTGCCAAGAGGTAACAACGTTTGTAATAGCATTTACTACACCTATTACAGCACTTATTGCTGCTGCCACACCAGCTATCACTGCCAAAATAGTTCCTCCAGTTGCTAAAACTGCGCAAGCAAGTATGACACCTGATAGAGCTACAGTAACAAAGCTCAATATAATGCCTACAATTTCTTTCCCTCCTTCACATTTGTACCAATATGCAAGACTTCTCCCCAACTCTTCTCCTGCTTTATAAATTACCTCTTTAGCCGAAAAAATCCATCCAATTAGTGGCCAGTCTTTGCAATCACACCAAAATGAAATAAGTCCTGCAATGAAACCAGATGGTTTCAAATCTGGAACACGATCAAATAGCTCTTTCTGGTTCTGCTTTATCATTTTAGCTACATCATTATCAACATTTTTGGCTGTTTCACAAAGGCTTGTAATTTTTGAATAGAGAATTCGTGCATTGGCTTCTTTTGCGCGAAGCTGACGGATTTTTGCATCAACATAATAATCAGCATTACTTAATGCAGCTGACATTCCTCCTGTAACGGAATATATCTTTTTCTGCACTTTTTTATTCAGTTCATTACTGTACTGATTAAGTTCTTCTGCGAGCTTACGAGAATTTGTAGCTGCGCTGTTCAAATAGAAATAGTTTAAAGATATGATCATAATATCACCTGCAATTCTTTAATGTAGTAGCTTATCCTCCAAAAAATTTTTTCAATGCTTGTTGTCGCTGTCTGCTTTCCTCAGCAGATACCGCTGAACTATATTCTCTTATTTTGCTTTTACAATCGTCAATCTTTCGTTGGTACTCATCTATTTTGCGATTGCATTCAGATAATTCGCGCTGTAGTTGACCATGCGCGGAACTTATGTTTTCATCATTGCTTCCCTGATCTTTTTTATTAGAGAGAATAGAATTTATCATGGCATCTTTACCGGAATAGTTGATTCCCGCGTCAAGTATATTTGAAGATATAATAAGTTTGTTATTAACATCTGAGGAATTATTGTTAGAGACATTCTTTAAATACGTTATGACACTCTCAACATCCCTTTTTCGTTGTTTGTATTTTCTAAGCGAATCATTATATTCATTTAATTGACGTTTCCAGTAATTCAACTGGCTTTTCAAATAACCAAGATCTGCCATTTTGTTGTCTCCTTTTATACACTATCAAAACTTTTTGATAAAGCATTGTCGGTTTCCATAAATCCAGCATGGGCATCTATTAAAACATCCCTCATATCGTACATGATGTCGCAAATGTCATTAAGATTTACTTGTATCTGCTTACTATCTTTTTCAAACGCTTTGCTTCCTTCACCTTTCCAATTATTTAATACTCTGATTACAGACAAATCTACACCTCTTCTTATGGTTTCAAAAGACCTAATTTGAGCAGCAAAAGTATTTATTATTTGATTAAAGTGGATTGTATCCAGTTTTTTCACGCTTTCTTTATTTTGAGATAATTGAGCGTTTTGAATATTATTATAGCTGGGTTTGACCTCCCTTACGTCTTGTAACGATTTGTCTTTTTTTACTGTTTGTTCACTCATCTTTTCTGCGACTTGTGCTGCATCCTTGATACTATTATTTCCTGTCATAATTATCTACTCCTAGCTTCCTTCTGCAATTTTACCTTTTGAACTCCGCTCCTCATATCATAGATATATCCTTCGCCAAGAACAAGAGATTTTTTAAACATCCTTAGTTCACTTGAGCTAAACTTTCCCGAACCCAAAAACCTGACATTAGCAATATCGTCAAGGAAGAAGTACAGATTAAAGTCTCTTGCCAACCTGAGCATCTCCGGCGGAGAGTATTCGGGATTGTTGTCAATATCCGCAAAGATAAAGCACATTTTAAGCTTTTTCGCGTCTGCCGAGAGCTTTTTGAATTTTTCACATACTTCCCGTGACACCGTGCCCGCCGCAAATATCTGTGAGTTCTGAACAACGCAAAGCAGAAGCGGCAGCTCGTCAAGCTTCCCTCCGAGTTTGAGAATGTCGAGCCTTTCCTCGGCTGCGTCGGCAAAATGCTGTACAATATCTTCAAAATCAGCGCAGTCAACCGTATACTGCTCGACAAATCCGCAGCTTTCAAACTCCGAGAGCTGACGGTCGTAGCTGTCAATTAGATAGCCCTCGCAGGAAAGGTCAAATATGTGCGACTGGATATAGTTGAGTAAAATCCTGACAAGATTGCTCTTGCCAAAGCCCTCTCTGCCGTAGATCCCGAGCGTCCCAACGTGGGCAAGATCAACAGTTACAGGCTCGATCTCACTGTATGTAAGCCCGACGGGAACGACATATTTATCAAACACAAGAGCATTTTCGTCCCAGTAGCTTTCAAGAAGAATTTGCGGAATAGACGGCACCGGCTTGGCCTTTTCGGAGCCGTATTTTTTGCCAATTTCGGAAATAAAGGTCTTGATCTGCTCCGTTCTTTTTGCCTCGGTTCTGACCTTTTCTCCGTCGGATTCAGAAATTATGCCATCAAACGGCAGGTACGCTTGAAATTCGTATATATTCTTGTCGATAGAGATAAGTCCGCGCCCTTGAACATTCTTGGGTCTGAGCTGACAGCGGTCGAAAATGTTGCTGTACTCGCTGACCTCCGTACAGTTCATGGCGATTCTTGTGGAGAAATTGCTGAGATATTTATAGCTTAAACCGGTAGTCTGCTTCATGGTGGCGATAACGGTTATTCCGAGCGCCAGCCCCTCGCGGCATATCCCGAGCATGGCTTCCTCATACTCCTGAAACGCGTCCTTGAACACCTGCAAATTGTCTACCATTATGATGATTCTCGGCAGTGAGATCTTTTGACCGCTCACTCCCAAATAAGCGTCAAACGAACCAACTCCCGCTTGAGAGAATATCTCTTTGCGGCGGTCGATTTCCTCAAGTATCATCTTGAAGAAATTCTTTATGCGCTCATCGTCGCTGTCGGTCAAAACACCGCCGACGTGATTCAGCTTTTCATAAATTTTAAGCGCCTTGGAAGCAAAATCGAGAATATAGATGCTCACCTGCTTGGGAGAACATTTCTGCGCGATCTCGCGGATAAACATCTGCAAAAGCACTGATTTGCCGGTCTGAGCAGCACCGACTATTGCAATATTTCCATCTGTCGGATTGACCGTGACCTCAGGCTGAACCTGATTGCTCGGGTCATCGTATATGCCTATTCTCATGTCAAGATTTTCGTTGTCGGCCGTTTCGTTTATTTCAAAATCAATGATTTCGGGCAGCGGCGGCATACAAATGCTCGGAAGTCGTTCTATGCCGTGTTCCTTGCAGTATTTTTCTATATAGTCAACTAAAGCCTTTAATTGAGTTATCTTTTTGCCGTCGCTTGTATGCTCGGCTTTTCTTTCATATACCACGGTTCTCTTTCCCGTGAATGACACTTCCGAAATCGAAAACTCGCGCATATTACCGTTCTTGTCGCTTATGGCGGAAGCTCCGCTGTATGCCGACTGGAACAGAGTGAACAGTTCATTATTTCCTACCTGCAAATACGCACGACCGGGTTCGCGGATTTCTGCGGCAAGAGGAGTTCTTATGACCTCGGTACTGTCCTCTCTCGTCGCGACTTTAAGGCAAAGTTTGAAGCGGGAGTTACTCCAAATCTGCTCGTTTACCTGTCCTGCAGGCTTCTGCGTTGCAAGTATCAGGTGGATCCCCAAACTGCGACCAACACGCGCAGTACTGATGAGTTCTTTCATAAACTCCGGCTGTTCGGCTTTCAGCTCGGCAAATTCATCTACAATAAGAATAAGATGAGGGAGCGGGACTTTTGCGATTCCCGCTTTGAATGTCGCAATATACTGATCGATATGGTTTACGCTGTATTCGGCAAAAAGTCTCTTTCTCTTTTCAAGTTCAGCTCTGATGGACATGAGCGAGCGCTCAATTTCATGACTGTCAATATCGGTAATTTTTCCGACAAGGTGAGGAAGATTTTCAAACTGGTTAGCCATTCCGCCGCCCTTGAAGTCGATAATAACAAACGCAACTTCATAAGGGTGGAAATTCACGGCGGCAGAAAGAATATACGACTGCATTATCTCGGATTTGCCCGAGCCTGTAGTTCCCGCTACAAGCCCGTGAGGACCGTGGGCTTTTTCGTGAAGGTCGAGATATACCTTGCCGCCTTTTACATCTACGCCCAAAGGCGCCGCCATGGATTTCTGAACGTTTGATTTCTTCCAAAGATCCTGTAAATCAAGATTTTCGGGGGAGATGATGTTCAGAAGCTCGAACAGCGTAATATTTGAGGTCAGCCTTGAAGAAAGGGCTATCTTCTCGCAATAAACAGGAGCAAGCCTTTCGGATACAAAGCTTATGCTATCGTCCCCGATATGCTCGCGGGTAAATTTTCTTTCAAATTGCTTATCCCCGCAAAGGCGCAGAGTACCGCCGTCTTTTGAGAGTTCAACTATCTCCCCGCAGAACATCGGGAGATTTTCCTTATACTCTTTAAAGAACACAAAGCTGATACCAAGTTCGTTTGAGCCTTCTGCAAACTTAAAAAGCGGGTGAGTTTTCATTCCGTATTCATCAAGCGAAAACACGACAATATACGGAGTGGGAGCTTTTTTGTCGTCCTCGGCTTTCATAGCGACCCGCTCTGTCATTGTCGCATATATGTATTCATAAACATTGTCCCTGCTCTCATCGTCGCAGACAATGCCCCTTGCTCCTCCGCTTGATTCCTTGATATGGGGAAGCCACTTTATCCATTCATATCTCTTTACATCGTCCTTTGGGATCAGAACGATAACCTGCACATCTTCATATGAATGCTCCACGCAAAGGTCTAAAAGCATAGTCTTGAAGAAATCATACTGCTCGTCTTTGCTTCCGACAACACCGATCGACCCCACCTCACGAAGATGAAGCTCGACAGGGGTATTTTTCACAAGCTCATATTCCTTGCAAAGCTGATCGGGTATCGGCATAAGCTCGTTTTCGATTTTTATATGCTCCTCCTGACGGTGAGTTACCTTTCTTATAGGAGGATTTGACCCAAGCCCTGCACGAATGCGCAAAAAGTCAGCGTCCTTGGGCGAACGCTCAAAAAGTCTGCCCGAAAACGTCTTGACAAAATCCCTGACCGTTTCAGAATCGGGATACATATCTATCAATGCTTTTCGCTCATCGTTCTGCTCCGATTCAATTTCGATGCGCTTTTCCTTGATATAATTTTCATAGTCGCTTTTCCACTCTGCAAGATTCTTTTTATAGGTCTTTCTGTTATAAACAAAGCTCATTATGGTCGTCATTATGCCGACCGCCATAGTTGAAAGGCTGAAGATCATAAACGCGGGATTGCCCATGCTGAGCCCCGAAATCATGCCGCTTCTGGTGATTACAGTCACTGCCATCATTGCCAACGCAGGCGAAAGCTGCATGACAAGATTATCCTTCGGCTTATCAGGCTTGCTCGGAGGGTTCAGAATCTCAATAGGATCGGTATTGAAATTATATAAAAGTCTCGGACTGCGATTCAAAAGCGGATAGTTAAACGCCGGTGTTTCATCTCTGAGCGGCTGAGAAGGCAATCCGACTATTCTCATATCATCTCGGCTTGAAGTATATAAAACCTTGTTTTTATAATAAAAGCTGTAGTCGGCAAGCCCTACAAAATCATATTCCTCTATGTTTTTTTCGTTAATAAACCGCTCTCCATTGAGAGTGGCGCTGTCGGGGGCATTTGATGCATTTACAAAAAGTCTGCCGTTCTGACTTCTTGAAATTTCAAGATATTCTGTCCCTACAAATTCCGAAGCAAGCCGAATATTTGCATTTGGGTGGCCCCCGATTATAATATTGCTTGCTCCCCGTATATCAATAATAGTATCAAAATTGACAGCGCCGACTGTAAAATCGTATGACATAGAAAGCGTAAACAGCGTCTCGCCGTCTGCGGAGTTGTGAATATCCAGAATATCCCCATGATTTATAGCCGCTTCACTGCAATTTTTGACCGCTCGGGAACTTATGTAAAGTCCATCGGGGCAGCATACACGCCAATCATCGCCGTCGAGCCTGACCGTCACGCACACCGGGACGTTAAACAGCTCGCTTTTTATCCTGACGCCGCATTCCTGAAGAGTGCCTATTTTCACAACAGGCACATCGGGAACTATGTCAATTTCTTTAAATATGTTGCTGTTCTGGACTGTGAGTATATATCTGTGGTCGTTCACTCTGTCACCTGCTTAAATAATGTTGATAACGCTTCCGTCGCGAAGGCCGTATTCCCTAAGCGTCTTTTCACCGCGCAAAAGTGCAATCGGTCGTTCGGAACGGAGATAATATTTCTTCATATTGCCGTATCGTTCGGGATAATATTTTTGAAACAGTGCGTCGCAAAGCTCATTAGCAGATATGTCGAGTGGGATTTCTACATCTTTAGATGCTTCTTGTTTAAGAATGTTGACGGTAATAATAATTTTACTTTCTGACATACTATCACGACCTTTAGCATCGGAAAATGAGGCTTTTACAAAAACCTGTACATTTTTGCCAAGGAAATTTTGTTGAATTTTTTTCGTCAGTTTTAATCAAATTTACCTCAGTGGCACTTGATTTTTTAAGAATTATGTAGTATAATATAGTCGGTTATTTTTTTGTCATGCATTTACAAAAATGTACACATTGTTGTAAAAACGGTCTGCTACAAAATAGCAGACTTTTTGTAAATTTCTGCCCTATAGCGAA
>CANROC010000031.1 GCA_947632175.1 uncultured Oscillospiraceae bacterium | reverse complement strand
AGCTTGTTGTTGCCCCAGCACAGATACCGGTGCTCCACGCCGTCGTCCCCCGTCTCGATCCAGACGGTGGGGTCGATGTCGTTATAGGCGGAGGTCTCGTCGCTGGTGAAGGAGCCTTTCACCAGGGGCTGGCCGATGTCCGTAAAGGGCCCGGTGGGGCTCTCCGACACCGCCACGCCGATGGACTGCTTGCCGGAGTCGGTCCTGTCCCAGGAGCAGTAGTAGAAGTAGTACATGGTCTTGCCGGTGGCGGGGTCCACGTGCTCCGCGCACTGGCCGGCCCAGGCCGCGTCGGCGGTGGCCCAGCTCACGTCCTTCATCCGCAGGACCACGCCCTCATAGGTCCAGTTCTGCAGGTCCTTGGTGGAGTAGCAAAGATACTCCGGGATGTTGTAATTCTCATTGGCGGACACGTCATGGCCCACGTAGAGGTAGAGGGTGTCCCCCACCACCAGCGTGGAGGGGTCGCCGCCGTAGGTCAGGTTCCCGTCGCCGTCAAACCCCGCCAGGGGGTTGCCCACGGACTTGGCAATCTCAACAGGCTTCACCTTGTTCTCCTCCTCTTCCTCCCTGCCGCATCCGGCAAGGCACGTCACGACCAGCGCCGCCGCCATGAGCAGCGTCAGGCATCTTTTCATCCTCATGTTTTTATCCTCCCTGTCCTTAAGCGTTCGCGGGGATATTTATTTTATTATACAATAAACTAGTTTATTGTCAAGAAAAGAATGTGCATTTCTCACAAAAATTTCCGAGGGCCGTGATTCCCGGCACCCGCACCGGGCCTGGGCAGGGGCTAACGTGCCGGGGACAGGTTCCATTTATCGGGACCGTTTCCGTCCTGCCACGTGCCACGGGCTGGCACATGGGCCCGCCCGTACGGGGGATGTGGGAGGTTGTCCCATTTAACCGACATCGGAGGTCATCGAAACGCGGGTCGCCGAGACGGCGACCCCTACGGCGTTGAACGGGGCCGGTTCGAAACAACAACGCGGGCCGCCAGGAGTGGCGGCCCCTACGGCGTAATTGGGGCGGATTCGCTTTATCGGAACCGTTCTGTCATCCCACGCTCGCTGCCCCCCTGCCCCCCTCCTACGAGGAGGGGGCGAAAAAGTTTGCGCCTGCGGCGCATTCTTTGATTATCCGCTACGGCGACCCTTCCGGCGCTTCGCGCCACCTCCCCCAAGGGGAAGGCTTACGGGGGCTCGAATCCCCCTGCCCCCCCTTGCCGCAAAGGGGGGCAAAAAGGTTTTGCGCCGCTTTGCGGCGCAATTTTTTTAAAGGCGGCGCAAAGCGCCGCAACCTTATTCCCCTTGACCCCTTTTTCGGAAAAAGGGGTGCCGCCGCAGCGGCGGGGTATTCGAGCCCGTGGAGCGTAACTGGGGCTGCCGGTGAATGAAACTTATGGCGTGCGGGCCGCCAAGACTGCGCCCGCAGGCGCGCATCACGAGCGCAACCGACGCGCAGCGGCGGCTCTTAGCGCGGAGATGTGGCGGCCCCTACAAGGTGCGTTGTCGCAACGGTTCTGGAAAATCGGGCCAGCTCAATTTATGCCGTACGGGCCGCCGCCCACGGCGGCCCGCGTTGCAGGGCTTGGATTGCCCCCGATAAACGCCGTAGGGGTCGCCGTCTCGGCGACCCGCGTTTCGATGACCTCCGGTGTCGGTTGAATGGGATTATATTTCATATCCCCCGTAGGGGCGGACCCATGTGTCCGCCCGTGGTACGTTGCGGGACGGGGACGGGTCCAATAAAACGGTACACGTCGGTCAACCGGGGCAAGGGCCGCCGTGGGCGGCGGCCCGTACGGCGGTGTTCGGGGCGGGTCAATAGACGATAGGCGGGTCGCCGAGGACGGCGACCCCTACGGCGGTGGTCGGGACGGGTCAATAGACGCAACGCGGGCCGCCAAGAGTGGCGGCCCCTACAAGGTGCATTGACGGAACTGGTTTGAAAAATCGCATCCGCCCCCGTCTCGGAGCCCCCTCCTCGTAGGAGGGGGGCGGGGGGGCAGCGAGCGTTGGATAACAGAGCGGTTCTGATAATCCGCACCTGTCCTCGACAACATTGCCCCTCCTAGGTCGGGGACAGCCGCGAAACGGCAGGAGTGGTGACGCGGCGGCGGGGGCGGGCGGGTGGGAGAATAGAGAATGCGGCGCAAGCCGCAAACCTTTTTCCCCGCCGCCGTGGGGGACCCTTTCGGCGCGGCGCGCCGCCTCCCCCAGGGGGGAGGTTTATAAAAAAACTCAGCGGCAAGCCGTTTGGCCTGCCGCTGGTCGGTTTGACGGTTATCTCTCCACCTTTTTCTGCTTGCTAGCGTAGGAGATGAACATGGTGAGGGCGAAGATGAGGACGGTGAGGGCGAACTGGGCGATGCCGCCGGTGAGGAGGCGGGGGGCGTAGCCCTGGTCGGCGCCGATGGCGCGGTACATGCCGAAGATGGCCCCCAGGACGGCGGCGTGGGAGAGGCAGGCGACCTTGGAGGTGACAAGGCGCATGCGCCGACCCCGGCCGCCCTGGAAGAGGGGGGCGACGGCCAGATACAGGGCGCACAGCGTCACCAGGAGCACCGCGATCATCAGCAAAATGAGGAGCGTCCCGCCGGTGGAGCCGCCTGTGGCGAAGATGCGGAACATCTTAAAAAGGGAGAGGTCCCCCGTAAGGGTCCCTTCGGTGTCCATGCGCATCGCCGGGACGAACCACATGACGAGCTCCAGGATGTGCAAAAGCGCCAGGACGATGAGGGCGAGAGGGATCTTGGCGGCCAGCTTTACGTTGGCGGCCCGGGAGACGTTCCGGCGCTCAGGCCGGTCGGCGCGGGCCGGCGCGCCGCAGTTGGGGCATTTGTCCGCGCCCGCGGGGATGCTCTGGCCGCATTTTCTGCACATCATAGAGGGGTTCCTCCTGTTTATCTGAAATTTTACGTCTCCCCATTGTACCAGCGGCGGGGCAAATTGTCAATGGGCAGGTTTTCACTTGACCTTGGGTAAAAAATGGGCTATTATGGTCACAAAGGCAAGGAGGGGACGCTATGAAATTGCGAATCACGCGCTGCGCGGCGCTGGTGCTGGCGCTGGTACTGCTGCTGGGGGCCTGCGCTTTCGGCGCGGGGACGGCCGCCGGAACCGGGGGAAGCGGCCCTCAGGAAAGCCTCCGGCCCGAGAGTGTGCCGCCGGAGACCGCCGGGTCCGAGGCCACGCAGGGCCGGATCCCAGCGCCGGACCGGGACGGGTACTACTACGATGTGAAAAACGTGGTGCTGTACCTGGAGGCCTACGGGCGTCTGCCAGGGAACTACATCACGAAATCCGAGGCCCGTTCTCTCGGCTGGGAGGGCGGCTCCGTAGAGGACTACCTGGAGGGCGCCGCCATCGGCGGGGACAGGTTCGGCAACTACGAGGGGCTCCTGCCCGACGCCGAGGGCCGGACCTGGACGGAGTGCGACATCGACACGCATGGCTGCGGCTCCCGGGGGTCCAGGCGACTTGTCTTCTCCAACGACGGGCTTTACTACTACACCGCCGACCACTATGAGAGCTTCTCCCCCGTCACCGTCACGGAGGACGGGGACGTCAGGTGGTGACGGCCATGCGGGACTTTACCGTTGACTGCCGGTATCTTACGGAGCACGGGCCGGCGCAGGAATATCTCAGGGCCGCGCTGGACCTGCCGGAGACTTACGGGCGTAATCTGGACGCCCTCCACGACCTGCTCACCGAGCGGGCGGGCGTCACGGTCACGCTTTTGGGGGCCGATGGGGCGCGGGGGTACGCGCAGCGTGTTTTAAGCGTTTTCCGGGACAGCGCTTTGGAAAATCCCGGTCTTACTTTACTTTATAAGGAGGGTCCCACGATGAACGAGCGTCTTTGGGAGAGCCGGGCCTTCGGCCAATCCACGGACATCAACATGACCTCCACCCTGGTCCTGCCGGACTGGCAGCACAAGGTGGGCTGTAACGAGTCCCGCGTCAACGCCGACGGGTCCGTCACGGTGGAGAGCCGGGGCGGCAAAATCGCCGGCGGCCACGACGGCCTCACGTTCCACTTTACGCGCCTGGACCCGGAGAAGGACTGCTTCGTCCTCCGGGCACGGGTAAAGGCGGAAAACTACGGGCGTCTTGGCACTCGGGACACGCCCCAGCAATGCGGCTTCGGCATCATGGCCCGGGACGCCCTGGGCCTCCCCCGCCGGGACCCCTTTGACCCCAGCTTCCAGGAGCTGCCCGCCGCGTCCAACATGGTCTTCGTGGGCGTTTTGGGCGGGAACCGGGACGACAACCCGCCGGCGGTGGTCTGCCGCCGGGGCGTGGCCAGCCTCCACGACCTGGTGGGCGTGAAGCTGGAGGAGCAGCCCTTAGAGGGGGCGCGGCACATCGTCACCGGGGAGAAGGGCGTCCTTCTGGAGCTGGGCCGGGACGAGCGTGGCTTCTTCGCCCGGGCCGAGAGGCCCGACGGGACCATGTCGGAGCGGGTCTACCCCGCCGGATGCACCGCGAATCTGCTGACGCAGCTGGAAAAGGGCGAAATGACCGTGGGCTTCTTCGCCTCCCGCAACGCGGAGGCCACTTTCTCGGAGATCGAGCTCACCGTCACGCCATACGAAAAGCCGGCGGAGGAGCCGGAGCTCTGGCGGCCCCACAACAACAACGTGCGCCCCACCCTCTTCCTGCGGTCCGGCACGTCCTCCAGCGTGGCAAACTACACTCTCACCCTCCACGGCAACAAGACGGGGTACGTCTATGTCAGCCGCCAAAAAGAGAATCTGGGCACGGTGGAGCTCACCGACCGGCACCCGGCCAACATGGAGCTGACGCTTCTGCCCGGGGAGAACGCGCTGGAGTGCGTCTACGACTACCCCTCCGGGTCCATCACGGAGACTTTCACCGTCACTCTCCGGCCCACGGATCATCCCACGGACCTCATCTACGCCGCCCCTGACGGGCGCGAGGACGGGGCAGGGTCTGAAGCCGACCCCGTGAGCGTGGCGGAGGCCGTCTGGCGGCTGGCCCCCGGCGGGACCATCCTCCTTTTGGACGGTGAGTACACCGCCTCCCTCCTCCTCACCCCAGACGACTCCGGGGCGCTGGACAAAATGAAGACCATCAAGCCCGCCCCGGGGGCCAAGGCGGTCTTTCGCGGGGCGTGTCTCACCAGCACCGCCAATTTCTGGCACATCTACGGCATCGAGTTCACCGGCAAGCGCTCGGACCTCATGGGGAGCTTCAACGTCATCGAGAAGTGCGAGTTCCACCACTGCGACGAGACGGGCCTGGTGCTGGGCAAGGGCGTCCCGGACGGGTTCCAGTTCGCCTGGCCCTGCTATAACCTCGTCAAGGACTGCGTCTCCTACGGCAACCGGGACCCCAGGAACATGAACGCCGACGGCTTCGCCCCCAAGCTGGGCGTGGGGCCGGGGAACGTCTTTGAGGGATGCGTCTCCCACGGCAACATCGACGACGGGTTCGACCTCTACAACAAGGTGGAGAAAGGGCCCAACGCCCCGGTGGTCCTGCGCAACTGCGTGGCGTATCAAAACGGCATCTGGGTGGACCCGGAGGACCCGGAGCACGTCATTCTGGGCGGAGGCGGCGGCAACGGCTTTAAGCTGGGCGGCGAGGGGATGCCCGTGGGGCACACGGTGGAAAACTGCGTGGCCTTCGGCAATTTCATGGCCGGCTTCTCCGACAACTTCAACCCCGGCCCTCTCCACGTCACCGGCTGTGTGTCCGTGGACAACGACCAGCAGAACTTCATCTTCCGCGACAACCCCCTCACTCCGCCCCGAGGCGTCTACCGCCAGAACATCTCCATCCGCACCAAACCCAGCCCCTGGCGCGACTCCATCGCCGGCGACGCAGACGGCACGAACCGGCTGGTGTGAGAGACGGACAGCGTTAAAAAAAACGCACGGGCCTTCCCGAAAGGGGAGGCCCGTCACAGTCTGTCGAAAAAGGCCGCAGGCCTTTTTCGACAAAGGGGAACGGACGGGCAGAGTATATAAAGTGAAGCGGCCCGGACGCTTACCGGGCCGCTTGGATTTTTTATTCCGTCACCTGGATGCTCCCCGAGGAGGTGGGGAGGATGGCGAAGTAGGTGGTGCCGGGGGCGAAGACCAGGGGGTCGCCGTCCTCGTCGGTGAAGGTGAACTGGGCGCCATCGGAGGTGCGCATCCAGTTGATGGTCTGCATGACGCCGTCCACCATGTACCAGCCGGAGCCGGACCCGGTGAGTGTGGCGTTGAGGCGGCCCTCGGTGTCGCCGGCGATGCGGGAGAGGCGCACGCGCAGGGCCACCACGTTCCGCACGGCCAGCTGTTCGCCGGTGTTCTCGTCGGTCATGGGGGCGTCGTACTGACTGACCTTGTATAGGCCGGTGGTCCTGTCGTACTCAAAGAGAGTGGACTTGCTGCTGCTGAACTTGGCCTCCACCTTCTTGGCCGATGTGCCGGTCCGATCCTCCACCTCCTCAAAGGTGAACCCGGCGGAGAAGCCGTCGTTGTGGGTGAGCCGCTCGCCCTTTTCGGTCAGATAGGGCTCCACGGTGGGCACGTCCAGCATACAGCTGTGCTCGTAACCCATGGTCTCCATCCGCTGTTGATCCCGGAAGAAGGTGGCACTCGTGCCGTTGGTGCCGTCGATGTAGGTAATGCCGCTGCTCTTCAGCAGGGTGTAGGCATCGTCACTGCCGCCGGCATGGATGTAGATGGCGTCAAAGCCCCTGGCTATGTCGATGAAGTAGGGCCGGGCACTGCGGATGCTTCCGATGACGTCCACGCCCTTGAAGTCCTGGTAGATGCCCATGAGGCGGGTGATATTCCCCTCCACGGGGATCTCAAAGATCATGTCCGCCTGGGCGATGCCCTTTTGGGGCGTGGACTTGCGGATGTTGTTGATCATAACGGCGTAGGGCCGCGCCTCTGTCAGGTCCGTCTCCGAGGCAAGGCCGGTGAGGGGATTCGTGTACGTAGGCTCCGGAGGCGTCGTGTCCACCGGCTGTGTGGGAACCGTCTCCTCCTGGACCGTCACGTTAAATTCATATGTACCTGTGCCCACGGTGACGGTGATGACGGCGCTCCCCGCGCCCTCGCACACCAGCCGCGCCTTGCGGCCGTTGCCCTCCATGGGCGTGATGCTCACGGCCGCCGCGTTGCTGGAGGTCCATTCAGGCGTCTCCTTGGTGTCGTTGGGGTTGATGATGGCGGTGAGCTCTTTGGTGTCCCCCACCATGAGGCTCAGATCCCGGGCGGTGGACCCGTCCGCGGCCACGACGCTCACCTGGATCACCGGCGCGGTGACAGGGGGCACCGTACCGACGGTAGCGGGAGGCGTGGAGGTGGGAGGCTCCTCCCCCCCGCTGTTGATAAACACCGCCGCCACCACCGCCAGCGCGATGACCGCAATGACGACCGCGGCGATGATCACGATCTTTTGAATGGTCAACCCCTTCTCAGGGGCCTGATGCCTTCCTGTTGCCATGGTTTTTCCTCCTTTTTGGCAAGCTGTGAGGAACTTTTCCCTATTCTAATACTTTTTTCCCGTTATGTCAACTCAAACCAGAAAACCCTTGAGAAAATTCCCGCGGTCGTGTATAATAGACCCATCAAGCAAGGGAGGGAAAAAGCATGGAAAGGCGATTGGGCTTTGTTCAGAGCGAAATGGACCTCAAGGTGTTGATCCTCTACATTCTCCGGCGTCTCCCGGAGGCCGCGTCCTGGGAGGAGCTGACGGACACCACGCTCCTCACCGACTCGGGCATCGGGTACTTCGACTTTTCCGAGTGCGTGGCGGACCTGGTGCGCACGGAGCACATCGAAAAGAGCGAGGCCGGCTACACCGTCACCGAAAAGGGCCGGCAAAACGGGGAGGCCATGGAATCCACCCTCTCCTACTCCGTCCGCGTCCGCGCCGACAAGGCCGCCGCGGCCCTGGCGGAGGTCCAGCGCCGCCGGGGCATGATCCGCGCCACCCACGAGCTGCGCTCCCGCGGAGGCTTTACCGTCCACCTCACCATGTCCGACGGCGTCGGCCCCATCCTGGACCTCCAGCTCCTCGCCGGCGACGAAAAACAGACGGCGAAGATCGAGGGAAATTTTAAAAAGAACGCCGAGAAGCTGTACCAGAAGATGGTAAAGCTGTTGAGCGAGGAATAAGCAAGGGCGGGTCCCAGACCCGCCCTTGCATTTTTCCAGGTTTCCCTCAATCATCACCGGACGGGCCGCCAGGAGCAGCGGCCCGCATCGCGGTTTGACGCCTTACACGAACCTCACCGCCGTGCCGTAGGCGATGACCTCGGCGGCGCCCTGCATGATGGCGGAGGAGGCGTAGCGGATGTTGACGATGGCGTCGGCGCCCAGGGCCTCGGCCTCCGCCACCATGCGCTTGGTGGCCAGGGCCCGGGCGTCGTTCATCATCTCCGTGTACGCCTTGAGCTCCCCGCCCACCAGGGTCTTGAAGCTCTGGGAGATGTCCCTCCCGATGTTCTTTGTCTGGATGGTGCTCCCCTTGACGAGGCCCAGCATCTCCAGATTCTTGCCGCTGATAGTTTCAGTATTGACTAAGATCATCTTCTTCACCACTCCTTATTTCTTTAATTCTCTCCACGCACACACAGACCGTCAGGGCCGCGAAGGCCAGGGGCACCACGCCCAACGCCACCCGCCAAAAGCCCTCCAGCAGTGTGACCAGGAGGATAAAATAGACGATATAGTACAAAATCAGCAGGGCCGCCGCCACGATGGGGCCCGCCATTTTTTTCCGCCGCGATCTCACGGTCCTCCCCTCCCCTTTCGCTTGTTCACCGCCTCCGTCAGAATATACTCGATCTGCCCGTTGATGGAGCGGAAGTCCTCCTCCGCCCATGCGGCGATCTCCGTCCAGAGAGTGCTGGAGAGGCGCAGGGGCACCTGCTTTTTGGCCGATTCCTTGGCCTTCAGCTCCCGCTCCAGGGCCTCGATGCGCGTAAGTCTCTCCCGCAGGGCTTTTTCACGGTTCTCGGGGTCCATCAGTAAATGCTCCCGGAGTTGACGATGGGCTGAGCGTCCTTGTTGCCGCACAGGACCACTAAGAGATTGGACACCATGGCGGCCTTGCGCTCCTCGTCGAGATTCACGACCTCGTCCTCGTTGAGGCGGTCGATGGCCATTTTCACCATGCCCACGGCGCCGTCCACGATCTTCTGCCGCGCGGCGATGATGGCCACGGCCTGCTGGCGCTGGAGCATGGCGGCGGCGATCTCCTCGGCGTAGGCCAAATGCGTGATGCGGACCTCCTCGATGGCAAGGCCGGCGGCGGTCACCCGCTTTTGCAGCTCCTCACGCATCATGTCGGCGATCTCAATGGCGGAGCTGCGCAGGGTCTTCTCTTTCACGCCGTCATCGTCATCATCATCGTCAAACACATCGTAGGGGTAGAGCCGCGCGATGTTGCGGATGGTGGAGTCGGTCTGGATGTTCAGAAATTCCTGGTAGTTCTCCACGGCGAAAGCCGCCAGCGTCGGGTTCTCCACGTGCCAAATGACCACCGCGCCGATGATGATGGGGTTGCCCAGCACGTCGTTGACCTTCTGCTTCTGGTTATTCAGGGTCTGGGTCTTGAGGCTGATGCCCTTGCCCACGCCCACGGACACCGTGCCGGTCTTGCCCTCAGCGGCAAGCTCCTTCGATTTGGCCTGGGCGGCGCTGTAGGCCGCATTGTAGGTGGGGCTGAAGGAGGTGACGAAAGGGTTTACGTAGTAAAACCCGCTCTCCTTCACCGTGCCGTAATACTTGCCGAACAGCGTGAAGACCCGGGCCTCGTTGGGCTTCACGATCTTGAGGCCGGCCATAAGAATGGGGCAGACGACCCAGCCGAAGAGGAGGCCGGCAATGCCGATGAGCACTCCAGGCATATCCTTCCCGGTGCTCACGCTCATCACGATGCCCCCGATGAACACCGCCGTCCCCGCCAGTACCCCCAAAATAAGCAGGAGCAGCACGACCCCGCCGGACTTGGGATGAAGCTCTTTTTCTTTGATGTCTGTCTTCATAGAATGACCTCCCCTGTTTTGTGTGATATCAAAATAATATCACTTCAATATGGACTTGTCAAGAGGCCATGACAAAAAAATCCGCCGCGCGGAGAGGGAGCCGGTTTCAACATGAATTGAGTCGTGCGCAATAGAGCGCTCACTCCAGGCTCAGCTTATAAACATGGGCGTCGAACCAGGTCTCTTCTCCCCATTTTTTATACCGCGTTTTACGGTCCTCTGAAAACCCGAGCTTGCGAAGAAGCGCGACCGACGCGAGATTGCTGTCCGCCACCTCTCCCGTGACGGACTTGCCGCCCTCCGCCCTGACCCAGCGGACGATCGCATCGACCACCTCGGTCCCGAGGCCCTCCTTCCAATGGTCCTTCGCGATGCAATACCCGATGTCGTAATTCCCGTTTTCCGGGAAGATACAGCAGGTACCGACAGGCGCGCTGTTCTCTTTCCATTCAACGGTCAGATAATACCCCTCGGGGTTGTCCTCCATCTCGTCAACGCATTTGAGATACGCCTCATCCATGTTCTCACGGACAGGGTCGCACATATACCTTCCGTTTACCCTGTCTCCCCACAGAGACAGGGTAAAGTCCTTGTCGGTCCTCCGCCAGGAACGGATCCTCAATCTTGGCGTTTCCAGACTCTTGATCAAAAGCATTGTGTGTTTCTCTTTCAAATACCGGTTTGTCCACAGCTTCTCCCGCGGCTTTTCCCATGATACCGCCAAAAACGCCCCGGCGATCTTGGCATCGTCCGGAGCGTTCCTGTCGCTGTTTTATTTACCGTGTATAGAACTCATACACCGTGGTGGATTTCAATGTCGCGCCCTCCAGGAAGACGGGGGAGGCGAACTCGGGGAGGTTCACGGCGTTGGGGACGAAGCCCGTCTCCAGGCACAGGCCGCAATAAGCGCCCAGCTCCCGGCCGTTCTTGCCCGTCTCGGTCTTCGTGCCGGGGTCGGTGTAGAGCACCATGGCGGGCATGTCGGTGTAGGTCCGCATCCCGCGGCCCACGTTGTAGCTGTAAAGGTCCGCCACGGGCTTGCCGGACTCCTGCTTGTCGAGAAGATAAAATTCGTCGTAGCTCACCGGGCCGTCGCCGAAGTAGTCCCCGCCGTACTTCATGGCCTCGCGGATGCACCGCAGGTATGTAAAGTCCGCCGCCGTGCCCTGCACGGGCACAAGGCCGCCGTCGGGGATGCCCTCCGCGTCCCGGTGGACCCGGTGGGACGCGCCGATCCACAGGTCATGGTCCCGGATGTCGCCGGTGCCGGAGAGGTCAAAGTAGGCGTGGTTGGTGGGGTTGAAGATGGTGTCGCCCTGGGCGGTGAACTCATACTCGATGGTCAGGCGGGAAAAATCGTCGAAGCTGTACCGGACCCTGGCCTGGGCGCCGCACTTGAAGCCCACGGTGGAGTCGTCGAAGTAGTCCAGGACCACGCTCTCGCCCTCGATGTGGCCGGTCCAGAGCTTCTTGCCGTAGTCGTCCCCCGCGCCGTGGAGGAAGTTCTTCCCCTCGTTGCAGACGAGCTTGAACTTCTTCTCCCCGATGGAGAATTTGCCCCGCTTGATGCGGTTGGCCACCCGGCCGATGACGCGCCCGGCCCTGCCGAAGTCCTCGATGCACTCGCCGCTGGCGCACCCCAGGCACACGTCGTCCAGCGCGCCGGTGCGGTCCTGCACCACGATGGCGTGGATGACGGCGCCGTACTCGATGATCTGCACGTACTCGCCTTTCTTGTTGGCGATGGTGAACCGGCGGACCTCACGGCCGTCCCGCAGCTTTCCATAGATATCCGATGTGATCATGATGGTCGTCCCTCTCCTGCTAAAACTGTCTCATATGATACTCATACGTTTTCCAAATCAGTATTATAGCACCGCTTTTGAAAAATTCCACCCCTTTTCCCAACTTTTTAAAGAATTTCAAGTTTCGCACGAAAGGCAATGGCTCTGGGGGTATCGATTCCGTCAAATTTGATAATGTTGGCCCCCCGCTCGCTGTCCGTGCCGGTGACGGTCCCCTCGCCGAAAACGGCGTGGCGGACCCGGACCCCCACGGGAAGGCCCGTCTGCGCCTGTTCGTCGGAAAGCCGCGCCTCCCCGGCGCGGATGTATTCTCTGGCCTCCCGGATGAGCCCCTCCCGGGGCGGGAGTGTGTAGGTGAGGAGCTTCGGGTCGATGTCCAGCACGAAGCGGGAGGGGTACCGGGGCGAGCCGTCCAGGTTGCGCCCCTCGGCCTCGGTCAAATAGAGCCGCTTTTCCGCCCGGGTCACCGCCACAAAGGCAAGGCGCCGCTCCTCCTCCATCTTGGGCCGTGTGTTGGTCTTCTTGGAGGGGAAGATCCCCTCGTTCATGGCCGCCAGGAAGACATAAGGGAACTCCAGCCCCTTGGCGGCGTGGACGGTCATGAGCTTCACCTTGTCGCCGCTGTCCCCGGCGTCCTGGTTGGTGAACAGGGCGATGTGGGCAAGGTAACTCTCCAGCGTCCCCTCCTCCCCGCCGGTGACCTCGAAGTCGTAGACCGACTGCTTGAGCTCCGCCAGGTTATCGAGCCGCTCCTGGCTTCCCTCGGTCCGCAGCATCCGCTCGTAGCCGGAGTCGTTGAGGATGGCGGACAGCAGCTCCGAGACAGGCCGCGCCCCGCATTGGGCGGCGTAGGTGTCGATGAGGGACACAAACTGCCGCGCCCTCGTGGGCTTGATGAGCTCCTGGTCCAGATTGGCCTTCAGCGCGGCGTAGAGGGAACAGCCGTGCTCCGCGGCATATTGCCGCAAAAACTCCAGCCGCCGCCGTCCCAGGTCCCGCTTGGGCGTGTTGCACACCCGCAAAAAGGAGAGGTCGTCCTGATAGGCCGCCATGCGCAGGTAAGAAAGGGCGTCCTTGATCTCCCGCCGGTCAAAAAACTGCACGCCGCTGTAGATGGTGTAGGGGATCCGTGCCCTCTGGAAAATCTCTTCGATGGGGCGCGTCACGAAGTGGGAGCGGTAGAGGACCGCCATGTCCCGGTAGGGCGTGCCCTCCTCCTCGTGGAGCCGCGTCATCTCCCCCGCCATCCAGGCGGCCTCCTCGTCGGAGGTCTTGGCGCAGTGGACCAGCACGCCGGGGCCGGAGGGGAGCGTCGCCGTCAGGTCCTTCCTGACCCGGAAGGTATTCTTGTCGATGAGGGAGTTGGCGCAGGCCAGGATCTCCGGCGTGGAGCGGTAATTTTCCGTCATGAGGACGGTCCGCGCGCCGGGGTACTTCTTGTCGAAGTCCAGGAGATACCGGACGTCCGCGCCCCGCCAGGTGTAGATGGTCTGGTCCGGGTCCCCCACGATGAAGAGGTTCCTGTGGTACCCCGCCAGCACCTCCATGAGCTCATACTGGAGGGAGTCGATGTCCTGGAACTCGTCGATCATGATGTACTCAAGCCTCTTTTGCCACTTGAGCCTCAGGTCCTCGTGCTCCCGGAAGATGTAGAGCGTAAACTTGATGAGGTCGTTATAATCCAGGGCGAAGCACTTCTTCTCCTGATAGAGATAGCCGTAAAAGATGATGTCCTGGGCGGATGTGGCGGTGTCGTACTTCTCCTTAAGGCCGTCCAGGGAGAGGCTCAGCATGTCCTCGTAGTAGTCCGGGCGCTTGAAGAGCTTCTGGATCTCGATCATGTCCCGGGCATTGGCGAAGGTCATGTCCCGGAGGCTGAGGCCCCGCTCCTCGTAGATGATCTGGAGCATCTGGTTGATGTCCGCATTGTCCAGCACCAGGAAGCTCTTGGGATACCCCACGGCGCTGATATCCTCCTGCAGGACCGTGACGCAAAAGCCGTGGAAGGTGCTGATGTGTCCCGTGTCGTCGTCGCCGGTGAGGTTGTGGATGCGCTGGCGCATCTCGGAGGCGGCCTTGTTGGTGAAGGTGACGCACAGGATGTTGGAGGGCAGGATGCCCAACTCGTTCACCAGATACGCGAATCGGTGCGTCAGGGCCCTCGTCTTCCCGGACCCCGCCCCGGCAATGACCCGAACCGGCCCCTCGGTGGCCGTCACCGCCTCCCGCTGGGCGCGGTTCAGTCCCTCCAAAAGCTCCGCCATATCCCCACCTCCTTTTTGTTCCATTTGTTTCATTATACCACAAAAAGCATTGGATTCAAAGGGCTTCGGACAATTTTTGCCCTTGTATTTTTCTGTCTTTTCGTGTATAGTGGAGAAAAGAGAGGGGGCCGATCTATGAAAAGCAAGCTTTTATCCCGCCGGGGCCTGGCCGGGTGGCTCATCATCGCTTTGATCCTCGCTTTCGCCGTGACAGTGGGTGTGTTCATCGCCCTCACCCACGGGGACAAGGACCGGGAGCGGGACCGGGCCGTGAAATACGTGACGAGCCTGGTGTCCGTGAACACCCAGGGCTACGTCCCCACGGTGGAAACGGAGGTCCTCCACGATTACGGCGAGCACGTCCTCCTTGTCGCCAGATATAAACTGGAATATGAGGGCCGTGAAACCGTTTCCGGCAGTTATCTTCTGGATATCTCCGACCTGAGCCAGCAGGTCTACCACATCTCCGAGGAGTACCCCTACGACCACGACTTCACCGGGCAACTCCATCTCCAGGCCCGCGAGTGGGGCATCATCTGAATGACGAATATTCACCTCTCCCGGCACATACAGTTTACTGTTCAGTGCATTTTCGGGAGTGGTGAACTTGAGATCAAACATCGAGGACCGGGCCGTCGAGCTGGCCCACTACATCATAGACACCCGCGCCACCGTCCGCGCCGCCGCCAAACACTTCGGCGTATCCAAAAGCACCGTCCACAAGGATCTCAGCGAGCGCCTGGAGCGCGTGGATGACACACTGTACCAACAGGTAAAGTCCGTCCTGGACTTCAACAAATCCCAGCGCCACATCCGCGGCGGCCTGGCCACGAGGAAGAAATACAAAGGGCAATGATACCGACAAGAAAAAGAGGCGGGAGCCACTGGCTTCCGCCTCTTTTTGAGCCATCGCGACTTTCGCGACGACGTGGTGACCTGGCCGGGATTCGAACCCGGGACACCCTGCTTAAAAGGCAGGTGCTCTGCCTGCTGAGCTACCAAGTCAGAAACACATTTTTCTGGGGCCCCCGCGCAATCAAAGATTGCGTGGGGAGAGGAGGAGCGAACACAGCGCCCGAACCGTGAGGCAGACGCCTCTGGCGACTGCCGAACGGTGAGGCAAAGCGTGTTCCGCGACGACGACTGGCAGGGATGGCGGGACTCGAACCCACGAATGCAGGAGTCAAAGTCCTGTGCCTTACCACTTGGCGACATCCCTACTTTATGTGGCGCTGACGCCACCAAACCTGATGGCGTCAGCGCGTGGGGTGGGAGAAGGGACTCGAACCCTCGACACCCGGAACCACAATCCGGTGCTCTAACCAACTGAGCTACACCCACCATATTTATTAAATATTTAAAATGGGGTCCCCGCACGATTGAAAATCGTGTGGGGAGAGGAGGAGCGAAGTCAGCGTGTGAGGCGTGAGGCAGACGCCTTTGGCGACTGCCGAGCGCCGAACCAACGCGACTTCCGCGACGACGTTGGCACGCCAAGAGGGACTCGAACCCCCGGCCTACTGCTTAGAAGGCAGTTGCTCTATCCTGCTGAGCTATTGGCGCGTGTAGTTTCCGCCCTTTCATGCTGGAGCGGGTGATGGGAATCGAACCCACGTCCCCAGCTTGGAAGGCTGGTGCACTAGCCGTTGTGCTACACCCGCGAATCCATTACTCAACACGGCTTAAAGATAATACCACATATCCATGTGCTTGTCAAATGTTTTTTTTCAAAAATCACGAAAAAGCGGCCCCGGAATCCCGGGGCCGTGTTTTCGGAAATGTCTGGTTATTTCACGCACTGGATGCGGAACTCGTAGCTCACGCCGTCCACGGTGGCGGTGACGGTGACGTAGCCCTTGGCGCCAACGCAGGTGATCCTGACCTTGAGGCCTGTGTCGTCCTGCTTGACGATCTCCAGGGCGTCAGGCGTGTTCACGGTCCATTCCACCGGACTCGTGACGGTGGAGGGCGTCACCTTGGCGGTGTAGGTGACCTTCTCGCCCACATGGAGGGTGTTGTCCGTGATGGGCTTGCCCTTGGAATACTGGCTGGAGACCTCGATGGAGGAGGCCACGCTGCCGCCGGGGGTCGTGGTGGGCGGTGTGGTGCCGGTGTCCTCGCCGACGGTCACGGGGATGTCCACCTTGACATCGCCCACCGTAACGGTGACGACAGCGGAGCCGTTGGCCACGGCCGTGAGCTTGGCGGTCTTGCCGGTCTCGTCCGCCTCCACCTTGACGATATTTTCATCGCTGGTGGTCCAGACGGGCACATCGGTGACGGTATCGGGAGTGACGGCGGCGGAGAGCTGGACCTCGTCCCCGGCCTTGGCGGTGACGGTGGCGACGGTGGAGCCGTCAGCCAGGGTCACGGCGATCTGGGTCCCCGCGGGGGTCGTACTGGGATTGGTATTGCCGGGCTGGTTGTCTACGCCCTCCGAGGAGCTGGGCTTGCCGCGGCTCCCCTCGGGGTCGTCGGAGGAGCCGGTGACCAGAATGACGATCACCGCGGCAATGAGCACCACGATGAGCAGAATGCCGATGATGAGCTTCCAGGTGGCGTTGTCGCCGTCGGAAACTCTCTTTCCCTTTTTATGTCTGTGCGCCCCGCAATATGGGCAGCGGCTGCGAAGGCCGGAATAAGTCCTGTCGCATCGGCCGCATTTGACCTGAGGTATCAGTGACACGTTTATCCCTCCCGTATAGGCTCTGTATGTAGGTTGTGGATCGGGAAAAACCCAATTTACATAATATTTTACCCTATTCTTTCCGTTTCGTCAAGGGTGCAACGAAAAATATTATGAAAAAGTTCTCAGTCCCGAAGCACGCTGTCCAAAAAGTCCGTGAGCTCCCGCTGGCACCGGGGCATGTCCACCACGTAGCTCAATCCGTGTCCCGCGCCGGGGACGGTGACCAGCTTCTTAGGGCCGGCGTAGGCCTCATAGTTTTCCCGCCCCATGGCGCAGGGGACGAAGTCGTCGGCCTCGCCGTGGATGAAAAGGGCGGGCGTCGCGGCCTTTGCCGCCGCCTCCCGGACCGAACACGCCTCGCAGTCAAAGCCGCCGAACATGAGCCCCGCCAGCCGCACCAGCGGGTAGAGGACCGGCGCCGGCAGATGCCAGCTTTTGATGACGCAGGTGATGATCTCCTTGGGGGAGGTGTAGCCGCAGTCGGCGATCATCCCCCGGACACATTTGGGGAACCCCTCCCCCGCGGCCATGACCACGGTGGCGGCGCCCATGCTGAGCCCCTCCACGACGATCTTCTCACCGGGGAAGCGCTTTTCCACGTAGTTGACCCAGTCCAGAAGATCCCAGCGCTCCCGGATGCCGAAGGTCATCACATGGCCGCCGCTTTTTCCGTGGGCCCGCTGGTCAACAAGAAGCATGGCGAAGCCCTGGGAGTGGACGTACTCCGAGGAGCAGGAGAAATCGTTCTCCGCCATGGACCGGTAGCCGTGCATCATAACGACGATCCCCCGTCGGCCCTCCTTATCGTAAAACCGCCCGAAAAGCCGCGTCCCGTCCCGGGCGCGGATGACCACGTCCTCATGGGGCGTCTCCACCACGTACCGCTTGCCGGCCAAGATGAGGTCCGCGTAAGGCCGCAGCTCTTTCTTGAGGGCAAAGTCGTGCCGCGTGAAGTCCGCGTCCGTGTGCCCCCCAAAGGCCGCGGCAAAAAAGAACAACTCCAGCAGCAAAAAGCCAAGGTCCAGAATCAGCAGAATGATGATAACGGCGGTCATGAAAACACCTCCGGAAAGCTTTTTTTATTTCTCCACATCCTTCACCGGCACGGTGACGTCCAACCCCTTGAACCCCTCGCCGATGACCTCGTTGGCGTGGAGCATCACGGCGAAGGAGCCGGGGGCGTGGTCGTGGATGAGGTCCTTGATCTCGTAGATCTGCTTGGGGCTGACGGCCACCATGAGCATATTGCGCTCCCGCCGCTCGTACATGCCCACGGCGGGGATCATGGTGACGCCCCGGTCCAGCTTTTCCATGATGATGCCCGAGAGCTTATCCGCCGTCTCGGCGTCGGGGGTGATGATCTCGAAAACCACGGCCTTATTGAAGCCGTGGATGACCTTGTCCATGGTGAAAGAGCACACGGCGATGGCCCCGCCGGCGTAGATGCCGGACTCGATATCCCCGAAGGCGAAGACGGAGGCCAGCACCACCAGCGCGTCGCACAAAAAGACAAAGGTCCCCAGGGAGATGTGGCGGATCTTTGTGACGAGGAGCCTCGCCAAGAGGTCCGTGCCGCTCCCGGCCACGTAGCCCCGGGCCAATATGGCCCCGGCCACGCCGTAGAGGGCCCCGCCGCAGACGGCGGCCAGGAGCCTGTTCTCCGTCAGGTTCGGCAAAAACGTCAGAAGGTCGGCAAAGCCGGAAAAGGCCACGGTGGACAGCAGGGCCGAGAGCGTATACGCCCAACCCTGGACGAAGTAGGACCAGATAAACACCGGGATGGAGATGACGAACACCACAAATCCCACGCTCAGAGACGGCGCCAGGGCGTTGACGATGACGCCGATGCCTCCAAAGCCCCCGGCGGCGATCTCATTGCCCGTGAAAAAGCAGTCCAGCGCCAGCGCCAGCCCCAGATTGCCCACGATGAGATAGAGAAGCGATCTCAGAGAAATGCCCTTTTGCTTCATACATCCTCCCAGGGATCAAAACGCCCTGAAGATCCAGGAGACGCCATAGAGCGCAAATCCCAGCGCCAGATAGAAGACGAAGGCCAGGGAGACGTTTATGATCCAGTGTTTCCATCCCTGCACGTCCAGGTCCATAAAGACATAGGGATAGCGGTAGACGCCGCTCTTGGGCTCCGGCCCCAGGATCATGGCCCGCACCATGGCGAAGATCAGATAGAGCACGGGGATGACGAGCCAGGCGAAGGCCGCCGCCAGCGGCACCTGCTTATCCGCGCAGACGAGCCACTGTAAAACCGTCAACAGCGGCACCGCGTAGTGGACGGTGAGGTTCTGGTAGGTGTAGTATTCCCCCTTGAACTTCTCCATGTCCCGTTTTTTGAAATCCGGCACCAAAAGGAAGTGATACACCAGGTGCGTCACCCAGATCATCAGCGTCAGGGCGTAGCGCACCCCCGCCCCGGTGAGTGTGCCGTAAAAGCTCCCGCCGGTGAGCGTGCCGATAAAGAGCATCGCCTGCCAGATGCCGATGATGAGGTTGGATAGATTGGTGTAGTAGGAAAAGGTCCCCAGCCGGTAGCGCCCCTTGTGGAGCTCCGCCTGCATAAAGACGCCCGACAGCGCCAAAAGCGCCAGGGCCAGCGATGAGACGATCTCAAAAATGTGTACCATGATCCGTACCTCCCGTCGTATTCTCTTACTCTTAGAATAAATCCTCCCGCCAGAATTTGCAAGATTTTTTTAACTGAATCTTAACAACACCGCCCCTTGTTGTGCTATAATGGAGTTGACGACAAAATTCGAGGTGCGTTTATGGCCTTCATCGAGTTTCACGACGTAAAAAAAGTCTACCGCTCCGGCGAGGTCCGCGTTGAGGCCCTGCGGGGCATGAGCTTTGAGGTGGAGCGGGGGGAGATATGCGTCATCGTGGGTCCCTCCGGCGCGGGGAAGACCACTCTCCTCAACATCCTGGGCGGCATGGACAGCCTCACCGAGGGGCGCATCGTCCTGGACGGGGAGGACATCTCCGCCTACTCCCCCAAGAAGCTCATCGGCTACCGCCGGCGGGACGTGGGCTTCGTCTTCCAGTTTTATAACCTCATCGAGAACCTGACGGCGCTGGAGAACGTGGAGCTGGCCTCCCAGATCTGCCCCGCGCCCCTGGACGCCGCCGAGACCTTGCGGGCGGTGGGCCTGGGGGAGCGGCTCGGCAACTTCCCCTCCCAGCTGTCCGGCGGGGAACAGCAAAGGGTCGCCATCGCCAGGGCCTTGGCCAAGAACCCCAAGCTCCTTCTCTGCGACGAGCCCACCGGGGCGCTGGACTACAACACCGGCAAGCAGATTTTACAGCTTCTGGAGGACACCAGCCGCAAAAGCGGCATGACCGTCCTCATCATCACCCACAACTCCGCCCTCACCGCCATGGCCGACCGGGTCATCACCGTCCGCAGCGGCCAGGCGCGGGACATGCGCCTCAACCCCCACCCCACCCCCATCTCCCAGATCGAGTGGTGAGCCATGAAAGCACTTTCAAAAAACACCTACCGGGAAATTTTGCGCTCGCCGGGGCGGTTTTTGGCGATCCTCGCCATCATCGTCCTGGGGAGCGGCTTTTTCGTGGGCCTGCGCGTCTCCCAAAAGGCCATGAAAGCCACGGCCAACGACTACCTGGACAAAACCGCTTTCTATGACTTCTCGGTGGTCACCACCCTGGGCCTCACCGACGAGGACGTGGCGGCCCTGGCCGCCGACCCCCAGATCCTGGACGCCGAGGGGAGCTTTGAGACGGACGCCCTCGTGAATCTCGGCGGGAGCACGGACCAGGTCTTCGCCTTCCACTCCCTGCCGGAGCGTGTGAACCTCCCCGACCTGGTGGCAGGCCGCCTGCCGGAGGCCCCTGATGAGTGTCTGGCCGACTCCTGGACCAATCTTTCCGTGGGCGACCGGGTCACCGTCTCCGGGGAGAACGAGGAGGACACGCTGTCCCTCTTCGCCGTCCGGGAATTTACCGTGGTGGGCGTCGCCACCTCGCCCCTCTACTTAAACTTCGAGCGCGGCAGTACCTCCCTGGGCGCCGGGACCGTCGCCGGCTTCTGCTACGTGCCCCTGGGGGCCTTTGACGCGGACTATTTTACCACTGTCTATCTACGCGTCCCCGACATGCCGGCGGCCTACGACGACGACTACGAAAGCCGCGCCGAGGCGCTGGAGGACCGCTTCACGGACCTTGCCAATGAGCGCGCCCAGGCCCGGTACGACCGGCTTGTAGCGGAGGCCGAAAAGGAGCTTTCCGACGGAGAGCGGGAATACGACGACGCCTACAACGAGTACATAACCCAGCGTCGTGAGGCCGAAAAGGAGCTTTCCGACGCCAAAGCCGAGCTGGACGACGCCAAAGCGGAGCTCACCGACGCCGCCCAAAAGATCGCCGACGGCCAAGCGGAATACGCCGACGGCCAGCGGGAGCTTGCGGACAACGAACGCAAGCTCGCCGACGCCAAAGCGGAATTGGACGACGCCAAACGTGAGCTGGACGACGCCGCCCGGGAGATCGCCGACGGCCGGAAGGCCTATGACGAGGGCCTCGCGGCCTTTGAAAGGGAACGCGCCGACGCCGAACAGGAGCTTTCCGACGCCGAAGCGGAGCTTGACGACGCCCTCCAAGAGCTCACCGACGGCGAGGCGGCCTATGAGGAAAACCGCAAGCTCTACGAGGACGGCGAAGCCCAATACGCCGAGGGGCTTTCGGAGCTGGAGGCGAGCCGGAAGACGCTGGAGGACGGCGAGGCCCAGTATCAGGCGGGCCTCAACACATACAACGCCTACGCCGCCGCCCTGAGCAAAAACGAGGCCGACTACCAGGCGGGCCTTCAGAAGCTGGAGGACGGAAAAGCCCAGCTGAAAGCGGGACTCAGTAACCCCATGCTCCTCTCCTCCCCCGCCATCAGCGGGTCATACTCCACCGCCGACGAGCTCTACGACGCCCTCATGGCCGGCACGGTGGACCAGGCGACCCTGGACTTTCTGGATACCCTCGCCACGATGATGTCCTCCGAGCTCACCGTCACTGAGGCCGTGGCCGCCATCCGGGACGGCGAGGCCACCCTGGCCGCCGCCAAATCCCAGCTGGACAGCGCCCGGGCGCAGCTGAGCGCGTCTTGGGGCACTCTCGCCGCCTCCCGCCGGGAGCTGGACGCGGGCTGGCGGGAGCTTTCCGAGGGCGAAGCCGTCCTCACAGAGTCCCGCGCGGAGCTGGACGAGGCCAAGGAGCAGCTGGACGAGGGCCGCGCGGAGCTGGACGAGGGCTGGGCGGACTATCGGGAGGGGCTCGCCGCCTACGAGTCCGCCCGGGCGGAGTTTGACGAGGCCGTCCGGACCTCCCAGGCGGAGCTGGACGACGCCCTCATAAAGCTCCAGGACGCCGAGGCCCAATACGCCGACGGCAAGGCCGCCTACGAGGACGGCCTCCGGGCCTATGAGGACGGCCTGCGCGAGCTTCAGGACGGCAAGGCCGCCCTTGAGGACGCCGCCCGGGAGCTGGCCGACGCGCAGCAGCAATACGATGACGGCCTCCGGGCATACGAGGACGGCCTGCGGGAGTACGAGGACGCCCGGGCCGAGGCGGACCGGGAATTTGCCGACGCGGAAGCTGAGCTGGCCGACGCCCAAGCGGAGCTTGACGACGCCCGGGCCGCCATCGACGAGCTGGAGGTCCCCGACGCCTACCTCATGAGCCGGCGGACCAACTTAGGCTGCGTGTGCTTTGAAAACGACACCTCCATCGTCCGCAGTATCTCCTCCGTCTTCCCCGTGTTCTTCTTCCTGGTGGCGGCGCTCATCTGCGTCACCACCGTCTCCCGGATGGTGGAGGAACAGCGCTCCCAGCTGGGCGTCCTCATGGCCCTGGGCTACTCCCGGATGAAGGTCATGGGCAAGTTCCTCATCTACGCCGGCTCAGCCACGGTCATCGGGTGCGTCTCCGGGATCCTCCTGGGCTCCTGGCTCATCCCCTTGGTGGTCTGGCAGGCGTACCACATCATGTACGTTTTCTCGGACTCCATCAGGTTTACCTTCGACCTCCCCCTCTCCGCCGTGACCTTTGCCCTGTATCTGGCGGCCATGATGGCGGTGACGTGGCTCTCCTGCCGGAAGGAGGTGGGGGATGTCCCCGCCAACGTCATCCGCCCCAAGCCCCCCAAGGCCGGCAAGCGGGTCCTTTTGGAGCGCGTCCCCCTCATCTGGAACCGTCTCAGCTTCCTCTGGAAGGTCACGGTGCGCAACATCTTTCGCTACAAGCTGCGGGTCGCCATGATGATTCTGGGCGTGGCGGGCTGTACCGCCCTCATGCTCACGGGCATGGGCATCAACGACTCCGTCAAGAACGTGGTGGACTACCAGTTCACGGAGATCAGTCTCTACGACTACACCGTCACTTTCGCCGACCCTCTGACGGACGCCGACCGGGAGGCGTTCATGGCGGACACCGCCGGCCTTTTGAGGGACGCCCTCTTCCTCCACGAGACCACCGTCACCGCCGTGGCGGGCCGGGAGGAGAAGGAGGTCCAGCTGTCCGCCGTGGACGCCTCGGAGGCGGAGAACGTCCCGGCGTTCATGGACTTCCACGACGGCTCCAAGGCCCTCCCGTTCCCCCAACAGGGCGAGGCTCTTTTAAACTCCGCCCTGGCCGAGACGCTGGACGTGAAAGCCGGCGACAGCCTGGTCCTGCGCCTGGAGGACGGGCCGGAGGTGCCCGTCACCGTCTCCGGCGTCTTCGATAACTACATCTACAACACCGTCTACATCCGCTCGGACACTCTCCCCGGCGCGCCGGACTTAAACTACGCCCTGGCTCTCAAGGCCGAGGGAGCCGACACCGGCGAGGCCCTGGCGGCGATTTTAGGCCGGGACAACGTCCTGGCCGCCTCCTCCAGCCAGGAGATGCGCGATCGCATCGGCAATATGATGGAAAGCCTCATCTACATCGTCCTCCTCACCGTCATCTGCGCCGCCGCCCTGGCCTTCGTGGTCATCTACAACCTCACCAACATCAACATCCAGGAGCGCCTCCGGGAGATCGCCACGGTGAAGGTCCTGGGCTTCTACGACTTTGAGTCCGCCCTCTACGTCCTCCGGGAAAACCTCCTCCTCACCCTCCTGGGCGCCGCCGCCGGCATCCCCTTAGGCCTCGCCCTCAACGCCTTCGTGGTGGGGCAGATCGAGCTCGACATGATCCACTTCATCCCCCGCGTGGCCCTCGGAAGCTACCTTGCCAGCGTAGCCCTCACCATCCTCTTCTCGCTCCTGGTGGACCTCTTCATGCTCCGCCGCCTTAGCTCCATCGACCCCGCCGCCGCCCTCAAGGCAGCGGAATGACAGCGCCCTCCAGCCGCCCCGCCTCTTCACCTACCCGTATTATACCACAAAACACGCGAATTGTCAAGTATTTTTTAGTATTTTATAAGCATTTATAAAGCACGGGCCGCCTCTCTTGGCGGCCCGTGCCAGTCTGTCAAAAAACTCAAATCGAGCATTTTTTCCGGCGGCATGTACGTCGGAAAAAATACCTTTTGTCACGCAAGTGTGCCCCAACGGGGCGCGCGCAGCGTGACGGCAGAGACATTTTGCGTGAATTCCGCAGAATTCACGCAAAATGTCTCGCACGTTCCCCTTTGTCGGAAAAGGCCGCAGGCCTTTTTCGACAGGCTCGCACGGGCCGCCTCTCCTGGCGGCCCGTGCCAGGTTTATTCCGTTTCCGGCAGGAGGTCCTCGTATTCCTGGGGCTCGCAGAGGGAGTCCGGGGGGAAGAACTCGTTGACGGGGAAGTCGATGCGGTTGAAGAGTGTGCAGGGATCGTCGGATTGGGCGCCGCGGCACTCCTTTTCGGGGACGCAGTAGTCGTAGACGGGGATCAGCAGCTGGGAATCCCGCTCCAGCCGGACGATGGTGAACTGCCCCAGAGTCGCTAAAATCTGGCGTCCCGCGCCGCCGGAGACGATGGGCGAGTCGAACATGTCGAGGATGTAGGGCGGCAGCTCCAGCGGCTCCGGCGTGTCCTCGGCGCAGCTGTCCACCGCGTCCAGGCTCAGGATGATGGGGTCCACGGCCTCGACCACGGCCCTTGGCAGGTTGGTGCCGTCGATGACGTTACGGTCCACGCAGCTTCCGCCGATATCGGAGGTGAAGATCTTGGCGCTGCCCTCGCTGCCGAAGAGCAGGACGCGCTTGGTGAAGCTGGCAAGGCCCTCGATGGGGGCGATGAGGCCGCTGGACATGCACACGTCGGCCCGGATCTTGTAGTAGAAGCGGATGTCCACGGTGTAGTACCCCCGGCTGAAGGTCACCGGCTCCACCATGGGGCTGGCCCAGAGAAGCTCCGCCGAGCGGGCCCGGACGTTGAGGCCGTTGTCCAGATTGGCCTGGGAGTTGGCGGTGAGATACACCCGCATATCCCTGAGGCAGTCCTTATCCTTGCAGGAGTCGTATATCTTGCTCGTATGTACGCATACGGCCTCCCGGACGGTGACGTCACTGGGCACGGGACCCGGTGCGATCCTTGAAGACATGGTAAAATTCCTCCTCTCGCGCCGGTTCCGGCGCGTATTTTCATTACAGTCTATGCCGCGGGAAATAAAATGTGTGAAGATGTTGCGTATCTCGCCGGCCTGTGGTACAATATATGTGTTAAAATGTCGTTTGAGAAAAGGGGGTGGGCGCTTGTCCGTGATCCTGGGCATCGACCCCGGCGTGGCAACGGTGGGCTTCGGGGTCATCGAGCAGACGGGGGCGGCGTCGCGGTTCCTCACCTGCGGGGCCATCACCACGCCGGCCCATACGCCCCTGTCGTCCCGTCTTTTCCAGATCCACCAGGATATGCTGGAGCTCATCGACACGTTCAAGCCCGACGCCATCTCCATCGAGGAGCTCTTTTTCAACACCAACATCACCACGGGCATCGACGTGGCCCACGGCCGGGGCGTGATTTTGCTGGCGGGCGTGGAGAGGAACGTGCCCATGTACGAGTATACGCCCCTGCAGGTCAAGCAGGCCATCACCGGCTACGGCAGGGCGGACAAGAAGCAGATGATGGAGATGGTCCGGCGGCTTTTGAAGCTCAAGGCCCCGGCCAAGCCCGACGACGCCTCGGACGCGCTGGCGCTGGCCATCTGCCACGCCCGGTTCGCCGGGTCGCTGCTCACATACGAAGGGGGAAGAAGCGAATGTTCTACTATATAGAGGGCAAGGTGGCCCATCTCGACAAGAACCTGGCGGTCATCGACGCCGGCGGCGTGGGGTTCGCCCTGAACGTCTCCACCAACACCCTCGCGCGCCTGAGAAGCGGCGAGCGGGCGCGGCTCTACACCTACATGAACGTGGCGGAGAACGCCCTGGACCTCTACGGCTTTTCAGAGCAGTCGGAGAAGCGGTGCTTTGAGCTGCTGCTCTCCGTCTCCGGCGTGGGGCCGAGAGTGGCGCTGAGCGTCCTGTCCGTCTGCACGCCGGAGTCCCTGGCCATGGCGGTGGTGACGGAGAACGAGAAGATGCTCACCGCCGCCCCCGGCGTGGGCAA
>CANROC010000030.1 GCA_947632175.1 uncultured Oscillospiraceae bacterium | reverse complement strand
TCGACGTTTCGTTATAGGGCAGAAATTTACAAAAAGTCTGCTATTTTGTAGCAGACCGTTTTTACAACAATGTGTACATTTTTGACAATAAAATTTTGTTCATTTTTTCTCGTCAAATTTGTCAAAAAATATGCTTCTTTACTTGAATTTGTCGGTGAAATGTAGTATAATATATCTGTATATTTTTTTTGACGGTGAGCTGCAAAAAGGTACAGTTTTTTGTAAACATCTTGAATTCATAGGAAGTGATAAAATGCCTGAAGGCAGTGCAGTTATAATAGTCAATTTCATTGGAATGAATATATCCAAAGATCTTGAAATACCACTCGACATCTCCTCCAATGAGCTTTGTGATGCGTTATTTCAGAAATACTGTCCCGAAAGATACGGCGACATGAGAAAGTATTACTTAAGGTCTGAAAGGCCAATCGCGCTTTTGCGTGGTGAAAAGACCCTTCGTGAATATGGGATTCGTGATGGAAGTATTATAAACATAATTTAAGTAGGTGACGGCGTGAACAACCATAGATATATACTTACAGTACAAAGCGGCGATATATTTAAAGAAATTGACATAGTTCCCGCTGTGCCGGTTGTTAAAATCGGCACTATTCAGGAATGCAACGTCAGAATAAAAAGTGACCTGTTCAATGTTCCGGTTTGCATTACGGTTAAGCTTGACGGCGATGACTGGCGCGTATGCTGTCAGGAAGGGCTGTATATAAGCTCAAACGCTGTTAAAAATTGCAATGAATCGGCAATAAATCATGGCGACATTCTTGATATTTGCAATTCCGCTGACGGCGAAACGCTGTTTACGCTTTCCATGTCTTATGATTTTACCATCGGAGCCGTAAATTTTGATACTATCATTGATATCAGGGGCGCAAGCAATATTATAATAGGGGGTCACCCAAATGCAAATATTCGATTGACTTCAGAATTTGTTGGAACAGAATATCTTGAAATTTCGAGAAGTCAGAACGGCAGACTTTTTGTAAATGCTTCAAATGCGCCTGACGGTGCCACTCTTAACGGCGAGCGGTTTATTAACGAAAAAAGCATTGAAGAGTATGATTTTATCGGTCTTGCCGATTACTGCTTTTACTATAAAAACAAGGTTTTATATACCTCAAGCCGAGACGATATGAAGATAATCGGACTGCAGTCTCAGCCGCTGAGAGATGAAACGCCGGCGTTTAATTATCCGCTGTTAAACCGTAGTCCGAGACTTTTATATAATTTCAATACCGATCCGATCGAGATACTGAATCCTCCTAGCAAACCCGATAAGCCGAAGGATAATCTTATTATGCAGCTTTCGCCTGCACTTGCGATGATGGCGGTAATCGTAATCACCCGGAGCGGCATGATTTCGGGACTCAGCATGGGCAATCCCTCTTTTATGATTTTCAGCTTATCCACAATGGCAGTGGGAATCATGACATCAATTATGAGCTTTGTTTACAACAGGAAGACCTATAAAAAGTCTCTTGCCAAATGGAAAAGAGACTATGAAAACTATGTCAGGGAAAAACGCATTGAAATAGAATCGGAGCAAAACGACGAACGCAAGGCTCTGATAGATATGTATCCCGATTCCGAAACTGTCAGGGATTTTGTCAAGACATTTTCGGGCAGACTTTTTGAGCGCTCGCCGAGAGATGCGGATTTTTTGCATATTCGCGCAGGTCTCGGCTCTAATTTTCCGATAAGAAAGGTAACCTATCGCCAAGAGGAGCATATAAAGGTCGAAAACGAGCTTATGCCGATACCCGAGCAGCTTTGCAAGGAATATGAGCTTGTAAAGAATACCCCTGTCGAGCTGCATCTTCGTGAAATGGGCTCAATAGGCGTTGTCGGCAGCAGGGACGAACAGTATGATTTCTTCAAAACCATGCTTTTGGATCTTTGCGTAGAGCATTCATATGAAGACGTTCAAGTGATTGTTTTGATTCCGAAGGACGATGTAAAAAGATACGAATGGATCAAATGGCTCCCTCATATCAAGGAATCAGGCGGAGGGGTAAGGGGCATTGTCTGCGATGATGAGAGCAGGGACAATGTTTTTGAATACATATACGCGACGATGACAGAGCGGGCTGCTACAAGAGCAGATGACGGCAAAACAGCACCCTTGCCGTATATTGCCGTGTTCGCGCTCGATGAATACGGCATGAAGACCCACCCACTGTTTAAGTTTGCCGAAAGCTCGAACGAACTCGGCATCAGCTTCGTATTCTTTAAAGAATATAAAGAAAATCTTCCGATGTTCTGCGGAGAGATAGTGGAACTGTTAAAAGACGGCGGCATTCTGCGACTTCGCGGGGATAAGCAATTTGAAAGAAAATTCTCCCGCGAGCATATCGGAGATGAGAGCATAAGCTTCGTATCTGAGCGTCTTGCTCCCGTATACTGCGAGAAGATAGCCCTTTCCTCAAGACTCACTTCAAATATTACGCTGTTCGAGCTTCTGAACATAATCTCGCCGGAAAATCTTGATTTACAGGACCGCTGGAATAAATCAAACGTACAGAAATCCTTGGCGGCTCCTTTGGGTGTTGACGTCAAAGGCAACAAAGTATATCTTGATCTTCACGAAAAAGCACATGGCCCTCATGGACTTGTAGCGGGTACCACCGGCTCGGGAAAATCCGAGATAATGCAGTCATACATTCTTTCTGCTGCAGTGAACTTCCACCCATATGAGGTCGCGTTCGTTATTATTGACTTCAAGGGCGGCGGAATGGCGAACCAGTTTGAAAATCTTCCTCACCTTGTCGGAAAAATTACCGATATTGACAGCCATGAAATTGAGCGTTCCCTTATGTCTATCAGGGCTGAGCTTGAAAAGAGGAAGAGGCTGTTTGCCGAATACAGCGTAAACCATATTGACCAGTATATTGCGGCGTTCAAGGCCGGAATCGCTAAGATACCGCTTCCTCACCTCATTCTTATCGTAGATGAATTTGCCGAGCTTAAGGCCGAGCAGCCCGAGTTTATGAAGGAACTCATCAGCACCGCGCGAGTAGGGCGAAGCTTGGGGATTCATTTGATTCTCGCGACACAGAAGCCCGCAGGACAGGTGAACGAACAGATTTGGAGCAACTCTCGCTTCAAGCTTTGCTTAAAGGTCGCAACGAAGGAAGACAGCACCGAAGTCCTCAGAACGCCTCTTGCCGCCGAAATACGCGAACCCGGCAGAGCGTATTTGCAGGTCGGAAATAACGAACTGTTCACCCTGTTCCAGTCTGCATACAGCGGAGCTTCCGCCATAAGCGATAAGAACGGTAATATGCGCGAGTTTTCTATATCCGAGGTTTCGTTTACCGGAAAGAAAACCGTGGTATATGAAAGAAAAGCCGAGCATACAAGCGACGGAAAAAAGATTACTCAGCTTAGGGCTTTGGTGAATTATATAGAAAAATACTGTACGAATCACGGCATAGAGAGTCTCCCAAGCATTTGTATGCCGCCCTTGCCTGATATTATTGACTATGAAAAGAAAGACACTGCCGGCAGCGGAAAACTCAGTTTGAGAATGGGCATCTATGACGATCCGAGCAATCAGGTACAGCCGGAAGTCACAGTAAATCCGGCAGATGGAAATATTGCTATAGTCGGTGCTGCTCAGACCGGAAAATCGGTACTTTTGCAGATGTTTATCCGTGAAATCGCGCAGAAGTGTTCTCCCAAGCAGGCGAGCATCTATATTCTCGATTTTGCATCCAAGGCGCTTAAAATCTATGAAAAACTGAATCACGTCGGCGGCGTTCTGACCGATAGCGACGACGAGCGCATAAAGAATTTCTTTAAGATGATACTTGAAGAAATAGACCGCAGAAAAGAGATATTCTCTCAGGCGGGAGTTGGTTCGTTTGACGCTTATTTGGGAGTGAGCGGACAAATGGCTGCAATGCCGAGAATTATCATTATGGTAGATAATTTGCATGTATTCAAGGAAGCGTTTCAGGAGTATGAAGATGCAATGCTCGGGATATGCCGTGAAGGTCTGGCACTCGGAATAACGGTTATTGCCACTATGAAGCAAACTACCGGTCTGAGTTATAAATATCTCAGCAATTTCTCTACAAGAATCGCTATGAACTGTACAGAAGTCAGTGAATACAGCAATATATTCGATCGCTGTCAGCTCAGACCCAAGAACGTTCAGGGGCGCGGGCTTATCTCCATCGACAAGAATATATACGAATTTCAGGCGTACCTGCCGTTTGACGGTATCGTTTCGGAATCCGACGGAGAAAAAATCAGGACCGAGGCAAAAATGGCAGAGCAGATCAAAAGCTTTATTTCTGAAATGAGCAGAAAATATGGTTCCGAAAAAGCAAGACCGATTCCGTCTATTCCGCAGATTCTCACCGAAAGCTACTGGGAAGAAAATGCTTTTGCGTTTGATAAATATGTCGTTCCCGTAGGACTTACATACAGCGAAATCGAGTCTGTTACCGTTGATCTTGCCCATGTCGGAACGCTCGGAATTTACGGAAGAGAGGGCTTCGGCAAGAGCAATCTTGTTAGGATTCTCCTTAACTACATTCAGGCTCATATATTTGACATTTCCTGCGAGGGCTATTTAATAGACAGCTACGACCGTCAGCTCTCTGAGTTTGAAAGCTGCGGATTCGTCGAGCAGTACACTGTTGACTGCGCAGACTTTGAAGATATAGTTCTTCGCTTTGCCGACGCCGCCGACGAAAGACTTGATATTCTTAAACTCGGCGGAAAACTCGACGAGTTGCCGCTTTTGCTCTGCGTTGTTCAGAACACGCAGATATTTACGGCAGGTACGGTGTCAAGAGAAGTATGCGAAAAATTCAAGAAGCTTTCGGCTGACGCTAAAAAGCTGAAAATGTGCTTTATCTTTACGGACATTGACAACAACCCCGATTACTCTCCGCCGGAGATGCTCAGATTGGCAAGAGACTTTAACCTTTACTTCTTCCTTGATGATATTACCAATGTAAGATTCTTGGGCTCGGGAAAATTCGATTCCAAGGAGCTTAGAAGGTTTACCAAGAAGCTGATACTTGGCGAAGGATATGTTTACGATACAAGAAACGGATTGGAAAAAATTAAGATTCAAAAAAGTGAAGGGAGAGTTTAAAATTGGTAAATAATTTTAATAAGCTTGACACAAAGAATTTCAGTAATACAATAGGCGAATACAATAAGTATATTACACGGTTTAATGAAATAGTGGCAGGCGTAAATTCAATTACAGGTGCAGTAGTATCAAATTGGGCAGGAAAAGGCAAAAACGCATTTGAAAAAGATTGCCTTGTTGTTCAGAGAAATCTTAAAGATGTGGGTGATATCATGACTGATATGAGAGACTATCTTTCTGCCGCCTATGCCGATTATGTTAAAACGGATAATTCCGTATCTAAAAAATAAGGAGGTGTTTTTGTGGCAGGTCTTGCTGATCTTAAAAGTCAACTCAATTACTGGAATAACCAGCTGACCGTATTGAACAGTGACTTAAAAAAGAAGAAAAAAAGAAAAACCGACATTGAAGCGATTATAGGAACCCTTAAAAATGTATCCGGCAGCAATGCAAACGACATTAATGCGCGCGCAAAAAGCAGTATTACTCAATTAGATTCTGCTATCAATTATTCCGCAAAGGATAGCCGTATAAACTATATCTTTGCAGGAAAAGGCGATGGCGGAACATACGACAGCAATGTATCTTCTGCAAACTCAGAGCTGCAGAATGAGCTGAACGATACGTCCAAAAAGATTACTCAAATCGAAAAAGATTTAAATAGCGCAAAGGTAAGGATTTCGGACTTGAAAGCCGCGATAATGGTTGAAGAGCAAAGGAACGTACGCGACAAGATATCTGACTTTTTTGACGGATTGTTTGGCAAAGGAAAAAACGGCGGCTTCAGATAAAATAGCAAAGGATGATTGTGATGGCGTTATCTTTAAATTATTCAAATCTCGCAGAAACCGTTCAGCAGACGAATAAGCTGGGTGAAGAGCTGGGGCAGTATTGCGATGAGCTGAGCAGAAAGATTCAAAAAAATATATATTCCGTCGAGGGCGGAATGAGCACACATCTTAATAATGCAGATTATTTTATAAAGAACAAGATAAAGAATCTGCGCGAAAAGCAGGAGAATGCATACAATATTTCAAAATGCGTCAACAATCTTCTCAGCACAGCTCAGCGCGTTGACGATGATGTGGCAAGGCTGATAGAAAACAGGCAGAAGGAATTCTTCAAAGAGAATCCTGATTTAAAAACGCCATTGTATCAATCAGTTATTCAAGAACTTATTGGAACCACTCCATTGGGAAGTTTTTTACTTGCGCTGAATTTATTTAAGCATTTCAGCCCCGTTGAAGAATTGCAGAAAAATATTAAAAATTCTTTTAAATCAGCATTTAACTCTGCCCAAAATTATGTAGACAATATTTCAGATAAGGTGTCCTCAACTGTAAAAAATATTACGGATAAAGAGGATAAAAAGTCCACAGGAAACGTTCTTGCTGTGGCGGGAATTTTGGCAGGGGCTAATAGCGTTAAGTCTTGGGTGTCTGATTTGATAACAAACATTAAGGACTTTTGGCAGAAGCATTGGGGGACGACCACTACTACTTCTACCACGGAAGCGGTTCATGAATCGTATGAAGAGAAGATTACAAGATTGAGAGAATGGTCAAATAATAAAGAAAATATACAAATTCAATTTAAGAATCTAAACAATGGAGCAGGTCAATGCTATAATGCTGCACACGTTAATATGCTCCGAAGGAGGATGGAGCTTGATAATATAGGGGGACAATTGTTAATGCCAGAAGATGTTTATCAGGCAACAGGTTCTAAGAATATTGTAAAATCAGGCATTAATTATTATGTAGATGCGCATGCAGGTCAAACATGGGCAGGATATACGATATTAAGTCCAAACAAACTCGCACAATATACCGTGTGTAATTACTACACAAAATCAAAAAATGGTTCACTTGAATCATTTGCTAAAAGCAAGGGCTACAATAGTATAAATGAAATGCTTGTTAAAATGTTAAATGAGCATCCGGAAGGAATAGCCGCTCATGCTTTATATGGAGAAAACGGTATGCACGCCATTGTTATATCAGATTATTACGTAGAGAATGGTGTATATAAATTCAATATTGTTGATTCTGTTAATCAGTACGTTGGTTCATTTGAAGGCGATAAAAACTATTGCAAAGCGGGCAAATGGGTAGATTGGAACGCATTTATTAACAAAATTGATTTTATTTCTTTTGTTGAATAACAAATTACAAAGTCAGGAGGACCTCACATGAACTCTCAACAATCCAAAGAATATTTAAATCAGGGCATGGTATATTCTGCCCGCGGGCTTTACGGCAAGGCTGTTGAATACTACGAAAAAGCCGAGCGGGAAAATCCTATGGATATAGAAATATATCTTTCTAAAGGGGTTACATATGCCAATATGGACAGGCTTACCGAGGCTTCGGAGCAGTTTGAAAAGGCTCTGAAAATCAATCGTGCCTGCGGAGCCGCGTATTACCACCTCGGCAGTATTGCAATTTTGCAGGGCGATACCGAGACGGGACTTCAGAATTATAATAAGGCTATTCAGAACGGCTTTGACGACGCTCAAATCTATTACAGCTTGGGACTATTGCATGAAGAAAGCGGCGACAAGGAGCTTGCAATTAAAGACTACTCAAAAGCGATTCAGCGCGATTCGATGAGAACAGATGTAAGGCTCAGAAAATCGGAGCTGCTCATCGAGCTTGAACGCTACCCTGAAGCCTTGCAGACGCTTGATGAGGCAACGCTAGTAAATTCTGAAATGAGCGAACCGCATCATGCAAAAATTGCCCTGCTTATTAAGCTAAAGCAGTTTGAGGCTGCCGAAAAAGCCGTAAATGAAGCTCTGAGTGCTTTCCCGGACGATATTGATTTTGAGCTTGATCGGGTCACGCTTCTTCTGGCGGAAAACAAGCGCGATGAAGCATTGGAAATCATCGGCTCATTTGACAAAAAAGCTTTGAGCGGCGATGTTCTCAAGCGGATTTATATAATCAAGGCGCAGATTTATGCAGAGGATAATGACGTCGACAATGCAATTCGAACGCTCGAAGAGCTGCGCAGTCGTCAATCCGAAGAGGATAACTATGATGCCGAGACTGTGTTTATCCTTGCTAACTGTTATCTCAACACAGGGAAATATGAAGACGTATTGTCATGCGCAAAGGAGCTGATAAATACATCTGATAACGATTATATACGGGAAACAGCAAGGTATCTTGAGCCGCTTGCTCTGAAAATGCTTGGCAGGAAAGAAGAAGCCGAGGAAAAGTACAAGGAAGCCATTGACGAATACCGCCGTCAGGCTCTTGAGCGTCCCGGAAATATGGACGCGTACCTGCTGAGAGCGATGTGTCTTAAAGACATAGGGCAATATGAAAAAGCTCTTGAGCTGGCAGAATATGTTGCTGATTTGCAGCCAAACAGCAGCGAAGCCAAAGCTCTTAAAGATTCTTTAAACAAAACAGTAAGCGGCTCGGACGCCGCAAAGACAGTTGAGGTATGATTATGGATTTATATATTGATCAGGACGCTTTAAAAAAAGCAAGCTCGGATATGGCCGCAAAGTGTAAAGAGCTAAAAGATCTTCGTAAAAATATTGAATTGTCTTTTCAGCAACTCAGACAGGATTGGGATACCGGTGCAGGTAAAGCTTTCTTTGAGAGATTCGAAAGAGACGTTCTCAGCAATCTGGATAAATATTCAGAGGTTTTTGATCACATGAGTGCGAATCTATCCGCTTCGTCGGGAAAATACGACGAGGTGTTTAGAGCGGCTGATGCTGTGGCAGATTTACAGTATTAAGCCTATATTTAAAAAGAAAGGAGGCAAATAATATGGCAAATAGGATTTTAATTACCCCTGATGAGCATGATGAGGCTGCTGCTTATCTGCGCGAAAGAATGACCAACATCAACGAGGAAGTCAGACTTCTTCAGACAAAAGTCGAGGGCTTGCAGTGGGAAGGCAATGCAAAGGAAACCTTTACTGCTCAGTTTAATTCTGAGATTGTTCCTGTGCTTACAAAAAATCTTCCTGATTTGGTTGAAGGCGTTGCCAAGAATCTTAACGAAATTGCAAGAATCATGCGCGAAACCGACGAAGCCATTGCAAATGCAAACAAAGCCTAATTTATCAGGGGGTCTCCGAAATGTCTGTCAAAAGATTTATAACATTATTGTTCGCAATACTTATTGTTTTAGCTCTTACGCTGACGGCTTCTGCCGACGGTGGGGCTGTTCTCTCACAGGTGTATTCACATGAGCAGAATATGGACATATTTATAGCAGGCAATATGAATTCTGAACGTCTTAGCGTCAAGGTGGCAAACCGAAGCGCCGAGATTTTGGAAAGCGGTCTTTTGACAGACTTTGGGGGCACTGTCCGTACCACTGTTTTGGTGGACATTTCCACGTCTATTCCCATAGAGGCAAGAGAATCTATTAAAAAATATATCGGCGCTATTATTGAGAACATCGGATCAAATGAGGAAATAAGAATAGCAACTTTCGGAGAGAAAATAACTGTTTTGCACGAATTTACGCATGACAGATATGACCTCTCATCCGCTACTTCCGATATTAACTTTGACAACAGTCAGAGCATGATCTACGACGCGGTTTATAATACTATCCCCGAGCTGATTTCCGTAGATGATAAGCCCTGTTATTATAGAACGGTTGTAATTACCGACGGCGTTGACGTCACAAAAACCGGAATTACCAAAGAGGAGCTTTTACTAAAGTTGCAGAATGATACCTATCCCATAAACATAATAGAAGTTTCTAAAACAAAGGTTGAATCAGAGAATAAAGATTTAGCTGCACTGGCAAGAGTGAGCGGGGGCGCTTATGCGAATCTGTATCCCGAATGCGATATCGGCGTTGTTTCTTCGGTATTTACTGCCGACAATGTTTTTTGGTTAAGAATTCTACTGCCCGGCGACCTTCTTGACGGCTCAACAAGGCAAATAAACATTGATGACGGCATAAACTCCATCCAATTCGATTCGAAGCTTCCGGTATTTGATGCACCAGAGCCTGAAATAACAACCACTCCCGAGGTAACCGAGACGGCGGGAACTGAATTAGGGTCTGTTTTTACAGAATCAGTCGAAACAAATCAGAAAGAAAAGCCGTCTTTTGAAGATTATAAGCTTGTTATTATCATAGCTTCAGCGGTTTTAGCTGTGATACTGCTTGCTGTTATTATTTCGGCTATTGTAATTAGAAAAAAGAAAAAAGGACATATCGGCACGGAAGACAGTGTAATTTCACAGAATCACGGCAAAAATTCATCAACTGAAAAAACAGAGTATCTGACCGACGAAGAAATCAATAGTATTTTAGGATGCGCCTGTATACGTCTTCGTGAGCTGTCGGCTGAAAATATGACCTGGGATTTTGCACTTGATAAAGACCTTATAATCGGCAGGGACACGTCTTGCAGAATTTGCATTGCTGAGTCCAGCATTTCAAGAAGACAGTGTAAAATAAGCTATAACGGTAAAACGATAATTGAAAATCTAAGCACATCAAATATTACTAAATTAAACGGTAATCAGCTCACCGGTGCAGAGGTGCTTAAGGTCGGCGACCAAATAAAATGCGGCAGAATTACGCTGTCTGTTGAAAGCCTATATGTTTCCGATTCGCATAATGTCGGGGAACTAAATAAGCTGTCGTCATTTATAAATATTTAATTAAAGAGGGGAAAATAATGCTTGAAGATACTTTTAAGAATACTGCCTATCGAATCGAATCCGAGCTCGGCTCCGGCGGTGGCGGAGTTGTATACAAGGCGTGGCATACTCGCCTGCAAAAATATGTTGTTATCAAAGAGCTGAAAAGCAGCTCTGCAGCCAATATTGAGGCGCAGCGCAACGAGGTCGACGCCTTAAAGAATGTAAAAAGCGCATATCTTCCGCAGGTAATAGATTTTATCAGCGAAGGCGGCAGAGTGTTTACTGTAATGGAATTTGTCGAGGGAGAAAGCCTCGATAAAGCCCTTGAACGGGGGCAAAAATTTTCACAGCCGCAGGTAGTAAAGTGGTTCCTGCAGCTTGCTTCCGCACTATCCGTTATACATAAGAAAAATATCTGTCACAGAGACATAAAACCGGCAAACATCATGCTCCTTCCGAACGGTGATGTTTGCCTTATTGACTTTAATGCGGCTCTTATCAACGGTAACGATGTCCGCCTCATAAGCCGCAGCTTAGGTTATGCTTCTCCAGAACAGTATGATATATATGAGCATTATAAAAATAAGCGCAGCGCACCCATAGTTTACGGCAGCTCCTCCGTTATGGCGGAAACGTCAAATACCTTCGACGGCGACAAAACGGAATTGCTCACAGATAGCGACAAAACTGAATTACTCAAAGATTCCGAAAAAACCGAGCTTCTTTCAGACAGTGCAGCGCTGCAAGCCTATGACACTGAAAAAACAGAGCTCGTACCTACCGTGACCGACGACAGGATAGACTGGAAACGTTCCGACATTTACAGTCTCGGCGCCGCTATGTACCATCTTCTCACCGGCGTAAAGCCGCCGCAGAAGGCATCCGAACTTAAACCTGTTTCAAAGCTCGGACATTACAGCGAGGGCATAGTCAGCATAATCACTCAGTGTACCGAAATCGATCCCGAAAAGCGCTTTCCGAGCGCGCAGCAGCTTTATAACGCTCTTGCCGATATCAGAAAGCTCGATACCCGTTGGCGCGTCGCTCGTTTAAAGATGATCGCTGCGGGAGTCATTCTGCCGCTTTCCTTTGCGCTGTTTGCTGGAACGACTGTATTCGGATATAGCACGATGGCGCAGGAAAAGGAAGAACGCTACTACAGCGCAGTATATGAGATTGTCAACGGTTCTGACCCTCAGAGTTCCTATAATGCCGCGCTTTCAATGTTCTGGGACAGGATAGACCCTTACCGCGCCATGACGGAACGCCTTTGGAACGACGGAGACATTGAAGCTTGCAGAGAGTATATAACTGAAAATTTAGGCAATATAGCAGAATTTCAGACCGTGCCGGAGGCTCAGATTGATTACGGAGGTATTTACTATATTTTAGGAAATACATACTACAACAATCCCGGCGAGCCGGATTATGAGTCTGCAAAGAGCGCGTTTGAGATCGCGGTAAAGTATGTAAAAGACGAACCGATATACTACCGCGACTATGCTGTAAGTCTTGCGAGAGCTGGCGATATAAACGGCGCAGAAGATATCATTTCAAAAGTCGGATCCCTCGGGCTCGACAGCGAAAGCCTTGACCTTTTAAACGGAGAATTATCATTTGCAAAGCGCGATTATGAGCAGTCGGTCGAATACCTTGTCAAGGTGACCGTCAGCGGCGACGAATATATGAGATACCGCGCTTACCACACAATGGACGAAGCTTATAGGCTACTTGGTCAAACCGAAAAATCAATAGAGATATTAACCGATTGCTTAGATAAGATACCGCTGAATCGCGTGGACGAGATGAAAGAGCGCCTTGCGGATTCCTACGCGAGCGTCGAGGATTACGACAGTGCGATAAAGCTATTTGAGGAGCTCAATACAGGCGTTCCGCAGTTCCACATAATGCAGGATCTCGCTATTCTTTATCAGTACACCGAGCAGTATGAAAAGACCGAGGCGCTCCTTGAAGATATGGCTGAGCAATTCCCCGACAACTACCGCGTGCCAATGCGGCAGGCATATCTTGAGGCGGATAAGCAGTCGAAGCTCGAAAACGACTCTCGCGACTATGCTCTCACAAAGATGTATTACGACAGCGCGGCAGAGCTTTATAACAAAACTGTAAAGCCCGGCGAGGTAGATCCCGAAATGCAGCAGCTTGAGCTGATAATCGGGCAGCTCAAGGAAAACAACTGGATAGATTAGGAGGAAAACTATGAATATAGCACTTACGCCGGGAGAAATGCTCTTTTACGGAGGAATAGCGGGAATGGCGATAACGCTGATCGCAGCGCTTATCGTGGTGATAGTTATGTCCGGCTCCCGCCGCAGGCTAAGAAAAAAGCTCAAGGAAGAATACGGGGAAAAGGTTAAATAACAGGTGATGACCGTGAAAAAGGTAATATCAATAATATTGATTCTTGCAATAGCAATAAATATAGCTTCATGCGCTAATGTTAAAAGTCCTGAATGGAGGGAACATCTCGACCTTGGAAAAAAGTATTTGCTTGATGGTGATTACGAAAATGCCATTATAGAATTTAAAAAAGCAATAGAAATTGATCCGAAAGGTATAAGAGCTTATATATTTCTCGCAATAGCATATGCGAAAATCGGGGATTACGATAGCGCAGTGGAAACCTTAGAAATTTGTGGGGAAAGAACGGGCAACGAGTTTATAAAAACAAAAGCAAAAGATTTTCGAAATCAGCTAAATGAGGAACCAGACGATGATTTAGATGACAAATTAGAAAATGACGGGGATAAAGAATATAGTGCTGATGATTTTAAATGGATCTTAGATGACGACGGTGTATTAACAATAAGCGGTAGTGGTGATATGCCTTATTATGATCTGCTTAAAGATGACGTTCCCTGGAAAGAAAAAAGGGCTTCAATTACAAAAATAGTAGTAAAAGACGGTATTACAAGTATAGGTGATTGTTCTTTTATGTTTTGCGACAGCCTTAACGAAGTCGAACTTTCTGACAGTATAACAAATATTGGAGAATATGCTTTTGCATCTTGCGGTAATCTTTCATCAATTACCATGCCTAAAAGTGTTGTGATAATTGAAAAGAGTGCTTTTAGTAATTGTAAGGCTTTAACAGATATAACGATTCCGGACAGTGTTATAGATATTGAAGATGAGTCGTTTATTCTTTGCACAAATCTTACTGTAGTTAAAATTTCGGAAAATGTTACGAGAATCGGAAAGATGGCATTTAGCGGTTGTGACAACCTTACTATATATTCCCCATCCGGTTCCTACGCTGAGCAATATGCCAAAGAAAACGATATACCTTTTGTCGCGGAATAAAGAAAGGAATACCATGAAAAAACTTATATCTATAATTTTAATAATCTCAATCGCCTTTACCCTCGCCTCCTGCGCCAACGTTGAAAAACCCGACTGGCAGACAAGCCTTGACCTCGGACAGAAATACCTTCTCGACGGAAACTACGAGCAGGCGATAATCGAATTCAACAAAGTCATCGAAATTGATCCGAAGAACGTTGAAGCTTACATAGGCTTGACGGAAGCATACGCCGCTCAAGGCGACTATGACAGCGCTATTGCCGTTTTGGAGCAAGGCTATGCGGAGACCGGCAATCAGTCCTTACAGAATAGAATAAACGAGCTGCGCGGGCTGGCAGCATCACAGACGGAAGCTGTTACTGCATTGCCCGGAACAACTACTGTACCTACAAGAACAGAAGTTATTACAGAACTTGATGTAGAATCTCGTAAAGTTAAGCAGGCTATCTTTGGTAATGGCAACAGCGCCGCACTAACTGAGGATGGCAACCTTTATATGTGGGGAGCCAACGGATGCGGTCAACTTGGTAATAGCTATGTACCAGTAAAAATTATGGGCAATGTTGCTTTTGTAAGTCTTGGATCGGGCTTCAGCGCTGCAATAACCACAGATGGCAGTCTTTATATGTGGGGAGAAAATGGAAACGGTCAGCTCGGCAACGGCACAACCGAGCATAGTTCTGTCCCAATAAAAATAATGGATGATGTTGTTTCTGTAAGTCTCGGGGATTTTTATAGTGCTGCAATAACTAAAGATGGCAGCCTTTATATGTGGGGGAAAAATAACCATGGTCAACTTGGCGATGGAATAGGCGGTGATAGTGTCTATCGTATTGAGTATATTGAAGGAATTGATAGTAATATTCCTATAAAAATAATGGACAATGTTGATTCAGTAAGTCTTGGTAACGAATACAGTGCTGCTATAACGAAAGACGGGGGGCTTTATATGTGGGGAGCCAACGGATACGGTCAACTTGGTAATGGCAACCCAGCGTTCTGCAGTGAAGTTCCAATAAGAATAATGGACAACGTTTCTTATGTAAGCCTTGGAGATAATTACAGTGCCGCAGTAACCTCAGACGGGAGCCTTTATATGTGGGGATATAATCTGTGCGGTAAACTCGGTAATGGCACAACCGAACATAGCTATGTACCAGTAAAAATAATGGACAATGTTGCATCTGTAAGTCTTGGATGGTACCATAGTGCTGCAATAACAACAGATGGCAGTCTGTATATGTGGGGATATAACGAATATGGTCAACTTGGCAACGGCACAAGTGGCGGCTATGGCGGCGCCTATGATTATAATTATTACTATGAAGGAATTGATAGCAATGTACCAATAAAAATAATGGACAATGTTGCTTCTGTAAGTCTTGGAGACTACTATAGCGCCGCAATAACTACAGATGGAAGTCTTTATATGTGGGGACAAGGTAGTCTTGGCAATGGCATGTATTACGATGACAGCTCCGTTCCAATAAAAATAATGGACAATATTGTATCTGTAAGTCTAAGTCTTGGATTCGGTGGCAGTGCCGCAATAACCTCAGATGGTAGTCTGTATATGTGGGGAAACAATACTTGGGGTCAACTTGGCAATGGCACAACTGGAGACGGCAACGTTCCTATAAAAGTAGAGATACCAGTTGAATAAAATAAGCGCAGTTATGATAAACAACAGGAGCAGAATATGAAAAAGTTTATATCAATCATTTTAACAATCTCAATCGCCTTCACCCTCGTTTCCTGTGCTAAGGCTCAAAAGCCCGACTGGCAGACAAGCCTTGACCTCGGACAGAAATACCTTCTCGACGGCAACTATGAGCAGGCGATCGTTGAATTTAATAAGGTAATAGAAATCGAGCCGAAAAATGTCGAGGCTTACCTCGGTTTGGCAGAGGCGTATGCTGCTGAAGGCGACTATGACAGCGCTATTGCCGTTTTGGAGCAAGGTTATGCAGAGACCGATAACCAGTCATTACAGGATAAAATAAACGAGCTGCGCGGGTTGTCAGCTGCACAGACAGAGCAATCTGAAACAGTTGTTTCTGAAGTCACAGACATTCCCGAAACGGTTGCAGAAACAACTGACGAGCCTGAGCGGGTAAAGGTTTTCTGGATGGGACCTAGCTATGAGCAATATACCTATGATGAATATGGAAGATGCGTTGCATATTTAGAGGGTTCAATAGATGGAACTGGGTATCAGTCTACGCTGAGTTATCAGATTATATTTTCGTATGACGAAAATGGCAAAGTCGAAAAAGCAATTTATTGTCCTCTAGATGCAATTAGTATTTTATCTGATACTATAATCGAAGCTGAAAACCTATATTATAATGAGCAGGAGAATTTAGTTGTAGAGTTTAAGGCGGAACAAGAAGATACACAGAATGGATTTGCTTATTCTCGCCAAATGTCATTTGAGTTTTCTGATCAAATGTGGTTAATGTGTATAAATTTTAATTATAATACAACAGGTGAATCATCCTTTAATGCAGGTACAACCGAAAGGCACTTTGAACGTGATGCAAGTGGAAAAATATCCTCTGCTGATTATTACAATGGACCTAGATTCGGGGAAGAATTTTCAGAAGTTTTTTCACATTATGAAATTACGTATGATGATAGCGATTTACCGGCAAGCTGGGCGTATTATACAGAAGATAATAAGGTGTTAGAAGGATTGTGTTCTTTTGAAGAAGGACTTTTGAAAAGTGTTATCGTCTATAATTATAGTTATAGTTTAAATTCTGAAAATACACCGTCTACAACAGTTGTGACTTATAACGAGAATAAAAAGCCGGTTAAAATAACTACAACATCTCCAGTACATGGTTATGGGCCGGGCGGCAGTTTGGTTCAGTTACCTCGGACTTCAGAACGTGAGACAAATTATGAGTATGACAGCGAAGGAAAATTGAGCAAAATAACATCGACTTATTCAACCGGTTTGGGCTACTTGGGCTACGAGATTTTCGAATATGAACACGCGCCATATTTAAGCCTTAAAAACGTTATCCTGCCCGATTATAATACCTATGAAGACACGCAGCAAGATGGAATGATTAGGGTAGGCTATACCGCCATAGATGGACATTGGTATATTAATCATGTGGAAATTGATAAAGAATTCTTTATTCCGACGGATTCTGCAGAAGATTTTCATGGGCTCTATATAGATGGAGAATTACTTACTGAAACATTAGATTACTCTCTTCTGCTAGGAGCGGGGAGAACCATTTGGATTAATGGCTCTGCTTTTGAGAAGATTGATGTTTTTGAAAACGAAGGAGTTCATACGATAGTAACAGAGTTCAGAAATGAATCTGGCGAATTGCTGTACCGTAAGGCGCTAAATATCCATTTGGATTTAGAACGGCTTCGCAATTAAAATACGGCATAGAAGGGACAATCATGAAAAAGTTTATATCTATAATTTTAACAATCTCAATCGCCTTTTCCCTCGTTTCCTGTGCTAAGGCTCAGAAGCCCGACTGGCAGACAAGCCTTGACCTCGGGCAGAAATACCTTCTCGACGGCAACTATGAGCAGGCGATAATCGAGTTCAACAAAGTCATCGAAATTGATCCGAAGAACGTTGAAGCTTACATAGGCTTGGCGGAAGCATACGCCTCGCAGGGCGACTATGACAGCGCTATTTCCGTTTTGGAACAGGGCTATGCGGAAACGGACAATCAGGCCCTGCAAGATAAAATAAACGAGCTGCGTGGGTTGGCAGCTTCACAGACGGAGGCTGTTACTACGCTACCTGAAACAATAACAACGCCTGAAGTTATTGAAAATCAAGAAGTAGGGTCTCAGATAATCCAGCAAATTAGTCTTGGGTATTTTCACGGTGCTGCAATAACCACTGAAGGAAGCCTTTATATGTGGGGAGAAAATAGTAGCGGTCAACTTGGCAATGGCACGACCGAGTATAGCTATGTCCCGATAGGAATAATGAACAATGTTGCTTTTGTAAGTCTTGGAGATAGTCACAGCGCCGCAATAACCTCAGACGGATGTCTTTATATGTGGGGAGATAATAGATTTGGAACATTAGGCAATGGTAATTGTTATGGTTCCGTAATTACATATGATGATGGAATTGATAGTAATGTCCCAATAAAAATAATGGACAATGTGGTTTCTACAAGTCTTGGAACGTATCACAGTGCTGCAATAATCTCAGACGGAAGTCTTTATACTTGGGGGTTAAATCTTTATGGTCAACTCGGCAACGGCACAAACGACGATAAATCTGTTCCGATAAAAATAATGGACAATGTTGTCACTGCAGCCCTTGGGGAACAACACAGTGCTGCGATAACTGCAGACGGAAGCCTTTATATGTGGGGACTTAATGATTCAGGTCAACTCGGCAACGGAATAAGTGGCGATCTGTCCTCTTATTATGAGGAGGGCATAGATAGCAATATCCCAATAAAAATTATGGATGATGTTGTTTCTGTAAGTCTTAGTAGTAATCACAGTGCTGCGATAACTAAAGACGGAAGTCTTTATATGTGGGGAGATAATAGTAGTGGTCAACTCGGTAATGGTACAACTGAAGATAGTAATATTCCGGTAAAAATAATGGACAATGTTGTTTCTGTAAGTCTTGGTATAGATCACAGTGCCGCAATAACCTCAGACGGAAGCCTTTATATGTGGGGAGATAATTTTAGTGGTCAACTCGGAAATGGACAAAATGGAGGTAATGGAGGTATTTATGATGAGGGCGTCGATAGTTGTGTCCCGATAAAAATAATGGACAATGTTGTTTCTGTAAGTCTTGGTTTCGAACGCAGTGCTGCTTTAACAAAAGACGGAAGTCTTTATGTGTGGGGTTCCGATTCGCTTGGCGGCTACGTTCCAACAAAAGTCGAAATACCGGTTGAATAATCAGTGCAATAGTGAATGGTAGGTCTTGACTATGAAAAAGCTAATATCAATTCTTTTAACAATATCAATCGTCTTCTCCCTCGCTTCCTGCGCTAAGGCTCAGAAGCCCGACTGGCAGACAAGCCTTGACCTCGGGCAGAAATACCTGCTCGACGGTAACTACGAGCAGGCGATAATCGAGTTCAACAAGGTCATCGAAATCAAGCCGAAGAACGTTGAAGCTTACATAGGCTTGGCGGAGGCATACGCCGCGCAGGGCGACTATGACAGTGCTATTTCCGTTTTGGAGCAGGGCTATGCGGAGACCGGCAACCAGTCATTGCAGGATAAAATAAACGAGTTGCGCGGTCTGGCGGTTTCGCAGACTGAAGTTGTTGCTACTGCTGACGTAACTACGCTGCCCGAAACAACTGCAACTCCTGAATCTATTGCGAATCAAGATATTGATTCGCAGATAATTAAGCAAGTTAGCCTCGGCTCTAGTCACAGTGCAGCAATAACCGCAGACGGCAGCCTTTATATGTGGGGGAGATAATGATTTAGGGCAGCTCGGCAACGGCACAACCGAAGATAGTTCTGTTCCGATAAAAGTAATGGATGATGTTGTTTCTGTGAATCTTGGGCTTTATCACAGCGCCGCAATAACTTCAGACGGAAGTCTTTATATGTGGGGAAAATGAATTCGGTCAACTTGGTAACTGTACAACCGAGGATAGCTCCGTCCCGATAAAAATAATGGACAATGTGTTTCTGTAAGTTTTGAAGGAGTTCACAGCGCAGCTATAACAATGGACGGAAGTCTCTATATGTGGGGTTATAATTGGGCTGGTCAATTCGGTAACGGAACAACTGAAAGCAGTTATGTTCCAATAAAAGTAATGGTTAACGTTTCGTCCGTAAGTCTTGGTGGCGCTAACAGTGCTGTAATTACAACAGACGGAAACCTTTATATGATTGGATTCAATGGCGATGGTCAACTCGGTAATGGAGTAAATGCCGGTGCTAATAGCGGCACTGTCCGGGAATACGATAAAGGAATCGACAGTAATATTCCGATAAAAATAATGAACAATGTTATCACTGCAAGCCTTGGAGAACATCATAGTGCTACGATAACTGCAGACGGAAGCCTTTATATGTGGGGAGTAAATTGGTCTGGTGAACTTGGCAACGACACAAATGAGAACTGCTCAGTTCCGATAAAAATCGAAATACCGGTTGAATGAATAATCAGTGCAATGGTAAATGATAGGCTGTGGCTATTTTTTCTTTAGACTTGATGTCAATTAGGAATTTACAAATCAAGGGCGGATTGAAAAATCTATAATTATTACGAGATCATAATATTCCTCATTGTTAAATTTATTCGTCGCAACGTGTTAACTGGATAATATTTAGAAAGTTAATGTGAAGCATCTTATTAAAAAATCATCTGAATGTATGAAAATTCAGATGCTTATTAATTGTGGATTATACCCCTTGACAAAAGCTGTCTGAAAAAGGCTCGACCGAAAACTTTTATGCTATGCAAGTTTTTTTAACTTTCGGCTGACTTTTGAACTCTTTACAATTCCGAAAAAGTGTGATATACTTATTGTGTTTCTGCCGAATAATTCTCAAACTGCGTCAGGAGACTGATTATGGACAGCGAAAACATTAGAAACTTTTGCATAATCGCGCATATAGACCACGGAAAGTCGACCCTTGCCGACAGGATACTCGAGCTCACCGAAACCGTTGCCGCAAGGGATATGGAGGAACAGCTCCTCGACAATATGGACATAGAGCGCGAGCGCGGAATAACGATAAAGGCGCGCGCCGTAAGGCTGAAATACCATTCAGACAACGGCGGCGACTATATCTTCAATCTCATCGACACCCCCGGGCATGTTGACTTCAACTATGAAGTCTCGCGCTCGCTCGCAGCCTGCGAAGGCGCGATACTCGTTGTCGACGCCTCCCAGGGAATAGAGGCGCAGACCCTTGCGAACACCTATCTTGCAATAGAGCACGACTTAGAGGTCGTTCCGGTAATAAACAAAATCGACCTTCCGAGCGCGCACCCGGAAAACGTCATCGCCGAAATCGAGAACGTCATCGGACTTCCCGCCGAGGACGCGCCGAGGATATCGGCAAAGATGGGAATAAACATCAAAGAGGTCCTCGAAAAGGTAATAACAGATATACCCGCGCCGAAGGGCGACCCCGAAGCGCCGCTCAAATGCCTTATCTTCGACAGCGTTTACGACTCATATAAGGGCGTTATCATTTATGTGAGGGTCAAGGAAGGAACGCTTAAGGTAGGCGACACTATAAAGCTTATGGCTACGGGCGCGCAGTTCCAGACGGTTGAAGTGGGATATATGGGCGCTACGGAGCTCATTCCCTCGGGGATACTCTCGGCGGGAGAAGTGGGATATATCACCGCCTCGATAAAGAGCATTTCGGATACAAAGGTCGGCGATACCGTTACCGACGCTTTCAGACCCTGCGCCGAAGCTCTCCCCGGTTACAGGAACGTTCAGTCGATGGTCTTTTCGGGCATCTACCCCGCCGACGGCTCGAAATACGAGGACCTCAAGGACGCTCTCGAAAAGCTGAGACTCAACGACGCTTCGCTCACCTTTGAGCCCGAAACATCGGTAGCCCTCGGCTTCGGGTTCAGATGCGGGTTTTTGGGGCTGCTGCATATGGACATAATCCAGGAGCGCCTCGAACGGGAATACAACCTCGACCTCATTACGACCGCTCCGTCGGTAATATATAAGGTCACGCTGACGACCGGCGAGGTTAGATTTATAGACAACCCCACCAACTACCCCGACCCTTCGCTGATACAGTCTGCCGAGGAGCCGATAATCAACGCGCATATATTCACGCCTTCTGATTACGTCGGGAACGTTATGGAGCTCTGCCAGGAGCGCCGAGGGACCTTCAGGGATATGAAATATATCGACGACAAGCGAGTAGACATTCACTACGAGCTCCCGCTCAACGAGGTCATCTACGACTTCTTCGACACTCTCAAATCCCGCACGCGGGGCTACGCCTCATACGACTACGAGATGCTCGGCTACGCGCCCTCGAAGCTCGTAAAGCTCGACCTGCTTCTCAACGGCGAAATAGTCGACGCGCTGAGCTTTATCGTCCACGCAGACAGAGCCTATAACCGCGCGCGGAGGCTCTGCGAAAAGCTTAAGGAGAACATTCCGCGCCAGCTCTTCGAGATACCCATTCAGGCGGCTATCGGCGGAAAAATCATCGCCCGCGAGACCGTTAAGGCTTACCGCAAGGACGTTCTTGCGAAATGCTACGGCGGCGACATAACCCGCAAAAAGAAGCTCCTTGAAAAGCAGAAAGAGGGCAAAAAGCGAATGAGACAGCTTGGAACAGTTGAAGTCCCTCAGGAAGCTTTTATGAGCGTTCTTAAGCTCGACTCTTAAGGAGGAAGAAATATGAACAAATCAGTTTTGTCAAACAAATGGCTCAAGCTCGCGGTATCGCTGCTTACATTTGCATATCTTGCGCTTATCGCCGCTCTTTCCTGGTGGACATTCCTCTATGAGATCCGCTTTAAAAGCGACAGAGCGTTCGATATCGTATATATCGCCGCGAGCGCAATATTCCTGATACTGATGCTCTATACCCGCAAGCAGCTCCCGACGCGCTTTATTTCTATGGCGCTGCTGTTTCCGGTGTTCCTGCTTATAATCTTCAACACCGCAAGACCTGTTATCTACGTTCCCCCGCTCGTAGTAGGTATAATCCTCTTCTTTGCCTGCTCCGCCTCGGAATCGACAAAAGTAATTATGGGAACGATCTATATACTGCTCTACGTCGTGGGATTGGTGATGTTCTTTATCGCGAGCACTCTTTTCGGAGGCTCGTCGGTCGAGACCGTGATAAATTCCTCGGCTCCTCAGGAGATAACCTCGCAGTACGATATGGCTCAGATAGACAATCTCAACGCGATGAGCGTTTCGCCGAGCGGAAAATACCGCTATTATATCGTAGACGTTCAGGATAATTCCAGAGGAAAGGTTATGATAGTCGTTGAGCCGAACGACAGGGATATAGAATACCGCTATTTCACCCTCGTTGAAGTCGGATATACGAGCCGCGTTGCGATTTATTCGACGCGGGGCGTAACGCCGGACATAAGATGGGTAGACGACCAGACGATAAGCTATACCTTCGGCGACGGCGAATGGAAAACCTCGACAATAACCGAAATGAAGGACAAGAACTACCTGAGATTCTTAAATATCGGATAAAGCAAAACCGCCGATTTAAAGCCCCTCTGAGCCGAGAAAACAAAAGTGTCCTGCGGACACCGTGAAGCGCCGCAGAATTGCGCAAAGCTGCCGGATTCAAGGCGGCGGCTCGCACGCACTCCTTTGTGTAATGCAAGAGCCGCCAACGATGAAGCCGGCGGCTTTTGCGTTAAATTCTGCGGGTTTGTTTTCTTGGGAAAGAGGGGCAGACATCGGCGGTTTTTATGTACACAGCCGGAGCTTTTGCCCCGACTGCGTGAAAAAATTGCGATTAGCGAACGTTGCCGGTCTTGTAAGCGTCGATCATTTTCTTGACCATCTGACCGCCGACGGAGCCCGCCTCACGGGAGGTGAGGTCGCCGTTGTAACCGTTCTTGAGGTTTACGCCGACTTCATTGGCAGCCTCGATCTTGAACTTTTCAAGAGTCTGTCTGCCCTGATCACTGGTTATACCCTTCATTTGTAACACTCCTTTATTAAAAATGCTCTGCATTTTCATTATATAACTGTGTCGTTCACTGAGGTGATCGGGAGCCGGAACAAGGTCCGCAGCAAAATCTGACCTTTTCGGTTCCTTTTCGCCTGCATAGATATTATAGCCTTGCAGCGCCGCATTATTTGAGGTAATATTTTCTGTTTTTTCGATGAAAAAACTCAAGTTCGGGCAAAAAGCCCCCTTGAAGGGAGCCTTTTGCGGGTACATATGAAAAGAATTTGAGAAGATGTCTACGCTTTGCCCTCCAAAAATCTTGTCTCGCGGGTCTGGCAATAGACGTGATAGCTCGGCCGTGAAGTTGAATTTATCAGCAGCCATGCCGTCATCAGAAGCGGACGGAACTCATTGTTTTGCTGGATAAAATAGATCTTGAACTCGCTTTCGTCAACAGCTAACTGCTCCTCGGCAAGAAAACGGAACCTGACAAGCAGCGGCAGCAACTCGCTGAATTTTTCGGGCTGAATTTGCATCTTCTCGGCGAGCTTGTCGGCGGTATATTTTGCTTCTCCCGCCAAATATGCGGTCTGCGTAAATATAGCGGCTTTAAGCCCGTCCGGGTCGGAAAGAAGTCCGAACAGCTCGCAATAATTCTTTTCGTCAAGAAGTTTATCAATGAGCCCCGGCTCGTCCTTTGTTACGCAGATATAAGGCATATCCTTAACAAGCGAGATATAGGTCGTGCCTTCGTTGAGGATAAGCTGCGAGGTCAGGAAAGTTCCCTCCTGCCTGTCGATGATATTTCGGACGCTGTCGCAGTCGTCGCACTTAAAAGCACTGAAATTCAGCCTGAAAAGCATTTCAAAAATCAGTCTGAATACAGCCTCGCCGTCATTTGCCTGCAAGCGGTCGAAGCCGTAGCTGCCAATGAGCTCCAAAAGCTCGCCCTCGGTGAGGATCTGTTTTTTATGCTCAATCTCAAACAGCCTGTCGATGCTCACACCGAGTGTTTTTGCAAGCTCGGGAAGAAGATATGCGTCCGGCATACCGCCGTTTTCCCACTTCGAGACCGCCTGCCCCGTAACGCCGACGGCGTCGCCGAGCTGCTTCTGAGTGAGCGCCTTGTTTTTGCGAAATTCCGCTATGTTTTTGCCGATGATCTGTGAATAGTCCATAGTTTATCTCCTGTCTGTTTAGGCTTTGATTCGATTGCGATTTTGTTTTTTTGCTGTGACTAAATTATATCCAAAATGCCGGTTTGAATCAATAGAGGCTGCATTTAGGAATACAAACGGGGGTTGAGATTTAATATATACCGCAGCTTTTCGTATATATACTTGTTCTGCATAAAAACAGAGCATATCCGCCTGTGCAAAACAAAATTCCCGTTTTGCTGGAAAAAATCTCTTTTAACGTGATGTTTACATAAAACGGGCGGTCTGATATAATAAACTCACCGGACCGGAATAATTTATCAGGAGAATTACTATGAACCTCAATTTCGGAGCAAATCTCAAACGACTTCGCCGCGAACGCGATATGACCCAGGACGAGCTCGCCGAGGCTTTCGGGCTCTCAACTCAGGCGATAAGCCGCTATGAAACAAACTCAGGCTACCCCGACATCGAGATGCTGCCGGTGATAGCCGGCTACTTCGGAGTTACCGTCGATTCGCTTTTGGGCGTGTCGGTAAGGGAAAGCCAGACCCGCCGCAACGAATACTATTCGCGCTTCAGGACTGCGAATGGCGCAGAGGCGCAGCTTGAGATCCTGAACAAATGGCGCGCCGAATTTCCCGACGAATGGCCGGCGGTTTATAATACCATGCTCGCGATCGGCAAGCTTCCCGAGGAAAAGCGCGACATGAACGCGCTGCGCCAGATCGCCAAAGACGCGCTCAAGCGCTGCACCAACCCCGCTTGGCACGACAAACTGCTCTTCGGATATCTCGAATCCGAAGACGACGAAAAGGCCGCGCTCGACTTTATCGGCGAATACGGCTCGGAGACCGACGTAAGCAAGCTCACACTGATGGGCGACTATTATCAGGGACGGGACGAAAGCAAGTGGCACGCGCTTTATCAGTATCAGATGCTTGATCAGGCAGACAATGTCCTTAACTTTCTGACCTCCTACCGCAACGTAGGCGACGTGCGAAAAGCGATAGAGGGCTGCGAGCTGTCGCTCGATTTTCTCAGGAAGCTGTCTCGCAATGAAGACCTCACAAAGCCGGATATGTGGGTAAACACAAAGCTTATGTCGCTCCTGCGCCTCTCGAACAACTGTCTGTTCTTTGACGAGCGTGAAAAGGGCTTCGAGGCTCTCGATCAGGCGGTAACGCTCATCGAAAACTTCATCGATCTAAGCGACGGAGCAAAGATCACCTGCGGCACGCCGATCTTTTCCGCACTCGACTGCGTGACCAAAAAGGGCGTGGTGTATTACGGCGGCAACGACTGCCTCCATTCATACAACGGGCTTGCGATATTCTTAAATTACGAAAACCTGCCGTTTGATGAGAAAAGCCCGATACACACATGGAACTTTTATCCGACGAACTACGCAAATATTATCATCGACGCCCGCTGGCACAATTTCAAAAGATATAAGAACGACCCGGAGTATCAAAAATATGTCGCGCGGGTAAAAAAGGCGGCGGACATCTCCGAGCGCAAGAACGTCGAATATATCCTGACGCACGGGGTGGTGAAAGACCCGAACGGCGGGAGGCTCTGCGCCGTTAAAGCCGAAACCCGCGATAACCATGCGCTGCTCTTTATCCTTTTAGAGGAGCCGCAAAAGGGCTTCGCAAAGGCAATCTCGCAGCTAAAGGAGACCGTCGGGCGGGGCGGAATTTCCGGAACCGAGGTTGTCATGACGGTAAACGCTGAGCAAAAAGAAGTTGAAACGCCGGAGGAGGTAAAAACGGCCGTTGCAAACGCTCTGTAAAAATCACCGGAACATCAAAACCGGGCGGGAGGCTTTGAAGCTTCCCGTCCGGCGGTTATCAGGATATTAAAAGGCTTATTTTTTGCGGAGGATTTTCG
>CANROC010000029.1 GCA_947632175.1 uncultured Oscillospiraceae bacterium | reverse complement strand
AACAACCTTGTGTGGTACGACAAGGTCTCCGCCGACGCCTGCGCCCCCGTGTGCAAGAGCTATAACTTCTGATCGCTCCTAACTTTCTTTTTCATGCTGCCTCCACGTGAAAGCCGGCGCCCCAAGCGCCGGCTTTCGCATGGACAAACGCCGCCTTTCTTGATAAGCGTATTATACCACAAAACGCGCGATTTGTCAAGTATTTTTTAGTATTTTATAAGCATTTATAAAGCACAGGCCGCCTTTTTTGGCGGCCCGGTTTTTTTATGCTTCCACCTCCGCGAGGGTGGGCATGGCGGGGATGGCGCCGTGGCGGGAGGTGGTGAGGGAGGCGGCGCGGTTGGCGAAGGCGATCATGGCCTCCAGGTCCCCGATGTCCAGGCAGTCGAGACCCGGGCGGCGGACCAGGCGGGAGAGGAAGGCCCCGAAGAAGGTGTCCCCCGCGCCGTTGGTGTCGGCTACCGCGCAGGGCACGCCGGGCACCGTGCCGACGGCGTCCCCGTACCGGTAAAAGGCCCCCTTGGGCCCCAGGGTCACGAGGATGAGGCGGATGCCCAGCCCCATGAGCGCCGCCGTGCCGGCTGTGAGGTCCGCCGTGCCGGTGAGCAGGGGCAGCTCCTCGTCGGAGACCTTTAAAATGTCCGCCAGCGGCAGGGGCTTTCGCATTTCCTCCACGGCCGTGGCCTCGTCGGGCCAGAGGGAGGCGCGGTAGTTGGGGTCGTAGCTCACCAGCGCCCCCAGCTCCCGGGCGCGCCTGGCGGCGTACAGGGTGGCGGTCTTGGCCGGCTCGGCGGTGAGGCTGACGCTGCCGAAGTGGAGGACTTTCGTATTTCGGAGCGCGGCCTCGCCGATCTCCTCCGCCCGCAGCTCCACGTCCGCGCTGGGGTCCCGGTAGAAGCTGAAATGCCGCTCGCCGGCGGCGTCCAGGCTCACCACCGCCAGGGTGGTGCGGTGCGCGGGGTCCGACACAAGGCCGGAGACGTCCACGCCGTTGTCCGTGAGAGTGGCTTTCAAAAGCTCCCCGAAGCCGTCCCGGCCCACCTTGCCGATGAAGGCCGTCTTGGCCCCCAGGCGGGAGGCCGCCACCGCCAGATTGGCCGGCGCGCCGCCGGGGTTGGCGTCGAAGCGGGGGATGCCCCGGTCCGTGACGCCGCTCTGGGTGAGGTCGATGAGGACCTCGCCCACCGCTGTGATGTCTACCATATCATTTCCTCCGTTCGTTGACGAGCCTCACCGCGTCCTCCGGGGAACCGCGGGTAAAGCCGTCCTTTGTGACGATGATCCCGGTCCGCTCCCGGGTGATGAGCACGAGAAGACCCTTTGCCTCCAGCACCTTGTCGATGTCCTCATAGGGGACGCGCCTGCCGCCGGGCTCGACCGCCAGATGCGTATCGTAAAAGCGCACGCACCGCTGTGTCTCCCCGCCGGACCGGCTTTGCAGGGCCTCCCAGGCCCGCTTTGTCCGGCTTTTCGGGATGGCGCGGGCCACGGTCCAGCCGGCGGCGGCCAGGACAAGGAGCTCCACCAGCGCGAAGACCGCATGGCCGCCGGCTCGGACGGTGACGACCGCCAGCACCGCCCACAGGACCGCCAGAACCAGGAACGTCCGGCCCACCGTGGGCCCTAAACTGTCCCGGTAGACCCGGCCCATCCCCTCCCGGAAGAGGTCCTCGGTCATAAGATACCGGTTTTCCGCCCTGGGCTCCTCCACGCTCACGCCCCCTTTCCGGACGCGCCGGGGAACCGGGCGGCGATCTGCTCCTCGATCCGGAAGGCGTCGTTCAGGTCGTCGTAGACGATGAGTACCCCGGTGAGGGTGATGTACCAGATGCCGAAAACCGGCACGAGAAAGGCCGTGTAGGGCATGAAGAGCGCCGCCACGCCCCACCAGAGGACCTCGACGAGGGCGCTGAGCAGGAGCTTTTTGGGCCGCCGGAGGAGGAAGAGCAGGCAGTTTTTGAGGCTCGCCAGGGCGCTCTGCTCAAAGAGCACCGCCTGCGCCCACCAGACCCGGAGGATCAGAGTGAACACCAGCCCCGCCAGGGCGAAGATCCCGGCGGTCAGGAGGGTAAAGGTCCCGGCGCGGAGCATCATCACGCCGGCGTAGATGAGGGAGGACACGAAAAGCCCCTCCAGCGCCCCGGGCAAAAGCCCGGCCTTCCAGTTCTGGCGCAGGGATTTTTTGAAGGACGCCATGCACCAGATGAGGTCGTCCCGCATCCGGCGCAGGACAAAATCCACCATCGCCCCGATGCCCAGGGACGCGAAAGCCCCGCCGACGAGCCCCGCCGGGATCAGCGCCAGGACGCTTTTGTTGAGCACGGCGAAGGACACCAGCAAGAGGGCGGGCAGGAAGGTCCCCAGCACCGGGAGATCCAGCAAAAGAAGCTCCTTCCAGTCCCGCTCCAGCACCTGCCGGTACCGAGCAAAGCCCACGCGGCGGGCGTCGCTCTCGTGCCGCTCGCCCTCCATGGGGAAGAACAGGCCCATACTTAATCCTCCTTGTCCTTGTCGTTAAAATGGAGGCCGGAAAGGAACCGCGCCAGCACCGCCTCCCGGTCGGCCTCAAAGCTCTCCCGGCAGAGAAGCTCCACGGAGATCGCCAGCTTCCCCCGGACGGCGAAGGCCTCCGCGCCGTCGTGATACGGCGACCCGTCGGCCCCCGGGACGGGGCTCAGGAGGGCGGTCTCGTAGGTCTGGCCGGCGTATTCCCTCGCCGCCGTCTCGCCCCGGGAGAAGCTGGCGCGCTCAAAGCCGGACCAGCCCTCCACGACGCTCCCGGCCTCCGCCTCGCTCCCGCACTCCTGCACGAGGAGGAAGATCTCCGCGCCGTAGTAGGTCCCGAAGGGCTCGCTCTCCTCCGGCTCCCCGGCGCTCCAGGCGGCGTACCAGACGCCCGAGGCGTTCTCCGCCCCGCCCTCCTCGGGGGTGAAGCCCTCCGGCGGCTCCACCGCCAGGAGGTCGCCCACCGCGGTCCAGTCCTCCTCCCAACCCAGGGCCTCGAAGTCCGGCTCCTCCGCCGCGCAGGCGGTCAACAGCAGGAAAAGGGGGAGGACCAGGAGAATATAACGTTTCATTTTCGTCACGAAAAATTCGCCCCCTTGAGAATGGCTCCCCAGAGGGCGTCGTCGGCGGCCTTGTCGGTGACGCGCTTGTCGGTGACGAAGCCCCGGATGCCGATGTAGAGCCCCGTGTCCTCCGAAAGGCCCAGAGCGGGCAGGGTCCACACCGGCAGGGCCTTGCCCTCCCAGGAGGCGTCGTCCTCCGCCGGCAGCGTCCCGTCGGGGAAGGCCAGGATCTGATAGCCCGTTTGGAGCGCCTGAGGGTCGTCGGTGAGGAAGAAGACGCTCTCCCCCGCGGCGATGTCGGCGGTCAGGCGCACGCTCACGGCGTAGTTGACGGCCAGGGCGTTCTCATCGGCGGCGTCCGCCGTCACGTAGGACCGCAGCTCCGCCACAGTCTTCCCGTCGCCGTTGACGTCCTGCCCCAACGCCTCCAGGGCGGTGAGAAGGGCCGTCTGCGTCTCCGGAGACAGCTCCGCATGGCCCACATAGGCGAAGATGTAGTCGGGCCGCGTCCTGCCCACGCCCAGGAGGTTCAGGACCATGCTGAGCAGGATGGCAAGAAGCGCCGCGCCGGCAGCCAGCCAGCCCCAGTGGTAGCGGAACCAGTTTTTCACCTTCTCCTTTCCCTTGAGGGGCGGGGGCGGCTCATCGGGCTTCACGTCCCGGTATTTCCATTTCAGGTATTCGCTTGCCATACTAACTCCTTGTGGTGCCGCCGCAGGCATACGTGACGGGCAGGCAGATGAGGGACGGGGCCTTGCTGAGGGCCTTCTCCAGGATGAGGTCCACGCACGTCTCGGCGATCTCGGGCACAGGCTGGACGACGGTGGAGCAGATGAGGTCCTGGTCGCCGAAGGCCCGGGTACCGTCGAAGCCGATGATCTGCACGTCCTCCGGCACCCGCACGCCCATGGCGCGCAGGGACCGGAGGATCTGGTAGGCCAGGGCGTCCGTGACGCAGAAGATGCCGTCGAAGTCAAGGCCCCCCTCCGCCCGCAGGTGCTCCCGCAGGAAGTCCTCAAAGGCGCTGTACGGCGTGCCGTCGTCCACGATCTTTAAGGTATAGGGAACGCCCAGGCTTTCGCAGGCGGAGATGAAGCCGTCCTTGCGCTTGTTGGGCTCGTTTGTCAGGCGCGAGCCGATGCGCAGGAAGGCCAGGCTCCGGCAGCCGTTCTCAACGAGCTTCTCCGCCGCCATGCGCCCGCCGCCGTAGTTATCCGAGCTTACGCAGGGGATTTGCGCCCCGAAGTAGCGGTCGATGGACACCAGCGGCACGCTGTCGGAGACCTTCAGCTCCGGGTTGTAGCTTAAGCAGATGATGCCGTCCACCTTCTGCTGCTCGGCTAAAATCACGTACTCCTGCTCCTGGGCCGGGTCGTAGTCCGTGGCGAAGAGGAGCATCCTGTACTTCCGGGCCGACAGCGCCCGGTTCAGGCAGTTGACGAGCCGCGAGAAAAAGGGGCTCACCAGGTTCGGCACCATCACCGCCACGGTGTAGGTCTTGTTGGTCTTCAGGCCCTTGGCGTAGGAGTTGACGCGGTAGTTGAGCTTGGCCACCGCCTCCTCCACCCGCTTGCGGTAGCTCTCCCCCACGGGGATGCCGTTCATCACCTTGGAGACGGTCCCCAGCGCCACGCCCGCCTCCCGGGCCACGTCCTTCATGGTGGGGACGGAGTTGGTTTCTCCCATCAGATCACCTCACGCGCATGAAATATGCCTTTGTGTTTCACGAAATCAGCATACCATATTTCACGGCGTTTGTAAAGGGGTTTCCTGAAATTTTATAAAACGATTTTGCGAGATTTCACCATAAAGTTGCACAAAAACGCCTCGTCAAATTTGTGCGCACCTAACAAAATGTGAATTTCGAGGGATTTTTTCGAAAAAAATCATTGACGGAGGGCCTATAAGAGTGCTATTGTAAAGGCGTTCAAGAAAAATCGTTTCACGCCACTCTCCCCCGCTTTCCGGCGCAAGGCTGGCGACCCGCTCGGAGAACTCGGGAAAAATCGGACCCCTGAGCTCGTATAACCTTTCACAGCAACCGCAAATTCAGAACATCAAGGAGGGAAACTTGAGCGTGAGCAAATTAGCGACAAAGGAGAAACGTCCCAAGGACGTCCCGGCCCCCTCCGGCGAGGCGGTCGTACCGGGAAAGTCCCTGGGAAGCCGGATCCTTCAATCCTGGCAGCTCTACGTGATGCTGCTCATCCCCGTTGTCATCACCGTTATTTATAAGTACATCCCCATGTACGGCATCCAGATCGCCTTCCGGGACTACAAACCCAACAGGGGCTTCTTCGGGAGCGAATGGGTGGGCTTCGACTGGTTCGAGCGGTTCTTTACCGCCCCCAACTTCAAGCGCATGATCGTCAACACCGTCAAGCTCAGCCTCTACGGGCTTCTCTGGAGCTTCCCGGTGCCCATCATCCTCTCCCTGGCCATCAACCAGCTGCGCTTCAAGCGCTTCAAGCGGGTGGTGCAGACGGTCCTCTACGCGCCGCACTTCATCTCCATCATGGTCGTCTGCGGTATGATCCGCATCTTCCTCTCCCCCTACGGCGGCCTCATCAACCTGCTCACCGGCAACCAGATCGACTTCATGACGGAGCCCGACGCCTTCCGCACCATCTACATCGCCTCGGGCATCTGGCAGGACGCCGGCTGGGGCACCATCATTTACTTAGCGACGCTCTCCGCCGTGGACCCCGGCCTTTACGAGGCGGCGAAGATCGACGGGGCGTCCATGTTCCAGCGCATCCTCCACATCGACATCCCCGAGCTTGTGCCCATGATCGTCCTCCAGCTCATCATGGCCGCCGGCGGCATCATGAGCGTGGGCTTCGAGAAGGTCTTCCTCCTCCAGACCGAGCTCAACAAGGCGACCTCGGACGTCATCGCGGTGTACGTCTACCAACAGGGTATCGTGGAGCACGCGTACAGCCTGTCCACGGCGGTGGGCCTCTTCAATACGGTGATCAACATCCTTCTCCTGGTCATCGTCAACAAGATCGCCAAAAAGGCCGCGGACGTCAGCTTTGTGTAAGGAGGCGGAAAACATGGAAAAAGCGAAAAAGCACGGCCTTTCCGATAAGGTCAGCGACGTGATTCTCGTGGCCGTCTGCTGCGTCATCCTCCTCATCGTGGCTTATCCTCTCTATTACGTCCTCATCGCCTCCGTCTCCGACCCCTATGAGGTCTACTCCGGCCAGACCTTCCTGGCACCCAGCAAGTTCACCCTGGAGGGCTACAAGGCGGTGTTCGCCAACAAGGACCTCTTCCGGGGCTTCGGCAACTCCATCCTCTACACCACCGTGGGCACCGTCTTCTCCGTGGTGATGATCTACCTCGTGGCCTTCCCCCTTTCCCGGAAGCACATGCCGGGGCGCAAGGCCATCTCCATCTTCTTCATCATCACCATGTACTTCGGCGGCGGGCTCATCCCCACCTACCTCGTGGTCCGGGACACCGGCCTTCTCAACAACATGTGGGCGCTGTTCCTCCCCGGCGGCGTGGCGGTGGGCAACGTCATCATCGTCCGGAACTTCTTTGAAAACAACATCCCCAGCGAGCTTATGGAGGCCGCCGCCATCGACGGGGCCGACGACTTCACCACCTTCTTCCGCATCGTCGTGCCGCTGAGCCGTCCCATCATGGCGGTGATGGTGGTCTTCTCCATGGTGGCCTTCTGGAACGACTGGTTCACCTCCCTCATTTACCTCAGCAAGGAGCAGTACCCCTTCCCCATGGTCCTCCGTGGCATCCTCATCACCACCGAGGCCATGAAGGACATGTGGAGCGGCATGAGCTACGCCGACGCCAACCGCATGGCGGAGCTGGTGAAGTTCGCCTCCATGATCGTGGCCGCCGTCCCCATGCTGGTCATCTACCCCTTTGTCCAGAAATACTTCGAAAAGGGCTTCATGACCGGCGCGGTCAAGGGATAAAAAAGCGCGCGACATCCAACTTTTTCGGAAAAGGAGAATTATCATGAGACATTCATTCCAAAAGGTCCTCGCCCTGGCGCTGGCCGTGCTGACGTTCACGGCGGCGCTGGCCTCCTGCGGCAAGGGCGGCAAAAACGGCGACGAGAACCAGACGAGCTTCACCATCATGGGCGGCATGGGCACGCTCAGCGGCGGCTATGACTCCAACCCCGTCCTCCAGCAGATGGCCGAGACGGCCGGCGTGGAGATCGAGTGGGACCTCTACTCCGACTCCCTGAGCGAGGTGGTGGGCACCCGCATCGGCGGCAACCAGCTGCCCGACGCCTTCATCGCCGTGAACTTCAGCCAGAGCGACATCGCCGAGTACGGCGACGACGAGACGTTCATCGACCTCACCCCCTACATCACCCCGGAGATCATGCCCAACCTCTCCAAGATTTTGGAGGAGTACCCCGACGTGCGCTCCGCCATCACCATGGCCGACGGAAAGATCTACGGCCTGCCCTCCGCCGAGATGATGGGCACCGCCGCCATCGGCGCCGAGGAGAACTACGGCATCTACTCCGTCCCGGAGTTCATGTACATCAACAAGACGTGGCTTGACGAGCTGGGCCTTCCCATGCCCACCAACCTCACCGAGCTCCACGACGTGCTTGTGGCCTTCAAAAACAACGACATGGCCACGAGAAACGGCAACGCCGCCGGCATGACCATCCCCTTCTCCTCCGGCTACGACCAGTGGTGCTGGGGCCAGGAGATGCTCTACGCGGGCTTCGGCTTCACCAACTTCACCAACGACGTGTGCGCCGACCTCATGGTGGACGAGAACGGCAAGGTCTATTTCGCCTCCGCCCAGGACAACTACCGCGACGCCGTGAGCTACATCCACGACTGGTTCGCCGAGGGCCTCATGGACCTGGAGATGTTCTCCCAGTCCCAGAGCCAATTCATCGCCAAGGGCAGCGCGGGCCGCGTCGGCGTCCTCACCTACTGGGAGGCCCCGGAGATTCTGGGCCAGTACGCCGACGACTACGTCTTCCTGCCGCCCCTCAAGGGCCCGGAGGGCACCAAGTACGCCGACACCTGCGAGATCAACATCCGCGCCAACCCCGCCGTCACCTCCGGCAACCTGAACATCACCTCCGCCTGCGGCAACCCCGAGCTTCTGTGCAAGTACTTCGACCAGTGGTATGACGGCGAGATCGTCATGCAGCTCCAGTACGCCCCCATCGGCATCTATTTCTCCGAGAAAGATGCCAACGGTGTCTGGCAGGTCATCTCCGACGAGGAGGCCCAAGCCAAGTTTGGCAAGAGCGCCGGCGAGCTCAAGGCCCAGTATGAGGTCTACGGCCCCCGCCTCATCCTCCCCGAGTATTATAACCACATCTTCTACATGGAGGACCGGGCCACGGACCGTCTCCAATACCTGGAGAACGACTGGCTGCCCTACGCCCACAACAGGAACTACTATCCCCTGGACGTGACCTTCACCGAGGACGAGCTGGACGTCATCGACCGCTACAAGGCCAACTTCGTGAGCCAGGTCTCCGAGTATGAGGGCCGCTGGATCAAGGACGGCGGACCCACCGACCAGGAGTGGCAGGATTACCTCACCGTCCTCAAGGACAACTGCGGCATGGACCGTCTCCTCTCCGTCTACCAGGACGCCTACGACCGCTACGTCAGCGCCCAGAACTGAGCGCCGGCCGCCCCCCCACACGCACATGAATCACGCGAGGGCCGCTTGTTGGGCGGCCCTCAACAGCCTGTCGAAAAAGGCCGTTGGCCTTTTCCGACAAAGGGGAACGTGCGGAAGATTCCGCGTGAATTTTGCGAAATTCACGCAAAATCTTCCTGCCGTCGCCCTGCGCGCACGGCCCTTTGGGCCGCACACTTGGGCGACAAAAGGTATTTTTTCCGACGTACATGCCGCCGGAAAAAATGCTCGATTTGAGCTTTTTAACAAGCGGCCCTCAAATAAAATACCCCATTTTCGGAGGACACCCCATGACAAGCGACATTCTGAAAAAGGCCCGCGAATACGAGGAGCGCGTCTCGGCCTATATCTCGGAGGAGGAGCGCCCCGCCTTTCATTTCAGCTCCCGTGTGGGCTGGATGAACGACCCCAACGGCTTTTCCTGCTACAAGGGCGCGTACCACCTCTTTTACCAGTACCACCCCTATTCCACCAAGTGGGGGCCCATGCACTGGGGCCACGCGGTGAGCCGGGACATGCTGCGCTGGGAGTATCTGCCCGCCGCTCTGGCGCCGGACACGCCCTACGACAACGCCGGATGCTTCTCCGGCTCGGCGCTGGAGCTGCCCGACGGGCGGCAGCTTCTGATGTACACCGGCGTCCAGGAGCATTTGAGCCGCGACGGCGTGCGCCGGGACCTGCAGACCCAGTGTCTGGCGGTGGGCGACGGCCTCGATTACGAAAAATGGCCGCAAAACCCGGTGCTCCCCGGCGACGTGCTGCCCGAGGGCTTCAGCCGCCAGGATTTCCGGGACCCCAAGCTGTTCCGCCGGTCCGACGGGACCTACGGATGCGTGGTGGGATGCCGGACCGAGGACGGCAGCGGCGCCGTTTTGCTCTTTGAAAGCGCGGACGGCTTTTCCTGGCGCTTCGTCACGGTGCTGGACCGGTGCTGGAATGAATTTGGGCGCATGTGGGAGTGCCCGGACTTCTTCCCCCTGGGGGGCAAGCAGATCCTGATGGTCAGCCCCCAGGACATGAGCGCCCTGGGGCTGGAGTTCCACAACGGCGACTGCACCATGTTCCTCATCGGCTCCTACGACGAGCAGACCCGCCGCTTCGAGCGGGAGAACGTCCAGGCGGTGGACTACGGCCTCGATTTCTACGCCCCCCAGACCACCGTGACCCCCGACGGGCGGCGGGTTGTCCTGGGTTGGATGCAAAACTGGGACACCTGCTTTGCCAAACCCGAGGATAAGTGGTTCGGGCAGATCACCTTGCCCCGGGAGCTCTCCTACCGGGACGGGCGAGTGGTCCAGAACCCCGTCCGGGAGCTGGAGACGCTCCACGGCCGAAAGGTGAGCTACGCCGACATCCCCGTCCAGGAGGAGCTGACGCTCCGGGGCGTCTACGGGCGCACCATCGACATGACCGTGACGGTCCGGCCCAGGAGCGAGTGCGGCTACACCAGCTTTCGCATGAAGGTGGCCGCCGGGAGCCAGCATTATACCTCCATCACCTACACGCCCCTGACCAGCACCTTGCGCGTCAGCCGCGACCACTCCGGCACCAACCGGGACTTCGTCCACGTCCGGGAGTGCTTCGTCCGCAGCCGCGGCGGGGAGATCAAGCTGCGGGTCATTTTGGACCGCCTCTCCGCCGAGATCTTCGTCAACGACGGCGAGCAGGTCCTTACCCTCACTTTCTCCACCCCCCTCTCCGCCGACGGCATCAGCTTCCAGTCCCAGGGCAAGACCGTCATCAACGTAGAAAAATACGACATCGTCACACAAAACTGATCCTTAATTCGACCAATTCGACCGCAAGGCCGTGGGACACGATCCCACGGCCTTGGAGCTTGTCAAAAAACTCAAGTCGAGCATTTTTTCCGGCGGCATGTACGTCGGAAAAAATTCCTTTTGTTTTGCGGAGTGTGCGGTCCCGAAGGGACCGTGCGCGGAGCAAAACGGCAGAAACTCCCGTCCTGAATTCCGCAGAATTCAGGACGGGAGTTTCGCACGTTCCCCTTTGTCGGAAAAGGCCGCAGGCCTTTTCCGACAAGCTGAAGCGCCGGCCCCCGGGCCGGCGCTTTTTGGCGGCATTTGACTGCCGGGAAAGAAAAATCTTGCTGAAACGGTTGCGGAGAAGCGGCGGGGGATTTATACTGGGAAAGGGACGGTATCGGGCATCGCGCGGACAGACGATGCACTATATATAAGGAGGCGGCGGTATGAATTACTACATCGGCATCGACCTTGGCACCTCGGCGGTGAAGATTTTGCTGGTGGACGAGGCCGGGAGGGTGGTCAACGAGGCCACGAAGGGGTATCCCCTCCGGTTTCCCCATCCGGGGTGGTCCGAACAGGACCCTGCGGAGTGGGTCCGAGGGGTGTCCGAGGGGGTTCGGGAGGTGCTCCGAGGGGTGCCCCAGGGGGCTGTCAGGGCCCTCGGAGTGGGGGGTCAGATGCACGGTCTGGTGGCATTGGACATGGACGATTCGGTCATCCGCCCCGCCATCCTGTGGAACGACGGACGGACGGCAAAGGAGACGGAGTACCTCAACGAGGTCGTTGGCCGGGACAAGCTGAGCCGTTATACCGCCAACATCGCCTTCGCCGGCTTCACCGCGCCGAAGCTTTTGTGGATGCGCGCGAACGAGCCGGAAAAGTTCCGAAAAATCGCGAAAATCATGCTCCCCAAGGATTACCTGGTCTACAAAATGACCGGCGTCCACTCGACCGACTACTCCGACGCCTCCGGGACGCTGCTCCTGGACGTGGAGCACAAGCGCTGGTCTAAAGAAATGCTGGAGATCTGCGGCGTGACGGAATCCCAGCTCCCCACGCTCCACGAGAGCTGGGAGTGTGTGGGGACCCTGAAGCCCGAGATCGCTAGGGAACTGGGCCTTTCCGAGACAGTCAAGGTCTGCGCCGGGGCGGGGGACAACGCCGCCGCGGCGGTGGGGACGGGCACCGTGGGCGCCGGCGGGTGCAACATCTCTCTCGGCACCTCCGGGACCGTGTTCATCTCCTCGGATAAGTTCGGCGTGGACCCGCACAACGCCCTGCACGCCTTCGCCCACGCCGACGGCGGCTGGCATCTCATGGGATGTATGCTCTCCGCCGCCAGCTGCAACAAGTGGTGGATGGACGAGGTCTCCGGCGACACGGACTACGCCGCCGAGCAGGCGAAGATCGGCCCGGACAAGCTGGGGCGCAACCATGTCTACTTCTTGCCCTACCTCATGGGCGAGCGCAGTCCCATCAACGACGTGAATGCCCGGGGGACCTTCACCGGCCTCACCATGGACACCACCCACGCGGACATGACCCAGGCCGTGCTGGAGGGCGTGGCGTTTGCGATTCGCGACAGCTTCGAGGTGGCGAGGAGCCTGGGTATCTCCATCCCCCGCTCCAACATCTGCGGCGGCGGGGCGAAATCGCCGCTGTGGCGTAAAATTTTAGCCAATGTGCTGGGCATCCCCCTCGACATGGTGGCCACGGAGCAGGGCCCCGGCTACGGCGGCGCGATTTTGGCCATGGTGGCGGACGGGAAATTTGGCTCTGTCCAAGAGGCCTGTGACAAGCTTGTGACGGTGGCCTCCACCACGGAGCCGGAACCGGAGCTGACGAGGCTTTATGAGGAGCGTTACAGCCAATTCAAGGAAATTTACCCCGCCATGAAGTCATTGTTTCCGAAGCTTGCGTGAAGTTTCGTGGCGGAGAAACGGGAGGGAGAAGAGCGATGGCGAGGGTTTATTTGATATGCGGGAAAATCGGCTGCGGGAAAAGCACGTATGCCGCGCGGCTGCGGGAGGAGCGGGGCGGCGTTATCCTGTCGGTGGACGAGATCATGCTGGCGGTCTTCGGGCTTTACGCGGGGGAGCGGCACGACGAATACGCCGCAAAGGTGCGCGCGTATCTCCTGGAGAAGTCGCTGGAGCTTATCGGGGCGGGCGTCAGCGTCATTCTGGACTGGGGCTTCTGGACAAGGGCCGGGAGAGCCGAGGCGAAGACGTTTTACGAAAGCCGGGGCATAGCGTGCGAGAGCCATTATCTGGATGTCCCTGACGGCGTTTGGAGGGCGCGGATCGACAAGAGGAACCGGGCGGTGGCGGCGGGCGAGACGACGGCGTATCTTGTGGACGAGGCCCTGGCCGGGAAATTCGCGGCGAGCTTCGAGCCGCCCGCGAGAGAGGAGATCGACGCGTGGGTCGAGGCGTGAACGGGAAACAGAGCGCCTCCGCGCGGCTTGTATCGAGGGGTTGACGGAGGGATGGGGATGGGTATATACTATTGAGCACAAGATTTTTTGAAAACGGACAGGAGGGCGACAGATGGAGACGGTGAGGTTGAATAACGGCGTGGAGATGCCGCTGGTGGGGTTCGGGACATATCAGATGACCGAGCCGGGGCAGTGCCGAAAGAGCGTGGAGGAGGCCCTGGCGGCCGGGTACAGGCTCATCGACACGGCCCAGAACTACGGCACCGAGCGGGAGGTCGGCGCGGCGGCGGCCGGCAGCGGGATCAGAAGGGAGGAGCTGTTTATCACCTCCAAGGTCTGGTTCCGGAACCACCGGGAGGGGGAGTGCAGGGCCAGCGTCCTGCGGTCGCTGGAGCGCCTGGGGGTTGACTATATCGACCTTATGCTCATCCACTGGCCCTTCGGGGACGTGTACGCCGCCTGGCGGGACCTGGAGGGGCTGTACCGGGAGGGGCTCCTGCGGGCCATTGGCGTTTCCAATTTCTCCCCGGACAGGCTGGTAGACCTTATCAACTATAACGAGGTACCCCCGGCGGTCAATCAGGTGGAGACGCACCTTTACTGCCAGCAGAAGACGGCCCATGAGTGGATGGAAAAATACGGCGTGGCGCACCAGGCCTACGCGCCGCTGGGCCAGAGCCGCATCAACGGCATGTTTGCCCTGCCGGCGGTCCGGGCCGCCGCGGAGGCCCACGGCAAGACGCCGGCCCAGGTGGCGCTGCGGTTCCTTGTCCAGCAGGGCATCTCCGTCATCCCCAAATCCGTCTACCCGGCGCGCATACGGGAGAATTTCGACATCCTGGATTTCCGGCTCACCGAGGCCGAGATGGAGGCCCTCCGGGGCGTGGACAACGCCGCCCCCATGATCGGCACCGCCACGGACCCCAAACGGGCGGAGTCCGCGAAGAATTGGACGACCAGGGAGGCTTGAGGCGGGAGGGGGCGGAAAAGGAGGGATGAGGCGGGAGGGGGCGTTCATCGGAACGGCTCTGTTATCCAACGCTCGCTTCCCCCCCTGCCCCCCTCCTACGAGGAGGGGGCTTTTAAAAGGTTTGCGCCGCTTTGCGGCGCATTCTTGATTTTATTGCGCCGAAGGCGCAATTAATCCAAACGCGGCGAAGCCGCAACCTTATTCCCCTTGACCCCTTTTTCGGAAAAAGGGGTGCCGCCGCAGCGGCGGGGTATTCGAGCTCGTGGGGCGTAACTGGGGCTTCCGGGAAACCGAATGTGCTGCGTGCGGGCCGCCAAGAGTGGCGGCCCCTACAAGGTGCGTTGTCGGAACGGTTCCGGAAATTCGCGCCCGCCCCGTCTCGGAGCCCCCTCCTCGTAGGAGGGGGGCAGGGGGGGCAGCGAGCGTTGGATGACAGAACGGTCCCGGCAAATTGAACCCGTTCCAATTTCGCCGTAGGGGTCGCCGTCCCCGGCGACCCGCGTTGCGACAACATTCAATGTCGGTTGAATGGGATAACCTTTCAAATCCCCTGTAGGGGCGGACCCATGTGTCCGCCCGTGCGGGGTTGCGTGATGGGAACGGGTCCGATAAAACGGGAAATGGCGGTTATCGGGGGGCAAGGACCGCTGTGGGCAGCGGCCCGTACGGCGGTGTACGAAACGTGTCAATAGACGATGGGCGGGTCGCCGAGGACGGCGACCCCTACGGCGGATAACGCAGGCTGGCAAAATAGACGCCCCCACCCTGCCCATCGCTGCGCTCGGGCACCCCTCCCGGAGGGAGGGGCAAAAAGGTGCGTTGACAGAACGGTTCCGACAATCCGCACCTGTCCCCGACACGTTAGCCCCCTAGGTCGGGGACAGCCGCGAAGCGGCAGGGGTGGTGCGGCGGCGGACCCTTCCGGCGCTTCGCGCCACCTCCCCCACGGGGGGGGGAGGTTGACGGGCGGGTTTAGGACCCGGCCGTGGTTTTTTGCGTGGCCCTTGGCGCTCCTCTTGACAGACGAACGGCGGCAGCGTACAATTTTCCTGCGGGAGACGTTGGCGCGGGGGTACTTCTGCTGTTGGAAAATTCGGAAAAAGAGGCGCGGGTATGAAAACGAAAACGGACAAGACGGAGCTTTTTGAAAAAACGCCGGTCACGCGGGCGGTGATCGAGCTGGTGGTGCCTACGGTCATCAGCCAGATCATCACGGTCATTTACAACATGGCGGACACCTTTTTTATCGGCCAGGTGGGCGACCCCAACCAGGTGGCCGCCGCGTCTTTATGCCTTCCGCTGTTCCTGGTGACCACGGGGCTTGCAAACCTCTTTGGCATCGGGGGCGCCAGCCTTATCTCCCGAAGCCTGGGCGTGGGCGACACGGACAAGGCGCGGAGGACCTCGGCCTTTTGCATCTGGACCGCCGCCGCCGTGGCGCTTGCATACGGGCTGGCGGTCTTCGCGCTGCGCGGGGCGGTTTTGCCCGCTGTGGGCGCAGACGAATTTACCTATGATTTCTGCGCCGACTACCTCTTCTGGACGCTGACCGTGGGGGCGGTGCCGACGGTGCTCAACGCCGCCCTGGCGCATCTTGTGCGGGCGGAGGGATACTCCGGTCAGGCCAGCTTCGGCGTGGCGTTGGGCGGCGGGCTCAATATTGCCCTGGACCCCCTCTTCATCTTCGGCTTTCATCTGGAGATCGCGGGCGCGGCCATAGCCACCATGCTCTCCAATTTGATCGCCATGCTGTACTTTATTGGACTGATCCGGGTAAAGCGCGGGAAATTCCACCTGACCCTGAACCCGAGATACTATTCCGTCTCGGACGGCATCCCCAAGGAGGTGCTGCTGGTGGGGCTTCCCAGCGCAATCATGAACCTCATGGGGATCTTCTCCAACATCACCCTCAATAAGCTGCTTGTCAGCACCTCCAACGCCGCCGTGGGCGGCATCGGCATCGCCAAGAAGATCGACATGCTGGCTTTCGCCATCGCCAACGGCCTTTCCCAGGGCGTCATCCCGCTGATCGGCTACAACTACTCCGCGAAAAACATCCCCCGGATGCGGGAGGCTATCCGCGTGACACTGCTCATAAGCCTTGCCGTCACGACGGTGGGGGCGATCTTACTGTTCACCTGCGCAAATCCGCTGGTGCGGGCGTTCATAGACGACGCGGAGACGGTGCGGTACGGCAGCATGTTCCAGCGCATCATCTGCATCACGGGACCGTTCACCGCCATCACGACCGTCATTATTTCCATTTTCCAGTCCGTGGGACAAAAATGGAAACCGCTCATCCTCTCCATGCTCCGCAAGGGCGGGCTGGATGTGCCGTTCATGTTCCTCCTGAACGCCTGGCGCGGCGTTGACGCCATCGCCTGGGCCACCCCCATCGCGGACTGCGGCGCCATGCTGGTGGGCGTCCTCCTGTTCGTGCCGCTGTGGAGGAGGATGAAAAGCGAATAGGAGAGGAAAGGCGGCGCAGCAATTACCGGAAATCGTGAAAGCCTCGATTTTGAGAACAAAATCGAGGCTTTTTTGGAATAAGTGGTTAAAAATTCTCTAAGCAGTAGTCATATACAAATAAATGTCCCCCAGGGAAGAACATCGTGTATTCAAAATTCATCACCGTCCATAGTCTGAAATAATCTCCTTACAATATGAAAGGAGAGACGATTATGAAAAACACATACAGCACCGAGCAGAGACAGGTCATTTTGAATCGTTATCATTCCGGAATGAGCGTCAGAGAACTTGTCGCAGAGACGAGGACACCTCGTAGTACGATTTATGCTTGGCTGAAAAAGGGCCAGGAAACTGGTGAAGAACATGCCATCAGCAGGAAAGCATACAACCAATTGCAGAAACACGCCTACCGTCTGGCGGAAATGCTGAGCATCCTGAAAACCTGCAGCTGTGCACCGTATGACCCGCTACCTGAAAAGTTGAAGACATTGGAGCGGCTTTACGAGACAGGTGGTCACAGTGTAAGGGTGATTTGCGAGGCACTTGATGTCCCCAGAGGTACATTTTACAACCATATCTTTCGCAACAAGAGGGAGGAGAGCAGTTACGAAAAGCGACGAGAGGAGCTGCGCGGGCATATCCAGAAAGTCTTTGACGACAGCAATCAAATTTTCGGGGCCGCAAAAATCACTGCTGTTCTGCGTGAACAGGGAATAAATACGACGATTGAAACGGTGCGCCAACTTATGCGTGAAATGGGGCTGGCGAGCGTCTGAAAGGAAGCGAAAAAGCAATATGAGGACGAATCCCGAAAAACAAGAAACATTGTGAAACGCAATTTTCAAGTGGACAGACCAAACGCGGTCTGGGTGAGCGATGTCACCTTTTTCCACTTAAACGATTTGTACTATTGCATTTGTATCATTATGGATCTGTACGCACGTAAGATTATTTCCCACCGCGTTGGTACCAACAATAGCACACAGTTGGTCAAAAGCACTTTCCGTGAAGCGTATGAGTCTAGAAAACCCGAAAAAGGTCTGATTTTTCACTCGGATCAAGGGAGCAATTACCGCTCCCGCGCTTTCCGCGCCTTTCTGGCAGCGCGCGGTGTTATCCAATCATTTTCCAATCCCGGTTCGCCGTATGACAACTCCGTGGCGGAATCGTTCTTTTCATCCATGAAAAGTGAGGAGCTGTAAAGATACAAGTACCGCTCAGAAAAAGAGCTCCGCGAGGGTGTGGCGCGCTACATACGTTTTTACATCTCTGAGCGCCCCCACAAATCCCTCAACTACAAGACTCCGGATCAGAAGGAGCGGGAATACTGGACAGCCGTGGAGAAAAGTTGAATATATGAATTAGACACAGTGGTTCGAAAGTGACAGTTTTCGATTTTTTGAATTGGATTTTTCGTAGAATCTTCAATATGTATCTGGACATTTTGCGAATGTGCAAAAGCTGAAACCCATTGAAAATCAAGGAAAAATAAAAGAGAGAACCTTCATGTTTAAACCTTGGTGGTTCAGATTTGAAGGTTCTCTCAGCCGGCAACCGCCTTCTTGTCCTCATTTTTCATGTTCTTGAAAAATTTTGACAGCGTACCGAAGCTGAAAAGCTCCACCAGCGCGTACATGGGATTTTTCCGTCCACGTAATTCATCTGAAAATTCCTGACGAACGGGGACTTGGCATTGCGTTCAATTTCGCGGTTTATGTCTTCAATAAACTCTTTATGATACACGGCATCGGCAAAATTGCAGGTTCTTCATAGCCTAACACGCCGTACTTACAGGAGAAGTAATTTGCCAGCCTGCAACGCAGATTGATTTCAACGCGCTCAATGACCGTAAACAGAAGCTGGCGAAATTTTCCGTTAAATTTATAAAGCTCCACGATTTGCTCAAAGGTCGCCCTGTCTGAATATGTGCCGTTTTTGGGCTTCAATCCAAGGCTAAATGCCTTTACAAGGCGAAAGTAGGATATATCATTCAAAATATTCTCCGCCATGCTCTCGTCACTGATCGTAAGGCCAATGCTTTTGAGATTTTCCACTTGCTTCGCTACAGTCATGGGCGGCTGATGCTCCTTGAGCTCCATGAAAGTCACCTCAGAAAATTAAATGACCCGACGTGGTACGCATCGTTGAGAGGCGTGTCGGGTTCTGTTAATGTTATTATATGCGAATACACGCGAAAATGCAACAATAATATTTGCTAAACCAGCAAAAGATTTCGCGGCAATTACTTGTGCGATGGGGAAGCAGGACTTATAATTATAAAAAGTAATATAGGGATGTTGGGTGAGGTGCTATGGAAAATACGGCAAATATTGGTGGGAGGCTTTTAAGCTTTTTGGAGCTTCTCGGCGCGGCTGACGGGAGTGGTGATTATGTACTCTGCGCCGATTCCGACAGTGTGCGGTATGTCTGCCCGGCGCAGGTATGGCAGGCGAACGCCGTTTCGGACACAGCGCCGGTCAATCGAAGTAGTTCCGCCAAGGAGAAGATAGATATCTTCCTCGACCTCTTTTGTGGCCGCGAGGACGTGTACGCGAGGCGTTGGTACAGTCCGAAGACTGGCAAGAGCGGTTACGCCCCCGTGTGCCGGAACGAGTGGCGGGAGGGGATTTGCGATAAGAGAAAATACAAGTGTGCCGAATGTCCGAACCGGGAATTCGCGCCGCTGACCCCGGAGGTCGTCCGGGCGCACCTTATGGGGCGGGACGAGCTCTGCCGGGACGTGGCGGCGGTCTATCCCATGCTGCCGGACGACACCACGCGGCTCCTGGCCATGGATTTTGACGGGGCGAGCTGGAAAGCCGACATCTCCGCTGTGAGAAAGGTTTGCGAGAGCATCGGCCTTATTCCCGCCGTGGAGCGCTCCCGCTCCGGGGACGGGGCGCATATCTGGTTTTTCTTCTCGGAGCCCGTCAAGGCCGCGGACGCCCGGAGGCTTGGTACATCTCTCTTGACAAGAGCCATGGGGGAACGGCATGAGCTGTCCTTCGCCTCCTACGACAGGCTTTTCCCGGCACAGGACTTCCTCCCCAAGGGCGGATTTGGGAACCTCATCGCCCTGCCGTTTCAGGGGAGGGCGCAGCGGGAGGGCAATACGCTCTTTGTGGATGGGGAATTTGAGCCCTATCCTGACCAGTGGGCGTTCCTCTCGTCCCTGCCAAGACTGTCCGACGGGAATCTGGAACAGATTTTGACCGAATTAAGGGACGGCTCCGACGTGGGGCCGCTCCTGGACGGCGAATCTGCCAGGCCCTGGCCCGAAAAGCGGACGCGGCGAAAACTGACGAGAGAGGATTTCCCCCTCTCCGCAAGGCTTATGCTGTCCAATGCTCTTTATATCGACAAAGCAGGCTTCACAAGTCCCGCCCTCAACGCCATCAAACGTCTGGCGGCGTTCCCGAACCCGGAATTCCGGCAAAAGCAGGCCATGCGGCTGCCCGTGAGGGGCGTGCCCAGGATCATCTCCTGCGCTGACGAGGATCAGGATTTTCTCGTGCTTCCCCGGGGGTGCACGGAGGCTGTGGCCGAATTGCTTAACGAATACAATGTGCCCTACGCATTGGAGGACCGCCGCAATGAGGGCCGCCCCATCAACGCAACATTTACCGGGGCCCTTCGTCCGGAGCAGGAGCCTGCGGCCGAGGCCCTTTTGCGTGAGGATACCGGCGTGCTGTCCGCCACGACAGCCTTTGGGAAAACTGTCATCGGCGCGTATCTTATCGGGAAGCGCCGGGTCAACACCCTCATCTTAGTCAACTCCACCGCCCTGCTCAGCCAGTGGCGGGAGGCGCTGGAGAAATTTCTGACGATCAACGAATCGCTCCCGGTGGAGCCGAAAAAGCGCGGGAGGAAGAAGCTTCGCCGCCTGATCGGTCAGCTCGGCGGCGGGAAGGACACGCGGGGCGGCATCATCGACGTTGCCCTGATGCAGTCGCTGTTTGAGGGCGACGAGCGGGAGGTCAAGCCCCTCGTTCAGGACTACGACATGGTCATTGCGGACGAGTGTCACCACATCGCTGCTTTCACCTTTGAGAAAGTCATGCGGGCGGTGCGGGCTAGATACGTCTACGGCCTGTCCGCCACACCCGTCAGGAAGGACGGGCACCAGCCCATCATCTTCATGCAGTGCGGCCCCGTGCGGTACATCGTGGACGCCAAAAGTGAGGCGCAGAAGCGGACGTTTTCGCATTTTGTGATCCCGCGCTTTACAAGGACGCGGCTTCCGGCGATAAGTGGCATCCAGGACGCCTACGCGGGGATCGTGGAGAACGATGCCCGCAACGATTTCATCCTCTCCGACGCGCTGTTGACGATTTCAGAGGGGCGCACGCCCATACTGCTCACGGAGCGCAAGGAGCACGCCGCCGCGCTTGCCAACCGGCTTGCGGGAAAGGTACAGAACGTGATCCTGCTCATCGGCAGCGCGAGCCAGAAGGAGAAGCGGGAGAAGCTGGCGGCTCTCCAGGCCGTGCCGCAGGATGAGACATTAGCCGTCGTGGCCACGGGCCGGTATATCGGCGAGGGCTTTGACGCGCCGAGGCTGGACACGCTCCTCTTGACTATGCCGGTCTCCTGGAAGGGCACGCTGGCGCAATATGCCGGACGCCTCCATAGGAGCTACGAGGGCAAGCGTGAGGTGCGGATCTACGACTATGTGGACGCCTGCGTCCCCATGCTGGAGCGTATGTACCACCGGCGTCTGCGGGGCTACGCGGAGCTGGGGTATGAGGTAAAGCTGGGTGGGTATGACAACACACCATGCGTTATTTATACAGGAGCCGAATTTACGGAGCCTTTCACAGCCGATTTGTCAAACGCGGCCCGGGAGATCGTCATCTCCAGCCCCTACCTCCAGAAAAACCGGGTAAAATCCCTGCTGCCGCTCTTAACAGGCATCCCCGCCACGGTCTACACCGCACCGCCGGAGAGCTACAAGCCTGAATATCAAGGCACCGTTGCCGCGTCGATTGCCCTGATGGAGTCCTCCGGCGTCACCGTCATCCGCCGCCCAAATCTCACTCTGCGCCTCGCAGTCATAGATAAGTCCCTCGTTTGGTACGGCGACATAAACCCCCTGTCCTACCCCGCCCGCGACGCCGACGCCATACGCTTCGACAGTGCCGACATAGCAGGAGAGCTGTTGGACACCCTGAACGGCTTCGGGGAACAGATCAGTATTGAAGAAGTATGATTGAATAGCCGCTGGCCGGAGCCGACGGCTGTTGCATACAAAGTGAACTCAACTTGTGCGCCGCTATAAGCAAAAAGTCCTGTTTCTCTGCCATACACCACCAACCATGCCCCTCAAATTCTGTAGGGGACCCCCTGCAATTTTTGGGAGGGGGATAGTATTAACAATACGTAGAGCAACAAATATAAAGACCTTCCCGAAGGCCTGCATCACACACGGTTTCTCTCGACTTTTCCGCTCCTCTGCGGTATTGTGTGCTGCCAAGGAGGAGTGGAGATGGAGAATTTAATTAGCGAACTCTACTACGGGAACATCTGCCCGGTCGAGCAAACGGACGGGCTCACAGCGGAAACGGCGGCTATCATGAAGCGGGTGCACGAGAACGAGGACAAACTGGAAGCAAGCCTCAACGAGCAGGAGAAAGAGTTGCTCCGTACTATCCAAGATGATCGGCTCGATGCCGCTAGCATCATTGAGGAACAACGCTTCCGTGAAGCCTTTATCCTTGGGGCGAGATTGATGGCTGAGATTCTCACAGGAGGCCCTCAATAATTGCGGGAGTTCCCCGCAAAAGGTATTGATGCTTGGTCGGTCGTTTCCCCACAAGGTAGTTATACCATAAGGCGCTCAAACCGTCAACGGTCTTAACGACACCTTGAGGGCGCTGTTGGGCCTGTACACGGCTTTAGGGCAGAGGGCAGGATGAATACACCTCCGAGACGGCAAAACGCCGTGTTGCGCGTTTGTGGGCGAACAGAATTTTCCTCTCTGCGCATAATTCTCCGGCTTTGGGAAGGCAACGCCGAAGCTTATTTCCAGCCCTTTTTCGAGGAAAAAAGGCCGTTCGATTATTGGACAAGATAAAGAGCCGCCGTCGTGCGCGACGGCGGCTCGGCCACAAAGCCCCGCAGGGCGGGGCTTTTCTAGGGTCGAGAAGCGCAGTCGGTTTTGACCGGGCTATGCTATTCCCGCAGTCGGAAGTGGCGGAAACGCTCGTGTTTCCAAGGCGTTTTCCGCCGTCGTGTGGTGGGCCCGTAAAAAATTATCCGTTTGTACACATTTTTGCTCTGGCTATTTGGCGGCAAAGCTGGTATGTTGTGTGTTTGCCAAAAATGGCAGAAAGGAGACGCCCAACATGAGTAAACGCAGAGCCAATGGTGAGGGGAATATACGAAAGAGGCCGGATGGGAGGTGGGAAGGCCGGTACATTGCGGGTCATGATGAGAACGGAAAGGCTATTCGCAAGAACGTGCTCGGCAGGACACAGGCAGAGGTCAAAGAGAAGCTGAAAAAGGCCATTGGGGAGTGTGCGGAGGCTGATGTTGAACGGGCTGAGGAATACACGGTGGCTGCATGGGTCAGAACGTGGTACGAGACGTACTCGAAACCGCACGTCAGGGAGAGCACACAGCGGTTCTACGAGGACTACATCGAGCACCACGTCGTGCCACGCATCGGCAACATCAAGCTCACCAAACTGACTGGCAGAGACATACAGAAGATGTACAACGACGTCAAGGCAAAGGGGCGAATCCGAAAGAAGGCGGACGGGGACACCAGTATGAGCGCCAGCTACGTCCGCGGGCTCCACATGATGCTCCACAACTGCCTGGGTAGGGCGGTGAAGGAGAGGTTGATCCTCCGCAATCCCACTGAGGATTGCATCGTACCGAAGCTGGAGAAGAAAGAAATGCACATCCTCCACCCGGAGGACATCAGTGCCTACCTCAAAGAAGCAGAAAAGCGGGGTGTACTGGCTATGTTCTTCCTCGAATTGACCACAGGAATACGCAAAGGAGAACTCGTCGCCCTTCTCTGGTCTGACCTTGACGAGCAGTCGATGACCCTGAACGTCTGCAAACAGGCAGTTGGGGTCAAAGGCGGAGGGGTAAAGGTCACGAGGCCCAAAACGGAGACATCCATCCGAAGAATCTCCCTGTCCCAAGAGACCATCGACGTCCTGAAACGGGAGCATGAAAAGCACCCAGAGCTTGAGATCATGTTCCCCTCCCCAAAAACTCTGGGTATGTACTACCCCGATTCCGTCACCGCCATCCACAACAAGATCCTCAAATCCGCCGGCCTCCCCCATATAAGACTTCACGACCTCCGCCACACCTTCGCGACCTTGGCTCTCCAAAACGGCGTGGACGTCAAAACCGTCTCCAGCATCCTGGGCCACTACGACGCCGGTTTTACCCTCCGCACCTATACCCACGTCACAACGAAGATGCAAGAAGAAGCCGCAGCCACCATGGGCAAGCTGATCGGGGCAAACGTATGAGTAAAAACTACCCCGCCATAACTAAAAAAGGCCGTGGAACAGCGCGTTCCACGGCCTTGTGCTATCCCATCCTTTCCGCTCCAGATTCCCGTTGGGGTCAGAAGTGGGTCAGAACGGGGAAACAGCGAAAATGCGACATGGACGATTCGGATAGCTGGTTTCTCCACCTGCCTATTTCCAGAAATACCAAAAGCCTCGATTTTGTTCTAAAAATCGAGGCTTTTGTGGTGGAGGAGGGTGGATTCGAACCACCGAAGGCATCGCCAGCAGATTTACAGTCTGTCCCCTTTGGCCACTCGGGAACTCCTCCATATTCAGTTTTTGGAGCTGGTGGACGGATTCGAACCCCCGACCTGCTGATTACAAATCGCTTTCGCTATAAAAAATCCGGGCATTTCCAAGCCTTTTCAGCTCTTTTCCCTCCAAAATCAGCAGCTCGTTCCTGCTATCCACTCCACTGTTTCCACCCGCAAATTTCGTGCAGTGGGTCAGGTTGTGGGTCAGCCCACCTTCCGAGCAGAAAGTGGGCTGGACGATTCGGATAACTCCCCGAAAAAGGAGCGAAAAAGACGATCCGTGGGCTACATAGTAACTCTGAACGGCAGAAAAGTCAAGGTTTCAAAAAGTGGACCGCAATAAGCAAAAAGAACCTTTTTTCTCTGTCGTAAACCATCAACTGCGGCCCCTCAAATCCTGCGAGGGCCCCCCTGCAATTTTTGAGAGGGGAATATATTAACAAGACGTAGAACAACAAATATAAAGCCTCACGTATACAAAAAAGCAAGTGGAAAACGTCTTGGCGGTGTGGTATAATCCTGTTGGGTCAAAAACCTTAAAGGAACGGCGGTGGCGGGATGGAATATGTGGTAGCGATCTGCGACGACGCGGACGCGGACCGGCGGAGCATCGCCGGCATGGTACGCCGGTGGGCGGAGGCGGCGGGGAGCCGTGTGCAGGTATGCGAGTTTCCCTCCGCCGAGAGCTTTCTTTTTGAGTACGACCGGAACAGGGACTACGACATTTTGCTTCTGGACGTGGAGATGCGGGAGCTGTCCGGCATCGAGCTTGCCAAGCGGGTGAGGGCCCAGCGGGGGCGGGCGGAGATCGTATTCATCACCTCCCACTTTGAGTTCATCGCCGAGGGGTACGAGGTGGACGCGCTGCACTACCTCGTAAAGCCGGTGTCAGAGGAAAAGCTGTGGGAGGTGCTGGACCGCGCGGCGGCGAGGCTGGCGGCGGAGCCGCCGTCGGTGGTCGTCAGCGCGGACGGTGAGACGGTGAAGCTCCCTGAGACGGATATCCTCTATGTGGAGGCCTTCGCCCATTATATTGAGATCCACACCCGCGCGGAAGTTTACAGACTCAAGGAGAGCATCACGGCCTTTGGGGAACGGCTTTCCGGCGACTTTTTCCGCGCCCACCGCTCCTACCTCGTCAACCTCAAGGCCGTGGAGCGCATTTCGCGGACGGGCGTGCGGCTCACGGGCGGGGCGGAGATCCCCCTGGCCCGCGGGAAGTACGACGACGTGAACCGGGCGTTCATAGAGAGGAATTGAGATGTTAAAGCGCACATACTTAAAGCTGGTAGAGTATCAAACCGAGCAGTCCCGGCGGCATCTCGAGGAGGTGCGGAGCATCCACCGGGAGATGCGGGGCTACAAGCACGACTTTCACAACCATCTCCAGACGCTGAAGGGCTACCTGGACGCCGGGGACGTGGAGCGGGCGCGGGCGTATGTCCTCGAGCTGGACGAGCACCTCATGAACGTGGACACCCTCCTCAAGACCGGCAGCGTGTCGCTGGACGCCATCCTCTCCGCCAAGCTGGCCCAGGCGAAAAACGAGGGCATCACCGTCACGGTGAAGGCCAACGTGCCCGACGGGCTGACGGTCAGCGACCTGGAGCTTTCCATCATCGTGGGCAATCTCCTGGACAACGCCATCGAGGCGTGCCGGAGCGCGGAGGGCGAGCGGTTCATCCGCTTATTTCTCGGCATGAAGGGGAAGATGCTCTACTTCTCCATGCTCAACGCCGCCGGGGCCAAGCGGGAGAAGGTGGGGAGCCTCTTCAAAACCGGCAAATCCGGGGCCCACGGCTTCGGGCTCAGGAGGGCCGAGGCGATCATCCGGGACCACGGCGGCTGGGTCAAATACAACAGCGAGGACGGGGCGTTCACCTCGGAATTTCTCGTCCCGGCCCTCCCGTAAAACGCAATTCGTGCACCGCTGGCGACAGTTGGTGCACGAATTTCCTATTTTCGCGCCGGATGTGCTATCCTGAGCGCGAAAGGGGTGAAGGACCTTGGAATACGAAAAGGATCCAAATAAAAAGCCGTACAAGTCGGCGCTGAGCAACGCTCTGTGGAGCTTTCGGGGGATGATCTCCGGAACGCCGGTGTCGCTGCTTGTCATGCTGCTGGAGGTCCCTCTGGCGGTGTTCCTGGCCTGGGGCGAGGTGCGCCTGCCGGCTTTAGTGGTGGGAGAGGTGACGCGCGGGGCCGCGCTTCGACACGCGGCGCTGACGGTGGGGCTTTTCCTGCTGGCGGTGCTCCTGGCCACGGTGCTCCGGGACACATGCGAGGCGGCGCTGGGGGTATTTTTGCAGCGCTACCGCAGCGTCAGGGGCGTGGAGCTGGACCGCAAGTCGATGACGTGCCTCTATCAGACCTTTGAGAAAAAGGAGACACGGGACCTGGGCGAGCGGGCCGGGAAGGCCACCTGGATGTGGAACAACGTCCAGCCCCTCAGCGACGTGCCCAGGCGCTCCCTGAAGCTTACGGAGAACATTTTGTGCTACGCGCTCCTGGGCACGGTCCTGTCCAATGTCAGCCCCTGGCTGGTGCTCCTGCTGACGCTGGCGCCGGCGGTGAACATCCTTTGCGCCCGCGCCTATCGCAAGTGGCAGTTCGCCGCCCGTCCCGCCCGGACGGACCTGAGCCGGCGGCTTGACTACGTCTGCCACAAGCCCGCCGATTTCGCCGCGTGGAAGGATATCCGCGTCTACGGCATGGCCGGGTGGTTCCGGGAGCTCTACCGGGATCTTCTCCAAAAGGACCTGGACTGGACCAAGCGGGCGAGCCTCCGGGAGTTTCTCTCGCGCCTCGCTGACCTCCTGGTGATCCTCCTCCGGGACGGGGCGGCCTACGCGGTGCTGATCCTGGAGGCCGTCCGGGGACAGATCACCGCCGAGGAATTCGTCCTCTATTTTGCCGCCGTCTCCTCCTTCGCGGGCTTTGTGGGGAGCATCGTCAGTGAGTGGAACGCCATTTTGAACGCCAGCCTCTTTGTCAGCGATTTCCGGGCGTTTCTGGATCTGCCCGACGACACGCCGGAGGGGACAGAGAGCGCGGAGGGGCGCCTTGACCATGCCCCGGAGATCGTCTTCGACCACGTCTCCTTCCGCTACGACGGGGCCGAGGCCGACACTATCCACGACCTCAGCCTGACCATAGCCCCCGGCGAGAAGGTCGCCCTGGTGGGCCTCAACGGCGCGGGGAAGACGACGCTTGTAAAGCTCCTGTGCGGCCTTTACGCTCCGGCCTCCGGGGAGATACGCCTGGACGGCGTACCCACGGGGGATTTTCGGCG
>CANROC010000028.1 GCA_947632175.1 uncultured Oscillospiraceae bacterium | reverse complement strand
ATGACGATGGGAGGAATGTAAATTGAAAACCTTGAAAGCCCCTACTTCCACGCAGAAGCTCTTAAACTGGGTCAGGGGCAAAAGTCCGTATCTAAATCTCAAAGTAGAGGGGGACCCGGACTCCGCGGTATTGCTCAAACTCCCCACAGATAGAGGGATCGACTACATTTTCATGCAGTACATGGAGGGAGACTTGCTCCTGGGGCATAATGGCTTCTTCTACTGCTGCGGTATCTATGTCAGGGAGCAGGACCGCCTCTGTTGCTGTAATCATCTCAGCGAGCTTGTGAAGGACCTCCCGGAGGAGTCCGCTAAAAGCAAGGGGATGCTGTTGAAAGAGTTCAACCAAACGGTGAATGACCGGGTCGCGGCAATCGTTACGACTGACAGAGAGAAGTACGGAGCCAAAAAGATAACCACCCTCGATCTCCTGAAAGAGCTTACTCGGTACGGGGATAGAGAGGTAAAGAGGGATGCTGCGACATTGCTGTTCGCCGGCAAAAAGCCGGAGGACATACATTACATCGGAACATTCGAGCGATTCGCTTGGGGGGATAAGCTGGTAGGCTATCTACTGGATAGAGAAGGGTATATAAATGCCACTGTCGAGAACTTCATTGCCAACGGCAGGGAATTGATCCTGTTTGGATTCCTCAAGGCGGATGTTCTCAGAACCAAATACGCCTCCCTTTTGGCGAATAAAGATGACCCGATCCACACGATCAAGGCTGTCTCTGATGCCGTCAGCCATAGCGGGGCGCGACACTATGTGGATGTTACTGTTCGGAAAAGCGGCGCGGAGCTCACCTTCATTGAGGAGTCAGGAAAGCTCATGGGATACCACGAGTCCTACGATACAAAGGCCCTCCCGCCGCAGGACCGGGAGAGGTTTGCCAAGCTGTTCGGAGCGAATGCGAACTACACCGCCCAGGACATTGTGAGGATCACCCGTGGGACAAAAACGATCTATGAAGCGCCGAAGGGAGGTGAGTGAAATGATCACACACAAAGGCCCGCTTACGACCGAGGAATTCATGGCGTGGCTGAAGGACGGTAAGGATATGCTGGCCGTGGAGCGGACAAAGGTTTGGGCCTGCTTTATTAAGATCCCCCAGCGGGAGGGGATCGACCTTATATTTCATCAGGATGGCTATACCGGCCTTCGTGAGCTCCCCTGCATCAACAGCGGTTTCAGATTCACCGGGCTATACAAGCAGGACGAGCAGAAGCTCTACTGTCCGAACGTCCCCGCCTGCGCTGTGTCTGACTGGAAAAACGATCCGGCAGTCACAGAGCGGAGCCTGACCGAGGAATTTTGCAAGGGCGTGAGGGAGCGCATCGAGGACAGGGTCAACAATGGGCGCAAGGGTATTCCCAAAGAGCTGTCAGATAAAAAGCTCATAGAGGAGGTTGCCGACTACCGTGAAATATATGCGGACGAAGCCGCCGCACGCCTGCTGGTGGAGTCCAGTCCGGATAAGTGCTTACAGTTCAGGTCTAAATACACCACCACAGACATGGACGACGGCCTGTTGGACTACCTTCAGGACCGCAAGAGCTTCGTGGACCGCACCGCCATGGTCTACATCTCCCTTCACAAGGAGGAGATACTGGCCGAGCTCATGAAGATAGATATCCTTCGCGAGAAATATGACGCCATCCTTGCCGACCCGGACAATCCCCTCCACAGGATGCGCCAGATCTCCGATGCTGTCAGGGCCAGCGGAGCGTACACTGTCCGTGTCACCATCGAGAAGGACGGTGCCCAGGCTACCATCCGTACCCTTGCGAGGAGCCTCTCCGGCTACCATCCCACCTACGATGACCTCGACGCTCCCACCGCTGACCGCAAGATATACCGGGAAGCGTTCGGAAGCTTGGCAAGTTTCACGGCGAAGGATGTCCGCGCCATCACATACGGCAGAAGGACCATCTACGAAGCGCCGGAGCTAAAGGCCAAGATGGAGGAAGCGCCAGCGGCAGGCTTTACAATGTCAATGTGAGATAACAAAAACCGCCGCCCAATCAGGCGGCGGCGAGGGTTATACTCCGCGGCTCAGGAGATAAACGCAGTATTGGTTCATGGACACGCCCTCCTCGCTGGAGCGCTGGGCCAGGAGGCGGTGCAGGGACTTGGGGATGCGAAGCTTGAACTGGCCGCTGTACGCTTCGGGGTCAAGTGGCTCCGGGATCTCCCGCCCGTCCTCGATGCAAGCCTCAATCCACGAGCGCTTGGCGTCCTCCAGGAGCCGGAAGCCCTCCTCCACGCTGCCGGCGTAGGTAGCGCAGCCGGGGAGCTCCGGGCAGTGGAGCGCCCATCCGCCCTCCTCCTTGTCCTCCACGACTTCCACCCGATAGGGCAGGGACATGTAATATTCAATATCCTTCATTGAGAATCCTCCTCTATATCCGCTCTGAGCACATCGGCGACGATGGCGATGTAGGCTTTGTTGACTGGCGACTTCTTCGGGATCGTGATGGGCATACATCCGGGTTTGCGGAAGGTATAGTGACTGCTGCCGTTCCGCGGCGCGCCGGGGGTGTAGCCGAGCTTGACGAGGACCTTGTAGAGCTCCTCGAACCGCACACCGGGATCAAGCCTTAGTATATCCTCAATCAGCTTATCCAATTGGCTCATCGTTGCACTTCCTCTCCTGTATCAGTATAGCATGGTGTCATATATGGTGTCAAGAAAATGTTGTGAGGAATCACTACAATAACTGAAATTGAAAGGGGGAATGTGAAATGGCAGAGGAAAACGAAGAAAGAACGCCCTGCCAGATCAAGAATCTGGCGGAGCTGAAGCGGCTCATAAAGCCGGGGACGGAGATTCGGGCCACTTACCACTCCAAGCACCCGGAGATCGTGGGGCTGACGCGGGTGGTGACCACCGTACAGACCAACTGCTTCTACTCCAAAATAAAGGACCAGCCCAAACACAAATACTCGAATATAAACCACGGCATGGGGTTTCGGTCAGATTTTGAGAAGGCCGGGATGTACAAGTTCAACGGCAGCTCCATAACGGTGATGGACTCCCGGAGCAACGAGCCGAAGGTGCTCTACGAGATGGAGGTCTACGAGCCGCAGATGAGTATGGCAGAGCAGAACAATACGATGAGAATGGAGATGATGTAAATGGCAATATCTCAGGAATGGCTGGATTTTCTGCGGGAGCAGTATCCCGTGGGGTCGCGGATCAAGCTCCGGCAGATGGGCGCGGATGACCCAAACCCCATCAAACCGGGGAGCATGGGGACGCTTCAATACATTGACGACCTTGGGACCTTCGGCGTGAAGTGGGACAATGGCCGGACCCTTGGCGTGGTGGTCGGGAAGGACAGCTTCACAGTGCTGCCCCCGGAAGCGCATACCCTGAAGCTCTATATGCCTCTGACCGCCGAGCTTTTTGAGCGCAACCGATGGGGCGACCTTGAAAATGAGGGCACGGAGCTGGATGGGCGCGACCTTCTTGCCTATGAGGGCCTGATCTCCCGCGCCCTCGTCGGTGAACGGCTGCCGGAGGAGAGCGAGAGCGGTCTCATGCACTGGTACGATGAGGAGGACGTGGTGAACCGCAAGGTCCGCTCCGCCGAGTTTACCGTGGAGGAGCGCGATGGCCAGCTTTGGGGCGTGGCCGAGTGCAAGGTCGCCGGCGAGCTTACGCCGGAGGAGCTATCGACTCTTAAAGAGTTTATCTCCGGGCAGGCGTCTGACGGCGTAGGCGAGGGCTTCGAGCAGCGGGACCTCAAGGTTTCGGATGGAGTCCTGAACGTCCACCTCTGGAATTCGGAGAACTGGAGCATTCAGACGGAGCAGGAGCGGTTTGCGCCCAAACTTGCCGAGGGCCTGCCGGAGATGTGCTTCTCCGTCCTCCCCGGCCAGGGGGACCTCATCTGCATCAAGCGCGGCGAGTCAGGCTATTACCCCTCGGACTGGAGTACGAACGACCGCCAACGCAATGAGGCGCTGGCAGACCACCTGAATGAGCGCCTCGGTGTCACCTCCGCTCAACGTCAAGCCATGGAAACGGGAAGTATGCACGGCTGGACCGTCCCCGGCGCTGATCCCAAAGCGTGGGAGCAGAAGGGACCGCAGATGGGAGGGATGAGCTTTGGATAAGGTCATCTTCTCCGCCTGCGTGTACAACTGGAGAGATGGCTTCTGTGGACCGTCAGCGGACATCGTTCTGCCGGCCACGGAGTACGAGCTGGAGGACGCGCTCCAAAAGGTTCGGGACGGCGAGGGCGGTGAGACGCTGGTGTCCGTGGAGAGCTTTGGTGACTTCCTGTTTTTGCGGTCCCACATCGGCGAGGAGGAGAACCTTCGGGCGCTGAACGCTCTGGCGAATAAGCTGACGACGCTGGAGGGATGGCAAATAGACGCCTTTGAGGGTCTGGTGCGGATAGATGAAAACAACGGCGTGGGGATAGACATCCCCCGGCTCTATGACCTTGCCTCCAGCGTAGACAGCTGTCAGGTGCTGTATGAGGCCACGGATCTCGCCTCCCTTGGCAAGTTCTACGCCGAGAACGGCTTTGTGCCGGAGCTGGAGAACGTACAGGAACAGGCGTGGGGTTTTCTGAACTTTGAAGCAATAGGCAAGCTGATGGCGGACCGGGAGTGCGGAGCCTTCATCAGAGAACGTGGATACGTGGTGAGGATCGATGACTTGAAGGAGGAATTCAAGGACCTGGACCTGACACCGAAAAAGCCGGACTATACGGCGCTGTTGGAGGTGTCCATAATGGATTCCGGCCAGTCGATGACTCTGGAACTTCCATGTGGCCGCGCTGCGATCGACAACGTCCGCGCACAGTTAGGAGCCAATGATTTGTCTGTTCTCTCCTGGCGCTGCGTAGACTGCCTTGTTCCGGCACTGCGGGACGCCTTCAGTCAGGAGGACAACATCGGCTACGCAAACCACACCGCCAAACAGCTCCGCGACCTCCCGCAGAGCGACCTTCTGGCATACAAAGCTCTCGTCGAGGCCACCCGATGCTCTGACCTCTCCAACGCTATGAGGCTCATGGACAGCGTTGACTCATATTGGTTCACTCGCAAATTTGACGGACCTGAAGCCGTGGCGCTGGACGAGCTGTCGGTTTTGCTGGGCGAAAACGACAGGGCGACCCTGCTTCCCTTCGTAGAACTCCATAGGTATGGGGAAAAGCTCCTTGAGGAGCAGAACATCTCCATGACCCCCTACGGAGGCATCGAGCGGAAGGACCGGCAGCCCATTCAGGCAGTCTGCCAGGAGCCGCAGATGGGAGGGATGAGCATGATGTAGGCAGCAGAAAAGCAATAGCAATATAGTAAATATATAATGTATAGGGGCCGTTTTCCTGAAAGGGACGACGGCCCCTTCTTTTTTTGTGCCCTTTTCGGGAAAACGAGCCCCGGAAAGGAATGAAAAATGAAAAGAGAAGAATTGGCGGCGTTTCTCCGCACGAGATGCTACGGCAGGAAGAACGCCATGAAAGCGGAGGATTTGAAGCACGCCGCCCACACCGATGGCTCCCTGCTCCGGGTGCAGGTCAACGCTCTGAGGTGCAGGGGCGTCCCCATCGCCAGCGGGAAGGAGGGCTACTTCTACGCTGAGACAGCCGGGGAAATCTACGCCACCATCAGGAGCCTCCGCAAGCTCCAGGCTGGCGTCGAGAAGGCCATCGTCGGCTTGGAGGGCGCCCTCGCAGACTTTGGGGAGCGGCAGGACCCGGTCGGAGGCCGGGACGGATGAACAGCTTCATGAGCTGGGTAGGCGGGAAGAAGGCGCTGCGGGAGCAGATCGTCAGTATGCTCCCGGTGAACTACTCGAAGTATGTCGAGGTGTTCGGCGGTGGCGGCTGGGTGCTGTTCCACAAGCCTCCCGGCCGGGATTTCGAGGTGTATAACGACCTGAACGGTCTGCTCGTCAACCTCTATTGGTGCGTCCGGGAGAGGCCGGACGAGCTCCAGCGGGAGCTGAAATACGTTCTCAATTCCCGGCTGGACTTTGACCGTGTCCGGGCAACGCTTGCAAAGCACGGCAAGGAGAATCAGGTCAAGAAAGCGGCCATGTTCTATCAGCTCATCCGCTATTCCTACTCCTCCGCCCTCACAAGCTACGCCGCCCAGCCCCATGATATGTGGTCCAACTTCCCCATCATCGAGCAGGCCCACCGGCGGCTGAAGGACGTGGTCATTGAGCATCAGGACTTCGGGAGGCTCATCCCCCACTATGACGGTCCGGATACCGTCTACTACTGCGACCCGCCCTACCACAACACCGAGAAGTTTTACAAAAATGTCGGTGAAAAAGGCTTCCTGGAGCTGGATCACGTCCGCCTGCGTGACATACTCTTCGGCATCGATGGCAAGTTCATCCTCTCGTACAACGACGACGAGTTTATAAGAGAGCTCTACACGGCTCCGGGGATATACATCGTCGAGACGACCCGGCTCCATCAGATGCGCCAGCGTTACGAGGCCAACAGTCAGTTCCCTGAACTCATTATTACCAACTATGAACCCTTCGAGCGAAGCAGGCTCCAGCCTGAACAAATAGCATTATTTTAAATGACAGGAGGAAAAGAAAATGAAATTAGATATGACTACTACCAAAAACGGCGCCATCATTCCGCCCGCGGCGCTTAGATCCAGCGGTTTTGGACCCCACGAGGGAGTGGAGTGCAACGCGCTCAACGGCTGCGTAGTGGCGCTGAAGAAGAACATGAACGCCATGGAGCTCATCCGCGCGGCGTGGGCGCTCTATGAGCTCTCCACCGATCTTGCCGCTCACCTTGCCGGTGAGTGCGGGAGCTGTGACGGGAAGTGCGGCTCCTGCGACGGGGAGTGTCCCTACAGTAAGACGGACTTCTCCGTGGATATGCAGGTCCCGGAGGAATTCCGGGAGATCGCGGATATCCCCGATGACGCCGTACTCCATGCGGAATTCCCGGAGAAGGGCGGCATCCTGTTATGCGAGAGCACCGGCGACCCGCCTGAGCTTTGGGATGTTCCCGCGCCGATGATGGAGGGCCTTCTGGCCGCTGGCGTCTGTCCCGCGTCCCTGGAGATGCTCCTCAAGTCCGGCGAGGCAGTCTATGGAGAATGAATTTCCCCTCATCTACCGCTATACCCACGACGAAGCCGTGAGGCGGGATGAGCTGTTGCTTTGGCGGGAGAGCTTCAAGGAGAATGTCTGCTGCGCCAGAGCCATCGAGAAGGCTATCCGCGACGGCGGCGGGGAGCATATCCCGCCCGACTGCGCCAAAGGTGTGACGGAGGATTACGGGATCAAGCGGACAATGTATGTTCTCGCTAAAAGTGTCTGCAATCTCGACCCCAAAGTGCGCGCCGGCAGGGGCATGGAAGAGTGGAGCAGTTCTATAGACGTCCTCCCCGACCCGGAGCATGATATGTACTTTGACGTGGATGCCGCTCGTCCTGCGGTAGAGGAATTCATCGGCCAGGTCAGGCAGGCTTACGAAGCCCTTGGCCTCATAGACAAAAGCCAGTACACGCCCCTCTCCGGCGTTGACCTGAATGGAAAGGTCTTGGTACTCTCTCCCGACACGCTGAAGGAGGAATACTGGACGCCGAAGGCCCAGCTGTGGTACGCCCAAGGCGGCTTCGGCTGCAGCCCCAACGCCAGAGGCAGAGCCGTCCTTGCCACCTGCATCGACGACGGCGAGACAGTCTTTTGGAACCGGCAGGATTTCGACGGCGTTCTGGACGAGAAGTATCTGCCCGATTGGGCGAAAGAGAAGCTTCAGGAGCTTAGAAACCCAGCCCCGGAACCCAGCCAGGGGATGGGCGGGATGGAGATGAAATAAGGCCGCGCGTCGGCTTTATACATTAAAATACAAGGAGGAAAACAACATGAGTAAACCCAAACAGGAACAGAAGCAGACAGCGCCGGAGGTGTCCGGACAGAGGGAGCAGGAGCGGCCCGCCCTGCCCACTGACGTCACGGTACGGGCGTATCCCGTCAGCGATATGGGACAGGTGCTGGCCAATCTCTCGGTGGACGTGAACGGCTGCTTCGCCATTCGCGGCGCCAAGCTGGTGCAGGGCAAGAACGGACCCTTCGTCTCCATGCCTCAGAAGAAGGTGGGCGAGGAGTACAAGGACATCGTGTTCACCACCACCCGTGAGATGTATGACAAGCTGAACGCCACCGCCATCGCCGCCTACGGGCAGGCCATGGACGCCATGGCCGAGAAGCACCGCCAGTCCCAGCAGACCGCCGCATCCGCGCCCACGGGCCCTACGATGGCGATGTGAGGGGGTGAGGACTATGAAACGCATCCTGACAGCCTGCGCCGCGCTCTTTGCCTTGAGCGCGGCGCTTCTCACACCCGCCCTCGCCGCTGACGACAGCGATGCCTACTACCCCACCTCCATCACCGTCTCGGAGGACGGGACGGAGCTCCGCAAGGTCTACGACCTGTCCCCGGAGGCGGACCCCGCTGGTATACCCCGGTCGGACTTCGAGCTGGGTGGCTTCGCTTACACCTTCGTGGACATTCTGCGGCAGGAGCTCCCCGAATATGAGGAGCGCCAGCACACCGAGACGGTGACGTTGGACAGTAAGAAGAAGGACATGGAGTCCGTACTGGCCCTGCTGCCCCAGGAACGCGAGGTGGTCACCGAGGACGGGCTCTCCGGCGTGCTCTCTCTGAAGCTGGACACGGTGAGGGTCGAAGTGGCTGGCTACGGAAGCTCCTCCAAGAAGGTCACCGCTACCCGCACCTATCCCAATCTGGAAGGGCAGGACACCTCGTACATCCCCAAAACGGTGGAGGACGACGGCAGGACGCTGACACTCCAGACCATCCAGTGGGAAACCGTTGGCTCCGAGGGCAATGAGCGGTATACCGCCACGGCCACCTACTCCGGCACCGCCAAGAGCAGTTATGTCAGCGGCTACACGGTGACGGCGGACTATGTGGGCACGGTGAGCAGGATAAGCCTTGACCGTGTGCGCTATGTGGCCATTTTCAGCGGCGTGTCGCTGAATCCCGTGGAGCAGGAGCCGGATACCACCCCCACCGATCCCAATGGGCAGGGTACCGTCGTTGAGGACACCGGCACGGAGGCCCCCGACACGACTGCTCCCCAGCCCGCTGAAAACCAGCAGCCCACGCAAGGGAACGGCAGTCAGGGCGGCTCTGTCAGCTTCCCCTGGAACACCGTGTACGCCGCCCTCGGTGTGATCGCCATTCTTGGCGTGGGCGTTGTGATCGCGCTCATCATCAAGCGCCGGTCCGAAAGATACTATGACGAGGAAAATGAGGAGGAAAGATAATGAAGAAGCTTTTGAGCATGACCCTCGCTCTGTGCCTTGTGTTCGCTCTTGCGACCCAGGCGCTGGCGGATTACACCATCGAACCCCCGGCGGGGCCGGACTACGGCGACCCCACGTCCGTTGAACCGGTATATACGGCTGACCGTGGCGAGCAGCCCAACGAGTACAAGGGCAAGGACGCCGTGATGATCCCGCCCGCCTTCGGTGTGGGAGGCATCTATCCCTTAAATGCCTTTGGCAGCAGCACGGCGGTGACCCCTTCCGATGCTGTCATTGGCGGCGGGACCGTCACCTATCCCGGCGCCGTGGGCAGTGGTCAGGCAGCCACAAGCTCCCCCGCCTCGTATTTCACCGAGGTCACTTCCGACCTCAAGTACGCTGACGGCTCTCTGGGAGAGATCAGTATCCCCTCCATCGGAGTGAAGGCCAGGATCTACGAGGGTACCTCCACCGCTTCCATGGCGAAGGGCGCGGCGCACTTCGAGGAAACCTCCATCTGGAACGGCAACGTGTGTCTTGCGGGCCATAACCGTGGGACCAATGAGATCTTCGGCAAGATTCACACTTTGGCAGTCGGAGATACCATCACCCTCACCACCAAGCTCGGCACAAGGACCTACGCCGTGGTCAGCGTGGAGAAGATCTCCGAGACAGACAGAAGCGGGACCGCAGCCACCGCATGGAACCAGCTCACGCTCTACACCTGCGTCATGAACGAGCGGCCCTACCGCTGGTGCGTCACCGCCGTGGAGGTCAAATAATTCTTTCTCCGTTTTGACGTTCACTTTTCTCTGGACTTTCCACAATTTCCTTGGTATTGTGGGCATAGAAAATATAAGCCCACAAGGGCAGAGGAGGAAAGACCATGAAAAAGGGAACCATTCTTTACGGCGTTGTCTGCTTTGCCCTTGGCGCGGTCATCTGCGGCGGGACTGCCGCTTACGCCGCTGGGGTCATGGCGGAGAGGAGCACGAACACGTTCTATGTGGACGGCAAGCAGGTGGAGCTGCCGGCATACCTCATTGGAGGGAGCAATTACGTCATGCTCCGGGATGTAGGGCAGGTGGTGGGCTTTAACGTGTACTGGAACGAGGAGGAGCGGACGGTACAGATCGAGTCGGACAGGCCCTATACCGGCGTGGCGCCGGAGGAGCAGAGTGAGGACTACGCGAAGGAGGCCAATCCTGCCGCCTTCACGGGGCCTTATACCCGCGAGGCGTTCAACGCGCTCCGTCAGGCCGTCGTTACCGGCAGGGACTCAGTCCACATCGCCATGTCTGCGGAAACAAATGACACCATGCAGGCTGTTCTCACAGTCTTCGGAAGCTGGCCTGTGTACCACCTGAAAACGGGCAGTGATGGGCGGTACTTCTTCACGCCATACTATCCGGAGGCTTACCGAGCCGCGGCGGAATACTGCAAGCCCTTCATAGATTCCCTTGCGGGAAAGAGCGACGCTGAAAAGGTCCGCCAGATCGCTTTCTACGTCTGCGACCGGCTGACGTACAGGGCCGGGGTGTCGCCGACACCAAGCACGGTCCTTGTGTCGGACAGCGTAAAGCAAGGCAACTGCATGGCCTACGCCCATAACTTTATGTTCCTGTGCGGCATGGCGGACATCCCATGCGTGTTCCTGCACAGCTCGACCCATCAATGGAATGAGGTCTATGTGGACGGCCAGTGGTGGAGCGTGGACGTGAGCGGCATAGACGTGGCGGATGACACGTCCATTCGCCCCTATGTGAATGTACTGGACGAGCCGTCATCCCTCTATGGGCCCACTTTTCAGATCAAGGACGGGGATAGGGTGATGTTTGCGAAAGAGATCCTTGTCCCCGGCTCAACCAAATAACCCAATAACCCAAAACGAAAAGCGTCGGTGAAAACCGGCGCTTTTTTGTATCCATTTTGGAAAGGAGTTTCTATGAGATTATCCAGAAAAATGAAAAGCCTTTTGGCGCTTGCCTTGGCGGTCGTCATGGTCGTGGGGCTCATACCCCACGGGGCTAACGCTCAGACCATCGCGGACGGGAGCAAGACAGCCACCTTCTCCCGCACCGGGAGGTATTACTACCTGAATACCACCAAGGGGACGAGGCTGGGCGTTACCACCTCGGTATATACCACCAACGACGGCCTCACGGGACCGGCGTACTGCATCGACCACGGCCTGGACTACACCTCCAAGAGCCTGGAGATCCGCGGGGCCTATGACGGCCACCCGGAGACGGCGGCGGCCTTCGCCCAGGGCTACCCCCAGCACAGCCTGGAGACGTTCCTTGGACGTTATCCCAGCGAGACGTTGCTGAACGGTCTCACGGAGAGCGAGTACGCCTACGCCACCCAGCTTGCTATCTGGGCCACCCTGGGGCAGCTTGCCGTAGAGGGGACGCGCTTCACAAGCGGGCGTGAAACAATAGCCCAGCCGGTAGGCGACGAACAGCAGATCAGGGTTTTCAGGGCTGTACAGCTTATCTGTGAATCGGCAAACTGGGACGGCATCCCCAAGACCGGTATGTATATCCGGGCAGAGGAAGACAAGCTTGGCGCCAATGTGGCGCTGCCCGCAGATATGACACTTGCCCATGCCGTAGAATCCGGCCAGCATGGCATCAAGAAGGAGAGCATCGGCGGCAAGGAGTATTACACACGCGAGTACACCTTCGCCTCCTGCACCTCTACCTACTACTCCGGGTATAACATCGAGCTGTGGGCCGAGAATGCCCCTGACGGGACCATTTTTGCCAGCCTTGAGAACGCGGAGCTTTCTAAGGGAAGCTTTGAGGGCAAATCCACCTGGGTCCTGCCCACGGACACCAAGCAGACGAGCCTCAACAGCAACGGCTTCGAGTTTTCCGGCAGGGCAAAGCTGTGTATCCCCGTGGACGCGGCCAAGAACAGCGGCGAGGTCGCCGTCCGCTGCGGGGCCTACATCATGCAGTACCAGATCTATCTGGCGTACAACCCCAGCTCCACCGAGCAGAGTTATATCATCGCGGACCCCTCCAAGGGCAATCTTACCGCCCAGGGAAGTCTCAGCTGGGGCGGGGAGGAGACGGAAACCGGTTCCCTGCGCGTCACCAAGACGGACGGGGCGGGCCAGCCTCTTGCCGGGGCGAAATTTACTCTTTCTGGCACGGACGGTAGCACGCAGACCGGCGAGACGGACAGCAACGGCATTATCCTATGGAGGAACCTGATCCCCGGCGTGGAATACACGCTGACCGAGACGCAGGCCCCCGCGGGATACATGGTCGTAGAGCCGCAAAAGGTCACGGTAACTGCCGGCCAGATCACAGATGTGACTGTTCAGGACCCTTTGGGCCCCAAGCTCACTGTCAGGAAAGTGGACAAGCAGACGGGTTACTCCCTTCGGGATGCCGTCATTGCCTTTGAACAGATCGACGGAGACTACTACACCACCGCCGTCACCGACCAGTCGGGGACTATTCTAATGGACGTTGAAACCCTGCCCCTGGGCAGCTACAAGGTCTATGAGGTGACGGCCCCGGAGGGGTATGAGATGGACCCCACTCCGCAGACAGTCCATTGGGACGGCACCAAGGATATCACACTCACCTTCAATAACGTCCGCAAGCTCACCATTGAGATCTACAAATGTGACGAGAACAATCTGAGGAGCCTCTCCAACGCTACTTTCGAGGTCTACCGCAACGGCCAGCTCGTCACCACCGTTACCACCAACGACAGCGGCCTTGCCTATGTCCCCGGCGTGACGACGGGCTACTATACCGTTAAAGAGGTGACCGCACCGGAGGGGTATGTGGCGGACGGTCGGGAGTACGGCGTCTATGTAGACAACTACGACCCCGCCACCACGGACGACCCCCGCATCAACGTCACAAATGCGGAAAAGCCGTCTTTGACGGTGTTGAAATTTGACGCCCAGACGATGAAGCCCGTGCCGGACGTGACCTTTGAGGTCTACCACGACGGGCAGCTCCTGGGCTCCTACACCACCGATGCCAGCGGCAAGATCGAGCTTTCCAGTCTTGACCCCGGCACGTATCTTGTGATGGAGGTCGCGGCAAAGGGGTATGTGGTCAACTCCACGCCCCAGGAGATAGAGATCGAGGCCGGGAGCGGCAGGCATACCCTGACCTTCCTCAACCTTGTGAAACCCGGCATCCACCTCACAAAGATAAGCAGCCAGACCATGCAGCCCCTGGCCGGGGCGAAGTTCCGCATTTCCAAGATCGGCGGGAATTTCGCCAAGGAGTACACCACGGACGCAAGTGGAGAGATCGACCTTTCCGAGCTTGACCCCGGCACTTACGAGGTGGTGGAGATTTCCGCCCCGGATGGGTATCTCATTGACGAGGCCAGACGCACCATTGAACTTGTGGCCGGAGAGAACGCGGAGTTTGTGTTCACCGACACCAAGCGGCCAGTCCTTGTGCTGGAGAAACGGGACGCCAGAAATAATGCGCCCTTGGCCAATGCAGCCTTCCGCATCGGGAAGATAGACGACCCGGACCATTATGTAGATAAGGTCACGGATGCCCAGGGGCGCATCACGCTGGAGGGGCTGGACGCCGGCGTGTACTCTGTGCAGGAGCTGATTGCCCCGGAGGGATATATCCTCAATTCCACTGAGTATCATGTGAAACTCTACCCCGGCAAGACTTCCACCGTCATCGTGGAGAACGAGAAGCGGCCCGCGCTCAGAATCGTCAAATACGACGCACAGACGAAGAAGCCCCTCCCTGACACCACCTTCGAGGTCTATCGGGACGCCGAGCTGATTGGCACCTACACCACCGACGCCAATGGAGAAATTCTGCTCTATGACCTGACACCTGGCACATATTTGGTCCAGGAAGTTTCCGCGCCGGACACCCATGTGCTGAACAGCAACCCGCAGGAGATCGAGCTTGTAGCCGGTCAAACTGGCACGTTGGTTTTTCTGAACTATGTAAAACCCGGCATCTACCTCGTTAAGCTGGACAGCCAGACTTTTGAGCCGCTGGTAAACGCCAAGTTCCGCATCACCCAGGTGGGCGGGGACTTCTCTCAGGAGTACATTACCGATGCCAACGGTGAGATCGACCTCTCTGGCCTGAATCCCGGCACCTATACCGTGGAGGAACTGGCCGCCCCGGACGGGTATCTCATCGACGATGCCCAGCGGATCATCAAGATCGAGGGCGGCGAAAAGGCGCAGTTCGTTTTTACGGACACGCGCAAGCCCACCTTCAGGCTGGTAAAAACAGACAGCCTCACAAACAAGCGGCTTTCCGGCGCGACCTTCCGCATCGCCAAGATTGAGAACGGGACCCATTATCTCGACCGCATCACCGACACCAACGGCGAGATCGTCATTGACGATCTGGAACCGGGCATTTACTCCGTGCTGGAGATGACCGCGCCGGAGGGATATGTCCGCAATCCGCTGGAGTACCACGTTGAGCTTGTCCCCGGCAGACAGGCGGAATTGGTCGTTTCCAACGCTCAGAAGCCCAACCTCGTCATCATCAAAACCGATGCCGACACGGGCGCGCCCGTACCCAATACGGTGTTCCTTGTGGAAGCCGCTGACGGCCACAGCGTGGATGAGGTCAAGACGGACAAGGACGGCAGGGCGGTCCTCGAAAATCTTCTCCCCGGCGTGTATGAGATCACCGAGAAGTCCGTCCCGTCACCTTACCTCATGGACGCGGACAGCCAGCTCGTGACGTTGTACGCCAATAGGGATCACACCGTATATTTTGAAAACCACAAGAAACCGTCCATCGAGATCATCAAGGAAAATTCTATAACCCATGAGCGGCTTTCCAATGTGCGTTTCCAGGTCTGGTACGCCTCCAACGACACCGAGACGGGCGAGTACAATGACCTGGGCGTTTTCACCACAGACGAGAACGGGTGCATCGTTCTGGACGGCACCGCTAACGGCCTGCGGGACGGATGGTTCCGGGTAAAGGAGCTGGAGCCGCCTCACGGCTTTGCCTTCAAGGGCAGCGACACCCAGGAGGCGTTCATCCCCGCCGGAAAAGGACACACCTTTCTTTTCCAAAATGTGCCGCTTTCCGCACTCATTGCGTACAAGTATGATTCTGTCAGCAAGGCCGCCATTGAGGGCTGCCTCTTTGAGCTTCGCTACCTGGGCGGCGATGTGTCCGGCACAGGCGGTACAGTCATTGGGCGGTACAAGACAGGGACCAACGGCTCCTTCACCGTCACCGGACTGAAGGCCGGGTACTACATTTGCGAGGAGGTGGAGAGCGACGGGGACCACGTCATCGACTCCGCCCCTCAATCCTTCTACATCTCCGGCAAGGACCAGGATGTTGTCACCCTCTATTTCAACAACAGTCCCAAGGGCTCTGTCCTTGTAAAAAAGGTATCTGCCAGCGACGGCTCGCCCCTTTCCGACGTTGAATTTTTAGTGACCACCAGCAAGGGCACGGTCGTCGGCAACGCCAACGGTAAGTATGTGACCGACAGCTCCGGCAGCTTTCTTGTGGAGGGCATCGACCCCGGCACGTCCCTTGTCATTAAAGAGACGAGGGCGAAGCCCGGTTACCTCCTGGACGACACAGCCCAGACCGTGGAGGTCAAGGCCGGCGCCACCGTAACGCTGGAGTTCCGGGATAAGCCGGAAGGCGGCCTCATCGTTCATAAGCTCTCAAGTACGGACAGAAAGACGCCGCTTGAGGGGGTACAGTTCAAGATAACCTACGCGGACGGCTCCTTTGTGGACAACAAGGGAGGGCAGCTCTCCTCCAACGGCCTTTACTTCACCGACGAGAACGGCCAGATCGTTCTGGACGGCGTCACCGGGACGCTCATCGTTACCGAGGTGCAGACCATCCCCGGTTACACCATCGACCCTGCAAGGCAGAGCCAGACGGTGGTCATAAATCCCGACGACACTCAGGAGCTGTGGTTCTATAACACCCCCACGACTACCCTCGTCCTGGAGAAGTATATAGAGGGGACGACCACCCCCTTAAAGGGCGTCACCTTCCTGGTGACTGACTCCAGCGGCAAGGTCATCGGCAACTCCAACGGCGAGTTTATTACGGACGAGTACGGGCGTATCGTCATCAATGACCTGACTCCCGGAACCACTGTTGTGGCCAGAGAGGTCAAGACCGTTGACGGCTTCATCCTGGACACAGCCCCGAAATCCATCCTCATCAAGAGCGGAGAGGCAAATGCCCTCCGCTTTTATAACGAGGCCAAGGGCACTCTCGTGGTGTTGAAAAGGGATTCCGTGACAAAGCTCCCGGTTTGCGGAGCCAAGTTCCAGCTGACCTATGCGGACGGCAGCTTCGTGGACTATGATAACGGGCATATGTCCAGCAAGGGGCTGTATCTGACCGATGAAAACGGCGAGATCCGCGTCTACGGCGTGGTGGGGACGGTCGTCGTAAAGGAACTTGAGGCAGCCCCCGGATATGTTATAGACCCCAAGACGCAGACCCAGACCGTCGTCGTCGGACCAAACGATACGCAGACCTTGGTCGCGTATAATGAACCTCTTTGCAGTCTCACCATCACGAAGCTTGATTCTCAGACGCACAAGCCCGTGCCCAATACCGAGTTTTCCGTGACAGACGGCAATGGGAACCTGATTGGCCGGTATGTCACGGGAGCGGACGGCACCGTTACTGTCACCGGCCTCATCCCCGGTACTACCGTGGTTGTGCGCGAGAGCAAGGTCCCCAGGGGGTACGTGCTGGACACCACGCCAAAAACCATCACTGTCCGCAACGGCTCCAACAGTGTGAGCACCGGCGACGGCTCTGGCAGTTCAACGGGCACAGGAAATGACCTCTTTTTCGAGAACGACCGCACCGTTTCCCTCGTTCTGGAGAAATATATAGAGGGGACGACCACGCCAATAAAGGGCGTCACCTTCCTTGTGACCGACTCCAGTGGTGCGGCGGTGGGAAACAGCAACGGTGAGTATATCACCGACGAGAACGGGCGTATTGTCATCAATGACCTGGTCCCCGGAACCACTGTTGTGGCGCGGGAGGTCAAGACCGTTGACGGGTTTATCTTGGACACATCCCCAAAATCCATCCTCATCAAGAGCGGAGAGGCAAATGTCCTCCGTTTTTACAACAAGCCTACCGGGACGCTGGTGGTGTTGAAGCTGGATAAAAAAGATAATACTCCGCTCGAAGGAGTTGAGTTTGAGATCACCTACTCCGACGGCAGCTATGTGGATGCGGACTACGGCCATCTGTCCAGCAAGGGCCTTTACAAGACCGACGCTAACGGGGAAATACGCATTCCCGGCGTGGTGGGTACGGTGGTCGTCACTGAGACAAAGCCCCTTGAAGGCTACGTCATGGACGAGGGGACCCGCAGCCAGACGGTGGTGGTCAACCCCGGAGATACGCAGACCATCGTGGTCTACAACACCAAAATGAGCGGCCTCACCGTCATAAAGAAGGACGAGGACACCGGCGCCCGACTGAAGGGCGTCCAGTTTGAGGTCCGCAAGGCGAACGGTGAGATCGTCGGCCACTACACCACGGACACCAACGGCACGATCTATCTTCCCAATTTAGCCAGCGGCTGGTACGAGGTGATCGAAACCTCCGCCGCCACCGGGTATGTGCTGGACGACACGCCCCACCGTGTCGAGGTCAAGGACGGCGGTACGCCGCCGTTGGAGATCACTAACAGGCGTATCTCCGGCATCACCATCCACAAGACGGACAGCGCCACCGACAAGGGAATTTATGGTGTGGTTTTCATGGTCTACGATGCCAATATGAAGCCAGTGGAGCAGATCGTCACCGACCAGAACGGCTACGCCTATACGGACACTGCCTTGGAAGCCGGGAGATATTATGTCCGCGAGCTGGAGGCCGCCGAGGGGTATGTGCTGGACAAGGAGTACAAGACCATCTTCGTGGGGTCCGGCAAGAACGAGATCATTGAGTGGAAGAACACCGCCGTCACCGGTCAGATCCAGATCACCAAGACCAGCGCGGACTACAACAGCAACAATGGCTGGGCGGCGGGGACGCCTATCCCCGGCACGGTGTTTGAAATCTACAATGCCCGTACCGGCAGCCTTGTGGATACGGTTGTCACCAACAAAAATGGTGTTGCCGCCTCCAAGCCTCTGCCCTTGGGAAGATACAGAATCGTGGAATCCAAGGCGGCGGACTTCTACGCTCTGGACAGGACCCCTATCGAGGTGGAGATAGAATTTGCCGGCCAGATCGTCAAGGCGGCCATGACCAACAAGAGCCTTCTGACCAATGTATCCATCACCAAGCGTGGTTACAGTGAGGTCATGCCCGGCCAGACCATCCGCTATGACTTCTCCGGCATCGCCAACAACTCCACCACCTCTCTTGAGTCCTTCTACTGGCGGGACACCCTGCCCACGGGAGCCGTGCGGTTGGCGAAGATCGTCACCGGCACATGGAGCGCCCAGGGCAATTACAAGATTGTGTACAAGACCAATCTGAGCCAGGAATACCGGCTTCTGGCGGACAACCTCTCCACGGCGAGGAGCTATACCCTCGCCGCCTCGCCCGTGGCCCTCGGTCTTGCAAGCAATGAGTATGTCACGGAGTTTATGTACGTCTTCGGCATCGTCCCCGCGAGCTTCCGTCAGGTGGAGGCCCCCAAGGTCTACTGCACGGTGCTTCCGAGCCTTGCGAACGGCGTACAGTTCACCAACGTGGCGGACGTGGGCGGCGTCTACAACGGTCAGTGGGTGATGGCGGTCGACCGCTGGGTCACCACCGTTTACGCCCCTACCGACCCCACGCCGCTTCCGAGAACGGGGTATTGATGCCATGGACAACGAAAAAAGCGCCGTTGAGCGCCTGAAGGATAAAATTGAGGCGGGCTACAAGGCAAAATACGACTATTGGATGAAACAATCCCCGGAATGGCTCGTTACAATGGCGGACGAGATCGTAGCCGTCAAGCAAATGCGGGAGGATCTGGCGGACTACGTGTCGGAGGCGGACGCCGAATATCTCCTGCGGTTCAAAGACCCTTTAGAGGTCGTCAGCGACTATTGGGTGGGGATGCTCGACCCCGGTGGCAACACCGACGATCTGCTATCCCACATACTTTGGGAGATCCAGGACAAACGTGAAGCGGAGGAAGTCTTTGCGCTTGAACCCGAATTTGCCTCGGCTGACGAGCCGTCACAATCGACTACCCCAACGCAAACACAGCAAATGCTGATGTGATCCATTTTTCAACAACGGGCCGTCCTTTTTGCAAGGGCGGCCCGTAATTTTTTATTATCAGGAGGATAACAAAATGAAACGCAAACTCTTTATCTCAACCCTCGTCATCATGGTCATGGTGTGCGCCCTGGCCGTGCCTGCCCTTGCCGCCTCTGGTGGCGGCTCCGGCTCCGGCGATGTGTCCGGCGCCATTGAGAGCACCTGGTCCGCGGCGGCGGGTCAGCTCAAGACCATCGTCAACAATGTGGTCTTCCCCGCCATCGACATGATCCTCGCCATCTTCTTTTTTGTCAAGCTGGGCACCACCTACTTTGACTACCGCAAGCACGGCCAGTTCGAGTGGGCTCCCCCGGCCATCCTTCTGGCCTGCCTCATCTTCACCCTCACCGCTCCCACCTACATCTGGAGCATTATTGGGATCTGAGGTGCGGCTATGACGTTCTTTGAACAGGAGCTTCGCAAGATCGTCGGCCCCGTCTGTTCTAATGCCAAATACATCGGCAGAGCGGCATTCGTCCCCCTTGGCGGGGACAATGTCGCCAAGTTTGAGTTTATAACTCAGGGCGTGGCCGACCGCTACACCGCCCTCAGAGCCCAAGCTGTCAGCAAGGTGGAGGGCGTACTGGATACCACCGCCATACGGTTTGGAGATTCCTTCTCCAAGAAGAACCTCCCGATGGACAGCCCTCCTTTCGCATGGACCTGCGACGGGAAAACGGAGTGGTACGGGTTTACTCCCACCAGATCGGACTATGCCGCGCTCACGGAGGCCGTCAGCAACTATGTGGAGCTTTTTTCACAGCAGACGCAGCGCATGGAGGCCGGCAGTATGAGCCTGACCATGTAAAGGGGGGATAGCCAATGTTCATATGGAACTTTGTGGCCTCTGCCATTCTCGCCGAGATCATGGACTGGATATACTCTCAGATCATCGGCTTTCTTTTAAACTTCTTTGAGCAGATGGGGAACATGGGCGTGGAGCTTTTCGACCTTCCCTGGGTCCAGGCCGTCGTTGGCTTCTTCTCCAAGCTGGCCTGGGCCCTCTTTGCCGTAAGTCTCATCGTCTGCGCCTTCGAATGCGCTGTGGAGTACAGCGGCGGCAGAGGGAATGTGCGTCAAACAGCGTTGAACATTCTCAAGGGCTTCATGGCGGTGAGCCTCTTCACCATCGTGCCCGTGCGTCTTTACGCTCTCTCCGTGTCCCTGCAGGGGACGCTCTCTCAGGCCCTCACCGGCTGCGGCTCTATCGGGGAGCTTGCCATCATTATCCTGAATGACTTCAACGGTTACGACACGCTCTCCTCCATGGTGGGCCAGCCGCTTCTCGGCTTCGGCGTCATAAAAAGCGCCATTATGGTCCTGTTTGCCGTGATCTTAATGGCCTATGCCGTGTTCAAGGTCTTCTTCGCAAACCTGAAAAGAGGCGGCATCCTTCTCATCCAGATAGCCGTAGGGTCGCTGTATATGTTCAGCATTCCGAGAGGATACGGGGACGGCTTTGTCCAGTGGATGAAGCAGGTTATTGGCCTGTGTCTGACGGCGTTTTTGCAGTCCACCATGCTCATCGCGGGGCTGTTGGTCTTCAAGACCCACGCTATTATGGGCTTGGGCCTCATGCTCTCAGCCGGTGAGGTGCCGCGGATCGCAGGGACGTTCGGACTGGACACCACGACGCGAGCCAGCATCATGTCCGCCGTCTACACCGCCCAGGCAGCCGTTAACACCACGAAGACCATCGTGGCGGCGGTTTCTAAGTAAAGGCAGGAGAAAGAAAATGGACGCAAGGCCGTATTCAGAAGAAGGCGGCCTTATTGACCGGGCCGGAATGGGCCAGGTCACAATGGGCAGCCTTTTCGATGGGATAGGAGGCTTCCCATTGGCGGCCATTGCTGCGGGGATCACCCCAGTTTGGGCCAGCGAGATCGAAGCCTTCCCCATCGAGGTAACAAAACACCACTTCCCCGACATGATCCACGTCGGGGACATCACGAAGCTGGACGGGGCAAAGCTGCCTCCCGTGGACATCATCTGCGGAGGCAGCCCTTGTCAGGATCTTAGCGTGGCTGGGGCGCGTGCCGGACTTGCCGGCGCGCGCTCCGGCCTTTTTATGGAGCAATGCAGGATCGTAAAGGAGATGAGAAATGCAGACATTCAACGTGGACGGACAGGTGTGTCTGTTCGACCAAGATTCATGGTCTGGGAAAACGTACCCGGAGCCTTCTCCAGCGGCGAGCCGAAGGGGGAAGACTTCCGCATCGTCCTCGAAGAAATACTCCGAATTAAGTACGGTGCCGTATCTGTTCCTGGACCTTACCCCTGGTCATGGGGACATCCTGGGATTGTCATATTGGGAAATGATCTATCCGTTGCCTGGAGGACCCTCGACGCCCAATACTGGGGTGTGCCCCAGAGACGCAATAGAATCTTCCTTGTCGCGGATTTTGGAGGCACATCCGCATTCAAGATACTCTTTAAGCAGGACAGCCTGCCTGGGTATTCTCCGGAGATCGACGGAGAGAGGGAAACCCCTCCCGCGGCAACTGGAGATTGCCCTGATGATACAAGCTGGCCTTATACCGATGGAGATGATGACTTCGGCGATGATCTGCTCGATGATCTCCTCGATGAAGGTGAATGCTTACCATATAAACCAGAGGAATGAGGGCATAGACCTTCACGGCGTGTCCGGCGCTCTGATGCGGACGCAGAATATGCAGATGCAGACCTTCGTCACCCAGCCGGAGAATTGCCTTACCCCTTGGGATACACAACAAGCGAGAGTGTTCACCCCGGACAGCGTAGCTCCAACTTTGGCCGGCGCGGACGGAGGCGGTGGGAGAAACCCCGCGGGGCTCCTGTTCTCGGCGGCCTTCAACGCCGGAGCGGGCCCCGGTGCCGGAGGGATCGGATACACGGAGGAAGCATCGCCAACCCTGAAAGCCTCGGAGAGCGGTACCAACATGGTACCCAGCGTCCTGTGCCTCAACGACCAGGGCGGCTCCGTCATGGAGTGTTCAGATGACATCAGCGGTACATTGAGAGCCCAGGAGCACGGGCATCAGCCGCTGGTTTTCGAAAACCACGGCATCGACTCCCGCTATACCGGCCCCCACGACGTGGCCCCCACCATGTCTGCGAGATACGGAACAGGTGGAAACAATGTGCCGCTGGTGGAGCAGGAGGAACCGGTTTTTTGCATCGTCGGCAACATCATTGACAGAAAATCGGAAAACGGCGGCAACGGCGTGGGGTGTCAGGAGGATATTGCCTATACGCTCACCGCAAAGGATCACCACGCCGTGTTCAGCCGCCAGAGGGTGGACGTGTTCACCGAGGACGACGTAGCCAGCACCGAGAGCGCCCGACAGCACAAGGATGCCACCGACCTCGTCTGCCAGGAAGCAAATACAGAAGACACGCCTCGCCTCATTCGCCGCCTTACGCCTTTGGAGTGCGAACGGCTCCAGGGCTTCCCGGACGGCTGGACCAACATCCCCGGCGCGTCGGACTCTGCCCGGTACAAGGCCCTTGGAAACAGTGTCGCCATTCCGTGCGTGAAGTTTGTCATGTGCCGGATCGCTGCCGCCATTGCCCTGCAATGCGCGTGAGAACCCTCCGAATCGTTAATTGACTTTCCAAAATTGTATGGTAGAATAAAAATTAAATCACGGACCTACAGAGACAGGAGGTCAGCCGATGGAGGAGAACAACAGCATTCAGCTCTTTGAGGACAAGCGCATCCGCACAGCCTGGGATGAGGAAAATGAGGAATGGTATTTCTCAGTTGTGGATGTTGTAGCAGTTCTGACAGGCTCAGATAATCCGAGGCGTTATTGGAGCGACCTGAAACGGAAACTCAAGGCGGAGGGCGCTGATCAGTTGTACGAAAAAATCGTACAACTGAAAATGTTGTCCTCTGACGGGAAAAGATACACTACCGATGTGGCCAACACCGAGCAGCTCCTCCGCATTATCCAATCCATTCCCTCACCCAAAGCAGAGCCCTTCAAAATGTGGCTGGCTCAGGTTGGACGGGAGCGGATTGAAGAAACCATTGACCCGGAGCTGACGATAGACCGTGCGCTGGAGACGTATCTCAAAAAGGGGTATTCACGAGAGTGGATCAACCAGCGTCTTCAGGCCATACAGGTGAGAAAGGAACTCACCGATGAGTGGGACCGACGCGGGGTGGAAAAAGGCATGGAGTATGCGATCCTTACGGACGAGATTTCCCGTGCATGGTCAGGTATGACCACAAGACAGTATAAGAACCTGAAGGGGCTCACAAAGGAAAATTTGCGGGACAACATGACCACTTTGGAGCTGGTACTCAATATGCTGGCCGAGGCTACCACCACGGAGATATCTCGCCAGCGGAATCCTGCGTCCTTCTCCGAAAATGCGGCAGTGGCCCGCGCCGGGGGCAAGGTGGCCGGTGATGCCCGCAAAGCTGTGGAGGAGCAAACCGGTGTGCCCGTCATAACCTCAAAAAACGCCGCCGAGCTTGGGCAGGTCGTGACAGAACTCATCGAGGATGGAACCAAAACGAGCGACAATAAGTAAATACCGACAGAGCGAAGTCCTCGGCCAAGCCGGGGACTTCGCTTTGTCTATCTTGCTTCGTTTCCCGCCTTTTCTTTGTTGGCTTTGGATATGGCTTTGTATCGGCTCTTTCGGTATACTTGCTTCACGATCAAAGAAAGGAGGTATCCCCATCATGGCAGAAGGAAAAATAAAGAACCTCTGCGCGCCGATCCCGGAGGAGCTTCACAGCAAGGTGAGCGCCGAGAGGGAGCGCAGCGGGCAGACACTGAGTCAGTATGTAACATGGCTCATTACGAAATTCTACGAATACGAGAAAGGAAGTGTTAAAATGGAAAACGGCGAGACAAGGACTCTGGCCATTCAGATCCCCGCGGAGCTGTTCGACGAGCTGGACAGATATCTGGAGGCGCACAAGCTCAAGAAGAAGGCATTCCTCACCGACCTCATCCGCAAGGCGCTGGACGAGGCCAAGGCCGCGGAATGACCCGCCACTCACACGCCCACCGTGAAAGCGGTGGGCATTACTTTTTTAGGAGGAACCCATGTATATATACCCTGAAAACCTGAAGGCCAAGGCAAAGCTGTGGTTGTGGGAGCTGAAGGACGTGGGCATCATCGGCGGGGCGCTCCTGCTCTCTGTCTTCGCGCTGGCCGAGCTGGGGACGTTCACGCCCCTTCTCTGCACGGCGGTCTTCGCCTTCCTCACTATCCGCCTGGACGGTATGAGCGTGCTGGACTTTCTGCGCTATGCCGCCCGTTTCCTTTTCCTTGTGCCTCAGACCTTTGAATGGAGGCCGAGAGATGAGCAGTAAACGCAAAGATAAGCAGGAGCTTCGCCGGCTCCGCTCCACCCGGCAGCTCATGGGGATAGACGAGCTCACCGACTGCGGCGTGAAGACCGCCAAAGGTGAGTTCGTCTTTTTCCTTGTCCGCCCGGATAACCTCTCCGTGCTGTCCTCCGAGGGCATCACGGCCAGAGTCCGCGCACTCATGGAGCTTTTGCGCGGCACGGACACCGTCACGCTCCGTGCCCTGGACTCAAGGGAGTCCTACGAGCGCAACAAGATATGGTACCAGCAGCGGCTGGAGGAGGAAACGAACCCGGCCATCCGGGAGCTTCTCGGAAAGGACAAGGAGTACCTGGACCAGATTCAAACCACAACGGCCTCGGCGCGGGAGTTTGCCCTGATCTACCCCGTGGAGCGGCACGCCAACGAGAGCATCCAGTCATGGATCACCACCCGCGCCAAGACCATCCGCGACAGGGGCTTCCACGTCCGCCTCGCCGGGGAGCAGGACATCAAGCGGCTTCTGGCCGTCTATTACCAGCAGGACGTGACAACGGAATATTTCGAAAGCTATGATGGAGAAAGGGCGGTGAAAGACCGTGAGTAAGAAAAAACACTGCGGAGGCAGGACAATCCTCTACGGATGCCAGAAACGAAAGCCCGTAAACAGGAAACGGCCCCCGGTGCGGCAGACCAAGGAGGCTCGGCGTGTTGAGCGGCCTCCCGCGGAGAAGCAGAGAGAGAAAAAGCCCAGGAGGGACACTGTCCCCGAACCTAAAGATTTTCTGGACATCATCGCCCCCGGCGCGGTGAAGTTCAACACGGACAGCTATGTCCTCGGCAACTCCTACCGCACCGTGTTCGCCATCCGGGGCTACCCCACCAGCACTGAGGAGCTGGCCCTTTTACGGCACTTGGGGGACAAGAGCGGCGTGACGCTGTCCGTCTACACAAGGCGCGTGGACCCTTTGGAGGAGAACAAGATCCTACACAACGCCAGCAACAAAAACCGCATGAACCGGGCCAACAACGACGTGAGGCAGGCGGTCACAGCGGAGATGAACCTCCAGGACGTGACGAACCTCATCGCCTCCATGCACCGTAGCAATGAGCCTCTTATGCACTGCGCCGTGTTCATTGAGCTGTCGGCGCGGGACCAGGAGGGACTTCGGAACCTGACAAACGAGGTGATGGCGGAGCTGGTGCGCTCCAAGCTCAGTGCGGATCGTATTCTGCTGCGCCAGCAGGAGGGCTTCCAGTCCGTGAACCCCGCGGGGTCCAACTGCTTCGGGAGCCAGTATGAGAGAGTGCTCCCCGCCTCCTCGGTGGCGAACCTCTTTCCGTTCAACTACTCCGGCAAGACGGACCCCCACGGCTTCTACATCGGCAAGGATCGGTACGGGAGCAGCGTCATCGTGGACCTGGACCGCCGTGCCGAGGACAAGACCAACGGCAGCGTCCTCATCCTCGGCAACTCCGGCGAGGGCAAGAGCTTTCTCCTGAAGCTCCTCCTTGAAAATCTTCTGGAGTCCGGTAAAAAGGTCATATGTCTTGACCCGGAGCATGAGCTTGTGGATCTGGCCGCCAACCTGGGCGGGTGTTTCATTGACCTCATGAGCGGCAAGTACATCATTAACCCGCTGGAGCCCAAGGTGTGGGATGTGGACGGGGACAGCGAGGAGGACACGGACACCCCGGAGGCGTTTCGCAAACGCTCACGTTTGAGCCAGCACATCTCCTTTCTCAAGGATTTCTTCCGCGCCTACAAGGACTTCAGCCAGTGGCACATCGACACCATCGAGCTGATGCTGGAGCGGATGTACCACAAATTCGGCCTCAACGACTACACGGACTTTTCCAAGCTCAAGAGCGAGGACTATCCCACCCTCTCCGATCTCTACGCCGTGATCGAGGAGGCGGCGGACAACTTCGACCGGGAACAAAATCCTCTCTACACAAAGGAGCTTCTCCAGCAGGTGAAGTTGGGCCTCCACTCCATGTGTGTGGGCGCGGAGAGCAAATTCTTCAACGGCCACACCAACATCACGTCAGACCGATTTCTTGTGTTCGGCGTGAAGGAGCTGCTCAACGGTAATGTGAACGTGAAGGACGCGCTTTTGTTCAACGTCCTGTCCTATCTCAGCGACCGGCTTCTCACCGAGGGCAACACCGTGGCGGCGCTGGACGAGCTGTATATCTGGCTCAGCAACCGCATGACCATCGAGTACATCCGCAACACCCTCAAGCGTGTGAGGAAGAAGGAGTCCTCCCTCATCATGGCCTCGCAGAATCTGGAGGACTTCAACGTGGACGGCATCCGGGAGCTGACGAGGCCCCTCTTCGCCATCCCCACCCATCAGTTCATCTTCCACTGCGGCGCGGTGGACAAGGACTTCTACATGAACAACCTCCAGCTGGAGCCCAGCGAGTATGAGCTCATCCGCTATCCGCAAAACGGCGTCTGCCTTTACAAGTGCGGCGCGGAACGCTTCCTGCTGGAGGTCCACGCCCCGGAATACAAGCGGGCGCTCTTTGGCTCGGCGGGAGGACGGTGAAAGGAGGATTTATGAAGCCTATTGATCTTGCAATATGGGAACCCAACCCGGAAGATCCCAGGTACCTGCGCTATGTGGGCCAGCCCGTGGCAGAGGATGTGTTCAGAGAGTTAGAGAACAGGCTGAAGGAGTCCGGCTTCCTGCCCGACGAATACTTCCTCATGAGCATGGATTGGGAGAACGGGAAGACAATTCCCAAGGGCGCGGAAATTTTCTGCACCGCGGACTACGGCGGAAGTGAAGGCGTCTATGTGGACGTGTACCTTAAATGGTATGAAAAAGATAAATCCATCATCCGCAACTTTGCCACAGGCAAGACCCTGGGCGAAACGGGGTACGACATGGACAGGATGTTCCTTGTCGGCTCCGCCATCACGAAAGCCTTCCACGGCGAAGGCTGGCACAACGAGCAGGCGGGGACCGTACTCTGCCTTAACGCCGAGGAAAAGAACGCCCTCGCGGAAATGCTCTCGTCACAGGAGCCCCGCCCGGAGCTGAAAAAAGTCATGGAGAAGCTGGGAATCCCGTCGAAGCAGGAGCAGACACAGACTGCGCCTCCCACCTCCCAGCCTATGGCCGGAATGGAGATGAGCTTATGACCGAGGCGTTGGCAAAGGTGGCCGCCGTCCTGCTCTCCAGTGAGAAAGGGCGGAAAGTGTTGGGATGGGTGGCGCTGGCGATCTGTTCTCCGCTCATCCTCATTATTTTGCTCCTCTGCTCTCTGGGCTCCGGGACGGCCAGCCACAACAATAACGCCGTGGACATCTGCTTCTACGGCGGCTCCATTTCCTCAGATACGCCAGCGGAGTATAGGGACCGCATATCCGAAATGCAAAGCGCCTTCACTGTTCTGGACAACGCCATCAATACGGCCAACGGGATGATGGAGGACAACAGCCTTGACTCGGTCCGGGTCAAGGCTGTTTTTTATGCCCTCTGCTTTGACTCGGACTCTCCCAGCCAGCAGGCGGCAGATAACTTCGTGGAGTGCTTCTACAGTACAGAGGAGAAAACGAGGACCGTCCCCGTGGTGGACGAGGCGGGAAACCCGGTACTGAACGAGAACGGCGAACAGGTCACTCAGGAGGAAACGTACACGGTGGCCACACCGCGCCCACTCAGTGAGGCGTACTCCCTCGTCGGCCAGCGGCTTGGCCGGGAGATCACCGAGGATGACAAAAAGAACATCGCCCAGATCTACGCCAGGATCGCCGGCGCACTGGACGGCGGGATCTCCCTGACGGGGGACATCCAGCGCGGGACGGGAAGCTCCACGGACATAGACATCTCACACTTCACCGACCCCACCACCAAGAACGCCCATGACCTTGCCGCCTACGCCGTGCAAGCGTGGGAAAACGGCTGGGGCTATGTGTGGGGGACTACCGGGAAGGTGATGACGGAGAGCCTCCTCCAGTCAAAGCTGGAGCAGTACCCGGACAACGTGGGACCCTACGAGGACTTCATCCGGGCAAACTGGCTGGGACGGCGCACGGTGGACTGCTGTGGGCTCATCAAGAGCTACGGCTGGCTGAATACCGAGACGATGACCTTCGGCTACCAGGCAAACGGCATCGCGGATATGGGAGCCAACAGTATGTACCACGCCGCCACGGTGTCCGGGACCATAGACACCATCCCGGAGATCCCCGGCCTCGCCGTGTGGTGCAACGGGCACATCGGCGTCTACATCGGGGGCGGTGAGGTCATAGAGGCCATGGGTACCAGGTACGGCGTGGTCAAGACGAAGCTCTCTGAGCGCGGCTTCACACACTGGCTCCAGGTGCCGGGGATCAGCTATGACTGAGAAAGGAGTATGATTGTGAACAAGATAGATGTGACAATATCCATTGACGACGACAAGCTGAACGCGATGACACATTATCTTAAGAAGAAAAACACCACTCCGCTGAAGGAACTGACAAAGGTGCTGGACACTCTCTACGAGCAGACGGTCCCGGAGGAGGTGCGGGAGTACATTGAGAGCCGCGGCGCCCCCGCCTCCCGTCCCAAGCCCAAGCCCGCTCCAAAGCCCACGACGGCTGTGGCGACAGCGAAAGAGGTGAAGAAGGATGGCGGATGAGGTGAGGACGTGTCCCTCCGCTCTGTGCGTCATGGGGGAGAGGGAGAAAACCTATCTGCTCATAGATAGGCCCCTCACCTTCCTCGATGTGGCGGACGCGGTGGAAAAGCATCTGCGAAACCCCAACAGCGTGATTTTCGGCGATGCGGAGCGGATCGACGCGGAGAGATTCCAGCAGCTCGTCATCAGCCATGTGGAGGCGGCGGATGAGAGGGCCGGGATTTACCGGGTAGACTTCGTCGGCGCGGTCGCGTCCGTGCTGGACGCTGACCGCGGCTGGAAAGTGTACAACCTCGACGATGTCTGCCAGGCCGCAAAGTCCGCGGGGCCGTCTGAGTCCGCACCCTATGAGGCGCGGCAAGAGAAATTTGACCGGGCACTTCAGGAAGGTGCCTTCACCGCCGCGCTGCCTGTTACACTCTACGCCAGCCGGCCCATCAACGAGAGTGATTTCTTTCCCGATGACAGCATTGAGGAGATGGACAACCTCCTCAACTTCTACCTCGCCATCAACTGCGATGTGGATGCGCTGTTCGGTACACACTTCGATAAAAACGACAGTGACAGCTGGCTGAACGTGTACGCCGACTACGATCTGGACGCCGACGAGGTGGTGGGCGTTCTGGAGTTGACCCTCTGCCGCTATGACGGCGTGGACATCCCCATGAGATACCGGCTCTCCGACGACGAGCGCGCCATGCTCCTCACCATGATGCGAGACTACTGCCAGCAATGCGGCACACCGCTGGACGAGTGGTGTGCGGAGTATCTGACCGAGCGAGAAGCGGAGGCCGCGTCCACGGTGAGAAAGACTACGAAACAGGAAGGTGAAAACAAAATGTCAAGCAGAGAAATATCCCTCTGGATAGACGAACGCTGGGCAGACGCTCTGGAGGAGCATCTGCCCGGCCACGATCTCCAGAAAAAGATGGAGGAGTTGCTTAATGGGCTCACAGAGCAGCTCCCCGAACAGGTCCGTGAGGACATCCGCCAGGAGATCCGCGCCGAGGATGAGCGCATGGAACGGGAGCGTGAGGCCCAGCGCCGGTTCTCCGCTCTGAAGGTGACTGAGGATGGACGGGACAGCTTCCTCATCAGCGAGGGCGGGATGAACCTCCTGAACCTCTCCGGGTGTATCCGGGGCTACCTCAACAGAGAGATGAGTGCCCCATTCGCATCCACTCTCTACAGAGCGCGTGAGTGCGACGTCACCGAATTCAAGTCTGCCCTCGTGGAGCGCGCAGATAACACGGGCCGTGTGGTAGGCGTGTTCATGGTGGACGTGGATGCCGAGACGCTCTCCACACTCGACGAGTGCAGTGGTTGGCATGAGTACAAATTCCACGACCTCTCCGTCGCTGCCTACGCCGCCAACCGCAAGACACAGCAGCGTCAGGAGCGGCGGCAGGAGATATTCACCGAGAAGCTGCGCGGCAAGGAGCTGACTCCCGTGGTCGAGACGCACGCTCCTGCTCCCATGATGGGGCAGACGATGTGAGGTGGCGCGGATGGAACGAGCAAACAGCGAACTTCCCGTGGAGCTCATCGAAGAGCTCCGCGCCCAGCTCCACGAGACGGTAGACAGGAGGATCGACGCTCTGCTCTCCGGGCAGGTGTCTCAGATGGAGAGCCGCTCTCTCCCACTGGATATACACCCCTCTGTATTCAAGGGCAAGCGCCCTCTCTCGGTGAGCTTCCCTGACGGAAGGACGGTCGAGACAACGACATGGAAGAAGGCCGTCTCCGCTATCCTCACCGACTGCAACAGCGACCCTGCCATGCACGACAGGCTCATGAGTATTTCCGGGAAGGTCTTCGGGCGGGACCGGGTACTCCTCGGAGATAAGGACGGCATGGACTCGCCGGTGAAGATAGACGAGGGCCTCTACATGGAAACCAAGTTCGACACCGAGTCCCTGCTCTATGTTCTGAGGGAACGCATCCTCAAGCCCGTGGGCTACGACTGCGAGGGCATCCACATCCGGTGCCGCGACCCGGAGCAGACCATGAGCGGGCAACAGCAAAGCGGCGGTCCCACTATGACAGGGCCGTCCATGTGACCCCCTGTCGCGGCGCTGTTCGCCCCGTGTGCCGTTTTCCCCATCCGCATGGGGCAGGTGCACCACGCAAAACAGGCGCGGCTTTTTGAGCCGCTGTCGGGCGAGGTCAAGAGCCCGTTTTCAGGCTTTTGGCCCCGTTCGATTTTTGGACAAGATAAAGAGCCGCACCGCGTTGCGGCACGGCTCACCCACAAAGCCCCGCAGTGCGGGGCTTTTCTGTGCAGGGACAGCGCACCGTTTTCTGCTGGAAAATAAGATTTCCGCACCACAGAGGAGTAAAAGTCCAGTGTTTTCAAGGGCTTTGCCCCGCTTTTGGCTGTGCGGAACGGAAATGGAGGACGTATGAGCGACGATAAACGCAAAGGAGCCACTTTTTGGCTCAAACCCGAAACGATTCAGAAAATGGACGCTCTTATGGCGAAGGCCAACTGTCAGAGCCGGAGCGAGCTGGCAGATAAAGCGATTCAGTTCTACCTGGGCTATCTGGAGTGCGACGACGCCTCCAAGTATCTCCCAGAGGCTGTCTCAACAGTCATGAAGGGCATCCTCGAAAACAACAACGACAGGCTCCGCTCTCTGCTCTTCAAGTGGGCGGTGGAGCTCAACATGGCCTGCCACACCATCGCCGCCCACTTCCGAGTGGACGACATCGACCGCAAGGCCCTCCGAAAGTTTGCGGTGGACGAGGTGAAGAAGACCTGCGGCAAGGTCAGCTTCGACCATGCGCTGGATGTGCAGAGACGGATACCCGTGAAGGATGATACCAAGTGGCCCGGCTGATTTTTATCTCCCCATACCTCAAGGGCGGAGAGGACAAGGCCAGACTCAAAAACCGCACCAACTACATCGCTACCCGTGAGGGAGTGGAGCTGTTGAAGTCTGAGCATGGAGATGGACCGGCGACAAAGAAACAGCGCGAGTACATCTCCCGGCTCATCAAGAGCTTCCCACAGTCCAAGGAGCTGGCTGAGTACGAAGACTACCGATCCTCTCCCTCTAAAAATTCCGCCACCGAGTTCATCGACCAGGTGTGGGAGCAGTTCATCGCCTCCATGGATGAGCGCGAAAATTATCTGGACTACGTTTCCCATCGTCCAGGTGTACACAGCGATGGCGACCACGGACTGTGGGATAAGGACGGGAAGGTGCAAAATCTCAGCAAGGCCGTGGAGAAGGTGGCAAATCACCCCGGCATCGTCTGGACGCCTGTGGTGTCGCTGCGCCGTGAGGACGCGGAGCGTCTGGGCTTCACGGATGTGGACAGCTGGCGTCACCTGATAAACTCCTGCTCCTCTGAGATAGCGAGGGGCTACAAGATAGATCCCAAAAACCTGCGCTGGTACGCTGCCCTCCACGAAAAGGAGAAACACGTCCACGTACACATGATGGTATTTTCCTCTAATCCCAAGGAGGGGTATCTCACCAAGCAGGGCATCCGGGATATCAAGTCCGCGTTCGCAACGCACATCTTCGAGCAGGACCTGCTTCACACCTACGAGCGCAAGACCGAGTATAGAAATGCGCTTGGGAAGTCAGCGCAAGCGCGGATGGCGGAGCTGGTAGCCTCCATGAACAGCGGCTCCGCTGTGAGTGAACGGCTGGAATATCTCATCGG
>CANROC010000027.1 GCA_947632175.1 uncultured Oscillospiraceae bacterium | reverse complement strand
CACGGGGCAAGAAAGCTACCGTGGACTTTTCGCAAAAAATTTCAAAATTTTTTTAGTTCCTACTTGACACAAGAAGATATGAGCAGACTGGGCAGAAATTACATCGAGGTCGGGGACTATGTGGAGCAGATATTCCCACTGCTCGGTATACGCCTTATAGCTGTTAATGAGAATTTTGATACGGGGGTATCGGAAGGCATCGACTTTTCAATAGCCCTGCAAAACCTCATCAATACCCTGTATGTAAAAGACTGTGCAAAAAAGGAGCGAGCCGCACACAGGGTAAAGTGGTCGAAGGGAATCCTGACCAGTAAGAGAACCCCATTCGGATATGTATGTGATGACATCAAAGAGGGCTGGATCATTGACGAGGGGGCGGCTGAAATTATACGGCTGATTTTTGAGGAAGCGGCAAAGGGCCATGCTACGAGCGCAATTGCCGAAAAACTGAACCATGAAGGTATTCCGACACCTTGTGCTTACTTGAGAGGCGTGGGACGGTGGAGTGGCCCAAAGCAGACCATTGCGCCGGAAGATAAACTTTTATGGAACGCATCAATGGTATGGAGAATTCTGCGGAATGAATCTTATATGGGAACACTTGTGCAGGGAAAGCAGGAAACCGTGATTCTTGGCGGGAGACAGATCAGGAATGTCCCCGATAAAGAACTGTATAAAACAGAAAACGCCCATGAACCAATCATCAGTGAGGAAACATTCCAACAGGCGCAGCTGGCGATCCGCTACCAAACGCAGAAAGGGTATAGAGCAGAAAGAAAATTTGCACTGAAAGGGATCGCACGGTGTGGGAATTGTCGGAGATCGATGCTGATTAATTATGGCGCTTACGGAGATACTATACACTGCGGATGGAGGCAGGTAAGGAAAAGCGGCTGCAGCGAGGAGAACTATTCGTATGATTGGCTGGAAAGGGTAGTGCTGGTAAGTATCCAGCAAATGGGCAGTTTGTGTGACGGCCTTCTGAAAAAGAGGGAAACGGGAAAAGTAAAGAATACTCTCAGCGCATACAGAGACAGGGTAAAGAAAATAAAAGCGAGGAAGATCAGGGCATATGAGGAGTATGCAGACGGGCTTTTGTCGAGGGAACAGTTCATATCTGAAAAGGATATGCTTTCGGCCGAGCTGGAGGAACTTGAAAAAAAGATCGCAGATATCGAGGCAAAAGAAGAACACCAGAAAGAGGTTACGGATAAACTGATGCTCGTGAAGGCAGCTGGACAAGCTGCGAGGGAATTGCAGACGCTCACCCGTAAAATGGCCACAGAGATGCTGAAAGCGGTCTATGTCATTGATCAGGAGCATGTCGAGGTAGTTTTCAAATTTGAGGACGCCATTCAGGAAGCCATAGAAGAATGCGAACTTGAGCCGGGTCTGAACACATGATGGACGGAGCCTTAGCGGGACGTATGATGGACGGAGTCTTAGCGGGCGCCATGCAGGCTGGATTTCAAATGGCTGAGGATAAGCGAGTTGAAAGCAAGCCTGCATGGCAGGGAAAGTAACCGAGTTGGGGCTGAATGGAAATGAGCCGCCAGATCCTTTAATTATAGGGTTTGGTGGCTCTATTTTTTTTGAGTATTTAGTGCTACACGGGATATTAGGAGGGGACAGAGTGATATTAGGCACTAAATTTAGCACAGCATATTGCACATAATTTACTTCTGCTCGCCCTGCTGCTTTTATATAAAATGCTTAAATCTGCGATAACGCCCCTTGACCCTGATGTACCGGGCTGATCCTGTTTGCTGAGGCAAGACAAGGCCAGCCTCATAATTAAGTTTTAAATTAGCGATGCGGAGAAAGAAATGATTGAGGCGTTGCGTGCCTCTTATATTTTTTAGTATGCAGGTTACAGAACACTTTATTCGTGACCTTAAGATTTGTTTCTCACCACCATTTTACGTTTAGGAAGAATTTTACTACTGAGGGAGTGCGTGACCTTGAAAGATGAAAAAATAGAAAAACCATTAGCAGTTGCTGTGATTGGTCACAAACGGGTGCCTGCCTGCGGTGAGGGAGGAATTGAGGTCGTTGTTGAGGAACTCAGCACTCGCATGGTTCAGCTTGGGCACAAGGTAACCTGCTACAACCGTAGCGGGCATCATGTGTGCGGCAGGGAGTTTGATGGTGAAAAATTAACGGAATATAAAGGAGTGCGGATAAAAACTGTATTAATAAAAGATGCTCTATTAAGCGTGTATCCTTCTGAGTGGTATGAGAATTGTCCGTTTTCAGTTATAGAAAGCATGAGGCTCGGCACCCCTGTGTTAGGTGCGAATATAGGAGGCATACCGGAGTTGATCGATGACAAAGTGAATGGCGAACTGTTTAAAAGCGGGGATACAGAAGAACTGTCTGAGTGCATTACGAATCTGTGGATGAACAGAGATCGTGTGAAAACCTATACTGAGAATTGCAAGAATGTTGAGTTTGACACGGTGGCGCTTTATACTGAAAAGCTTCTGAGAATTTACCAGGCATAAAGGAAGAAATCACATGATAAAAAATCAGATAAAGAAACTTCTCGGGGCACTGCAATGTCTTCGAACCGGTGTAAAAATCCCCCGGGGGGGGGTATACATTGGAAGACATGTCCATGTTGTTAATGGTAAAAGAATTGTGCTAGGCAAGGATATCCAAATCAGACCTGATGTTGATTTGTTTGTGGGAAAGAGAATGGTAATCGGAGACAGATGCGATATAGGTACGAGAAACAGAATAACGGGAAATGTAATTTTGGAGAATAATGTGTTGTTAGGACCGGACAACTATTTAAGTTCTGAGGATCATTGCTATGAGGATATTTTAAAGCCGGTCATGGATCAGGGAACATACTCAATTCGGAACAATGGTCACGAAGAGCTTCAAATTGGAGAGGGAAGCTGGATAGGGACGCATGTGGCAATCATCGGCGATGTGCATATCGGAAAGCACTGCGTAATTGGCGCAAACGCTGTTGTCACGAAGGATATTCCGGATTATTGCGTTGCAGTAGGTGTACCTGCCAGAATCGTAAGGCGATACAATCTATCAAGTCAACGATGGGAAGGAAGCAGAAATGAAAATACTGATGCTGGTAAACTGGAAGGTGACTTATTGCAGGGAAATCCCTGAAGATAAACAACCGCCCGATTATTATGTTGATAATCGACAGACACCGTACTGGTTCTATCGCTATTTTGAAAATATACCGGATGTAGACGTTATCGACGTCAGCTCTTTCCCCTGGCTGGAGCATTTTGAAAAGGAAAAACTTCGCTTTTATGTGTGGCAGACACTACGGGCGATTCCGAAGCTGCGCAAATATGATCTGATTGTTTCACATGGGATGCAGAGTGGTGTTGTCCTAAGTCTGTGGCGCAGACTCTTCCACACAAAGGCAAAACATATTGTATTTGATATCGGCTCTTTTAACAGTGCTGCAGAGCAGGGGGTGGCATTGAAACTGATGCAGTGTGCCAGCAAATCCATTGACGGAATCATATATCACACGAGCACACAAAAGGACTATTATCATCGGTTCTTCCCATGGGTAGAAGAGAAGAGCCGTTTCATACGCTTCGGAACAGACGTGGATTTCTTTGATAAGGCGTCAAATCAGCCTACAGGCCAAGAAAGCGACGATTACATCCTTTGCGTCGGCTATAGCAAGCGGGATTGGGATACCGTCATCAAAGCGTATTCCAATGTGGACACGGATGTTAAGCTTAGGCTGGTGGGCCATGTCGATGACCAATATCGGTCTATTAAAAATGTGGAGCAGATTCCCTTTGTTCCGATCAAGGAAGTTATTAGCCAAATTGCTAATGCGAGATTCTGCGTGCTTCCGCTAAAGTCATTCAATTACTCATACGGTCAGATGACGCTTATGCAGCAGATGGCCCTGGGTAAGTGCGTGATCGCTGCCAGAGTGCCGAGCTTAATCGACTATATCGAAGATGGAAAGAACGCAATCATGTATGAACCGGGAATCACAGAGGACTTATCCCAGGTGATGACAAAGCTGCTGAAGGATCAATCTTTAGCTGATCGCATTGGCGAAAACGGCAGACGTTTTATCAAAGAAATCTGCAATGAAAAAACAATGGCGGCAGAAATCGAAAAATACTATAAAGAGGTCAGGGGGCAGATGGCATGTATGTCAACACATTGGTAAAGCAGACTCTCGGTTGGATGAGATGTAAAATAAAGAGGATTTCCAACCGGGGGGGGGTATACATTGGAAGACATGTCCATGTTGTCAATGGTAAAAACATTAAGTTAGGTAAGGATGTCCAGATAAGACCCGATGTCGATCTGTTCGCAGGAAAGAAAATGGTGATTGGCGACAGATGTGATATAGGAACGAGAAACAGGATAGCCGGTGAGGTTATTATTGAGTCGGATGTTTTGTTTGGACCTGACAATTATATTTGTTCTTCAGATCATGTATTCGACAATCCCAATGTGCCGATCATGGAGCAGGGGGCAAGATTCATTAGAAAAAACGGACATGACGAACTGAAAATCGGTCAGGGTAGTTGGATTGGAACGCATGTGGCAATCATCGGTGACGTTCATATCGGCAAGAACTGCGTCATAGGAGCAAATGCGGTGGTCACAAGGGATGTTCCAGATTATTGTGTTGCGGCTGGGATGCCCGCTCGAATAATTAGAAGGTATAATTCAAAGACGAAGAGATGGGAAAAGGTTAATGATTAAGCATTTTGATTAGTAGGAGGATACATAAATGGGGCAGGAAAAAAAGGCACGGGTGATTGCATTATATTTACCTCAGTATCACCCTATTAAAGAAAATGATAAGTATTGGGGAAAAGGCTTCACCGAATGGACAAATGTTGCAAAAGCAAAACCGTTGTTTCATGGTCATTATCAGCCTAGGATTCCAGCGGATCTCGGCTTTTATGACCTGAGACTACCCGAAGTGCGGCTTGCTCAGGCGGAAATGGCAAAAGAAGCTGGCATTGAGGGCTTTTGCTATTGGCATTACTGGTTTGGAAACGGAAAAGAAGTCCTTGAAATGCCATTTGACGAGGTCGTTAAACGTGGAGAGCCCAACTTCCCGTTTTGCCTTGGATGGGCATTGCACGATTGGACGACAAAAACATGGGAGAAAAAGAACGCTATTTCGAAGGATGTTATTATTTTTAAGCAGGAATTTCCCGGACAGGAAGATGATATTAATCATTTCTATCGCCTTTTGGATGCATTTAGAGACAGCAGATATATAAAGGTAGACGGGAAATTGTTATTCTGCATTTTAGTTCCACGTTCTATGCCTCACCCTCGGCAGTTTATGAATCTATGGAATGAACTGGCAAAAGAAAATGGGCTGCCGGGATTTCATTTTGTGGGTATCATAGATTCGATGCCTGAGATAACTAAGGAGAATATTCACAATATAGATAAAGCTGTAGATGACAATGTATCGGACATCAAGGACACGGGATTTGACGCAGTTGGAACCACAGATCAGAAGTATGCAGAGCTCAAAACAGGTGGAAAAATCAGGAAAATACTATTTGCTCTTGGAAGAAAATTAGCTCCAGGGATGATATTGGATCGATACGATTACAGCAAGATTATTGATAATTTTTATTCCCCGTCAGATAGAAGAGAAGATGTATACCCTCAACTATTAGCAGGATGGGATCGCTCTCCTAGATCGGGAAGGAAAGCAATTATATATTACAATAATACGCCAAAGACCTTTGAAAAGGCTGTTGAGAAAGCTTTGGCATGCGTAAAGGACAAGAGCCCAGAGCATAGGATTATATTTTTGAATTCATGGAACGAATGGGGCGAAGGAGCATATATGGAGCCTGATTTAAGATATGGTAATGGGAAGCTCATGGCATTAAAACACTTGCTGTATTGAAAGGAAAGGAACTAAAATATATGTTTTCCTACATTAAAGATATATTGAGATGGGTAAGGAATTATTGCGTGTCTTGCAAGTCCCTAATGAAGCTAGTAAGTTTAAAGAATGATAGAAACCAATGCCTGCTGATCTCAAATGGGTCAACTTTAAGTGGTGCTCCGCTTGTGCTCTTAGAGGCCGCTAAAGTATTAAAGAAAAATGGCCTGCATCCTGTCATTTTAACAGAATATACGGGGCCTATTATTGCTGAAGCGAAAAAGAAGGGATGCGAAATCATAGTAATTCCATCCTTGAAAAATCAGGCTAAAAAGGTTTTGACAAGGCTTTCGTTTCGATTTGTAATAGTCAATACTATCGTGAATTATGACTGGATTCGTTTTTTTGGAAACACAGAGACCCAAATTATTTGGTGGCTGCATGAAGGGAAAACATATATAAATAATGTTCGAAGTAATCTCCCAAGAGAGCTTCCTGGGAATGTCCATGTATTCTGTGTTAGCTCATGGACAGCGAAAGCAATAGCTGAAGAAGGGCTCAATTATTCGTGTGAAATACTTAACTATGGCTGCTCTGATATAGCAATACAGCCCAATACTATGAGGACAAATAAAGGGAAGGACAAATTTAAGATTGCAATCATTGGAAACATATGTGAGCGTAAAAATCAAACTGAATTTATTGAAATTTTTAATTCGCTTAGCGAAGAAACCAGAGCGAAATATTATATATCCATTGTTGGCAAACCGCTGTCTTATGATGATAAATATTATAAGGACTTTTTAACGGCAATAAAAAATGTGGAAAAAGATATGTGCCATATTGAGGAGGTTTCCAGGACGGAAATATCAAAACTATATTACGATACTGATATAGTGTTATGCTGTTCTTTGGACGATCCCTTGCCTGTGGTTCTTACAGAAGGAATGATGTTTGGCAAAATCATTATAAGCAGTTCATGCACCGGACATACAGATTACATTGAAAATGGAGTAAATGGATTTATGTACGATATTAGCAAACCAAGTGAACTTGTAGATATATTGGAAGCCGTTGCCAATGGAAAATTCGATTTGGACATGATAGGTAAAAATGCCAGATTGACTTATGAAAAATATTTTACTTTGGATTCCTTTGCGTACAAATTAAATGAAGTTGTTGGTAGAATCTCGTAAAAGGAGGGTACATGGAAAATGCATCCAAATAGATTGATATTGCGAAAAAGCCAATTGATTTCCTGGCTATTAATTATTGCCTGGTTCCCTCCGGCGGTCGTTATAGATACATATTCAATATGGTTTAACTTGTTTAAAATTGCAATTTGTGGCTATGTCATAGCTAAAGGTCTCTTTCTGAAACATACCGAATACCGATATGGCTTTGTTTGGGTTTACTTTTTAGTATTGTTATATTCTACCTACTTACAAGGAAATATTAGGAATTTGATGGCAGCGACGGTTTATTCAATTGGTATAATAAGTATGTTTTACTATTTCAGAAATCGTCAGCTAATTGCAGAAATGAAGAATATGTTTCCGATGTCATCGGCATATTTAGTTATTAACACTGCGAGTATATTTATTTTCCGAGAGGGGATTACGCAAAATGCATTAGGGCAAGCCAATTACTTTATTGGCAGCAAATTTACTGTCTTTTATCTTTTCGTGTTTTGGATCTTTCAATTTATGATTGTTAAGAAAGTAAAGAAGTGGCAATTAATTGCGCTGATATCTGTACAGTTATTCATTTCATATATGACAGATTGCTCAACAGCTATGTTCAGCTTAGCCGTCTTATTTATATTGATATACTTCGATGTAAATAAGACAATAATATATAGGCCTATTCCAATTGCCGCATTGATAATAGGTTCAAATGTATTTCTTATACTATATAATAGTTTGCTTTCGACTGGTGCATTTTCATATATCATCGAAAAAGTACTGAACAGAAATTTGAATTTGACAGGTCGGACTGAAATCTATAATACTTTCTTTGTTTTGCTAGGCAACAATTTGATGCTGGGAAAAGGATATAATAATACATTGATTGAATCTACTCTAGGCTATCTTAATACACAGAATGGATTTTTGAATATTATCTCCTCTGTTGGCGTAATTGGAATGATACCATTTGTTATTGTTCTGCTGTTTGCATTTGTGAGAAGCCATAAATGCGGTGAGTCATATTTTTATAAAGAACATGTGTGGCCGTTTGTATTGACCTTTTTCGTTGCAGCTCTCGTAGAAATATCGTTTAATGCATATTTCTTCTTTTTAGTTGCAATATGTATGGCGGCACCCATGGAAAAGAAGCAAACTAATTGCATAGACCAGCAGAGATGTGCCGTTGAACATGATGAAGTATATTCATCTTTTTCGACCGGTCGGATTAGGAAGAGTAGATTGTAAGAGTATCATGGAAATAATTCGAATCGTATGATTATTTCAAGTCTATAGACACAGAAATAAGATGAAAAATGGAGAGCTGAGCAACATGACAGATAACGAATATCTATTAAAAATTCACGGTGAAATACTTGAGATTATGGATGTTATCCATGCAATGTGTATAGAAAATCACTTGAAATACTATCTTACCGGTGGAAGCCTGCTTGGAGCAGTTAGGCATAAAGGGTTTATACCTTGGGATGATGATTTGGACATTGCGATGCCGAGAAACGATTATAATCGTTTTTTTGAGATTTGTGAAGGGCATCTTCCTGATAAATATGTAGTTAAGAAAATAGAGCCTAATTCAAAATACACCTTACTTCATTCTAAAGTTTGCAAAGTGGGAACTGTTTTTACAGAAACAAATATGCAAAACAATGTTATTTCCAATGGCATTTTTGTAGATATATTTCCACTTGATGATTCTGATGGGAACATGAGAAGTCTCTCATTTAGAAAAACGATTTCTCAAAAGATAAGGAAGATGATTGATGAGAAACAAAATCTTGGCACATTGAGGGGAATAAAGAAAATTATAGCACACATTTTTTCGTGTACATTTTTGATGAAGGCTTTAAATCTGACCATATGTGGCTCAAATAACAAAGGGAAGCTATATTATACAAACTTTGCTTCAAATTACTCTGTTGAACGCAAGACACAACCTAAAACGGTATATGGAGATGGAATTCCAATACAATTTGAAAATCGCATGTATATCGCGCCAGACGATTACGATACTGATTTACGAAGTAATTTCGGTCCTAAGTATATGGAACTTCCCCCCATTGAAAAGAGGAGAACCCATTATCCTTCTAAAGTCGTATTTAGCGACGGTGCTGTTTTTGAGCCAACGTCAAATAATGATAACAAAGTATCAATTGAGGAGAGCATCGACTGGTAATAAAAGAGGAAGGTTTTTGCTATGAAGAAATACAGAATTGGTTATACGACAGGGGTGTTCGATCTGTTCCATATTGGCCATTTAAACATTTTGCGTAGAGCTAAAGAACAATGCGAATTTCTAATTGTTGGGGTGAGCACGGACGAATTGGTGGAAAGCTACAAGCATAAGCGTCCTGTTATTCCGTATTCGGAAAGAGTAGCTATTGTAGAGGCAATTCGATTTGTTGACAAAGTAGTTCCCCAGACTAGTATGAATAAGTTGGAAGCATGGGAACAGCTGCATTTCAATGCGATCTTTCATGGGGATGATTGGAAAGGCTCTGATTTATATATAAATGTTGAAAGGTCATTGAGAGCTGTTGGCTGTGATATGGTTTTTCTTCCGCATACAGATGGGACATCGTCTACTTTTTTGGCTCAGAAGTTAAGTAACATGGAGGAGATAAAGCAAGAATGAATCAACGATCAAGAACCGCGAATGTTTCGATTAATATGATTGCGGGCTTAATTTGTCAATTTGTGAGCCTGATTGCAAATTTTATATCAAGAACTGTACTCATTCGCATACTTGGCGCAGATTATCTGGGAGTAAACGGATTATTTACAAATATACTGACGATCCTATCTTTTGCTGAATTAGGCATTGGAAATGCTATTGTATTCAGTATGTATAAACCGTTAGCAACTCGAGATAAAGAAAAACTTGCCTCGCTTATGCAGCTATATAAAAAGGCATATCGAACGATAGGATTTGTGATTGCTGCTGTTGGTATGCTCATTACTCCTTTTTTGCATTATGTGATTAAAGAGGCCCCTCGTGTTTCGGAAAACATTTCTATTTTGTATTTGCTTTTCCTGCTGAATACTGTTTCTTCCTATTTTTTTGTGTACAAAAAATCCATTATTATTGCGGATCAGAAGAATTACATTATTCTACTTTTAACGGAAGGAGTGCATATTACCCAAATTGTAGCACAGACTACGTTTTTATGCTTGACGCATAATTTTGTGATATATTTGATCATTCAAATTAGCTTTACAGTTGTCGAAAATATTATAGCATCGGCTATAGCAAACAGGCTTTACACATTCCTCAAAGATAAAGCGGCACCTCTTGCAAAAGAAGAATCTAAAAGAATTTTCAGAAATGTACAAGCGCTTGCTGTTTATAAGTTTGGCTCTGTAATTTTAAATGGAACAGATAATATTTTAATATCTGCCATGATCGGAGTTACCGAAGTTGGACTCGTATCTAACTATGTTTTAATCATTAACGCAGTCACTACAATACTTGGCAAAATTACGGATGCATTTACCGCCAGCGTCGGAAACCTGAATGCCTCGGAACAAGATAAAAAGCAATATGAAGTTTTTCAGAAGATATTTTTTATATCTGTATGGATTTACGGCTATGCTTCAGTTGGACTTATTACTGTTTTTAATCCTTTTATTGAAGCTTGGATTGGTAGGGAGTATCAACTTGGTACACTTGCTGTAAGTGCTATTGTTGCGGAATTTTTTGTTAAAGGGGTGCACAATGCAGCTTATACTTATCGAACTACGCTGGGATACTTCGTTCAGGGCAAGTATTCGGCCGCTGCTGCAGCAATTATAAATATAGGTTTATCTGTTTTGCTGTGTAAGTGGATTGGACTTGCAGGTATATTTATTGCAACACCGATATCGAGAATTATAACTACGGGTATTGTTGATCCTGTGCTAATTTACCGCAATAGTTTTCGTAAGAATCCGATATTGTATTATGCTAATTATGTAAAGTATTTGTTACTTATCATATTTATTGGATTATTGTGTAATTGGATATTAGGATTTGTAAATCTTGGCGGATGGCTAGGGGTTTTGTGCCGCGCTGGAATCGTTACTATAATCTTCAATGGAATCATGTTGGTAGTTTTTGGACGTACCACTATATTCAGTGAATTGATGAATTCTTTAAAAAATCTTAGAAATAAAAGCGAATAATATTTGGGGGCAAGCGGATATATTTGAATAGTGGTTATAAAAATGAATGTTATGGATGTAAAGCATGCGCTGAGGTGTGTCCTAAAAATTGCGTTTCTATAGCAGAGGATAGCGAACACTTTTTTTATCCATTTGTGAATTACCAGGAATGTATTAATTGTCACTTGTGCGAAAAGACTTGTCCGTATGGAAAACCTCTCTTTCATGATAAAGATCAAACTGAGGTATGGGTTGGACGTCATGTGTCGGACGAAGTGCTTTTAAACAGTTCTTCCGGTGGAGTATATACCGCCATATATAAAACGCTATTATCAGAACACTACATTTTTTACGGAGTTCGTTGGGATGAAAACTTTAAAGTTATTCATGATTCGGCAAATACAGAAGAAGAATGTAAGCGATTCCGAAAATCGAAGTATGTCTTAAGCGACACCAATCATGTTTTTTCAAGAGTAGAAGACAATCTTAGAAGAAATGAAAAAGTCTGTTTCTCCGGGACTCCCTGCCAATGTGCAGCATTGATTTCATTCTTGGAAACAAAAAAAGTAAGCATGGATGCTTTGATTGTAGTTGACATTATTTGTCATGGAGCGCCTAACCAATATATTTTTGATAGATATATTGAAGAAATGATTGGTAGCAATGAGGATTTTTGCAGTTATAGTTTCCGATTCAAAAATAAGATTCCATATTGCGGAAAAATAAATTCAAGGAGTGCAGAGCTTAAATCACCGCAGGGTGAATCAGTGATCTTGGATGCGACAAATGATCCTTTCCTGAGAGGATACTATGGCAGACTCTTTTATAGACCATCATGTGGTTCCTGTGCATTTGCACGCCCACAACGTGTTTCGGATATAACAATTGGTGACGCATGGCATATAGAGGAAGTGTATCCTGAGTGGCAATCATTGGAAGGCGTTTCCTTAATGTTGCTCAATACAGAAAAAGGAAAATGCCTTTTTGAAAAGTTACGTCATCAGATGGACCTAAGGAAAATGAGCATTGAATGGGCAGTTAAAACAAATGCACAATTAAGAGAGCCAACACAAATGCACAAAAGTAGGGAAAAGTTTTTTCGTAGAATTGATCGCAGTGGTTTTAAGGAATCTGTTGATACAGCTATGAATGATAATGCTATTTTATGTATGGCAAAAAAGATAAAACATGCGATGGTTCGTCCAACTCACCGGGGGGTAGAACTTTGTGACGTATCTGAGTGTCGATATAACCATAAAGGTACTTGCACACTTTAACTAAACCTACATATCCACCAGGACACCACTGCGTATAAAAGTTTGCGGATTGCTTCGTACCTTGCACTTCCGCAATCCTAACTTTTATAGTAAATATATCGGAATAATATTGTGCAGACTGTTTTTGGAAATGAAATTAAAATGAATGAGCATATTTGGCTATCCAATGTGAACCTTTCTGAAATCTAAGACTTTCTCCTGAGGCTTGGAAAGCCAGGTGGAGGCCGAGAGCTTTGAGGTCGGTCAACAATCTTGTCAATAGAGACCCCCAATGGAAGTTGGATGAGTTTGTTAGTTATCTTAGTAGACATATATCCAATGTTTTGATTTTTTGCCTAAGAAGAAAGAATCACTAACTTTCTTAGAAGAATCAGATATGGCAATCCGGTCGTGGTACGGGGGAGAGACCATCATGATCTGGTTTGTATGGCGGCGGAGTATTATCAGCGCCTGGTCCAGGCATTGGAGAGCTGTCAAAACGGGAGCACAGCAGCGAAACCGTAAAATAACCATTCAGCAAAAGCCAAACGGTATGGAAGGGGACCTATGATGAGCGATCAAACAAAAGTGAATACCCAGGCGCTGGGGATGCCGAAGGACGCGCTTCCCAGGGTGAGTCTGGAAGGCTCGGAGGTAGTCCGGCGGCAGTTCATGTCGCATATCAAGGAGATCATCCTGACAGTCCGCCCTGACGGGATACAGTTCAATAACAGCTGCGTCCAGAAGATGGAGGGGTGCGACTACATCAATATCCTCATCAACCGCCAAAAGCGGTGGCTCATCGTGCGCCCGTGCGGTCAGGACGACCGGGATGCGCAGCGCTGGTGCAATAACAAGGATGGTGTCAGGCGCGGCAGGAAGCTCACGGGAAGGGATTTCTGCACCCGTCTGTATCGGATGATGGGCTGGAACAAGGGATATTACTATAAGATCTGCGGAACGCCGGCGCTGAGGGAGGACGATGAAGGAGAAGTCCTCTTAGTGTTTGAGCTGGAAGAATACGAGCGTTATACCTTAACGGCGAAAGCGCGCAGATCGGCTGGCGTGACCGATGAAGATCTGGGCGAACAGCTGGAGAGCATCAAGGCTGCGGATGCGGAGCGAGAAGCCACGTCAAGTGCGGAATGCGGAGAAAAGCCGAAGACGCCCCGAAGGAAAGCAAAATATCCGGACAGCTGGCAGGAGGATGCCTTCGGCACACCAATCGAAGAGCATGTGCAGAGGATCCGGATCGATGTGCTGGATGAAGCGGTCAGCATGAGAGATTTCACCGGATTGGACGAACCTAAGGTAGCTGACTCGCCGCCTATCGGAGCGGAGCAGCTTCGGATCGGAGGAGCCCCATGAGCAGTGAGACTTGCGTCTCCATCTACTTCCGGGACAACAGGATACATATCCGCCAGAAGACGATCCATGACCTTGGGAAGCCGGAGTATATCCATCTGCTGATCAATGAGGAAAAGAAGCAGCTGTTTATCCAGAGCTGCGAGAGGGGCAGGGACGCGTTCAGGCTGTATTATTCCGATGAAGAGGACAGCCGAGCGGAGACCTGTTATATCAACGCGAAGGCGTTTTTGATATACCTGTCTGGCGTGATCGGAGTGGAACCGGACTCAGATTCGCTGTGGTATTCCGGCGAGCTCCTTGCGGACGGGAAGACGGTGTATATCGACCTGCGGGAGTACCGGAAGATTCAGTATGAGGGGACGAGATGAATTCGGCAATCATTCTGGATTCGTTATCCTGAGTAACGAAATATCCGCGGCTTAAGCCGAATCGTATCCCGGCGAGATCATGTGCAGAAGGGAGGGCGCACAGGGATGGAAGAAACCGAAAAGCGGTCCGGAAGACTGAACGAAGGTCTTCGCCCTGTCACCGGCAGGGAAAAAGAAAAGCGCCCTCAACTGACAGGAAAAGACGATGTGCGTGAGAGATATAACCGGGAACTGGACATGAGCAAGATCACGGTGATCCCGGTAAGACAGCAGCATAGTCTGACCGATCCCCGCCAGCGCAAGCGCGTGGTGGTCTAATGCTGCGTCTCTACCGATGGGATCTCCCAGGTCAGCTCGTTTGAACTGCAAAAGAGCTATTACCTGAAGATGGTGAGACAGAGACCGGAATGGAGACTCGTGGGCCTGTATTCCGACGAGGGCCTGTCCGCCACCAGCACCAGCAAGCGGGTCGGCCTTTTGCGGATGCTGGAAGACGCGAGACAGGGCAAGTTTGACATCATCGTGGTCAAGAACCTCTCCCGCCTGAGCCGCAACCTCATGGACTGCATGAACATCATCTATGAGCTGAGAGGACTTCCGCGGCAGGTAGGGATCCTGTTCGAGACGGAGAACATGTTCACGTTGGATAAGAGCGTGGACTTCACCCTGCAGGTGCTGAGCCTTGTGGCGCAGGAGGAGAGCCATAAGAAGAGCGAAGCGATGCTGGCTTCGTATAAGCAGCGGTTCAGCCAGGGCAACTTCATGAAGCCGGATCTTTTGGGCTACGACCGCTCCGGCGTGAATGAGATCACCGTCAACGAGGAAGAGGCGGTGACGGTGCAGCTGATCTTCATGCTGTACCTCGCTGGGTACCAGCCGAAGGAGATCGCCGAGATCTTGGTCAGCCTGGGCAGGAAGACGCACACAAGGCACAATCTTGACGGAAGCATCCGGAAAGAGGGAGAGGTGAAGTGGAGCGCCGGTACGGTCATGTCTGTTTTGAAGAATGAGCGCAGATGCGGGGACGTATTAGCCCAGAAGACCTGGACGCCCAATTATCTGGACCACCGATCCAAACGCAACGACAACGTGCTGCCGCAATACTACGCCACGGACCAGCACCTCGGGATCGTATCCAGAGAAGATTTCCTGCTGACCCAGCGCCTGATCCGCGCGAACAAAGGCGGCTGGGATAAGGGGCTGCCTGTCTTGGAGATCTTCGAGGAGGGCCCGTTGTCCGGTTCCGTGCTGACCGTTCCAAACTGGCTGGGGTTTGGCGCGGAGGACTATAACCGCGCCGCGCTGAGGGCGAACGGAGCGGAGGAGGAAACGCTTCAGGCGATCCAGGAGCGCGACCATCCGTCCGAAGAGATAACTGAAACGGTCAGCCAGCCTGTGTCGGCCGGCGAGTTCAGCCACCAGTATGCCATCGATTCGGACGATTACGAGCTGTTCCCGGATAAGGAAGCGCCGGAGACGCTGCCGGAGCCCGAGAAGGCTCAGGACGGCTTCTCCGCCCTGGTAGAGGAATACCGGGACAGGAACAGACTGGAGACCCGCAGTACGCAATGTGGCGGTCTTGCAGCCTGTGAGGTTGCAAGAGCCCAGCTCTTTTCCTACCGGGATAAGCCGTATGTCACGCTGGACAGCCGGGGGATCACCTTCAGCAAATCATGTTTCCGGAAGCTGGACGGCGATCAGGAGACGCTGCAGGAGGTGGAGATCGTATATAATCCGATCGAGCGGCTGCTGTTCGTGCGCGCCGCAAAGGAGAATACGCCTGGCACACTCCGATGGATCCGTGACAGGGAAGGGTATATCTCCATGCGCCGCTGCGCCAGCAGGGGACTGTCCGGAGCGGTTTATGACAACATGAAGTGGAACGGGGATTATAAATACCGCTTCATCGGAACGAAAGAAGACCTTGGGGACGAGACCGTACTGGTCTTCAGCCTGGAGGAGCCTATCATCATCGTTCCGGCCAAAAAAGATATTGCGGAAGATATGGACACGGAGGATATGACCAGCCAGGAAGCGAGGCAGGCGCTTCGGGGAGGGAATATCCCGAAGAATTACAACAAAATGCCGAATCTCGACGATTTTGAACTGGGGGACGGCCCCATGGCGACGGCGGCGAAGAAGCTCTCCCGGAGCAGAGCGATCTACTATGACGAACTGCTGGAGAAGACCAACGGAGAGATCAGCCTTGCGGACCTGGGAGAAAAGAGGTTCGACCCGGAATATATCCGCCAGATGATCCGGACGGGGCTGTCGCCCAGGGAAGGGTGGCATTATCTGAAAGGCATGGCGGTGATCCGAAAGAGCAGCTTTACGATCTACCCGTCAGACTGGGCGGACAGCTTCGGAGAGCTGGTCGGTTCCTTCCGGGAAAGACCGCCGTGGAAAGGAACACGATCCAAATCCGTTCCCTACGGCTGGACGCTGGGGCTGGATATCCCCAGCCGGGAGACGGCGGAGAACACAATCGCCTATCTCAGAAATGAGATGGCGGGATGACGTCTGCAAATAAGAAAGCAATAGGGAGGTCAGGTCATGTTTGCGGATCAGGAAACGATAGAGCGTCTGCGCAAAGAGTTCCCGAAAGGGTGCAGGATCGTCTGTGACAAACTGGACGACCCGTATACAAAGATCCCAGCAGGAACGCAGGGCGTATGCAGGGGAGTGGACGATGTAGGAAGTGTAATGGCGATCTGGGACTGTGGGAGTTCCTTGTCCCTTGCGTATCCGGTGGACAAAGCGCACCGCGTGGCGTCGGAGGAAGAGATCAAGGTATCGCTGAACTGGCTGGGAAAGCTTCAGGAGACAGCCGAAAAAGGGCACTGCCCGAGATGCGGAGCGGAGCTGGAGAGCTTTCGCAGGCACGCGCTCAGCCGGTACGCGAACGTGACCGTATGCGATCTCTGCGGGGTACAGGAATCGCTCGAGGTAGCCGGGCTGTGTGAGAAGAAACCGCTCACGGAGTGGTACTGCACAAAGGAATGGAAGCTGTGAGGGATATGGATGCAGACAGACTGAACGTCCCAACAAACCGAAACGATGGCTGCGAATCAGAGACGGAAGCTCTTACCGGGATCCTTGCGGGAAAGGTTCCCGAGGATATGAACCGGTGCCAACTGCGCGACGAAAGACTGCGGGAAAAGTATGCAGTCCCCGCGACAGATACGGTAGAGAGCGCAGAACCGCAAAGAACGGCCAAACCATATACGCCGGAGGAAATGAAGCTGTGGGAGGAACTGACAGCGCGCCAAGGAACGGTCTTCCGGACCAGCAAAGGCATGGAGTTTACATATACGATCCGGGGCGGAGAGATGTTCATTGCTCGGAAAGAAAAGTCCGTCACCATGGCGACCGTGTTCCTGTCCTATCGCCGTGCGAAGGAAGTGCAGGCGGCGGAAGGCTGTGTGTCCGGCCCGAAAAAGATCGGCACGTTCGGCGCAAGCTATCTTTACCCTGTTTTTCTGCAGCTGGGGATCATTACGCGTGAGCCAGAGGATAGGAATGGAGACCGGGAAGTGCGGCCGGTGATTTGTGACCAATAAAAAATGTCCGTAAAAGATGCCCGGTTCATCTGAGGGGAATAGTATATCACATCGGGGATGAAAATACAAGAAGCCTGGGATGGCGCTGACGGGACACCGGGGATGGCACCGACGGTACTCATCGTGAGTCACCTGGCAGAATTTCCTGAAAAACAGGTGAAAATTCTTTGAAACCGCTTGCTATGTGGCTAAGGATGAGTACAATGGTATTAGCGGATAAAGAAAAGCAGGCGGGCATTTCGACCGGGAATGCCGTCACAGATGGCGCCAGGGACGAGGTGAAAGATGGAAGCGGTAACCTACATAAGAGCGCTCTCCTGCATGCCGGGGGACGAGATGTCCCTGGCGGAACGGGAAGAGAAGATCCTGAAATACGCCGCTTCTCACGGCATTGAGATAACGAAATCCTATACGGACGCGGAAGAGACCCACACGGCAAGCGATGGGTTCACGCGGCTTTTGGAGGACGGAGCGAGACGGCGGTTCGATCATGTGCTGATCGATTCGGTTTTTGCAGCGGGACGCGACGTCACGGCGGCAAAGTATGTGCTTCTGGGCACGTTCTTTCCCGCGGGGATCCACTTCACCGCCGTTTCGGACGGCTTTACCAGCCGTGGAAAGACCGTGGACGAAGTGGAATCATACTTTAAGGCCGCGCATTACAAGCTCCTGGGCTGTAAAAAAGCAGAAAGGAACGCCGCGCTGGCGTCGCCCGGCGGGAGACGCCCAACATACGGCTTCAGAAAAGAGGACGGCGTGATGGTGGTTGACGAAGCCGAGGCGGAGACAGTCCGCAGGATTTTCCGCATGCGCCTGGATGGCGTAGGTCCTGAGAAGATCATCAGGACGCTGGAAGAGGAAGAGATCCCGTCTCCGACAGGGAACTGCCCGTGGTATAGGCAGCTGATCCGGCAGATCCTGCGGGACAGGATGTACATAGACGAAAAATACGGGCCGATCATCGAACCGAATATGTTTGATGAAGTCCAGAGAAGGTTTCCGGAACGAAATCCTGTCGCGGCGGCCGCAATTGACAGCGAGCCGGATGAGGGTGAGATCCTGGCGCTCCTGAAGAAAGAGCACAGGCTTGCTGCCAGGACTGCGGAGCGCATCCAAAAGGATGAGGACGTTCGGGAACGGCTCATGGAGAGAACCCGGAAAGAAGCTCAGAATGCCGCCATGAGCATAGCCAATGCACACGCGGCTAAGATGGAGGCGTATCAAAGATGCCGGGATGCGGATACAGAACTCACCAGAAGAGAGCTTAAGCGTCTGTCGGAGGAGTTGGACAGGAAGATCCGGGAGACGGAGGCTGTCCTGACGGAATGCACCGCGGCGGAGAAGAATATCCCGCTGGCGGCAAGCGCGGACAATCCCTGGCTGAAGCTGTACACCTCCTGGGACGGGACCCGCAAAAGCATGTATTACTCCGCAAAGCGCGGCGGGCTGAGGGAGACCTATTGGAGGGATCTTCTGCTGAAGGGCCTTGACCCGCAGGAAGAACAAGCGTAAGATGGAAGGCGGAGGAGATGGCGAGGAAGAGCAGAAGAAACGGCAGGATAGAGTCTGAGGAACTTCTAAAGCGAGATCAGCAGGAAAGCAGACTGCGCACAGCCGCATATGTGAGGCTGTCCAGCGAGAATAACGGGTACGGAACTTCTGACAGCATCGAGACGCAGATTGGCCTTGTGGTGGACTATATCGCACGGCAAAACGATCTGGTGTTAACGGATACCTATGTAGACAACGGCATGAGCGGCACAAGTTTCGACCGGCCGGAGTTCCGGAGGATGATGGAGGATGTGAAGCGCGGGAAGATCCAGTGCATTGTAGTCAAGGATCTTTCGAGGTTTGGCAGGAACTACATTGAGACGGGATACTACCTGGAGAGGATCCTGCCGCTTCTGAATGTGCGCTTTATAGCCATCACGGATAACCTGGACAGCGCCCGTGAAGGGGATCTGGAAGGGATGATCGTTCCCTTCAAGAACATCGTCAACACGATGTACGCAATGGAATTCTCAAAGAAATCCACACAGACGTGGGAGATGGCGAAAAAGTCCGGGAACGCCAACGGGATAGCGCCGCCGATGGGCTACCTGAGAGACGGAGATCACATGATAATTGACCCTGCCACGGAGCCGTATGTGCGGATGATCTTCGCGTGGAGACTCGCGGGCGTGCCGGTGCGGGTCATCGTGGAGAGGCTGAACCTGATCGGCGCGCCGACAAGGAGCAGGGCAAAGCTGGCGGCCAGGGAAGCCGCAAACGGCGGGCCGGTGGAAAAGCAGGGAAGAGTCTCCGATAAGTGGACGTACAGCGCCGTTGACGCTATCATCCGCAACCCGGCCTACGCCGGATACCTGTGCCTGGGGAAGACGAGCCAGGCAAAGTACCGCAGCCAGCCGTCCCAGGTACAGTCGAGAGACGAGTGGGCGCTCTTCCCGGACCGGCATACGCCTTACATAACGGAAGAAGAGTTTCAGCGGCTCCAGGAATTTCACGATAAAACGGACGCGTTCCAGGAGAAGATCGACAGCGGCCGGGAGCGGCTGGATGAGGAATACCCGGACTACTTCTACCGGATGGTCTACTGTGCGGACTGCGGCAGGCCGATGCAGTTTTACCGGCATAGGGAAAAGGGCGAGTACGGAGAGGTCATCGGCCTGAGGTACCGCTGCAAGCAATCGGACGGCAGGGTGTCCGGGTGCAAAAACAGCTCCGTGACGCAGGAATTCATCAAGATCGCGGTGATGGACCGCATCCGGGAACTGGCGCGTTCGGCGGAGGACATAGCGGCGCATATCCGAAAGGCAAAGGCAGAGGACGGCGGCGCGGCTGTAAAGAAACGAAAGGACGAGATCCAGGAGGCAAGGAAACGCAACCAGGAACTGGACGAGCGCAGGGAGAAGCTGTACGAGGACTATGTGGAGGGGATCCTTGACCGGGAGGAGTTTTTGACCCTCAAGGAGAAAACCGACGTGGAAAAACGGGAGGCGCTGACGGAGACGGAACGACTCGAGCGAACGCTCACGGAGATGGAAAGAGCGGTGGAAGAGTGCCGCAGGACGGCGGAAGACCTGAAGCCGATGAAAGGGCAGTATGATTTTAATCCGAAACTGGTGAAAGAGCTTGTAGGGTCCATCCGGCTGAGCGGCGGAGATACCGTGGAAGTCCTGTTCAAATGCGGGGACATATTACAAAGCCCTCTTGTGAAGGAATTCATAGCCGGTGCGGAAGATGTTCCGGATGTGACCGGGAAAGTATGCAGCGGGAGGGAACCGTGAACTTTGCGTTATATCTGCGGCTGTCTGTTTCAGACGGAGACCTGGGCAGAGACAGGAAGGATGAGAGCAACAGCATCGAGAACCAGAGGAGACTCCTCCGGGTTTACCTGAAAGAACATCAGGAACTCTTTGATCCATTCCAGGATACGGTCACCGAGTACGCCGACGACGGCTACAGCGGGACGAATTTTGACCGGCCTTCCTTCAAAAGGATGATCGAGGACGCGAAGAGAAAGAAGATCCAAGCCATCCTGGTCAAGGATTTTTCGCGCCTGGGCAGAAACTACATCACCGTGGGCGATTATATCGAGCAGATATTCCCGCTGCTGGGGATCCGGCTCATCTCCGTGAACGACGGGTATGACAGCAAAACGGATCCCGCGGGCAGTCTGGACAGTGTTCTTACGAACCTGGTCAATACGCTCTACAGCCGGGACATCTCAAGGAAAGTCAAAAGCGGGAACTACACAAGATACCAAAATGGGACGAAGCAGACAAACCGCGTCCCATACGGCTACCGCAAAGCCGGGACGGAATGGGTGATCGACCAGGAAGCGGCGGATGTCGTGCGGCTGATCTTTGAGGAGGCTGGAAAAGGGAAGAATACAACCGCGATAGCGGCCCTGTTGAATGAACGGAATATCCCAACGAGGGCGGAGTACCAGCGCACGCATGGTATGGACCTCTACGGCAAACCGGTCGCGGCGGAGCATGAGCGGAGGTGGACATCCGCCATGGTGGCGAGCGTACTTGGAACCTATGCCTATACCGGAGCTTTGATAGGCGGCACATTGGAAGCGGTCTCAGTGGGCAGCCATAAAGTCCGAAGAAAGCCGAAGGATGAGTGGATCACTCTGGAGAACAACCATGCGCCAATTATAAGCCGGGAGAAATATGAAAAGGCGCAGGCGGTTCGTGTGAGCAGGAACAGGGAGAAATGTAATGATCCTCAAACTTATCCGCTGAAGGGAAAGGTCCGATGCGGGAACTGCCATAGAGCCATGACGTATATATCCAATAGCCGCGGAAAGTACTTTTACTGCCAGCACAGGGGCAGGCAGGGAGAGTTCACCGAATGTCCGAAAGAGCGGTATCCTGTAAGCGAAGTAGAGAGCGCCGTACTGGGATCATTGGCAGTGGTTATCGAAAGGGTCAAGGGACTGAAAAAGGGAAAGACAGAGGATACTGAGAGCCTTGCGCTTATAGACAAAAGGCTGGAAGACCTGAAAAACGAAAAACTGAAGCTCTATGAGATGTACGCCGACAGGATCATCGGAAAGGAAGAATACCTGGAAAGAAAGGATAAGACCCAGGAAAAGATAGAGGAGCTTGAATCAGAGACAATGGAACTCCGTCAGGAGGAGAAGAAACGCCAGGAACTGAACCAGGCTGTGGACGACGCCTTGTATGGGATAAAGAGTACCGACAAACTGACGCCGGAAATGGAAGAGCGGTTCCTAGAGGCGGTGTACGTCTATGGGCCGGGAAAGATAGAGATCCTATACAAGTTGGACGATATGATCAGGCGAGAACTGGGAATGTGATGACATACAGGTTTGTCAGAAACGATATGGTAAGGGATTTCTGTTGTCGGATTGCAAAAGACGGAAAGAAGTGGGATTCGGCGATCACGAGCCATCACAGGCGAGCTGTCTGACAATTTTGCGTTGCGCTTGACATTTTGGGGCGAATTGATTATAATGTAAGTGTGATATCAGGTTTCAATATACAGACGGTCAACAGACAGAACTCCGCGTCAGGAATACCGTCGGATAAAGAGTGGAGATACGCCATGGGTGAGAATAAAGATAAACAGATCATAGAAAATGACATGGCGCAGACCCTGAATGTGACAGACGAAAGCGCGGCGCATGACGCGACAGCAAAAAAGCTGGTTGCAAACAAGGCAATCCTGGCGTATATTCTGAAGTACACGATGGATGAGTTCGCGGATACGCCGCTGAAGGAGATCCCGAAGTACATAGAGGGAAAGCCGAAGATCAGCAAAATAGCGGTGATGCAGGATCATACCGACATCGAGGTTCCGGAAGACAGCGAAGATGTAGAGGTCGAGCTGCTGGAAGCTGACGAAGAGGAGAACGGGAAGCTGAGCGGCAACAGACGGATAGAGGGATCATCCACAGAGGATAAAAGCATTCGGGAAGGCAGCATATATTATGACATCCGGTTTGTAGTGCGTGTGCCGAAGGATGGGACCCTGGTAGAGATTATCATCAATGTTGAGATCCAAAATAACGATACCCCTGGATATCCTATCACAAAACGGGGAATCTACTATGGTTCCCGGATGATATCCGCACAAAAGGGAACGGTATTCACAGGGCAGCACTACGAGAAGATCCAGAAGGTAGTCTCCGTATGGATCTGTGTAGGAACAGCCGAGGACAGGGCGGACTCCATCAATGATTATCAATTCCAGGAGAGCTGCCGGCACGGGGATTATAAAGAAGATCCTGAGAACTATGATCTGGAGAAGATCGTGGTGATCCGTCTGGGAGCAAAGGGAGAGAAAAGCGACAATCCGATGGTACGGCTGCTGAGCAAGCTGTTTTCCCAGACGATAAGCAAAGAAGAAAAGAAAGAGATGTTGCCGAATGAATTCAACATAGCGGTAACGGAGACGATAAGCCAGGAGGTGGACACGATGTGTAATCTGAGCGCTGGAATTATTGAAAAGACGAAGCAAGAAAGCAAACTGGAAACTTTATGCTCTGCTGTGAAGAATGTCATGGAGTCTTTTAAGGTAACGGTAGATGATGCAATGAAAGTGCTGAAGGTCAGCAAGGAAGATCAAGCCATTTTGAAAAAGATGATTTGAGAGCGCCCTTCCGTTGCAAAACAAGAAGAGCAATAGAGGACGCCAGGCTTCAGTAATGAAAAGGGAGCCTTGCAATCACAAGACTCCCAAGCGTTTTCGTTCGACCCGGCGAAGCGGAATCTAGTCGGCGTGAGGTAACGCATAACCCTCGGCAGTGCTCCACGGCGAACTGAAAGCCGCCCCAGCAGCCGTTTCAGAGCACACGATAGCTGGTCTTGCCGCTATCCTCTGCATCTAATTATAGCGGTTTTGGACTGAAAGTCAACTGTTTCGCATTAAGATGGCAAGGAATCGGCAAGCCTAAAATGTAAAATAATACCAATAGTCTCTGAGGCAGAGTATATCTGTCTTGGAGACTATTTTTTTACCCATAAGTTAGCTATGGCTAACCATTAAAAGGCCGCAGCAGGGGCCGGAAAGGATGGATATGAGTGGGAAACGGAAGGCCGCCTGGCTGGCGGCAGGGAAAAACAGGGCGCCGGCAGAGGAAGAAATGCCACGGCTCACCGGGGATGAGGAACCGGACGAACTGGAAGAGGCGCTGAAGGGCGCGGTGCCCGGCGCACAGGGGCTTTCGGGGGAAAGGGAGGAGCCGATGGAGTCCTGCCCTGATTGTGAAAGAAGCCGCTGCTTCTCCTGCATCGGCGGGAAGTGCATGGCGCTAACGGACAACGATTTCGGCCACCGGGGCTGCCCGTTCTTTAAACCATTTGAGCAGGCAAGGCGGGAGCAGAACTTGTGCTTCAATATGAAAATATTCTAATATCCAGAACAACGCATAGTTGTTATAGCAGACAGCAATCATCTCACGGGTAAGCGAGGCGACAATGAAAAGGGAGCTGCTGTCCATGGACGATACGGGGTCATCGATTATGACAATTTTGTCTTCTACCTTACCCTCGTCCGACTGGCTTCCCATAACCATGTGGTAGAAGTAGAGGAATGCAATGAAATGCCGTTCACCTTCACTGAGGTTTTTCTCTACGACATCCTGCCTTCCATTGTACTCCCTGACCAGCTGGTAGACGTATTTAGCGCCGGGCTTTTTCCGGAGAAAGAAGCCCTTAAATCCTGCGCTTCGGATTGCCATGTTGATGTCTTCCATTGCTTTTGTAGTGTTAACCGTTTCGCTGTTTAACTGTGTGATTTCAGCGGCAAGGGTATTGACCACTTTTTTCTGTGCATTAATCTGGGTCTGGATTTGTACTATGCTCCCGCGGATATCGCGCATATGGGCCCTGTAAGTATTTGTAAAAAGCTGTGTGCGCTGTACGATTGCCTTCCAAACCAGGTCAGAACATTTTTTGCGCTGGGAAGGTATGTCTGCCAGTACATCATTGCGCACTTGGATTTCACTGTTGATTTTACGCGCAATATCCGCCATTTCGTCAAGGAGCGGAGACAGGTTTTCCAAATCAATATACTCTGACGGCGTGGCAAGTTTCTTTTCAAGCGTGGCAACATTTGCCCGTGCTTTTTCCATAAACAGGTCAAATATTCTTTTGTATTCCTGCAGAAGCGGCGTGGGATACGGATTTTGAATATTCAGATTAGCTTCTTTATATATGCTGTTCAGCACATCCTTGTACCGTTTTACAAAAGCATCCAGCCTGGAGAGATCCTCTTTATACTGTTCATCGTAGCACGCAGCGAGATCGTCTTCAAAGGTTGCGGGCATTTCCTGCTGGCAATAGGGGCATTTCCCTGCTGTATGGTGATACTTTGTGTGGCCCTGGGTGATCCAGTCCATGTTCCCAAGCGCCCGGATGAAGCGCGCAAATTCGGTATCGCTCCGGCTGATGATTGGATTGGCCAGAGAGGTGGGAAGTACAGGCAGTTCCTTTACGGGAAACAGATGGTATTTGCTGAACTCGGGCTGCTCTTTTCCGTAAACGGTTTGATAAAGCGTTTCAATCTCATCTATTGGGATCGGTACTTCTTCGCTTTCTTCCTCATATTCAGGCATATCTTCCTCATCAAAGAATGGGGCATCAGGATTATAACGTTTTTGCTTGGGGGTTAAACCGTCTACTTTGTCCGCAAACTTCTTTTTATCGCGCAGATATGCGAGCGCAAGAGGGAATTTTTCACGGAATTCCTTAGATTCCTGCCATACATCCTCCACATATTCTGTATAATACTTGCCCTTTTCCTGCTCTTTACTTTTGATGGTAACTTCATTTGCTTTAATATCGTCAAGAGCAGCTTTTCGGTCAGCGGTTTTCTGATCGATTTCCCGTTTCTTCTGTGCGTTTACTTCTGATATTGTGAACACGCCGGGAATGTTACCATAGCTTTGCACGTTTTTTGTTATGAAGTCTTCATTATATACCAGTATCTGGCTTTCCGGATAAGGAGCCCCATCCCATGACAAAGCGGCACTGCCGTCCTTAAACGCTCTCGCCAGCGTCGATTTTCCGGTTCCGTTCTTTCCATAAAAGAAATTGAGCATGGAGGGAACAATGCTTACATTCTTATATGTCGGGCCGTTGACTGTAATACCCGTGATACATGTCCTGATTTTTCTATCCATCATTTTACTCCTTTATTTTTCCATCCCGTACCCACTCATCCACTTCGGACAGCTTGAACTTATATCTTTTCCCCACTTTATAGGCAGGAAGTTTTCCGTCCCTGACCCAGGCACGGGCTGTGTCCTGTGTAATGCTCAGGTACTCTGCAATGTCTTCAATGTTGAACCATTTGTCTTTTAATTCTTCATTCGCCATAGCATTCTCCTTATTTAATTTCAATTCCTAAATTTGCGGCTATCTGCAGCAGGTTTCCAGAACGAATGCTCCAGTGCTCTTCATCTAACTGGTTCCGTACAGTGCGTGACAGAAGACCGAATAATCTGATGTTATCGTTGATAAACTGCTGACGCAGCTGTGCGAAAGAGGAAAAAGAAAACTTAATGTTTTCTCCCTGGCACTGTACACTGTTAAGTTTGCCCAGAAAGGCCGGATAATAGTTCGGAATGCTCTTGTAATTAAAGTTCCTGACTGTGAAAAGGCAGGGCATATTCAGCAGTTCTTGTATCAATGGGCCGGTGAGGGGTCTGAAATAGTCTTTATGTCTTGGCAATGTATTTTTCAAAGCGACTCGCCGACCGATACAGAAAGCACCACAGTCATATTTTTCATTTTCAATCACGAATACATTATATCGGTCAGTGTCCAAAGAAGCCCATTCCACGGCATGGGAGGTGGAAGGCTGCTGGACGCCAAGCATCCTCAAGGCAACAGCGAGTGCTTCCGGCGTAGCGTTCAAATTTATGTCTCCATAGAGGGCGCCTACCGCGATGCCTTCCCCGGATGCAGATACATTAACGGATGCAGTACCTGCAGGTTTGGCCGGGACGGCTGTTGTCTCTGTGGATGATGGAAGCCGTGGGCTGCCTGTTGTTTTGATTATATTATCCATAGGCACTTCACTTTCCCGGAAAGACTCCCGCATCCTGCAATACTTCCACCACGTCTATATTCTTGATGGTCCAGTGTGTCCGTGTATATTCGAACAAGTGGAGCGCCAGTTCCTGTTGGTTTGCACGGAGAACAGTAAAGGGAATCGGAAAGTATCTCTGGAAGTAAACCTTGATCCCATTTTCCTGAATCTTTATATTCTTAATGAACGCAAATACAGCCTGCTGCTCGTCTGTTCCATCGGCTTCCATGCTGATGATGGCGGGCAGCTTTTTTATTTTCTCTATGGCTTCCGCACTCCAGCTGCCAAACTCAGCTTTGATATCATTCTGTATGTATTCGGTCAGCGCACGTTCTTTTGGAACCAGCACATAGTCTTTATCGAATGGATCGAATCCTACCAATAAGTTGTAGTAATTGGAACTGACACTGCTCTTTTTACCGTCCGCGAAGATCACATTCAGCGTAGTGTTTATGGAATCCGTGTAGCCGACTGCAGTCGCGTTTCCCTCAGCGTAAACGCTGAAAGTGGGGCCTGCGACTGGAAGACCGTTTTTCCTGTCAATTTCATTCTCCATCTTTCCTTTTCCCTCCAATTGTAATGCCGCCATAAACGATTCCTGCCGCTATGCCGCTTCCGTGATTCTCAACATGGAACTGCCCCACTACCTGCTGCTTTGTAATGGGATCATAATATGGTGCTTCGTATACTTCGACAGTTGGTTCTTCAGGCTCGGCTTCTTTATCCGGTTCGCTTTCACGTTCTTCAGCTTCTTTTTCATTTGTATAAAACAGCTCAAAATCAATTTCCCTTGGATATGTCTTTCCAATGTCAGCCGTAAACCGCCATTTGGCGTTCATCTCATCAGCCCGCTCATGCCACGCCTCAAAGGTACCGCGGCCCTTTTCGTTATCGGGGCGATTCATGACAATAAAATGCCAGACAGAAAGCAGCAGTGGGGAGAGATAGTATTTTTCAAGATTTAGCAGTTCAGCTTTCGTGATGGGGGCTTCAGAAAGGTAAAACGGAGCATCAGAAGTGATGCGGCTATCTTTGTCAATCAGGGTGAGAAGTGCCTGGATGAGCCAGCGCATACGTTCTTCAGATTCCGTGAAGAGATAGCTGTTAACAAAGTCATCCATCCTTGCCAGGACAGAAGCGTGCTCCGTTTTGATCCTTTTATCAAACGCTTGGATTTCCAAATTATCATCGAAAGGAAGATTCTCCCCGCGTGACACTTTGCAGGCCCGGTAATCTGAAGTATCCCCTTCGAAGGTTCTGCCGGAAGGGGGCTGCTGGAACGATGGCATCAGAAGCTGGATTAGAGCTTCCAGCATCTCCCTATTGTTAGTTCGGCTCTTTATACCTGATTTTAGCTGCCTCCTGGAGGCTCCTTTTCTCTTAACTTCTGTCAGCAACACAAAGAAGGTGCCGCCGCAGAGATATGGTACGGGTTCTTTTTGCATTCGTTTTCCTCAATTCTTATATTTGCGAACTTCGCTAACTCCGCTAACAGTTTCGGGGTTGTAAGGCGAAGTCCAAGGTAGTCCTCAGAAGCACAGAGATGGCTTCTGGGGGCTTTATTATAAAGCCTCCGTAAATGGGCGGGTAACCCCAGGGAAACCAGAGGGAAACCCATCCAAACCAGTATAGCACGCATCTGTGAAAAAAACCAGATGGCGGAGTGAAAATGCGGAGGTATTTTTTATGAACATTACGAAGAACACGACCCTGGAGGAACTGATCAACTGCCTTGGAGGACTGGAAAAGGAGGAGAAGAGGCCTACTGCCAAGGCGCTCCGTGAGACGGCGGGAGAACCGGTGGCTGACATGGATGGCTGTCAGGTCTATGCCAATGGTTACGCTGTGTACTCGAACGGCAGCGGCACGACGGTCCTGTGGCTGAAGGACTGCCTGAATTTCACTTACCGCTTCGTCCAGCCGAAGGACGGGGAGAAGGAGAGCATTACCGGGAAGTCGGTCCTGGATGAGGAGGCTCTCGGCGGACAGCCGTGGTATTTCGGCGTCATGCTCCGCGGCGACCACCAGGTAGAGGAGAACATGATGAACCGCAAAGGTGACCGCAGGGGGCAAAGGACTGACATGAAGTATGACTGCGATGAGGCTGAGGTGCAGGAGGATGAAGAGGACACCTATCTTCATAACCTGTATTCCTGGCGAGATACCCCATTTGCTGAGAACCCGGAAGATGCCTACATCCGTAAGGAGACACAGCAGGAAATGCTGGAGAAACTCAGCGACACGCAGAGAGAAGCGTTTGTTTTGTATTACCGCGATGGGCTGACCCGGCAGGAAATTGCGGACAACCTCAAGATTTCCCGCCAGGGTGTAGACCACCGTTTGGAGAAGGCACTGAAGAGGCTGAAGAAAATTTCCTAAAAAAATCTTCAGAGGGGGTTGCAAAACCGTCTCTCCCACGACTTCTTATGAGAGGAGCTTTTCAAGGAGCCTCCCCACAGAGCGGTTGGTGCTGGCAGTAGACGGTATCAGTCGCTTTTCCATATCAGACATCCATCACTGCATTCCAGTCGGAGAGGAGGCATCAGCTATGGGACCTTAGAGGAAGTAAGAGCGTGCGGCATGGACCGGTCGTATCCGGCCGGGTTTCGGTGCCGGACAGAACAATGACAAGTAAGTACGACAATCACAAGAAGCATGGCAATCATAGGAGGATTCAGATCGTGGACAAGAATGACAACCGCGCCGCTGAGGCGCAGAAGGACCGCAGGGAGCGCATCTACGTCTGCTCCCCGCTCCGCCCGACGGCCAGCGACCCGGAGCAGGCGGAGAAGGAGCTGGCCGGGAACCTGGAGCACGCCAAAGACGCCTGCCGGATGATCACCAACCTCGGCGGCATCCCTGTGTGCAGCCACCTGTTCTTTACGCAGTTCCTCAAGGACGATGACCCGGAAGAGCGCCGCACCGGCAGGAACCTGGGGCTTGAGCTGCTGAAGGACTGCGATGAGCTGTGGTGCTTCTCCTCGAAGATCTCGGAGGGGATGCTGGAGGAGATCAGCCTGGCGGCCAGGCTCGGAATGCCTGTCCGCATGTTCAGCAGCGATTCCGGCGGACTCGTTGGGCGGCTGCTTGAGGGGATCGATGAGGAGATGCCCGGCAAGATCACACCCGGTAAGGCGGCTCATGGCATGGCTGCTCCTGCGGAGGAGAAGCCCGACGTGAAGGCGGCCGGGAAAACCCCGAACGGGGAAGCCGTCCGGGACAGCAGCCGGAAGGAAAAGGGTATGGACAGCTTCGCAGCCGGTTTCCGTCCGCTGATTGAGATAGCGGAGGAACTGGTGCGGACGATGGAAGCCATGAATATGTAAGGAGGAGACAAATGGATAAGAACCTTGTGCCGGTAGACCCGGCGAAACTGAGCCAGGGGCTCAAGACCACATTCCTTGGGGTGTCGCTGATCTTTGACAGCCTCGGCGCTTCGGAGGCGGCACTCCGCAGCTTCGTGAATGACGCGCAGACGACGGATGCTGTGGCTGAAGCCCTGGACCTGATGTGGCAGGCAGAAAAGCGGATGGATGACGCAGATGGTGTGGCCAATGCGGATGCTGCGGACAAGCCTGTGGAGACCCCGCCTGTGGATATCACGGTGAAGCCCGAGAAGGCTGCGCTCGATACCACTCCCGCCACCACGGCTCGGCCCACTGTGCAGGACAAGCCCGCCACCACTGTTCAGCCCACCCCGGAGAAGCAGCCCGCTACCATGACAGCCCAGCCCGCACCTTCTGTAACGGTGGATGACATCACGAAGGTGATCGTCGCCAAGATCAAGAAGAAGCGGAGCAACAACGAGGCGATCGGGAAGCTGTTGAAGGCTTATGGAGCGGTGAAGGTCAGCGAACTGGATCCCGCGAAGTATGAGGCGTTCCTGACCGATATCTCCCAGATGTAAGGGAGGTGGACGGGATGCCGACACAACACGCAGTCCTGTCTGCTTCTTCAAAAAAGATGTTTCTGATGAAAAAGTCCTTAAAATGTCCAAGATTTCAACCCTGGTCTCCGGAATTATATGTATGGTAATTGCTGCTTTTCTGTACGACAGCACCATGCTCTTGGACATTGTCTATTTTGCATACAGTATACGAGGAAGTATATTTGTGATTCTTGCAATGGGTATTTATTGGAAAAAGACGACTCCGTCAGGAGCGATCATGGGAATGTTGGCAACTGCGGTAGTCGGAATATCGTGGGTTGCCGTAAAACGAATAACAGGCGTATACCCTATTCACCCTGAGTTTTCCGAAACTTATGCGGCGATTTTGTCGGCAACTTTGGTAACAGTGGTGTTTAGCTATATAAAAATAGGCTCAAATAACAAAAAATTGAAGGTCAGCAAAAAGGAATAAGTAATTTGAGTTTTGCTAAGGCTGATTATAAAAGCTAAAAAATGAAATAAATTGTCAGAAAGGCCGAAGCAACCCGCTCCGGTCTTTCTCATCATATCACTATAAATCCGCATCGTCAGCCGCTTTTCACCTCCACCCACAACTGTTCTTTTTTGTACTTCCGTATATGCAGTCCTATAAGACGGCAAATTAACCTGTAAATCCTTATAAACTCGCTTATAGAGCCATTTTGCGACAAAATTTTATGTATAGAGTAATTACAGAAGATTTACTTCGTTGGAAGGACAAGAGCAGCCGTAAGCCGCTCATCATTCAGAGACCACGCAGAGTAGGAAAGACAACGCTTATCAGAGATTTTGGCGGCAAGAATTATAAAGAAACGGTGTATATAAATCTCGAAAATAGCAGACGAATGACCGAACTCTTCTCCGGAGACCTGAATGTCGAACGCCTTATTATGGGAATTGAGCTTTACTACGGCTTCAAAATTGTGCCCGAAAAGACTCTCATATTCTTTGATGAGGTTCAGACAGTGCCTCGCGTACTTATGAGCTTAGCGAATTTTCATCAAGATGCCCCGGAGTATAACATAATCTGCGCCTGTTCTCATTGGGACGACAATATCTTCGGAGAAGTGTCTTTTCCAAAGGACGATGTTGAAATACTGAGGCTTCTCTTGTTGCAAAAATCAAAAACACAAGAACGCCTTTCAGCATTGATTTCGGTGTCGGAGATGTTATTGTACCCAAGCAAGAAAAACAAAAAATTCCAACACAACTTGACGACTTCGATGCCCCGACGGTCAATACCTATTCGCTGGAAACCACTGTTGCTGAAAAACTCGACGCCGTTCTCACCCTGATGGAGTTTTCCAGCAGAATGAAAGACTATTATGATATTTATTATCTTGCAAACAAGTTTGATTTCGACGGGGCAACGCTGACGGAAGCATTGGAAAAGACCTTTGAAAATCGCAGTCATCAGTTTACTGTGGAACAATTCGAACAGGTTATGGCCTTCGGCAGCGATTCGGAAATGAAAAAGAAGTGGAAAGCATTTTGCCGAAAGATTGATATAAAAACCGATGATTTTGGTACGGTGCTGAAAACAATTAAAGAATTTTTGGAAAAGCCGTTTATATCAGCGGGCGGAAGTAAAGAATTTACTGAAAAATGGTCTGCCGCAGATGGAGAATGGATGTAATAGGAGAAATTGCAGTATGAGTAATTCAATTAAAGACGAATTTGATAAAGTATCCTTGATTAAAGATATAAGAGAAATAGATAGTATTACCATCAATTATCAAAAATATGGATCATTAGACAGAAATGAAGCAATTAGAAAAATCAAAGAATTAAGGATAACAGATAAAGATATAGCAGCAGCTACCACTGCAAGACTTGCTACTTCATCAACACCTTTCAGCCAGTCAACAAACGATCAAATCGTAGGAGAGTTACTTATGCAGAGGAATATTTTGCAGGCTAAACTGATAAAAAAACAGACGGAGTAATGTCCTTCGCATAGAGGTCAGCGCGAAACTGAACCTGCAGGCGAAGAGCTGGAAAGTATATTGCGAAAAAATAACCCTGAGATCGCGGTCAGGGTTAATCTTGGGGAGTATAAGAAAGAAGATGGCGTAATAAATGTGCCGATCATAGCTGTCTATCTTTTCCTGAGATCGGATCCCGGAACAGATAAAGCTTTCAACGCGAATATCAAGGGCGGCTCTCCGATGCCCTTGACAACATGGCTTTTTCATTTTTTATACTGTTGGCAGGGAGACTGCCCTTAGTCAGATCTTCTTAACCATAATATTTTCATCTCTGTTTTCAGCACTTATTTGTACTTTACACAGAATTTGATGGAGAACCCCACCGTCTAATAAGTCCGATGGGGTGTAAATTATCATTATTATCCTCGCACAGCTTATTTCTTCTTGCCGCTCTGCTTTTTTCTCTTCAATTCCCTGTTTGCCCAATCGAAGTACCCCGGGGTCTGAATGAACAAAAAGTGATTTTCCTCAACCTCGGTTACAAGCTCCTCGGCAGTTCCGGGCTGATAACC
>CANROC010000026.1 GCA_947632175.1 uncultured Oscillospiraceae bacterium | reverse complement strand
CTGAAAACAGATAATTTTGCGGCATCTGTTTTCATCCCTATTTGTGCCGGTGCCGCACCGGCATGGTGATTACTATGGCCAACAAGCGCCCAGACGGTGACGGCACCGTGCGCAAGAGAACGGATAGTCGTTGGGAAGGACGTATCGTCATCGGGCACAAGGCGGACGGGACGCCAATCTACAAATCCGCATTCGCAAAAACGCAGAAGGAGCTGATGCCAAAGCTCCACACACTCATCGACGAGTACCGTGGCGTGGAGGTCACGGACTGCGACATGACGCTGGAGGAATGGGCGGAGAGGTGGCTCGCCGAGTACGCCGAGCCGACACTGAGGCCCAGCACCGTGCGGAGGTATCGGAGCCTTATCAAAAGCTACATCGCCCCTGCCCTGGGCGACAGGCAGCTCCGGGTCATCCGGCAAAAGGACGTGCAGCGGTTCTACAACGCCCTCAAACGCCGGAGGGTGGAGCGGGGCGGGGAGGTGGTGCCCATCGCCGACTCCACCGTTCGCAAGGCGCACCTGCTCCTCCACGAGATCATGGACGCGGCGGTCAGCGCGCGGCTCATCTCCCGAAATCCCACGAACGGCACGAAGGTCCCCAAGGCCAACTACGCGCCCAAGGCGATCCTGAACGAGGAACAGCTGGACCGCTTCATGGACGCCATCCGGGCGGAACCTGTCTGGTACGACTTCTTCTACACGGAGATGACCACGGGCCTCCGCCGGGGCGAAATCTGTGGGCTCAAGTGGTCGGACCTGGACGAGACAGGCGGCAGGCTGACCGTCCGGCGCACCGTGAAGAAGGGCCCCGGCGGAGAACTGGAGGTCGGAGAGACAAAGACGGAGAAGGGGATGCGGACGATCCTCCTGCCGTCGAGCACTCTGGAGGTTCTCAAAGAGCGGCGGAAGTCCGCCGTCAGCGAATGGATATTTCCAAGCCTCCGAAATCCCGCCGAGCCAGTGGTCCCAAGCTCCGCCTACCACCGGCTGAAGGTCATCCTCAAGAGCGCGGGGCTTCCGGACATCCGTTTCCATGACCTCCGCCACCCTTGTGTCAAGCAAAAGACAAAATTGCTGTTAAAAATGTATTGACATAAAAGTTGCTACATAGTTTGATAAAAATGTTGGGTTATCACTTTACTGAAAGGAGCCGTTTAAGAGTATGGGATTTCCTAGACGTTTTGAAAAAGACCTTAAGGAATATGGGTATCACATGGAAGTTGACGTGAAAAAGGATGACTGCAAACGGGAACCAATACATTGGCATCTTGTCAAAGGATCTAGCAGAATAGGACAAATTTGGATTTCAAGCATCACATGGGAAAGCGACCCCGGTGTAAGTAAATCCATCAGAGAAGAGGCGGAAGACCTTACTCGTCAGTATAGAAGCGATATAACGGATGCGTATCTATACAACCAGGAAAATGGTGCAGGATGATTTATTTCGAGGCCATGAAAAAGGCTTTCTATAACTCAGAGGAATAGCTTACGAAAAAGTCATGTGAGATTGTTCAACTCCCAATTTCACATGACTTTTCGTGTTTGTGAGTCTTTATCTTGTCTATTTTAAGAATTGTTCACTTAATTGTATTTCAAGTCTGTTACCGGGATATATAAGGACCTTCTCTATTAGGAGGTCATCGAGGGAATCGGTCAGGTGGTCGGCGGCGGTCAGGGCATCGCGGGCGGTGTGGCGGGCGGCGGTCAGAGCCGCTTGCTCCTGTTCACGCTTGAGTTGGGCCTTCATAAGTGTCAGGGAGTTTTCAAGCTGGGTCAGTCGGGCGTCAAGCTCGGCTTTTTCTCGTTTATAGGCGTCCTGGTCTATCTCCCCAAGCATCAGCCGTTCGTAGAGCGCACACTTGCCGTCCATCAGAGCGTCGGCTTGAGCCGCATAGCTGTCCCGCTGGGAGGTCAGGGCCTTCACGTCCGGGATGCTTTCAAGCTCGCCGGCCACGGCCTCCATCTGCGCCCTCATGGTATCGAACACGGCCCTTTCTAAATCATCGACCGGCATCCGAAGCCCGTGGCAGGAGAGGTCAGGTATCGACATGGAGTGGGAGCAGTAATAATAGGCGTTCTTGTTTACGCTCCTGTTCATAGCGTGACCGCAGACCCCGCAGAACACCTTCCCCCGGAGGGGGTATTCGTGCCGTCTCTTGAACGGGAGCTTGTATCGGGTGATGGCGTCCTGGGCCTTCTGAAACGTGTCCTTATCCACGATGGGGGTATGGAAGTCGGAGATGGTGAACCACTTTCCCCGGTCACGCATCCGGCTGGTTTTCCCGCCTACCTCCGTGACCCTCCGCTTGCCTATGACGTAGGTGCCGATGTACCGCTCGTCCTCCAATATCCGCAGGACGGTGGATCTGCACCATACCCCGTGGGTCCGGGAGACATCATGGAGCACCTGCCCCTTGGCGGCCTTGTACTCGCCGGGGGTGGGGATGCCGTTCTCGTAGAGTTTCCGCAGTATCTCGGAGACGGAGACGCCGGAGGCGGCGAGGTGAAATATCTCCTTCACCACACCGGCGCTTTCAGGGTCCGGCTCCATGCGCCCGTCGCCGCCCTTTCTGTACCCGTAGGGGCAGATCGCACTTTGGTACTCGCCCCTTTGCATCTTGGTGTATTTAGCGGTCCTGGTCTTTACGGACAGGTCCCGGCTGTAAGCCTCATTTATCATGTGCTTCATCACCACGTCTGTTCCGCCAGTATCCCAGCGGAGGCGGTCGCTGTCAAAATCATCGCTGACGGAGATAAACCGGGTGTTGTAGAGAGGAAATACCCTCTCCATGAAGTATCCCGTCTCGATGCAATTTCGGCCAAGGCGGGAGAAGTCCTTGACGATGATGCAGTCGATCTCATTGGCTCGCACACGTTCGATGAGGGTCTGTATCTGAGGCCGCTCAAAGTTGGCTCCGCTGTATCCATTGTCCACAAACTCCAAGATTTCCGCTCCGTCAGCCTCCGGGAGCGAGTTGGCATACTCGTTGAGGATGCGGCGCTGTGTCTCGATACTCAAGCTCTCGTACTTGTAATCCTCAACGGACAGCCGGATGTAAAGGGCAATCACATATTCGCGCACCGTTCCAGCGCCTCCTTGTAGTGTTCATAGTCGGTGACAAAGGTATAGGTGACGGTGATCTGTTTGTCGTGGGAAACCTCCACCCGCTCAATGAGCCGGTGGATGAGCTCCGATGTCAAGCGCCGGTTTTTGCGTATCTCTCGCGCGTCACGGGCGAGGCTCATTATTTTCTCGGACTTCTCCTTTATGACCTGAAGCTCGGAGGACACCGTTTCCAGCTCGGCTGTCAGGGCGTCGGCCTTCTGCGCGTAGGCTTCCTTCAGCCGGAGATATTCCGTGGTGTCCAACACACCTTGAACGAGGTTCTCATAGAGACTTCCAGAGAACACCCACATTTTGTTGAGCTCCCGATTGAGGGAGGCCGCCCGCTCTTTGAGAGTGTCGATCCTCTCCGCGCTTCCCTGCTCATTGGCGAGGGAGAGCTTGTACTGCCCAAGGATGGTGCCCATCGTCTCCACCAAGACAGTCATTAAGGAGGCGAGAAGGTCGTCCTCATAAATGAACACGCCGGAGCAGCCGCCTTCTGATATACGGGAATTTGTGAGACAATAGTAGATGTATTTATCCGCAGTTTTCTTGCGGCGGCAACGCTGGCGGTGGAGGGGCCTGCCGCAGTCGGCGCAGAATACGATGCCCTTCAACGGATTGTCCGAATAGGCGTCAACAGGCTTCCCGGCGTGTTCTCGCGCCGTGGCTTCAAGCATCCCCTGGACCCTATCGAAAAGCTCCCGGCTGACAATGGCCTCGTGAGTGCCGGGTACGACGGTCCATTCCTCCGGCGGGGCCGGGACCTGTCTATGGTCGATGGTCTTTGTGCATCCCTGGACCATATCCCCGGTGTAGACCCCGGAGCGGAGTATCTTCCCCACTGTCCTGGTCTGCCATTGGCCGCTGCCGATGAGGGCTTCATGGGTCAGCTCCCCAATATCCCGCTTGTAATGGCTGGGGGCCTGATACCCGGCCTCGTTCAGTCGGCGGACGATGGTGTTCAGTCCCGCGCCCTCACTGGCCCATTGGAATATCTGCCGGACCACGGGGGCGGCCACGGGGTCAACAATGAGCCGGTGGCAGTCCTCCGGGTCCTTCAAATATCCGTAGGGGGCACGGCCCCCCACATACTTCCCGTCCCGCATCGCCTGACGCTGCTGGGCCTTGACCTTCCGGCTGATGTCCAAGGCGTAAGCCTCGTTTACCATGTTCCGCAGGGGGAGGAAGATGTTGGCGCTGCCATCTGGGTCGGCGGTGTCAAATTGGTCGTTGACGGCGATGAAACGGACATGGTGGACCTTGAAATACTGCTCGATGTAGTAGCCGGTGTCGATGGTGTTCCTGCCCAAGCGAGACAGGTCCTTGACAATGACGCAGTTGACGTGACCGGCCTCTATGTCCGACAGCATCCTTTGAAAAGCGGGACGGTCAAAGGTCATACCCGTTTGGCCGTTGTCGATGTAGGTGTCATAGACGGTGATCTCCGGGTTTCGCCGAATATAGTTATCTATGATCATCCCCTGCGTCTCGATGGAGTTGCTGCCGGTGTACTTATCCTCCACGGAGAGCCGAATATATATGGCGGCGCGGATGGACTGATCCTCAACAGAAGGTGTAACCTCCACAGGGGATTTTCTACTTTTTCTTGCCATGATTATCCCGCCTTTCTTGACGGCGCGGAGGCCAGAAGCTCCATGAGCTCCCGGTACTCATCGTCAAAGTTGTATTTGATTTCGAGCTCCTTCTTGCTCACAACGCGGATGCTGTGGATGAGCTGGACAACAGCGGTGCGGGTCAGCTCCTCCATGCCCTCAAATTGCAGAAAACGCTCCATCCACTCGCTTTGGCCCTCCAGCCCCGCCTGGGCGTTCTCCGCCTTCTCCCGGAGCTCGGCGATGCTGGTCTGGAGCTCGTCGGCACGGCAGGTGTACTTCTGCTTGTGGTAGGTGTACTCCTGCTTGGTGATATTGCCGCTGATGAGGTTTTCATAGAGCCGGGACCTGAACTCCATCGTCTGTTCAAGCTGGCGCTCGTTGTCCTGGATTTGGGCGGCGAATCTCATGGCCTTCTCCTGGCAGATACGCGCAAGCTCCGTCCCGGCCATCATCTCACTGAGGGTGGCGATGTTCCCGATGTACCCCCGGACAAGATCGCTGACACAGCGGATTAGCTCGCTCTCTTTCACTGTCACAGGGCTGTGACAGCCTTTTTTCTTCCCTCCCGGTGGGACAGTGGTAATAGTGGTAGACCCTATCCCCGGAGCGGTTCGTCTTTCTCACCATGCGACCGCCGCAGCATCCGCAGATGAGGACGCCGGAGAACAGATAGACCTTATCCTCCTTGGGGGACGTGCGGGTGTCCTGGCCCCGGAGCTGCTGCACCAGACGGAAGTCGATCTGCGACACCAGGGCTTCATGGGCGTTCTCAACCCGTATCCATTGGGAGGCGGGAAGATTTTGAACGGCCTTGTTTTTGTAGTCCCGTGACCCGCGCCGCCCTTGGACGAGAGTGCCGGTGTATGTCTCGTCCTGCAAAATGCGTATGACCGTGGTGGCAGACCATTTGCAGTCAGCCCGGTCCGCGTAACCGTTCTTCCCGTAGGGCAGTCCGTTGTTCTTCTTGTAAGCCAACGGAGAGAGGACGCAGAGACGGTTCAGCTCGGCGGCGATCCTGGCGGCGCTTCGCCCCTCCAGACGCATCCGAAAAATGTCTTTCACGATATTGGAGGCGTATGGGTCGGGGACGAGCCTGTTTTTGTCCTCCCCGGATTTAAAATAGCCGTACACGGGGAAAGCCCCCGTGAAGTCTCCGCTCCTGCGCTTTACGTCCAAGGCGCTCCGGGTCTTAATGGAGATGTCCCGGCAGTACGCATCGTTTATGACGTTTTTCATGGTGACGGTCAGCTCACTGTTGCCGTTGTCGTCCTCCAGAGCGGTGTCCACTCCGTCGTTGATGGAGATAAAGCGGACCCCGTAGGTGGGGAAGATGCGCCGGAGGTAGCGGCCCGTCTCGATGTACTCACGCCCCAGGCGTGAGAGGTCCTTGACAATGACGCAGTTGATCTTCCCGTCAGTCACATCCCGCATCATTTCCACGAAGGCGGGACGGTCAAAGAGGATGCCGCTGTACCCATCGTCCACCTTCTCGCAGACGAGCTGAATGTCCGGGTTCCGGGAGACGAAGTTTTCAATGAGTTTCCGCTGGTTCGCCACGCTGTCGCTCTCATTGGAGTGGTCCGCCGCATAGGACAGCCGGATATACGCGGCAGCTTTATATTTCGGCATGAGATACCCTCCTTTCAGTGTCTTAGGACTGGAGGGAATTTCGGCCTTCTTCCTTTTCCGTCCCCATTGTGCCACGGGGGAAACAAGCCCGCAAGGTTCCCGCTACCGCAGAATGCCGTGGAGCCGGTTTTCCAGAGTCGCCCCGTTGTTGGCGAATTTCACATGGATGATATACTCCCCGCATCGGAAATGGTACGGGTCCTTGATCTGCCGGATGAAGGACGCGATACGCTCCTGCCGGGGGAGAGCTTTATCTACACGGACATCGCGGATGTCCACCAATTCAGTCTGAGGGCCGGTGCTGTTCATTTCATCCTCCTTCACGGTGCCTCCATCTCCTCCGGGATGTGGAGGCCGAGGCTTACTTCGAGAGCGGCGTCGATCTCACGCATTTTTTCGGCTTTGAGCTTTCCCATGAAGCGGATGACGCGGCTCTTGTCGATGGTCCTGAGCTGCTCCAGCATCACCATGGACCGCTCCGGGAGGCCGACGGTGTGCCCGAGGCCGCAATGGGTGGGCTGGTGCGGCTTCTTGCCCTGGCGGGAGGTGATGGGGGCGACGATCAGGGTGGGACAGTAGATATTGCCCACGTTGTTCTGCAAAAGAAGAACAGGGCGTGTGCCGCCCTGCTCAGAGCCTCTATATGGGTTCAGGTCAGCGAGGTAGACCTCGCCACGCCGGTACTCCCACTCCGTCAGGGGAGAGATTTTGCTTTCAAACTCAGGTTTAATTCCATTGTTCATGCTCTTGCTCCTATGTAAGCCGGACCGGGTATCCCACGGTCCGGCTTCATAACTTTTTTACCGTATTTGCCCTCGGCACCCCCGGTGGGGAAACATCAGACGGCGGCTTGCTGACCGCTCCATAGGGTTCTAACCTCCCCGCCTTCATCATGGCCGGGCCGCGAATTACGGAAGTATCATTATCCCTGCAAAGGTCCTGGCCGAGCCGGTTGCAATCCGGCTCATGCGGGTACGGATGTATCGCTCTCTCTTTCGAGGTCACGGCGCTCCGCCCGCCTTGGCTTGCTTGTGCAGGAACGTATCTGATGAGTGACTTATTCAGTTGTAGGGCAAAAGAGCTCTTTATATGCCTCCACCTTACAACGGACAGTTTTCACTCGTTTATGGACCATGGTAAAAAATTTTTTTGAAAAAATGGAGGCCCCCGACACGGGAAGCCTCCGTTTTTTCATGTGGAAAAACAAATACAGTTACTCGTTGGGGTACGGCTCCAAAAAGGCGTGAAAGTGGCGCATGGGGAGGTCGTGACCCCAGGTGATACGCATATTCGGTATGCTCTCCCGGTCCTCATATAGCGCCCTTACCGCCGCGACCACATAGTCGAGATGCTCCCGGCTGAGTTGGCTGCGGTTTACGGCGAAGCGGACCACGTTGCAAAGCTCCTCCTGCTGCTCCGGGGTCTTGAGGTCGTATTCCATCGAGTAGTCGCCCAGCTCGCTGACCCGGATGCCGTAGCGCCGGATGAGCTCCACGGAGAAGCCCTGACCGGCGAAGCTCTCATGGCTGCGCTTGCCGTCGAAAAACTCCGTCATGTTGATGTAGACCCCGTGGCCACCGGCGGGGAGGACTACGCCTTTGACCCCGGCCTTATAGAAGCCCTGGGCCAGATACTCACACTGGTCGATGCGGGCCTTTTGGTAATTGAAATCACATTCCTCATATAATCCCGCCGCCAGAGCCATGATGTCCCGGCCAGACATCCCGCCGTAGGAGTCATTGCCGTAGCTGGAGATCTGCTTGACCTTCAACAGAACACCCACATCGGTTTTCACGCTGCCGTCCGGGTTGAAGTCGGAGAATTTGCGCCAGAAGCGGCCCCGGTCCCTAAAGGCCAGCATACCGCCCATGTTGGCGTGGCCGTTCTTTTTTGCGCTCATGGTGAAGCCGTCGCAATAGGAAAACATCTCCGTGGCAATCTCGGCGATGGACTTGTCCTCATACCCCGGCTCGTTGAGCTTTATGAAGCAGGCGTTCTCCGCCCAGCGGGCGGCGTCGAACATGAAGGGGATGTCGTACTCTGCCGCGATTTTCGCCGTCTCCCGGATGGACCGCATGGAGACGGGCTGACCGCAGACGGTGTTGTTGGTGATGGTGGTGTAGATGAGGGGCACGTTCTCCGGGCCCACGGCCTCGATGAGCTGACGCAGCTTCACCACGTCCATGTCCCCCTTGAAGGGGTTGCGCGCGTACTTGCCGCCCTCCGGGACCTCGTAGAGCAGCTCCTTGTTGTAGAGGTTTCGCGGGATGGACCCCATCTGCTTGATGTTGCCCTCGGTGGTGTCAAAATGCCCGTTGGAGGGGATGGTAAAGACGTGACCGGGGTGGCGCTTGCCCATGATGGAGCGCACCAGCTCAAAGAGCACCGACTCCGCCGCCCGCCCCTGCTGGATGATGAAGGCGTTGGGCCGCTCAAGCTGTTTTGCCCCGCCGTTGAAAAGCCCGCCCTCGTATTCGCACAGATAGAGCTCGTCCATCATTTTGTCAATGTCCGTGCAGCCCGTGCGGATGAGGTCGATGGACTTTTTCCAATTTCGCTCCCCGCCGCGCTCGAAGATGTCCCGGAACGCCTCTAACAGGACATAGTACCCCTTGTTGCGCCCGTAGGACTCGTCGCCCAGGAACATGGACGCCCACTGCAGGTCCGTCATGGCCGTGGTGCCGGAGTCGGACAGCATATCCACCGTCAGCATCCCGGCGGGGAAGGCAAACTCGTTGTAGTGGGTGGCCTTCAAAGCCCTCTCCCGCTGTTCCACCGTCACAGACGGGATGCTTCTCGACACATATGTCATGGCTCCCGGCGTTGGCACGTTCAGCGTAAATTCCATCTCACGTATCTCCCTTCGCCCCCATGTGGGGGACTCTTTTTCCCCCATCTTAACAAAGCTCCGGCCGTCATGTCAACACACGGCCCAAAAACTGGCAGCGAGATAGCGTGTTAAATCGGCAAAAAAACAACGGGAGACTTCCGCTTTTTTGGAAGTCTCCCGTTTTAGTTACATTCTGAAATGTGCCGAAGGAGGGTGTCAATAACATCACACACCATCAGCTTTTTGGCGTTTGGCAGCCCATCTATCCTGTCCACGAGCAGGGACGTATTGACCTTGTAGTCGGCCTTTACCACATCGGTCAGAACCATATCCGCCGATACGTCCAGGGCGTTGATGATGGTGATGAACGATTCAAAGGACGGCACTTTCTCACCGCGCTCTATGGAGCCGACGTAATTTGTACTCAGGCCCGTCATTTCCGCAAGCTGTTCCAGACGCAGATGCCGCTCCTTCCGAAATTTGCGGATGTTCCGTCCGACAGACTCAAATTCCATGCCAACACCTCCTGCTTGTAGCATTGTGATACGGATAGTATATCTGATATGGCCCCTCAAATACACACACTATTCAGGAGATAAAAATACAAATAGCGTTGCTTTTCTCGGCTTTTCTGTTATAATACCATCTATAACTTTTTGAAGGAGGAACCAGCATGAACAGAGAAACCACAGCGACCTTTATAGGCCACAGGGTTTGTGACGCTGACCCAAGGGCCGTCCGGGAGCGGCTCGTCGAGCTTATAGAGAAATGGGGCGTCACAGACTTCCTTGACGGCGGAATGGGCCAGTTCGATATGATGTGCGCCCAGGAGGCACACGAATTGAAAAAGACATATCCGGCAATATCCCTCCATCTTGTCATTCCGTATCCTTCCTTCAACATCAAAGGGCGGGAGTTGTTTGACGATGTGATCTACCCCCAGGAGCTGGGGGCGTTCAGCTTCAGACGGGCTATCGTGGAGCGTAACAAGTATCTCGTAGCAAACTCCGCCCACGCTGTGTGCTACGTGACGCACAGCGAGGGCGGAGCGGCAAGAACTTATAGTAACGCTAAGAGGTTGTTGTTACATATTATTGATGTGGACAATACTCACTGATGGGGGCGGCGGCACCGCCCCCATCAGGTCTTTCAATCAAGGAATTTTTTCGCTTTTTTCTGTATCAGCCTCTTGGCGTTTCGGATGGCGGTAACATCAACGCCCCGGCGCTTGCTGTAATCTGTGAGGGTCATACCGTCCAGCATACATTTCTCGAATATGTCACGCTGGTACGGCGTGAGCGCCGCGATGAACAGGGACAGCGCGAGCTTGCCCGTTACGGAGTCCTCTAAATTCGTGGGGTCGATGAGCCAGCCGCTCTCCGCATCCTCGACCTCGACGGGGCGCAGGTCGGTTGACAGCGGCGCGGTGTCGTTTGCCGCGACAGAGCGCCGGAGGGCCTTTTCCTCCGCGCGAAGGAGGCGGAATGTGTCGGCGTCCACCTCGCACGTCTCGCCGGTGGACTTGACGCGGACCATCCGTTTCCCGTCCTTTGTGGTCCAAAGGTCGTAATCAAAGTCCGCAGGGGGTTTTGGCGGTTTCACCTATGTAATCTCCTTTCGTTTTCGTTTTGGGAAAACGAGGGAGACTACGGGTACTTCGCTATGTAACACTGCCACTGGGCGACCATTTTTTATCCTTTCTCCGGGAGACGCGGAGCGAAGGATAAAAAAGGTCTGCGTGACAAGAAGCACACGCAGACCGGTTGGGGACGCCCGTTTTCGGGCACAGGGGTCAAAGGGTACTTACTTTGTCACAGTTTCCATGTAACCATGAAAACCGCTAAAGCGCGATCCTTCGCCCTATTGCAACTCAGGCGTCTCTATTCAGTTCAAAAACAAAAAAGCGCCGAATTTACCCTACCCATGGGTAAAATCGGCTGGTCAGAAGCCCAATGGCGCTGTCTGGATAAAGGACTGCCAAGCTAAACGGAGCTTGGAAAGCTATCACCTCAGCTATCAAAAATAGTCGGAAAAGCACTTGCAAACCGCAATTCTATTTTGTCCAATCCAGCCGGTTTGTGTAATGCGACCCAGTATAGACCCTGAAAACTGAAAAACTTGTCGAACAAAAGGAGAGGATAAGAAAAAATTAGAATTTTATGGAAAACTCGGTTGAATCGTAACACATCAGGAGGAAAACAAGACCTCCGGCTCGATCCGTAACTTCACGCTATCCGGGTATAATAACTGTACCTTTTAAACAACTGGAGGAACAGCGATGAAAAACGAGGCTGCGGTTATGAGCTTTTTGGCGGAGCTTGAAAGAGAAGAAAGAAGCGGTGCGACTATTGAGAAATACGCAAGGGATGTGCAAAGATTTTTGAATGAGAACGCGGGGCGGGAGCTTACGCGGGAGAGTGTGGCGGCGTGGAGGGACGGGCTGCTCACGAAGCTGACGGCCAGCTCCGTCAATTCCATGGTGTCGGGAGTGAACCGATTTCTGGAGTTCATCGGGCGGCCGGAGTGCAAGGTCAAGCACCTCCAGGTCCAGCAGAGAGTTTTCCGGGACGAGGAACGGGAGCTGAGCCAAGCGGAATATGAGCGGCTCATCGACGCTGCCCCCCGGCGCATCGGGCTCATCATGGAGACGATATGCGCCACGGGCATCCGGGTCAGCGAGCTTTCCTACATCACGGCGGAGGCCGTCAGCGTGGGGAGGGCGGATATACGGATGAAGGGGAAGATCAGGACCATCCTCATACCCGGGAAGCTGTGCCGGAAGCTCAGAAAATACGCGAAGAAACAAAAAATCGCCTCGGGCGAGATATTCCTCACCCGAAGCGGCAAGCCCATCACCCGGAGGCAGATATGGGCGGAGATGAAAGCGGTGTGCAAAAAAGCGAGGGTGGACCCTCGCAAAGTGTTCCCTCACAATCTCCGGCACCTGTTCGCGCGGGTGTTCTACCGGGCCACGAAGAACATCGCAATGCTTGCGGATGTGCTGGGCCACTCCAGCGTGGACACGACGAGGATATACCTCATTTCCACGGGCGCGGAACACGCCAGAGTCCTCGACGGGTTGGGGCTTGTGAGATTAAGGACATAATTTCGCTTCTGCATATACTCTCGTACATACCGATTAAGCGCAATCAGGATATGATTTCCCAATATGCGTAATTCTACCACCGCCAAGCCAAAAAGTAAATAGCCAAAATGTAAAAAAATACACAAAATTGCAGGCCGCGAAAATTAAACTTTCGGCGGTCTTAGCTCAATGCGGCCTTATTTGCGGAGATTTAGGGCTGTTTCTGGAATAATTTGCAGGACGAAAAACGGTTTTACGGCATAAGCGAAATTATGTGATTATTGGCCTGTGAAAGGAGGAAACGGACGGGCCAAGCTCTAATGTTTTGATTCCCGCGCTGAACGGTCAACCCGAAAAGCGGAGCTGTCATAAACGAGGACGTTCTGCGACGGTGCGGAAAGGAAGTCGTAGAGCGCCTGTTTTTTACGTGTTGACCGGGACCGAAGGGGTCCTCCCCATCGGGACCGAGCAATATATCCCCAGCGAAAGAAGGTACAAAACCCACCAAAGTGACCGCGTGATTTTGGAAGGGAGGCGTGAGTTCATGGAAAGCGGAATTATGTGCGAGGACCAGCGGGCTCTCCCGCCGTGAACCCTCAACATTCACGGGCGGCCGGAGTCTCGATTCGGCGGTCCATGAAAACACAATGCGGATGGCCTGACAGGGCCAAGCCGGGGGTGCATCCCCCCGACAAAACCTGTTCGTGAACCTGTTTTTTGGGCAAATACTTTATTACATTAAGGAGGAAAATACCATGTCAAAGAAGTTCAACAAGATCATGAGCGTTGTTTTGGCGCTGATGATGGTTTGCTCTCTGCTCCCCATGAGCGCCATGGCTGCGGAGAACGCTGACTACACCGTGACCTTTGAACCCGGCGAAAACTGCGTTTACACCGGGGAGGGCGGATATCCCACGGCTGTTTATACCGAGGGTGAAGCTTTCCTGCTTCCCGACCCCGCCACCCTTGGCTTCAGGAGCGACCCTGAGAATTTGGCGTTTCAGGGCTGGTCCGTCAAGGACGATGAAAGCAATACCATGTATGATATTGGCTATGACGTTTCGCGCATTATTGACGGTGACGTGACGTTCCTCGCCAACTACATCGAGCAGACCACCGTGACATACATCATTTCTGCCGGGACCATAAAGACCGAGGACACCAACCCGGATATCACCAGGGGCCCCATCCCTTCGCAGTATGTCGGTGAGATCACTCTGCCCACTACGGATGATGGCATCGAGTACGAGTTTGGCTGGACCATCCCCAGCGGTATCGAGTTCGACCATTGGACCTACAACAATGGCACCGCTATTCCTGAGGGCACCGACCCTGAGACTGGCGAGCTCACCGGGCGCACCATCTCCTTTGAACCCCATGACGGAGAAACCTACACCGCTATTTGGAGCGGCGAAACCGCTGAAACCGTCACTGTGACGCTGTATCCCGGCAAGGCGGACGGCGTTGCCGTTCCCGGCGAGCCTGTCAGCGGCGGTGAGTTTACAAAGGGCTCCGAATACTACGGACCCAGCGAGAACCCCTTCGCCATGGTAGGGTATCACAGCATCGGGTGGAATACCGATGAGGACGCCACAGAGGGCCTTCCCATGCCCATCGTGCTGAACGAGGACACGAATCTCTACGTTATCTGGGAAAAGGATGAGCCTGCAAGGGAGTATTGGCAGATAACGATCTATCCCGGCGAGGGAGCCACATTCCGCGACGACGTTACCGGGTATCAGACTGTAAACGGCAACCTCGTTGCCACGGTGCTCCGCAACGTGGAGTACAATGTTGACCTCCCCAATGTTACCGATGAACGCATTGTTGTAGATGAAGAAGGCGAGACAATCAGATACAACGCCGTGTTTGAAACCATGCCCGAGGGCAAGGAGTTTGCCGGATGGCTTGGAAGCGACGGAACGGTTTATCACAACGGAGAAGTTCTGACCGCCAACAGCGATATGACATTCACCGCAACGTGGCGCGATGAGGGCACAGGTCCCTACACCATCGGCTTTGAGGCGGGCACTCTGAGCAGCGATGACAACAGGATGGTTTATAAAACTTATGCTGTGGGGTCCACCGTCACGCTTCCCGCAAGCGCCGCGGCGGTTCGTGAGGACCTCGGCTGGACCATCCCCGAGGATGCCGTTCTTCTCGGTTGGGTCAATGCCAATGACACATCGGTGTATCTGAGCAATACTTTTGCGATAGCCACCGATATGACTATCGTGGCTATGTGGGACTACGGTACTGCCACGCAGTTCACGATCTCCTTTGACGCGGGCGGAGGAACCGGAGAGATGGAGCCGGTGGTCGTCTACACGGAGAGGACCAGCTATCCCTATGTCCTGCCCTCCAATGAATTTACCGCTCCTGCGGGCATGGAGTTCGCCTATTGGACCGTCAGCGGGTTTGAGGGCACGTATCAGCCGCGTGACGTCGTGAACATTTCTTCTGATGTCACTGTGACCGCTCACTGGAGGCCCATCACATATTATTACATGGTGTCTTTCGATGCCAATGGCGGCTCCGGCGAAATGGCACCCGACGTTATTGAGAGCACCACTCCCACCGCGACTTACATACTTCCTGAGTGCACTTTCACTGCACCTGAAGGCATGGAATTTGTCTATTGGACAATTGACGATGGCGAGGTGGATTATTATCCCGGTGACCCGATTGATGTTAGCGCGAGTATAACACTTGTAGCTAATTGGGACTTCTCCGCGCAAGCAGATTTTTTCGCATAAGGCCAGTCGGGGCTTCGGCCCCGCGCTGGGGCGTGAACGCCTTAAGCGCTGAAAGTACAACATCTGACGGTAATCCCACAATTGCTGGGTTTGGCTTTTCCCCTTATAGCGACTCGGCAATTGCGGCGATTACCGCCGCCTTGTCTCAGGCTGGCCTTTCTGACGTATCAATTACTATACCTGATGGTTGCTGGAATATTACATGGTTGGTTGTAGATGGCGACTTATCAGATGGAGATACAATTAAGTTTGCGAGGACCGCAGCTGCTACAACTTCGGCACAAATTTATGCAAATAATGCGGTTTCAGTGTATAAGAGTGATTGCGGTGATAAATATGATCAATATACCGCCGGTGGGCACGTTTTTTGGATTGCCGGCGTGATTGGGAGTAATACCCCAAGTGTATTCCAAGCAAAGAGTACGGTTTTTACCGGCGGAACAACTAGACCTGTTGCAGCAAGAATAACTCACAATGGGGGAAATATTGATGCAAGTAGTGTCTTGCAATGCTCGCTGGTGAAATTTGAATTAGGCGATGCATGGACTTATTCAAGCTCAAAAAGTGATAATTTCCCAAAAGCAACTAATGGAGCACCGTTCCTTTATGTGGCGAACGGCTCTGAAATCACCCCTAAAGATTTTATCCAAGCAAATCAATCTGGACAGAATTTTGATGGATACGAATCTTCCAATTCAAGTGTATTTAACAATGATACGAACGTCTTTACGGGTCCTTCTACGGCGGGTAGTTATAGTTTAACCCCTAAATTTTCCAAAGCCTCCGGGGCTAATATTGTTGTCATAAACGAACCCAATAATGGAAGCGTAGAAGTTCCCTCTAATGAGGCTTCCGGTGTTGAAGTAACCGTAAAAGTCACACCTAATGATGGATATGCAGTGAAATCGGTCGTGGCAACTCACAACGGTGGAGAAAGTCTTGATCTCACGCCGGTCGCCGGTGCTGAGAATGAGTGGACCTTCATTATGCCAGATGATGAGGTCACTATTACTATAACTTATGAACAGGCGTATGCGGTTACTATAATTATAGATGGGAATGTGGGCGGAAGCGTAACGGCAACTCCGAATAAAGATGTTCGAGAGGGCGCTGAAGTCCAATTAAAGATATCCCCCGCAGACGGATATGTTATTGAGAGTGTAACAGCTACATACAACGATAATACGAGTGTCGATGTCAGTGGTGACGGAGATACCCGTTCCTTTGTCATGCCCGCAGGCAACGTCACCGTAACAGTAAAATTTAAGCAGCGGCAAAAATATACTGTAAACATTTCTTCCTCAATAACAAACGGAAGTATAATTCCTAACCCAAAGGAAGCCTACGAGGGAGATACTGTCACACTGACCATATCCCCTAATCGAGGGTATGAGCTGAAATCAATCTATATCTACGTGACAGGTAATGAGAGAAGCGCGGTCAACTTTGACAGGAGCGGCATTTCTCTGATCACCTTTATCATGCCGGCGTCAAACGTGACGGTCAACGCCACATTTGAACAGGCGGACTTTATCACGAATCTGCGTGTGGGCACGCTTTATGATGCCCCTTCGGTGAACGCTTATGCTTATACCGGGAAGTACAAGTACGACAATTCCGACGCAGATTCCCAGCACCGCATGGTCGAAAATTATTCCCTCTCGGAGCCGGAGATCATCAACAAGGGCACGGAGGACGAATATGTCAAGTACACATTTACGGCGCAAAATCTCCATATGTTTGCCAGTGTCAAGCCGTCAGAATCCGAACAAAACCCCACCTCACCGACCTTTGGGTATTATCTCGGCCTCGTTATGGAGCCCGCAGATATAATTTGGTACAATACGCGCATGGTCACGCTCAAGGTTTCGGATGGGGACGGCGTGATGGTGACTTCGAGCTGTATCGGGCTCAATACCAATTATAACTATATGGACAAATCCGCATATAAAGACGCCAACAACACGTTTTATTTTGCGGTAGACCCCACCAAGCCGAACCGCGAGTATTGGTTTGAGGTGACATGGGGGAACAGCAGCTCAGTCGGCCGGAAGAAAACGGAAAAATTCTGCATCGTGCTTGATGGCGGCGGCGTTCCGATCACCCATAATTTCAAGGTGCCGACAGGTGAGAACGGCGGCTTTGTGGGCGAGAATATTTCCATGACTTCCTACGGTACGGGCGTTGTGGAAAAAACGGAAGATGGCAGCGCTCAGGTCGGATTTGTGAACGTAGCCTCGCCCGATGCCCTCGGCTGGACGATCCCCACCTCGTGGAAATGGTATTGGTTGATGGACGGTGAAACAAAGATCGAGCCGGGGCAGAGCCTCGCGGATCTGACAAACACCGATTTCGGCGATAACTACGGGCAGCTTATCTCCTTCTATGACCACGATTTCCAACTGGTGATCGAGGAAATCCCGACGTTCACCGTGACAGTTGGTGAGTGCACAAACGGAACGATCACGCTCTCTCCGCAAAAGGCTGCAAACGAATACAACGCCGGAGAGACTGTCACCGTGACGGTGAAGCCCAATTCGGGCTGCGATGTATCGAGCCTGACGGTGGGCGGCGAAGATGTTTCCGCGCTGATGAACAACGGGGAATATTCCTTCGCGGTGACGGATAACGTGACCGTAAGCGCCAAGTGCACCGAGGCCGATGATGTGGTGACGAGCGTGAGAGTTACCGGCTACACGGCCTCCCACACGGGAGAGAGGGAGTGGAGCATTACGCTTCCCTACGGCTCCGTGCTCCCCGGCGAGACGGACGGCAACGGCATCACCATCACCACTAAGAACGGCGCGACAGCCACATTCCAGGAGGCCACCGGCGAGGGCACAAAGACCTATAAATTCAAGATCGGCGAGAATGACTACACCGTAAAAGTCACCATCGCGGAACAGCGGACCTTCACGGTGACAGTGAATGCCGATAACGGCCTTACTACCAACGGGATCGAGACGATTTCGGAGAAAGAAACGCTGAATCTGGAGCTGATCCCCGGCTTCGGATACGCGCTGCCGGACAACATCACCGTGTCCGTCAGGAAAGTTATCCTGAAATCGTCCGAGTACAGCTACAACAAGATCACCGGCAAGCTGACGATTCCGGGACAAAAGATCACCGGCGATGTGGAAGTCACGGTGCGGACCGTCTACGGCACCGTCCCTGTGACGATAAAGTCCAACAACGGGGATATATATGTTGTCGGTTACGATTTCGTGAAGCAGGAGAACACACAGACAAACAATCCTGATTACAACACGGCCCTGCCAAGGACCGGCAGCAGCGACAATGCTATTGCGACCTACAACCTCCCCGCAGATGCAAAGATGGTCCCCACGGACAGTCAGCAGGTCGAGAGTACCGACCCCGGTGACGGCGAAGAGGGCAATGGCCACGGCTTCGACGGCTCCGAGGGCAACCCCTTCGGCTGGACCATCCCCAAGTGGCTCACCTTCGATGGATGGTATGTGAATCAGGACGCCAGCGGAAATCATGTGGAGGATACGAACTCCTACACCAAGCTGAACAAGCATACTGACGGAACATACCCCTTCACACCCAATAAGAACAACCCCGAACCCATTATCGAGGCGCGTTGGAAGGTGGCGGATACATATTCTCTGACCGTCACTCTCATGCCCGGCGCGGAAGATGTCGTTTACGATGGGCCAGTGGACGATCCTCCCCCGGCGGACCTTTGGCATACGCCTGTCATTAACCACCCCATGACCGTCACCGCCAAGGCGGTGTTAAATGAGGAGCTCAGTCTCTACATCCCCAAGACCTATTATGTGAGGGATAACTACCACTTCAGCAGATGGGTAGACGAGTTGGGTAATCCCATCGAGATGGGCGAGGACGGCGCTATCACGGTCAGGTATGACTCCGAAACGGGCGACAAAGAACTGGAAATGGTCATCTACGCCGATTGGGTGCAGGATTCAACGGACTACGAGATAACCGCAGTCTTTATGCCGGGTGATCACGGCACCGGCGGACCATATACCCATAGCCTGTATTACAATCAGGATGTGAGCGGGAATTATAACCCGGCTCTCCTGATGCTCCCCGATGCCAATGAGTGCGGCATTGAGCCCGATGAGGGCTGGAAGTTTACCGGGTGGAAGATTGAGGGCGACAACTCCGGGAAACTTTATAACACGAATGTTACTACGTCCGAATTTGTTGCCGAGTATCCCAACGACGTTACCTTCATTGCCCAGTGGGAGGCTATCCCGCTGGTGGACATCCACTACACCGTCAGCCCTGGCCCCGGCAACGAAGTGACCGGGAGCGACTCCGCGCAAGTCCTGTCCAAGGACTCTCAGGTGCGTACAGTTACCCTGCCCACAACCAAGGCTGAGATAGCCAGTACGTTTGGTTGGAACATACCCGAAAACGTGGAGTTCCTCAACTGGACCTTCGGCACGGACTTCATCGTGAACGAGGAGGCCGATGCCGGACAGACCGAAGCCTTCCGGCCCACCGAGAGCATGACCATCACGGCGACATGGACCACCAAGGACAAGGTGGAGACATGGCAGCTTGAGTTTGATGCCAACGGCGGAGACGAGGCGGGCGAAAACGATATGCCAACGCTGATCCACAGGGTCGAAAAGGACAACGAAAACGCCGAATGGACCGTGGAGGTCGGTGAGTGCAACTTTGAGGCTCCGGAGGGGATGCAGTTCAGCTATTGGACCATCAACGGCAAGCAGGTGTCCCCCAACTCGATCTACACGATAAAGCAGAGCGACATCAGGGACGGCAAGATCACCGTCAAGGCCGTGTGGAAGAACATCCCCGACACCGTAGTCAAGGTTTACTTCCGTGGCGGCGGCGGAACGGGCTCCATGAGCTCCGATGAGGTGAAGATCGCGTGGAACGAGACGAGCAAGACATACACCTTCCCGTCTTGTGATTACGTCGGCACCAGCGTCAATCCCACCTTTGCCGGTTGGAAGTACACCGTGAAGGGTGTGCGTGACGGCAAGACGTTCAGCGATCCACACGATGAGATCTATCAGCCGGGCTATCAGATCACGGTCAATCAGGCCACGGCTAACGAGACGATCATCTCCATTGAGCTGGTCGCTCAGTGGAAACCCAGGAACTCCGGCACGGGCGGCGGCGGTTACATCCCCAGCAACCCCGGCTCTGGCAGCGGAACCGGCACCGGCTCCGGCACTGGCACCGTCAGCGCCACGAACCCGGTTGATGCCCCGACTCCCGCGCAGCGTCCCGCCCACGGCGGTGTGGACACCGATGTGGACAAGGCGGCCTCCGGCGATACCGTCACGGTCCTGCCCAATCCTGACAGCGGCTACATCACGAGCAAGGTCGTTGTCACCGACAAGAATGGCAATGCCATTGAAGTCAAGAACAACGGCGACGGAACATTCAGCTTTGAGATGCCCGCCGGCGGCGTCAACGTCACGGCGGAGTTTATGGACGCCTCCGATTGGTACATTGACGTTGCGGATAAGGCATGGTATCACGATAACGTGGCTGTTGTCTCCAACTTCGGCATGATGAACGGCACAGGTGAGCGCACCTTCTCCCCTGACGAGACTGCAACCCGTGCGATGCTCATGACCATTCTGGCCCGCCGCAACCATGCGCCCGGTCTGGATGAGCCCGGTAAGGCATGGTATGTCCCCGGCATGGAGTGGGCCGTCAGAGAGGGCGTGTCCGATGGGACGAGGCCCTTCGAGGCCCTAACCCGTGAGGAAATCGTCACTATGCTCTATCGGTTTGTGGGCTCCCCCAAGGTCAGCGGTAATCAAACAGCGGCATTTGCCGACGCGAATGAAGTTGACAGTTGGGCCGTGGACGCCATCGAATGGGCTGTCGAGACTGGCATCATGGTGGGCAGAGGAGATGACAAACTCGCTCCCAGGGCGACCGCGACCCGTGCGGAGCTGGCGACCATCCTCACACGCATAATGGAACGAGTAGAGGAATTCTGAATATGATCCTGTTTGCGTAAACCTAAGGGCAGTGCGCCACGGACGGCAATCGCCCGTAGCGTACTGCCCTGTGCGCGATTATGAAAGGAAGATAAAGTAATGAAGAAAATCCTGGCACTGATGCTGGCGTTGTGCATGGTCATTGGACTTATGCCGACTGCGCTGGCTGCCGGAGCCTCATCGGAGACTGGGAAAGATTACACCCAGCTTCCAGCGGAGGAAATTGACCCTCCTGAAACCGTTGAGAGTACCGGCGAGACACGCGGTACAGCGAGACACGATGAAAATGAGGATATACTGGCGGTCGTTACTCTGACCGCGCCCTCCCTTATCGACCTCTTTATTGAGGCCCAGGGTAGCGGCGACGGAGCTTCCAGAGCGAAGTTCTTCCAGGACGCCTTTGATGAAGGCCGGGACGCGGAGCTTATGGCGGCGCAGGAGCCGGTTCTGGAGGCAATCCGGGGCATCACCGGCGACGCGGGACTTACTCCCGTGGCACAGATGGTCACACTGTTCAACGGCTTCTTTGTCAAGGTGAGATACGGCGACCTGGACGATATCCGTATGCTTGAAGGTGTAGACCAGGCGTATGAGTCCCATGTTTTTGCCGCCCCTGACCCCGTGGCCGTGGGGACCAGCCTCGGCACCGGAGAGTACGAGAGCCACAGCTACGATATGATTGGCCTACAAGAGGCATGGAACGAGGGCTGGACCGGCAAGGGCATGGTCGTGGCCGTGCTGGATACGGGACTTGACCTCCAGTACAGCACTTACTGGGATCCGAATGAGATCGACACGAGCGATGAGCGTTATGACGCTTCTACGGGCAAAATGGAGCCCAACCCCCATAAAGGCCAGCTCGGCACGAACATTACAAAGATCCGTCACACCCATGAGGCGTTTACCGAAAATTCCTTTAAGAGCACCGATCCGAGCGGCTTTGTCGAGTGGAGCGAGGATGAGATCAAAGCCGCAATCGAGCATCTCGACGTAACGACAAAGAAACTTATCAAAGGACAGATCCCCACCACCGGCTTCTATAAGAATTTGAAGGTTCCCTATGCTTTCGACTACGCGGGGACCATCGACCCGGAAACCTACGAGCTGGCCTACGGCGACCTGAACGTGTACCCCGGCAATAACGGCAGCGACCACGGCACACACGTCTCCGGCACGATTCTCGGCTATGCAAAGACGGAGGAGGGCGAGGTCAAATTCTCCGGCATCGCCCCGGACGCGCAGCTTTTGATGATGAAGGTGTTCGACGACTCCGGCTCCGGCGCCTCCGAGCTGAGCTTCGCCTACGCGCTGGAGGACGCTCTTATTTTGGGCGCGGACGTTATCAACATGAGCTACGGCTCAGATAACGGCTTCGAGGAAGATGAGAGCGGCACCATGGAGTATTACCATGACCTGGAGGCGGCCGGTGTCATTCTTATGACCTCCGCCGGCAACAGCGGCAACTCCACCACCAACACCAACTACGACAGCCACAACCTGACTACCGATCCGGAGACTTCCATGATGAGCTCCCCGGCCATTTACAGCTCCAATATGGCTGTGGCCTCCATCAACAACCACGTCACGGCTCTGAGCTATCTGGATTGGGCGGACAGCAAGGGAACGACCTATGGCGCGGGCTTCAACGACCCATTCTATGAGTCCGTGCGGTATCTGTTCTCCCCTGAGATGATCGCGCGATTTGAAGAGGAAGGCGGTGTGCCCATCATCCCCGCCGGCATCGGCAACACATCAGATTTTGAAAACGCCGGATTCCTCCAGCAGGGCTCGCAGGGAAATGAGGGCAAGACAGGTATCGCCCTTGTCAAGCGCGGCGGCGATAACGAGAAGAACGGCGAGCTTTTGTCCTTTGTGGACAAGATCAACAACGCTATGCAGTACGCATGGAGCTACACCGACGAGGACGGCAATCGTCACGACGGCGGCGTTCTGGCCGTGTTCATCTACGACTCCGACCCCAACAGCGACAGCCTCATAGCCATGAGCGTTGAGGGCACGGCGCTGACCTCCGCGTTCGTCTCCGGCAAGACCGGCGAGGCCATGCGGAAGGCTGCGGAAAACGGCGGCGCGTTCCTCACTGAGGTGGAGCAGGAGGACAAACTTGTGGACGATGAGGCCGAAGGCGGCAAGATGAGCTCCTTCAGCTCCTGGGGCGCCGGCCCCGGTTTGGAGCTCAAGCCTGACATCACCGCCCCTGGCGGCAACATCTGGTCCTCCGTATTCGATTATACATACCCCTATGACAGCAAGGTGGGCACCTACACGGACTACGTGGGCGGCTACTCCATGATGAGCGGTACGTCCATGGCCGCGCCCCATATGACAGGTATGGCCGCGCTGGTGCGCCAGTATGTGCGAAACAGTATTCTCAACGGTGAGATAGACGAAAAGTTCAATATGGAGGACGAGATCACCAACGCCCTCCTTGTCAGCACCGCTGTTCCTCAGACTGAGGGCAAAGCCTATTACTCCCCCCGTTATCAGGGCGCTGGTCTGGCGAATGTGGGCAACGCCGTGACCACTCCGGCCTACATCACCGTAGACGACCAGCTTGTGGGCAAGCTGGAGTTCAGCGACGACTATGAATGGACCGGTGAGTTTGAAGGCGACTTCATTATCCACAACATCACGAACAGTCCTGTGACCTACTCAGGCAACATCGTTGTCATGGTCCCGGAAACCGGCAAGGCGGCAAACTCCGCCGTTGAGGGCAGCAAAGAGCGCGATGTGATGCTGGACTCCGACCGCATCTTGAGAGAAATTCCTATCGGCCCCGTCACAGTCAGTGAGAACGGTACGCAGAGCGTCCATGTGGACATCAAGCTCACGGAACAGGAGATCGCTGAGCTTAGAGATATGTTCCCCAACGGCATTTACGTCGAGGGCTTCGTCATTCTTGAAAGCGAGGGCCACCCCAACATCGGCCTCCCCTTCCTGGGATACCTTGGCGACTGGACGGCTCCCGCCATCTTTGACGCGCACACCTGGCTCGAAACCACGGACGGCAGCCTTTGGAACAATGAAAACACATGGGCCAACTCTGTCGTGGGCTTCTACAACGGCTACGGCTTCATCAACCTGGGCCAGAACCCCTACGATGAGCACTCCGAGACTGACCAGGAGATCTACCACGAGGAGAACATCGCTATCTCGCCCAATGGCCTTGTGTCGGGCGTCAACGACTTCCTTCTCTATCAGTTAAGAGACACTCGCGTGATCGTGCTGGAGGCTCGGAACGCCGTGACAGGTGAGCTCTACTATCGCGATGTGGAGCCCTTCCTGCCCAAGACGCTGTACTCCGGCGACTACGGTACGCCGGTGCCCATGTCCGCCATGTATATGACGGAGAGTTGGGACGGAACCAATATGGGCGCGGCCCGTCCCAACGGGACCTTTACCGGCAGAGGCGACCCCATCCCCAACGGGACGAACGTCACCTTTAAGATCGCCGGCTTCGGCGAGGGCGACTACTCGGCGCTGGGCACCACCACCTTCAGCGGGCGGGAGGTAACAAACTATTGGGACATTGACCTTGAAAAGCCTGAAACGTGGCCGACCTTCAATGACCATGAGATGAATATGGATGGGGACATCATCGAGTTTAACATCCTCATCGACAAGAGCCGCCCGACCCTGAAGGACGGCGTTATATCCAGCTTCACGGACAACGGCAGACGGTATATCACCGGAACCGTCACCGACAATGCGGCGCTGGCCGGCGTGGAGGTCATTCCCCAGGCCACCCGAACGGATGTGAACAGCGGCGAACAGGACGTTGACTTCGCGTACAACAGCGCCATATTCTCTCAGATGATCTATGACGCCGCCGTTCAGGAGTGGACCTTTGTGGCGGATGTGACCGATGTCACGATCAACAACCCCTACGAGGGGACGGGATGGGAATTTGAGTTCGAGTGGACCGGCGGCCTGCTCATTCAGGCCATGGACTACGCCGGAAACGAGGGCGACTTCGTTACCCGCGTCAGCACCGACGGCACCGAGCCTGAGTCCGGCATGACCGTGACTCCCAGCTCCGGCCTTATGTATGTGGGTGACACCTTCGATTTCAGCGTGATCGACAACTCCGCAACAGGCGAGCTTGAATTTACGAGTGAAGATCCCGGCGTGGCCACCGTCACCCAGAAAAGCGGCCATGTAGAGGCGATCGCCGAGGGCCAGACGGTCATTACCGTCAAAAACGGCAACGGCGCGATGGAGAAGGTGGTCATAGCTGTTCGTGAGCGGCCCACTCAGGTCGAGAGCTTCGACCTCTCTCTGGGAACCTTTAACGGACTGAGTCCTGATGGAGCTCTTATCGTCAAAATTCAGAATGTGGCCCCGGCCAATGTCCTCCTTGGAGGTACGGACGGGCTCCTGGTGAGTTGGTCGGTAAAAGAAAACGACGGTACTGCCGACACATACGGTGAAACGGCCCTCATCGACGTGGCCCAGTACACCACGGACGCCATGACGGGTATGATCTACCTCTACGCCTCCATAAAGGTCGATTCCCTCGGCAATCATATCGTGTCCGGGGATCTGAGCGGCGGCGGTATCCTGACAGTCACTCTGGGCGGCACAAGGAACCTCGATGGCTCTGTCTCTGGCGGCTGCCAGAGAACGATGGAGTTTGACTGGAAGGACCTGTACGAGGATAACAGTGTAGACGGCCTCCTCTCCAGCACGTCCCTTGACGGCGAGCAGACGATATATGTGCAAGAGGGCGAGACGGCCACGCTTGTCGCCAGATACCGCGACAGCAACGCCCATAACACCATCCCCGTGCACCTCTATACGGCTGAAGGAGCTACCAGCCCCAGCACGAAAAACCCCACAACGGAGGCCACGGGCCTCAAGCTGGACGGGCCGACCTTTGTCGGAGTGGACAGCAAATGGGAGGGCTATCTCATCAATGAAGAAGGGTATGCTCTTCCCGACCATATTCGTCTCTTTACCCGCTACACCGGCGATGGCAACGAGATCGAGCAGTTCAACACATGGACGAAGGCGTTTGAGTACGATCCTACGACCGGTCATATCTCGATACCGTACAGTCCCTCCGGCAGCGCCAGCGAGATGATCATCCGCGCTGACGGCGTGGTGGATGAGGATAATCCGGGCAGTGACCGCGAGGTACATGAGTACACCCGCCCCGATGGATTGTACGGACCCTTCATCTGGGCTCACGAAAGCGGCGTTGAGGGCGAGCTGAAATATACGGAAACCGGCGCAACCTTCACGGCCAAAGAACCCGGTGTGGCGTACATCACGGCCACGGCAAACGCCATGCAGGGCAACCCTTACGGCTCACTCAGATTTGCCGTTATAACACTTCCCACCACCGCGAGGACCATTGATGTGGGTACAAGCGAGGGCGGCCGTGAAGGGCACATGATCGAGATGGAAAAGGACGATTCAGACACACTCAAAGTTGCCCTTGACCCGATACCCTCACAGGATAAGGACAAAGAGCTCGTCTGGACCTCCTACAACCCCGAAGTGGCGACAGTGGACAAGGACGGCAATGTCACCGCCCTGGCTTCCGGCTACGCCTACATCGGCGTGATGCTGAAGAACCGTGACGCGGATTCGGGGAATCCTCTGGAAACCTATTTCGTCATTCATGTTAAAGACCCCAACGAGCAGGAGCCGGAGCCCCAGGTCAGCTATACAGTTACCTTTAGAGACGGCAACGAATCCAGCACAATTATTGAGCGCCGGACTGTGGACAAGGGCGCGTCCATCGGCACGATGCCCACACCTCCCGAGCATCCGGGATACAGATTTACCCGTTGGGAGGACGGCAGCGGTAATACTGTCAACGCGAACACCGTCGTGAACGCAAGTATGAACGTATTTGCCAGATACTCCGTCATAAGCAGCGGAGGCGGCGGAGGCAGCGCACAGCCCAGCACGCCCACAGACCCCGTTGTCTCAACAGACAATGTAACGGTCGAGAGTGAGATCACCACGCAAACCACCGCAAGGCCGGAGGCTACGCTGGCGGATGGCAAGGCCAGTACCACGATCACCGATGAGGTTGGCGATGAGATCGTCAAGCAGGCCGTGGAGCATAACAGCGACACCGTGGTAGTCGCGCCGAAGGTGAGCGAAAGCGCCTCCGTGTCGGAGGTCACTATCCCCGGTGGGACCGTCAACGACATTGTGGAGAAAACAGACGCGGCACTCCGTGTGGAAACCTCCGCCGCCGATGTGACTATTCCCAATGCGGTGCTTGCGGAGATAGGCGAAGGCGACCTCACCGTCACTACTGAAAAGAAAAGCGGTGCTGTTTCCGTAGATGTCGCTGTGGACGGCAAAAAGGTGAACGGTGCGGGCATCAAGGCGGCGCTCGACCTCAAATTCGGCGAGGTCGCTGTTGCGGTGAACGCTGACGGCACCGAGACGATCATCCCCAAATCCACCGTTGAGAACGGCAAGACCTATGTGGTGTTGGACGGCTGCGCAACGGTCAAGGTCGTCAACAACAGCAAGAATTTCGAGGACGTTCACGGTGAATGGTTTGCTTCCTCCGTGAGCTTCGTTTCCAGCCATGAGCTGTTTGTCGGGACCAGCGCCACGGAGTTTTCACCCAATGCCAACATGACCCGCGCCGACCTTGCCACCGTTCTCTGGCGGCTTGAAAGCAGCGTTGAGGCAGACGGCGGCACAGACTTCACCGACGTACCCAACAATGTCTACTACACCAACGCTGTGGAGTGGGCCAGCGTCAACCACGTCATTGAGGGCACGGCCCCCGGCATCTTCGCCCCGGTCAACAACGTGACCCGTCAGGAGATGGTCACGATGATCTATCGGTATGTCCAAGCCCTCGGCATGGATACCGGCGATACCACAAGCCTTGCTGATTTCAACGATTCAGGCGATGTGGCAAGCTGGGCTGAGGACGCCATGGAGTGGGCCGTCGCCAATGGTATCGTTCAGGGCAAGGGCAACAATGCCCTCGTCCCCGAAGCTACGGCGACCAGGGCCGAGGTAGCGACCATCATGGAGCGGCTTGTCGAGTACATAGTCAAGTGAGCGCAAGAGTTTAAGAAATATTCCCCTTTCAGTTCTGGCAAGCGGGGCATCAAGGGTCCTTGATGCAAATTTTGGGCAGTTTCCGCTCTCGCGGAGACTGCCCAAAACGCTTGTTGGGGCACCATCCCCAAACCCCTTTAACGTGGGTTTCACCCACGGCTGCGCCCCTCTCCCCCTTCGTGGGGAGGGGCTTTTTTCTGCCCGTCAGGACCGGGCCGGAGCGAGATTTTTTGCGTCGTCACGCTCGGCGAGATTTAAGAGCTCCTCATAGTTTGCCTTGTGGACAGTCAACTCCCGAAGCTCCTTTCGGACAGCGGTGAGCTGGGCGTAGGAGGACTGCTTCTCTGTCAGGAGCGCGGCAAACTCGGCTTGCAGAGATTTCACCGTGGGGAGCTTGCCGACGCCCATGTCGTCAAAGGCTTTTTTTGCGGCCCGGTGGATGAGTATATCCGGCTCATGCTCGGCGAGGAAAGCCCTGGACCAGCCGGATTTCTTATAGGTGGCGTACACGTCGCGGGTCTTGGAGTAGTTGACAATGTGGGTTTTGAGGACGTTGATTTCCGCAAGCCGGGACTGCGTGGCCTTGGCCCTCTCGGACAGCTCCTTCACCTTTTCCTTCAGCTCGGAGGCGCGGCGCGAAAGATCCTCGTAGGTCAGACCGTGCTCGTCCAGGTAGAGCTTCGTTTTCGCCATCCGCTTCAAATTCTCCACCGTGGCCCAGCGGCGGTAAGCCTCGCCCTTGCCCTCCATGAGCTTTTGCTGGATGTCGATGATGCCCTGGGGACGGGGGAACTGAACGGCGGTCCGGCGTCGGGGCCGGTGTTCCCTTTGACCGCAGATAACGGCCCGCAGCTCCGCCTCGGTGTAGCCGTCGCCCAGAGTGTCGAGGCGGATGTTCCGCTTGAAATCTCTGTGACCGAAGGACAGCTCTTTTCCCCTCTTGACGGTGTACCCCTCTGCTTGCAGGAGGGCTAGGAGCGCGTCGAAGTCACGGGGCTTCTTGGCAAGAGCCGCGTCAACGGCGGCACGGAGCAGCTCCCGGTGGGAGGGCTTGGCATTTGAGCCGAGCCACTTATTGTAGCTCCTACCGCGACGTTGGGGATTTTCTATGACGGACAGCTCATGCTCCGTACAAATGAGATCGTTGAGCCTCCTGACCGCCATGGCGGAACGGTGGAAATCCCGGAACTTTCGGCTCCCGTCCAGGTCCACGGCGTTCCAATAGATGTGGTTGTGGATGTGGGCCTTGTCCACATGGGTACAGACGAGGAAGACATGACGCCCTTTGAGAAAACGGGTGGCAAACTCATAGCCAATTTTGTTGGCCTCCTCCGGCGTGACCTCTCCGGGCTTGAAGGACTGGCGCACCTGGTAGGCGATCACGTCGCTCTGCTCCTGCCGCCCGGTGACGCGCTCATACTGGCTCCGGGCAAAGGCGAACTCCGCCGCTGCCGTGTGGGGGTCGCAGGCGTAGGCGGAGATAAGTTCTCCGCCATTTGTCTTGTCCGGGTTTTCGCCGTAGCCGATTCTGCCGGCAAAACTCTGAGCGGCGGTCCGGCCTTTGCCTATGTGCATGGGGATGATACGGGTGGTGGCCGTGGTATCACATCCTTTTTTCAAAAAAACTATATGTTTAATTTTCCTCTTACATTTTTCTCCCTTTTATGTTAATATGTTAATGGTGGTTTTAATGACTGTACTTATAGGATGGATTGGAGTAGAGCACCAGGGCCCAAGTTCTGCTTATTTGATGAGTGACAGTAGATTTACTTGGGGTGCAATGCCAAGGCATTTTGACTATGGAACTAAACTTCTTGCTTTAGAAAATAGCCCGGATATTTTTGGCTATTGCGGGGATGTGGTTTTTGCAACTCAAATTTTCTCTCAGCTTTCAACTTCAGATAAGTTAGCTTTGCTATTTGAAACTGACAGTAGCAGTCTTACAAGAGTACAACATACTTTTGAGCTAATTAAGAACTACTTCACTGCTTATCCAGAACAATGTGACGGTTCAATCTACCATATCAGCAGAGATTTGGATAAAACTTTTCATGCCTACCGCTATAAGTTAAAGAAGTCTTCTGATATATGCACATGGGAAGAACTTGATTATGATCATTCCAAGTCTTCGCTTATTTTTGCGGATGGAAGCGGAGCAAAGGAATTCCAAAGCCTACTTGAAAAATATCAGAACAATGATTTAGGCGGGACAAGCAGAAATATATATCAGTGTTTTTGCGATTCGTTGATGAATAGCAAAATCCGTAGTTGCGGCGGTGCTCCCCAATTGGTGGGACTTTATAAGAGTAAATTTAATGGCTTTGTATGTGGTATAGTATATCAAGGGCAGCGGTATCTTATGGGCGGACCGGCTACGGGAATGGAGAATTATAATACCTTGCGCTGGTACAATGAAGAATTTGAAATATGCGATGGCAATACCATGGAGCGTTTCCCTTACGCAATGCGGCAGCCCAATCCCAATCGTTAACTTTGGCAACTCCCTGGCCCTCCACCAGTACGGGGGGAGCGAGGCGCTTTAGTACCTGAACAGATGTGAGAATCATTTGTTCAGGTACTAATCAGGGTAAAATATATCAGCAGATGCCGTACTTGAACGGCATCTGCTTTTTTGGAGAATATTATTTAAGCGGTGTGAGGCGGGCCAGCAAGTCATTCGCCGCCGCCCACAGCCGCTCCTGGGATTGGAGCAATTCTTCCATATCCGTATCGTAAATGCGGCCCGTGGAGTTGACACGCTTGGCTATCTGATTGAGATTGCCGCTGGACCGACGCAGGAGCGACACAAGCTCCTGAAGCTCCGGCAGCTCCATTTTCAGCGTGTATCCGTCCAAGGCCATCTTGCGGAGATAGGCCGCCGTGCATTTCGTCCCGACAAGCTCCATCTTCCGCGCGATGATCTCCCGTTCTCCCTCGGTGACGTGAAATTTCAGCTCAATAGGTCGTCGCTTTTGGGCCATATCACAACTCCATTTCCTTTTTCTTTTTCGGCGCTTTGGGTTTGGGCGGCGTATCGGACTTGTCCAGCTTGGAGCGGACGGAGGGACGGCGCAGGGGCTTGTTACGGTCCTCGTCGGCGGCAATCATAGCGAAGATGCCCTTGCGGTCATTGAGCTGGGAGAGTGTCAACGACTTGAAGGGCAGGAACTTGGAGAGGGCGTCCACGTCTTGGCTGCTCGCCCGCGCCATGAAGCCGGGGGACACCTCCGCCATGAAGTGCGTCCCGCTGGGGCTGTTAAGCTCCGGGAGGGACTGGAGCTGGGAGAGAAGCCGCTTGGCCTCCGCCTCAATGTCCGTGGGCGTGAGGGGTTGGGTCAGAAGATACTCCCTCCGGACCTCAGAGAGAAAGAGGTCCACAAGGCCGGAGTGGGCGTTGCAGACATAGGAAGCGGCCTTGTTGGGGTCCGGCCCGTCCGGGGCAGAGAAGGCCGGGTGGGACGCCGCCCACTCCTGATTACCGCGAGAGAAACGCATATCCCAATCCTTGTGATGGACAGTGTTGGCCAGAATGTAGAGAGTACGGTCAAAGCCGAATGTGTCCACCACGTCCCGGACAGCATCGACGCCCAGGTAGCTGCCGTCGTAGTGTTCGCCGATGGATTTGTCTATGGCGTCCCGGCACATTTCGTTGACATGATTGGATTTGCGGTAGGCATCCAGCTCCCCGTGCTCACGGGCATAGGGGCCGGAGTGGAGGTACACGGGGGTCTGACGAATTTCCTCTTTCTGCTGTTCGATGAGGGTGTGCGCCCGGTCCTCGATGCTCTCACGGATGGCATCCATGTGGGTCGTCTCAAAATTGTCGTAGACCTTAAACACGTCCTCCAGCGGGGAGGGAGAGGCCAGTAACGCCTGGGCCTGATCGTCGGGGAGATCCAAATACGACATAGCCATTACAATGTCCTCCCGGATGGTGTACTCGTAGGTATGGTTCAGTATTTCCTCCGGGGGCTGCTGGAGTAGCCAGTTGCGGTATTCGTCCTGCTGGGCGGACATCTTTTCGTAGAGCTTTGTATTGAGTTCTTTATTTGTCATGTTCATCATTCCTCCGTTTCAAAAAGAGATATATATTTTTTCATCAAATTGTTGGGGAGAGAGGCATAGTGTTCTCCCTCCACGCCCACCAAAAGAAAGGTCCCGGCGATGATGTCATAGACCTCGCCGGTCCCATTCCGTAGGGAGCGGTTGAGGGGCTTGCCCGTCAGCTTTGCAAATTCGTCAGAGATTGCGTAGACGCCGTTTTCAAGGAAGGTGGCCTCAATTCTCCCGCCTACCTCGCGCTGGAGGGATTTGAGCCCCGGCGGTATGTCTTTCAGATACGGCCTCAAACCCGGCTCCACAACGATGACTGTCATTTTGCTGTCTTTGTCCATTTACCTTTCCTCCTTTGATGGTTTGGCGATTTTACGATCCGGGCTCTCTTGGGCGGTGTAGCCCTTGAGCTTGCTCAGAACTGAGGCGCGGGGAGCTTGGGCAACTTCATTTTCCATAGAAGGTGGGCGGTCGATGTTGAGTTCCATATCAAGCTGTGCCAGACGCATGGACTTTTCGCTCAGCTCAGCTTCCAGGGGGAAAGGCTTTTTGACCTCAACCTTGGCAGCTTCAAGCTGGTTGTGAAGGTCCTGAAGCCTCGCTTCGGCGGAAGCAAGACGTTCCGGCAGCTCCGCAAGGGCTTTCTCGATGTGAGAAATCATGGTGTGGGCTGACGCGCCCAACTTTATATCACAGCTCATGGTGCCTTTGAGGGTCAGACGATGCTCAAAGCCATCAAATTGCAGGGACATAGTAAACCCCCGGTATAGACCTATCTCTACCGGCTCTGTGGTCGTGACCTCTTTGCAGGCGTCAGATATGGCTGCGTAGGCATTGTCGAGATCGGTGAGGTGGTCGCCCCGCACGGTCATACCCACGAAGCCCGTTTCCGGCATAGGATTTGCCGCAAGTGTCTCCATATCCTTCTTGAAGCCCGTAATGTACCCCTTCGATTTTTCAATGGTTTCCGGGAAATATTTAAGGATGCGGTCCTCCATACTGAAATGCTTGCTCTGGTGGTCGGCCTTCATCACCTTCAGCTTTGCCACCTCAACGTCCAGCTCCATGCGTTCCTTGATGCGTGGATCTCCGGCGCAGAGAGCCTTTATCTCCGCGAAAGAAAGCGCCGTCTCGTCTACGTCCTCGCAGGAGCGGACAGGGGATTTGCTGGTCATGATTTGGGAGATGAATTTCTGCTTGTTCTCCACTGTCTGCCAGAGATAGGCGTCAAATGTCCCCTCTGTCACATACCGGCAGACATGGACAAGCTCATTTTGGTTGCCTTGACGCTCAATACGTCCCTTGCGCTGGGTAAGGTCACGGGGACGCCAGGGACAATCCAAATCGTGGAGCGCTATGAGCCGGTCCTGAACATTAGTCCCGGCACCCATCTTCTGTGTACTCCCAATGAGGACCCGGACTTGGCCGGAGCGGACTTTTGCGAAAAGCTCCTTTTTCTTTACATCCGTGTTGGCGTCGTGGATGAAGGCTATCTGTTCTTTTGGCATACCTCCGGCGATGAGCTTTTGGCGGATGTCCTCATAGATCGTAAAGCCGGATTTGGCCGCCCCTTCCTCCACCTCGGCGAAAAGACCGCCTCCGGGGGCCTTCGCGGCGATTCTTGGGGCCGACGAGCTTTGCGGGGTAGAGATGTCACAAAAGACAAGCTGTGTGAGCCGGTCAGCTTCACCGTCCCGCCAGAATCGCAGGACGTTCTCAACACAGCGGTTGACCTTTGTGCCCGGTTCGTCAGGCAAAAGCGGGTTGATGATACGCTGGTCCAGCCCCAGCTTCCGACCGTCGCTGGTTATCTTCAACATATTGTCGATGCGCGGGTCGATGCCGTCGTGGACACGCTCGGCCCGTTTTGAGAGGGTCTTGACCATCTCCTGCTGGTGCTGCGTGGGCTTGGCCGCTATGGTGTGGTACTCCACCTCCGGCGTGGGGAGGTGGAGCTGGTCAGCGGTCTTGATGTCCGCGACCTCCTTGAACATTTTCATAAGCTCCGGCAAGTTAAAAAACTTGGCAAAGCGTGTCCTCGCTCGGTAGCCGGTGCCCTCGGGGAACGGTTTGTCAAGAGGTTTTTGCGAGATTGTCTAAATTAAATTTTTGGGCGGTGGAAGTACCGCCCAAAA
>CANROC010000025.1 GCA_947632175.1 uncultured Oscillospiraceae bacterium | reverse complement strand
ACCAAGTAGTCAAAAAGCCGCCAGAATCCCGTTAAATCGAGGGTTTTGGCGGCCTTTTCGTAGAGTAAAGCACTCTAGGAAAACAATGAGTATGGTTGGTAGATAAGAATGCGTATGTGTAGAGAGATTTTTGACGAGATCGTAAACGTCGCAATAGATGCCCCACCGGAGATCGGTGGCATCATTGGTGGGGATAATAATGTTGTCAAAGCCCACTACATGGATATGGGGGTATCTTCGGTGAAAGCATGTAGCTATACTCCTAATGTTTCCTTGCTAAACGGTATAATATCCGAATGGTCTGTTGAAGGAATTCAATTCATGGGGATTTATCATACACATTTTTTTGAGGTGCGGACTCTGTCCGATGGGGATATTCGCTACATACGAAATATCTTACTTGGCATGCCAGATGAAATAGATACGCTCTATTTTCCGTTAGTTGTTTTTCCGAGCCGCACAATGGTTTGCTTTAAGGCTATAAAGAAGTTAGACAGTATAGAAATATGTAATGATAACCTAGTTCTAATTTAGTACAAGGAGGAAAACGGTATGAAGAACGAAAAGCAAAAAACAGTTGTCAAAATTCCAGAGGGTTGCTTTGAAGGTAACTGTTACGATTGCCGGTACGCAGATTGGACTGACAAGGATCAGTATGGGCGTGTTTACTGTCGCGGTGGATATGGCGGATATAATAAACCGAGTGACAGAAATGGTTGTTTTCATTTTAAGGAGTGAATTAGTATTGATAAAGGAGTTTGTAGATTGCGTATATTGCTCAACACTCAAGATTTGATGTGGAAGGAGGATAGCATATGAGTGCAATCAGCAATGATGATGAAATCAGAAAAGACTTGATACAGAAATTGACTCATGAATTGCCGGTTCTTAGAGCGAGGTTGGGAGTCTCGCAGGCTGATATTGCAGAAAGGATTGGAATATCTAGACAAACATATAACAGCATTGAAACTAAAAAAAGAGAAATGAATTGGACTATATTTGTTGCTCTGATTGCTGTCTTTCAGAACAATCAAGAAACAAGGCGCATGCTTAACTCTATTGAGGGCTTTGAAAGAGAAATTGGAGATGTTATGTCTGTACAAGAACAGACTGAACGAATATAAAAAAATACGATAAAGTTTTCGGGAAAATAATGATTTCTACGACTATGTAGATGAAAGAAGAAAAATAGTGGAGGGGTGAGCGAATTGAGATGCGGAAGATGTAATTCGGAATGGCAGCCGCCGAGAAACATGCAATCCATGTTTTGCCCTTTTTGTCATGCTCCTCTCATTGAGGTTCAGGAGGAGTTCGATGATCTGGAGGCAACTTTATCCTATCTCGTTTTGAAATTCGGAACCAATATTTTGAAAAACAAACAAAATACACTGCAATTTCTTGAGACGTTTTTTGAAATCGGGAAGCGAGAGCATACTTTCTTGAATAACCTTTATGCATCTGGGTTGATGGACACTTTGTTCAGGCTTCAAAATGCTCCTGTTGCAATCCAAAAAAGTGCCACAAAACAGGTTGAAAGACAACTGACTGAAAAGTATGGCACTTCGAGGGAGTGGTCGGAATATGTGGTTGGGTGTGTTTGCAAGGCTCTGGGGGTGGCCAATAATGCCGATGAATCTATCATTGGGATAAGGCAGTCGGCAGAACACGGGAATCCTGTGGCGCAAGTCAAACTAGCTATTCGCTATCAATCTGGTCAAGGTGTAGAAAAGAACTTGGAGCAGTATATTTATTGGTTACGGAATGCGGCAGAGAGTGATTATGCCGGAGCACAATTTCTTTTTGGTAAGGAGTTATACCTCGGTCGCAATTGTGAAAGAAACCCGAACTCCGCTATCTTGTATTTGGATCGAGCTGCAAAAAGTAATAACACAGACGCAATGTGCTTTATTCTTTCTCACAGTGATCTTCAAAGCTTGAGTGCGTTTAACTATAAGGAGATGTCACAATACTTATTAGAAAGAAAAAATGAGATGTCGTCAAACCAACTTGTTCAGTTAAGCGTGTATCTCGAAGATGATGATTTAAATCAAGCGATAGCGCTTGCGCAATTAGCATACGATAAAGATCCCAAGGTTGCATGGCGACATTATGTTAGCTTGTTGAAAAAGAGTGGCACGCATGAAAGTAACGCGATGGAGCTCAAGATAACTAAAGACATTGCGGCCGAAGGAAATGCCGATGCTTGTTTGTCGTTAGCACGAAGATATGAAGATCAGGCAGAAACAGAAAATGATATGTTGACTTCCTTGTATTGGTATCGTATGGCGGCAGAGACTGGAGAACTTGACGCACAGCTTAAGTTAGGTGAAATATACGAGACAGGAAAAATAGTAGGGCAGGATTTGGACAGCGCTGCCTATTGGTATAAAATCGCTGCATACAATGGTTCCCCATATGCGAAAGCAAAGATTAGCTATAAGAGTCCGAAATGCATATTAAAGACGCTCACGCTCATATTTGAAGATGATTCCGAGTTGGCATGCCAAGTCCTTGGAGTAGTAACTCTGCACGAGGTTGATTATCTCGTTATTGAGGATCCCGAAACGAAAGAACGTATCCCCGTAAAATATACGGAAACGGACACCATAGAGGGATTTGAAATTGAGCAGGTCGATGAGCAAACTGAAAAGATCGTGCTTAGTAAATTTGGCGGTGTCATCAGATGAATGAGTATCATTTTTTACAATTGGATTGTAAAGAACAGTCGTATTACAAAAAAATTATCGATGCTGTAACTAGTGGCAGTTCCAGTGTTAAGCCATCGCCTTTCATAGGTAGTGAACAAATAACAAAAAATAGCCACAGCTGTTAACTACGATCACCCTGAATTATTCTATGTTGATTTTCGACACTTGAATTTTTTAGGGACACCAATGGGCGTCATCTATCAAGTCAACTATACCGTAAAAACAGCTATCAGATCGGCTGTTAGTGAGCAGGTCGAGAGAAAAATTTTGGATATACTAAATGCTGCGGTCAAATGCAATTTACAAGGCGACTATGAAAAATGCAGATGGCTTCACAACTATCTCGTCAGGAACACTAAATACAACTATGAAGCTCTGAGAAGACCAGATGATTACCCTGATTCATTTAATGCAAAAGGGGCAATTTTAGATGGCATGGCAGTATGTGAGGGCATTTCAAAGGCATTTAAGTTATTATGCGATAGACTTGGGGTGGATGCGTTGATTGCTTTTGGGACATCCTCTCAGGAAAACTTTGGAGTGGACATCCCTCACGCATGGAACATAGTCAAGTTTGATAGTGAATACACACATGTTGATGTTACTTGGGATATAGGAATGAGTGAGAGCAGTCAGTTTACTCGATATGACTATTTCTGTGTTTCAGATAGATGGATGACAGTCGATCACGTATACAATTCGTTTCCCGAGTGCAAAACAGATGATTACAGCTATTTTTCAAAAAGAAATCGGTTCTTCACTAAGAGAAAAGAACTAAAAGCCTACTTGGATACTGAGATGAAAAGAAGTTCCTCCACATTGTATTTTAAGGTTAATGTAGCAAGTGATGATTTTCTTTCAATACAGACTAAAATTCAAGACCAGGTAAGCAGAAGTATTACGGAAAGCATGAATTCATCATACTTCCTAGAGATGGCACCAAACGCTAAGCAAATGTGCTTTTTCTTCAGGATTAAACAGTGATTGGAGGTGAGGAACTTTGGGAAATGAACTGGAAAGAGCAGACAAAGGGTTTGCGGGTTTTCTTAAAGCTATGACCATGACAAATACCGATCGAGCGAACTCGATGAACCGTAGCGTTGTCGAATATAAGCCGTGTGATGTTGATGCTTTCTTTGAGCCATCAAGAGGTGTTTACAATGCTCTTATTTCAGGCGGAGACCCAAGGCTGAGAACAAGCGCCATTGTTTCACAAACGCTTTGTGCTGCTAGTAATGGATTCCCAGTAGTTATTATCCACGAAGGAAACCATCTTCTTGAACAGCAGCTTAGAGCCAACTTTTCTGGAAGCGGTAGATACAAGGAGATTAGCGGTGGTAATCCTTGCTTCGAACCCTTTTATGGGCTTAGCGAGCTTGAAATATCTAACCAGATTTTAGAAACTGCTCCGAAGGACTATGACATCAAGTATAATGCACGTTACTACATTGAAGGCATCAGTGCTTACCTGAAAGCAAGCGGGAAGAATCTATCATTTAAGCTGTTTTCGACCTGTCCCCATTCAATGATCTTTGATAAGGTTGATGACTTGGAAATGCAGGGGAAAATAAGCGATCATGAAGCTCAAGAAATTAAATCTAAACTTATGATGGGGCAAAGTGAGAATTACAAACTGGATTCATTCTTGGCAAGCCTGAGAATGGAAATTGAGCCGCTAATGTATGTTTCAAAGCGAGGGCAACATCCGCTTAACATTGTAACGGCTTTAAAACACAATGCGGTACTTTGCTTTGATTTGTCATCTGTCACTAATAAGTTGCTACTTAATACCGTTATTTATCAGTTAAAGTTGGCACTTACACGAGGACTGCAATATCAGATTGTAATAGACTCCATACCCATTGACTCAAATGAATCTTATGCGGCATATATCAGAGCCCCATCTGATAAGGTTTGCAAGACAATTGCAGCTGATGACTTTTATGCAATGGTTGGCGGTGATGAAAAAGTATTCTCGGCTGTTGTGGGAAATACTCAGACACTGATTGTTATGAATCACTCGTCAGGTCACAGCGCTACAAAGTGGGCGGAGGTATTCGGACAATATGATAAGTTTGAGGAATCTTACTCAACATCGCGCGGTAGTAGCCGTAGGACGCCGTTTTCTATACTATCTAGCCCCAACTATAACAGGACAGTTAACGTAAGTAAAAACCGAGAATATATCGTAAAGCCAGAAACTATCACGAGATTGGGAAGTGGTGAAGCGTTTATTCTTTCAGCAGCGCTAGGTCAACTAGCACATCTCATTCTTACTGGATAACCGCTCACATATGAGCATGAAATTATTAACAATAAAAAGGAGATTAGGTCATGAGCGAAGTGCTTGAAAATGGTTTCCGAGTTAAAACTCTTTTTGGCGGAACCGTAAGGGTCGAAAAATTCCTTGCTGAAGGTGGACAAGGTGGGGTCTATATTGCCGACTATAATGGGCAAAAAAAGGCCCTAAAATGGTACAAGAAAGGAAGCCTGGGTTCAAATCCTAATGCGTTTTATGAAAACATAAAGCAGAACGTTATGCGCGGGATTCCAAGTCCTGAGTTCCTGTGGCCGTTGGATATAACCGAATGGGTAGATGGGACCTTTGGATATATCATGGATTTAAGACCGGAAGGTTATTATGAAGTGACTGAATTTATGCTTTGTCATGTAAGGTTCAAGTCATATCGTGCCATAATCGATGCCGCGATGAAAATTGTATCCGCATTCAGAATACTTCACAACGCCGGTTATAGCTACCAGGACTTGAATGACGGAAACTTTTTCATCAATCCACAGAACGGAAAGGTTCTTATCTGTGACAACGACAATGTTGCTCCGGACGGTACTGAAACAGGTATTATTGGTAAGCCAAGGTATATGGCACCGGAAATTGTACTTCATAAGAACAAGCCAAACAGTTTGAGTGATAGGTTTTCCATGTCTGTCATTCTCTACATCCTGTTCTGCTTGAACCATCCGCTTGAGGGTAAAAGGTATCTCGTGTCAGGATTGACTCCGGCATTGCAAGAGAAGCTATATGGGAGTGAGCCTCTTTTCATTATGGATCCGGATGATAAGAGTAACGGACCGCACCCGGTTGTTCACAAGAATTCGATAGTCGTTTGGCCTTGCCTTCCTGACTATATGCAGAAGATTTTTCTGACAGCTTTTAGCCAGAAAGCCTTTCAAAAGCCTTCTGCGAGGCCAAGGGAAGTTGACTGGTTGAATGTCTTGACCCGATTCAGAAGTGAAATTGTAGCCTGCCAGTGTGGAAATGAGATTTTTACTCAGCAGGGTGAGCCTTGTAAGTGTGAAGAATGTGGACGTAAGGCAAACATTCCTTTCAAGCTCGTATTGAGCGGTTACAGCATTCCGGCAATTAAGGACAGCAGAATCTACCGTTGTCAATTGGGCGTTTGCGATGAAAAAGACGCTTTGACACCTGTTGCTCATGTTGTTGAGAAAAAAGATTCCGGTGCATTAGGTATCAGAAACAAGAGCGGTAAGCGTTGGGATGCCGTAACCACAAAGGGAGCAGCACGTAAAGTCGCACCGGATGAAGTAATCCCACTTAAGGACGGTATCGTCTTCAATATCGGAGACGAGTCAATTGCCATCAAAGCAAATTAAGCAAAGGAGAAATAATTATGCCTAGTACGAACAGTTTAACGGAAAGCCCGCGCAAAGAACTTCATGTCTTTTATGTTCTTGACACATCTGGAAGCATGGAGGGTGCAAAAATCAGTGCCCTAAACCACGCAATGGAAGAATGCACAGAGGCATTGAAAACTTTAGCAAAGAACAACGGTGATGCAAAACTTAAAGTTGCAGTCATGGAATTTAATTCCGGTTGCAAATGGATTACCTCCAATGGCCCTGAAGATCTCGAAGAAGATTTCGAGTATGAGTACCTTGAGGCAGGCGGACTGACAGACATTGGTGCAGCCCTGAAAGAACTCAACAGTAAACTTTCGCGCCACGCATTTCTGAATTCGATGACTGGAGCGTTGATGCCCGTTATCATTTTTATGACTGATGGATATGCAACCGACGATTACGCAAAAGCACTCGAAGAAATCCGAAAGAACCGCTGGTTTGCGAGAGGAACGAAAATCGGTTTTGCACTCGGTGATGATCCTGATGTGAAAATGCTTTCCTCCATTGTAGGGAACAGCGAAGCTGTTATTAAGACTACAGATCTTGATCTCTTCAAGAGACTGATGAAGTTCGTATCTGTAACAGCCTCAATGTTAGTATCTCAGTCTACAACAACGGAAACCGCTAGTAGTGGTGAAGATATTATGAAGCAGGCAAAAGACGAACTTGGTGTTCCTGCAGAATCTACAGTGCATCTTGACGATGATGAGTATGACAAGGAGCCTGATCCGCCCGCCGATACTGATGACGGATGGGATGATGGTGACTGGTAATTAACGAAAGGAGTAAATTAACATGGATCAGGTGTTTACTTTTCACGAAACAGTTAGAGGACACCTTCATGTTATGAACGAGTTTCCTTGTGAAGACTCGTCCTCATCATTCTCAGCAGAAAATGGTAGGTACCACATAGCAATCGTCGCTGATGGACACGGTTCAAAATCATGTTTCAGAAGCGACTATGGTTCCAAGGTTGCCACAGAAGTGGCTCTGGATTGCCTGCAGCAATTTGCTGAAGCAACTTTGGCATCAGAGGAACTCGAGGAAAGATTCTACAAGGATATCTTTTCTAACCCTCGCTATCGCCATATGACAGTAAGGCGATTGACTGATACCATTCTTGCGGAATGGCATGATCGTGTTTTAGAAGACTATAGGAATAATCCCCCTACTCTTGAGGAAATGGGAGAAAGTGCGACTGAGTATCAGAACGGGAAAAACCCGGCACATATTTATGGAACAACCTTAATCGCGGCGCTCAAAATGTCGCAGTGTTTAATACTGCTTCATCAAGGAGACGGACGCTGCGACGTTTTCTACGAGGACGGCTCAGTTGATCAACCAATCCCTTGGGATTCAAGATGTGAAGATACGGCAACGACAAGCCTCTGTGATGAGGATGCTGCTGAAAGATTTAGAAGTTGTGTACTCAATCTCGCTGAAAAGCCTGTTATTGCTTGCTATGTAGGATGTGATGGAGTCGAGGATGCTTATAGAGATACATATGAGGGACTCGGTGGATCTCATGTGCTTATGGGCGGAGTCCATGCTTTCTATAAGTACCTTACGTGTCAAATCGTTCAAATGGGGGATAAAGCATTTAAGTCCTGGCTCCCGGATTTTCTTGCTAAATTCAGTGCTGATGGAATTTTCAGTAGAAGCGGAAGCGGTGATGACGTCTCGGTTTCCGGTATCGTTGATCTGAGCAAGATTAATTCTTTTACAGAAGGTTATGCGTATGACGTCAAACTCTATGCCTTAGAAGAGGATCTCTTTTGGAGAGAAGACGAGCTACGCGGAAAAACAAGAAAACATGGAATCTTGAAAAAGAGATTCGATGATGCGAAACTTGCTTATGAAAATGCCTCAGTAACTCAGAATACTCTTACGGAAAGTCTTGAACAGTTGCAGAGTTTTCGAATTGAGTTCGCCAGAAAAATAGAAGCTGCTAAAGAGGAACTGGAAGATTATCGTCAGGATGCTGAATCTGCAACGGGACAGTTTGAAGGGAGATACGCCACTAGGTTTGCCACCGCCATGCAGCGTTTTATCGAGGAGATTTCAACGGGCTATTCTCAAAAAGAAGCAGCCTATAGCAAAATGCTGGAACAACTTGTGCAACTTGATGGGAAAATAAGACAGATTGAAGAACAAATTGAGTGCGGCAAGAAAAATCTCCTTGAATTGGAAACAAAACGAGACGAAGCTCAGAGTGCATTTGAGGAATATGATACAAAGTACCAGGCTATAGATGTCGAGCGTGGCAAAATTGCAGATCAAATCAAAGCTTTGAAGGAAGGGATGTAGGGGTAATGGCGTATCAACTCAGTAAAACGGATGCGAATCAACTCCAAACATTGAGAGGACAAATTCCTCTTCACTACAGTGATGAGGATGCAGTAAGGTTGGTTGATATTATAGACCGTGCTCTTCTAAATGGCTGTTTGGATAATGATGATATCTATGAGTTGCTAGAAGTCTTACCTAAAATTATTCCGTCTTCTCAAGAAGAAACACAGTCCGAATCAGAAACCCAGAACACAGACTGGAACGAATATATTGATGAACGCAGGGCCAGGTACAAACGCGAAATGGAACGACTTCATCAAATGCTTTCTAACTGGGTCTTCATGCAGAGCGCTGTATATCGAAAAAACATGGTGCCTCTCGATAGCCCCATTGAAAGATCAAAGGCAAACAACATCGGACTAGGAATCAAGAAATAACGCGAAAGGAGGACTCTTTATGGCTAACAGTGCAAATGACAAGAGAGCGGCGTTTATGCAGCGCATTAAGGTGAACCCCAGTCAGACCAAGAGTGCGAAGCAGAGTCAGTTTTCTTCCAATAACAAAAGCAGCAGCAATTCCAGCAGTAGCAGTAATAAGGCCAGTGCACCTGCAAGAGGTAAGGCACTTGGTGGTGGTCGCGGAAACGAAAGGTAATGATAAATTAGAGGAGGGTCTTTATGGAGACAGTGTTGATACTTGCCTATACAGCATGGGCTATTTATTCCGGTTATAAGGTTTTGTCAGGCCGTTCCGAGTGGCTCGATAGAAGGGCACCGCTTAACATGATTGTAAAGATTGCGTTGAGCGTTGTCGTTGGATATGTCATCGCCGCATTCTACCTTATTTACTTAATTCTCAAATTCCTGGGTGTGATGTCCAGAATGTAAAAAGATGGAGATGGGTGTTGAGTGGAAACACCAACACCCACATTTAATGTTATAGGAGGGATTCGATATGGCAGTAGGTAAAAATGTAATTCAAGGAACAGCTGTTTCTAAGAACGGCTTACCCATAACTGCTGGTACTCCTTCTCTCCTACTGAAAGGCGAGTTCAATGGGAAACCCGCATCTTTCGGTTTGGGTGAAGATGTTATCAGCAAGCATATGATGCTTGTGGGCGGAACCGGATGCGGCAAGAGTACATTGTTCTACCATATCATTGAACAGCTAAAGAAAAAAATGACTGCTGATGATGTAATGATTATCTTTGACAGTAAGGGGGATTTTTATTCAAAGTTTTTCAATAAGAAGGACTGTGTTATTGGTAACTCCCCTCAGTATATTCAGCAGTCGGAGCGATGGAATATCTTCAAGGAGATCCTTGCAGATGGTTGGGATGAGCGACAGGTAATGATGAATGCAACAGAAATCTGCAAGGCTCTGTTTGAAGAACGAACAAAAAACAATTCGAGCAATCCGTTTTTTCCTAATGCAGCAAGAGACTTATTGGCTGCCATTCTGGTGACAACTATTAGATTAGGTGAAGGCGAAAAGCAATTTGTAGTAGAAAATTTCTACAATAATAGAATCAAAGAATTCCTGGACTCTTGTTCAGGACCGGATATTTGCGACTATCTTGATGGGTTCGGAGATATGCGTTCGGTGATGAGTTACATCGAAGGGGACAGTGCACAGTCACAGGGTGTATTGGCAGAAATGTTCTCAGTCGTTCGTGATGTGTTTATGGGCGTTTTCTGCGAAAAGGGCAAATTTTCAATGCGAAATTTTGTGCGCCAAAAAGGTGGCCGTACTTTATTTATTGAATATGATCTCTCCATTGGTAGTGTACTCACTCCGGTGTATAAAATACTTTTTGATTTAGCCTTGAAGGAGGCTTTAGGAAGGACAAAATCGCAGGGAAACGTATACTTTATATGCGATGAGTTTAAGCTCCTGCCAAATCTGCAGCATATAGATGATGGTGTAAACTTTGGACGTAGTCTTGGAGTAAAAGTTTTTGCAGGACTTCAGAGTATTGAACAGCTTTACGAAATTTATGGCCAAAGCAGAGGGAAGAATCTTGCTGCAGGCTTTTCCTCTATTATCGCTTTCAGAGCAAACGATGTTACAACAAGAGAATACATATCCAGTTTACACGGAAAAAATATGGTGCTTGAACAATATCGCATGCTTAATAACACAATGGTTGAAGAAAAACGCATAGGGTCAACTGTTGAAGATTGGGATTTGAACAATCTGAAGGTTGGTGAAGCTATTGTGGGTCTTCCTTTTGCTCCACCTTTCAGATTTTATTTTGAGATGTATAAAGGTTAAACAGTTTAAGTGACAACTATCAAAATAAAGAACAAACAGGTAATGACTCGTTAGGAGGACTCTGCGTATGTCTCAGAAAAGAACAATTGAAAAGAATGTCCAGGCAAGCCACGAGGCATCCAAATCAAGCAGATATATGCAGAGTGGTTTATCAGATAAAAGGGCGAAGCTCAGTTCAAAAAATTTTGACAAGTTGATGGCAGAAAGAGGTCTCTCAAAAGAAGATGCTGCCAGTCTCAAAGCGTCAAACCAATCAGGTACATCAATGGAAGTTCGCCATGCAAAAGCGGGAGAGAAGTTTGTAACAACTCATGGAACAGAACGTAGTTCCGGCGTGTTTGTTTCAGAAAAATCTCTTGGAAACACACCAGGCGAGAGGATAGATAAGGGCGCTCTTCCCCACTCAAATTCAGCCGAATATGAGACAACTGTTGAGCTGTCTAAAGATCAAAATCTTGTGTATGGAACAATTGCTCCACAAAGCAAGTTTTCAAAAATGGATCCAGTGCAGGCTCCGCGATCTGGAGGTGCAGAACAGGTTATCACAGACGGTGGCTATAATACCGGTGCTGTTATCAATAGAGATCCTAAATATCCGATGCCCGCGAGTTCAGATTTTCAAAAAAGAGCGCAGGCATATAAAGAAAGCCATGCTGTAGAAGCATCAGCAGATGGTAGAGTGTCAAGACACGGCAATGGGAATAACAATACCAATGGCCAATCCATGTGATCAAGGAGAAGAGTAATATGAAAAAAATAAGATGTCAAATGTGCGCTAGCACATGGATTGTAGAAGAGAATGATTTAGAGAAGCAAAGAGTTTGTCCCTGCTGCGCATCTTCAATTCAGGGTAAAGTTGAATTTGAAACCTACGACTCGTTTGACAAAGCAATATATGGTGCAGTTACAAAAATGGGAGATGGTGTTCTCCAGAGTCCCCGTCAGTTATCGGGATTTATGATGGATACAGCACCGAACTTAAAGAAGGAAATACGTATCTTCAGTAAGACCGTTACTGATGACTATGTGACATCCATAAGGACACTATTTGATCAAGATATTGATTCTGCAGAAACAACCATAAGAAAATTACGGCAGCTTTTCATCGAGGAAGAAGGATTATCGGAAGCGTGGGCAGATATGATTTGTGAGGCTTTGTACGGTGCTGCTATGTATTACAACGGACAAGGCATCACGCAGATGATAAACGTAACCGTTGAAGATGTACTGATGCAGTGTAATGACTATCAAGCATCCACATCGAAAATAGCCCATGAAGTAAAAGAAATTAAACGAGAAGAAAATATAATTACCGATAGTCAAGAAGATGAAGAGTATAGCATCATTGCACATTATAAATGTTTGATATGCGGATATGTTATTGATGGATATGACCTGGAATATGGAGAATCAAGAAATTGCCCTATATGTCGTTCATCTCGCTGGAAAATTACAAGCGATGAGTTGAGCGATGATACATCAGAAACCGCGCCTTCGTCTTCCGAAGCGGTATCTACATATGATCCGACAGCTCTTAAAGCCTTTATGAGCAATGCAGAAAAAAAGCTTGCCACAAATAACATAGATGCTGCAATGGAAGAATACAGGATGGCTGCTAATGGAGGATATGTACCTGCATACAATTCGATTGCATCAATATATTATTCAAAGAAAAACTACAAAAAGGCTTGGAAATGGTATCTAAAAGCGGCAGATGCGAACGACTCTGAAGGGCAGTATTATGTGGGAGTATTCTACCTAAACGGATTACATGTGAAGAAGAACACTCACATGGCGATTAAGTACTTTGAAAAATCTGCAAATCAGAAAAATGAAAACGCATCATTAACTCTGGCTGAACTGTACATAAATGGGACAGGAGTCCAAAAGGATGAAAAGAAAGCACTCAAGCTATTAACAACTGTGGCTGAAAAAGGAAATGCCAAAGCACAGTATAAATTAGGGCAGTTTTACCAGATGGGGGTTGTGGTTAATAAGGATGTAATGCAAGCTGCACATTGGTATAAGCTGGCAATGATGTCAGGGCATCCTGATGCAAAACAGAAACTTGATGAATGTGTTTCGGAAATGCCATTTACACAGAGGTTCAAATGGAAATTACACTAGAGGAGTGTTAGCAAGTATGGAAGCGGCTGTATTACTTGCCAAATGCGGCAAAAGAAACCAAATATACGGAATAAGGACTCAGAAGATGGGTGATGGTGACTGGTGGCGTACCTGGGCATTTCCAATCGATGAACATCGAGCAGGAAGTGAAGGTTATGATCTCACCATAGTTCAGGGCAACCTTTATCATACTGAGGACTATCCAGGATGTCCATTCTGCGGTACAAAAAATTTTGTGTTATGTAACAAATGCCACAAAATTTCCTGCTGGAATGGAGAGTCTCGATTGGAGTGTCCGTGGTGTGGTAACGATATGAACAATATCGTTACTGCCACAGAAAAGTTTAATCTATCGGGCGGAGACGTTTAACGAGGAGGCAAAATAATGACTGCGTATGACTCAAGCAATCTGAAAAGTACGCTTGCTTATATAAAGGATAGGTTCGGTCTAGATGTGTTCACTAAGCCTGGTCGCGTGCCGGCACTGTTAAGTGATTTAGCACCGAGTTTGAAGAATGATCGGATTATGTTAGAGAGGTTATCTCGCTTGGGTATTCTTGATGACTTTGTAGAGAATACATATGAAAATGATGCAGTGCAAAAAAGAATAGTTTCTAAATCCATGACTCAGCTTACGCAATCTGAGTTTATTCGACCTGCAATCGCCGCATCTTATATAAGCGTAATGACAGAGGTCTTTGGTTGGAAGATTGAAGTTGAAATTCCTAAAGAGACCACTGAAGAAAAAATGAAGTTTGATTCTCAAAGATATTTGCGTGAGTCGCAGGAGCGTAATTATTCTCTTGCTGTTAAAGCGTATATTTCCGAAAACACGCAAGATGCTTTGCTTCTATTTAGCAAGTCATATGGCCAGGGAAACATTTTAGCAGGAATAAAGCTTGGACAGATGCATTGGTACGGAGAATGTACCGGCGAAAAAGAGTATGAAGTTGCATTAAAATACTTCATTGAAGCTAAGGCATACAACTATCCTCTAGCTGCCGAATGGGTGGTAGAGGCGTATAGAATGGGTCATGGTGTTCCAAAGGATAAGGACAAGGCTGCTGAAATATCAGAATCTTGTAGGGATGCTTTAATTGAAATGTGTACTTGTGGTGATCCGGATGCACAGTACATGTATGGATTTAATTTGTTATACGGAATCCTATGTGTGAAGAATGAAGAGCAGGGCTTTTTCTGGATGAACCGTGCGGCAACGGGTGGACATCTCATTGCAAAGGTTGAAGTAGCAGACTGCTATATTTCAGGAAGAGGATGTGTACAGGATGTTGAGCGCGGAGTTTCATCAATGAAAGAACTTGCTCTCACAAAAAGCATAAAAGCACATTATAGATTAGGCGAAATGTATTTGTATGGCGAACATGTTGAGAAAGACTATGCTAAAGCTCTAAAACTGTTGCTTTTTTCGGGTGAACGTGGACACCGGAACTCACAAAGATATATAGGCGATATTTTTTATTATGGGTACGGTGTTGAAAAGGATTTAGAAAAGGCTCGGGATTGGTATCTAAAAAGTGCAGAATTGGGAAATACTGTCGCTATGAGTCAATTGGGAGATATCTTTTTCTATGGTGAGGGGATAGAGAAAGATATCGATAAGGCGTTCTACTATCATAAAAGAGCTGCTGACGCAGGAAGAGCGTATGACCAGTTTATGATGCGTTATTTCTTTTTTTATGAAGCATTTAAAAAATATAACGACTATACAAAGGGTAAAGAATATCTTGAGAAAGCAGCCGAACAAGGCTTTGCTCCGGCACAACGGGAACTTGCCCGTAATTATGTGACGGGTCAATTTGGCTTTCAAGATGACAAGAAATTTATATATTGGATTAACGAGGCAGCAAAACGTGGGGATACAGAAGCTCAAAGAATATTGGGCGAAGCTTATATGCATTTTGGCGATGAATCAACATTCCCTGTTAGTTATCCAGATGCTATTCAGTGGTTAGAGAAGGCTTTTGACGGTAGAGACGTAAAGGCTGTGGTTCTTTTGGCAGAAGTTTATTCTCAAGTGGATGAATACAAGAACAAATCAAAATTCATTTACTATACCGAGCAAGCAGAACAATTAATGACTGAAAAAGAAAAAACCGAGAGCACCTTTGGCGCAGAACACGAATCGCTTGCGGACTTACTCTATAAATATTCTGACGATAAAGGCTTACGCCAAAAATCATTTGATCATTATTGTAGAGCTTTTCTGGCCGGTCGCCAAAGTGCATTATATGACCTTGGATGGATGTACTTTGTTAACGGATATACCAATGATTTCTTCAAGTTGTCTCCGGATGAGCTGCTGCAAAAGATCATTGAAGCAGAGGAAGACAGTAAATCATCGAGTTTGGCCTACCTTTTAGGACTTGTCTATTTCAATGGATATAAAATTCATGAGAACAAGGCAGCTGCCGAGCAATGGTATTTGAAGGCAATCGATAAGGGATCTCTTACTGCAGCATGTAAACTGGCACTCTACTACGTAAATGAGCGGAAGCTTTATGATAAAGGATATTCTGTTTTAGAAAAGGCGCATGAAGATGGCTCTGTCGAGGCAACACGTCTTCTCGGGCTGTGTTACAAAAACGGAATTGGTGTGAAGAAAAATCGCTCCAAGGCCAAAGCACTTCTTAAAGAAGCTGCAGATAAAGGCGATGAGGATGCAGTAGCTGAACTAAAGAAATTCATTTTTTGATTGAGGTGACAATATATGAAGTGTGCAAAATGTGGAGCAGAGTGGACAACAAATATTTCTAATGCAGTTACTGTGTGCCCTTTTTGCGGAGAACCCCTAATGGGCGTTGTTCCGCATCAACAGGCTATTGAGGCACTTAAGATTATTTTAGATAGATTTGGTGTCGACATTTATTTTGAAGATAAAAGGCTTTACGGTTTGGTAAATGACCTTCTGCCTAACACAGCTACCGAAAAGGGTATTCTTAAAACTGCTATTACACTCGGAGCTCCGACCGCTGTAGCTAAAATCATTACGGAATCGGTAGATAAGAAAGTTGCCCTTAAAGAATGCTATGCATTACTTGAAAATGGTGGTTTAAGCAAAGAATGGTGTGCTGCATCACTGTTCATTTTTGCTATGCCATTGGATGTGGATTCAACAGAATTATTTCCCCTATCTGAGTCAAAGGAAATATCCAAGTTTAATATGGAGGATATAGCTGTTTCATATGATCAGAACTTGGAGGACGAATATTCCTCTAAGTCTATGGATGATTTATTAGATTTGGCACTTGGGGGCGATGCTGTTGCTTGTACCGAACTAGGAGAGAGATATTATTCCGGCACTAACACTGAAAAGGATATAGATACCGCTATTGCATACTTCACACAGGCAGCCGATATGGGTTATTCAGTTGCCGAGTTTATACTTGGTAAGTTATATGATGAAGGTCAGTCCGTCCCTCATGATGGGACTTTAGCTTTTGAATACTATAAAAAGGCTGCAGACAAAGAGTACCCGCCTGCAGAGTATGCTCTTGGGCAGATGTACTACTTTGGGCAAGATTGCGAGAAGAACGACCAGGAGGCTCTTTATTGGATTTCAAAGGCAGCTAAAGAACTGGATGATTCGGATGCATACGTCGTTTTGGCAATGGTTCTTAAGGAATCTGACGACGAGGACGTGAAGGATGAAGGTAAAGCTTTCTTATACGCAAAAAGAGCCGCTGAAATGGGCGATGAAAATGCCTACAATCTGCTCGGAACAATGTATGAACTCGGATGTGGTGTTGAGCAAAGCTACGAAAATGCAATTAAATATTATAAGCTGGCAGCAGAGAATGGCGTTGAGATTGCTTTTTTAAATATAGGAGCCTTTTATCAAGCCGGTATAGGCGTCCCAAAAGATGACAGAAAAGCAGTAGAATACTTTCAGGCGGGCGCAAATGCTGGAAATATGTACTGTTTGAACGCACTGGGAATGTGTTATAAAAATGGAACTGGTGTTCAACAAGATTACAAAAAGGCATTTGGGTTATTCTTAGACGCTGCCTACGCCGGCAATTTTGCAGGTGAATTAAACACGGGACTAGCCTATGATGAAGGTCAAGGAGTTCAAGAAAACAAGGCTGAGGCTAAGAAATGGTTCACTTTGGCGGCTTCACATGGAAGTAGTAAAGCTATGGTTGCGTTGGGATTTTATACTGAGAAAGGTATTCCTGATGGAGAGCCGGATCTTGAAAGTGCATTTGAGTGGTATTTGAAAGCTGCCGAAGTTGGAGACCACCCATTCGCTACGTGGGTAGTTGGAAATTGCTATTCACAGGGATTAATGGGTGTTGAGATTGACCGATGCACTGCTTTTAAATGGTATTTGCTAGCGGCGGAGCTTGGACAGGCTACCGCTCAAAACAATGTTGCCTGTGATTATCTTAAAGGCGAAATTGTGGATCTCGATTACCAAGCCGCTGTTGAGTGGTTTGAAAAAGCTGTTGCACAGGACGATATGTATGCCCTGGACAATTATGGAACTATTCTGATGAATGGAGACGGCGTGCCAAGAGAAACTGAACGTGCATTTGCAATGGTAAAAAAAGCAGCAGATATGGGTTATGCTGATGCTATGCTTAATGCAGGTGTTTACTATTTTGAAGGCTGGGGAACACAGAGAAACCTCGATGCAGCATTGCATTATCTCACGGCGGCGTTGGAAGCAGGAAATCAAGGAGCACTTTCCTATTTGCAGAAAGGATTTAAAGAAAAGAATGGAATGTGGACTAAGCGCGGTCTCTTTGGGAAAGTTCCTGCGCCAGAGCAATTGCCTCCTCCCTCCGATCCTCCGGTGTGTAAAGGTGGATGCGAGAATTTTTGCACATATGCGAATATGAGCAAAGCCGAGGAGATATATGATTCAGAAGAGTTTTGCTATTGTGAGCTGTTGGATCAGAAGGTGTTTAGGAAAACTAAATGTCCATACTATAAGGACTCGTTAGGAGATCTATTAAAAGCGTTTACAGATACAATGTGAGGTAGAGATATGCCTTCAGCAGAATACATGAAATCAGAAGTCCCAAAATATGACGCAAATATATTCTTCATTATTGAAAACTCCAATAATGTATCAAGCGAAGCATTAAACGCCCTAAATCATAGTTTTGAGGAACTTTCAAAAACTATGTCAGAAATGGAAACAACTACTGATATGCAAGTAAAGGCTATTATATTGGAGTTTGATGATAAATGCAGAATTATTACAGAAGATGGACCAGTGCATATAAGTGAAATCTCGTCTATTAAAATTAGACATTCCGATATGGAACCCGATTTTGAGAAGATGCTTTTCACATTGAATGGAGTAATAAAAGATTATTGCAGCAGAAACTTTACAAAGCGAAGTTTTTATGCGCCAGTATTTATTTTTATCACAGCGGGTCCTAAAGACACGAAGTATATAAATGCCCTAAATTCTTTGAAAAGAAACAGACTGTACAATTTAGGCACCAGAATAGCTTTACAGGTGGATAAAAGAAATAATATTGAGAGGATTGCAGATATCGTTGGTTCTGAAGAAGCCGTTCTTTCCATGAGTAACCTAGATTTGTTCACCAGGCTTTTCCGCTTTCAATGGGTTGAGGTTGAACCACTGTTGGATTAGAAATAACAGCTTAACGAGGTAAAACATGGGATTTTTTGATTATACACAAGCACGAAAAATATATAGAAACGATAAGACAATGTTACAAGTGATAGATGCTCTGGAAGACATGGATCAGTATCATTTGTTACGTAGATCGAGTATAAATAAGGCCTCTTTCGAGCTTCCGGATACAGCCGTAGAGATTAAAACCTGGCTTGCAGTTTGTGATGGTGGTCTGCTGTTCTCCACTACCCTACTTGGCTGTGATGATTATGACGAGGAGCTAGAGATCTCATTTTCCACTTTGCAGGAGTGGAACACAAAACAGAAGCATGAACTTCTGGGACTTCCTGACGGCTATTTAATAATCGCCATATTGAATTACGGAGATCCTATATGTATCTCTCCATCAGACTCTAGGATATATCTTTGGGATATGTCTGAAATGACCTTCACAACTGTATGGGAAAGCTTTACTGATTTTCTTGCTGATGAATACAATACCGCTGTACAGATGGTAGAAGATGATGCCTTGGAGCCTGTTCCCTTGAAAATGGAGGAGCAGGATGGAGAATAGTATCAGCTATCAAAGAAGATGTGCGGTAAGTAAAGCTTGGTCAAAGGAACGGAAGCAGGTTTTACAGTCACGAGGAAGTCGAAACTGGTCTCAAAAAGAACAGCGGGAGATTATAGCAACTGGGAAGTGTCATGGGTATGAAGGACAACATATGCTCTCCGTTAAATCGCATCCTGAACATGCGGGAAACGAAAAGAACATTCAATTTCTAACACATGAAGAGCATTTTCAAGCACATGGCGGAAACTGGAAAAACGATGCTAACGGTCGCTTTAACCTAAAGACAAAAAAAGTTGAATCATTCGATGGGGAACTACCAGGAATTAATTATCGAAAACTTTCAGATCCGCTCAGTGACCGATCAAAGAAGATTGCAAACACAAAATACGAAAAAAGTAAAGCAGTTTCAAAGACTGGCTCAAATGCAGAAAGATCGAAACAATCCAAACGGCCTCGGCTACTGGTAAAAAAGACAAGCCACGATAGCTCTGCTAATAAGAAAGCAGCTAGCAGAGATTTGTTTGTCAGTCGAGCAAATGGCAGCAGTTCAGCGAAAGCTACTCATACGAATCAAATAAGCAGTGTCAACAATAATAGCAAAGGTAATGGAATTGGTAGTTGATTTCCGAACGTAAAGAAGGTGCAAATTGTGAGAGAAGATCGCGATGACTTGATTGAAGTTGAAAAAGCAATACAAGAGGAAATCGATCGCTATGATGCTGAATTGATTTCTATATTGGTGAGCAACTCTCCGCAAACTCACACTGATTGGGTCGATCACGAAATAGCTATGGTATGCCTCAGGAGCAGAAAAATATGTCTATGCCTAGAATCTGGGCAGCAAGGTAAGGTAATAGAAGAAATTGATTTGCTCCTTAATAGTGTGAAGCGACTGGAATATAGTTTGGAATTAACTCCTAACACCCTATCGGATGCATGCGACTGTGTTCTTTCGATGATTGAGGGTGGAGACTACACTGAAGCTCTGAAGATACTCATTAGCGAAGAATATGGGGAAATAGGACCAAATATCGAAATTTCTGAAAATCTATTTTTCATGCTTACGAATATGGCCAGCTATTTTGAAAGTCACCAAGATATTGAAATGGTTGGCCGTATTATAACGCATCTTGTAAGCATTAGCGCAGAGAGAAACAAAGAAAATATCCTAAAGCATAGGGAGATCGTTGTAAAATCGTTATCTCAAATTGTAGAAATATGTCCTGATGAAAGTTATGTAATATGCAATAAAGAAAAGGCATATTTTAAGGGCATTCATGATGAGTACACATCAGACTTCCTGTGGTTTTCTGGATGCCTTCTTCAAAGAAAGAACAACACTAAAGCCGCACTAGCAGTATTCAAAAACTGCTACAATATTCGACTGGAACTATACGGAGAACAAGACTGGTACACTGCCTTAGCAAGGCGAGAATATGCGGTAATGCATTTAGCTCTTGCTAGCAACGAAGATAATACGGAAGAGTTGTCTTTTCTATATAGATTTATCAATTGTGTAGAAGAAGGAAGTTACTCCGATATAGATAGAGACACTCTGAAAATAGTTGAGGGTAAAACCCTGTATATTGTGCTTTTATATAAGCTGAACCATGAGATTTTCTATTCATATGAACATCTTCACTCGCTATATTATAAAATCTGTGAAGAATATAATGAAAAATCTCCAGAGCCGTTGATAAAACTTCGTTTGAGTTATAACCTCATTGGTGGCTTTTACTTAAAGAGAGGGAAATACATTCTCGCTGAACAGGCTTTTGTAAGCGCAGTTAATGCACCGTTTCCAGCCAATGTAGATGAAATCCTTTCAATAGCACAGGTGAAGAGCAATCTTCTCATGGTTTATTACGTAGAGAATGACATGCCGAAGGCGTCACCTCTAATTTTAGAACTGTTGGAGTTGATTGAGAAGGATGGTGGCGGAATTGAGGAAAAAGACCAATATAGAATACTTACTATGTATAACAGCCTGGTAAGCCAGGCATTTCTTGAAATCGACAAGGAGGAAGTAGATTTTCTTATCTCTGAATTGGATGAGATTGGATGCCAAATAAAAACACCTAATGAAAATTGCAAGAACGCTTACCCCGAAAAAGTGATTTTCTTTGTCACAGGAGTACAATTGCTTCTTCAAAATGATGAGCTGACCTCAAGACAATGTAATGATTATTGTGATGGTTTGGCGATTGTTGATAACACTGGGATTGAGCAACTGGAACAGGGGCAAAGGATAGTTTTGTGGCTGATTCTTTCCATATTGGCATGGGAAGTAAATCGGTCTGACTTGGCAGAAGGCACTATCCTTAAAGCAGCAAGAGAATGCTGGAATTCAGTAATCCCATTAAGCACAAAGGCATCTGTTTTTCAGACAGCCGCCAGTATTTTGGGAAAGTGCGGAAAGGAGCAAGAGGCACTAAAATATTTAAACCATGCGCTTCTACAAATACGTGAGGTTTGGCACTTATACTTGTGCTACTCAAACGACAACAGGTTGTTGCAGATCCTCTCACCTACGCAGCTACTGTTTACCTGTAGCTATGCAATTATGCGGACAATTGAGAAGAATACCTGGAAATTATATGAGAGAGTTATAAACTATAAGGCGCTTGCTTCTTTGGCAGGAAAAGAACGTAATCGAATATTAAATTCAGGATATGTTGACGCAGGGTTAATCGGAAAGATTAAATCCATCCAAGATCGCTTGGCTGCGATAGAAACCGAAGGTATATTTTTGCCTGACAGCAATGAATATGACATGGAGAAAGAGAACCTTAGAGTGCTGGAGGCTGAGTTCTCAGCACGATTTCCAGAAAGGGTTCAAACCAAAGATATTACTGTAAGAGAATTGAAGAATAAACTGCCCGATAATTCTGTACTTATCGAATATATCTTGTGTCCGAAAGATTATGGAGTAAAATCAGGAGATACGACAGATGACACACTGGAACTTGATGCTTTTGTAGTGATCAAGAATGATGGACAATGCACTATTAACAGATGTATTCTTCACAATGCAGAGTCAATCATAGACGATGCATCGGAGCTAGTTCAATTAATAGTAAATGAATCGAGAGGTGAACTATCGATAGAACAGATGGAGAAAAAAGAACACTTTAAAAGAAAGCTGTATTCCTCTTTGATTTCTCCTATTTACTCATTAATTGCCGGCTATAAAAAACTCTTTATAGCTCCTGATGCTGATATTCTGAATCTCCCATTTGATGTTTTGGCAGATGGAAAAGGAGAATTACTTGGGGATTATTTCAACATTGTTGTAATGGAAAGTGGCAGAGACTTTTTATATTCAGATTCTAGTGATTTTGGAAGCGGAAGCTTGATCGTTGGAAATCCTCAATTCGATGTTCCTGAAAAGCAAATTCAAAGAGCCGATACAAAAGATCAAGATCGACTAAGATTTGTTGAATTAAAGCCTGATACAATTCTTCAGCTGCCCTTTAGTGAGTTTGAGGCAAGAATGGTTAGTAAATACTGCAAATCCAAGTTTTTAGTTGGAAAGCAAGCAACCCGGTATCAACTTCAAAACGGTATTGGAAAACGCAACATTCATTTGGCGACACATGGCTATTTTGATTTGCTTGGAGATACTGATTCAATTTACTCCTCGTGTCTTCTGTTCTCTGGAGTGTGTAATTGGCTCAGAAAGAAAGAATGGGATAGTAATTGTGGCAATGGTATTCTTACTGCTGATGAGATTAGTAGATATGATTATCATAATGTAGAACTTGTTGTCTTATCCTCATGCTTGGGTGGGATGAATGATATTGTAGCTTCAAAAGGATTCCAAGGTTTAATAGGTGGGTTTTCAGCTTCTGGAGTTAAATATGTTATATCGAACATATGGAATGCCGATGATATGGCAACAGCAATTTTAATGGACGCTTTTTATTATCAATACTGTGTTAAAAAAGTCGCTCCTCCAGTTGCACTAAAGAGAGCAAAGCAGTATTTAAGAACGGTTACAATAGGCGATCTAAAGAGAAGAAATTGGTTTGAATATATTTTGCGGGGGAATATCCTCAATTCCAATATGAAGTTGAGGGTTTCCTCTTACGTCAATAAAAATGAAAGATTTCGCCCATTCAAAAATGAAATTTACTGGTCAGGCTTTACTTGCTTTCGCTGCAATTAGGAGGTGCATTGATGGAACAGAAAAAGTACATAAATAATTTGCTGGACAAGGCATCTTCTCAAAAGAAAAAGTCGGAGTCCATTCAAAGAGCATACGAAAACTATATAAATAGCGGGTCCAATGCGGAAATGGAGTTGATAATTAGTGAACTCGATGAGTATTGTGTTGCTTGGGTGAGACGACAACTTTGGAAAACAGGATGCTATTCTGACGAAAATGAACACACTGCGATGCAGGAAAGCCGACTGGCGGCTTGGAAGGTTATAGAGCAAGATAAGAAAGAGAAAACTGTCAGGCAAGACTTTACATACTATGCTTTTGGTGTCTACAAACATAAAGTGTTAGACGAGATAAGGAAGTTTTCTACTGCCAGAAAACAATGTGAAACCGTATCACTCGATGAACCGATTGACGACTCAGGCCATGCTTATGCAGAAAAAATTTCATCAAACACAATTGAAGATGAAATAGATGACGAAGAAAAAAGAAAGTTGTACGAGGAATTGTTCATTCTCTATTGTCGTGCTTTCACCGAAGCTACTGCTTATCCGCCTAGGAGTCTAGCGTTATATTATGCTAGAGTTTTACCGCATTTGTTAGCAGTAATCCCAGATAATAAAGCCTCATCTGCAAAATGGGCATTTGATTACATGACCGGTAGAACGTTATATTATCTTAAGAATGATTCAGAGAGATATCTACAAGCGAATGTTAGCAAACAGCTCACTTGGTGTGTTTCATTTTTAAATCAAATAGATAGCGTAGACGAAAGCATAGATAATAGCAAACGACTGGGTGATGTTCTTTATACGCAGCATTTTAATAAGGGGAAAATCGAAGATTGGGCAGAATATATGCATAAAGTTTGCACAAAGGTTGCGATGAAACTTGTTATAGAAAATTCGGAGCTTCTCGAAACCGCCAAATCATACCTATCGGAAAACGATGTATTATATAAGCTTGTAAAAGGAGGGCATTCAAGATGAAACATATTGACTATAATAACCTGTATCATCTTGCCACTCTGACAATAGATGATGCTCCGTTAGATGAACTTCAAATCGAGCAAATGAATCATATTGCTGATTGTAAAGATTGCTATGATGAATTCTGCAGTATTATGGCTATTCTTGAGGTTACAAATGAAACCGGGATGATTGCCGTTAGAAAAATATTAAGTGATAAGCAGAACTCTTTTGAGGACAGTGTTGTTAAAAAAGTACTCGCTGTCATCTCTGTTAGAGCCAAAGTCATAAAAGATCAAATTAATGTTATCATGGAGCAGCTACAAAGCGATTTTAGCGGATTGTGTTTTGAAGCTCCGCTTGCGATGGCTGCTCGGAATGTCGAGCCTGATACATCCCCTAAGATTTCCAGACTTGAGGATATTGAGAACGAGAAAACCTTTATTCTATTTGATCCGGCTCTTGGATCGATGTATGTACAATTAGATATTCGAGATTTGACATCAGATACCATATCTGTGTATTTGAATTTTCCAAACAAGAAAAAGAAGGAAATCTCACTGACTCGTGATGGGTATATATTGAAGGGTGAACTTAATAATATCACAGATACTGATTTTGAAATCATTATTACGCAGTAGAGCACGCAAATAGCTCATAAAAAAGTCATTCGGGAGAATGGCTTTTTTTGTTGGGAAAATTCGATCAAGACCGACTTATAAGGTAGCAAAGAATGAAAGATGGAGATCGATTTGGTAGACGAACGTATTAAATCATTAGTTGGATGTTCTAAAAGCCTACTTGATAATGGACAGACACCATGTTTTTTTATAAATGGTTCATCCGAGTTAGGCTTGCTAGAAAATTATGCACTAGAGCTTGTGCGTGAATTGGAAAGTAATCTAGCGTTCTTCAAAGGTATTGTGAAATACTTTTCGGTAAAAATGCCGCACATTAACTCATCCGAGAAGCAATACTCTTTCATCGAAAAAGTTCTAGAAAGTATCAGTATTGCTAGAGATTGCTACAATGAGTTCAGAGGAATTATCATCATTGAGCTTGATCAATTATGGAGTGCTTCTGGAGCGAACGAACACTTCTCCTGTGTAAACCAGGTGTTTAATTCCTTTCCGAAAAATTGTTATATCGTAGTTGCCACTGGAAATGAAAATACAAATAGGCTGAAAAGCATCAAAAGTCAGTTGAGTGAATCTTGCATCTTAATTGATGCAGCACTCCCGGAGTTTGATCTACAGTTTTTTTCTAATCTCTTTGTAAGTGCCGCATTAGATATGGGATATTCCGTGACAGATGCAGCCAAAAATCAAATGAAGCATTATCTTTCGGAGATGCGCTGGTTAACTAAAGATGTGAAGCGGTTAGTAATGCAAACTTTATTCCAGATTGACATTGCTAAAAAGCTCTCCGACGCCAACAGGGTTATTGATGAACTGGATGTAATAAATCTTCCAGGAAGAAGTGAACGAGTACCTGAAAAAACAAAGATCGGATTTGCGCCATACAAGGCATAGGAGGATAGATATGTTTAATGATGGATTAAGGTATCAGGAGTCAAGGATGGCATCAGATGTAGAATTAACTAGTGATCTTGACTCTTTTTACATTGGCGAAGCACCACATATTTTACGAGGAGGACCGGTGCTTTTTAGGAATATAAATCAACTATATGTTGATTCAAGTGACAGCCATTCTCTAATATTGGGTGATACGGGATCAATGAAGACTCTTCGCTTTGTTTTGCCATTGATCTATACATGTGCCAAGGCTGGTGAATCGATGATCGTAATTGATCCGAAGGGCGAGTTGGCAAGGAAGATGTCTCCTTTTCTGTCAAAGGAAGGATACAAAAATGTCGTGTTGAATTTACGGACTCCGCAAAAATCACCTGATAAGTGGAACCCCTTGGAGCGGGTAGAAAAGGCTTATTCTGCAGATGTAGATGGTAAACACGCTGCAGTAATGCAACTAAATGACCTTTTCAATGAGGTTTTCTTTAAACGCACAGATGCAAAAGATCCATATTGGAATGAGTCTGCAGGACAGCTTGCACTGGGAATGGCATTGTTAATGTTAGCATTAGAAGAGGATCTCAACATGGGAAACCTCTTAAAATGGCGCTATGAGAAAATGGGAGATGGCACTTTGCAAAAATGCTTTGAATCACTCCCTAAAGATAGCGATATATATCAGAACCTTGCAGGATATATGGATTTAACTGCAGAAAATACAAAATCATGTATCAGATCATCCTTCGACCAACTTGTAAGAGTTTTCAAATCATCACCAGCATTAACAGAAATGCTATCATCAACGTCCTTTGATCTCGAAAAAATCGGGGAGACAAAAACAGCGGTTTTTCTCATTGTCCCGGACGAGAATACTACCTTCCATTTTCTCGCGACTCTTTTTATCAGTCAATGTTATTCTTCTTTGCTTGGTGTGGCTGAAGTATATAACGGAACACTACCGTTGCGGGTAAACTTTATCCTTGAAGAATTCTGTAACTTGCCGACGTTTTCGGATTTGTTACCGATGATTACAGCCGCGCGAAGTCGCAACATAAGGCTCCATTTGGTGATTCAATCGTATGGGCAATTAGTAGAGAAATATGGTGAAAACGCTGCCAAGGCGGTTCTTGACAACTGTGGGAACTTAATATACTTACACAGCCGTGAGATACAGTTTTTGCGCTATATAAGTGATCTTGCCGGTCGCAACGAATACGGGAGACCATTGCTATCAACTTCACGCTTGCAAAGGTTAAGTAAAAATGAAACGCTAATATTTCATGATCGCTGTTACCCCATTTTAGTTGAGGACATACCGCTTATATTTGAGTATCCAATTGAGCTCGGAACGCTAATCCCAGAAAAAACAAATGAAATTGTTTCTCCCCTATCGGACATGGATTTCATAGATAACGAGTGGTCATAAAAAATTTTAATTGATATTCGGGAAAAACTTCTCCTTTCCGACTTATTAAATGAAAGGCACGAAAGGAGAAGTGAAAATGAAAAAGACACGGAGAATAGTAATTGATTTAGAAATGAATCCTGTTTCTAAGGGGCTTAAAACTGTAAGAGCTAACCTTTCAAGAGAAATAATTGAAATAGGCGCAAGTATGATTGACGAGCAGGACAAGATAGTAGACGAATTTCACTGCTTGGTAAAACCAGATTTTAATACTAGTATTGTCCCTTTTATAACGAACTTGACCGGTATAACGTACTATGATGTCGTTTCCGAAGTTTCGCTTGAAAAGGCTTTGAATAAGTTGGAACGCTGGATAGGGTACAATTGCGAGACTTTTATTTATAGCTGGAGCAGTGCTGATCTTCAGCAGATGACTAAAGAGTGTGAGTATAAAGGTATTCACATGCCGCCTAATATGTCACAATGGATTGATTTTCAATCAGAATACTACAGAGTGATGGAGCTTGATTCAACCTGTCGCCAGCTCTCGCTACACAAGGCAGCAGAACAGTTTGGAATCATTATGGATGAACAGAAGTCTCATTCTGCCTTATATGACGCTAAAATCACCGCAGAACTTCTGATCCCAATTTTAAACGGGGATTATAGAGAACAACGTGAATATTTGAGAAAAACGACTGCAGTGGAGTTGGAGGATCACTCCTTTACCCTTGGTGATGCCTGTGGGAATGTATTAAAGCAGTTTCTGCACCAAATGCAGATGTCAGAGGAACCGGTGATCGTACATTGATACGAGAGGAGAGTCAAAAAATGAGAGAACATACATATTCCGTGAAAATTGCTAATCTAATCAAGAAATTCTTAAGCATGGACGACTGGCACTATTCCTTTGATGACCGAAATGGTACATTTCAGTTCGGGCTCAATATCTCGACCAAAATTAAAAACATCAAATACCTGGTGGATGTAGATGAAGATTCATTTATCGTATATGCGTATTGCCCCATTGGCGCGGACACAGACAATATAGAGATGATGCACCGGATGTCAGATTTCGTTTGTAGAGCTAATTATGGACTAAAGAATGGAAATTTTGAATTAGATATGAGAGATGGTGAGATTCGTTACAAATGCTATACAGATTGCGAAAACATCCTTCCCTCGATCGAGGTTGTCAGGACAAGCATTTATTGCCCAGCTGTTATGTTTGAAAGATATGGGACCGGCATTGCTGAGATTATTTTTAATAACTCAACAGCGCACGCCGCCATCGCTAAATCAGAAGGAAAGATTCGCAGCAGTGCTAACAATGATGCTCCACAAGCATCGCGCGCAGAAGCAGAGGCTGTCTTAGAAAAACTCGCTGCTCACTTTACAGAAAATTCTGATAGTTCTAATTGAGATTCATGACTGTATGCATATGAGGAGGAGATGTCATTGGCAAAAAAAATCTGGCGAGGATCGGTATTAATACCCCTTGTCATTCTGTATATGGTCTTGACGACATATTTTACAATTTCTATTCCTGAAATCAAGTTATATTGGAATCGGAGTATTACTCTTTTTTACTGTATTTCCATAATTGTCGGTTGGTTCTCCATGCCATCTTTGAGGAAAAGTTGCTGTAACGGGCACTTCACAGAACTGCTATTCAATTTGGTTCCCGTAGAATTGATATCCATACTTATATTTGCTCAATGGCATTTTGTTGCTTCAATTCTTATTGCTTTAGTGTTTGTTTCTATTGAATTACTTATATTTCGAAGGATCAGAAGAGAAGAAAATAGGCGCGAGTTCAGCAAAAAAAGGCATCGCCAATATAAAACTGTATTTTGCAGATGTTCGGTATTGGTTGCGCTGGTTGTCTCGATAATCCCGTGTATCTTTTCTGTTGCTGTTTATAAGTTTCGTTCGCCATCATTTGAAGCTGAACAAGAGATATGGAACAAGATTTTTTTGGAGATGGGTGAGTCTAATGAATCGAACAATGAGACGGCTGAAGATTTGTATGCTTCAAGTTGTACACTGTTCTCCTGCTTTGAGAAAAGTACTTGGGAACGTTTCGATGTCTCTGAACGGATTACCGTTATGCAGCAATTGGTGAATTTTGAATCTGCACAACTTGGCATTCCATCAATTCCAGTAGTTGCAGAAAAACTTGATCCGTATACGCTTGGAGCATATAGTAATGAAACCAAAGAGATGTGGATTGATCTAGAACACCTTATGGAGTCACCTGTAGACGAATGCATTTCAACGATATGTCATGAGGTTTTTCATTCTGCACAACACTATCTTATCGAGAACATTGATTGGAACGATAGTCTATATCAGAGTTCATATTTTGATGAATTGCGTTCTTGGAGATTCAATAGTGAGAACTATAAAAACGCTGAATTAAGTGGATTTGATGCATATGAAAATCAACCCCTCGAGATGTCAGCGCGGCAGTATGCTGAAAGGGAAACAGAGAAAATATTATCATATATTCATGAATAGAGGACTTATCAGATAACTGGCGATAATTCTAAGAGGAGTGCAGTATGACTAATGACTTTAATGAAATCAGTATGTACCAGTGCGTATACTGCGGGAAAATATTTCGCACAGATAAAAAGCATCAATGCAAATTCAAGCCAGAATTTAGGAATTGCTTTTCATGCCAACATTGCACAGGGATAGTCGAGGTTACACAGGATGATGTTGTTAGTGATGAATACTATCCCTTTGCGGGCGAGCAAGATGACCCTGAACTTCATAAGATCACAACTAAATACACCTCATGTGCAAAAAGAAATGGTCATAGTATTGCAGAACTTTCCAAGAAAAGATGGAATCTGAATTGTGATATGTGGGACATAATGCCGTATTATACAGGTAAAGAAACATATGTTAGGAAATTGGTTTGGAAACTTACCTGAGAGAGGCTGCTCAGACAAGTTCGATTTAAAGAATGATCTTTCAGCGTTTACAACAAATCATATGTGCGCGAAAACCACCTCTGATTGTGAGGTGGTTTTTCAGCCATAAGACTTTAAAGAATCGTGTTTGACAGATATTCTCTGATTTCAGCATCAAGCTGCTCCTTGGACTTGGTGAAAGGCTGTAAGTTTGCCGCCCACGCTCTGCCCGGATGGAACCAATCCCACGACGGTGTCGTCATACTACTGCGACCGCGACCGGGAGCATGGTTTCCGAAACCTTCAAGCAGACAGTTCCACACGGGTTTAAACCGCTCGATGACCATTGATTCTGCAAGCGGAATCCAGATATCATCGACTGCCAGAAAACGGCAACGGAAGTCAGCAAGATTCAGGTTCGTGGCAGCCTCGATTGATTTAGCGTGGTCATTGAGTCGCTTATACAGTGCGGTACCGGGATCAACATCCTCGCCTTGACCGCCTTTTCTGGCACCTTCCGGGACTGCCTTGCCGACATAGATTGGGCAGAGATACTGGTCATCCTTGTTGACTTCGGCCAAAGCGGCGTAAGTCGGGAAGTTGCCTATGTAGTAGAGTGCATACACACCGGCACCAATGAAGCGACTCGGCGGCAACGGCTGAACATCCTGCTCAAGAAGTGCCTCTGCCACTTGTTCGCCGAGGTGACGCTTATCCAGCGGGTTGTAGGGTGTCAGAACAGGTATGTTTTCATTATTTCTTGGAGCCATTTTTACTCATCCTTTCCATTTGATCGTACACGGATTGACCGACTGCAGCAGCGAGTTTGACAGGAACGGCATTTCCTATTTGCCTCATGCTCTCCGTCCAGGATGCGCTGAACAGATAATTGTCTGGGAACGTCTGTATCCTTGCGCTTTCTCTGACCGTGTAGTAGCGGACACTGCCGTCATCAAGAACAACCATATTTTCACCGCCGGGGACGCCATGCGCTCCGGCTTTAATTGTTTTTGAAGGCTCATCCAGCAAGCTGCCGGAATGACCGGCGTAGGTTTTTGCGCCTGGGCGATGCTCGTGGTTGCGGTATAGTGCTATATCATAGGGTTTGGTCGGATCAGGAAGGTCTCCGATAGCGTCCCTCACTGTCTGCCAGCGCATGGTCGGGCAAAGTCCTTCTTCAACAGATTTCTGTACAGCTTTCAATTTCGTTTTCGTGAGTGGGACATCGGAGGGGGTTTTCATGTCATGCTCATCCCAATAATCCTTTGATATCCACTTGGAATACAGCAATGCATCCTGTGAGTGGGTTGGTTCCGGGAATGCCCAGCTTGCATCGAAATCGCTACGGAAACCAACGATGATAACGCGCTGACGAATCTGTGGAACACCGTAATCCGCCGCATTCAGCAAGCGAAAGACCACATTATATGACAGGCCGTCCTCGTGTCCGGCTGTGTGGTGCTTTTCCAAAAGGGCAAGATGCTCCATCCAAGTCATATTGTCCGCTTTAATAATCTCAGGGTGCTGAAGCTGAAGGAGTATATAGTTGAAATACTCACTAAAGGATTTCCGCAGCAGACCGCGCACATTTTCAAAGATAAAGACTTTCGGCCTTACCTCACGGACGGCGCGGACAGCCTCCGGGAACATATCACGTTTATCATTGTATGCCTGGTGCTTGCCGCCAAGAGAAAACGGCTGACACGGGGGTCCTCCGGCGACAAGCTGTATCTTGCCGGTATAACCATCATAATGCACGGTGCGCACATCGGTCTGATATACCTTCCAATCTTTGATGGCAGGATATCCATGCTGAATGTTGTAATTCAGATTGTCACAGGAATCCTTATCCCATTCGTAAAGAGCCGTATGATTGAACCCGGACAGCTGAAGTCCGAGAGCGAGACCGCCGGTCCCGCTAAAGAGTTCAATAGAGTTCATCATAAGCCTTGTCCAATCCTTTCTATCGCTACGACAATGCCATAACAGGCATCATCCCTCATTCCTCTGTTCGTTCAATCTCTACGATGTCATCAAGCTCGCAGTCAAGTGCTTTGCAGATGCGGAGCAGTACATCCGTAGTGACATTCTCATCCTTGCCAAGTTTCGCAAGAGAAGATGAACTGATGCCTGCCGCCTTTCGCAAATCCGTCTTCTTCATATCTTTGTCAATCAGTAGCTTCCACAGTTTCTTATAACTCATCTTCATTTTGAGATACCTCTTTATTCCATGACTCACCATAAAGTTCACAGTTACCATCAGACAGTTTCAATACGGTGTTGTCAGCTAATATTTTCTGAGTATCCGGCATATAAGCCGCCTGCTTGTCGAACGCTATAAACACCTGCTTTCTGCTCTGTGCGTATATTTTCATAATGCCGTCAACCGCTCCGTCACCGATATTCTTCAGAATAAGGGAGTCGTGTGCAATAGCCGGGAGTGCCGTAAGATACAGAACGGCGAGGTCGTAAACCACCATACCCTTGTAATTAGAGCCTGTTCCGGTATCATCAGGCGTTTCAAATCGGTAGCTGTTGTATTCGTTAAAGTGCAGATGAGGAGCTTTGCGCGACTCCGTAAAGAGTGAGTCGTTGAATTCCTTCATCTTGTCGTTGATGGAACGCTCAATGTCCGCAAGGATATCCTCGATAGCGCGTTTCAGCATTTCATCTGCCTTTTTGCGGGCATCCTGCAAATCGGTCAGCGTAAGATAAGCCTCATTCTGTGCTTTCAAGGCATCGATACGACCTTTGATTTCAGAGTGCTTGTCCAGAAACTCTTTGGAGAGGTTTCCGACAAAACCGAGTTCACTGATCTGAGCCTGCAATGCCTTTATTTGTTCTTGTAGGTCAACGATTTCTCCCTCAACTGACTGACGTTCGGCAGAAAACTGCTCGTCTAGAATAGCCGCCAGTTTCTGGTGGTACTTTTCAACTTCATATAGTTTGCGGATGTTCACCTCCGGGAAAAACTCCTGCAGGGCGGACAGATCCGCTTCCGTTGGGTATAAGCCGTATTCAAGGCTCATGTTCAGCAGGTTCAGCCTGCGCTGCTTGGACTGCATTTCAGTCTCAAGACGCAGTTTGCTTGCCTGCAGCTGAGACTTGATGCGGCTTTTTTCTATATCTACACCTTTTTGATCTTCTACCTGCTCTGCGGTCAGATTGTCGAGTTCTACCTGCAGGCTGCGGATCTGCACGACGTTCTCATCATACTGTGTCTTGCCGCCAACCAGGTCGGGGACAAAGCGGTATTTCCGAGCTTCGCGGTATGCCGCCAGTTTTTTCTTCTGTTCCTCAAGGCGGCCGTTAAATACCTCCACGTCCTTGTAGCGGTCAAACAGCTTCACAAGTATGTCGATGGACTTCTGCATGCTCTCGCCGGGGAGCCCTTTGAGCGGACGGCGCTCGTCCGTATTTTCTTTACCGTAGATGCGGAAGAAACTGCTCATGGTCTCACGGAACGAAAGCCCGGAGAAGTCGATATGATATTTTTCTTTGAGCCAGTTGGCAAATTCCTGCTTTGACCAGACATCCCCGGTCAGCTGGTATCCCTCGGAACACACATGGATATCATCAGGGGACGCAGTGTTGCGGGCAAAGTAGTACGGCTTTCCGTCAAAAGCAAAGGTGAAGAATATCGTATGGTCGCCTATATGCTTCACACCATCGCTGGCAAGATAGGTGTTGCCGCCGAATACAAAATCAATAGCAAGCATGGCAGAGGACTTACCGATGGAGTTCTCACCGTCCTCTTTGCCAAGCACGACATTAAGTCCCTCCTTGAAACGGATCGGAGGGCGAGCGTGTCCTTTTTCCTTGAAGACCGGCGAGGTCATTTCTATAAGCATGAGTATACCTCCCCTTCCTCATTAATATCGACCGCACGCAACGCATACAGGCAGTCCATGACAGACAGGAAATCCGTAGCGTCAGACAATGATGGTCTCATCACGAGGAACAGGTCTTTCACCTCTATGGGACCGCTTTTCAGTTCTGTCAGCACCTTGGGTACCAAGTCCAGAGTGCTTGCTTTATATGAATACAGTTTATTCGGTAATTGCATCGAATACCTCGCAGCTCTGCACGAAGTAGGAGACGACGATCTGACAGTAGAGATCATCCTGCAGGGTAACACGGTGTATCTTACCCGCAATCTCGTTGAAGGTCTCCAATCGTGACTTATTTGCTTTTTTCAGCCTCTTGTAGAAAGCGTGGATCTGATCCTGTATCTCGTCATAGTCGATTTCTCCGCGCTTGTCCAGGTTCATCATGATTTCCCTTATCCGTGGGTAGTAGGTAGTAACGTACCCATTCACGGCAATGTAAAGCGCCATGTCCTGAGAGGGGCTGAGTTTCTGTTTTATCTCCTTTGGATCGAGCGACGCACCTACGAGTTCCTTCTCTCCGAG
>CANROC010000024.1 GCA_947632175.1 uncultured Oscillospiraceae bacterium | reverse complement strand
CGGAGGAACGTCCCGGCGAAGAGCGCCGCGCCCAGAAGCTCCGTCAGCGGGTAGCGGACCGAGATGCGCTCATGGCAGCTCCGGCACCGGCCGCAGAGGAAGACCCAGCTGAGAACCGGCACCAGCTCCAGCGGCCCCAAAACGTGCCCGCACCGGGGGCAGGCCGACCGCCCCCGGGGGAGCTTCTCCCCCCTGGCGTACCGCATGGCCCAGCAGTTGAGAAAGGACCCCATCACCGCGCCGGTGAGGGCGAAGATAAAAGTAATGTAAATCTTTAATCCCAGTTCCATGGCCTAATTATAACATATTTTTAAGCATTTGTCAAGAGGTTTTTTATACCAGGGTCCGCGTGCAATGGTCTTTCCGAGGAAAGGCCATTGCCCCCGGGCCCGGGGGCCCCCACCGCAACCCAATGGTGGGGGGGAGAATTTATGCTGAAGGACCAGAGAAAGCCGCGGTAGATAGATCTTGTACGCCTAATTTTACCTCATATGTAACAGTGTCTGTCGTCGCAACATTACTTGAATCAATTTCCGTAAGACTCGGAGTTGTTGATTGCGCGCCAGCGCCGACTTTTGCACTTGCGGCAGTCAAAGTATCTTTAGATCTTACGATTTTGATATTAGTATATTGTTCCGTTTCAAAACTATAATCAGCCGTAATCGTAAAAGATTTAACGTCTGCGTAAGTTGCCGAACTTAAGTCATCAGAATTAAGTATTTCCATTGCCCCTATTGCTTTAAGAGACCGTGCATTCGCCTTATGTACGCCAATTCGTGCTCTTTTAACTTCACCGGCGTAAATGGGAATAGCAATCGCAATCAACACGGCAATGATCGCCACAACGATCAGCAGCTCGGCGAGGGTGAAGCCCTTTTTGTTGAGCTTCTTTGCGAAGAACATTGTCATTTGAGTTCCTCCTTACGGTATTTAGTTTGGTGTGTTCTGTGAACAGGGGTTGCGATCCACACCAAACCAATACCGTAAGGGGGTCAACGGGGGTTAGCCGTTGGAGGTATCAATGTGGTGTGGGGGCTCAGGCGGAAGCTGGTGTTACGCTAACTTCGTTCTCTTTAATAAGAATCTGAACATAGTAGCCTTTGCTAGGATCAACAGTTGGTTTATAGCTTGCACCATTAGGATCCTCGAAATCACCAGTCGCTGCTGCCCCAACGCCCTCAGTAAAGCCAGAGGGCGCAGTATTCCCGCAAGCTTTTATTTCTGTAAGCTTAACTTCACCTGTCTGAGTAATTTGCGCTTTTACTGTCCAACCTTCTTTTGATTGCGCGTATTCGGCGCCGTCCTTGCTCATCAAAATATCTTTGATGGCCACGGCTCTCACCGCACGAACACCAGATTTAAGTGTGGCAATCTGAGCTTTTTCAATAGAGTTGGTGAAGATGGGAATGGCAACGGCTACCAGTACCGCGATGATCGCGACAACGATCAGGAGTTCAGCAAGAGTGAACCCCCCCCCGTGTCAATTTTTTCCTAAACAGCTTGTTCATCATTTTGTTGTACTCCTTTTCGTTATTTTTTGGGGTTTCCTGAGCCTTTTTTATATCGACCCGCAGGTGGGTTGCTGCCCGCGGGGGATATACGCGGTGGTCATGCGGGACCTGTCCGGTCAGGGTCTGTAGGGGCGGGTTCCAAACCCGCCCGCGTTTTTCCGGGCGGTCTGTGGTCGGGCGGGCGGGTTTGGAACCCGCCCCTACAATGGGCCGATTTCGGGACGGTCGGTGGTCGGGCGGGTGGGGAATCAAATCTGCGGCGAAGCCGCAACCTTTTTACATCCCCACTCCCTGATACATACTGAACATGGGCACGTAGATGGCGATGACGATAAACGCCACGAAGACGCCGAGGATGACGGTGATCATGGGCTCGATCATGGCCAGGGCCCGGTCGGAGGCGCGTTCGGCCTCCTGGGTGTAGAAGTCGCCGACGGTGCGGAGGGTGGTCTCCAGGGAGCCGGATTCCTCGCCCACCTTGGCCATTTCCACCAGCATGTCGGGGAGGTTCTTCACGTCGCGGAGGACCTCGCCAAGGTTCTGGCCGGTCTCCAGCTTGCCCACGCATTTGCCCATGTCCACGCCGACGCTGCGGGCGTCCAGGACGCGGGAGACGATGTCCGCGACCTTCGGGATGGGGAGGCCGGCGGCGATGAGTGTGGCGACGGTGTTGGCGACCTGCGCGGCGGTGTTCATGGTGGCGATGCGGCCGATGACGGGGATCTTGAAGCGCAGGCGGCTGAGATTGATCTTGCCGTTCTCCGTCTTGCGGTAAACGAAAAAGGCGATGGCCACGGCGGCGATGAGCGCCAGGAGCAGGGGCCAGTAGTTGGAGAAGAAGTGGGAGACGGCGATGAGGATGCGGGTGGGGAGCGGCAGCTCCGAGCCCATATTCTCAAACATCTGGGTCATGGTGGGGACCAGGACGACCATGACGATGCCCACGACGATGAAGGCGAGGATGATGACGATGATGGGGTAGGTCATGGCGGACCTGACCTTCTGCTTGACCTTGTGGGCGTGGTCGTAGTAGGTCTTGAGGGTGTCGAAGGAGTCCTCCAGGGTGCCGGATTCCTCGCCGGCGCGGACGGACTCGATGAAGACGGCGGGGATCTTCTTGCCGTTCTTCTCCAGGGACCGGGACAGGGAGTACCCGGCGGCCACGTCGGCGGCGCAGGCGGTGAGGATGCGGCGCATGAGCTTGTCGGAGGTCTGGCCGGCGATGAGCTCCACCACGCGGGACATGGGCAGGCCGGCCCGGAGCATGATGGAGAACTGGCTGGCCACCAGGGCGAGGGATTTGTCCTCCACCCACAGGGGCTCGCCCAGGTCGATGTTGAATTTTTTCTTTTTCTTGACGGGCTGGAGGTCCTCGACGATGGCGAACTGCCGCCGCAGCTCCTCCACGGCCGCGAATTCGTCATACGCCTCCACCACCCCAGTGACCGAGGCCCCGTCAGCGGATAGGGCGCGATATTTGAATGTTTGCATAGGGGGGACCTCCTTTGGGGGGGATGAATGGTGCATTAGCTTCTTTTCTTCGGAAACCTTCCGGGGGGCGTAGGCTCCCTTTCGTAAAGGGAGCTGTCGAGCGAAGCGAGACTGAGGGATCGAACGTTTCGATGCCGCTCTGTCATCCCACGTTCGCTGCCCCCCTGCCCCCCTCCTACGAGGAGGGGGCTCCAGGACGGGAGGCGGTGCGTTTAGGGGTACCGCTCTGGCACCCGACGTTCGCTACCCCCCTGCCCCCCTCCTACGAGGAGGGGGCTTTAAGAGGAGCGGCTGCGCCGCGGCTTTGATTTTATTGCGCCGGAGGCGCAATTGTTTGGAGCGACTCTTCGATGGTCTTTAACAAGAACTCGCAAACGCCGTCAAAGTTGGTATTGATCTCGTGATTATCGAACCTGACGACCTTAACGCCAAAATTACGCGCCAGATAATCTGTGCGATTCTCGTCGTACTACATGGATTCCGCCTCAAAATGCTGTCCGCCGTCTATTTCAATGACAAGCCTGGCGGAGGCGCTGTAGAAATCAACGATATACTGCCCCATGACCTTCTGCCTTTGAAAATGTTCCGGCCGGTCCCTCAAAAACTCATACCAGAGCTTCCGTTCCTGGGGCGTCATATTGTTTCGCAATTCCCTGGCTCTTTGTGTCAACGCCTTGTTTGCCATACCCATACGGCGGACCTCCGGGTTTGAGGTTTGCGGCGAAGCCGCAATTTTTTATTCGCGCCGCTTGCGGCGCAACCTTTTTGGGGCTCCCTTTCGTAAAGGGAGCTGTCGAGCGAAGCGAGACTGAGGGATCGAAGGTTGGACGATAGAGCCCTATCGACCGACGCTCGCTGCCCCCCTGCCCCCCTCCTACGAGGAGGGGGCTTTAAGAGGAGCGGCTGCGCCGCATTCTCGATTTTATTGCGCCGGAGGCGCAATTGGAGGCGGCGGGGGCGGGCGGGTGGGGAATATAAATCGCGGCGAAGCCGCAACCTTTCCCCGCCGCCGGGTTTTCAGAACGTATTCCTCTTCACATACTCCCCATCCCTCGCGGCTTTCCTTGCGGTGTCGGGGGTGATGAGGCGGTCTTTTGTGAGGCGGATGAGGCAGTTGTCCATGGTGAGGCTGCCTTCCTGGGCGGAGGTGCCGAGGGCGGAGGCGATTTGGGGGGTCTTGCCCTCGCGGATGAGGTTGCGGATGGCGGGGGTGACGATCATGAGCTCGCAGGCCGCCACGCGGCCCTTGTCGCGCCTCGGGAGGAGCTGCTGGCTCAGGACCGCCATGAGAGTGGTGCTGAGCTGGAGGCGGATCTGGCGCTGGCGCTCCGCCGGGAAGACGTCCACCATGCGGTCGATGGCCTCCGGCGCGGAGTTGGTATGTAAGGTCGCGAAGACGAGGTGGCCCGTCTCGGCGGCGGTGAGGGCTGTTTCGATGGTGTTGAGGTCCCGCATCTCGCCCACCAGAATGACGTCCGGGTCCTCGCGGAGGATGGCCCGGAGGCCGTCGGCGTAGCTTGCCGTGTCGGCGCCGATCTCCCGCTGGTTGATGACGGCCTTGTCGGGGGTGTAGACGTACTCGATGGGGTCCTCCAGCGTTATGATATGCTCGGCGCTGGTGTGGTTGATACGGTCCAGCATGGCCGCTAAGGTGGTGGATTTACCGGACCCCGTCTCGCCGGTGACGAGGACGATGCCCCGGTTGAGGCCGGGGAGGGTCTGGACCGCCGGGGGCAGGCCCAGGTCGTCGAGGTTGGGGATCCTGTCGGCCAGGATGCGGATGGCGCAGCTCACGGCCTTCTGCTGGCGGAAGATGTTGATACGGCAGCGGATGGAGCCGGCGAAGGTGAGGGCCAGGTCCAGCTCGCCGATGGAGGCGATTTTTTGATATTCCTCGCCGGCAAGCTCGCGGGCGTACGCCTCGCAAGCCTCGGCGGTCAGGGGGGCCTCGCCGGGGAAGTCCACGAGCGTCCCGTCCACGCGGATCTTGGGCGGCAGGCCCAGGACCAGGTGGATATCGGAGGCCCGCATGTCCCGGGCGCGGACGATAAGGTCGGTGAGTGTGATGGGCATAGGCTTCTCCTTAGTCCAAAGTACCCCTCAGTCTCGCTTCGCTCGACAGCTCGTCTCCGGCCTAAGAGCCGCCCCTACGGGGCGGTTGGCCTCCGACACGCGCCTGCGGGCGCAGCCCCACGGGGGAGCTTAACCTCCCCCTTGGGGGAGGTGGCGCGAAGCGCCGGAAGGGTGGCCTCCCCCTTGGGGGAGGTGGCGCGAAGCGCCGGAAGGGTTAGTCCACGGTGGAGTTGATGACTCTCACGGCCTCCTCCACGGTGGTGACGCCGTCGAGGACGAGCTTGCGGACGGCGTCCTGGAGGGTGGTGTAGCGGCCGGCGGTGATGTTCTCGGTAAACTCGGCGCGGTGGTGGCCCTCGGCGATGGAGCGCTTCATTTTGCGATCCAGCATGAGGATCTCGAAGGCGCCGGTGCGGCCCCGGTAGCCGGTGTGGTAGCAGTGGGCGCAGCCGCGGCCGCGGTAGAATTTGGCGGGCGTGTTGGGGTCCATGCCGAGAAGGCGCAGCTCCTCGGGGGTGGGGGTGACCTCCTCCTTGCAGTCCGGGCAGACGCGGCGCACGAGGCGCTGGGAGATGATGCCGTTGAGCGCCTCGGCGATGATGTAGGGCTCCACGCCGATGTCCACCAGGCGGTCCAGGGCGGAGATGGCGTCGTTGGTGTGGATGGTGGAGAGGACGAGGTGGCCGGTGATGGCCGAGCGCATGGCGATCTCGGCGGTCTCGCCGTCGCGGATCTCGCCGACGGCGATGATGTCCGGGTCCTGGCGGAGGATGGAGCGGAGGCCGCTGGCAAAGGTGAGGCCCTGGCGCTCGTTGATCTGGACCTGGTTGACGCCGTCGATGTCGTACTCCACCGGGTCCTCCAGCGTCACAAGGTTGACCTCCTCGGAGTTGAGGGAGCGGATCATGGTGTACATGGTGGAGGATTTACCGGAACCGGTGGGACCCACGATGAGGACCATGCCGGTGGCGTTGCGGATGAGGGCGTTGTATTTTTCCAGGTTCTCCCCCTCCAGGCCGATGGCCTGGGCGTCCAGGAGCTGGGCGGTGCGGTCTAAAAGACGGACGGCCACCTTCTCGCCGTACATGGTGGGGAGGGTGGAGAGACGCAGGTCGATGTCGTGCCCCTTCATGCGGACGTTGGCGCGGCCGTCCTGGGGGACGCGGCGCTCGGAGATGTCCATGCCGCCCATGATCTTGAGGCGCGAGACGACGGAGGGCTGGATGTCCTTGGGGACGGTGAGGATGCTGCGGAGAAGCCCGTCGATGCGCATACGGACGACCATTTCCTCGGCGCGGGGCTCTAAGTGGATGTCGGAGGCGCGCTCCGCGGCGGCGCGCTCGATGATGGAGTTGACCAGCCGCACGGTGGGGGCGGACTGGGTCTCGTCGTCGATCTCCTCGGCGCGCTGGTGGGCGGCGGAGGCCTGGCCGGCGGATTCGTACTGGATCTCCTCGATGGCGCGGACGGCGTTCTCGTTGCCGTAGAGTGTGGCGATGGCCCGGTCCACGGCGGCGGCGGTGGCGATGCGCGGCGTGACGCGCTTGCGCGTGGCGGTGCGCACGTCCTCGATGGCCACGAAGTTCAAGGGGTCGGCCATGGCCAGAATGAGCTCGTCTTTCTGAAGGCGCACGGGCACCACGTTGTGCTTCTTGGCGATGGATTTGGGGAGGACGCGGGCAAGCTCCATGGGGATATGGACGCGGCTGAGGTCGATGAAGTCGATGCCCAGCTGCATCTCCAGCGTCTCGATGAGGTGCTGTTCGCTGATGATACCCTCCTCGATGAGGACCGTGCCCAGCCGCTTGTGGCTGGTCTTCTGGGCCTCCAGCGCGGTCTTCAGCTGGTCCTCGGTGATGAGCCCCACGGACGTGAGCAGATCGCCCAGCCTCATATACGCCATAGCTTCCCCCTCCTTTGGTCAGGAAATCGGACAGAAAAATGGTAATTAAAAAAAGGATACGACCCCCCCCCGGTAAAAAATTCCATTCCGGGAGGGGCCGCAATTATTTTGTGTAAAACGACTTTTTTCTTGCTCTGTATACACGTAAGTATATAGCGTTTTACCCAAGATGTCAACAATTATTTTACAGGCGAAAGCGAAAAAGCCGCATAAATCGCCTGTCCGCCTTGGAAACGCATTTGGAAATTCCTTTCCTTTCCATGAAACAACAAGGCCGGCCCCCAAAAGGGAGCCGGCGCTGCCGCGTTCAGTTGACTTATACTAATATCTATTTAAAAGAAGACACCGAGCGGCGAGGATTTTTCGCGTCAGGCAAGGAAGACGCCGCAGGGAATACCCATTGGTATTTCCAAGGCGGCTGACGCCGCATGGCGCGAAAAAGACCGTCGCGAATGGCTACTTTTAATTAGATATTAGTATTAACCTACGACCTCGTAGCCCTGGTCCTCCACGGCCTTTTTGAGGGCGGCGTCGTCCACGTCCTTGGAGAGCTTCACCACCGCGTTGCCGGCGGTGTGGCTGGGCGTGGCCTCGAGAACGCCGGGGACGGCCTCCAGGGCCTTCTTCACGCGCATTTCGCAGTGGGGGCACATCATGCCCTCGATCTTCAACGTTTTTTCCATGATTTTGTCCTCCTTTTTGGAACGGTGATGGATTTTTTTATCGTGACGGGTGTCACGAATTTTGACGAGATTGAGCCGCAGGGCGTTGGTCACCACGCAGAAGCTCGAAAGGCTCATGGCGGCCGCGCCGAACATGGGGTTCAAGGTGAGCCCCAGCCCCACGAACACGCCGGCGGCCAGGGGGATGCCGATGGAGTTATAGAAGAACGCCCAGAAGAGGTTCTGGTGGATGTTTCGTAAGGTGGCGCGGCTCAGGCGGATAGCGGCGGGGACGTCCGAAAGGGCGCTTTTCATGAGGACCACGTCGGCGGCCTCGATGGCCACATCCGTGCCCGCGCCAATGGCCAGCCCCACGTCGGCGCGTGTCAGCGCCGGGGCGTCGTTGATGCCGTCGCCCACCATGGCCACCTTCCCACGGGCCTGGAGCTTGCGTATCACGGCCTCCTTGCCGTCGGGGAGGACGCCGGCGATGACCTCGTCCACGCCCACCTGCGCCCCGATGGCGCGGGCGGTGCGCTCGTTGTCGCCGGTGAGCATCACCACGCGGATGCCCATGTTTTGCAGCTGCCGGACGGCCTCGCGGCTGTCCTCCTTCACCGTGTCCGCCACGGCGATGAGGCCCAGGAGCTGCCCGTCTTTGGCAAAGAGCAGGGGCGTCTTGCCCTCCTCCGAGAGAGCGGCGGCTTTGTCGGAGAGGGCGCCGTCCACGGGCAAATGGGCGCTCACGAAGGCGAGGCTCCCGCCGGTGAGGGCCGCGCCGTCCAGCGTCGCGGCCACGCCGTTTCCCGGCAGGGCGCGAAAGTCCGCGACGGCGGGGGGCGTCAGCGCCAGCTCCCCGGCCCGCTCCAGAATCGCCCGCGCCAGGGGGTGCTCGCTCCCCCGCTCCAGCGCGGCGGCCAGGGTCAAAAGCTCTGTCTCCGTGACCCCGGCGGCGGGGACCAGGTCCGTGACCCGGGGCTTTCCGGAGGTGACGGTGCCGGTTTTGTCCAGGACCACCGTCTCCACCCGGCCCGTCTCCTCCAGGGAGACGGCGGTCTTGAAGAGGATGCCGTTTTTCGCGCCCACGCCGTTGCCCACCATGATCGCCACGGGCGTGGCAAGCCCCAGGGCGCAGGGGCAGGAGATGACGAGGACGGAGATGCCCCGCGCTAAAGCGTAGCCCACGGGCTTACCCAGCGCCAGCCACACGGCGACGGTGACGAGGGCGATGCCCATCACCGCCGGGACGAAGATGCCGGACACCTTGTCGGCGATCTTGGCGATGGGGGCCTTGGTAGCGGCGGCGTCGGAGACCATTTTGATGATCTGACTGAGCGTCGTGTCCTCCCCTACCCTGTTGGCGCGGCACCGGAGAAGCCCCGCCTCGTTCACCGTGGCGGCGCTGACCTTGTCGCCGGGAGCCTTGTCCACGGGGATACTCTCGCCGGTAAGGGCCGATTCGTTCACGGCGCTGTGCCCCTCCAGCACCACCCCGTCCACGGGGATACTCTCGCCGGGGCGGACGATGATGACATCGCCCACCGCCACGTCCTCCACGGGGACCGTCGTCTCCTTGCCCTCCCGCTCCACCGTGGCGGTCTTGGGGGAGAGCTTCATGAGGGACTTCAAGGCGTCGGTGGTGCGGCCTTTGGACATGGCCTCCAGCATCTTGCCCACGGTGATGAGCGCCAGGATCATGGCGGCGGACTCAAACCAGAAGTCCATCATGTAAGCGCTGACGGCATCCATGTCCCCGTCAACCTGGGCGCGGGTCATCATGAAGAGCACCCAGGTGCTCCACCCGAAAGAGGCCGCCGAACCCAAGGCCACTAAGGTGTCCATGTTGGGGGCGCGGTGGATGAGGCCGCGAAAGCCGGAGACGAAGAATTTCTGGTTGATCACCATGACGATGATGGCCAGGAGCATCTGGATGAGGCCCATGGCCACGTGGTTGCCCTCAAAGAACCTCGGCACGGGCCAGCCCCACATCATGTGGCCCATGGAGAAGTACATTAGAATCAGGACAAACCCCACCGACCAGATGAGCCGCCGGCGCAAAACCGGCGTCTCCCGGTCCGCCAGCGCGTCCTCGCCGGGGGACGCGGCGCTCTTCGCCCCTCCCCCGCCCTTGCGGCTGGCGCCGTAGCCGGCCTCCTCCACGGCCCGGATGATGTCAGATGCGGAGGCCGTGCCCTCCACGCCCATGGAGTTCGTCAGAAGGCTCACGGCGCAGCTCGTCACCCCCGGCACCTTGGAGACGGCCTTCTCCACCCGCGCCTGACAGGCGGCGCAGGACATGCCCGTCACATTGTATTGTTCCATGCTCTCACCTTATTTCATCAGCTTTTGGAGAAGCCCCACCAGCTCGTCCACGATCTCGTCGTTCCCGGCGCGGATGTCGTCGGCCACGCAGGTCTTGATGTGGCTGGCCAGGAGCTCCTTGGTAAACCCGTTGAGCGCCGCATTCGCCGCCGCCACCTGGGTCAGGATGTCCGGGCAGTAGGCGTTCCGCTCCACCATCCCCCGGATGCCCCGGATCTGCCCCTCGATACGGTTCAGGCGGTTGACGAGCCCCGTGACCTCCGCCTCCGACCGCTCCTTCGTCTTGTGGCAGCATCCGCAGTCCTTATCGCAGTTCATAGGATACCCCCTCCCGGTATTTTTATCCCAGTATATACCCCCACGGGGTATTTGTCAAGGGGTTCTATAAAAAAGTGGGACCCCGAAGGGCCCCACATGTTTAGGATGACTCGTCTCTCGGAGGTCTTACGCCATGTCATTCAACGCGGGCACGGACGTGGACGTCTCGCACTTCGGGATCTCCCAGTCCGCCGGGAAGATGTCATGAAATTCCGGCAATTTCTCGACGACCTCAAAAGAAGGATATTGCATGATATACCCATCCGATCCGTCCGCAGTCCAGCTGGTGCTGTAGATGATTTGGTTCCGCGCTTCCAGAATGGCTTGGCGGGTCTCCTCGTCCGGGGCCTCGTCCAAATCGCAGTAGGCCAGCTCCTCGGTGGTCATGGAGGCGTAAGCCGGCTTCTCCGGCTCGGCGTCTTCGGCCTTGGCCGGGGTACTGCCCAGCACGGCGGTGAGGCCGAGGGCCAGCGCCAGGGCAAGGATGACCCCGGCAAACGTGGTTTTCTGATACTTCATAATGGCAACGATCCTTTCCTCGGCCCGTTTTTGGCCGAAACTGCGGCAAAAGGCCATGCCCCTTGCCTTTGCGGATACATCAACGAGCGTCCGGGCGTACGCCGCCCGCCGGTCGCTCCCCAGGGCGCGGAGGACCGCCCGGTCGCAGGCTATCTCCACGTCCCGCCCCAGAAGGCCCGCCATGAGCCAGACCGCCGGGTTGAACCAGTGAAGGACCAGCGCCGCCGCCATGGCGTAATGCCACAGATTGTCCCGGCGGCGGACGTGGGCCCCCTCATGGGCCAGCACATAGCCCAGCTCCGGCCCCTCCAGCTCCGGCGGGAGCACCACCGAGGGGCGCACAACGCCGAAGGTCAACGGCGCGCCGCGCATGGGCCCCTCCCGCAGGACGGTCCCGGCGGGGAGACAGGCACGCCGGGGATCCGCCTCCGGCACCGGCGGGTTTTCCCGCACCTGCCGCCGGACGGACAGCCACGCCGCGGCCTGCCAGACACCCACCGCCAGCGCCACCGCCGCCCATAAGACTGCCAGCGGCGGCACGGACGCCCCCGCGGCGGGCGCGGGCGCAGCCGTCCCCATTCCGGCAGGGGGCACGGCGGGGACGACCGCCAGCCTCGCCGCCGGGGACCCGTTCAGGACGAGCAGCGACAGTGGGCTCCGCCAGGGCACGGGCGTCAGCAGACGCCCCAGGCACACCGCCCACAGCGCCAGCCGCCCGCCGGAGGCAAGCCGCCCCTTGAGGACCCGGCGCAGCAGCGCTGTGACGAGGATGAGGCCGCCGCCCAGCAGGGTATTTTCTATGAGTTGCGACATGACAGCCTCACTCCAGCCTTTCAATGACGGCGCGCAGCTCCGCCGCCTCCTCCGGCGTCAGGCCGCCGCTGAGGAACGAGGACAGGAACTGGGCCTTGGAGCCGTTGAACATCCGACTGATCAGCCCCTCCGTCTCCTGCCGCCGCGCCTCCTCGCGGCTCAAAAGCGGCCGGCAGATAAACCCCGGCTCCCGGCGCTCGATGACGCCCTTGTCCACCAGCTTTTTGATGACGGTGTAGGTGGTGTTGCGGTTCCAGCCCCAGGCGGCGGTGAGCTTCTTCGCCAGCGTCCCGGCGGACATCTCCCCCTCCTCCCACAGCGGCTCCATCACCCGCAGCTCCGATTCAAACAGCCTCTCCATATTCTGCCTCCTTGTGTGACTATTGCAATAGTTATCACGGTCTTATACTATCACAGTAGTCACGGGTTGTCAATAGGGTTTTTGAAAAAAATACCCGTGCGGAGGGGACGGGCACTGCTCAGGCATCCCACGCTCGCTGCCCCCCTGCCCCCCTCCTACGAGGAGGGGGCTTTTTAAAAGGTTTGCGCCTGCGGCGCAATTTAAATATAAAGGCGGCGCGAAGCGCCGCAACCTTGTTCCCCCGACCCCTTTTTCGGAAAAAGGGGTGCCGCCGCAGCGGCGGGGTATTCGAGCCCGTGGAGCATAACTGGGGCTTCCGGGAAACCGAATGTGTTGCGTGCGGGCCGCCAGGAGTGGCGGCCCCTACGGCATAATTGGGGCGGATTCGTTTTATCGAAACCGTTCGGACAACGCGCCCTGTAGGGGCCGCCACTCCTGGCGGCCCGCGTTTCGATGATTTCCGGCGTCGGTCGAATGGGATAACATTCCATATTCCCCGTAGGGGCGGACCCATGTGTCCGCCCGTGACACGTGACAGGACGGAAACGGTTCCGATTAAACGGGAAATGTCGGTCAACGGAGGGAAAGGGCCGCTGTGGGCCTGCGCCCGCAGGCGCGTTTCGGAGCGCAACCGCCGCGCAGCGGCGGCTCTTGGCGCGGAGATGCGGCCCGTACGGCGGTGTTCGGGACGGGTCAATAGACGATAGGCGGGTCGCCGGGGACGGCGACCCCTACGGCGCGATTTTGAGATGATACAGTTCCCCGCCGCCTCAAAAAAATACCGCCCTCCCGAAATCAGGAGGGCGGATTCCTTATTTGCTCTCTTCCCAACTCTTCCAGACCTCCGGGCAGTAGCCGACGGTGGCCTGTTTGCCGTTGCGGACGATGGGGGTCTTGAGGAGGGAGGGGTTTTCCAGGAGCTTTTCGACCTTGTCCTCGTCATAGGCCAGATACTTCAAAAGCTCCGCGTCCTTGGCCTTTTCGTCGATCATGGCCTCCAGCCCCACGGCGCGGCGGACGGAGTCGAGCTCCCGGGGGCTCAGACCGTAGCGGAGGATGTCCACCGACTGGAACTTGACCCGCCGCTCCTTAAAATACCGCTCGGCCTTCTTCGTGTCGAAGCACTTGGATTTGCCGAAGATCTGTATGTTCACCTCATACCTCCATAATAACCGGCAGCACCATGGGGCTGCGCTTGGTCTTGCGGTAGAGGTAATCGGAAAGGCGCGTCTTCATGGCGCCCTTGATGCCGGCCCAGTCCTTGACGCGGCGGGCGTTGCAGGAATCGATGGCCTCCATGGCCACGTCCCGCATCTCCTGCATCAGGTTCTCGTTCTCCTTGACGTACACGAACCCGCGGGTGATGATGTCGGGGCCGGAGACCACGGACCCGTCGTAGCTGGAGAGGCTCACCACCACCACCAGCATGCCGTCCTGCGCCAGGTGCTTGCGGTCGCGGAGGACAACGCTCCCCACGTCGCCCACGCCGGTGCCGTCCACGAAGACCTTCCCCGCCGGGACCACGCCCGCCAGCTTGATGCTCCGGGCGGAGAGCTCGATGACGCGGCCGATGTCGGCGATGACCACGTTTTTCGGGGGCACGCCCATGGATTTGGCAAGATCGGCGTGGATCTTCAGGTGCCGGTACTCGCCGTGGACGGGGATGAAGAACTTCGGCTTCACCAAGGCCAGCATGAGCTTCAGCTCCTCCCGGCAGGCGTGGCCGGAGGCGTGCAAGAGCGCCGAGCGCTCATAGACCACCGTGGCGCCCTTGCGGAAGAGCTCGTCCACCACCTGGGTGATGGAGTTTTCGTTGCCGGGGATGGCGGAGGCGGAGATGATGATCTTGTCCCCCGGCATGATCTCCACCTGCTTGTGCTCGGAAAAGGCGATGCGGTGCAGGGCGCTCATGGCCTCCCCCTGGCTGCCGGTGGAGATGATCACCACCCGGTCCTTGGGCAGGCCCTTGATCTGATTTATGTCAACCAAAATCCCCTGGGGGATGTCCATATAGCCCAGCTCCGTGGCCACGCGCAGGACGTTCTCCATGCTCCGCCCGGTCACCGCCACCTTGCGGCCGTACTTTTTGGCGCAGTTGATGACCTGCTGGAGCCGGTGGACGTTGGAGGCGAAGGTGGTGACGATGATACGGTCGTGGCAGTCCTGGAACTGCTTTTCGAAGTTTTCGGCCACCACGCTCTCGGAGAGGGAGAAGCCGGGGTTTTCCACGTTGGTGGAGTCCGTGACCAGCGCCAGGACGCCGCGCTTGCCCAGCTCGCCGAGACGCGCGAGATCGATCATGCCGCCGTCGATGGGGGTGGTGTCGATCTTATAGTCGCCGGTGTGGACGATGACGCCCACGGGCGTCCGGATGGCCAGGGCCACGGAGTCGGGGATGGAGTGGTTGACGTGGATAAACTCCACCTTGAAGCAGCCGATCTTCACCGTATCGCCGGCCTTGACGGTGTTGAGCTTCACCTTGTCGGCGGTGCCGTGCTCGGTGAGCTTAATGTTCACCAGGGCGTTGGTGAGGGCGGTGGCGTAGACGGGCACCTGCATCAGCTCGTCCATAACGAAGGGCATGGCGCCGATGTGGTCCTCGTGGCCGTGGGTGAGGACGATGCCCCGGATGCGGGTCTTGTTCTTCACAAGGTAGGTGATGTCCGGGATGACGGAGTCGATGCCGTACATCTCGTCGTCCGGGAAGCCGATGCCGCAGTCCACCACCAGGATATCCTGGCCGTACTCGTAGACGTACATGTTCTTCCCGATCTCGTTGAGCCCGCCAAGGGCAAAGATATTCAGTTTTTCCTTCTGTGACACGTAAAGAATCTCCTTTGAAACAAAATATGTAGACACACACATCTAAAGCCCAACGGTGATGGGATTTTCGGCCCTGAATCGCCGAAAATCCCGACTCCATTGAACCAAACGCCTTATATGTATGTATCTTTAAGCGCCGAAAGGGCGCTAAAATTCAAGTGAAAGGTATTATACCACGCTTTTCCGGTTTTGTCAACTTCTTGTGTGGGGTCAGGTGTATTGTACACCGCGTGGCGCGCGAAAATCAGCGAAACATGGGGCTCACACGGCAAAAAAGCCCCTCCCGGAAGGACTTTGGCGGGTGCGGTTTGTCGGGGCCGCTCCGTCATCCCACGCTCGCTGCCCCCCTGCCCCCCTCCTACGAGGAGGGGGCGAATAAGGTTGCGCCGCTTTGCGGCGCATTCTTAAAAAATGCGGCGCGAAGCGCCGCAACCTTGTTCCCCTTGACCCCTTTTTCGGAAAAACTACGCCCGCAGGCGTGTTTCGGAGGCCAACCGCCGCGCAGCGGCGGCTCTTGGGCTGGAGATGGGGTGCCGCCGCGGCGGCGGGGTATTCGAGCCCGTTGGGCGTAACTGGGGCTTCCGGGAAACCGAATGTGTTGCGTGCGGGCCGCCAGGAGTGGCGGCCCCTACAGGGTAAGTTATGGGAAACGTTTCGAAAATTCGCGCCCGTCTCCGTCTCGGAGCCCCCTCCTCGTAGGAGGGGGGCAGGGGGGAAGCGAACGTTGGATAACAGAGCGGTTCCGATAAAGGGAATCCGCCCCAATTACGCCGTAGGGGTCGCCGTCCCCGGCGACCCGCGTTTCAATGATTTCCGGCGTTGGTTGAATGGGATAACCTTTCACATTCCCCGTAGGGGCGGACCCATGTGTCCGCCCGTGGAACGTTGCGTAACGGGAACGGGTCCGATAAAACGGGAAATGGCGGTTATCGGGGGCATGGGCCGCCAGGCGACGGCCCGTATGGGGTAAGACTCTTACAAAATCAAACAGATGAGCCCGTTGCAGCCGTCGTTGATGATGCGCTGGACGGTGCCGCGCAGCTTGGTTTGGACCTCCGGGGGCATTTTGCGGATCTTGGTCTGGAGGCCCTCGGCGGCGATCTGGTGGAGGGATTTGCCGAAAAGGTTGGACTCCCAGATCTTCCCGGTGTCCCCCTCGAACTCCTGGAGGAGGAAGTTGACCACGTCCTCGCTGGAGCGCTCGCCGCCCACGGCGGGGGAGACCTCCGTCACCGTGTCCACGCAGAGCATGTGGATGCTGGGGGCGTTGGCCTTCAGGCGCACGGAGTATTTCCCGGCGCGCTTGACGATCTCCGGCTCCTGGAGCTTAAGCTCCGTGATGTCCGGCATGACCACGCCGTAGCCCTTCTCCCGCACGTCCCGGAGGGCGCCGGACACCTTGTCGTACGCGGCCTTTACCGCCGCCAGGTCCTTCAAAAGCGCGATGAGGTCCCCGTCGTCGCCGATGGTGAAGCCCGACATCTCGCCTATCGTCTCGTAGAAAAGGGTGCGGGGCAGGTCCATGCGGATCCTTGCCTCTCCCGTGCCCATGTTGAGCTCCGTAAGCTCCGCGCCGCTGACCTTGTCGCAGGCGCGCAGCGTCTCCACGAAGCCCTTAAGGTCCCGGATGCGCTCCGTCTTCTCCGCGCCCTCCCGGAGGGCGGCGTAGACGGCCTCGCGGATGGGGTCGCCGGGCTCCAGCGCCCCGAGCCAGGCGGGCAGGAAGACGCCGATGTCGCCCACGGGGAACTGGCACAGCACGGCCTTTAAAATTTCCGTGATGTCCTCGCCGGTGAGGGTCATGCAGTTGACGGCAAGGCAGGTGACGTCGTAGGTCTCCGCCAGCTCCCGGCGCAGGGCCTCCGTCTCGTCGCTGTCCGGGTGCTGGGAGTTTAAAAGAAGGACGAAGGGCTTGCCCAGGGCCGAAAGCTCCCCCACGACCCTGGCCTCCGCCTCCACGTACGCCTCCCTGGGCAGGTCCGTCACCGACCCGTCGGTGGTGACGGCAAGGCCGATGGTGGAGTGCTCGCAGATGACCTTCCGGGTCCCCAGCTCGGCGGCCTTGCGCATGGGGATCTCCTCGTCGAACCAGGGGGTGGTGACCATGCGCTCCGCGCCGTTCTCCGTGTCCCCCAGGGCCCCCTCCACCATGTAGCCCACGCAGTCCACCAGCCGCACGGAGATGTGCGTCTCGTCGTCCAGGGCGATGTCCACCGCCTCCTCCGGCACGAACTTGGGCTCCGCCGTCATGATGGTCCTGCCGGACCCGGACTGGGGCAGCTCATCCCGGGCCCGCTCGCGCATGTAGACGTTGTCGATGCGCGGGATGACCATGGTTTCCATGAAACGCTTGATAAAGGTGGATTTCCCCGTTCTCACGGGGCCCACCACGCCCAGATATATATCCCCGCCGGTCCGTTTGGCGATGTCCTCATAGATTTTTTCGTTTTCCAACCTGAAGTCCCCCTATCCGGTAAACTATAAATCCGCGGTCTACAAGATTCTATGGGACGGGATGGGGGGATATGACAAGCACCGCATTTTTTTCGGACAGGAGCAAAAAAGCCCCCGGCGCGGTGTCCGCGCCGGGGAACGGGTCGCTTATGCTTTTTTCAGCGCTTTGAAGATATCGCCGAGTTTGGGCTTGTTGCCGTAGAGGAGGACGCCGACCTTGTAGATCTTGGCGGCCAGCACGCCGATGCCCACGCAGGAGGCGGCGAGGATGGTCACGGAGAGGACGATCTCCCAGGCGGCGGGGTGGGACATGGCGATGCGGGTGAACATGGCCATGGGGCTTGTAAAGGGGATGTAGGAGCATGCCACCATCAGGGGGTTATCCACGCTGCCGCTGGACATACCGAAGACCACCACCATAAATCCGGCGATGAAGATAAGCGTCACGGGCATGACGGCGGTGTTGATGTCCTCCAGCTTCGAGGCGGTGGACCCAATGGCGCCGTAGAGGAAGGCGTAGATGAAGAAGCCCAGGATGAAGAACACGACCATGTAGAGGAGGAGGGACACGGGCATATCGAAGAGCAGGCCCATGAGCTCGTTGCCGGCCCAGAAGGAGGCGTTCAGGTTATAGAAGAGCAGCGCCGAGCCGAAGACGCAGACGATTTGGGTGAGCCCCGCGATGCCGGAGGCCAGGACCTTGCCGAACATCATGGAGGTGGGCCGGGCGGAGGTGACCAGCAGCTCCATGGCCCGGGAGCTCTTCTCCGTGGCCACGTTGGTGGCTACCATCTGGCCGTACAGGAGGATGACCATGTAGAGGGCGAAGATCATGATATAGGTATAGAAGAAGTTCTGCCCCTGGTCCACGCCCAGGCTGAGGACATCAAAGGTGGGCTCGGCGGCCATGATCCGCTCCACCTCCTCGGCCGGGACGCCGGCCTCCGACAGGGCCGCGAGGCGGTAGAGGTCCGTCAGGACCTCCGACACCCGCTGGGCGTTGTTGTCGTACATGGAGAGGTTGTCCACAAGGTACGTAAAGCTGGTGAGGGAGGCAAGCTCCACGGCGCAGGCGGCGTCACCGGCGGTGACAGGCGAGCGCACATCCCCGTCCTCCAGCCGGACCTCATACTCCGGGAACGCCTCCGCGAAAGCCTCCAGGGCCCGCTCGTCCCCGCCCTTGAGGAGCATCACGTCCCGCTCCCCCGCGGGCTCCGGGCTGTCCGCGTCGTCCCCGCCCAGCGCGTCCGCGACTCGCGGGAAAAACAACACCAGGGCCAGCACCACCACGAGGAAGACCGTGACGCCTACGAAGACCTTATTCTGAAGGTAGCCTTTCAGCTCAAATTTCAGTATTTTCCAAAATTGTCCCATATCACACCTCAATCCCCCGCGTACTCAACGAAAATGTCGTTGAGACTGGGCTCAAAGACGCGCACCTCGTCGATGTCGAAGCTCTCCGAAAGCTTTTTCATCACGGCCATTTTTTCGCCGGGGTCCCCCAGCCTCAAAATCAGCTCCCCGTTCTCCGCAAGCTCGGTCCTGCCGGGGAAGGCCGCGGCGATGGCCGCGTTTTGGGCGGAGCGGATGGCCAGGCGGTCCCGGGGGTAGTCGCGCTTGATCTCGGCAAGGTCGCCGGTGATGGCCACCTCGCCCTTATTGATGATGGCGATGGAGTCGCAAAACTCCTCTATGTAGCTCATCTGGTGGGAGGAGAAGAGGACGATCTTGCCCTGCTGGATTTCCTCCTTCACCACGTCCTTGAGGAGCATGGCGTTCACCGGGTCAAGGCCGGAGAAGGGCTCGTCCAGGATGATGATGTCCGGGTCGTGGGCCAGCGCCGTGATGAGCTGGATCTTCTGCTGGTTGCCCTTGGAGAGGACGTCCAGCCGCTTGTCCCGGTACTCGGTCATCTCCAGGCGCTCGAGCCACCGGTCGCACTCGCGCACGGCATCGGCGGCGCGCATCCCCTTGAGCTCGGCAAAATAGACCAGCTGGTCGATGATCTTTTTCTTGGGATAGAGGCCCCGCTCCTCGGGAAGATACCCCAGGCCCACTTTCTTATAGTCGATGGGCTTACCGTCGATGAGGACCTCGCCGGAATCCGCCGGGAAGACGCCCATGAGGATGCGGATGGACGTGGTCTTCCCCGCCCCGTTGCGCCCCAGAAGCCCGAAAGCCTTGCCGCCCTCGGCCCGGAAGCTCACCCCGGTCAGGACCTTCTTCTCCCCGAAGGATTTGTGGATATCGCGAAATTCAAGGATCAATCCGATCACCCCGCTCGCTTTCTAAGATGATATCATTATGATATCACTCATGGAATCGTTTGTCAAGCAATTTTTTGCCCCCCGCCCGACATTTCCCAACGCACCCGCCCGTTCCTTAAGCTGTTGCGATCTAAAAATCCATGTGGTATACTATTGACAGGGAAATAAAGGGGCGCCTTATCGGATGGAAACTGATCTGGAGGTGATATAAATGGGATCTTGGGGACTTGAGTTATACCAAAACGACACGTCACTGGACGTGAGAGATGAATTTGAGACATTGTTCAGGGCCGGCAAGACTGCCCAAGAAATCACCGGCAAATTGATGGAAGATTATAGAAGCCTCATGGGCGACACGGAGGAAGAGCCGTCATTTTGGTTTTCCCTGGCGGATACGCAATGGGATCTGGGCGTGCTGCTGCCCGCCGTTCAGGAAAAAGCTCTTTACTGGATCGATAAAGAAAGAGGTATGCTCGATCGTCAGGCAGCGGATATGCCCTCAACAGCGCGGAGAACAAAGGTTTTGGACGATTTGCGAGCGAAGCTTCTTTCTCCTCAGCCTCCTGTGAAAAAGCATGTGAAAAAAAGAACATACACATGTCCGTGGAAATTGGGGGATGTCTTCGCCTATCGGCTGGAAAGCGATCTGGCCAAAGAAAGAGGACTGTACGGACGGTATTTTTTGATCCGGAAGGTCGATGAGGGAACATGGTATCCCGGGCACATCGTACCCATCGTATATGTAAAAATAACCGGCGGTACAAATATTCCCTCAAACGTGGAGGAATATGACCGGGCGGAATATGTCCAAACATGGTTCACAAAATACGAGGATCGCTTTTTCCCGATCGATATGAGCCGTCCGCAGGAGGATATTGCCGAAAAGTCCAGGATAGATTACCAGGTCGATGCATATGGCTTTTTGCCGCAGTATAGAGTCACGCTTCTGAATACGTCAAAAAAAGTTATTCCGGAGAGCTTGATCTATGTCGGCAGCTTTCCGAACGCCGTTCCCCCGCAAAAGGAATTTATCCCCCATGCAAAAGAAAACATTGTGACGGTTTCTTGGAAACGATTCGATGAGACCTTTGAAACAAAAATGATAAAATGCTATTGCGGACATAATCTCAGGGAGCTCAGTATTTACAAAAATCAACTGATTTAGCCCTTCATAGCTCTTTGGCAGGAAAATGGTAATCAAAAGAATAGATGTTGATATTTTCCCGCAAATACTGTAGACTTATGTCAAGCGCGCCGTGGGCTGAGAGGCGCGCGCAGGGTTGTCTGCCAAGACGGGCAGGCGGTGTGTTTCCTCCGGGTCTTCTCTCCGGAGGGAGCTTCTTGCCTCCTCCGGACAAGGGAGGAGGTGATGGCTATGGAACTATCCTTGAGCGATCTCTTCCAGTTCGCTCTTGTGATCATAGCGGTCATAAAGCTGGTTCTGTACATAGTGGACAGAAACCAACCAAAAAAGAAGTAACCGCCCCTACGTTCCCCAACGCGGCGGTTACTTCTTCGTAACTAGACCCGGAGGAACCACCGTCTCCCGGTGGTCTCCCTGTGCCCTTATTATACCTCTCCCCCGCCGCCCTGTCAAGTGGGCCGGCGGGTTATTTTATTTTCAGGCATCCATTTCTTCAAAAAAGGCATCCATTTCTTCAAAAAAGGTCCCTATTGACATTTTCCCGCGAATGCGGTAGACTTATGTCAAGTGCGCCGTGGGCTGAGAGGCGCGCGCAGGGTTGTCTGCCAAGACGGGCAGGCGGTGTGTTTCCTCCGGGTCTTCTCTCCGGAGGGAGCTTCTTGCCTCCTCCGGACAAGGGAGGAGGTGATGGCTATGGAACTATCCTTGAGCGATCTCTTCCAGTTCGCTCTTGTGATCATAGCGGTCATAAAGCTGGTTCTGTACATAGTGGACAGAAACCAACCAAAAAAGAAGTAACCGCCCCAACGTCCCAACGGTAGCGGTTACTTCTTGTAACTGATCCGGAGGAACCACCGTCTCCCGGTGGTCTCCCTGTGCCCTTATTATAACGCCTCTCCGCCGCCCTGTCAAGTGGGATGGCGGGTTATTTGTTTTCTGGCGTGTTTCCGCAAAAAAAGGTCCCTGTTGACATTTTCCCGCAAATACTGTAGACTTATGTCAAGCGCACCGTGGGCTGAGAGGCGCGCGCAGGGATGTCTGCCAAGGCGGGCAGGCGGTGTGTTTCCTCCGGGTCTTCTCTCCGGAGGGAGCTTCTTGCCTCCTCCGGACAAGGGAGGAGGTGATGGCTATGGAACTATCCTTGAGCGATCTCTTCCAGTTCGCTCTTGTGATCATAGCGGTCATAAAGCTGGTTCTGTACATAGTGGACAGAAACCAACCAAAAAAGAAGTAACCGCCCCAACGTCCCAACGGTAGCGGTTACTTCTTGTAACTGACCCGGAGGAACCACCGTCTCCCGGTGGTCTCCCTGTGCCCTTATTATAACGCCTCCCCGCCGCCCTGTCAAGTGGGCCGGCGGGTTATTTTTGCTTTCTGTTCCGCTCATAAATGGCGGCGAGGCCGGTGAGGAGGAGGGTATCGTTGACCTGGATCTTTCGGCGGCAGAGAGGGGCGATGAAAGCGGCGACGCCGCCGGTGGCGACGACGGTGGCGCTCTCGCCGAGCTCTGCCTCCACGCGCTCGATCATGCCGTCCAGCATGGCGGCGGCGCCAAGAATCGCGCCGGAGCGCATACTGTCCACGGTGTTGGTGCCGATGACGCGGCGGGGGGCCTCCATGGAGATGTTGGGCAGCTGGCTGGTGCCGGAGCTCAAGGCCGAGAGGCCCAGGGCAACGCCGGGGGCGATGGTGCCGCCGATGAAAGACCCCTGCCGGTTGAGGACGGAGAGGGTGGTGGCGGTGCCCATGTCGATGAGAATGAGGGGCGGCGTGTAGAGCTTCAGCGCCCCCGCGGCGGCGGCCACCAGGTCCGCGCCGGTCTGTGCCGGGTCGTCGATGAGAATGTTGACCCCGGTCTTCACGCCCTTGCCCAGGATGAGGGGCCTGACGCCCACCGTCAGCTCCACGGCCCTGGCAATAGCGTTCGTCACCGGCGGCACCACCGAGGAGACGATGGCGCCGTCCGGCGTCCCGGCGTCCAGACCGAAAAAGTCAAAGAAATTCCGGATGTCCCCGGCGTACTCAAAGGCCGTCTTCGCCGTATTCGTGGCAAGGCGCGCCGTCCGGACGATCTCAAACCCGTCCATCAGCCCCAGGACGATGTGGGTGTTGCCGATATCCACAGCCAAAAGCATAAGCTTCGCCTCCCGCAATCAGAAAAACCGCTCCGGCTGGGCGTGGACGCGGCTGATGAGGACCTCCACCTCCGGGAAGCTCTCCGCCACCGTCTCCGCCAGCACCGGCACCACCACGTTTTCCGTGGAGAAGTGTCCGGCGTCGATGAGGTTCATGCCCAGCTCCCTGGCGTCGATGAACTGGTGGTGTTTCACGTCGGCGGTGACGTAGGTGTCCGCGCCGGCCTCGAAGGCCTCGAACATATTGCCGCCCCCGGCGCCGCCCAGGACGGCCACCCGGTTCACGGGCCGGCCCGCGTCCACGTACCGAAGGCCGTTGGCGTTGAGGGCGGATTTCACCCGGCCCATGAAGTCAAAAAGGCTCTGCTCCGGCACGTACCCAACCCTGCCGCAGGCCTCCTGGCCGAAGGTTTCCACGTCCTCCAGGCCCAGCGCGCCGGCCAGGGCGTCGTTGACGCCGCCAAGTGTGATGTCCAGATTCGTGTGCATACAGATGGCCGCCAGATTCGCCCGTGCCAGCGCCAGCACGCGCTGGCCGGTGACGTCGGAGTCCGTCACGTGCTTGAGCTCGAAAAACAGCGGATGGTGGGAGAGGATGAGGTCCGCCCCCAGCTCCCTGGCCTCCCCGATGACGTCCAGCGTGATATCCAGGGCGCAGAGGACGCGGTTCACCTCGTCCTCCCAGCCGCCCACCAGAAGCCCCACGTTGTCAAAGCCCAGCTTCAAATCCGTGGGGGCCAGCTCATTGAGTCTTGCGAAAATGTCCTTTACCTTTGCCATGTTGAAACCTCCCGAATGGCGTTTTCCACCAGCTCCTGCCGGTGGGCAAGCTTTTCATAGGCCGCGCTGTCCTCCCGCGCGCCCCTTCTGAGGCCCGCCAGGGCACGGTCCAACCGCGCCCGCTCCCGCTCCAGGCACCCCGGCAGCAGGGGGTCCCCCGTGAGGGCCCGCGGAAGGTCGAAGCCCCCCTCGCCCTTTTTGGCGCGGAAGGCGACGTACACCTTCCCAGCGTCCTCCACTAAGACCGCCTCCTGGCAGACAAACCCCGCCCCGTCCAGCCAGGACGTGAGCTCCGCAAGCTTGCTCTGGGGCTGGAAAATGAGCCGCGCCTGGCCGATCCAGGGGCAAGGCGAGATTATGTCAACCATCGTCTCCCCGCCCATGCCGGCGATGACCACTGTCTCGAACCTCCCCGGCACGGCCTTCAACCCGTCGGAGAGGTAGAAGTCTATCTTATCCAGCGCGTCCCGCTCCCGGGCGGTGCTTTTGGCGCGCTCCAGGGGGGCCGCGTTTATGTCCGACGCGGCCACGCGCCGGAAAAGCCCGTTTTCCACGAACCACACCGGCACGTACCCGTGGTCCGTCCCCACGTCGATGACGCTCCCGCCGGACCCGGCGAGCGCCGCCACGGCGGCAAGTCTCGGTGACAACCTGATCATAGCGCTCCTATACGACGGAAGGCGGACAGCTCGTCCGCCTTCCCCGTGTTTCCGTTTTACTTACGCCTCGCTGGCGAGGAAGTCGTTGAGCTCGTCGAGGAAAGTGTCCGGGTCCACGCCGTGGGTGAGGCACGCCTGCTCGATGGTCTCGCCGGTAGCCAGGGCACAGCCTAAGCAGTGCATCCCGATATTGAGGAAGAACGGCTGGGCCTGGGGGGCCTTCATCATGACCTCCGCGACGATGGTATCTTTTGTAAATGCCATAAAAATGACCTCCTTATCGCTGTTTCGTCCTTATTATACCCCCCGTCCACGGGATTTTCAAGGGGTAATTCAATTTTTGCGGGCCTGTCTGAAAAGGCCTACGGCCTTTTCAGACAAAGGGGAACGTGCGGAATTTTTTCCGACGTACATGCCGCCGGAAAAAATGCTCGATTGAAGTTTTTTTACAAGCAAAATTGTTGCGCTTTTCGCGATTTTTCCGCAAGTCCAGATTCTACTTTGTGTTCCCGGTTGACAGCTTGTAAAAAGTCCATCAGCCGTCTTCACAGGCTGTAGATTTCTTCACGCTTGGGCGGTATAATATAAAATATCGAGCGGGCTAGTTTTCAGCTCATCGGGATTTGAGGTGAAAGTATGGCGTCGAGTCAGGAATATTTAGAATTTGTTTTAGAGCAGCTATCCGAATTGGATGGAATTACAGTTCGGCCTATGATGGGCGAATTTATCCTCTATTACCGCGGCAAGATCGTAGGCGGTATCTATGACGACAGGCTGCTTGTTAAACCAATCAAAGCGGCCATTCTCTATATGCCAACAGCGGCCTATGAAATCCCCTATGAGGGCGCAAAAGAGATGCTGCTGGTAGACGAAGTTGACAACAGAGAGTTTTTGACAGGTCTGTTCAACGCCATGATTGAGGAGCTGCCGTCGCCGAAAGCGAAAAAGATGAAATAGCGCTTCCCGTTTATTGATGTGTACTCTTTATACTTATATGCAATTACCCGCCAGCCATGATGCTGGCGGGTTTTTTGCGTGCCGATGGAGGGAGAAACGGCCCGTCCGGGGGCGGCACATTTTCCCGCGGCGGCATATTCTGGGGTGATCAGTTTTTTGAAAGGGATGGTTCTATGGAACAGCCTCTTGTCTCGCGTTTTTTCCTGGGGGCCAACGCGCCGGGCGGGTTTTCGTCGCTGTACGGCGGGTTTACGGACCCGGACGCCGAGACGCTTTACATCCTCAAGGGCGGGCCGGGGTGCGGAAAATCCACCATGATGAAAAAAATCGCCGCCGCGGCGGAAAATGCGGGCCTCGATGTGGAGCTCATCCACTGCTCCGGCGACCCGGACAGTCTGGACGGGGTGAAGATCCCCGCCAGGGGCGTCGCCTACGTGGACGGCACCTCCCCCCACGTGGTGGAGCCAAGCTTCGCCGGGGCGCAGGGTATTTATGTCAATCTCGGGGCCTTTTACGACCGGGAGGCCCTTCTGCCCGTCCGGGAGGACATCGCCCGCCTCACACGGGCCTACAAGGCCCAATATGACCGGGCCTTCCGGCTTTTGGCCGGCGCGGCGGCGCTGAACGAGACGCTCGCCGTGCCGCCGGAGGCGCGGGAGAGCGCTTTGCGGCGTGTGCGGTCCGTCTTGCGGCGGGAGCTGCGGGGCGCGCCCCAGGGGGACGGGGCGCCGGCGCGCCGGTTCCTCTCGGCCTGGTCCTGTCAGGGGCACGTGACCCTGTGGGACACGGTCCCGGCACTTTGTCAGCGCGTGTGGGTGCTGGACAACGACCTGGGGCTGGGGACGTTGGCCCTGGAGGAGGCCGCCCAAATCTGCCGGGCTCAGGGCCTGCGGGCCGTGGCGTGCATGGACCCCATGGAACCGGATAAAATCGAGCACCTTCTGGTGCCGGAGGCGGGCTTTGCCCTGGTGACGCAGACCGCGGATCACCTCTGTCCCCTGGAGCCCTACCGGCATCTGCGTCTGGACGCCCCGGCCGGCAAGGACCTCCGGACCGCCGCCAAACGGACCCGGAAGCTGCGCGCGCCGCTTCTCGAGGAGGCCCTGTCGGCCCTCCGGGAGGCCAAGGCGCTCCACGACGAGCTGGAGGCGCTGTACATCCCCAACACCGATTTTTCGGGCGTTGACAAGCTGACCCGCCGGCACATCCGGGCGCTTCTGGAGGGCGATTGACTTCTCAACCCGGCCATGCTATGATAGGAAAAACCGCAAAAGAGGTGTACATATGTTTGATTTCGATACCCCCGCGCCCCGGGCGGGCACGGGCAGCGTCAAGTGGGACCTGCGGGAGAGCTCCTTCGGCAACGCCTCCGCCCTGCCCTTCTGGGTGGCGGACTCCGACTACCGCTCCCCGCCGGAGATCGTGGACGCCCTGCGGGACGCCGCCGCTCGGTGCGTCTTCGGCTACTCCTTCCCTACGGAGGGCTACAAAAGCGCCGTGGCGGACTGGATCGCGACTCGCCACGGCTGGCCCCTCCAACCCGACTGGATCGTCCCCTCCACGGGCATCGTCTCCGAGCTTGCCAACATCGTCCGGTGCTTCACCGCCCCCGGCGACAAGGTGCTCATCCAGACGCCGGTCTACGACCCCTTCGCCGCCATCGTGACCTCCTCCGGGCGGACGCTGGTAGAAAACCGGCTCATAAGGGATGAGCATCTGCGCTACACCATGGACCTCACTGATCTGCGCCGGGACCTGGGCTCCGGCGTGAAAATGATGATCCTCTGCTCGCCCCACAACCCCGTGGGGCGGGTCTGGACCGAGAACGAGGTCCGGGCGGTGGCGGCGCTTTGTCGGGAATTCGGCGTCCTCCTCGTCTCCGACGAGATCCACTGGGACATCCTCATGCCCGGGATCTCTCACTTCACCGCCGGGAACGCCGGGATCGACGAGAACGTCATCGTCCTCACCGCCCCCAGCAAGACCTTCAACGTGGCGGGGCTCAAGTGCTCCAACGACATTATCCCCTCGGACGCCCTCCGGCGCAGGCTCGTGGCCTGGAAGGAGGCGCGGCACGTGGAGGGGCCCAACAACTTTGGCCTCATCGCCTGCGAGGCGGCTTATACCCACGGCGCCGGCTGGTGCGACGCGCAGAACGCGTACCTCGCCGGCAACGCGGCGCTGGTCCGGGAACGCCTGGCCGCCGCCCTGCCGGATCTCGGTATCGCGCCGCTGGAGGGGACGTACCTTATGTGGCTGGACGCGTCCTTCACGGGCCAGAGCTCCGTGGAGCTGTGCCGCCGCCTGAACGAGGCCGGCGCCATCCTCAACGACGGCCGGCGGTACGGGGACGACGCTTTTTTGCGCCTCAACATCGCCTGCCCCCGCGCCCAGCTGGAGCGGGGCCTTGCCGTCCTCACGGACACCCTCCGAAGGAGCGCCCTATGACCCACCTCCTGCTGGCCGTCATCTACCTCTCCTTCGTCTCCCTGGGGCTCCCGGACGCCCTTCTGGGCGCGGCGTGGCCCAGCATGTACCCGGACCTGGGCGCGCCGGTGTCCTACGCGGGTCTCGTCAGCACCATCATCTCCGTGGGCACCGTCGTCTCCAGCCTCAACTCCCACCGCGTGACGCGGCTCCTCGGTCCCGGCAAGGTCACCGCGCTGAGCACCGGCCTTACGGCGGCGGCGCTTTTCGGGTTCTCCCTCTGCCGGAGCTTTCCCATGCTGTGCCTGGTGGCCGTCCCCTACGGTCTGGGGGCCGGCGGCGTGGACGCGGCCATCAACAACTATGTGGCCATCCACTACCCCAGCCGCCACATGAGCTGGCTCCACTGCATGTGGGGCATCGGCGCGGCCGTGGGCCCCGGCATCATGGGCGCGGCTCTGACGCGCTTTACCTGGCCCGCCGGCTACCGGATCGTGGGCGGCCTCCAGCTCCTGCTCACCGCTGCGCTCTTCCTGTCCCTGCCGCTGTGGGCGAAAAGCGGGGGAAATTCCTCCGAAAAGGATGAAAACAAGTCCGAAACGTCCATATCCAACCGCCAGGTCCTCCGGCTCCCCGGCGTCATGGCCATCGTCGTGACGTTTTTCTGCTACTGCGCCCTGGAGAGCACCGCCGGCCTGTGGGCGGCCAGCTTTCTGGTGCTGGGGCGGAGCGTCGATGAGACGACGGCGGCGGCGTTCGCCAGCTTTTTCTACCTGGGCATGACCCTGGGGCGGTTCATCAACGGCTTTCTCACTCTGCGGTTCTCCGACCGCTTCCTCGTCCGCCTGGGCGGGGCGGTGGCGGGCGTGGGGGCGCTGAGCCTGCTCTTTCCGCTGGGCCGGGTCTTCGCCGCCGCGGGGCTCGTCACCGTGGGGCTGGGCTGTGCCCCGGTGTACCCCTGCATGATCCACGAGACGCCCGCCCTCTTTGGCGCGGACAAGTCCCAGTCCATCATCGGCGTCCAGATGGCCGCCGCGTACCTGGGCACCGCCCTCATCCCGCCCCTCTTCGGCCTCCTCCTCCGCCGCCTCTCCCCCGCCCTCTATCCCCCTTTCCTCCTCTTGCTCACCGCCCTCATGCTCCTGGCCCACACGCGCCTGCCGAAGGCGCGCGTCGAAAAATAATGGTTTCGCCGCGCCGTTGCGCTTTTGTTATTTCCCGTTGCTTGCCACGGGGCAAAAGCTCTGCTATGCTTTTCATGTACCGGGCGGCCCGGTCCGCCGAACGATCATAGCAAAGGAGTTGTACGTATGTTTGGTGAGAATTTGAAGGCCCTCAGAAAGCAAAAAGGTTTTTCCCAGGAGGAGCTGGCCTCCCGGCTCCACGTGGTGCGACAGACCGTCTCGAAATGGGAAAAGAACCTCAGTTTGTCAAAAAAACTCAAATCGAGCATTTTTTCCGGCGGCATGTACGTCGGAAAAAATACCTTTTGTCGCCCAAGTGTGCGAGCGAAGCGAGTGCGCGCAGGGCGACGGCAGGGAAATTCCGCGTGAATTTCGCAAAATTCACGCGGAATTTCCCGCACGTTCCCCCTTGTCGGAAAAGGCCAACGGCCTTTTTCGACAGGCTCAACCTGTCGGTCCCTGACGCGGACACCCTCATCCGGTGCGCCGACGTCCTGGAGGTGACCGTCCCGGAGCTGCTCGGCGCCAAGCTCGACCGCGCCCCCGACGCGGACCGCGTCGCGGAGCAGCTCTCCCGGATCAACGAGCAGCTCGCCATCAAAAACCGCCGCGCCCGCCGCATCTGGAAAGCCGTCGTCATCGCGCTTTTTGTGATCCTGCTCCTCCAGCTCCTGGCGATTTTCGTTTTCAGCAAGCTGTCCCCTGCCCCTGACCCCTCCCACCTCTCCGTCGAAACCGGCGTCCCGCAGGCGTTTGACCGATCTTGACGCATCATTTTACCCATTTTCGCCGGAACGGCAACATTCGCTTTGAAAAACAGGAAAAGGAGTATTCCAATGTTCCCACTTTTTCTGTGGGCCGCAATACCGAAGCCGACTGTAATGGCGCGGGCGAATTGTCTGAAAAGCGTTGGAATGACGCCTTCTGGCGTCAGAATGAGGTCCCTGTCCTGGAAGCGGACCGCGAAATCGAAGCGACCAGGCGAGCCAATCCAAACGGGGAAGCCGGGCGGTTCTTCGCCGCGATGAAAAAGCTCGGTTTGATAGCGCCATAGAAGCTGGATGGAGAAAGCGACACGATAAACGCCATCTCGGCCTTTTTCGTGTCTATTCCTTTATTTTCCTGATATTTGATATTGCTTTTTTGCGCACCGTATGGTATACTTTGTGTAGGTTTATCCGCCGGTCTGTCGGGCTGTTTGCCCGAGAGACGCACATCTCTTTGCCGCGCATGACGCGGCGGAAAGAAGGTACCGTATGAAACACAGAGGTCTTGCCCTGCTGCTTGTCCTGTGCATGGTGATGAGCGCCCTGCCTGTCACGGCTCTCGCCGCGGAGGGAAGTTCGGACGATTTCCGCACCTACCGGACGCCGTGGCTTTACTCGGTCGAAGCCAACATGAAGTCCAAAGAAGGCGCTGAACACGAGAATATTCGCGAGCTTCAGGCAACGCAGACCTACAACTTCCAAGCGATAAACTACGGCAGCACAAGCGGCGAATCGCTCAAGCTCACCTTCAAGAACATCAGCGACATCCGCGATACTGAGAAATACAACACCGAAAACGGAAACCCCAACAACTACGGCAAGGTGGACATCGCCGTTGTCAGCCGCTCCGCCTACTTCAACTTCGAGTGGGACAATTCGAAAGGCCACATCGAACAGGAGGGCGACACCGCAGTCCTTACCATTACCCCCCGGAGTGACCTTCCCGCCGGAAAGCTTGAGGAAACCATACTCTTCATGGAGCAGAACAGCCACATCGGTTGGACGGTCAAGCTCGCAATCGGCGTTGATCTCGTGCCTGTTAAAGCCACGCCGCAGGCAGCGGTCACCAAGCCCTACGGCACGGCGCTCGACCCCGCTGACATAAAGGTCACGTGTGGCGATCCCGAGATCAACGGCAAGACGCTCGCCGACCTCGGCGTGAAAGAGCTCCACGGCCTCGGCGCGGACGCGGACTCGAACGCGTCGTCCAGTCCGTACAGCTACGATTATTCTGGTCTCACCACTGTCTACGGCAAATATGAAGTTAAGGTTGTCGGCACGACCGCGATCACCGTCGAAAAGGTCACGCCTAAGCCCCAGGTGATATACGTCAAGGAGTTCACGAGGGGCACCGTCCTTTCAAACGCGGGCGAATCGGCCGGCGGCAACGTACCCTCCGGCACCTTTGTCAACCCGTTCACCGGCAAGGCGGTCGCGGGCAAGTTTACCTGGGGCGAGGACAATATTACGATAGAAGGCGGCGCTTTCTGCATCTGCCCCTTTACCTTCACCCCGACGGATACCGCGAATTATGAGCCTTATCACGGCCATATCGCCGTTAAGATCGGCGACGGCGCCTATGACCCCGAATCCGGCGCGATGGTTTTCACCACCCTCACCCCCTCGGCCACCGAGGTCGAGTATAATGGAAAAACCCAACCCCTGACCTTCAAGACCAACAGGACAGACGGCCAGTCAGGCTCGGACAAGGTCTATGTCCAGTACAGACTCCATGGTTCTGATTCGGAGAGCGATTGGACTGAGACCGCTCCGACAGACCCCGGCACATACGACGTGCGCGCCTCCATTCAGCCGAGGTACGGCTACACCGGCGCCTCGGCCTCGACGGTGTACACCATCAAGCCGCGCACCGTAAAGATCAATGTTGAGGTCTATTCCAAGCCCTATAACGCGGGCAAGACCTCCGGGCAGATCGTTCCAACCGATAAAATCGTTACCGGAGTCATCGGAGACCAACTCGGGCTCCAGTGCGGCAATCTCACCGGTATTGACTGCCTCAAGGCAGAATTTGAAGACGGCGCGGTCGGAACGAACAAGGCCGTGACGATAACCTTCAAAGAAGGCACCAAAATCGTCGGCGACCACGCGGATAAATACGCCCTTCCCGAGTCCGTCACAGTATACAGCGAGATTTTCCCGATAGACATCATCCTTCAGTTGAAAGAGCTCCACAAGTACTACGGCCAGAGCATGGACATCGTCAGCTCCGACTTTGATCATCTCACGGTGACAAGCGTAGATAACAAGTACGACACCACCGGCCTCATCGTTGACATTGCCGACAACATCCAGGCCGTCCTCGCAAGCGAGGGCACCGCTCCCACGGCGGCCGTGAACAGCTACAACGTCACCGCAACGGGCAGTGCCGGAAACTACCGCATCTATCGTGTAGACGGCAGTATCAAGGTCCTCCCCGCCGTCCCGCAGAAGGTGGACGCCGTCGCCCCGCTCGGCAAGAACGGCGAACCCGCCTCCACCATTGAAAAATCCATTCAGGCCACCTACCGCAACCCGTATAACGGCGAGCCTGTCACCGGCACGGTGGAGCTCACCGCCGAGGCGAGAAGCACGATCATCACCTCGCAGCCGCAGTCTCTCGAGTACGTCTTCAAGCCGTCCTCCGCAAACTACACCGAGGTCCACGGATACGTCCTGGTCTCCGGCAGCGATGTTCAGCGCGCCGGCCTCTCCATATCCGGTGAGACGAGCGTCACCTACGACGGCAGGCCGCACGCCGTCAAGGCCGTCTCCGACTGCGACGCGGTCATTAAGGTCGAGTACAGCTCCGACGGCGGCAGGACCTACAACGCCGCCGCGCCGACGAACGCCGGGACCTACAAGGTGAAGGTCACGGCGGACACGACCGGTCTTTCCGATTATTCCGACAACTATATGGAGACGACCCTTGTCATCGCCCCCGCCGTCCCCAGCGTGAAGGTGACCGCCAGCGGAGTGGAGGAGGGAGACACTCTCGATCAGTCCACGCTCCGCGTGACCGCCACCGGCCCACGGGGTGAGAACGTCGCCGGCACTGTCACCTGGGATAACGTCGGCGGCGTGAGCTCCCCCGAAACCGTCATCGTCACCGAGGGCTCGTCCTACAACTGGACCTTTACCCCGGCCAGCGCCAACTATACGGCCGTCTCCGGCAACGCGCCTGTGGCGGTCACCGCAAAGACGCCGGCCAACCCCTCCCCCGATCCCTCGACCGGAGGGAGCACCGGAGGCAGCACCGGAGGGACTACCGGAGGAACCACCGGAGGCAGTACCGGCGGGAGCACTGGCGGCAGTACCGGAGGAACCTCCGGAGGCAGTACCGGCGGCAGCACCGGCGGCAGCGTTTCCGGCGGCGCCGGCGGGACCGTTACCCGTCCCAGCGACCCCGACACGGCGACCACCACCGATCGGAACGGCAACATCACGGAGAAGGTCACTCAGGCCGACGGTTCGGTCACCGAGAAGATCACCACACCCGAGGGCATTGTCGGGCAAGTACATACCGACGCCCATGGCAAGGTCACGTCCGCCGAGGTGGTCATCCCCGGAAACGACAAGATCGGAAAGCGTGACACCGTGACCGCGCCGGTCAAGGTCCCTGCGGCCAGCTCCGCGGCCGAGGCGCCGGAAATCAGCCTGAAGACGGAGTCCGCCGGGAAGACCAGGGTCGAGATCCCCGTCACCGGATTCGGGCCCGGCACCGTGGCGGTGCTTATCCGTGAGGACGGCGCCGAGGAGGTCGTCCGCGACTGCGTGATGGGCGAGAACGGCATTGTACTCAACGTCGAGGGCGATGTTACCCTCAAGATCATCGACAGGGCCGGGACCTTTGACGATGTGGGGCCTGTGGGCCACTGGGCCGCGGACGCGGTGAAGTTTGTGGCCGCCCGCGAGCTTTTCAACGGCACCGGAGAGAATAAGTTCGCCCCCGATGACCACATGACCCGCGGAATGCTGGTCACGGTCCTGTACCGGCTGAACTACGAGCCGGAAACCGTCAACGGCCATTTTACGGATGTTGACGCGGACGCCTATTACGCCGATGCTGTGGCGTGGGCAGAAAGCGCCGGCGTGGTGGATGGCTATGGCGGCGGTTCCTTCGGGCCTGACGACAACGTGACCCGAGAGCAGCTCGTGACGATCCTTTACCGCTATGCGGAGAAGAACGGGCTTCTGACCGGACATGCCGGCTCGATCGCCGGATATGCCGATGCCGACAGCGTCAGCGGCTACGCGGTGGATGCCATGAAATGGGCGGTCAGCGCCGGTCTTGTCCAGGGCGTGGACAACACCCACCTCGCCCCTGCGAGCAACGCCACCCGCGCGGAGGTCGCCACCATCCTCATGCGCTTCTGCGAGAAGATCGTAAAGTGACCGCAATCGTAACTGCAAAAGGCGGGGCCTCGGCCCCGCCTTTTCTGTGCGAGTAAACAGCGCAGCTCCTCCTTATCGGCAAAGCCGGGGAGATGTGGATACGAGGAAAAAGGCCCTTTATGGCGCGCAAAAAAGACAAACCTTTCGGCTTGCCTTTTTTGTGTGTTGGCGTCTACCTATTTTCCCGGGCCGTTGCCAGCCAAGTATTTTCGGCGCCAGTGAGCTTAACTTCTGTGTTCGGAATGGGAACAGGTGGACCCTCACCGCAATCAACACCAACTATGGTACACCTTCAGGGACTCGAACCCTGGACACCCTGATTAAGAGTCAGGTGCTCTACCAACTGAGCTAAAGGTGCATATGGTGACCCGAGGGAGAGTCGAACTCCCGATTGGGGCGTGAGAGGCCCCCGTCTTGACCACTTGACCATCGGGCCATCGGCTCTTTTGAGCCTAGGGCTTGCGCCCTGAGAACTGAACAAATGGAGGGAGGGGCGAAGCTAAGAGCCTGCTATTCTTCAATAGGTCAAGCCCTCGGGTTATTAGTACCGATCAGCTGAACACCTTACAGTGCTTACACCTTCGGCCTATCAACGGTATAGTCTACACCGACCCTTACTCTCTTGAAGAGATGGGAGAACTTATCTCAGGGAAAGTTTCACGCTTAGATGCTTTCAGCGTTTATCTCGTCCGTACATAGCTACCCAGCTATGCCCTTGGCAGAACAACTGGTGCACCAGAGGTACGTCCATCCCGGTCCTCTCGTACTAAGGACAGCCCCCTTCAATTCTCCAACGCCCGCAACAGATAGGGACCGAACTGTCTCACGACGTTCTGAACCCAGCTCGCGTGCCGCTTTAATTGGCGAACAGCCAAACCCTTGGGACCGAATTCAGCCCCAGGATGCGACGAGCCGACATCGAGGTGCCAAACCTCCCCGTCGCTGTGGACGCTTGGGGGAGATCAGCCTGTTATCCCCAGGGTAGCTTTTATCCGTTGAGCGACGGCATTTCCACTCACATACCGCCGGATCACTAACTCCAACTTTCGTTACTGCTCCACCCGTCGGTGTCGCAGTTAGGCTGGCTTATACGTTTACACTCACTGCACGATTTCCGTCCGTGCTGAGCCAACCTTTGAGCGCCTCCGTTACTCTTTTGGAGGCGA
>CANROC010000023.1 GCA_947632175.1 uncultured Oscillospiraceae bacterium | reverse complement strand
GGCCACCGTAAAAAAGCGCAGTCTCCCGCCAAGGGGAGACTGCGCCCTTCTCCTGAACAGGGGCCCTGTTCACCATGACCCGCCTGGAAGGACCCCCTTTAACGGAGAACTTAATACAGAGGGAGAAAGGAATCCTTACCCATTCCAACTGTTAGCACTACTTGTTGCTCCGTGCATCAGCCGTTCAACAAGTAGACTATTTTGGTTCTTCCCGCCGGAAAAAAGACGTGGAGGAAGGAGGCTCGTCGGCTTGCCTTACTCATATAGCAAGCAAACATAGCAGGCAAAATAAATACCGGGGGTATAGTACTCACAAGAAAACGCGCTATAACTTCAAACAGTTCGTGTGAGAATGAACGAGCGGGGTTATTTTCTTCGCTTCAATTGACAGTAATAAACTATCCAAGCGGCTACAATTCCCACTAAATAGAAAACAGCTGGTATCGCGAGAATTTCCGCAACTAATATGTTTATATTTCCTATAAAACCATTACCTGTCCCAAAAACGCCCAGGCAAGTAAGCAGAACAACTCCCACCATAAGAAGTAAACCGTACAAAGGAATTAGCTTAACAGATGTTCTTCTTGCTTTTTTGCAAAGGAATAATTGAAATACAAATAACACAACGAGCAGAACACCCCCAAGCAAGAATGCGTTAATAGGATTTTCAAAAATATTCATATGGAACCGCCCTCCTGTTCGTCTAAATCAGTCCCGGTTTAACTCCATCAATTCTGCTGCAGAGTAGGTATGAATCGGTTGTATTTCAACTTCTGATGCCATCTGTCCATCACCTAATCTACAAGTGACTAACTGAGTCGTATAATCTCCGATACTAACCGACTGGGTATTTACGCCAAGATTATATTCTTCAATACTGTCAAAGTATCCGCTGTCCATGTACTCAATTTTCAAAAATCCAGTACCAGAAAGCTCATACTCACCATTATATAGCGCATACATTTTCCTGCCAGTGGAACCAATCTCCCACACACTTCCAATTCTAACGCCATTTTGATCAAATACTCTCTCATTGTCTTCGATGGCAGCGAGGCCGTTCACCAATAATACACTATCATTATCTGCGTAGATATTGATGCGTCTATTGTCAAAGCCGTCGATCCAGCCTCGCTCATTTATCGTAAGATTGTCGGCAACTATCTCAGTCGATTCGGATGTATACACAATATTATTCTCATCAGCAGACATTTCCGCAAAGGGTACACTTGTTGCAGCTACACCGGTTTCTGATGTGATGATGGACTTAATTCGAGAAATAACTTTAGAATCAGATACCATCCCCGTATGGTTTGTACCCGTGTATGTGTAGTCGGGCGTTCCATATCCTGCGCTCTTATATAATACGGTTCCATCACCAGAATTGGAATAAGTTAACGCTGTTATTTTATAATTCGAATCCATGCTGACCTTCGAAATTGTATCTTCACCGTTTTCTGCAATAGTATATACGTTGACATCGTTATAATCAGTTATGTGTGTCGTACCATTAAAGAGAGACGAATGGAAAACAGTTGCCGTAAGGAACATTGGTTTTGTTGTTCCATTACTCCTTTTGCCCCAAGCTGTTTTTTCCAACTGGTTTCTAACTGAAGCATAATTTGTTCCATTTACAGAAAGAGGATACAATCCCGTAATGCTATAATAATTTGAAGTCGGCAAAAGTTGATAGGCTGCACAACAATTCTTACTCATATCCTTAATTGTGTCCTTAAAAAGATTAAAATTGAGGCCAAGTAGATTGAAGGTAATCATCTCACCAGTTTCCATCACATTAATACATTTTGCAGCCCCAACAAAAGGGGTGCCTAAAGTAATCAACGCCGTCGTTTTTTGGCGATTTACTGCGCTGCTTGCTAAGAAATATCCTGCGACCAGCCCTCCCATGCTGTGTGCAACCAATACGACCTCACTATATCCAGATAACTCCGTTTGCAGTTTTGTTGCAGACCTCGCATTTGGCAATCTGAAGTCATAATCAAAAAAGATAACATCAAAGTTGTCTCCAAAAGCGTTATTCAGTGAGTTATAAAGTGTCTTATATGTATTATTAGCACCATAGTTGTCATAATTTGCAGAACGAATATCGTATACAGATTCACCCTCCTCATTCAAAGCCATCTTTCCAAAGTTAGTTAGGTGCAACCATACTTCCTGCCCAGACGTAGTTTCAAGAGATGAGCCTAATATTCCGGGGATGATAACGATGGCTTTTTTCTTCGCGGATGTAGCGGTCTGAATCTCATCATCAAGATTGTCCGCAAAAACCGATGTAGATAATGACATGACCAATATAAAGGCAAGAGCTAAAGTCAATATCTTCTTTAAATGTTTCATAGGTATTCTCCTTAGTCATTTAATTTTGTTGTATGAGCACAGAATTTGTTGCGGTTAGCTACGGCTTGTTGTCACGGTAAATTTACCTGATTTTACAGAAGCAGTTTGATTAACAAAGAATAGACGATATTTTGCAACAGTGTTGCCGAGGGGCAACTTTATCTTTACACTTTCTCCCACTACAAGTTGGTATGTATAGCTTCCGGCGGAATCATAGATTTCATAAGTGCCATCTTCATCGTCATCAATATGGAGTTCAATTTTAACGCTTGCTTTTTCGTTACTCGGGGTGCATGAATCATAGCTAACCTTCACATAACGATGGTTCAAAAAAGCAAATGCGTCGTTGTCAATATTCAAGTACCACGCAGAAGAACTGATGAAATCCAAGGTAAAGCTTGAATCGTAAGATCGCATAGACGCACTTGGTATATCAACGACAAAATCACTTTCACTTGCAGATGCATCTGTTGGAATAACCAGCAATGCGCATAGCAGCAACACAAATATAAATCTCATTTTTGTATTCACGAAAAACACCTCTTTTTATTGGATTTAACAATACTCTTCTCATACGTAACTGCGGTTGTAATATTACACCCAGAACAAGCTTCCGCAGTAACTCACAAAATAGTTTCCTGTTCAAAAACCGTTGCTTTAGCTATATGAAGTATAAACGCTTTATTTTGTGGGATACGTCTTGATTGGATTACCGAGTACGCTTTTTCTCAACGCCATAAATAAGATGTCGCCATGTAAAATTAATCTTTTCCACAATGCGATAGAACTTGTAAACAATCGGCCTGAAGGGTAGCGTAACCTCCCCCACAAGACGCACAAGCTCCCCACCAAACTGCTTTTTGAAACGGTAGATGTCGGAACGGGGGTCGTTCTCGTCGGTAATCTCAAAGAATCCCCGTAGGTCGTAGACCTCGTCGCCACGGTGTATGGCGTCGCATATCGTCTCCCACTGAAGCAGGGGACACGGCATGGAGGAGCGGCCAATTGTAGTGCTAGCCCCGTATAAGTACCAGGTGCGACGGGCGTAGTGGACGAACATTGCCGCTGCCACCGCCCTACCGTCAAGATACGCCAACATCAGTTTCATATGTTCTTGCCCCATGGAGTCCCAGACATGCTGATAATATTCCATGGGCAGTATAGGAAAACCGTCCCGGCTAGTCGTTTCCTCCATAAGCTTGTAGAATACGGGGAGTTCCTCTTTCGTTCCCTCCCGTATCTCCACGCCCTGCCTTTGATTGAGGCGTATACTGTACTGAAGATCTTTGTGGAATCTGGCGAATATCTCCTTCTCCGTTTTGCCCCGGAGGTCAAGCCGAAAAACGCTTTGGGGCTGAATGAGGTTACGGCTACTTTTGACATTATCTCGGATCTGATACCCAAGGGATTCCATAATCTCCCTGAACGTGTCGTCGCCCGCCGACACGTCCGGCTCCATTCGCAGGGCCATTGACTTGTACCAGCGGCCCAAAAACTTGGCCCCCTCGGTGAGCTGCCGGAGGGAGTCAGTGTCGTGTACGTCGCACACCGGACCCCTTGGGCAATACATCAGATTCCCAAACACCGGTATTTTTCGTATAAAGACACTGAGCACGCCGGTGATTTGTCCGTCGATTCCCTCGACGATAATAATCTCATTCTTCCAGTTCGACTTCACACCCGCCCATCTTGTCGATTGCATGAAGTGCCCCATGGGGTGGTTCTCACAGAATCGCTCCGCCAGATCCAAATCCGCTTTGTTTCCAACTAATCGCATCTATTTTACCCTACATAAAGATTTTATTTGGTGAAAATGGACAACATCATAACAAAGACCATAGCAAACGTTACAAAACGTGATCTGGTTTTCATATAATATACCTCCAATTGTTATATTGTTTCTTACTGTCAACCCTTGCTCTATTCCACTGACAGTCTATGGAATGAATATCGAGTCAATTGGTGTGCACCAGCCAATTTCCACAGAGCTATTCATGAACTGTTGATCAGGCAGCATCATGCTTTTTCATCGAGTAAACATTGTTATGTTATATGTAGTATGCAATAAAAGAGATTTTTTCGAACCGCAAAAAGGGGATAGGACAATACTCACCTCCAGCTTGTTACGCTTCTCATTATTGAATGTCTAATGCAAGAAGTCAATGTGCTTGGCACGAACCGCAGAAAATCGAACACGAACAACATATTTGTCATCGGTTCTCCCGACTTTTCGCCACTACTTCCTGAACAACCATTGATACTGCCGCTGCTCCTTCTCCACACAAATAAGTCAAAACAATGTCATTGTGTATATTAAGCTTGCAAAGGTCAGCTACCAAGGCAAGCATTAAAATACAGAGCGATATGGTCTGAGAGACCTTTCGAAAGACTTTGTGTTCTTCCGTGGTGAGCGGCTTATTGACGGCCGCGACGGGGGCCAACGAGTGTATCACTACCAAAGAAAAAAGTGCAATGATATAACCTACTTGAAAAGAAGCTCTTGTTGGTATGATGTGAACAAACAACAGCGTCAGCGAGTATAGAACAGATGTGAAAGTAACACACCCCCAATGCGTCTTGGCATGGAATCCGCCGGCAAAAAGTCTCACAGGAATGAAGCTCAGTAAGTACGGAATCAAAAGTTGTTGCTTGCCAAACAAAAAGGAAATCAGGATCAAGCAGAACAAATTTATAGTGGTTGAGATGAGTAGCTCCAAACCGTACATGTACTCTTCTTTGTCTGATTCCGTTATCACATTGGAATCACACCATATTTCCGTTATTCGGACACACAGATTTTTAATCATGTTTACTGAACTTTCTATACTTGTCCATCTGCTTCGGGGGAGTGGGTTGATTTGTGAACAAAAAACAGGTGGAGTTCATTGTCGTGACCGCCAAAGAATGCGCAAGTGGAGCAATGATGCCGGATGCTTTTTGGATTGTTCTTTTCAGCTTATCCATTGGAATAAGCTCCTTTCTTTAAATTGATAAACCAATAATAATACGCCATTTTTTGCAATACAAGGGGTCAGGCACGAAGCGCAGTTTTTGCGAAATGAAGCGTTGAAATTGAAGAAAGACTATTGTATAATAATAGTTGCACTATATGTATTCTTGAAGTTTTCCTGTATATAATTCTTACATCTTATATATACGGGATGATTCTATGGAAAACAGAATTGCAAGAGTGATTAGGCAAAAACGTATGCAAAAGGGTATGACGCAGGAGCAGTTAGCTGAGCTTATTGATAAGTCAGCTGGTTTTATCGGTCAAATAGAGCGAGCAGAGACTTACCCCTCCTCTCCCGTACTAGCAAAAATCATTGAGGTTCTGGGGATTGACGCTAACACGCTTTTCTTTGATATTGATGAAAGCTCTGTCGTTGCGAGAGAAATATCTATACGCGCCCAACGCCTATCTCCTGAAAAGCAGAATTACATTCTTGATATGATTTCCCTTATGGAACGCTATTTTAAAAAGGACAATTAACATGATAATTGCAATATGTGACGATGATGCCAATGATCTCGACCTTCTCATGGGCTTTTGCTTGCGCTATAATGCGAAGCTTCCTGTGCGTAGATATTCTTCGGCAAAGGCTTTGCTTGACGCTACTGACAAGGATAAACCCAACATTATTTTTATGGACATTGAAATGGAACCCCCGAATGGCTTTGATGCGGCAGTAAAACTTTGTTCTCAAGAAAATCCTCCCGTGATTATTTTTACAACTCAAACCCTTAATTACGCCGTTAGAGGATATGGCCTCGCACTCAGATATCTTCCAAAACCTATAAGCTTTGAAATGTTTGCGCCTGTATTGAAGTTGGCACTAGAGAGAACCTTGCCAGAAAAAGTATGTGTTTGCGGGGAACGCGGCACGGAGGTTTTGACAATATCTGAAATTGTCTATTTTGAGGTTTTTCAGCACGATGTGTGTTTCCACCTGCATAATTGTCCAGATGTGCGACTTCGTTGCACATTTTCTTCTGTCTTGAAGCAACTTAGTGGGTATACATTTTCGCAGGTACATAAAAGTTACTGTGTCAATCTTAGATATGTAGCAAGGGTGGATCAGGATCAAGTTTTTCTTACAAATGGAGATGCAATTCCTGTCGGACGAAGCTACAGCAAATCATTTCGTGAAGATTTGAAAAACTATCTGAAAGGATAATTAGCTAATGTCTATTGTAATTGAATTGGTGACGGTGTTGGTGGAGATCCTTTTAGCCTTGTATTTGTACGAGGGGCTGTTTTTTGGACATCGTTACCGCTATATTGCGATTGTATATTACACTGTTTTTTTCGCAGCGGGAGTACTGGGGACTTTTTTCGTGCCGCTCCCGTGGCTTCGGGTAATACTCTTATTCCTCATATCCTTGATCGGAAACTACATCACATACAGGACAAAACCAATGCCGTGTTTTTATTTTACGGGGCTTTATTATGTGACAATCTTCCTGTCCGATGTCTTATGCGCTGCGGCTCTTACGGTGGTGGGACGCGGGGCGGATTTGGCCATGGGTGAGTCGGAGCGACTTGTCTATCTTGCCTTAGGGAAGCTTCTCAATCTTTTCCTCGTTCAAATCGTCCTTCTGATTTTCAAGCACGACAAACCTAGCTCATTTTCTATTATTTCTCTCCCGTTGCTGGCGTGCCATTTGCTAAGCCTATTTGCCTGTTACCGAAGTTTTTTTGCCCTTACGGGCGAGGCTGGATCGGGGACGATTCTACTCACCACGCTATGCCTTATGGTCATCAACATTGTGATTTGTTTCTATGTGAAGCTACTGGAGAGCTACTATCAACGAAAAAGCGCCGACCTTGCCGCCGAAAAGCTGTCGGTGCTCCAGCGGCAGTATTTTCAAAGCATGATTGCCCGTCAGGACGAGACTCGCGCTCTTTGGCATGACATAAAAAAATACGTCTCCGCTATGGAAGCAATGGTAAATGCAGACAAAACGGCGGATGCGGAAAAATGTTTTGCGGAAATTCGGGAAAAATATGAGCGTGTCAGCAATAGCGTCGATGTGGGAAATAACGTCATCGACAGCATATTGAGCGACGCTCTGCGCCGTGCCAGGGATGCCGACGTTGATTTGCAACTTGATGTTTGGGTGGCCCCGGAACTGGACATCCCCCCGGCAGACCTATACATTATCATTGGTAACACCTTGGACAATGCCTTTGATGCTTGCAGGAACTTGCCAAAAGGGAAAAGAACTGTGAACCTTATTCTGCGACAAAGTAATAATCTTCTTTACTATGAGCTCACAAACCCATATTTACCAGCTGAGTTTCCAAAACCTGGACGCCTCCATGGCTATGGACTCAAAAATGTTAAATCGTGTGTGGAGAAGGATAAGGGGTCTATGGAAATATCGTCAGAAGGAAATATGTTCGTAGTAAGCATACAGATGAACGTATAATCAAATAACATAGGCATTTTGTTTTCTCCACTTCGTCGCAAAAATGCACCAATATCGAAGCCCCGTACCATTAGACCGGATGGTACGGGGCTTCGATTTTTATGTGTTTGATGTTGTCTGGCAACCTTGCAAAGGCGGACTGCCAGCTATTTTATTGCTTTCTATACTTCCTTTTCCTTATTCTCCCTAAAAAAATCGCATAGTGTAATCCCAAGGCCGTCACAAAGCCTTTCAATAGTTTCTACCGTGAGCTGACCGCCCCGTTTTTCTGTTGTCTTTATCGTGGAGTGAGATACTCCACTGAGTCTCGCCAGCTGGTAGAGGGACATATTGCGCTCATTAAGTAATGCGTAAACCCGTGATACTGTGTCCATAGGTGCCCCTTTCAAAAACCTTGAAGGAGCGGATCTTGTCTCAGGTAACAACACGTCCGGCTATGCGGAAAGGCGCGTTGGGAGATACCATGATCGGCGCGTATGCCTCGTTATAAGACACAAGCACCGGTTGCATATGGACAGTTCCGTCGCTGCCGGTGAAGTCCTCTGCACACCCGGCGTCTGGCTCCCGCTCGTCGTACTCCTTCAAATACCCGTTCCCGTCATATTCAAATATTCCTACTTCCCCCGGCTCCAGCGTCTCGCAACGCTGGACCCATACGATCTGCCCGTCATGATAGACCGGCTCCATGCTGTCGCCGTTGACCCGAATGCCAAAATCCGCGTTGGCCGGAACTGCCTTCTCCGGAAAAGACACCTTCTCAAAGGTTCCGGCATCCAGAAAATCTCCTGTACCGGCTGAAGCAGCCAGAGTGCTTATATCGACCTCGATATAATGTATCCTTGGTCTGCTCACAGCCTCTCTCGGCTTATATAAACCGGTGGCAATGAGATCTGCTTTATATTCCTCGACCTTTCGCCGGCCTTCCTCGTTGAGTTCGTCTGCGGGCCATTCGAAGCTCTCATCAAAGTACTTGAGTCCCTCCCTAATTTCCAGAGCGTGGCATATGGCAAGCAGCTGATAGGCATTGGGCGTACATTGCCCGGTTTCCCACCTGGCCGCGGACTGCCTTGTGATTTTCACTCCAAAATGCGAAAGCAACTCCGTAAACTTCGGTCCACTAAGCTTTTTTGCCTTCCTTGCCTCACGAATACGCTCCCCGATGATATTTGCCTGGGCTTGCCTCTCCGCGTTATACGCGCCAATGCGCGGGAACGGGATAATTGATACCGTGTTATTATTCTTGACCATAGATTCGCCTCCCTCTTTATGTCAGAATTATACTACCGAGAATACCGTCTGTCAATAGTAAATGTTAAGACTATGCTACAACTGCGACATTGACAGCAATATATATGTGCGCTATAATGCGTTCAAAGACAGGAAATGGGAGAGTGCAATGGCTGACCGAACGATTCTCCATGTGGACTTGAACAGCTTTTACGCCTCCGTAGAGATGATGTTAAACCCGGCTTTGCGCGGCAAGGCCGTGGCCGTTTGCGGCTCCACCGAGGAACGGCACGGGATCGTGCTGGCTAAATCCGAGCTTGCCAAGAAAGCCGGCGTCAAGACCGGCATGGTCAACTGGGAGGCGAGAAGATGTTGTCCCAGCCTGATTGTTGTTCCCCCTCAGTATGAGCAATACCTGAAATACTCCAAGCTGGCAAAGGAGATATACTGCCGGTACACGAACCTCGTTGAGCCTTATGGCATGGACGAGTGTTGGCTGGATATTTCCTTCAGCCGCGCCATGGGGAGCGGCATGGAGATAGCGGAGAAGATAAGGCAAGCCACGAAAGACGAGCTGGGCCTCACCGTCAGTATCGGTGTTTCCTTTACGAAAACCTTCGCCAAGTTAGGCTCCGACATGAAAAAGCCGGACGCCATCACGACCATAGCAAGGGACGAATACGAAGATAAGGTCTGGTCGCTCCCGGCAAGCGACATCCTCTATTGCGGGCCGTCAACGACAGCCAAGCTCGCCAAATACGGCATCCACACCATCGGGGAGCTTGCGAAAAGCGACCCGGCATTTTTAAAAAGGCTCCTCGGAGTCAATGGCCTCGCCCTCTGGAGCTACGCCAACGGACTGGATACCAGCCGCGTCATGCCCCAAGACTACACCTCCCCCATAAAGTCCATCGGCCACGGCATCACCTGCGTCGCGGATTTGGAAAACGAGGAGGAGGTCTATAAGGTCATTTTGGAGCTGAGCCAGGACGTGGGCCACCGGCTCCATGTCCACCAACTGGCGGCCACCGGAGTGCAGTTGTGGGTCCGGGCCAATGACCTTTCGGGGGAACAATTTCAATGTAGGCTTCCGTATAAGGCCCAGGTGTCCATGGAGATTGCCAACGCCGGGTTTGAACTTTTCAAAAGGCGGTACAGATGGAGCAACAATGTCCGGGCGGTGACTATCCGGGCCATTAATCTCGTACCGCAGAGCCAGCCGGAGCAGCTCTCACTTTATTCGGATTACGCCCTGCACGACAGGCGCGGACAACTCCAGCTGGCGATTGAGGACATCCGCCGGCGCTTTGGTAGAAAGGCCATATACAATGCCATCCTGATGGGCGACAAGAAAATGCCGGAGGACGGACGTGACCTTGTCCGTATGCCGGGGATGATGTATCAGTAATGGGAGGTGGAGGCTGTGAATGCAGGCGAAAAGGTCACCTACGCCAGAACATTTGTCAACGTAGTTGTGGAGCATCAGTCTGACGGGAGGAAGACCCCAAAGCAGATTCGCTTTGATGACGGACGCAGGTTCGACATCGACAAGGTCACTGAGCGCCGCCGTGCCGCCGCCACAAAGGTCGGAGGCACCGGAATACGGTACACCATCTGGATACGCGGAAAAGAGCGAAAGCTCTTTGAGAACGATGACCGCTGGTTCGTGGAGGAAATCATCCTTCACGGATAACAGTCTAATATATTTTTCTGGAGGGAATCGAAATGGTCTTATCTCATGACATGATTGAAGCCTATGCGATTTGCTTTCTGGATTCCTTTTCTCGCCGCTGCCACTTGGAGGAGGCCGACCCCAACAAGCGAAAGTACGCCAGGGCGACGCCCATCGAACAGTTTGCGACTCAGTATCTCGGATTAGAACTCATCTACACGAAACTGTCCAATGTGGGAAATGTCCTGGGTGTCACCGCCTACGCCGACACAGCGTATCAGTTTGTGGAGGGTGGGAGCCTGAAAACTGTTCCTCTTCTAAAAAATCAGGTGCTCTTGGATACCCGCCTCGCCCCCAACAAGCTCCGTGATTCCAATAGATGCCGACGCAGGTTTACTATTGCCCATGAGTGCGCCCACCAAATCCTCTTCCGTATGGAGAGCTGTGAGAATAAAGACATCTGCTGTAGGATGTACACCATGGGCCAGCCCTTCTCCATGCGGGACCTCAAGACCCGTGAGGACTGGAACGAGTGGCAGGCCAACGCCCTTGCCTCTGCCCTTCTCATGCCCAACAGCGAGATCGTCCGTGTGCTTGGCAACTACCCCAAGCCGCTCGTTTGTTTTGGCGGTATGTTCAGAGCGATGGACAGATACACGCTCGACACTCTCTGCCGTTCCTTCGTCGTCTCCCATCAGGCGATGGTCATTCGGCTCAGAGAGCTTGGGTATCTCATTGACTGCCCCGCCCATGAATTTTACGACCCATTAGAGGTGATGGCATGAGCGCAAAACGCAAGAAAATTCGACCGGCAGACATCCCTGAGCCCTTGAAGCAGAAAATGATACACGCCATTGAGGATACCCAGGAGCTGTCCTCCCAATATATGTTATGCCCCTATTGCAAGCACCCGGTGATGATGGCGTACTCTGACGCCAAAGGACATTTCAGCAATAAATGTTCCAAATGTGGGCGTGTCACGATTTTTGACGCGGCGAGTATGCGCAGAGCCGGTCCCCAGCCGCGCCCATCACCCGTTTACACATACCCGCAAGTATGATCTTTTTCTGAAAACTGAATGAGCAGAGCCCTGGAGCCGCCTGATGGTGTAGACATCCTATGTGCCGCATGAGTTGAGGAATCTTATCAGATTCCTTGAGTTATCGGTACAGGACTGTCTACCCTCATGCGGCTCTTTTTACGTCCTTCCCGCTCCGAGGCGGAAAGGACGTAAATGTTCATCTGGCTTGCTTATATAGCGAAATACCCGTGATTTCCCTCGTTTTCCCCCTACCCGAAAACGAGAAAGGAGATCACGGAGATGAAACCTCCGAAAACACCCATTGAGTTTGATTATGACCTCTGGAAAACAGAGGATGGCATATGCATGGTTCGTGTGAAGCTGACCGGTGAGGAATGCAGCGTAGACGAGCAGACATTCCGCCTACTCAGAAATGAGGAAAAACGCCTGCGCCGATCCAAAGGCGGAATCACAGCCCAGGAGCACCCGTCCGAGCGAAACGCTTTGCTCTCCACGGACTACATAAGCCTCGACAGCTCCGACGACGATATGCAAGCCTCATGGCTTATTGACCCCGTGAACATGGAGGACTCTATTGCCACGCAAGTGGACACAGATGCCTTCACCAAGACTCTAACGCCCTATCAGCAGGATATCTTTGAAAAATGTTTACTTGGCACCATGAGCTTTGCGGAATATGCGGTGTCTCATGGCGTTCGCTATCAGGCCATACAGAATATCGCAACCAAACTCCAGGAAAAAGCAAAAAAATTTTTTGATTAGGGGGTTGTGGTTTGCCCTTTTTTTGTCCGTTGTAAAGTGAAAGGGAGTTGATTCGGACTTCCCTGTTGCTCTTTGAAAACTGAATATCCGGCAACTGGATAACTTTAGCGGACGGTCCCCGAAAGGGACAGCGGCGGGCGGATGCGCCAAGACCTTCCTGTGCAGACTTCTGCATAAAAAGACGGCCTTTAAGGAAGCGAGCGTGTACCCATCCGAACCGCAACGGCTTTGGCAAGCCGCGCCACGACCCCGTCCGCCTACAATGATACCCCTGCCCAGCCACAGACTCAAGCAATGGGGGCAGCTCGGAGAGATCCTCGGAGGGGTGAGATTCCCGGAGTGTGACGCCAGTCGCAGTCCAGTTGTACGCCCTTGGCTTCGGGAAGTAGTGTCGAATGGAAGCCGTAAGAAGAAAGCATCTAAACACAACCAAGGGGCCGCTCTGTCTGAACGGCCCCTATCAAAAAATTTTCCTCTCCGCAAATCTTTTGATAGCAATTCCGAAGAAACTGTGGTATTGTGTGTTGCTGTCAAAAGGCACGAACGGAGGGAGAAAAATGCTATTTTGCACAGGAGATACCCACGGAGATTTTGACCGTTTCAAGCTGCGGTTCTTCCCAGAGCGGGAAACCATGGACCGCAGCGACCATGTCCTCATCTGCGGTGACTTCGGCGGTCTGTGGTCCGGCACGGTACTGGACGGCATGGCCCTCGACTGGCTGGAGGCGCTGCCCTTCACCACACTGTTTGTGGACGGGAACCACGAGAATTATGACCTCCTATATAAGCTCCCTGTGGAGCATTGGAACGGAGGCAAGGTCCATCGGCTCCGGCCCCATGTGCTCCACCTCATGCGCGGACAGGTCTTCAACATTGCCGGCCGCACCTTCTTCACCATGGGCGGCGCCAGCTCCCACGATGTGCAGGACGGGATATTGGACAGGGACGACCCTGAATTTGACCTCAAGTACTACTACCTTTGCCGCGAACACGCCCGTTTCCGCATAAATCACGAGAGCTGGTGGAAGGAGGAGCTCCCGTCCGATGAGGAGTACGCCGAGGCAAGAGAAAACTTAGCGAAGGCCAATCATCAGGTGGACTTCATCATCACCCATTGCGCTCCGTCGAGTATCGAGGACATCATCGGCAAATCCACATACATACACGACCGCCTGACGGACTTCTTGGAGGGGGTCTATCATACGGTCAGGTTCCGCCATTGGTACTGCGGGCATTACCATATGAACAAGGAGATCAACAGCAAATTCACAGTCCTGTACAAGAACATTGTGCAGGTCATATGACATACAAATACAAAAAAGGGACAAGGGGCGGAGCTTCCGTCCCTTGTCCCTTTTTTGCCTCGGAAAGGAGAAAGCATGAGCAGAAAGAAAAAAGAACAGCCCCTCATCAAAACCGACTGCGAGGCTTGTGCTGACCGCCGGTACTATGGAGGATGCTCCAAGGACGGATGTCCCTGGCTTGAAAGCCAGATCCCGATGGGGAGCGTCACTTACAGCGAGGCAATCACAAAGCACTTCTTCCGCTATAAGGAGCTTCGCCCCCGCGTCAATCAGGCTGTCAAGAAGTACGAGGGGCCGTGGACAAATATGGGCCACATACCGCGGATGCAGACGGCGAGAAAAATGACCCGGTGCTTCACCGAAAAGGACACTTCGCGCTACCACGCGGTCATGTATCTGCTGACGTCGAGCTTTGATTTGTTCGCCCGCATCCTCGGCTGTTTCAGCGAGGACGGCCTCTGGTTGAATCGAGCCAGAGTTCTGGATATTTCGCCCCACAATAAGGCGCTGTTCAACGCCGCTTGTGAGATTTACAGTGGAAACGAACAGAAGCTCATTGGCGAGCTCGGTAACAGGGGCACAATCGGTGACGCGGCCTTCCAGCTCATCCTGACGGCGCTGATGGTGTCCCAATACGGCCCCGCCGTCCTCAGTCTCGCTCCTTGACATATGGAGCAGGACCAACAAAATGGAGGACGGCAGATCAGACGCGGGGACATCTTCTACGCCGACCTGCGCCCCGTCCGTGGCTGTGAGCAGGGCGGCGTCCGTCCCGTGCTGATCCTTCAAAACAACACTGGTAACAAGCACAGCCACACGGTCATAGCGGCGGCCATCACTACCAGCCGAACAAAGTCACGGTTACCCACCCATGTGTCGCTGGCCGGATTGCCCGGAATACGGAGGCACTCCATGGTGCTGTTGGAGCAAATCAGGACGATAGATAAAAGCCGTCTGCTTGACCGCATCTGCGCGGCAAGCCCGGAAATCATGAACAAAGTGGATGCCGCCCTCGCCATCAGCGTCGGCGGCGATTGACGTTTAAGGAGGAGAATATGCTTACATTTATCATAGGAATGATGGTCGGCGGCATTGTCGGCTTTTTTGCTTTCTGTCTGCTGACCGTGGGCAAGGACAGCGACAGGTATGAGGAATACGAGGCACGCAGATTTTCAGAGGAATCGCATATCATCTCAGTTGAGGATGCTCATGCGGAAGGCAATAGGGCGGCAAAAGCCATGAACCCCGCACAAGGACTTCGGGAAAGTGACAGGGCATGAAAAAACGTATGTTTGAAAACTACCCCGATGTGATCACTGTAAGTGAACTATGCGAAATGTTGGACATCAGTAAGAAGTTGGCCTACCGCTTGCTCGACAGTCAAGAGATCAGGAGCGTCAGGGTAGGTCGAATTTTCAGAATCCCTAAAGCTGCCGTTATCGATTATCTCACGGAAAGATGAGGTCAAAAAACTTTGCGTTTTCCAGTTGTTGCGATAGCTATTCCGCACAAGGTGTGGTATGCTTGTGCTGTCAATGGCAGGGAAACGGCCTAAAAAGGAGGTCAAAAAATGATTACAGGCAGCCTGCAAAAGAAAAACGGATCGTACTATGCGGCATTAAATCTAAGGGTCGATGGCAAAAGAAAAGTCAAATGGATCGCCACTGGCCTGCCCGTGGAGGGTACAAGCATCAGAAAGGCGCAAAAGGCTCTGGACCAAATCAGAGCGGCCTATGAGAAGCTGGAGGAGGAACAACTCGTCCGCTCAGCGCTGGAGACGCAGCGGCGGATCAACCCCGATGCGGAACTCATGTTCCAGGACTACATGGCCAAGTGGCTGAAATCATCCCGCTCCACCATTGCGGCCACCACATACACAAGCTATAACGACATGGTCCAATCCAGAATAACCACCTGGTTCACCGCCCACCCGGTCCTGGTCAGGGAGCTGACGGCGGAGGACATCAACAACTTCTACGACAGTATTCTGGCTGACAACTGTACCACCAATACAGTCATCCACTACCATGCCATTATCCGAAAAGCCCTGCAAAACGCCGTGCGGCGGGATGTCATCTCCAAAAACCCGGCAGACCAGGCTAATAAGCCCAAGAAGAACGTGTTCCTTGGCTCCTTCTATAGTGAGGAGGAAATGATGACCCTCTTTGACGTGGCCGATGGCGACCCTCTGGAGGTGCCAATCAAAATCGCGGCCTATTACGGACTCCGCCGCAGCGAGGTACTTGGACTCAAGTGGGATGCGATAGACTTCGATAAGAAGACCGTCTCCATTCGTCACAAGGTCGTTGAACTGCAGGTGGACGGCAAGTCTGTAACGGTGGGAGAGGATGTGCTGAAAACCAAGTCGAGCTTCCGTACCCTTCCACTGATCCCTGCAGTCGAGGAGCTCCTTCTGAATGTAAAGGAGAAGCAGGAGATGTACAAGGCGCTCTTTAAAAAGAGCTACTGCCCGGATTACATCGACTATGTGTGCGTGGACCAACTGGGGAAGATTCTGCGTCCCAATTACTTAACGGAGCACTTTGCATGGCTCTTGGAAAAATACGGGCTTCGGAAAATACGCTTCCATGACCTTCGCCATAGCTGCGCCAGTCTCCTGCTCCAAAACGGCATCTCCATGAAGCAGATACAGATCTGGCTCGGTCACAGCACCTTCTCCACCACGGCGGACATCTACGCACATCTGGACTACACGGCCCAGGAGGAGTCAGCGGCAACCATGGGGAGCCTGTTCAAGAAGGACAGGTCCGCAGATAAAAAAGCCGCCGCAGGTCAGTGACCTGCGGCGACGTGGCGGAGATGGAGGGATTCGAACCCCCGGACGGTTGCCCGTCAACTGATTTCGAGTCAGCCTCGTTACGACCACTTCGATACATCTCCACATGAAACGGGGTTGCGAAAAAGCGTTAGAAAAAGCGTAGAAAACAGGCGTAGAAAAGGAAGCGCCAAACCAGAAAGCCTTACGGCGGCAAGGGAAAACAGGGCAGACCCGGAAAACGGACGACAAGATTTCGAGTCAGCCTCGTTACGACCACTTCGATACATCTCCACATGAAACGGGGTTGCGAAAAAGCGTTAGAAAAAGCGTAGAAAACAGGCGTAGAAAAGGAAGCGCCAAACCAGAAAGCCTTACGGCGGCAAGGGAAAACAGGGCAGACCCGGAAAACGGACGACAAGATTTCGAGTCAGCCCCGTTATGACCACTTCGATACCTCTCCACAGGCGCGGCAGGGAAATTCCTGTTGCAAATATTAAGATACACGATTATAATGGATTTGTCAATAACTTTAGGGGGCGAACGGATGAGTAGAGCGGACAACATTTTTATTTCCAATTGCAGGGACATCCTCAGCACCGGCGTGTGGGACACGAATCTGAACGTGCGGCCCCGGTGGCAGGACGGCCAGCCGGCGCACACCATCAAGAAATTCGGCCTGGTGAACCGCTACGACCTGAGCCGGGAGTTCCCCATCATGACCCTCCGGCGCACGTATTGGAAGTCCGCCGTGGACGAGCTTCTGTGGATCTGGCAGAAAAAATCCAACAACATCAAGGACCTGCGGGGCCACATCTGGGACAGCTGGGCCGACGAGACGGGCTCCATCGGCAAGGCCTACGGCTACCAGCTGGGCATCAAGCACCAGTACCCCGAGGGGGAGTTCGACCAGGTGGACCGGGTGCTCTACGACTTAAAGCACGACCCGGCCAGCCGCCGGATCATGACCAACATCTATAACCACGCCGACCTCCACGAGATGGGCCTCTACCCCTGCGCCTACTCCATGACCTTCAACGTCTCCGGCAACAGGCTCAACGCCATCCTCAACCAGCGCAGTCAGGACATGCTCACCGCCTCCAACTGGAACGTTGTGCAGTACGCGGTGCTGGTCCACATGATCGCCCAGGTCTCGGGCCTGGAGGCCGGGGAGCTGGTCCACGTCATCGCCGACGCCCACATTTACGACCGCCACGTGGCCCTGGTGAAGAAGCTCCTGACGCGGGAGCCCAAGCCCGCCCCCAAATTCATCATCGACAAGTCCGTCACCGACTTTTACGCCTTCACCCGGGACAGCTTTAGGCTGGAGGGCTACGAGTACAGCGACTTCGACGAGAAGATCCCGGTGGCCATATGAGACACGATCTTCAGGCCGTGGTGGCCGTGGACAACAGCTGGGGCATCGGCCTTCGCGGCACCCAAACGCTGGTGGTCCCCGAGGACCGGCGGCATTTTCGCCTCGTCACCGGCGGCGGGACCGTCATCGTGGGGAGGAAGACCCTCCAGGACTTCCCCGGCGGCCGCCCCCTCAAAAACCGCCGCAACATCGTGCTCACCCGGGACCCGGGCCTCTTGGTGGAGGGCGCGGATATCGCCCACAGCGTGGAGGAGGCCCTGGCGCTGTGCGCGCAGGACCCGGAGGTCTTCGTCATCGGCGGCGAGAGCGTCTACCGCGCCCTCCTCCCCTACTGCGCCCGGGCCCACGTCACCCGCCTCTTCGCCGACGCCGACAACGACGCCTTCTTCCCCGCCCTCTCCGCCAACCCGTCCTGGCGCCTCACCGACCCCGGCGAGGTGCGGGAGCACGAGGGGATCCGGTACGCGTTCCAAACGTGGGAGAGGGCGGAAAGGGAATAATACATCAAGCCGCCCTGTCATCCCACCTTCGCTTCCCCCCTGCCCCGCCCTGCGAGGAGGGGGCGAAAAAGGTTGCGGCTTCGCCGCTGTTTTGATTTGCCCGCGCGGCGGGGACGAAGGACGGGGGACGGGAGCTCGAATCCCCCCTACCCCCCTTTCCCGGAAAGGGGGGCAAAAAGGTTTGCGCCGCTTTGCGGCGCAATTTTTTATAAAGGCGGCGCGAAGCGCCGCATCCTTATTCCCTACCCCTTTTTCGGAAAAAGGGGTGCCGCCGCAGCGGCGGGATATTCGAGCCCGTGGAGCGTAATGGATGTTTCCGGTGGACGGGACTTACTACGTGCGGGCCGCCAAGAGTGGCGGCCCCTACGACATAATTGGGGCGGATTCGTTTTATCGGAACCGTTCGGACAACGCGCCCTGTAGGGGCCGCCACTCCTGGCGGCCCGCGTTGTTGTTTCGAACCTGCCCCGTTCACCGCCGTAGGGGTCGCCGTCCCCGGCGACCCGCGTTGCGATGACCTCCGATGTCGGTTGAATGGGATAACATTCCATATTCCCCGTAGGGGCGGACCCATGTGTCCGCCCGTGGCACGTTGCGTGACGGGGACGGTTCCGATGAGACGGTACATCCCAGTTATCGGAAGCATGGGCCGCTGTGGGCAGCGGCCCGTACGGCGGTGTACGAACGTGTCAATTATCGATAGGCGGGTCGCCGAGGACGGCAACCCCTACGGCGTGGATTGAAGCGGGTCAATTGTCGATGGGCGGGTCGCCGAGGACGGCGACCCCTACACCCCCATCGAGCCATTTTTTCCGGCGGCATGTACGTCGGAAAAAATTCCTTTTGTTTTGCGGAGTGTGCGAGCGCAGCGAGTGCGCGGAGCAAAACGGCAGAAAAGGATTTCGGAAATGTCCGCGGACATTTCCGAAATCTTTTTCGCACGTTCCCCTTTGTCGGAAAAGGCCGCAGGGCTTTTTCGACAGGCTCGCGCGGGCCGCCATTGCCGGCGGCCCGCGCGTTTATTCTTCCTGCGGCGTGTCTGCCGGCGGTTCCGTAACAGGCGGCTCCGTAACAAGTGGTTCCGTCGTCGGCGGCTCCGTCGTCGGCGGCTCCGTCGTCGGCGGTTCCGTAGTCGGCGGTTCCGTAGTCGGCGGCTCTGTGGGCGGGGTTTCGGGGGCGTAGTAGAAGATGACCACGTTGTCGCCGGGCTCCTCGGAGAGGACGATGTCCTGGGTGGGGGCGCTTTGGAGGACGTAGCCCTCCAGATTCGGGGCATTGACGGTGACGGTGCGGCCGATGATGCCCCGGCCCTCCTCCTCACTGACGAAGGTGTAGCCGCCGAAGCCGTCCCGGGCCATGCACCGGGCGGTATACTCCACCGTCTGGATGCCGGGGACCGGCTCCTGATAGGTGTTGGCGGGGACGGTGAAGTCCCGGTAGGCCAGCCCCTCGTGGACCCTGCTCATCACCGCGTTCCAGATGCGGCAGGAGACGTTGTTGCTGTGGTCGTTGATGGACACTGGATAGGGGAAGCCCGTCCACACCGCCGCCACATAGTAGGGGGTGAAGCCCACGAACCAGCGGTCCTTATACTGGCTGGAGGAGCCGGTCTTGCCGGCGGTAGGCATGCTCCCCAGGTTGGCCCGCTTGCCGGTGCCGTTGACGGCGGCGTTGTGGAGCATGTCCGTCATCCAGTAGGCCGTCACGTCGGAGATGACCGCCTCGGCGTCGCTCTTGTTCTCATAGAGCAGGTTCCACTCCGAGTCGTAGATCCTGGTGAAAGTCCGGGAGGGAGTGTAGAGCCCGCCGGTGGGGAAGATGGAGAAGGCGTTGGCCATTTCCCGGACGGTGACGCCGTAGTTTTGCTGGCCCAGCGCCAGGGCGGCGTAGCCGTTGTCCTCCGGGACAAGGCCGAAGTGGAGCTTCTCGGTGACGAACTGATAGGACACGTCCGTGGTCAGGTCGTCCAGCACCTGGGCGGCGATGACGTTGTAGGACTGCTCGATGGCCTTCCGGATGGTGACGATGCCGTGGTAGTTGTTGTCGCTGTTGGTTGGCAGCCAGTCCGTGCCCCGCAGCTGGATGTTGGGGGCGTCCTCATAGCAGGTATCCGGCGTGATGAGCCCCAGCTCCATGGCCGGGCCGTAGGTGGAGAGGGGCTTGAAGGAGGAGCCGGCGGGGCGGCGGGTCTGGGTGGCCATGTTCAGGATCAGATCCCCGCTCTTCTCCCCCACCGCGCCGGCCAGAGCCACGATGTCCCCGGTGTAGGGGTCCATGACGACGATGGCGGACTGGAGCTCCTGTTCGGTCTTGCCCGTGACGTTCAGGCTGTCGAAGAACTCCCGGGAGGTGTATATCTCATCCACGTCCGCCTGGATATCCGGGTCCATGGTGCAGTAGATCTTGAATCCGCCGGTGGCGAGAAGCCCCAGCGCCGTCTCGTAGGTGATGCCGCGCTGTTCCGCCAAAAACCGGGCCGCGTCCTGGCGCACCGCCTCATCGAACCAGGAATAGACCTGTTCGGAGCCGCCGCTGGTGGAGGCGTAGACGAAGTGGAGCTCCTCGGCCTTGGCCGCTTCATACTCGTCCTTGCTGATGTAGCCCTGGTCGTACATCTGGTAGAGAATGGTCTCCTGGCGCCTCTTGTTGGCCTCCGGGTGGTAGTAGGGGTTATACATGGAGGGGTTGTTGGTGATGCCGATGATGGAGCACATCTCCGCCAGGGACAGGTTCTCCACGTCCTTGTCGAAGTAGTACCGCGCCGCGTCGCCGATGCCCCTGGATCTGCCGTGGCCGAAGTTGACGATGTTGAGATACCACTCGATGATCTCCCACTTCTCGTACTTCTTCTCCAGCTCCAGGGCGGCGAAAATCTCCGTCAGCTTCCGGCTGATGGTGGCCTCGTTCTCCATGGTCAGGTTCTTGCGGAGCTGCTGGGTAATGGTGGAGCCGCCGAAAGTGTTCTCCATCCCGGCGAACATGTGGACGAAGGCGCTGGCGGTGCGGATCCAGTCCACGCCGTGGTGGTCGTAAAAGCGCTTGTCCTCGATGGCCACCAGGGCGTGCTCCATGTCCTTGGGGATCTTCTCGTAGGGCACCCAGTACATGTATCCCTCGGAGCTCTTGATGGACGTGGACTCCACCCAATCCTGAGCCGTCTTGTCGTAGTAGTAGATGACGCTTGTCTCGTTGAGCCGGTACTCCTCAAAGGTCACACCGGGGTCGTCGGAGACGAGGTTGGTCTTGATGTAGATGACGAAGATGCAGGCGAACATGGCGCCGGTGGTGATGAAGATGAGCAGGAAAATGCCCAGCGTCTTCAGCGCCAGTCTCAGCACGTCCGCCACCGCATGCGCCCCGGTCTTCGCCGCCTTCTTCAGATTTTTCTTGGTTTTGTAGGTCACTTGGCACCTCACGATCCGGTGCGCGCCGGCGGAAAAAGCCGCCGTCCGAAAAACCGCGCACTCCAAGTCATCTCATTGTATCACAAACGGACCCGGATTTGTAGCTATTATATGAATTTTTTCTGAAAAGAAAAGCGGCTTTTTTGCCGCGGGGCCCGCTGGCCCAGGTATAGAACCGCGAAAGGAGGGGGATAATCCGGTCAAAAGCACTTGGGAGGCGTCTATGAAAAAACGGTTTTGGATCCTGGCGGCGCTCCTCGCGCTCTCGCTCCTGGCCGCCGCCACCGCGGCGGCGGTCTGTACCGCCCAGGACCGGGTCCCGGAGGAGGAGCCCCCGGCGGCGGAGGCCGGCGGCTATATCCTCACCGCGGCGGAGGGCACGATCGGCCTATATCGGGACGGGGAGCTCATCCTGCGCACCGACGTCCCCCTGGCCGGTCTACGGGAAACTGACCGCGTCCAGGTGGAGGCGGGGATCCGGCTGGAGACCTTTGAGGAGGCGCTGATGCTCCTAGAGGATTTTGGCGCGTAAGTTTCTCTTGATTTCCTCAGCGCTATGCGGTATAATAGGTCCATCAACAGGAAAGGCCCGGTGACCCATGAGCGAGGACTACGGCGGAGACATCATCACCATCAGCGATGAGGACGGCAACTCCTACGAGCTGGAGCACCTGGACACCATCGAGCTTGACGGCGTCTTCTACCTCGCTTTCCTCCCCGTCACCGACGGCAAGGGCGACGAGGACCTGGGCATGGTCATCCTCAAGAGCGAAAAGGGCGACGACGGCGACGATTACCTGGTCATCCCCACCGACGAGGAGACCGACCGCGCCTACGAGGCCTTCATGCGCGAGCTCTTCGAGGACGAGGACGAGTAAGGTCTCCCTGCCGGACAAAAACTGAATAGTCATCCTCACCCGTGGGGTGAGGGGCGGGTCTGTTTAAACCCACATCTCTTATAAGGGATGCCACCCTCTGGCCTCTGTTTGCAGGCCTCCCGACCGCCGTTTGCGGTTGGAAGTTGGAAGCAGTAACGATGCCAGGGAGCAACCCACCTGCATATACTGTGCAGGTTATAAATGGGCCCGCCCCTCGCCCCACGGGTCTGATTGAAAGCCCAACGCCAGGGGCACGCGCACGGCAAAAAGAGCCCTCCCCGCAAGGTCCGCGGACCTTGCGGGGAGGGCTTTCCGCACGTATGTTGATCTTTGCCTTGAGCCCCGTCAGGGCTCCAAAGCCGTTTTCCTCGCGCTTTCCCCGTGGCTGAGCGCGAACGGAACGATCTGGTGGGTAGAGGGAGCGCCGGAAATGGCGGCCAGGAGCAGGCGCACGCTGCCTTCGGCAAGGCACTCGCTGTCCTGGACGATGGTGGTGAGGCGCGGCGTCAGGTACCCGCCCAGGGCGATGCCGTCGAAGCCCATGACGGAGATATCCTCCGGGACCCGCAGGCCCCGGTCCCGGATGGCGCGGATAGCGCCGATGGCCGTGGCGTCCGACATGGCGAACACCGCCGTCAGCTCCGGCATGGAATCCAGAAGCCTGCCCATGGCCTCGTACCCGGCGGCGACGGAGAATTTGGAGGTCGCCAGCCCCCGTCCCTCATCGAAAGCCACCCCGTGGCGGGCGAAAGCCCGCCGGCAGCCGTGGAGTCGCCGGGCAGCCGGGTAGGACCCGGCGGCGCTCCCGCCCAGAACGCCGATGCTCCTGTGCCCCAGGCTCATGAGGTGCTCGATGGCGCACTCGGCGGCAAAGCTGTCGTCGGTGGTGATGCTGGAGAGGTTGGCAAAGCCCAGCCCTTCCGCCGAGCTCGTGATCAGCACGCAGGGGAGGGTGAGCTGCGCAAAGCCCTCCCGGAAGTGGTCAAGGTCCCCGCCCAGGAACATGACCCCCTCCGTTCGAAAATCCCGGGAGAGCCGGACGGCCTCCGCCACCTCATTGGCGGATTCGTCCAGGTAGCTGATGACAAGGCTGCGCCCGGCGGCCTCCAGAAGCTTCTGGAGGCGCTCCAGGATGGAGGCAAAGAGCATATTCTGCGCGCCCTTGACCACCACGGCCACGCCCAGCGTGGCCCGCTGCTTCAACATTTTCGCGTTGTTGTTGAGCCGGAAGTTGTTGCGGCTCACCACATCCATGATCTCCTGCCGGGCTTTCTCGGAAACGTTTGGCGACCCGTTCAGGACCCGGGACACCGTCGTCACGCCATAGCCGGCCTCGCGGGCTATGTCCTTGATGGTCACTTGATCGCCTCCCGGTCCGTTATCCCTTCACGGCGCCGGCGGCGACGCCCTTGATGATGTACTTCTGGCAGCACAGGTAGAAGATGATGACGGGGATGATGCTCAGGAAGATAAGGGCCGTGGTCGCGCCCAGGTCCACGGTGCCGTAGCTGCCCTTCAGATACTGGATCTGGATGGGGATGGTCTTGTACTTGGTGAGGTCCAGCACCAGGTACGGCAGGAGGAAGTCGTTCCACACCCACATGATCTCCAGGATGCCCACGGAGATGATGGTGGGCTTGAGCATGGGGAGCACCACCTTGAAGAAGGTGGCCACGGGCCCGCAGCCGTCGATGGCGGCGGCCTCCTCGATCTCCAGGGGGATGCCCTTGACGAAGCCCACGAACATGAAGATCGCCAGCCCCGCGCCGAAGCCAAGATACACGATGGGGATGGTCCAGGGCGTGTTGAGCTTCAGGGTATCCGCCGTCTTGGACAGGGTAAACATGACCATCTGGAAAGGCACCACCATGGAGAAGACGCACAGGTAGTAGATGATCTTACAGATGAGGTTGTTGACCCTGGCGATGTACCAGGCGGCCATGGAGCAGAAGAGGATGATGAGCCCCGTGGAGGCCAGCGTGATAAAGGCGCTGTACGCCACGCACTTCCAGAACGGGTAGTCGCCGAAGGTCATGCCCTTGACGTAGTTGTCAAAGCCGGCGAAGGACTCCTCATCGGGGAGGGCGAAGGTCTCGGTCTTCACGTAGGTGTTCTTCTTAAAGGAGTTCACCGCCACGGAGACCACCGGGAGCACGTAGATGACGCAGATAATGGCCAGAACGACGCTGATGAACGTCCGGAAGCGCCGCTCGTCGGCCAGGGTCCGTTGACGCTTGTTCGTCATTGCTGTACCTCCTTTTTCCTGGTGAACGCCAGCTGCGCGATGCCAAGGCCCGCCACAAGCACGAAGAAGATCACGGCCTTGGCCTGTCCCAGACCGCGGCTGGTGGAGTTCTGTCCGTAGAAGGTGTTGTAGATGTTGAGGGCCATCATCTCCGTGGTCTTGATGACGGACCCGTCGGCGTTCTGGATGAAGGGCTGGCCTCCGCCGTTGAGAGCCAGGTTCTGGTCAAAGAGCTTAAAGCCGTTGGTCAGCGACAGGAAGGTGCAGATGGTGATGGAGGGCATCACGTTGGGGATGGTGACCTTGAAGAGCGTCTGTGTGCGGCTGGCCCCGTCGATGCGGGCGGCCTCGATCATATCCTCCGGCACGGCCTGGAGGCCGGCGATGTAGATGATCATCATATAGCCGATCTGCTGCCACAGCATGAGGATGATAAGGCCCCAGAAGCCGTATTTCGTCTCCAGCAGGATGCTGGTGCCCCAGTGGGAGAGGATGCCGTCAAAGATCATGGACCAGACGTACCCCAGGACGATACCGCCGATGAGGTTGGGCATGAAGAAGACGGTGCGGAAGAGGTTGGAGCCCTTGATCTTCTGTGTGAGGAAGTAGGCCACCGTGAAGGCCAGGACGTTGATGAGCACCAGACTCACAATGGCGAAGAGGCCCGTGTACCAGAAGGAATGCATGAAGCTCTGGTCCTTGAAGGCGTCCAGGTAATTGGAGAACCCCACAAATTCCGCGTCTCTGGTCAGGACGAATTTGCACAGGGACAGGTAGATGCCCTGGAGGAACGGCCAGATAAAGCCGATGGTAAAGGCCACGGCCACGGGACCCAAAAAGAGCCACCCCCACCGGGCCATAGCCCTGCGGCGTTTGTTATTCACGCTGTATCAACTCCTTTTTCGGATTTCTTCTTTACTCGGAGGCCGCGAACACGGCGTTCAACTCCTGCGCGACGGCCTCGGCCTCCTCCACGCTGGATGCCGGCGCGATCACACGGTATCTGACGCCGGAGCCGTAGACGTTATCTGGCGCGCGGAACAGGCTGAAGTCCACTTGAAAGCGCTCCAGGTCCGGATCGACATAAATGGTCACGGTCCAGACCGCGTTGTCGTCGTCAAAAAAGGTGCCATAGCCAAGATAATGTCCCTCAAGTTCCCCCTCAAGCTCAGAAAAGGCAAAGGACGTTGTCTCTCCGTCGCGCATCCCGGCGACAGAGGCGGCGCCCACCCGCCCCTCGAGGACGGGCTTATCCGGGGAGGCCCTGCGACAGGACCACCGGCCGTCAAGTGTGAGGGACGTCTTTTTGGCCGACGCCAGATCCAGCTTGTTGTCGCCGTCTACGGCGAAGACCATCGCCGGCAGTTCCCGCTTGACGTTCTCCCGGACCGGGAGGAGGAACCACAACAGCGTCCCGATCACGCACAGGATCAAGAGGCCCGCGATGATTAAAATCGACAGCTTTTTACGATCCATTCTATCACACCAAAAAGCCAATTTCTGGCCTTATCCATATACTGGGCTTCGCAACTTTTTCTCCGGCAACACCAGTTATTGTTACACTTTGCACCATAGAATGCATAAACCCATAGTGCAAATAGCAATCAACCGCATTTGACAGATTATTCTCGCGTGTTACCATAATTCGTTCTAAAGAGTACTCCTTATTTTCGAAACCCAGCTTATCTAATCCGCTATTTTCAAAATTTATTTTACTAAGAGTGCCGTTTACTAATACATTTATTTCGTTATAGGTGTAACTATGTAGAGGGGTTTGGGTTGTACCTGCCAACTTCACAAATACATAGTGCATCAATGTATCACATTGCCAAGAGTAGGTAGATTCAACATCGTTAATGATTGTGTCTTTCTGTAAATTGTTAATTGTAAGCTTCAGCAAATCATAGATTGTTTCAGCATAAGAACCAACCGTTCCGCTCGCAGCCGCCAAAACCATTCTTATATAATCTGCCGTTCCGGCCGCAACGCCCAGTGCTTTTGAACGAATGACCTTTGTGCCCCTTGAAAAGAGTTTAGAGTTTTCGTTTTTTGACGTTGCACTTAAAACGTAAACATCATAAAGATGGTTTTCATATGTAACGTGAAATTCTTTCAGTTCCCACCTCTCATTGGGTGTGTTAGGTATTTCAATGTCATTAGTATTATATGATTGTGTGGAAACAGAGGGTTGGATTTGCTGTACCCCCAACTGCATCAACTCCGAATTAATTCTTGCAATTTGCTCATAATTTGAAGCATTTGAGCAGAGTTCGGATTTTCCAGTTTCACGCTTGGCATATTCCTCCATGAGCAATATGCTTCTTTGACTTTGTAGTTCAGCTATTCTATCATAGCGCCGATCCATTTCATCAACGGTAATGTACTCGCCATCTGTCCCATCTATGTCTTCTAAAACTGCAAGGGCCGGGCTATAAGTTGATACAGCCAAACACATTATTACCAGGAAAGATAAAAGCTTCTTTTTCAAAATAGACTCCTTTCATACAGATGGAATGAAAATATTATATATATTCCAGTTCGCATTTCTATCTTCTAATGGCGAAAGGGCGGGCGTGAAGCCCGCCCTTTCTTTAGGGTATTGTAGTCGATTCCGTGTGGGGATCAGCCCTTGGCCTTGGCGGCCTGGGTAGCCCAGCCCTCCACGATGGCGGTGCGGACAGCGGCCCAGGTGTCATCGGTGGGGTTGGCGTTGTAGGCGTTGAGGGCGGAGACGAAAGCGGCGCGGTAGTCATCCACGTTGGGCTGATAGTTGGTGGCCCAGTCCATGACGTAGCAGCCGGCCTTGGAATAGTCCTCGGAGGCCTTCAGGAAGCCGTTGGTGGAGGCGGCGGCGTTCTTATAGGGCATGACGCCGAAGGACTCCACGAGGAGCTTGCTGGCCTCGGGATCGGTGACGCACCAGTACATGAAGTCAAGGGTGGCCTCCTGATCGGCCTTGCTGGCCTTGGAGTTGACGGCCCAGCAGTTCTCGGTGCCGCAGTTGAGGCCGGCCTTCTCCTCGCCGTCCACGCCGCAGTAGTAGGGGATCATGGTGGCGTTGGGGACGGAGTCGGCGACGGCGGAGTACTCCCAGGAGCCCTGGACATAGAAGACGGCCTTGCCGGTCTTGAACTCGTTCTGGGCGTCGTGGCCGCCGGTGGCCAGGTCGCCGCGGGCGACGGTGGAGTTGTTGACGCACAGGTCATAGAGCTGACGGAAGTTGTCCACATAGGCGCCGGTGATGGTGTCGGGGCACTCGGTCCAGGTCTTGCCGGCGGCCTTCTCCTCGTAGTAGTAGTCGAGGTTGATCATGTGGCCGGTGTAACGCCAGGAGGAGCTGGAGTCCATGTCGTTGGAGGTGAAGGCGTCAAAGCCCAGCTGCGCGGCGCGGGCGTGGATGTCCTCAGCGGCGGCCTTCAGGGAGGCGAAGTTCTTGATGTCGTCCAGCTTGTAGCCGGCCTGCTCCAGAAGGGTGGGGTTGACGATGATGCCGTAGCACTCATAGCAGTAGCCGATGGAGACCAGCTTGCCGGTGTCGTCATAGAGGTTGTAAGCGTCGGTGCTGAGCTCATTGGCGATCTTGGTGCCCTTCAGGTCCAGGGCGTAGTCCTTCCAGGTCTTCACGCCGGCGGAGTTGCCGATGACGAAGAGCGTGGGGGGCGCGGATTTGTCCATCTCGCTGGTGAGGGTTTGGCTGTATGTACCGGAAGCGGCGGTGAGGATCTTGACCTCCACGCCCGTCTCCTTGGTGTACATCTCGGCCACCTGCTTCAGGACCTCGTCGGACTCAGGCTTGAAGTTCAGCCAGTAGACGGACCCTTCGTCCTTGGAGCAGCCGGCCAGAAGGCCCACCGCCAGCACAAGGCAAAGAGCAATTGCCAGAAATCTCTTTTTCATTGCGTTTTCCTCCATTAATAAAATCTTGTGGAAACGTTTTGTTCCCGCCACCACAAGAATACGGCAAAAATCAGGAAATTGCAATAGTTTTTTAATCCGCGTTCACATTTTTGTAAAACTACTCAAATAAAACCACCATTTTTTGTGCATTCTGCCCCACAAAAATCCATTCCGCCCCCCAATCCTTGAAAACGTTTTCACCCTTTAACAAACTCAAGCGCTAAAATCCCCGATACGCTTCCCCCAAAGTGACCCATCTCCTACCCTCCCCCCCGGTGAAGCTTGCGCGCAGCGTCGAAAGGGTCGCCGCGCGGCGGCGGGGAAAGGTTTGCGGCTGACGCCGCATTCTTTATATCCCCACCCGCCCGCCCCCGCCGCCGCATCACCACACCTGCGATATCCGCTGTAGGGGTCGCCGTCCCCGGCGACCCGCCTATCGATAATTGACACGTTCGTACACGCCGTACGGGCCGCCGCCCACGGCGGCCCTTTCCGTTGACCAACATGTACCGTTTTATCGGACCCGTTCCCGCGCCGCCACGTGCCCCGGGCGGACACATGGGTCCGCCCCTACGGTGGATGTGGAATGTTATCCCATTTAACCGAATTGGATGTTGTCGGAACGCGGGTCGCCGGGGACGGCGACCCCTACGGCGTTCATCGGGGGCAATCCGAAACAACAACGCGGGCCGCCAGGAGTGGCGGCCCCTACGGCAGAATTGGGGCGGATTTGTTTTATCGGAACCGCTCTGTCATCCAACGTTCGCTGCCCCCCTGCCCCCCTCCTACGAGGAGGGGGCCCTGGGACGGAGGCGGGCGCGAATTTCCGGAACCGTTCGGACAACACACCTTGTAGGGGCCGCCACTCTTGGCGGCCCGCACGCAACACATCCGGTTTCTCGAAAGCCCCAGTTACGTCCCACGGGCTCGAATACCCCGCCCCTGCGGGGCCACCCCTTTTTCCGAAAAAGGGGTAGGGGAACAAGGATGCGGCGCTTCGCGCCGCCTTTATAAAGAATGCGCCGCAAAGCGGCGCAAACCTTTTTGACCCCCTTTCCGGGAAAGGGGGGTAGGGGGGATTCGAGCCCCCGTCCCCGCCGCGCGGGCAAATCAAAAGCTGCGGCGCAAGCCGCAAACCTTTTAAAAGCCCCCTCCTCGTAGGAGGGGGGGCAGGGGGGCAGCAAACGTTGGATGACAGAACCGTTCCGATCAATCGCACCCACCCCCTGCCCCCTCCCCAAGGGAGGGGCTTTGGCGGGTAGGTGCAAAAGCGCTCATTGAGCCATTTTTCGCAAGATCAGTTCGACTTCTCCTCGATCCCCTTCGACCTACGCCTCTGGTCGTCCACAAACGACCTTGTGTCGCTGGCGGTCTCGGGCTGGTTTTCGAAGGCGGCGGGCTGGTTGAGGACGATCTGGGGGAACGGGACGTTGATGTTGTTCTGGTCGAACATGAGCTTGAGCTCGCGGTTTAGGTCCCGCTGGACCTGGTAGACGTCCTCCTCGCGGCACTTGGCCACGAACAAAAGGTCCACGCTGGAGGCCGCCAGCTCGTTGACGCCCTTGTAGAAGGGCCCGTCCACAATGGAGGGGATGCGCTCCCGGATGCCCTTCAGGTTCTCGCTGATGACCTGCTCCACGTGGGGGATGGACTCGCCGTACTCGATGCCGATGTACGCCTTGGCCACGGAGAGCTCCTGGGTCTGGTTGACGATGGTGCTGATGGCGCTGTTGTTGATGATCTTCACGTTGCCGCCGGCGTCCACGATCTTGGTGGTGCGGATGCCGATCTCCTGGACGGTGCCGCGCCAGTCGTCGATGACCACGATGTCGCCCACCTGGTATTCGCCCTCCAGGACGATGAAGAGGCCGGCGATGATGTCGGCCACCAGGCTCTGGGCGCCGAGGCCGATGACAAGAGACAGGATCCCGGCGCTGGCGATGAGCGTGGAGGTGTTGACGCCCCAGGCGCCCAGGACCATGAGGGCCCCGGCGATGAGGATGATCCACCGGAGAAAGCTGTTGACGAGCTTGGCGATGGTGACGCCCCGGTTGCTGCCCCGGAAGAGGCGCGTGAGGAGCCAGCGGATCAAGGCGGACAGGACAAAGGCCACGGTGATGATCTGGATGCTCTTGATGAGGGCGGGGATCTTCTGCCAGACCGCCTGGACCACGTAGTTTTCACTGACGGACCGGTTGAAGACGGACTCCTCCCCGTAGATGTACGGCGTCAGCACGAACGCCGCCACGGTGACGGTCACAAACAGCGCGACGAGGAGGATCTTGCCGATGGAAGGTTTCTTTTTCATAGCCTTTGCTCTCCTTATTTATATTTTGACCTCAGCGGTATAGAGGACCAGTTCCTTTTGGGGCGCGTCGGGATCGGAGGTCTCGCAGGTGACGGTGAAGGTCGCCGTCCGGCCCAAAAGGCCGGCCCGGAGGGCCACGTCGATGCGCTGGTCGCCCAGGAGGTCGTCGGTGAAGACGCACTCGGAGACGTTGCCGGCCTCGTCCGTCAGCGTGGCGCGGAAATGGGTCCACCAGCCGTTTTCATCCAGGAAGGACATGGTGAAGTGGAAATATCCGTCCACGTTGCAGGTACACTCGTGCTCGATGCCGAGGAAGCGCGTCACCGGCGGTAAGCGGCTGGTGGTGACGGTCTGCTCGTCCAGGGTAACGTCCCCCAGGGCCGAGGGCATGACCACCGCCACGGTGTAGCGCATCCCCGGTGTGAGGTCGCCGGCGGTGAGGGTGTTCGCCCCCTCCGCCAGGGGGAAGGAGCGGCGGGTAAAGTCGTTGTAGACCACGCAGGCAAGGTCGTCGGACGCTTTCGTCACGTCCACATCCACGGTGATGGCGGTGTCCGTGCCGGAGGCGGAGACGATGGACGCCCGCGCCCGCGGGGGCAGAAGGCCCCCCGCCGCCGCCATGACCAGCACCGCCGCCACCGCCACCACGGCCGCGGCAGACGGGAGGGCGCGGCTAAGCTTTTTCTTTTTCCGGGGCTTTCCGCGGGGAAATTCCTCGGACGCCTGCCACTCCGGGACGCTTTGCTCCTCCGGCGGCGCGGGATTTTCCGGGCGGGAGCCGGATTCCTCCGGCGTCCGGGCGTATTCGCTTACGTTGCGGTTAAATTCCTCCACGTCGTTCACCTCCCGGTTTTTTCATGCCGGCCGCTTTTCCGCCTGTAGAGAAGCTGGACGGCGACGCAGGCCGCGAAGAGGGCCGCAAGGCCGATAAGGATCCACCAAAGGCACGGCGACGGCCCGCGCAGGTCCTCCAGCTCCGCCGTAAATTGCCCGTAAAGGGCGTCCATGTCGCCCTGGGGGTCGTCCCCCTCGGCGGAAACCCCGGCCGCCAGGGCCGTATATTTGCCGCAGAGCCCGTCCAGGGCCTCGCCGTCGTACCGGCCGGTCGCTTTCGCTTTCGCGATCGCGGCCTTCACGCTGTTTTCAAAGCGCTGGAGGCGCTGGGCCTGGCGGGTCTCCCGCTCCACGTTCTCGAAGGCCGCCCGGAGGGCGTCGAGGCTCTTACCGGAGGCGGAATCCTCAAACTCCATGGCGCCCAACAGGTCCGCGCCCCGGTCCAGGATGTCGCGGACGTGCTCGCCGTCGTGCTCCCGCAGGAGCTTTTCCGCCTCGGCGAGGAGCCGGGCCTTCAGTTCATCGAAGGCCGCCCTGCCGGCATCGTCCCCGCCGGGGCCGTTTTGAGGGCCCGTGGAAGGGGGGTCCGGAGGGGTGTCGGGACCCGTTGGGAGGGGGTCCGTAGGGGTGGGGTCGGTGGGTCCGGGACCCGTGTCAGGGGGGTCCGAGGGGGGTGGTTCAGAGAGGTCCGGACCGGTCGGTTCCGGATCCGTGGGTGTGGGAGCGGTAGGTGCGGGGTCGGTGGGTTCCGGGTCCGTGGGGGTGGGGTCGGTGGGCGCGGGGGTACGCAGGTCCTCCAGTTGGGACCGGATGTCCCCCAGGAGACCGGCAAGGGAGGCGATCTGTCCGCCGCTGCCGGCGGCCTTGGCGGCCACGCTCTGCCGGAGGTCGTCGATGGCCTTGGTGGTCTCGGCGCTGTCGCCGGGCTGTTTCAGGGCCTCCAGCGCCGCGTCCACGGCCTTCGCCAGGGCCTCATTGGCCTGGGCGCAGTTTTGCGCCGCGCCGATGGCGTCCGCCGCGGCCTTCACGGCGGGGTCGGAAAGGTCCGTGACGCTCTCGCCCGTCAGGGCGTTGTAGGCGGCCAGGTACTCGGCCTGGGCCTGGGCGACCTCGCTCCGGCGCTGGGCCGTGAGGTCGTCCCTCAGCGTCTCGGTGAGCGGGGCCAGTACAGCGATCTCCCCCTCCCCGGCGGAGGCTGCCGCCTCGTTCATAGCCTCCAGAACCGCGTCCACCAGAGCCCGGGCCGCGTCGGAGTCGTTTTCCCGGTCCACCAGCCCCTCCGCCGCGTCCGCCAGGGCATTCAGGAGGGCGTCGTTCATGGCCGCCGTGTCCTGGGCCTCCCCGATGGCCGCCAGGGCCTCCTTGGCGGGGGAGGCGGCGGGGTCGGGGGCGGCGCCGGTGAGGTTTTCCGCGCCGTCCAGATACTCCTGCTGGGCCTGGCCCTGGGCGGCCTTTTGGGCGAAAGCGGTCTCCGCCTCGGCCACCAGGTCGTCCAGCGCCTGCCGCGCGGCGGCGAGGCCGCCGGAGAGGGTCACGTCTTGGACCTTCTCCAGCATGGAGGCCTCCAGCGCCGCCAGCTCCTCCCGGGCGCCTTCGTACATGTCGGTACCGTCATACTGGGCCGCCAGCTCCTCGATCTGCTTCTCGGCGGCGGCCTTGTAGGCGTTTAGGGCGGCGGCGTTGGCGGCGGCCTGCTCCGCGGCCTTCTGGGCGTTGATCTTGCTCTTGGTCTCCTGGGCCAGGGTGGAGAGGTCGGCCAGCGTCCCGTTGTTGTCAGCGGCGGTGACGGCCTCCTGTACGGCGGCCTTGGCGTCCTCCACAAGCTTTGTGACGGCGGAGGAGCCGTTTTGTCCGGCCTCGTCGAGAAGCGCGTCCACCTTCTCCTGCAAAAGCCCGTTCATCGCGGCGGGATCCGCCGCTTCCGCCAGGGCGAAGGCCGTGTCCAGGGCCTCCCGGGCGGCGTCGTCGGCGCCGGTGGGCAGGCCCGTCTGGGCGTCCACGGGGACGGTCTGGCCGGTGAGGGCCTCGCGGCTGTCCAGGTAGTCCCGGAAAGCGTCCCCGGCGTTTTTGGCGTGGTCCAGCGCATCATCGAGGGCCGCGACGGCATCGTTCATCGCGGCGACATTCTCCGCGGCGGCGATAGCGTCGTAGGTCTGTTCCAGTGCCTGCTGGGCCAGGGTCTGGGCGCGGGGGGTGAGGTCATCGGCGGCCATAAAGCTGTTGTAGGCCGTCTGCGCGGCCTTCGCCGGCCCGATGGCGTCATTGAAATGATCCTTGGCAGCGTCCACGGCGGCCTTGTCCGCCGCGCCCTGGACGGCGTTGGCGTAGGTCTCGCAGAAGTCCTCCAGGCCCGGTTCCGCCGCCGCCCGGATCTCCGCCGCCGTCAGGCTCCGGTAGGCGGCGAGGGGGTCCGGCAGGGGCGCGCTTGCCCCGCCGGACTGGTGGTTGGCCAGGGCCTCGTCCACCAGCGCCTTCGCACCGTCAAGGAGGGCATTGTAGGCATCCAGTGCCCGTCCGGCAGCGTCCTTCGTGCCCGCCGGGACGGTATTGGCAACGGAAGCCTCCATGGTGGAAAGGTGGTCAGCAAGCCACTGATCGGCGGCCTGCTTGTCCCGCGCCGCCTGGAGCTCCGCCAGCCTCTCGCTCTCCAGCGTCGTCACCTCGTCCAGGGCCATCTGCTCCTTGGGCGTGGTGTCGGACAGGGTTTCCGTCAACGCGTCGTACTGCGCGAGGGCGGCGGCGGGGTTGGCGGCGGTGCCGTCTTTCCACGTATTGTAAGCCGCCTCAAAGGCCGCTTTCGCCGTGTTCTGCGCCGCCGTCAGCGTCACGAACAGCCCGTTGGGGCAGGGCACCGCCACGCTGGGCATGGTGTCCGTCTTCGCCGGCGTGCGGGCCAGGACCGTGTACTCGGTGGCGGCGGTCAGGCCGGCAAAGGCGAGCTTGCCGCCCGTTGGCGTCTGCCAGAGGGTATACGCCGTGGTCCCGGCGCTGTCCACATAGGACAGGCGGAACGCAAGAGTTTGGTACGCGGCGAGGACGTCGAGCGTGAGGCTCGTGTCCGTCACGTCCGCCAGGGTGACGGCCTCCCCGTCAAACGCCGGGGCATCCTCCGGCTCGCCCATGTGGACGGTGATGACGTTTTCGCCCACCTTGAAGGCGGCGTCGCCCGCGTCCAGGGCGGCGTCGTCGGGAAGATTATTGCCGGAGAAAGGCGCGTAAGTCCCGGCCTCGGTGAGGTATTCAGCGTCCGCCGGGGCGGTGACGGTCTTGGTCGTGCTGTCATAGAGGAGGACGTTGAGCGTGGGACCGGCAAAGTCCTGCTCAGCGCCGTTGAGCGTGGGCTTGAGCGTGCTCGCAAAGGACGTTTGCGTCCCCGTGCTGTCAAACTCGATCGTCCCGCTGACAACGCCGTCTGTCAGTGTAAGCGTCGCCGTTTTCCCGCCGGCCTCCACGGTGAAGGCGGTGACGGAGGGGTCGCAGGCGCCTGTAATGTCCAGTTCGTTGGCCTTGGTCTGCGTAAACTCCAGCGCGTAGCCGCTGCGGGAGAGGGTGGTCGTGGCGCCCTCCGCCGTCTCACGGTAAAAGACATTGGTCCCGCCGCTCGGCCCGGGCGCGGTGTAGTCGGGCGCGACGGTCCCCCACTTGGCCACCGGGCCGAAGGACTTCTCCCCGCCGGTGAAATCCAGCGTCAGCTTCTGCGTGCCGGTATACCCCGTCAGGTCCGCGCAGGCCTGGAAGCTCGTCCCTTTTTCGTACACAACGCAGGAGTCGTCGATGTGGACGCTGCCGGTGATTTCAGGCGTGCCGGTGACTTTCAGCGCGCCAACGGCAACGCCCTCGATGAAGGGCTTGGTGACGGCGCTTGCGTAGTCCTCGGCGCTGTACTTATTATAGAGGTAGAGGGCGTTTTTGCCGGTATCGGCGGTGACCGTGCCGCCGGAGACGGTCAGCGTCCCGCCCTCCTCCACGGAGAGGACGCCCAGGTCATGGAGGGAGGCGCAGCCGGTGATGTTCGCGCCCGTAGTGACGGCGGTCTGCGCGCCGCCGTAGATGGTCTGGATGGCCGCACCCTTTTGCTGGGACACGCAGCCGGTGATTTCACCGCCGGAGACGGTGACGGAGGGGGCTTGCGCGCCGGCGTAGGCGCCGCTCTCGTCGGGCTTGCGGACGTTCATGATGCCGCCGCCCTCGCGGGAGTAGCAGTTTCGAATGGTCCCGCCGGTCATGGTGAGGACGCCGCCGGCCTCGTTGCGCACGCCGCCGCCGTAGTTCTGGGAGCCGAAGCCCGCGCCGGGGGAGGCGTAGTTATTGTCGTTATTCTCAACGGTCGCGCCGTCCGTGATGTTCAGCGTCCCGGCGTTGACGATCACCGGGGCGTGGGCGGTGATGCCGGTGTTGCCCGTGGTGACCGACCCCGCGCCGCCGAAACCGTCGTCTTTTACGGTCATGCCGCCGTCCCACACGGCCCCGCCGTCCAGGGTGATGTTCCCCAGGGTGAGCGCCGCCCCCTCGGACACCTTCACCAGCGCCTCCGTGTTCCCATCGGCGCGCTTGAGGGTGACGGGGCCGACGGTATCGTACTGCGGTGTGAGGTCACCGCTGGCGGGAACGGTTTTTTGAACGCTGGAGAAGGTTATCTTTTTCCCCTCCGGAATGTTCAGAGTCTTGGAAAGTAAAACCTCCTCGGTGTTCAGTGACGTATTCCCCAGATTTTCATAGATGGCAAAATATACCGTATCCTCGCTTGATGCGGCGTCAATTGCCTCCTGGGGGTCGGCGTAGTCCTTCCACGTGCCGTCCGAAAGCTGAAGCGCCGCCGCGATGGTATCCGCGCGCGTCAGGGAAAGGCCGTCCGTTTCCTGGCCGAAGGTATAGCCGGGATTGCGGACCAGCAAATTGCTCTTGAGCTGTGCCGCCGTAAGCGTCTCGCTCTTCACGTACAGTATGTTGTTTCCGCCCAGCTGCGCCGCCGGGTTTTCAAACTCCACCGTCAGCTTGGCGTCCAGCGCGCTGGCCGTCGTCACGTCCACGGCGCCGCGATTGGTTGTTCCGGTCTTGCTCTCGTCATACCCGATGGCGATGCCGTCGCCCAGGTTCCTGACGCTGCCGGCGACCGTCACCGTCGCGCCGTCCTCCAGGTAGATGCCGTTGCCGAAAGAGGCCTCGTTATTCTGCACGGTGACGCCGTTGACGGTGACCGTGCCGGCGCCGGCGGACACGTACACCGCGCCGCCCTTGTTGCTGGCGTTGTTGCCGGTGAGCTGTACGCCGTTTCCGAGCTCCAGGGAACCGCCGGTCCCCACGTACACCGCGCCGCCGTTTACAGCCTCGCCGGAGGCGGCGGTGACGGTGAGATTTTCAAGCGTCAGCGTGGCGTTCTCGACGGTGAAGGTGGTGAAGTCCCCGGCCCGGTTCAGGGTGGGCGCGACCTCGCCGTTGTCTCCGCCGGCTTCTCCCACCACCGTCACGTTTTTGCCGGAGGTGGTAACAAGGCCCGCGTCCACGGTGACGTTCCCCAGGACGTGGATGGTCCCGCCCTCCGCCGGCAGGGCGTCATACGCCTCCTGGAGGGAGGTGTAAACGGTCTTCTCGCCGGCGGCGTTCTCCACATAGAGTCCGCCGGAGAGGGCCACGACAACGGTACCGGTCCAGGTCCCGGCGTTCAGATTCTTGTCCCCCGGGAAGGCGGCGGTGACGGTGGTCTTGCCCAGCTTGCCTTTGGAGACAAAGCTGCAGTTTTCAAAGGTCCCCACGTCCGGGTCGGAGGAGGTGTAGGTGACGCCGGACGTGGGCGTCAGCGCCCCGCCGGTGAGGGCGTAGGGCGTCTCGCTGTAAGGGTTGACGGTGAGGTCCGGAAGCGTGCCCGTGGGGTCGGCCTTGGTGATGACCAGCTTCATGAATTTCGGCGTGGTCGTGCCGTCGCTCCAGGTGAAGCCGGTATTCGGGCTGACATAAAAAGGATATTCGCCCACGTCCTTGCCGCCGCAGCTGCCCAGGTTCAGTTTGACGGTCCCATTAGACATCGCCAGCGCCGCGTAAACCGGGTGGTTCTGCGTCTGGCCGTTGTATTCCACGGTATGCGTCTTTCCTGCGTAGGCAGTTACGAGCGCCTCCGCCGCAGCGTTCACCGAGGGGTTCTTGGCGTGGATATAACTATCATTGTCGGGATAGGAGCTCATACTGCTCGTATAAAGTACTTGAATGTCGGTCTTGGTAAAGTATGCCCGGTACAGCTGTATCGGGAAGCCGCCGTCGGCCATGTAACAGTAGACCTTGAAAAATATACGGCCATACTCGTCCTTGTAGAGGTTCACCCCTTGCGCGGCGTAGGACATGGTGACGTGGTCGCCGTTTTTGAAGCCCTGATAATAGTCCATGGACAGGTGGTTGTCCGAGACTTTGCTGGAGCACAAATGGGGATTGCTGTCCTGCCGGCTGTACTGATACGCCAGCCAGTACAGGCCCGTCGTCTTGTTCTGTATGCCGTAATTGCCTTTGATGGGGTTTTCCACGGGCGTACGGTAGGAGCTGCTGCCGTTTATGTACAGCGGCAGCGCCGACACCTCGGAGCCCAGCCCTCCGCTGCTCGCCACCGTCTCATGGATGACCACGCTTCCGCCCAGCGTCCAGTATTGGTTGAACTCGCTGAGCTCCGTGCTCGACACCGCCGTCTCCGTGGCCGCGATGGGCATGATCCCGGCGTTCGCCGCCTGGGCGCGGCCCGACACCGCCGGCAGCGGCGCCGTCTGCAACGCCAGAAGGAGCACCACAAGGGCGCTCACCAGCCTCCTGCACGACTTTTTCATCCCGGCATCCTCCCACCGCGCCGGCCGTTCAAGCCCGCGCGCACATAGTTTTTTTCATTATACACCATTTCCGCCCCTCCTGGCAATCCCAAAACCGCAAAAACCGCCGGATTTTGCGCGCCTTCGGACGAGGGACGCAAATCCGGCGGGTCAACTTTTTTGACAGACATGCCTAGTGGAGAGGAGCGGTGAAAAGCGAAAAACATCCTCCGCAGCGTCACCCCCTTCACCATGCCGCCGGACAGATTCCGGGTCCTGCGGCGTGTCGCAAGGCCCCTGGCGGACTACGGCGGCGAGGCGCCTGCCTCCCCGTTCCCGCCGCCGCGCCGCTTGGAGGCCGCGCGGTACTCCCTGGGCGTCATACGGTACATGGCCTTGAACTGCCTGTTGAAGTTGGACAGGTTGTTAAAACCCACGCTTTGGGCGATGGAGAGGATCTTGCCGTCCGACTCGCACAGCGCCTCCGCCGCGAAGGTCAGGCGGCGGCCGATGAGGTACGCGGCGAAGCTCGAACCTGTCATCTGCTTGAACCAGCGCATGAAATGGCTGGAGCTGTAACCGCATTCCTGCGCCACGGAGGCCACCGTCAGCGGCTCGGCGTATCTCTCCTCGATGAGGGCGACCACCTTTTTCAAACGCTCCGTGTCCGGCGTCTCCACCTCCGGCGGCTGGGGGTAATGGAGCATAAGCAGGTACAAGAGCCTCATCATCGCCGCCTTCACCCCCAGCTCGTACCCGCGGCGGCGAAAACGGCACAGCGACTCCGCGTCCTGAAGGCAGGCGCGTATGTCCGTGTACGCCTCATCCTCCGACCTCAGGTAGACCGGGCCCAGGAGCCGCCCCGCTGTCAGCGGGACCAGGTACTCCTGATCGCACACGTCCGTTGGCCCGCCGCCCAGAAGGTCCACGTCAAAGATGATGTTCTCGTATTCCATACTGGAGCCCGGGATCTCAAAGAGCGCGTGGAGGGTCCCCGGCGGCACGATGAGGATATCCCCCGCGGCGGCCCTGCGGCTTTCAAGCCCGTACTGCACCGCGCCCAGGCCCTTTTTGATGTAGACGATCTCCATGCTCCTGTGCCAGTGGAGCGGGACGGTGGGAAAATCCCTGGGGA
>CANROC010000022.1 GCA_947632175.1 uncultured Oscillospiraceae bacterium | reverse complement strand
AGCCGGTCTTTCAAATTACGGAATAGGGGCGGTTGCCTATCAAATTATTGTGTTACTTTACCGCACATGAGCATTCCCGCACCTCATGTCGCCGGCCATGCTTTTTCTCTACGGGGCCTTGACGGTGCTTCTCTTCTCCGACGCGCCGTTTTTTGATGTGCAGACGTACTACGAGCTGGTCCGGACCGGCCGGGCGGCCTGGGCGCTGGGGCAGTTATGCTATATCATGGTCATGTCGCTCCTCTACGCGCTCTTTGTGTGGGCCTGTTCGGTCGCGGTCCTGCTCCCCCATGTGGAGCTGTCCACCGGCTGGGGCACGGTCCTGAAGACCCTGGCGGTGGAGCCGGGGATCGCCGGTGCATACGGGTGTCCCGTGGCGGTATCGGTGGACATGGCCCTTTTGAACAGGTTCGGCGCCGTGGAGGCGACTTTGCTGAGCATCGGCCTCATGTGGCTTAACGCCGCCTTTCTCGGGACGCTGATCTTTGCCTGCAACATCCTGGTGGGAAAGTTTTGCGGGCCCATCGCGGCGGGGGCGCTTGTGGGCCTGGCGTATTTCCAGATGTTCCTCGGCGGGATGACCCTGGGAAGCCGGCTAACTTTCTTTTCGCCGGTGAGCTGGGTGAGCCTCAAGGCTCTCGGCTTCAGTCCCTATGGGCCGCCGCGGCCCACGGTCCTCTACGCCGTGTGCGTCCAGGGAGCGGCGATCCTGGTCATGGGCGCCGTCTCCACGGCAGTCTTTTGCGGGAGGGATATACACGAGCGGTATAGATGTGATTGACGTGACAAAGTCCTTTGGGAACGAACAGGTCCTGGACCACGTGTCCGTCCGCTTTGAAAGCGGCCTGATCCACGGGATCGTCGGGCGCAACGGCTCCGGGAAAACCGTGCTGCTTAAGTGCGTCAGCGGCTTTCTGACCGTTGACAGCGGCCGTATTCTGATCGGCGGGAGGGCCGTGAAGCCGGCGGCGGCGCAGGACATCGGGATCATCCTGGAAACGCCGGGGTTTATCGGCTCGCTGAGCGGCTTTCAGAACCTCAAGCTGCTGGCGTCCCTCCGGAACGCCATCGGTGCGGGCCGGATCCGCGACGCCATGACGGCCGTGGGACTCGACCCTGACAGCAGAAAGCGCGTCTCCACATACTCCCTCGGCATGAGGCACCGCCTCGGCATCGCCCAGGCGATCATGGAGGAGCCAAGGCTTCTCATTCTGGATGAGCCCATGAACGGCCTTGACAAGCGTGGAGTCCTGGAGATCCGGGAGCTTTTGAAAACCGTCCGTGGGCGCGGCACGACCATCCTGCTCACCTCCCATTACGCCGGGGACATAGACGCGCTGTGCGATACCGTTTCGGAAATGGACGGCGGCCGCTTGACCACGAAAAGCTGAACGTCCCGCGGGGATCTGCCTGTCGTCACCGTGACGGGAGACACCTTCGCGTGTCTCGGGCGCAGTATCGCCGTGGTTTTATGAGAAGAAATCACCCCCGCCTTTGCTTTCGCTTGGTGGGGGTGCGGCTGTGACATTGCGGTAAACCGGGGTTATGCGCCCATGCGGGGGACGATGGACTGGGCCAAAATCTCCTCGTACACGGTCTGGAGGCCCAGCACACGCTTGTGGCCCAGGAGGTTCTTCTCGCCGAAGCGCCGGATGCTCTCGGACTGGCCGATGAAGTCGTAATCCAGGGCCTGGGCGGCCTCCCACTGGCCCTTGTTCACGGCCTCGATGCCCGTGCGCATCATCTCGGAGACGTAGGCCGCGAAGTTGATGGCGAAGGCCACGACGGACACGGCCACGCCGCTGATATTCACGCCGGCCACCGCCACCACCACGCCGCCGGTATATGTGGGATCGGTGAAGTTCATCTTCTCCGCGCGCTCGTCGGAGACGGTGATGCCCCCGGCGCCGATGTCGTATTTGCCGGCCTCAAGACCGGCCAGCATGGTGGGAAACTCCACGATCTGGATGTGCGGACCGTAGCCGTATTCCTTGCAGAAGCGGGTCGCCAGGTCCACCTCATAGCCCATCAGGCGGTTGTTCTTCATATAGCTGAGGGGCTTCATGCCCGGCGCGCCGGCGTATTCTATGGTGCCGTCTTGTTCTGTTTGAGCGCCTCCACCATGTCGGAATAGTTGTTGTAATAGAGCTTCTCGGTGTCCCGGAAGGCGCTGTCGGAGCTGCGGTTGATTCCCACGTTGTGGAAGTTCCTGGCCGCCGCCGTGTCCCCGGAGGAGCCCACGGCCACGCCCACGGTGTGGTCGGGCTTGTCGAGCTCGGCAGGCGTGGTGATGGCCTCGTCCTTCCCGCCGCAGGCCGTGAGCAGACATAGAAGCATCAGAACCGCCAGCGCCAGCGCTCCCAGTCGCGCCGTTTTGGAAGTTCCCTTCATAGTCGTTCCTCCTTATGTTTTTCTCGAAAAACAGGGCGCGCGGTCAGCCCTGCTTTTCCTCTATCAGCATGCCGTTGATGACCCAGAACCAGCGGCCGCAGTCAGTACACTGCACCCTATCCATACTGCTTTCGTAGGTTATCTTTGCCCCACAGGGACACTGTATGGACAGGACAGGGGGCGGCATAGTGAAGCCCCCGCCGGCGATACCCTCCAAGGTCTTCTCGTCCAGGGCGTTCTTCGGCGCCGTTTTCTTCTCGTCTGACATGTTTTTTCCTCCTTTAAGATTATTTGTCAGATGCCACGGATTCGCTGGTCACCGGGAAGGTGAAGTAGGTGTCCGGGTAGGGCTCGTCGGCCAGGGTGAAGTGCCACCACTCCTCGGCCAGGGGCTTAAAGCCGTTGCTGACCATGATATCCCGGAGGGTATTGCGGTTCGCGATCTGCTCCTCCGTCAGGTCCCCCACGTAGTCCGGGTGGCTGAGCTCCCCGAAATAGTCGAAGGTGCCGCCCATGTCCAGCTCCTTGCCCGTGGCCATGTCAAAGAGCGTCAGGTCCAGGGTACTGCCCCGGCTGTGGCCGGACTTGGCGGCGATGTAGCCCTGATCGAAGAGGACGGATTTGTCCAGCTCGGGGTAAAAATACGCCTTCATGCGGGTGTCGTCCACGTCCTCCGCCCACTCCACGAAGTTGTCCACCGCCGTCTGGGGCCGATAGGCGTCGTAGATCTTCAGGCGGTAGCCCTGCTTCATCGCGTCGGCGGACGCGCCCTTCAGGGCCTCCGCCGCCTCACGGGTCAAAAGGGCGCAGGGCTCTTCATAGCCCGCGATCCTGTCGCCCACGAAGTTGTAGGTGGAATAATACCGTATCTCCAGGATCACATCCGGCACCGCCTCCGCCAGGGAGACGAAGCCCGAGGCGTCCTCCGGGGAGCCGCTCTTTGCCTCCGTCTTGCCGCATGCGCCCAAGACCAGGAGCACCGCCAGCGCCAGCGCCGCAAGCTTTATAAACTTCTTTTTCACCATGACCATTCCCTTTCCTTGAACACAAGCGCCGCCGGCCGGGGGCCGGCGGCATTCCTTCCTTTTATTGCTTTTTTGCCTTCTTTGCCAGCTCCTGGTTGGTCACGATGGTGCACACCAGGTTGATCACGGCCAGCACATCCACCAGAATGCGTGTCCACATGGGCAGCGCCTCGTTGCTTTGGAGCACAAAGCACACGCCGAACAACCCGGCCGCCGCTATAACGCTGAACACAACTCTGATCTTGTCCGAAACTGTCATTGTCTTTTTCCTCCTATAAAAGAATTTTATATATAAAAGCCGCAGCCTTTATATCCGTTTACGTATCCAGCCTCTGTCTCTCCACGAGGTCGGCGAAGAAGCCGTTTTGGGCGATGAGGTCGTCGTAGGTGCCGTCCTCTATGATGCGGCCGCCGTCCAGGACGATGATCCGGTCGCAGCGGCGGATGGTGCTGAGCCGGTGGGCGATGACGATGCGGGTGCATTTGAGCTTGTCGAGGGACTCGGACACCACACGCTGGGTGATGTTGTCGAGGGCCGACGTGGCCTCGTCGAACAGGAGGACGCGGGGCTTCGGGGCGATGGCCCGGGCGATGAGGAGCCGCTGGCGCTGGCCGCCGGAGATGCCGCCGCTGCCCTCGGATATGAGAGTGTGCATCCCCATGGGCATCTGCCGGATGTCCTCCGCCACGCCCGCCATCTCCGCCGCCGCCCAGGCATCGTCCATGGTGAGGCCCGGCGCGGAGATGGTGATGTTGGAGTAGATATCCCCCTGAAAGAGCTTGCCGTCCTGCATCACCACGCCCATGCGCCGCCGGAGGCTCTTGAGGTCGAGGCCGGCCATGTCCCGGCCGTCGTAGTAGATGGCCCCCCTCTGGGGCGTCTCAAAGCCCAGCAGAAGCCGCATGAGCGTACTCTTGCCGCAGCCGGTCCTGCCCACGATGGCCACATACTGCCCGGGACGGATCCTGAGGCTCAGGTCGTCCACCACATTGGGCATATCCTCCGAGTAGCGGAAGGAGACGTTGTTGAGCTCGATGCCGCCGGAGAGGCGCTCCACCACCTGTTTGTCCGACCCGATCTCCGGCTCGGCCTCCAATATGGGCTTTGCCATGTGGAGGATGGGGGCGATCTGCCCCACCATGGCCGCGATGCCGGCCAGGGACATGAAAGCGCCGCTCAGCATGGCGTAGGCGGAGTTGAAGGCGTAGTATTCCGCCGCGGACACGCCGCTTTCCACCGCCGCCACGTACATCACCAGCGTCCCCGTGAGGGAGATGGCGAGGCTGATGACGCCGTTCACCTTCAGGAACATGGGCGGGTCGTACCGGAGCCGCGCCCCCTTGGCGTACTGCTCGCTCCACTTGGCGAAGGCGCGCTTCTCCGCGCCGGAGAGCTTCACCTTCTGTACGCCGCTGATGAGGGCGTATGTAAGGCCGTTCTCCCGGGCGTTCTCCTCCATCTGCTGCTGTGTGACGCCCCGCTGGCGGACGGAGGTGAGCACCGAGAACGCCAACGTCACCGCCACGATCGCCAGCGCCGGCGTCACCAGCGCCGGGGCGTAGGCGAAGATCTGGGTGATCTGCAAAAGGGAGAATAAGCTGGTCAGCCCCACCGCCGCCACCGAGGAGATGAGCAGAGTGGACAGCGTCTTGATGTTCGTGACGCGGCTGGTCATCTCGCCGGTGCTGTAAGACCGGAAGAAGTTGGCCGGCAGGGAGAAAAGCCGCATCATCCCCGCGGCCTCCACGGATACGGAGACCTTCGTGCTCATGCGCGCGGTGAGCAGGCGCTTGGCCGTCTCCAAAAGCCGGGAGCTGACGCTCACAAGGAGCATGAAGCTCACCAGCGCCGCCAGCACCGTGACGCTGCCGCTGTCCGCCACCCGGGAGAATAAGAGATTATTGAGCCGGGGCATCAGCAGTCCCACCAGGCTCACCGCCAGCACGGAGGCGGCGAAGAGGACCCAGTCTCCCCAGGACGTGCAGGAGGCGATGTACCTCATAAGGCCCGGGATGCCCATCTTCCCCTGGGGGAAAGGCTTATAGAAGGCGACGGCCTCTTTTTCAAAAAGCTCCTCCGTCCGGGCGTTCACACGCTGACGTTTGCCCGTGTCGGGGTCTATGTAGGTGTAGCCGGAAAGGCCCGTGGGGATCATGGCCGTGAGGGCGCCGTTGTCCCGCCGGCGGGCAAGCATGGCCCCCACCGCGTCCTTGTACCAGCCCTTCTCCAGCGTCACCCGCCGGCGCATGATGCCGTAGGGGCGCAGAAGAAACTCCAGCTGCTCGTCAAAGTCCTTCACCGAGTCGGGCACCTCCCGGCTCTTGGCGTGGTAGAAGCGCAGGACCTCGTCGATGGCGCTTTTGGCGCGCTGTGTCTCGTCCTCCGGCACGATCCGGCGGCCCAGGACCGCCCCCGCGATGGAGGCGAAGCCCTCCTCCAAGGCCTGCCGGTCCTGGAGGCGGCGCTGGCGTATCTGTTCGTCAAACCATCCCATAGCGCGCCTCCTCAGTCGTTGGACACAAGGCGGGTATAGACCCCGCCCTTGGCGTAAAGCTCCTCGTGGGTACCGCGCTCCGCCACTTTCCCCCGGTCCAGGACGATGATCTCGTCGCAGTCCCGGACGGTGCTGAGCCGGTGGGCCACCACGATGCAGGTGACGCCCCGGTCCTTGATGGACTTCACCACCTCGTACTCCGTCCTGGCGTCCAGGGCGGAGGTGGCCTCGTCCAGGATGAGGATGGTGGGGTCCTGCGCCAGGACCCGGGCGATCTCCATGCGCTGGCGCTGGCCGCCAGAGAAATCCCGGCCCCCCTCGGTGAGCTTGTGGTTATACCCGCCCTCGCGCTTCACGATGTCGCTGTGGATGCCCGCGTCACGGGCCGCTAAGATCATCTCAAAGTCCTCGATGGACTTATCCCACATCTTGATGTTGTTGGCGATGGTGTCCTCGAAGAGGATCACGTCCTGATCCACCACCGCCAGCGATCCGGTGAAGACGCTCCGGTCGATCTCGTCTATGGGCTTGCCGTCGAAGAGGATCTCGCCGCTCCAGGGCCGGTAGAGGCCGGAGATGAGCTTGGCCAGCGTAGATTTCCCGCAGCCGGACCCGCCCACGAGGGCCACCCGGCTCCCCGGCTTCAGAGAGAGATTGAAATCCTCGATGAGGGGCTCGGCCAGCTTGGAGTAGCCGAAGGTGACGTGGCGCAGCTCCAGGGCGCCGGAGAGCTTGCCGCAGGTCTCCCGCGCCTCCCCCTCGGCCATGACGCTGTCCTCGGGGTACTCCATCACGTCCTCCACTCGTTCCATCTGGGTACGCATCTCCTGGACGGTCTGTCCCGCGCCGATGAGGGTCGTCGCCGGGGCGGTGAAGCTCATGAGGAAGCCCTGGAAGGCCATGACCATACCGACGGTGAAGCTGCCCCGCATGACGAAGAGCACGCCCAGGAAGAGGATGGTCATATTGCAGACGATGTTCACGACGGAGGGAATGAGGCCCAGGTACGCGTCGGTTTTGGCAAAGCGCGTCTCCTGTGTGTTGACGCTGGCCTGGTAGCCGGCCCACCGTTCAAAATACCCGTTCTCCGCCCCGGCGGCCTTGATGGTCTCCATCATCTCGATGGCCGCCATGGTGGAGGAGGCCAGCTTCCCGGAGTCGCGCATCTGCACCCGGGTGATGTTCACCCGCTTTTTGGAGATGAACCGGCTCACCGCAAGGTCAATGACCACGGAAAAAAGACCCACCATGGTCAATATCCAGGAATAGCGCAGCATGACCGCCAGATAGAACACCGTCATGATGGCGTTGAGCACCAGCGGGCCCAGGGTATTCACCAGCTCCTGGGCGATGGAGGCGTTGGCGGCCTGCCGCTGTTGGATATCTCCGGCCATGCGCTGGGAGAAAAACTCCATGGGCATATGCAGGACCTTCCACAGGAACGTGGCCGATCCCACCGAGGCCAGCTTGCCCGTGATGCGCAGGGACCATATGGCCTGCACCCACGCCACCACGAGCTGCAAGACGCTCACCCCCGCCAGGATCAGCACAAAGGGCCACAGCCACTCCGGGTTCCGGCCCGTCAGAAGCCGGTCCAGGAAGGCCCGGGAGAAGGCGGGGCTCAGGACGCCGAACAGGGAGCTTATGAGCGTGGTGAGCATCACGAACGCCAGCGCGGCTCCCGCGCCGGTGAGGCGCTTTCTGGCGTAGCCCGCCATGCTCTTGGGACTGCCGCCGGGCTGAAAGTCCTCCCCCGGCTCGAACATCAGGCACACGCCGGTGAAGGACTCGTCGAAGGTCTCCATGCTCACCGGGACGACACCCCGGGCCGGGTCGTTCAGTATGGCCTTGCCGCCCTTGAAGCCGTCCAGCACCACAAAGTGGTTGAAGTCCCAGTGGATGATGCAGGGGAACATCCCGTCCTCCCGCAGGTCCTCCGGCTCCAGCCGGTAGGCTTTCGCCGTGAGGCCGTAGGATCTGACGGCTTTCAGCACGTTTTTGGCGTTGGAGCCGTCCCGGCTCACGCCGCAGTTGGCGCGCACCTGCTCCAGAGGGACCCACTTATTGTAAAAGGCCAGCACCATGGCAAGGCTGGCCGCGCCGCACTCCAGCGCCTCCATCTGCATGACCACCGGCACCTTTGCCGCGCCCTTTGTGACGGGCTTTCTGATCTCCTTCTTCATGGGCGCCTCAGTTCAGCAAAAAGGAGATGGGCGGCACGCTGTCCACCACGATCCCGGCCTCGTAGACGCCGGCCTCCAGCGTCCCGTCCAGCTTCGCCGGGTACACCCACTGGCCGACCTCCAGGCCGCCCACGTGCAGGGCGTAGGCGTCGAAGCTCCCGTCCACCGCCACGGGTCTCGGGGCCACCTCGGAAAGGGTATAGTCCGCCCCGCCGATGTGCACGGTCTGCCCGGCCCGGACTTCGTCCAGGTCGCTCTCCGCTATGTAGCACACCGTCCCGCTGTCCGGCCCCGACACCGCCACGGCTGTCACCGTGGTCTCCAGCCGCCCCAGCGCCGACCAGACGATCAGCCCCGCCAAAAGCGCGATAACCGCCCCCAGCACCAGCCACACCCCCGGACCGGTCACCCGGATATACTCGTTCATCTGCTCCGGGCTCGATACCTTGTCCAGCGTCTTCTGCCGAAACAGCCCCTTTTCCATCGCCGCCCCTCCTTCGCGAAGCCCTCCGTCACGTCCCCGGCTCGTCCGCAGGCACGTTTGGGGGTTATCTGCCGGTACCGGCCTTTTTTCTCCTCGTACAGACCGTTACTCCTCGACCAGCGTTACTCCCTCATAGTGGAACCAGCGGCCGCAGGAGCTGCAATGCACCCTATACGGAGGATTCACGCTGTCAATGTCGATCCCTCCCCCGCAGGCGGGGCACGGGACGATATAGGGATTCTGATCATAAACCGGCTTTGTGAACTCCACTTTTCCCCCGGAGACGTTCTCCAGAATGTTCTCCTGTTCGGGGGATACCTCTCCGTGCATCATTTTCTTGTCGTCTGTCATGTTCTTTTCCTCCTTTTTTGAGTCTCAGTTCATTGTGTATGCGTAACAGTTGGTTGCGCTTGCTCCGAAGGTGTTTGGACGGTCTCCACGTCGTCATGGCAGGGGCCGTCAACGCCCTTTCCGATGCATCCAATCACCCCATAGTAAGGCAGTATCGATTTTACCTGAAACTTCAAGCGGCTGTCAATCCCTTTGTCGCGAATACACGCAAACACGACCCGAAAGACAAACAAACCGTAAGCCAACAAAAGCGGGCAAGCAAGTCAAAAGGCAGACGCCTCTTGCGTCTGCCCTTTGAGGAACTATCGCCGCTTCCGCGACGACGCTGGTGCGGGCAACAGGATTCGAACCTGCACGGATCTCTCCAGTGGCTCCTAAGACCACCGTGGCTGCCATTACACCATGCCCGCGTATTCTGTTTAAATTTATCCGTTCACCTCAAAAACGTTTCAATAAGGTAACAGCACCTAATCCATCGTGTATGCCAATTTCACCACGGGTGCGCGTTGAGGCTTACTAAATGATAGGTTTTCCGTTCAGCAGATATATGGCAGCAAGGGGAAACTGCTCAAAGCCTTCGCCAATATAATTTCTTTTGAAGTTCTCATATTCGCCGACCAAAAACGCAAGCATGTCCTTCATCCCGCGCTGTCCAAAAACAAGGCAGGCGAAAGCTCTGGCGTAGGGGTTTCTTATCCGGCCATACATTTCCTGAAGCTGCCGGACGTAACTCTCATCCGCCACAGCCAAAACTCTTGCCGACGCCTCAATGAACCCATCATGACCGCTGGTCAAATATCGCTTCAGCAAAAGCGGCAAGCATTCGCTCTGATACGTCAGGACCTTGCCAATATAGGTCCCCATATTAGGCACACGTAAATTCTTACGCATCAAATCAACAAGCGCCGCCGGATCGTTCGTTTCCTCAATAAGCCGCAGTTGTGCCTCGTCCTTTGCCGTCAACTCCTCGTCGAACTGTGCGATCAATTTTTTAACTTTACTGTTCAGCTCCTCGTGTCCTTCAATAACCTGGGTCACCAGGAAAAACTGGGGCGTCGAGTACGGTCTAATAAGATTATTCTCGAAAAAGTCCTTCGGCAATTTATATTCAGCCATTTTCTCACCGCTTTTTCACTAAGGTCACGCCACCTAAATCCTGCGCGTCTGCCAATTCCGCCATACCCGCGTGTTACGTCAACTTTATGTTATGTAAACCTCGTATTATGTCAATCTCTATGCTCGAAATCGGTTTACATAAGCTTTTTCGCCTGTGGACCGGTCAGTAACCGTATCCCCTGGGGCGTGGACTATTGTATCACCGCCCCGCCGGAATGTCAAGAATGCGCAAAATACCTCTTGACATATGATACTACGCGGCGTATAGTATGATGCGTAAGGAGGTGTATCCATGGATATACAGCTTCGCCGGGGGATCCTGGAGGTGTGCGTGCTGAAGGCCCTGTCGGACGGGGAGTCCTATGGGTATCAGATCATCAAGGACATCTCACCCTTTGTGGCGATGAGCGAATCCACGCTCTACCCCATCTTAAAGCGCCTGGAGGCCGCCGGGGCGCTGACTGTCTGGTCCCGTGAACATAACGGGCGGCTGAGAAAATACTACCGCATCACGGACGCGGGCCGGGAGCGCATCCGGGCCTTCCTCACCGAGTGGGAGGACGTGACGCGGGCCTACAACTACATCAAGGGGGATCAAGGAAATGACAAAATCTGAATTTTTAGACGAGCTCTGCCGCGCTCTGCGCTTTTGCCCCTCGGCGGAGGAGGTCCAGCGCACCGTGAACTTCTATGCCGAGGCCATCGACGACCGCATGGAGGACGGCATGTCCGAGGAGGAGGCCGTAGCCGCCATGGGGAGCGTTGAGGACATCGTCCGGGAGCTGAAAAGCACCTGGCAGAAAGAGGAGGACAGCGCGCCCGCCGGGGAAAGCGTGCGTCCGGGGAAGGTCACGCGCGTCTTCTCCCCCGACTCCGTCAGCAGGATCGAGGTCTTCGACACCTCCGGCAGTATCGATATACTCCCCTCGCCCGACGGGCAGATACACATCGAGTACACGGCCTCCGACACCTGGCGCTACGACATCACCGGTGAGAGCGTCGTCACCGTGCGGCGGGTCAAAAACGGCGAGTGGGGCAAAACCCTGACCCTTGGGCTATTCGGCCGGGATTTTACCGTCCCCATCCCCAACTTCAACGGGGCGTTCAAGGAGCTTTATTTAAGGCTTCTCCTTCCGGCCTCCGGCGGCCCCGCCGTCAACGTCAACTCCGTCTCCGGGGACGTGGAGTGCCGCAACGTCTCCCCCGCCCAGCTCTATGTGAAGCTGGCCTCCGGCGACGTGACTCTGGCGTATGCCCGCATGGAGGGAAAGCTCAGCGTCATCACCGTCTCAGGCGATGTGGACCTGACCGAGGTCTCCGCCCCGGAGGCCGCCGTCTCCACCGTCTCCGGCGGCGTAGACATAGAGGACCTGAACGCCGCCGAGCTGGACCTGAAGACCGTCAGCGGCGACATCGATGCCGGGGCCATCGCGGCGACGCGGCGCCTCACCGCCGGGAGCGTCAGCGGCGACATCGACCTGGCCCTCACCGTCCCCTGTGAGCGCCTGGGCATCGACTCCGTCAGCGGCGACGTGGAGCTGGCCCTTCCCGGCTCCGACACTCTCTACACCTTGACCACCAAAACCAACACCGGCGACGTGGAGATCTCCGGCCACCGCTGCGCCGGCCCCAACCAGGTCCGGGTCAAGACCATGTCCGGGGATATCACAGTAAGCTTTGGCTGAGTGGGACAAACCGTCCTTGACTGTGGCGTGATGTTGTTGTACAATTCGTTATATCGCGGCTCCTGACAAACAAAACATGGAATCGGGAGGGTTTCTGATGGATTTTAAGCTTTTGAGCCTGCTCCTTTATGCCGCCGCCTTTCTGTACAGACTGCTTCTGTCGTTCCTCGATTGGCGCTCCAAGGACAACCCCGTGCCGGAGAACGTCCGGGACGTGTACGACGGGGAGAAATACGCCAGGTGGCTGAAATATCACGGGGAGACCTGCGCGCTGGACCTGGTGGAAACGGTGACGGAGTTCGTCATCTATTTCGCGCTTCTCGCTTTTGATGTCCTCCCAAGGCTCGCGCCCTCGGGAAACGTGTATCTGGCGGCCGTGGAGGTCCTGCTCTTTGTGCTGGTCCTGGACGCCGTGGCCGGGGCGGTCTTCTCCTATGTGGGCTCCATGGTCATCGACGAAAAGTACGGCTTCAACAAGCGCACCATGAAGACCTTCGTCATAGACCAGATCCGGTCCTTCCTCATCTCCGGTGTCCTCACCCTGGGGATGGTGTGCCTCTTCATCCTCATCTACGAGGCCCTGGGCGACTGGACGCTCCTGCTCTTCTCCGGCATCATGGCCTTGTTTCTCCTGGGTCTGGCGGCGCTCCATCCCGTCTTTTCCAAGCTCTTCAACAAATTCACGCCCATGCCCGACGGGGAGCTTCGGGAGAAGCTGACGGCCCTGCTCACGGCCAACGGCTATACCGTCCGCCAGATCCAGGTCATGGACGGCTCCCGGCGCGACTCCCGCGCCAACGCCTATTTCTCCGGCTTCGGGAAAATGAAGACCATCGTCCTCTACGACACGCTCCTGGACACCATGACCACCGATGAGATCGTGGCGGTCTTCGCCCATGAGCTGGGCCACGGCCTGCACAAGGACACGCTGCGATCGATGCCTCTGAGCGTTTTGCAGGTGGTGGTCATCGTCCTGGCCGTGTGGCTCACCGTGCGCACCGGCGTCCTCTATCCGGACTTCGGCTTCGCGGGGGTCAATTACGGCTTCGCCTATGTGCTGGTCTCGATCGTCGAGCTCCCTCTGCTCACGCCCCTCCTCTCCCTGATGTCCAACGCCCTCACCCGCCGCGCCGAGTATCGGGCCGACGCCCACGCGGTAAAGGAGGGCTGCGGGCGCGACTTGGTCACCGCCCTCAAAAAGCTCAGCAGCGACAGCCTTTCGGACCTCGCCCCCTCTCCCCTGCTGGTGAAGCTCTACTACTCCCACCCCACCCTCAGCCAGCGCATCGCCGCCATTGAGAAGGCGGATACCAAGTAAGTTTGCCGGCAGACATAAAGATCCCTTTGCCCACCGAAAGGCAAAGGGATCTTTTGATTTACAGGGCCGTCAGGACCGACACGTCCGCTTTGGACGGCCCCGGCTCGTCGGCGCTGAGCTGTCCCAGGGGGACGGCTTTATTGTCCCCGTGGTAGTCGCTTCCGGCGGAGATGAGGAGGCCGTTTTCCCCGGCGATCCAGGAAAGCTCCCGACAGAGGGAGGATGGGTACAGGGAGTACCAGCACTCCATTCCCCCAAGGCCGTAGGAGATGAGCTCCGGCAAGAGCGCCCGGAACTCCGCCTCCTCCACCGCGCCGTCCACGCCGCCCCGGGGATGGGCCCAGACGGGGACGCCGCCGGCGGCCAGAACGGCGGCCACGGCGGTCTCGGCGTCCAGCCTGTCGGTCCCCCGGTCGCCCTCCTTCAAGAGGGCGAAAGCCGCCTCCCGGTCCTCCATAAGGCCCAGCCGGATCAGCGCCGCCACGATGTGGGGCTTGCCCGCCGACGGCAGGGCCCGGAGGGCCTCCGCCTCCCGGTCCGGGAGCTTAAGGCCCCGGTCGGCCAGCATCCCAAGCCGCCGCTCCAGCTTCGCCCGCCGCAGGGACGCCAGGGTCTCCAGCGCCGATTTGAGCGCGGCGCTCTCCACATCCACCCCCAGCCCCAAAATGTGACACTTCCCCGCTCTGCCCCGGCAGGAAAGCTCCACGCCGGGGATGAGCGTAAGGCCCCGGGGGACCCGCGTCAGCGCCGCCTTCACGCCCTCCACGGTGTCGTGGTCGGTGACGGCCAGCGTCGTGACGCCCTTTGCCAGCGCCTTGTCCATCAGCTCCTCCGGCGTGTCCGTGCCGTCGGAAAAGCAGGTGTGGGTGTGGATATCAAGTGTCTTTTTCACGGTTTCACGGTTCCCGCTTCTCCTCGCCGCTCTCCTCCGCGGCGGGCATCTCTATACTAGGCGTCTCCGCGGCAGGCGTCTCCTCGACGGGCGTCTCCGGCTCAGGCTGATAAGGCACCGTAGCATGCGTCTCCTCAACAGGCGTCTCTACAACAGTCGTCTCTATAACAGGCGTCTCCTCAACAGGCATCTCTGCAACAGGCGTTTCCTCAACGGGCGTCTCCGGCTCGGGCTGATAGGGCACCGTCTGCACAGGCTCCGGCTGGGCCGGCGCGGGCTGATAGGGCACCGTCTGCACAGGGGCGGACTGGGCCGGCGTGGGCTGATAGGGCGCGGGCTGATAAGGCACAGGGCCGCCGTTGGCCGGGACCGCGGCGGGCGTCTTATTCTCCATCTTAAACTGCACGATGATGCCGAGGACCGCAAGCAGGAGCCCGCACAGCACGCCCGCGGGCGTGGAGCCCAAAAGGCCCGCCGCCGCCATTCCGACGTTGATGCCGCCGTTGATGCCGGTGGACAAAATGACCACGGGCTTGACGAGTATGACGCCCACAACCCCCATGGCGATCCCCAGAAACAGGGCCAGGACCAGCGACGCGGTGGAGTCCATATCCAATCCCATGAAGATCAGCAGCGCTACCACCACGGTCACCGCCATGAGGTAGAGAAAGACCCCCACCTTGTAGAGCTTGACCCCCAGCCACGCCCCCAGGGCAAAAAAGCCGACGGCAACAACGAAGATAACGAACGTAAGCTCCTCGAAAAGTCCCCTTCCGATGACAGCGCCAATGGCCGCAAAGACCGCTCCGAAGCTCACGCTCACCACAAACCGGAAAAGCTTGAAGCCGAGAAAGCAATTGAAAAGCCCGACCAGCAGCACTCCCAACAGGACCGCGACCCCAAACCAATCCGTGGCCCCGGAGACTATATCCTCTATGCCCTCGAGGAGATCAAACCCCAAAAGTTCCTCCATACCGTTTCCTCCTTGATTTTTTATATTCCCGGCGGGAATCTATCCGGAGTTTAACACGTTTCCCTATAAAAGTCAACGATTCGCTTCGCCGGCACGGGGAGGATTTTGTGAAATTGAAGCGCGTTAATTTATTGACATGTGTTTTTCATCTTGGTATAATGTTCTCAGTGCCAATTTCCCGCGGCAAGCCGCGAATAAAGAATAAAGAAGGGAGTTCAACATGATCTATTCCGCAGAAGTTGAAAAAATGTGTCCCGTTGCCAAGGGCGCATATCACGGCCCGGCCCCCATCCCCGAGGAGGGCAAGTGGGTCCAGGCCAAGGAGATCAAGGATATCTCCGGTTTCACCCACGGCATTGGCTGGTGCGCCCCCCAGCAGGGCGCCTGCAAGCTCACGCTGAACATCAAGGAGGGCGTCATCGAGGAGGCCCTGGTGGAGACCATCGGCTGCACCGGCATGACCCACTCCGCCGCCATGGCCGGCGAGATCCTCATCGGCAAGACCATTCTGGAGGCCTTGAATACCGACCTCGTCTGCGACGCCATCAACACCGCCATGCGGGAGCTCTTTTTGCAGATCGTCTACGGCCGCAGCCAGTCCGCTTTCTCCGAGGGCGGCCTTGTCATCGGCGCGTCCCTGGAAGACCTGGGCAAGGGTCTCCGCGGCCAGGTGGGCACCATCTTCGCCACCAAGGCCAAGGGTCCCCGCTATCTGGAGCTCACCGAGGGCTACATCACCCGCCTTGCCCTGGACGAGGAGAACCAGATCATCGGCTATGAGTTCGTACATATCGGCAAGATGATGGAGGCCATCAAGAAAGGCACCGACGCCAACGAGGCCATGAAGGCCGCCACCGGCACCTACGGCCGCTTCAAGGATGCCGCCAAGTACATCGACCCGCGCCACGAATAAGAGAAGGAGGACGAAACAATGGCTCTTTTTGAAAGCTATGAGAGAAGAATAGACAACGTCAATGCCGTCCTCAATGAGAACGGTATCGCCTCCCTGGAGGAGGCCAAGAAGATCTGCGACGACGCCGGCGTGGACGCCTACAACATCGTCCGCGGCATCCAGCCCATCTGCTTTGAGAACGCCTGCTGGGCCTACACCGTGGGCGCGGCCATCGCCTTAAAGCGCGGCGTCAAGTCCGCCGCCGAGGCCGCCGAGGTCATCGGCATCGGCCTGCAGAGCTTCTGCATCAAGGGCTCCGTGGCCGACGACCGCAAGGTGGGCCTGGGCCACGGGAACCTGGGCGCCATGCTCCTCAGGGACGACACCAAGTGCTTCGCGTTCCTGGCGGGCCACGAGTCCTTCGCCGCCGCTGAGGGCGCCATCGGCATTGCCCGCAACGCCAACAAGGCCCGCAAGACCCCCCTGCGCGTCATCCTCAACGGCCTTGGCAAGGACGCCGCCCAGATCATCTCCCGCATCAACGGCTTCACCTACGTCCAGACCCAGTTCGACTACTACACCGGCGAGCTGAAGATCGTCCGTGAGATCCCCTACTCCAACGGCGAGCGCGCGGCCGTGCGCTGCTACGGCGCGGACGACGTGCGCGAGGGCGTGGCCATCATGCACCATGAGGGCGTAGACGTCTCCATCACCGGCAACTCCACCAACCCCACCCGCTTCCAGCACCCCGTGGCCGGCACCTACAAGAAGGAGTGCATTGAGCAGGGCAAGAAGTACTTCTCCGTGGCCTCCGGCGGCGGCACGGGCCGCACGCTGCACCCGGACAACATGGCCGCCGGCCCCGCCAGCTACGGCATGACCGACACCATGGGCCGTATGCACTCCGACGCCCAGTTCGCCGGCTCCAGCTCCGTCCCCGCTCACGTGGAGATGATGGGCTTCCTGGGCATGGGCAACAACCCCATGGTCGGCGCCACCGTCGCCGTGGCCGTGGCCGTGGACCAGGCGCTCAACAAGTAAGATTTCCGCCAATATCACCTGATCAAACGCTTCGGGGCTTTTAGAAGAACTCTAAAAGCCCCGAAGTTTTATTTTTCGTTTTTGCGTTTCCGCGCGGTGGGATCACTCGCCGATGCCGTGCTCAAATTCGGTCCAGTCGCGGTTGTCCGTAAGCTCCGTCCACCGCTCGTAGGTGACGCCGTCCTCGGTGACCTCCTGGCACGTGTGGGAGTTGGTGGCCTCCTGGACGTCGGCGTAGTACCAGGCGCTCTTGTCGTCGTTATCGACCCACGCGATCATCCCCTCGAGGAACCCGCGCCGGTCAATCTTCCGGCCCAGGAGCCTGTTCATCACGGCCATGGCCTGGGCACGGGTCAGATGGTCCAGCGGGCTGAAGGTGTCCTCGCTGTCGCCCAGCATGATGCCGACGCGGGAGACCATATGGACGAATCCCGCGAACCAGTCGTCCTCCTTCACGTCGGAATACCTGCCGTCAAAGGCTGTATCCCCGCTGTATTCGAAGAACCTGCTCACAATGGCGGCCATCTCCGCGCGGGTAATGGGGTCGTTGGGCCGGAAACCGCTCTCGTCTCCATAGACGATGCCCATGTTCGCCATGGTGTTGGCGGCCAGGGCAAACCAGTCGGTGTCCTTCACATCCGGGAAGACATTCTCGGCGGCCATGTACTTTGCCCTCGTCTCATCGGTCAGGAGCCGGAAGAGGATGGTGACGATCTCGGCGCGGGTGATGTCCCCGCCGGGCCGCACTTCATTGTCGCCGTAGCCCATGATGTAGGCAAAATGGTCCTCGGTGTTCAGCGTGGGAGGCGGCGTATAGGGGCCCGGCCCTGTGGGCCCACTTGGCTGGCGGGGCGCCTCGTAGGTGTTGGTGAAGGTGACGGTGGTGTTGGCGCTGGCCTGGGTGAACGCGCCCGTCACTGTCGCGCCGCCGGCTTGGCCGTTTGTGTCGTTGGTCACGGAGGACGCCTTATAATTCGGGGCCGGCGTTTCCACGATCCTGTAGTAGAGGCTTCCCTGGGCGGCGGTGACCTCGCCCCGGGCGGTGATTCTCTCTCCGTTTTTCAGCGTGAAGGTCGCGACGCCGTTTTCAAAGGTCAGGCCCCCGTGCTCTCCGTTGACGTCCGTGGCCTGTTGGGTCATAGCCGCGTCAAGATAGAGCGTGATGGTGAAGGTAAACGCCCTGTCCTCGTCCCCGGCGGGGGCGTTTACGACAACGTTCTCGATGGTCAGCGTCCCGGTGTCGGGCTTGTCGTTGACAAAGGTAACGGTGGCGCCGCCCTCCGTGACGGTCCCGACGGCGTTGTCCGGTACCGTGGTGACATACCCGTCGGAGTTGGCGTCCGTCTCCCGGACCGTATACCCGGCGTTCGCGGGCAGGCCGGTGAGCGTCTTGCTCTCGCCTTTCTTGAGCTGGAAGGTCCCGACGCCGTTTGTGAAGCTCACGCCGCCGCATGTCCCCGTGAAGCCTTCGCCGGCGCCGGTGAGCGTGACGGTGAAGTTGAAGCTCCTGTCCGTCTCCTCAAGCCCCAGCTTGCCGGTGACGACCTTCCGCACGGTCAGCGACCCGGTCTTGCGGGTATTCTTGAAGGCCGCCGTGGCGGTCGCGCCTTTCGTAATGGTCCCGCTGAGCGTCACACTATCGGCGGTGTAGTTGGGGTCGCCCGTCTCCGTGACGGACCATTTCCCGCCGACGGGGAGGCCCTTGATGGTGACGGATTCGCCGCCCTTGAGCGTGATCTGGCCGCCGTTGGAGACGGTGCCGGTTTTGTCGCCCACATAGCTGTACGTCCCGGCGGGGAGTGTGACGGTAAAGGTGAACTCGTCCCCGACATTGCCGCCCTCGACCGTCTTGCTGATCGTGAGATTGCCCCGATAGTGGTTGGTATAGGTGAGCGTGTCGATGTTGTACTGTCTGCCGATCGTGCCCTCAACGTAACGGTTCTCATGGTGGTCCTGGTCGCCCGGCTCATTGTCGGAAAGCACCACAGTCACATCCGAGGGTTCATCGGCGGTACTCCCGAATGTCTCCTCGACCCGGTAATTTGTCCCGACGGGGATATTGGGGATAAACTCTGTCTCCCCTGCTTTCAATGTGACCGTCAAAACACCGTCGGCACTCAACTTAGTGTGATCGGCGAGCTCCGTAAGAGGCTTCCCATCTTTGGTAAATGTGATGGTGAAAGTAAACTCCTTGGTGCTGGGCTCTCCGTCGACCTCCTTAATGATCCTCAGTCCGCCGGTGTCTTTCTGGAGCAGATGGTAGGTATTCTTGCAGGTAACATTGGCAGTCGTGCCGGAGGAAATACTCCCCTTCTGGCCGGTCCATGCCTGCTCATAGTGGAGCCCTGTGAGCACGTCTTCGAAGCTCTCGGTGACCTCGTATGCCACGCCGGCGGGGATGCCGGACAGCGTGATGTTTCCATCGGCCTGGAGGTCAAATTCCACCTTATTCCCGCCGCCGGACGTGACGGACTGCGAACCCGTACCCACCATCACGTCAAACTGGCTCACGCCCTCGGGGAACTTGTCAAAGGTGACTGTGAAGTGGAAGCTGGTCCCGGCGGGAACACTTTCAGCCGGTATTCCAGACGTAACATCCACCGTCTTGGATACCTTCAGGCTGCCCGTCTTCATGGTGTTGGTGACGATGACCGTCACGGTTTTCCCGTCGGCGACGGTCACGGAAGGCTCGTCAACGCTCGCGGTGTACAGGCTGTCCGCGTCAAGCGCCTCGGTGACGGAATATGTGCCCACGGGCAGGCCGGACACTGTCACGGCATTGACGGGTTGCGTGGAATCGTAGTCCAGCGTGACGGTGTAGGAGCCGTCCGCGTTGCGCGTCGCGTTCGTCACGGTGGGCGTACCGTTTTCGTAAGCCACGTCCGTCGGCGTGAGGGTGAAGGTAAACTGCCTCTTCACCTGAAGACCGTCCACGCCGGTGACCGTCTTGGTGATCATGAGGGACCCGGTCTTGAGGGCGTTGGTAAAGACGGCGTTCGAGGTCCCCTCGCCGATGGTACCGGTGTCCCCTGTGGCGGTGGAGGTGAAGCTGGCGTCAGGCGTCTCGGTGACCGTATAAGTCACCCCCTGAGGGATGCCGGTGATGGTGATATACTCGCCGCCCTTCAACTTAAAGGTCCCGCCGCTCTTGACCGTGCCGCTCTTGCTCCCGCTGTAGCTGTACTCCGCATCGGAATTGAGCGTCACCCCACTGGGCGCGGTGAGCGTAAGGGTAAACTTAAATTCTGTCGTATTATCTGTAACGCCGGTGACTTCTTTGCGGATCAGCAGATCGCTGGTTTTGCGGGTATAAGTGTTCGTGAAGGTGACTTCAGCCGTCTCGTCGGCCTCCACGGTGGCGGTAACTCTCTTGTTGGAGACGTAAAGGTCGTACCCCGGGACGTCGGCATTCTCCTCCGTGACGGTATACTCGCCGGGAGCGAGGCCGGTGAGGGTTGTAGAGCCTGTGCCGGTGACGTCTTCTATGGTAACTTCCTCTTTAAAGCTGTCAGGCCCTGTGACGGTGAAGGTGTAATCCCGGCTTGTGGAAAGCCCGACAACGTTCTTAGTGATCGTCAGGCTGCCGGCTGTGTAGGCGTAAAACCGGAACACCCCGTCGTCCGCAAGGGCGGTGTTGCTCGAAACGCTGAATGTCACACCGCTATTCTGATCGGTGTATGTTTCAGCGGCGCCATTTTTTAACTTCCAAGTTTCTCCATGTAAAAGCTCCTGTCCCGCCGAAAGCGCCTCTTTGGGCGAGGGAACGGTAAAATGATCATCATACGTCTGGACGATATACCCAAAGAGATACCGCCCGCCGTGCTCCAGGGTAGCAACGTCCCCGGCACCTTTAGCGCCATAAAATTTATCGTTACTTTTAAATACCTCAGGCGATATATTTTCAACGTCAGAACCATATTCACCGCTCTCAAAATCCGCCGTCTTCGCTACGATGAAAGCTTCTTTACCGGCAAAATTACGATCAAAGTCCGTTCTGTTTTCTGTGGTGGAATAATAGTTATCCGAAATGGCCTTAATTTGGGTCGATTGCTTGTTGATTTTCTCTTTGTTCAGATAAAATTCTGCGCGGTAGCGGGTGCTCATGTAGATTTTAACGGTGCTCCCGCCGATGACGTTGTCCAACTTTCCGCCTGTGGCGGTCAAAACGTTGCTTTTTCGCTCGATTCCGCCATTTACCCCGTTGCTGCTGGTGCCGCTCTGCTCGGCGACGACGGCGTTGATGATAAACGGGGAGGTTTCGGCGTTAATGGCGTTTCCGTCCTCATCCGTCAGCTCCAGCTTGATATCCACCGTGTTGTCGGAGTTGTAGAAGAAGTACATGGTCTGCGCGTCGCCGCTCGGCTTGCCGTCAATAAAGATCTGAACGGTCAGCGACCCGCGCCACCTGGGCGCCGTGGCGTTGGTGCTGACGTTGTCAACGGTGATAGACGCGGTCCCGCTGGCGTTTGAAACCGTGACCTCTTTGTTTTTCCCGCTCAGAACGTAAACGGGATAGAGGTCGATCTTGGTCTTGTCCGTCGTATCCTGTTCCACGAAGTCATTGGCCCTGGGGGTAGTCTCCTCTCCTTTTTGGTTTTTGTTTTTCGAATCCTCGTCATACTCAATAAGTGTACGGAAATGACTTTTTAACTTCGTTACAGTTTCAGATTTAAGCCCAAAAAGGCCGTACGTGCCTGACGTTTTGTCAAATTGATAGAGGTTGACATAATCGTCGTCCCCGAGAAGATTATTCGTTCCGTCGATATATGTGTTGTCCGTGGTCCACCCGAACAATGTGTAGGTCTCATCGCCGATCCTCACGTCATTCGGAACAGGAGGCCGGAATTTCGTACCTTCTTTCACATACTGTGTGGCTGCAATTTCACCCGCGGTTTGATAGTCATGGTAGTATACGGGAATAGAATTAGACGGCGCCTTTATGTAGATCTCAACCGGGATGCGGTATTGTTCGGCTTCCTCGGCGGTATCGAATACACCCTTAAATCCGTTGTTATATCCCAAAAACTGTTTTCCGTCGCTGTTGCCGCGCAGATAGAACACGCCGTCCAATCCCGTGTAGATTCTCATATCTTTATTAGAAGTTCCGAAAGGCGTGTCATTGGTGCCGCCTTTCAAGTTCGACGGGGAAAAATATTGATCACTGGATGATTTCCTTATGAGCCGGCCTTTTGCGTACCCGCTATTGATACTAAAGGTATCATCGCTGACGTTCAGGGCAACGGTATTTTCTTTGTCCTTGTCCACCACAACATACTTGCCCTTATCGTCCTTCTTGACATCAATGCCAACAAGCCAATTACTGCCGTCCCATCCGATGGCTTTTGTCTTGCCGTCGCTCGGGTCTTTCAGAACGAAAATCAACTCATCGTTCAAATGAAGATTGGAAATATCCGACAGCCCCAGGGCGGGCATATAAAGCGTTCCGGCCTCAAGCGCCTCTTTTCGCTCGGATTCTTCCGTGACGGTCAGGCTGATGGTCTGCACGCATTGCATTTCTTCGGCAGTCTCTTCGCTTGTCGGTGCCTCTTTGTCCACACCCACATAAATCGTGGCCTTGGTGCCCGCACTAATCCCACTGTCAGGCTTGATTGTCAGGACATAGTCCCCGTTCACAGAATTGGCTGCGGTTGTGGCGATCCCGCTGGCCTCCGCACGTGCGACCGTCGCGGTAATATTTTTATTGTTGGAAAACGCAAAAACCTGAAGCGCCGGGTCATCCTTAAAACCCGACACGGTAAACGGGACCGAAATGGGTTCTGTCGCGCCCACGTGAATGTTGAACTGAACGCCCTCATCCGCCGCATCTGCAAAAGATATGTCGGGGCCGGCGGAAACCCACTCGATGTAACCGAGCTGCGGATTGCCGGAGCCCTTGGAAACGGTGACGGATTCGTTGGCTTTCGTGCTGTATTCGAACTTTTCGGCGGTCAACGGCTTCGCCTGGTCGTTGATCTTGATCGTGTTGCCTGACGCGAATTTGCAGAAATAGAGATACAACGTCCCTTTGCCGGGCGCGGTAAATTTGATCTCTGTTCCGGTCTCGATCTTCATCGCCTTTGTACACGACACCGGGTCGTTCTCACTGAGCGTGTTAAAGGATTTAGTGGCATTTGTTAAATTATGCGTACTCGAAAAGCTGAAAATCGTCCCATTGACATTAGTGGTACCTTTACTCCAATCGATATCCTGGAGCTTTAGATGATCCTTATTCTCCGTCGCGTCCGCCGCAAAGACCTGGAAGGAACAAAGCGACAAGACCATGACGACCGTCAACACCATTGCCAAAAATCTCTTCATGCTTGACCCTCGCTTTCAGATTAAAGTTCCTAAAGCCCATCATTTCCCCTCTCCGAGGGGAAATGGCGGACGTCCGCCGGGATTTACAATTATTATAGACCCCTTGCGCGTAAATTTCAATACCTTGCACAAATTATGAAGAAAATATGACGGGATTTTTTTCGTTTTCACATATTCGATTTTCGCATTTTTTGTGACATGGCAGCCATGCAAAAACCGCCGGACCCGGCGCGAAGGCGGGGTCCGGCGGTTTTCGTTTTTCGAATGGGCTTTTTCGGGGCGCTCAGGGCCTGAAGCTGTTGTAGAGCTTCCCGCTCTCCATCTCCACGCCACGGAAGTAGGCAAGCTCCGAGACGGTGACCGGCTGGTAGCCCATCTCAATGAGCCGGGGAATGATGGTGCGGGAGGCCTCCACGGTGCTGGCGTAGAGGGAGTGCATCAGGATGATGTATCCGTCCAGTTTTTTGTTGGCGAACACCTTGCCGATCACGGAGTCCGCCTCGCGGATCTTCCAGTCCAGGGTGTCCACGTTCCATTGGATGAGGGGCACGTCCACGGTGGACTTCACCGTGTCGTTCACGCTGCCGTAGGGGGCGCGGACCACCGTGGCGTCGTGGCCCACGACGCTTCGGATGATCTCGTTGGTCCTGGCGATCTCGTCCCGGATCTCTTCGGCGCTCAGCTTTTTGAGGTTGGCGTGACTGTAAGAGTGGTTGCCGATCTCACAGCCCATGTCCTCCATCCGCTGGAGGGAGCCGGTGTAGTTGACCAGCATGTAGCCGCACTCAAAGAAGGTGGCCACGGCGTTGTTCTCCTCCAAAATGTCCAGGAGCTTGGGCGTGTTGACCTTGCTGGGACCGTCGTCATAGGTGACGGCCACCATGGGCTTTGTGGGGTCGATCCCACGGGGCCTGAAGGGCAGGGCCTCCTCGGGCCAGTATGTCTTCCCCAGGTCATAAAGGTCCGTCGTCTCCTCGGGCACACGGGCGGCGGCAACGCCGGCGGCGGTGGTGATGCCCACGAAGCGCCCGGAGGCGTCGAGAACAGGCAGTCCCGGCCTTCCTTTCACGGACGCGGGGGCCTGGATGAGCGTGGCCTTATCGGAATACACAAAGGCAAGGTCCGCCACGGCCGCGCCGGGTTCGGCAGACTCCATCGCCGGGAAAGCCGCCGCGCAGTGGAGGTACGCCACCTCCCCCTCCGGGTCGGCGGAGAGCGCGGTCCAGGGGAGCTCATTCCCCGCCGCGTCCGTGACGGTGATGTACGCCGCGCCTTTCAGCGCATAGAGCGGCAGGGCGACCACGCCGTCTTCCACGACGGTCCCGGTGATGTCGGCGACGGGCTCGAACCGCAGGTTACGCGTATGTACCGTGACCATCAGGGGCGCGCACTTTTCCGCCGCGTCGTCAGGTCCGATGGCGTCCGCCCGCAGTCCCGGCACGGTCCCCTCAAGCCCCGCGGCGGCAAGCTGCTCCGCCGTGACGGCGCCGGACTCCGCGAGAACGGTCAGAGGCGTCCGGTCGGACCCTTTGAACGGGAGGGCGAGCAGTTTTTTCAGGATGACGGCGGCCTCCCCGCGGGTAACGGGCTTCGTCCCGTCCCCGAGCCTGCCGTCCGCAAGGCCCAGGTCTTCGGCGAAGCTCAGGATGTCGTCGTAAGCGTAATCGCCGCCGTAGCCGGCGGAGTGGAGGGCCATGGACAGGAGCTCCCGCCCCTCCACAAGGCCGTTCCCCTCAAAGGAGGTGTCGCTGTAACCGGAGATCACGCCGGAACAGTTGAGATATCCCACGGCCCCGGCCGCCCACGGGGAGACATCGTCAAAGGGGCACGGGAAAGCCATATCCTCCCCGTCAAAGGCGTATCCCCGCGTCCTGGCGATCAGAGCCGCCGCCTGCTCGCGGGTGAGGGTGGTCTCAAGGTCCAGCTCCACGTTCCCCGCCTCGTCCACGCGGTCGCCCCGCAGGATCCCCAGCTCCGCAAGGAACCTCGCGGCATCGGCGACGCTTTCGGTGTCGGGCTGCGCTTCCGGGCCGTCCTCTCCGTTCGGATCCTCCGCGTCCGGGTCCTTCTCATCTCCGGTCCCGCCCGGGACGCCGCTGTCCACGACGGGTCCGCTGGCGGCCTCCGAGGGCTCCCCCGCGCCGGACGGTCCGCTCTCCGTCGCTTTGGACGACAGGAGAACGAAGGCCGACGTAAGCACCGCCACGGCCCCGATGGACGCGATCAGGATCAGAACTTTCTTTTTCATAGCTCCTCTCTCCTCTTTTGTCGAAGCATGTCTGTTTTTGCATTATAGCACGAAAGCTACAAATAAGAAAGAGCGAATTTCAATTTTTACAAGTTGGAAATTTTGCATCCGTATGCTATAATGGTGAGGACAAGAAAAACTCAGGGGGTGCGCCGCCGTGGAAACGTTGGAAAAAAAGAAAAAGATCCCTGTGGGAAGGCTCGCGGCCTGGCTCGTTCCCATCATCCTTATCGCGCTGTTCCTGGTCCTTGCCGGCTCCCGGGCCGCCGCCAATTTTTGCACCGCCTGGTTCTCCCGCCCGGTGAAGAACGCCCTGGGGACGGTCTTCGGCCTCCTGCCCTTCTCCGTCATGGAGCTGGAGTACGTGGCGGCGGGGGTCTTCGTCCTCTGGTTCCTCGCGCGGACGGTCATCCTCACCGTCCGCGCCGCGGAGCACTGGAAGACTCTGGGGCGGCGGGTGCTGACGCTGGCGCTCATCCTCCTCTACGTCCTCACCGTCTTTTTGTGGATCTTCGCCATCGACTACCGCGCCGACAGCTTCACCGAGAAAAGCGGCCTGGCCGTGGGGGCGGTGGAGCCGGAGGACCTGGAGGCCGTGACGGAATATTTCCTCCGCCGCGCCGCCGAGAACGCCGGGAATGTCAACCGCGACGCCGACGGCCACTGGCAGGAGGACCTGGACGGCGCCATCGACGCCTCTAAACACGTCTACGACAACCTCTCCGAGGAGTTCCCGTTCCTCGCTATGCGCTCCCGGACGCCCAAGAAGATGTATTTATTCTCGCGCCTCTCCTCCTGGATGGGCTTCACCGGCGTCTTCTTCCCTTTCTCCGGTGAATCCAACATCAACATCGACGCGCCGGGGTGCCTCATCCCGGATACCATCGCCCACGAGCTGGCCCACCAGCGGGGCGTCACCTCGGAGCTGGAGGCCAATTTCCTGGGCATCGCCGCCTGCGTCTCCTCCGGCGATCCGGTCTTTACATACTCCGGGTACCTGGCCGGCGCCATCTACCTCTCCAACGCCCTCTACCAGGTGGAAGCCCAGCGTTGGGGCGAGCTCTCCGCCTTCATCACCTGGCCCATGGCGGTGGACTGGAACGACAACAACGCCTACTGGGCCCAGTTTGAGGGTCCGGTGGAGAAGGTCAGCTCCCAAGTCTACGACGGCTACTTAAAGGCCCAGGGCCAGGAGCTGGGCATCCGCTCCTACGGGGCCTGCGTGGACCTCCTGGTGGCGTATTACATCGACGAGGCCCACGCGTACCTCGCCGCCCATACCGCCCCATGAGCGCGGTCTGGCTCTCCCATCGCGCCTGTGAGCCGCTGAAAACGTATCTGCGTGAGCGCGGCCACGTGCTGCGCCTCATAGAGGACGACCCCCGCTTCGGACCCGGCGTTTCGTCCCACGCGGACCTGCGTCTTTGCCCGGTGCGCGGGCGGCCCATCTTTTATGAGGGCGTCCCCCTCCCCCGCTACCCCGAGAACGCCGCCCTGTGCGCCGTGGTGCTGGACGGGCTTCTCGTCCACCGGCCGGACATCACCGCCCCGGCCCTGCGAGAAGCCTGCCGCGCCCTGGGCTTCCGGGAGGTGAACGTCCGCCAGGGCTACGCCAAATGCGCCTGCGTGGTGGTGGACGGCGGGAGCCTCATCACCTCGGACCCCGGCATCTACGCGGCGCTCATCAAAGAGCCGGGCCTGTCCCTTTTGAAGATCCGGGAGGGCTTCGTCTCCCTCCCCGGCTTCCCCATGGGCTTCCTGGGCGGTGCCTCGGGGCGGGTGGGAGACGAGATCGTCTTCAACGGCGACCTCACCGCCCATCCGGACTACCAGGCTATCCGCGATTTCATCCGCTCCCGCGGCCTTAGCGAGCGGAGCTTTCCCGGCATCGAGCTGTGCGACATCGGCTCTATTCTTGAAACGGAGGAATCACTATGACTTACGGCTACGGCATCGACATTGGCGGCACCACGGTAAAGCTCGGCCTCTTTTCCGAGGACGGCACGCTTCTCGACCAGTGGTCCATCCCTACGGACACAAGCGAACACGGGGCCCACATCCCCGGCGACATCGCCGCCTCCATCCTTACGGACATGAAAAAGCGCCCCTTTTCCGGGGACGCTTACCTGGGCCTGGGCGTAGGCGCTCCCGGTCAGGTCTGGCCCGACGGCACGGCCAGCGCCGTCAACTTAGGCTGGGACCACCAGCCCCTCCTCCCGGTGCTTGAGCGCCTCACCGGCCTTCGGGCCGTGGGCGACAACGACGCCAACCTGGCCGCTATGGGCGAGGCGTGGCGCGGCGGCGGTATGGGCTACAAAAGCATGGTCCTGGTGACCCTGGGCACCGGCGTGGGCGGCGGCATCATTTTAGACGGCAAGTGTCTTCGCGGCGCCCACCGCGCCGGCGGCGAGATCGGCCACATCCCCGTCAATCCCCAGGAGGCGCTCCAATGCAACTGCGGCGGCCACGGCTGCCTGGAGCAGTACGCCTCCGCCACCGGCTGCGCGCGCCTGGCGCGCGAGGCCCTGTCCGCCTCCGCCGAGCCCTCGACCCTCCGCTCCCTCCCCGACCCGGATGCCAGGGCCGTCTGGGACGCCGCCAACGCCGGCGACCCCCTGGCCCTGAGGATTGCGGACGAGTATTGCGCGTATCTGGCCCGGGGCCTCGCCGCGGTGACCGGCACCGTGGACCCGGAGGCCATCGTCCTGGGCGGCGGCGTCTCCCGCGCCGGCCAGCTCCTCCTGGACATGACCCGCGCCCACTACCGCCCCCTCGCCTTCCCCGCCTGTAAGGACACCCCCATCGTCCTCGCCACTCTCTACAACGACGCCGGCATCTACGGCGCCATGGCCACGCTGATCGCGGAAAGGTGAATTTGGAGGACGTCTGTATGGAAACCGTTTCCTTTCAAATGGAAAACCTCTGCGTCCCCTGTAACTGCCGGTGCCGGCACTGCCTTTTGGCATACGACGGCCATCCCGTCGGCGCGGAATACGAGCGGGGCAAGGCCCTGGCGCGGCGACTTGCGGCGGAGTCGCCGGTCGGGTTCGGATATTATATCGGCTACTGCATGGACACGCCTATGCTGTTCGACCATATCGCCTTCTGCCGGGAGATCGGTTCGCCCGCCGGGCGGTTTTTGCAGATGAACGGCTTCCGGGAAAGGCCCGACCGGGACATCCGGGAGCTTATGGAGCGGATCCGGCAGGCCGGCGTGGAGCTCATTGACCTCACCTTCTACGGACTTCCGGAGTACCACGACGCCTTTGCCGGGAGGCGGGGCGACTTTCGCCTCCTGACGGCCATGCTGGCGGCGGCCAACGACGCCGGTCTCCCCGTCTTTATCAGCGCGCCCATCACCGAGGAGAACGCCGGACAGGCGGAGCGCTTTCTCGACCTCCTCTCGGCGTACAAGACCGAGGATATCCGCTTTTACCTCCCCCACGCCAAGGGGCGCGGCCGGTTTTTGGAGGAAAAACGGCTGAGAAGCGCCACGCTGGACCGGCTCCCGCCGGCGGTGTGGGCGCGTATGCCGAAGATCAAAACGCAAAGCGAAGCCCGGTGGCTTGCCGAAAACGCCTTCCCCGATCCGGAGACGCGTTCCCTCACGCTGTCTCTCACGCCGGAAAACCTTGCCCGGTACGCCTCCATGCCCGCGCCGGATATACTTGCCGAGCTGGAGGCCCTGGACGACGCCTTCTACGCCGCCATCCCCCCGGCGTCAGAGCTGGCCCGCTTATACGGGGACTCCTCGGGGGACAAGCTGTACCGCTACCGTGACCTGGTCCTCCTGTGGACCAAGCAATACGTCCGCGACAACCAAATAACCCTCCACGACATGACCGACGAGCGGGGACATTTCAGCGTAAGGCAATAATCTGAAAGATGACCGGGCGGGTTTGGAACCCGCCCCTACGCAAAATGGTTTGCGCCGCAAGCGCAATTTTCAAAGGCGCCGCATTGCGGCGCAACCTTTTTGAAGGCTCCCTTTCGTAAAGGCTGCGCCCGCAGGCGCGTGTCGAAGCGCAACCGCCGCAAAGCGGCGGCTCTTAGCGCGGAGACGAGCTGTCGAGCGCAGCGAGACTGAGGGATCGAACGTATCGATACCGCCCTGTCATCCCACCTTCGCTACCCCCTACCCCCCTCCTACGAGGAGGGGGCTTTTTAAAAGGTTTGCGGCTTCGCCGCATTCTTCGATTTGCCAGCCGCGGCGGGAACGGGGGACGAGGGGACGGGCAGACACATGGAACCCGCCCCTACAGTTTGAATTGCGTTCAATCAACACCGTACGGGCCGGTGCCCACAGCGGCCCACGTTGCAGGGCCCGGATTGCACCCGATGAACGCCGTAGGGGCCGCCACTCCTGGCGGCCCGCGTTTCGAAAATTTCCGGCGTAAATTGAATGGGATAACCTTCCATTCCCCTGTGGGGGCGGGTTCTAAACCCGCCCGTGCCACGTTGCGGCACGGAACGCTTCCGATAACCCGCACCATCCCCCGTCTCAGTGCCCCCTCCTCGTAGGAGGGGGGCAGGGGGGAAGCGAAGGTTGAGGTTTTTGAGGGGTATCATAGCCGCACCCACCCTGGCCGTCGCGACCCTCGGCCACCCCTCCCGGAGGGAGGGCTTTTCCCTGCCGCGCGGCTCTCCGTCGCATTATCCGCCCACAAAAAACCGCCCCTCCCACCGGGAGGGGCACAAATAGTTTTGACACGGTCCGTCACTCGATCCTTCCCGCCGCTTTCAAATACTGCATAATAAGCCCCACGGCGCCGTCTACGCCGATTTTGGTGACGTTGATACACAGGTCGTGGGAGGCGGCCTGGCCCCAGGTTTCGCCGGTGAAGTTCTTGTAGTAATTCTGACGGCTGCGGTCCATCTTCCGGAGCTGCTGCTGGGCGCCCTTGTCGTCCAAATCGAACTCCCGCTTGCACTGCTCCAGGCGGTCGGCCTCGTCGGCGTAGAGGAAGACCTTCACGCAGTCCGGGTCCTCCCGCAAGAGGTAGTCCGAGCACCGGCCGATGATAACGGCGCTGCCCTTGTTGGCGATCTCCTGGATGACGTTGGCCTGGGCGGAGAAAGCGGTATAGCTCATGGGGATCTCGTAGTTGTGGTGATACCCGTGCATGGGTGCCGCCCCCGCGGCCAGGTTGAAGAGGAACGAGCCCGTCACACGCTCCTCCAATCCGCCGATGTAGTCCGGGGAGAGGCCGCTTTTCTCGCTGGCCAGGTCGATGATCTTCTTATCGAACATGGGGATGCCCAAAAGCGCGGCCAGCTTGCTCCCCACCACGGTCCCGTGGGCGCCCCAGGCGCGGCTGATGGCGATGACAGTCTTTTTCATATGGCGGTCCTCCTTTATGCGAAGTGACGGAATGCGACGTTTGTTGCGGGCCTTCTTTTATATAATATACCATATCTCTCCAGGTTTTGCAAGGTAAACCGGGAAAAAATTCACAGAAATTCCTGGTCCGTGGCCTTATTCCCTCTTTTTGTTTTGACTTTTCCGGCCAAAGCTGGTAAAATGCTAGAACTACCCTGAAAGGAACGAATAACCTCATGAACAAACCGGCTTTTGTGCCCACCGATATCCTGCTCCCCGCCACCGGGGATATGGCCGATTGGAGCGTCATCGCCTGCGACCAGTTCACCTCCGAGCGGGACTACTGGGACCGGGTGGACAGACGCGTTGCCGACAAGCTCTCCACCTACCATATGATCCTCCCCGAGGCGTACCTCAACGACGTGAACCCCCTGGACATGGCCCAAAGCGCCAACGCCGCCATGCGCGGCTGTCTGGAGGCCAACGTCTTTGAGGAGCTGCCCCACTGCTTCGTCTACGTGGAGCGCCACGTCACCGGCGGCATCCGCCGGGGGCTTGTGGGGGCGCTGGACCTGGACGCTTACGACTACTCCCCCGCCTCCGCCTCCCCCGTGCGGGCCAGCGAGCGGACAGTGGCGGACAGGCTCCCGCCCCGGATGAAGATCCGGGAGAACGCGCCGCTGGAGCTGCCCCACATCATGGTGCTCATCGACGACCCTGCCCTCACCGTGGTGGAACCCCTCCACGCCCGGACCCACGCCATGCGCAAGCTCTACGACTTTGAGCTCATGGAGGGCGGCGGCCGCATCGCGGGCTGGCAGGTCACCGGCGAGGAGCTGGAGGGCGTGGAACACGCCCTGGAGGTGCTTGCCCAGCGGGAGGTGCAAATCGTCATCGGCGACGGCAACCACTCCCTGGCGGCGGCCAAGGAACTGTGGAACCGCACCAAGGCCGGCCTCACCCCGGAGGAGGCGGCGCGCCACCCCGCCCGCTACGCGCTGGTGGAGCTCAACAACGTCTACGACCCCGGCGTCATCTTCCAGCCCATCCACCGTGTGGTCTTCGGCGTGGACGTGGAAAAATTCCTGGAGGTCGCCGTCCAGAAGCTCCAGGTCCCCGACGGACGGGAGCTGGAGATCGCCGCCGGTGGCAAAAAAATCGGGACCATCCGCGTCCGCGGCCGGAGCTTCGGCGGGATGATCGAGCTCTTGCAAAGCTTCATCGAGGAATACGCCGCCATGACCGGCGGCGAGGTGGACTACATCCACGACGAGGAATCTCTCTTAAAGCTCACCGAGGAACCCGGCGCCGTGGGCTTCCTCCTCCCCGCCATGGACAAATCCGAGCTCTTCAAAACCGTCATCTCCGACGGCGTCTTCCCCAAAAAAAGCTTCTCCATCGGCCACGCCCGGGACAAACGGTACTATCTGGAGTGCCGGAAAATCAAATAAGAAAAACCTTTCGCCGCGCTGAAAAGCGCGGCGAAACTCTTTATGAACGCGGCGCAAACAAAGGCCGGCGGGTTTAGAACCCGCCCGTGCATTTTCCAAATTGCCTTCCATCAACGCCGTAGGGGCCGCCACTCCTGGCGGCCCGCGTTTCGATGACATTTCACGTTATGTTTGTGGAAAATTGTCCCATTTTGTCTGTAGGGGCGGGTTCTAAACCCGCCCGTGCGGGGTCCGACAGACGCCCCCACCCTGCCCATCGCTTCGCTCGGGCACCCCTCCCGAGGGGAGGGGCTTTGGCAGATGCGGATCGTCAGAACCGCTCTATCGACCCACGCTCGCTGCCCCCCTGCCCCCCTCCTACGAGGAGGGGGCGAAAAAGGTTTGCGCCGCTTTGCGGCGCAATCTTTTATAAAGGCGGCGCGAAGCGCCGCAACCTTCTTAGCCTCCCCCTTGGGGGAGGTGGCGCGAAGCGCCGGAAGGGTGGCCTTCCCCGCAGGGGAAAGCGTCGCCGCAGGCGACAAATGCGCGCGTGGTTGGATTGCATCACCACTCCTGCCGCTTCGCGGCTGTCCCCGACCTGGGAGGGGCTAAAGAGGTTACAATATCAGAGCGGTTCCGATAAAACGCACCAGCCCCGGTCTTCGTGCCCCCTCCTCGTAGGAGGGGGGCAGGGGGGCAGCGAGCGTTGGATGACAGAATGGTTCCGACAAATCGCACCCGCCCCTGATACGCCAGCCCCTCCTAGGTCGGGGACAGCCGCGAAGCGGCAGATGTGGTCCCGTTGGGTTCTTTACACGCTCTCCCAGATCTCCCTTATCGTCTGCACCGCAAACGGCAAATCGTCGGTGGTGGTGCCCTCCAGCATCAGGACGGCGTCGGGGTCGTAGGCCTTGATGCGGGAGAGGATGGCGCGTTTATCGAGGTCGCCCTTGCCGAAGGGGACCTGCTTGGGGGCGGAGCCGTCGGCGGTGAGGAGGCAGTCCTTGATGTGGAAGAGGAGGATGCGGCCTTTGAAGATGCGCAGGCCGCGGTCCAGGATGTCCAGGTACTCATGCTGGCTCCCGGCGTCCATGTAGTTGTAGAGGTCGAAGATGATGCGCACGTTGGGCTTATCCATGCGCTTCACCACCGCGTCCAGCACCTCCGGCTGCCAGCAGACGTGGCCGGCGGCGCCCTCCATGGCGATGCTGACGCCGTGTTCGGCGGCGATGTCCGCCAGGCGCGAGAAGGTGTCCACGACGATGCCGTACGCCTCCTCGGTGCGGTTTTTGGGGTTGTAGGTCCACTTGTCGTCGTTGTAGGAGCCGGTCTCGCTGCCCACATAGGCCCCGCCCATCTCCTTGGCGCAGGCCAGGTACTCGGAGAAGATTTGGAAGCACCGCTCCGCCTTGGCCCTGTCCGAGTGGACCGGATTGAAGTACGCGCCGATGAGGGGGACGCACAGCCCGCCCTCGGCCAGGGCATTTCCGATCTCACGGGCCTTTTCGTGGGTGATGCCGCCGGGGGCGTAGGGCACGTCCGGGTAGTTCTTGTAGACCACCAGCTGGACCCCGTCGATGCCCAGCTCCTTGGCCCGCCGGACGATGTCCTCCGAGCTGTGCATGCCCATGTCGTGACAGCGAACGCAGATCTTCATGGGGAAACCTCCTTATATCACAAATTTTGATTTTCAGTTGATAAGCCCCGCCATGGTCTTGCGGATCACTTGTCTTTCTCCTTCTCCTCCACGTCCAGCACCTGGGGGATGAAGCGGGGGGCGATCTTGCCGCGGCCGCGGTTTTTGAGGTAGATGAAGCCGATGACGGAGAAGATCACCGCACCCAGGAAGTTGGAGAAGAGGTCGTTCATGGTGTCCACAAGGCCGATGTCCATATAGCCGCCTACGCCCAAAGGGATCTGGCCGTCGGCGGTGACCAGGATGACATCCTCGATATCCTTGATGATGACGTGGGTATTGCCCCCGGCGGGGTCCAGCATCACGGAGGAGATGGCGGTGACCACCGCGTCCTTCTGCATGTCCCGGAGGAAGAGGCGGTCCACGGAAAACTCAAAAAACTCCCAGAAGACCCCGATGGTCATGGAGAAGCAGAAGGCCACGATGGCCATGTAGACCGGCGACAGGGACAGGGAGAAGCGCTCGTTGCGGTTGAGCATATCCACCAGTGAAAAGCCGATGGCGGCGCACAGGAAGCCGTTCATGGTGTGCAGGAGCACGTCCCACCCCTGAAAGACCGTGAAATACGCGCCAATCTCCCCTAAAATCTCCCCGGCGAAGATGAAGAGAAGGATGATGATCTCCATGACGTCGGGAAACTCGATCCTCAGCCTGCGCTCGATGAGGGAGGGCAGGAGGAACAGGACCAGAGTGAAAAGGCACAGGGCCACGTTCTCATAATTCCTGTTCATGGCCTGACGGACCATGGTCAGCACCACCAGCAGACGCAGCACGAAATACGTGACGGCAACGCCGCGCTTTTGGCGCAGGGCCTCTTTGATTTTTTCCTTTTTCGCGTTTCTGTCCCTCACGGGCACACCTCTTTCACGGGCATTCGCCCTAGTTATTCCTGTTCCGAGGCCCTGCGGCGGATGTCCGCCAGGGCCTCCTCCCTCCACGCCGGAAGGCTCCGGCGCAGGTGCTCCCGGCGGTCAAAACTCGTCAGGAGCGCGGCGGCGAAGGGGGCGTAGACCGTCCCCGCGCCCTTTTCCACAAGCTCCAGCGCCTCGTCCAGAGACAAAGCCGGGCGGCTCCGGAAGGTCGCGTCCCCATCGGCACGGGCCAGACAGTCGGCCACGGAGACGAGGCAGATCATAGGCCGGACCGCCAGCCCCCGGGCGGAGAAGTCCAAAGGATAGCCGCTGCGCTCATCGAAAGCCCGGTGGTGGCCCAGGGCGATGTCCGCGAAGGCCTCGGTGGAGCCGTGCCCCCGCAGGAGATTGGCGCCCAGGTGGGCGTGGAGGCGCAGCAGGGCCTCCTCCTCCTCGAAAAGGCCGCGGCAGGCGCTTGTCTCCAGGCAGGAGAAGTGGAGCATACCGATGTCGGCCAGACGTCCCGCCCGCATGGCGAAGTCCTCCAGCTCCCCCCGGCGCTCCCGGACCTCCCCGGCGCTGTGGGTCCCGCAAAGGCCCGCCAGCTTCTCCGGGCAGTCCTCCACGGCCCAGGCGGTGAGGGTCCGGGCAAGCCTTCCCACAAGCCACTGGCGGACGAAGCCCGCCGGAAACCGGGTGGCGAAAAAGTCCTGCACAAGCTCAAAAAACGGTATCACGCCCTGGTCCTCATCGTAGACATAGAGGAACTGGCGCAGTTGGAAGTGGAGCAGGTCGCTGTTCTCCTCCGGCGGCAGGGCGTAGAGATAGGCCCGCATCCGCCGGGTCATGCGCTCCACCCGCACGTCCCGCTCCAGGGTCTCCGGCTCAGGACGGCCCTTGGCGTAATCCATGTAGTACGCCGGCGCGCCCATGTGGGCAAAGAACCCCAGGGAGCTGAAGTCGTTCTCCGGCCTTGAGCGGCTCAGGGCGTAAAGCCCGTCCAAAAGCTCCGGCAGGAGCATGGCCCCGCAGTGGTACCGGGCGGCCATGTAGGCGTACTGCCACCGGGGCTCCGGGGGGACGCCCCGCTCCCGGAAGGCCGCCAGCTGCCGCTCCTGCACGATCTGGGCCGATTCCAGCACCTGGGCGTAGGTCTCCGGCCCCGCGTCGCCCCGGCGCAGGGAGACAAGAAGCGATGTGCGCTCCTGGTGGCTCTTGTAGAGGTACGTATCCCAGGGAAGCTCCGGCGTCCTGGCCCGGACGTCCGGGTCCGAGAGGACGCGGATGGACCTTTCGAGGACCGCAAGCTTGTTCCTGGTGGTGGTCGGGTCGCTATCGTGATAGGTCAGAGCGATGTTGCCCATGCTCCGGTGGACGTACCCCCGGCTCTCGGCGTCCAGCTCGTCGTATTGGGGCGTGCCGAAGTAGGAGGCGCACTCGGTGAAGCAAAGGCGCATCCTGATGGAAAAGAGCCTGGTGTTGTCCGGGACCAGCATGTTCTCCAGGTAATACAGGCTCATGCCCACCTTGTAAAGCTCCCGCAGGAGCATATCGGTCCTGCCCGCGTGGCGGGCGTAATCCATCAGCGCCAGGTGTACGCGGTAATGGAGCCCCACGTCCCGGGCCTGGCCGCTCATGAGCTTTTCCGCAAACTCATAAAGGTCGGAAAGCTCCTGCTCGCCGGCGTCCAGGATATCGTCCAGAACGGGGAAAAGATTCTCCCGCAAAAGGGCGGTCCCCCGCTCCACGGCCTCCGGGGAGGGCCCCTGGGCGGCGCCGGCCAGGAGACGCAGATACTCCTCCTGATACGCCCTCATCGGCCCTGCCCCCTCTCGGGAGCGCGCAGAAAGCGGCGCATCACGCCGGTGAGGCTCTCCAGGCTCACCGGCTTTGGCATATGGGCGTTCATGCCGGCCCGCTCGCTGGCGCGGATGTCCTCCACGAAGGCGTTGGCGCTCATGGCCACGATGGGCACCCGCATCCCACGCCCCTCCGGCAGGGCCCGGATGGCCCTGGCCGCCTCCAGGCCGTTCATGACGGGCATCTGGATATCCATGAAGATGAGGTCGTAGGTCCCCGGAGGGCTTTCGCGGAACTTGTCCACCGCCTGCCTGCCGTCCTCGGCGCAGTCGGCCTCGGCCCCCAGCATCTCGATGAGCTCTACGCCGATCTCGCGGTTGAGCTCATTGTCCTCCACCAGCAGCACCCGGAAGCCCCGGAAGCTCTCCTGCCCGTCCATGGCGTCCCGCTCAGCCTTCGTCCTGCCCTCCTCGGTCCAGGCGTAAAGGGCCTGACCCAGGCGGGAGCGGAAGAGAGGCTTGGGGATAAAGCCCGTGACGCCGTATTTGGCCATCTCGTCGGCGGTGAGGGTCCACTCAAAGGAGCTCATCACGAAGATGGGGACCTCCCCGCCCAAAATGGCCCGCAGCTCGTGGCAGGCCTGGACGCCGTCCACCACGGGAAGCCGCCAGCCCAGGAGGATGGCGAAGTAGTCCCGCCCCTCGGTGTGGGCGGCGGCGGCAAGCTCCGTGGCCTCGTAGGCCGAGCCGCAGGTATCGCAGGTCATGCCAAGGTCGGAGAGGATCTCCCGCAGGTTCTTCAAGGACGCCTCGTCCCGGTCGGCGGCCAGGACGCGCTTATCCCGCAGGGCCGCAAGGCCGGCGTCCCCGTCGCCGTCCCGCTCTAAGGGGAGGGTCACGGTGAAGACCGTCCCCTCGCCCTCCCGGCTCTCCACGGCGATCTCGCCGTTCATCATCTTCACCAGATTGTGGGTGATGGTCATGCCAAGGCCCGTGCCCTCGATGCGGGCGGCGGCGCTGGCGCGCTCAAAGGGCTGGAAGACCTTCTCCAAAAATTCCGGGCTCATGCCCATGCCGGTGTCCCGGATCTTGAACTCGTAAAAGGAATAGTTGTGCCCCGCCTTGCTCTCCGCCGCGATCTCCCGGACGGTGAGGGCGATGGTCCCCTCCTCCGGGGTAAATTTCACGGCGTTGGAGAGGATGTTGATGAGCACCTGCTGGATGCGAAGCTCGTCGCCCCGGACCTGCTCGTGGCGCAGGCCGGTGAAGTCCAGCTCCACCCGCTGGCGCTTTTTGTCCGCCTGAGGGCGGAACACCGCCAGGAGCGAGTGGATGAAGTCCGCCATGGCGAAGCTCTCCGGCGCGATGGTCATCTTGCCGCTCTCGATGCGGGACATGTCCAGGATGTCGTTGATGAGGGCCAGCAGATGCCGGGAGCTCAGGTCGATCTTCTCCAGGCAGTCCGCCACACGCTCCCGCTGGTCCAAATGCGCCCGGGCGATGGCGGTCATGCCCACGATGGCGTTCATGGGGGTGCGGATGTCGTGGGACATGCTGGATAAAAAGTCGGATTTGGCCCGGTTGGCGGCGTTGGCCGCGTCCAGGGCGCTCTGGAGGGCGGCGCGGGCCGCCTGCTCGCTCTCCTGCCGGCGGCGGTTCTCCTCCGTCCGGTCCTGGATGAAGCAAAGCCGCTCCTCCCCGCCGCAATCGGACACGCGGAAGGTCAGATCCCTGTCCCAGAGCCGCTCCTCCCAGACCGGCTCCTCCCCGCGGGCACGGTCAAGGCGGGGCGAGAGCACACGCTCCAGCTCCGTCCCCCGCTCCCCTATCAGGGCCCTGGCGGCGGGGTTTTGATACCGCACCGCCCACCGGTCCGCCCCGTCGCGTCCGATGATGAGCGCCGCCACGCCGGCGGCCTCCAAAAGCCGCCCCGCGGCTTCCACAGATCCCGTCACACCGTCAGCCTCCCTTGATGTCATGCTCCCGCGCCTGTTCACGTCTTGCGCGGCCCCTTCAGCCGCCGCGCCGTATCGATGACAAAGGCGGCGGTGAGCCGCGCCCTCCGTCCGTGGAGGACGCCGTCCTCCAGCGCCTTCCTGGCGGCCCGCCAGTCCGCCGGGGAACCGGGCATAAAGAGGTTCCCGGCGGCGATGCTGTCGGCGGCCCTGGCCGCCCGGTACCGCCCCTTTCCGGCGGCGCCGGCGATCACCCAGTCGGTCATGATGAGCCCCCGCCAGCCCCACTCCCGGCGCAGAAGCCCCTCGCTCAGGTCCGCGCGCTCGGAGGTGTGAACGCCGTTCAAGAGGTTATAGGAGGTCATCACCGCCGCGGGGTCGGCCTCACGGATGCAAATCTCAAAGCCGCGTATGTAGATCTCCCGCAGAGCTCTCTGGCTCACCTGGCTGTTGGAGATATACCGGTCCGTCTCCTGGCTGTTGCAGCAAAAGTGCTTCACGGTGACGCCCCGGCCGGGGACGGACTGGACGCCCTTTGTGACGGCGGCGGCGGCGAGGCCGGAGACCAGCGGGTCCTCGGAGTAGTATTCAAAGTTCCGTCCGCATAAGGGCGAGCGGTGGATGTTGAGGGCGGGGGCCAGCCACAGATCCACGCCGAAGATGGCCATCTCCTCCCCGATGAGCCGGCCCACCCGCTCCAAAAGCGCCGGGTCGAAGCTCTGGGCCAGGGCGGTGGCGATGGGGACGGCGGTGCAGAACTGGTCCACCACCGGGGTATAGCGCATGGTCTCCGGCCTCAAAAGGCGCTTGAGGCGCTCCTTGGCCGTCAGCTTCTCCGGAAGCTCGGCGGGGCTCGTCACCTCCCTGGCCTCGCCCTTATCCCGGGTAAAATACTTGGCAAGGCGCAGGCCCGCCGGCCCGTCGGCCATCACCAGCGCCGGGATGTCCGAAAGCTTCCCGCAGGTCTCCCCCGCCGCCCCGGCCACGGAAAAGCCGGCGGAGCCGATGACGCTGAGCTTTTTGGTATCGGGTCGGAAGGCGCCCATGCACAGGGCGATGAGCTCGTCGTCGGAAAGCCGCATGGCGCGGCTCATGGCCTCCTTGGAGGGGGTCACGTCCTCCGGCGCGGGGGCCTCCGCCAGGTCCTGCCCGGTGTAGACAAGGCGCGGGACCTCCGCCGAAACCGGGAGCCAGACGGGCGCTTCGGGCCGCCAGTCGGCAAAGTCCGTCTTCCCGCCGATGTCCTCCACTCTCCGGACGGTGAGGGTCTCCGGCAGCTCCACCGCCGCCGTGAGCTCCACGTGGGCGCTGTCCGTGCCCGCGAAGATCAGATATTCGCCCTTTTCCAGAAGATAGGACAAGGTCTTTTCGTCAAAGCCCGCAAGGCGCGTCATGGGGAAAGTGACCTCCACCCGCTGGGCCTCGCCGGGGGAAAGTAGGCGTGTCTTGGCGTATCCCGCCAGCTCCTTCACGGGCCTGTCCAGAGTCCCCCAGGGGGCGGAGACGTAGACCTGGACGGTCTCCCGGCCGGGGAAGCGGCCGGCGTTAAAAACGGGGACCGAGACGCGCACCTCCCCGCCGGTGAGAACTGTCTTCACCGCGCCCAGGGCAAAGTCGGTGTAGGAAAGGCCAAAGCCAAAGGGGTAGAGGGGCGTCACGCCCACGGCGTCGTAGTAGCGGTACCCCACGTAGACGCCCTCGCGGTAGCGGACGTTGTCGGGCGTTGCGAAGTCGCCAACACGGCAGATGTCCTCGGAGCGCACCCAGGTGGAGGCCAGCTTCCCCGAGGGGACGGCGTTCCCCAAGAGGATGTCCGTCAGCGCCCGGCCCGTCACCGCGCCCAGCTGCGAAAGGAGCAGGATGTTGTCCACGCCCAGAACGGGGCTTAAGTCCACCGGGCCGCAGACGTTGAGCACCAGGAGAAAGTGGTCGTATTTCTCCTGGCATAAAAGGATGTCCCGGATCTCCGTCTCCGTCAGGCGGTAGTCGCCGGGGACGTCGGCCCGGTCCCACCCCTCGCCGGAGGTACGGGCCAGGACGTAGAGGGCGGTGTCCCCCGCCCCGTCCAAGGCAAGGCCGTCGGCGGAGCCCGTCTCGTCAAAGCCCCGGAGCCACGCCTTGGAGGTGACGCGAAAGCCCTGCTCCTCCAGGCCCTGCTCCACGGTCACGTAGAACCGGGAGTTCACGTCCCCGGACCCCGTGCCGCCCTTCAGCGTCCTCCGGGCCCCCGCGCCGTAAAGGGCGATATCGCATGGCTCGGAAAGGGGGAAGTTCCCCCGTTTTTTCAAAAGCACCGCGCACTCCGGCGCCAGCTTGCGCAGCAGCGCAAGGTGCCGCCGCTCATGGTCCTGCAGTCCGTCTGTCTCCATATCCGTTCCCTCCGCCCTATAATCATATAGAACTATTATAAACGATAAGCCGGGAAATGGGAAGACCCATTCTAAAAAAATGCCCCGCGCCGTCTGGCGCGGTAGGTTGTCGAAAAAGGCCTGCGGCCTTTTTCGACAAAGGGGAACGTGCGAAAAAGATTTCGGAAATGTCTGCGGACATTTCCGAAATCTTTTTCTGCTGTTTTGCTCCGCGCACGGCCTCGTCGTCGCCGATGCCGCTTTGCCTCGGGCTCCCTCCGGTCGCCCATCTCGGCCTAAGAGCCGCCGCTGCGCGGCGGTTGGCCTCGAAACACGCCTGCGGGCGTAGTCGGGCGCTGGCATCGCTCCTCCTCCCCCCAGCGGGCTTCGCCCGCCGGGGACCCCGGTCCGCACACTCCGCAAAAC
>CANROC010000021.1 GCA_947632175.1 uncultured Oscillospiraceae bacterium | reverse complement strand
TCCGGCTGTATCGGTTGAGCAAAAGTCCGCGTGGGATTGATGTGGTATCTTTAACTTTGGGAAACTCCCGTCTCCCATTTGGAAACCGCCCGGTCGCTGATGCCCAGCTTCTCGGCAAGGGCGGCCTGGGTGAGGCCCTGGTCCTTTCTGCATGAAGCTATGAATTTTCCGATTTTGATTTGGTCCACATCGGGCACCTCCTTTCACGGCTCCAGCATAGCAAAAAGGGACGCGGAAAGACAGGAACCGGCGGTTGATTTCCGCCGGCTCTACCGCCGGTTGAGCGCCCTTACCTCGTGCTGTCCCGGACCACCAGGGTCGTGGAGAGGGTGACGACCGGCTCCACGGGCTTCCCGGCCCGCAGGTTGGCGATGGCGTCCAGGGCCGTTTTGGCGCGTTCCCCGGTGTCCTGACGGACGGAGGTGAGGGACGGGTAGACGAGGCCGCACAGGGGCGTGTCGTCGAAGCCGCACACCGATATGTCGCCCGGGATATCCACGCCGCTGCTTTGCAAAAACCGGATGAGGTCCACGGCGTAATAGTCCGACACGGCGAAAACCGCCGTGAAGCGCCTGATCTCCGTCAGCCGCTTCCGGTAGAAGGCCGTCCGCTCCGCGCGTGTCTCGGGGATCCTCATAAACTCCGCGCCGGGTCCGAAGCCCTCGCGAAAGCCCTCCCAACGCTCCCGGTCCATGTCCACATCGTTGTCCGAGAGGCACAGAGCCCGCCCGTGCCCGCAGAGGCGGAAGTATTCGCCCACCTGAAAGCCCCCGTGGCGGTCGTCGATGTTCACGGCGCAGACGCGCTGTGCCGTGACGCCGCAGGCGTCATAGACCGCGAAGGGGACGCGGACACGCTCCCGCAGGCGCTGATAGTCCGCGGCGCAAAAGCCGATGAGCACCAGCCCCTCCAGATTCCACATGGTGGCGAAGGAGACGATCTCGCCAAGGTCCTTCACGGTCCTCACCATCATCTGCAGGCCGCGTCCGGCCGTCTCCGCGCTGAGGGCGTTGAGGGCGGAGGCGATAAAGGCGTCCTCCAGAATATGGGCCTCATATTTCTCGTGGTCATGGATGACCACGCCCACGATCCTCGCCGGATTTTCCGCCAGCAGGACCTCCGCCGCCCGGGGCAGATACCCCCGCTCCTCCAGAGCGCGGCGTACCCGGACAGCCGTCCGCTCCGACACCATGCCGGTCTTGCCGTGGAGCACATACGACACCGCCGCCGTACTGAGCCCCAGCTCCGAGGCGATATCCGCAAGGCGCACCTTGTCTTCCATGCCATGCCTCCTTCCCGACGGCGGGCGGGTCCGCCCCTACAGTTTCCAAATCACGTTCCATCATCGCCGTAGGGGCCGCCACTCTTGGCGGCCCGCGTTGCAGGCTTCGGATTGCCTCTCGTTCAACGCCGTAGGGGTCGCCGTCCTCGGCGACCCGCGTATCGATGACCTCCGGTGTCGGTTGAATGGGATAACCTTCCCTATTTTCCGTAGGGGCGGACCCACGTGTCCGCCCGTGTCACGTTGCGTTGACGAAACGGTTCCGATAATTCGCACCTGTCCCCGTCTCAGGGCCCCCTCCTCGTAGGAGGGGGGCAGGGGGGAAGCGAGCGTTGGAAGACAGACTGGTTCCGACAAATCGCACTGCCCCCTCCCAGGTCGGGGACAGCCGCGCAGCGGCAGGGGTGGTGCGTGCGCTGGGCGGGCGGGGGATAAAACGTGGCGTCAGCCCTCCAGCATCGCGCCGTCAAAGGTGTACGGGAGAAGCTCGCGGAGGGAGAGAGTTTTGGTTTTACCGGATGGGGTCGTCAGGATGACGTCCATGTCCGGGGAGAACTCGGCCAGGACCTGGCGGCAGACGCCGCAGGGGGGACAGAACTCCTCCGAGCGGCTGGCGATGGCGATGCGGGTAAAGCGGCGGTATCCCTCGCTCACCGCCTTGAAGACGGCGGTGCGCTCGGCGCAGTTGGTGGGGCCGTAGGCGGCGTTTTCGATGTTGCATCCGGTGAAGACCGTCCCGTCCTCGCACTCCAGCGCCGCCCCCACAGGGAAGTGGGAGTAGGGCACGTAAGCAAGCTCCAGCATGGCGACAGCCTTTTGGCAAAGCTCCTCGGTTGACATAAGTTTTCTCCTTTCGCCCTCACTGGCCCACGGTGGGCAGGGTAGAGCCGCCGTGGGGCATGACGATGACGGTGGCGTCCTCGCCGTATTTTTGGAGTGCCGCGTCCAGCGCCTCCTGGGCCGATCTGGCCGGGGTAAGGAACGCCGCGCGGACGGTCTCCTCCGGCATCTCGCTGACCAGCACGATGTCCGCGTTTTCCAAAACCATGGCGATGGCCGCCGCCTTGTGGCCGCCCAGCTGAAAGTCCCGCTTCACCCGGTCGATCATGCTGTGGGCGTCGGGCGCCGCTTGGATCCATTCCTCGAAGACCCGCTCGCCGATGCCCTCCCGGCAGGAGCCCACGACGATGACGGTGCCGCCCTTTTTCACGGCGTGCTTGGCGTTGTCCAGGGCCTTTTGGGTCTGGTAGAGGTTCAGGTCCTTGGGCGCGCCGCCCTGGGAGGTGACGACGATGTCCGCCCGCGCCGGGATTTTTTTGAGGTACAGCGTATCCAGGAACGCGCACCCGGCCCGGTGGGCCGCCACCATGTCCCCCGCCACGGCGCGGATGATCTCCTTATGCTCGCTGAGGACCACGTTGAGGATGAAGTCCGCCCCGCAAATGCGTCCCGCCTCCTCGATATCCGCCCGGAGGGCGTTGGTATCAAGGTTCCCGGCGCGGGAGGTCTCCTCCACCATCCGGGAGTGGTTGGCCTGAATGGCGGCGCGGGTGGAGACGCCGGGCATCAGCGCCTTGGCCCCGCCGGAGTAGCCGGCAAAGTAGTGGTATTCGATGTTCCCCAATAAAATTCGCCTGTCGGCCTCCGCCACCGGGCGGAAGATATCCACCGGCGTTCCGAAGGACGTGTCGCCCATATGTACGCAGTCGTCCACGTCGGAATCGACGCACCGGACGCTGTCAAAGACCGCGTCCCCCACGAGCTTTCTCATCTCCGCCTCGGTCTGGTGGCGGTGACTGCCCAGCCCGAAGACCACGGTGATATCCCGCCGGTCCACTCCCGCCGCGTCCAGCTCCTCCAGCACCGCCGGCAGGACCACCGCCGAGGGCATGGGGCGCGTCACGTCGCTGGTGACGATGGCCACCGTCTCCCCCTTTTTCACGATGTCCCGCAGTCTCGGCGTGCCGATGGGCGATGCCAGCGCCCGCCTGACCTCCGCTTCGCCCGTGAGGCCCACAGGCACGTCGTTTTGCGTCAGCACATCCAGCAGATTCCTATCCGGCACGGTGAGCTTCTGCACCCCCGCGCCGAATCCCAGCTCAAATTCCATGAAAATTCCTCATTTCATACTAATATCTATTTAAAAGGAGACACCGAGCGGCGAGGATTTTTCGCGTCAGGCAAGGAAGACGCCGCAGGGAATACTTTGTGTATTCCCAAGGCGGCTGACGCGGCATGACGCGAAAAAGACCGTCGCGAATGGCTTCTTTTAATTAGATATTAGTATCATACTGTGATAAAAATCCAGCGTCCCGAACCCCCGGCCCAGCTGCGTCAGCAGGTACACCTCGCATACCCGCCCCAGCTGGCGCTCCGTCTCCGGGCCCACCCGGAAGGCGTAGAGCTTTTTTGGCTCCGCCGACACGATGTGCCGCACCGCGTCCAGCGTCCCCGGCGAGAGGGACAGGCACTCCCCCACCCCCTCGGGCCGGCATCCGGCGCAATAGACCGTGCCGCCCATAAGCGCCAGCACCGGCGCCGTGGGCGCGCTCTTCCCGCACACGGGGCAGACGCCCACCTGGGGCTCGAAGCCGGCCAGACACGCCAGCCGCAGCTCGAAGGCCGCCTTCACGATGGCCTCAGTGTTCACGTCGTTGGCCAGCGCGTAGAGGGCGTTGAGCCCCAAGGACAAAAGCTCCGGATTTGCCGCGTCCTCGTCGGCCAGATTGTCCAGCGCCTCGGCGAAATACGACCCCAGCGCCAGCTTTCGCAGATCCTCCCGAAGCCCCGTAAACTGCTCCACGCTCCTGGCCTCCGTCAGGGTGAAGCGATCCTTGTTCTCGAAAAGCGTCATCTCCGACAGGGTCAGCAGCTGCGTGGCCGCGGCGATCTTACTGCCCTTGCGCTTGGCGCCCTGGGCCTTCACGGTGATCTTCCCGTTGGAGGCCGACAGCACCGTGAGAATGCGGCTGGACTCCTTATATTCCGTCTCCCGGAGCACCAGCCCCAACGTCGTTATGTACATCTCGGCCCCCGGACGGCGCTTACGCCGTCCGTTCTTCCTCTCTCTCTTTTTCAAGCTCTGTTGCCACCAGGAATAACCGTATATCCCCCGTGGCCCAAAAGAGCCTCCACAGTCCGTCAATATCCATGCTCTTTCCTCTCATCTTCCCGTCGCAAGTATAGTTTCCGCAGCCCGCAACGGATTATGAGAGGGAAATTATTCTGTATACCCGAAGGTCTTCAGGTTCGCCCCGGAGTCCCGCCAGTTCTCCTTCACCTTCACCCAGGTGTTGAGGTAGACCTTCTGCTCCAGGAGCTTTTCCATGTCCCGCCGCGCCGCCTCGCCCACGGCTTTGAGCATCTCGCCATTCTTGCCGATGATGATGCCCTTATGGCTCTCCCTCTCGCAGTAGATGGTGGCGGTGATCTCCGTAACGCCGTCGTCCCGCTCGGTAAACGTGGTGATCTCCACCGCCGTTCCGTGGGGCACCTCGGACTGGAGGTTCAAAAGGAGCTTCTCCCTTATGATCTCCGCGCACATCTGCCGGGTGGTCTGGTCAGTGATCATATCCTCCGGGAAAAGCTGCTGGTCCTCCTTGGCGAACTTTTCCAGCTCGTCGAAGAGAATGTCCAGGCCCTGATTGCGCCGGGCGCTGATGGGCACCACGGCGGCCCAGTCGTGGGCCTTGGCGTAGAGGGCGATGACGGGCAGGAGCTCCGGCTTTTCCACGGTGTCGATCTTGTTGATGACCAGCACCGCCGGGGCTTTCTGGGCCTTGATGCGCGCGATCAGCCCCTCCTCCTGCCGGCCGATGTTGGCCTTGGGCTCCACCACGAGGCAAATGGCGTCCACGTCGTCCTCCACGGACTCCTCCACGACCTTAACCATGTAGTCCCCCAGCTTGGTGCGGGCCCGGTGAAAGCCGGGGGTGTCGGCAAAGACCAGCTGCGTCTCCCCCCGCTCGGCCACGCCGAAGATGCGGTTGCGCGTCGTCTGTGGCTTGGGCGTCACGATGGACACCTTCTCCCCCACCATGGCGTTGACAAGGGTGGACTTCCCCACATTGGGCCGGCCCACCACGGTAACTAAGGCTGTACGTTTGATCATAGGTGATCCTCAACTTTCTTTGAGCGTTTATCTTGTGATTTGCAGACTTTCCATAATAACGTCCTCGCGGCCGCGCATCCTGGCCTTCTCCGGCCCCTCGTCCAGGTGGTCGTAGCCCAAAAGATGCAGCGTGGAGTGGACGGCCAGGTAGCTGACCTCCCGCCGGTATCCGTGGCCGTACTCCTCCCCCTGCTGTTCGCACCGTGGGATGTCGATGACCATGTCCCCCAGCAGGACCTCCCCGGTATCAAAATCCCGCTCGCACGCCTCCGGGTCGAAGTCCCCCGGCTTCAGCTCATTCAAGGGGAAGCTGAGCACGTCCGTGGGCGCGTCCACGCCCCGGTGCTCCAGATTGATGGCGTGGATGCCCTCGTCGTCGGTCAAAAGCACGTCCACATGGCAGGGCGCCCCGATCCCCTCGGCCTTCAAGGCGGCTTCCACGGCCCTTTTCACCAGCCCCGCCGTCTCCGGGCGCCCGAGACGCGGCTTGTCCCGCGCGACAGTCACCGTGCTCACAGGCCGTACACCTCCGTGAACTTCCGCTCCAGGTAGTCGGTGTAGAAGGTGGGATCGAAGGGCCCGCCGAAGGCCTTTTCCATGAGCTCCGCCGGCTTGTAGAGAGAGCCGTATTTCCAGATTTTGTCCTCCAGCCAGCCGTTGACCCTCACAAGCTTATTTTGCCGGACGGCCTCCTTTACGTCGAATTCCTCCCGCATTTTGTGGAGAAGCTGGGCCCCGTAGGCGCTGCCCAGGGCGTAGGAGGGGAAGTAGCCGATGCCGCCGCCGGACCAGTGGGAGTCCTGCAAGATGCCCGACTTATCGTCCGGCACGTCCACGCCCAGGTACTCCTTATAAAGGGCGTTCCACATCTCGGGAAGCTCCGAGGTCTTGACATCGCCGCCGATCATGGCCTTCTCCATCTCATACCGGACCATGATGTGCAGGGGGTACGTCAGCTCGTCGGCCTCGGTGCGGATGAGGCTGGGACACGCCGCGTTGGCGGCCCGCCAAAGCTCCTCCACGCTGTGGGCGGCCAGCTTCGGGCAGAGCCTTATGAGCTCGGGGTAGACAAGCCCCACGAACTCCCGGCTGCGGCCGATGATGTTCTCGTAAAACCTCGACTGGCTCTCGTGGACGCCCATGGAGACGCCCCCCTCTAAGGACGTGAAGCAGAACCTGTCGTCGGAGTGCAGGTCGTAGAGCGCGTGTCCCCCCTCGTGGATCACGGAGTACATGGACGAGAGGAAGTTGTCCTCAAAATAGTGGGTAGTGATGCGCACGTCGTGCTTGGAAAAACCGGTGGTAAAGGGATGCTCCACCTCGCCCACGATACAGTTGTCCCGGGGAAGCCCTTGGATCTCCATGAGCTTTTCCGTCAGCTCCCGCTGGGCGTTGACCGGGAATGGCGTGGCCAGGAAGGACGTGTCGATGGGCTTGGCCCCCTTGATCTTCTCCAAAAGCGGCACGATCCGCGCCCGGAGCGTCCCGAAAAACGCCTCGCACTTCTCCCGTGTCAGCCCCTCCTCGTACTGGTCGAGGCAGTAGTCGTAGGGGTCCATGTCCGGCCTCACAAGGCCGGCAAAGCGCTTTTGCGCCTCGATAATTTTTGAAAGATACGGCTCAAAAAGCTTGTAGTCGGAGGCGTTTTTCGCCTCCCGCCAGACGTTGGAGGCGTCGTTCAGAAGCTCCGAGTAGGCCACATACTCCTCCACGGGAATGGCCCGCAGCTCCCGCATCCGCTTCTCCCGCAGATCCGCCCGGCGCTTGTCCTCCTCCGAGAGCTCGTCGTAGCGCTCCATGAGCCCGTCCAATATAGCCCTGGCCTCATCCCCGGTGGAGAGCTTGTAGGAAAGCTCCGAGAGCACCCCCATCGTCTTCCCCCTGGGAATGACAGACCCCTTAGGCGCCACCGTCTCGTCGTCATAGGACAGCACCCCCATGGCGTGCCCAAACGCAAACTCCTTGAGCTCCAGATCGTTTAATTTCTCAATGGTCTCTTGGACGTTCATTTGTATATGCTCCTTTCACGTGTTTTCCGTCATAGGAAGGTAACGTTCCCGCCAAAGTCTTCGGCGCGTTTCGCTATGAGCTCCTCCAGCCGGGAAAGCAGCGCCTCCATCATTTGTTTTCTTTTTTTCGTATTAAAGAGCTCCTCATCGCCGAAGTAATCCGTAAATGAGACCCATTCATCAAGATTTTCTCTTATGTCTTGGCAGAGAATCGTGCAAAATTCCAGCATATTTGTGTGAGAAATCTCATGTGTCACATCCCCGGGGACAAAGGGCTCCCGTTCATCGGGCTCGCAAATGATATGGCAGTTCCAGTAGCTCACCAGGCACAAAACCCGGCCCGGCTCCATGAAGCCCTTTACGCAAAAGGGCGTCATTACCTCCAGGCCATGGATCGTCTCCTCCAGCCAGTCCACCGCGATGTCGTCGAGGTAGCTGAGTGGGTAGGATTTTGTCCCCGGAAGCTGGAAATTGCTCCAGCCGTATTCAGGTTTTTCCAGCATTTCAGGTCACTCCTTTTTGGCGTTTTTCTTCGCGTCCCTCTCAAGCTCCCTGATGGTATCCATATAGGCGCGTTCCACCGGTGACAGTGTCTGCGCCTGATACCTTCGATATTCCTCCTGCGCCTTCTCCAGCGCCTGCCTGTGGCTGACCGATCCGGCGCCGTCCAGGAGCTTTTCGCCGGTGGTGGAGAGGATCCGGTCAAGGCTTTCGATATAGTCTCGCATGTACATGGGGTTGTGGCGTATGGCCTGCACCTCGGCAAAATCGAAGTACCCGGATACAAGATTGTTCAGGATCTTCAGTTCGTCGGCGTCCAGGTAATTCTTGGCAACGCCGATATCCTTCCTCGTGGGCATGTCCCCGGAAAAGGATCTGAGGCCCATGAAGGGCCGGTCTGCGTCGGCGCGCTCGTAAATCACCTCGGCGGCCGTATGGCCGTGGGCGGCGTAGTGGAGCTTGTTCTGGACGATCTGAAAGAAACGGACGGACTCCGGGCTCTTGGGGTCGTAATCCACGCTGGTGGCGTAGAGGTCCAGGACCTGCCGGTACAAGACCTTCTCGGAAGACCGGATATCCCTGATCCTGTCAAGGAGCTCCTTCCAGTACATCCCGCCGGCGTTGCCCTTCAGCCGCTCGTCATCCAGCGCAAAGCCCTTGATCATGTATTCCTTCAACCGCTCCGTAGCCCAGCGGCGAAACTGAGTGGCGATGAGAGATTTAACGCGATAGCCGAGGGATATGATCATATCAAGGTTGTAGTAGGGGATCTCACGGGAAACCTGGCGCGATCCTTCAGTACGAACCTGTCGGAATTTCCGACAGGTTGAGCTCTCGTCAAGCTCACCTTCCTCGTATATATGCCTGATGTGTTCAACTACATTGCTTCTTGAAGTCTGATACAGATCGGCCATCTGCTGTTGACTGAGCCACACGGTTTCATCCTGCATCCTCACCTCAATGTCAGTCTTCCCATCCTCCGTCTGATAAATCACGATCTCTCCCCGCTCATCACCCATCTCATACCCCCCTTTCTTTAGCATCCGGCTTGACCGCAAAATCGCGTCTGATTCACTTTTTCCTGGCCGGCTTACCGCCTCCGCTTCCGCTCTGTCTGGCGCGCTCGTAGCGGTCGTAGGCCTCCACGATGCGCTGGACCAGGACGTGGCGGACCACGTCGGCGGCGCTTAAGCGCATGATGGCGATGTCCTCCACGCCGTCCAGGACCCGGACGGCCTCCCGGAGGCCGGAGACCTTGTCCGCCGGCAGGTCGATCTGCGTCTCGTCGCCGGTGATCACGATCTTGGAGCCGAAGCCCAGGCGGGTCAGGAACATCTTCATCTGCTCCCGGCTGGTATTCTGCGCCTCGTCCAGGATGATAAAGCTGTCGTCCAGCGTCCGGCCGCGCATGTACGCCAGGGGGGCGACCTCGATGTCGCCGCGCTCCAAATACTTCTGGTACGTCTCCGCCCCCAGCATGTCGAAAAGGGCGTCGTAGAGGGGCCGCAGGTACGGGTCCACCTTGGACTGCAGGTCCCCCGGCAGGAAGCCCAGCCGCTCCCCCGCCTCCACGGCGGGGCGGGTCAGGATGATGCGGTTCACCGTCTTGGCCCGGAAGGCCGCCACGGCGGCGGCTACCGCCAGATACGTCTTTCCCGTGCCGGCGGGGCCGATGCCCAGCGTCACGGTGTTTTTCATAATGGCGTCCACGTACTTCTTCTGGCCTAACGTCTTGGCCTTGATGGGCTTGCCCTTGGCGGTGACGCAGATGACGTCCCGGGAAAGCTCCCCGATCTTGTCCTCCTGCCCCGCCTTTACCAGGCCCAGGATATAGCGCACGTTCTGTTCGCCGATGGTCTCGCCCTTGGCCGCCAGCTTCATCAGGCCCTCGATGGCCCTCTGGGCGTACATCACGGCCTCCGCCTCGCCGGAGATCTTCAGCTCCGACTCCCGGTCCGTGACGCGCACGCCCAGTTCCGCCTCGATGAGCCGGAGGTTTTCGTCGAAGGAGCCGAAGACGTTGATGACGTTCTCCATGCGGTCGATGCTCATGGTCTGTTCTGTCATTGGTAGGATCCTTTCTCTCTATGACGCGGTTTTATAGCTCTCCGCCTCTTCGTCGGTGAGGAGCCGCTCCGAGGCGATCTCCTCCACGCACTCGGCGTTCAGGGTAACGGTGAGGATGCCCCCATCCAAATGGGACGTAAACTGCGTGGCGGTGACGCTCCCCTCGCCGATGCGCTCCTCCAGCACAGCCAGCAGGCGGGCGCGCAGAACGGCCTCCGCCTCGGCCTCCGAGAGCGTGTCGGTCACCGTCTCGTACATCTCAAAGCGCTCCCGGACAACGGTGAGCGGCATGACGGCGCCGCCGGGGAGGGTCACGGGCGTATACGAGACTATTTTATCACAGTTGGTCTGTGGATTTCCACCGGAAATATAAAAATTTATCCGTTTTCCGCCGAGAATCACGGCGGTCCTGGTCTTTACCTCCCCGGTGTACGTCTTCCGCACCGTCTCCAGGGGCATTTGAAGGCTCAGCTCATGCCACGTCCTGGCCCAGACCCGCGCCCTGGCGTGGCTCATACGGCCGTTGCCCAAGGGCGTCCAGGGGGAGATGAGCGTATCTCCCGCGTCCACCGTCTCCCCCACAGCGCACAGGGCCCAGCCCTCCTCCACCTCCATGCGGACGATGACCCCCGCCGTCCGGGCCTCCACCGCCGCCGGCACGTCCGGGTCCACAAGGGCGGGCCTGGGCGTCTTCTCCCGCACCACCACCCGGATGCGGCTTCCCTGGGAGTTGAGTGTGATGAAGGAGAGCTCCGGGATGCGCAGGAGGACGCTGTTGGAGACCCACTTATTTTTGATGTTCAAAATACAGGTCCCGATGTCCACTCCCTCCTCCTTCAGGGCGGCCAAAATCTGCGTGGTGGGCACCGTCTCGTTGCCGGTGACCTCGATCTGCCACACAAAGAGAGTGGACAGCCCCAAAAGCGCGGCGCAGACGAGAAGCCCCGCCAAAAGCGCGTACCGCCGCCGCAGACGCCAGAGGAAAAAGGGCGCGCCCTGCCGCCGGACGGCCCGCACCTCAAAGCTCCCCGTCTCCCGGGCGAGCCTGCGCAGCCTCCGGTAGTCCGGGATGTTCACCGTCAGCTCCGTGGTCCGTTCGCCGGTGCGTTTCATGTCCCGGAAATCCACCCGGTTCGCGGCGCAGATGTTGGCGGCCCGCTCGGCGTAGCGGCACGTAAGCTCCGCCCGCACGGACCCCGAGAAAAGATCCATTACCGCTCCCATACCTACCTCACAAACTCCACGCCGTCCACCTTTCCCGTCACCGCCAGCTCCAGGTCGCTCATGGCGGCGATCTCCAGCCCCCGGCCCCGGATGCGCACAGGCACGTCCATGGTGTTCACGGTGATCCTGTCGGCCTCGTATTCCAAAAGTCCCCGGTGGTTCTCGATATGCACCTTATGCCCGCCGGTGACGGTGACCCGCGCCACCCCCAGCGCCGGCTCGCCGGGGATATCCAGCATCTCGGTGAGCCTGGCGACGGCCCTCCCTGTCTTCCTTTTCATGCGCCCGCCCCTTTCATGGCTTGTTCCTCCCAAAGCTTATGAGGCGTCCGGTCATTTTAGCCCTGCGCCGTCATAGACTTAAGGCGGCGGGCTTCGTCCCGCGAGAAAGGGGGCAGCGCCTTGAAATTTTCGTCCTTTCGGCAAAAAGCCTTTGATACCCTCGCCGTCCTCGGCCTCCTGGCCGTCACGGCGGGTCTGGTGCTCTATCCCAAGGAGATGGTGGCCTCCGCCCGGGAGGGGGTGGAGATGTGCTTCAACGTGCTCATCCCCTCCCTCTTCCCGTTCTTCGTCGTCTCCAACCTCACGGTGTCCCTGGGGCTGGCCGACCGATTGGGAAGCCTCATGTCCCCGGTGATGGAGCCCCTCTTCAACGTGGGCGGTCCCTGCGCCCCGGCGCTCATTCTGGGGCTCATCGGCGGCTACCCCGTGGGGGCGCGGACGGTCATCAACCTCTATACCTCCGGCAAGTGCTCCAAGGCCGAGGCCGAGCGCCTCCTGGCCTTCTGCAACAACTCCGGCCCCGCTTTCATCCTGGGCGTGGTGGGCGCGGGCATCTTCGAAAGCTCCAGCCTCGGTGTGGCGCTCTACCTCATCCACATGGCCGCCTCTCTTCTGGTGGGTCTGGTGTTCCGGGGATACGGCCCCTCTCGGGGCCCTCTGGGAGGCCCCTCGGGACCCCCTCCGGCCCCCCTCGGACGCCCCTCGGACCCCCCTCATACCCCCGCCGGGACCCCCTCCGGCAGGGGCAAGATCGCGGCCTTTGTGACCTCCGTGTCCTCCGCCTTCACCGGGTGCCTGGGTATCTGCGGGTTCGTGATCTTCTTCACGGTCCTCCTGCGGCTGCTGCTCCTGTCCGGGGTCATGGACCGGCTGTCCCTGGTCTTGGGGGGCCTTCTGGAGCTTTTCGGGCTGGACGGGACGCTGGCTCCCAAGCTCCTCACCGGCCTTGTGGAGCTCACCGGCGGCGTCTGGTCTCTTCGCGGCGAGGCCGGCACCATGACCGCCCGCGCCACTCTGGCGGCTTTCATGCTGGGCTGGGCGGGGCTGTCCGTCCACTGCCAGGTCATCTCCTTTTTGGGGGAGACGGGCCTCAAGGTCCGCACCTATCTTCTGGGGAAGCTCCTCCACGCGCTCCTCTCGGCGGGGCTGGCGGCTGTGGTGATCCCCTTTGTCCCGGTGAAGACCACCGTGGGGACGTTCCTCTCCGACCGCATCGGCGCGCTGGCCGCCATGGATTTCTCCGCCGCGCTCCGGGCCTCCGTCCTCTTCGCGGCGGCGGCGGTGGGCATTTTTCTCCTTTCCGGCTTTCTTTGTGAAAAAATCAGTGGAAAAAAACGCGGCGGCGGGGTATAATGGGGGCACGGAGGTGGTCTTATGCTCTTTAAACGGGACATGGAGCCCTGCTGCTCCTGGTGCGAATACGGCGCGAAGATCAGCGACACGGAGGTGGCGTGCCTCAAGCGCGGCATCGTCTCCGCCGCCGGCGCGTGCGGGAAATTCAAATACGACCCTCTGAAACGGGACCCGCCGGTACCGGAGGCGCTGAAGACCGAGGGGCTTTCTCAGGAGGATTTTGACCTGTGAACCCTGGTAAACCGCTCCGTTTGCCGGAACTCCCGGACTTTTTTGAGGTTTATGAGGTGGAGGAGTGCGGCTCCACCAATACGCTTTTAAAAGAGCGCGCCGGCGCGCTGCCGGAGGGCTTTGTCCTCATCGCCCGCCGCCAGAGCGCGGGCCGGGGGCGGCTGGGCAGGACCTTTTTTTCGCCCGACGCCACGGGGCTCTACCTCAGCGTCCTCCTGCGACCCGCCCTCTCCCCCACCGGCGCCGCCCTCCTGACCCCCGCCGCCGCCGTGGCCGCCGCCCGGGCCGTGGACAGGTGCTTCGGGGTAGAAACGGGGATCAAGTGGGTCAACGACCTCTATCTCCACGGGAAAAAAATCTGCGGCATCCTGGCCGAGTCGTCCTACGGCGGCGGGACTTCCCCGGCGTACACCGTTCTGGGCGCGGGCTTCAATATGGCCCCGCCGGAGGGGGGCTTTCCGTCGGAAATCGCCGAAGTGGCGGGGGCTATTACGGAAAAGGCCGCCCCCGGCGACCGGGAGCGGCTGGCGGGGGCGTTCCTGCGGGAGCTCTACGGGCTCTATACCGCCCTGCCGGACACGCCGTTTTATGAGGAGTACTGTTACCGCAATTTCATTCCGGGCCGGGACGTGACCGTCCTTACCCCCGACGGGTCTTATCCGGCCCGCGCCGAGGCGATCCTGCCGGACTTCTCCCTGTCCGTCCGCCTCCCGGACGGCGCCCGCCGCGCCCTCGCCGCCGGCGAGGTGTCCCTGAGGGGGTGGTCCTGATGCTTTGTCTGCGCCCCCACCACGCGCTGTGCATCCAAAAATATACAGGCCACGGCTACGACGAGGCCTTCACCCGGCACATGGACGAGCTGACCGCCGCCCTCCGGCGTCAGCCCAACACGTTTGTGCGGCTCACGGAGGGCTGCGACGACCTGTGTACGGCCTGCCCCCACAACGCCGGCGGCGTCTGCGCCACCGCCGAAAAGGTCCGGCGCATGGACGAGGCCGTCCTGCGTCTGTGCGGGTACGGCTACGGCCAGGAGCTCCCCTGGCGGGAGCTCGCCGGAGAGGCCTCGCGGCGCGTCATTGAGGCGCCGGAGTTTGAGGCCGTCTGCGGCGATTGCGAGTGGGTCGGCCTGTGCCGGGAAACCGGGAAATTTTAACATGCAAAAAGTCCCCTTTTCCGGGAAATCTAACAGTGATTTCTTGAGAAAAGGGGTTTTTCATATGACTGAACTCGTCAAAGGACTCGCCATCGGCATGGTCGCCGGCGCCACCGTGGGCGCTCTCGTCGCCATGCCCAAAAAGCGCGGCTCCGCCATGGGCAAGATGCTCAAAACCGCCGGCCACATCGTGGAGAACATCTCCGACGCGATTGGCATCTGAGGACGGGCCACGCAAGGGGCGGGTTTTGGACCCGCCCGCTTTTTTCGGCGCCGTTCTGTCATCCCACGCTCGCTTCCCCCCTGCCCCCCTCCTACGAGGAGGGGGCGAAAAAGGTTTGCGCCGCTTTGCGGCGCATTCTTTAAAAAGGCGGCGCAAAGCGCCGCAACCTTTTTCCCCGACCCCTTTTTCGGAAAAAGGGGTGCCGCCGCAGCGGCGGGGTATTCGAGCCCGTGGGACGTAACGGACGCTTCCGGGAAACCGGATGTGCTGCGTGCGGGCCGCCAGGAGTGGCGGCCCCTACAGGGTGTGTTGTCGGAACGGTTCCGGAAATTCGTGCCCGCCCCCGTCTCGGAGCCCCCTCCTCGTAGGAGGGGGGCAGGGGGGCAGCGAGCGTTGGATGACAAAGCGGTTCCGGAAAATCGAACCAGCTCCAATTACGCCGTAGGGGTCGCCGTCCCCGGCGACCCGCGTTGCGATGACCTCCGATGTCAGTCGAATGGGATAGCATTCCCTATTCCCCGTAGGGGCGGACCCATGTGTCCGCCCGTGGCACGGCGGCGGGGGCGGGCGGGTGGAAAATATGAGAATGCGGCGAAGCCGCAAACCTTTTATAGCAATATAAACGGCTCTTCTCCAAACTGTTTGACGTTAAATTCTACGTGCCACTCGACGTCGTTCTCCACCGGGGCGAAGTGGAGGGAGGAATACGCGGCGCGGGGCTTGCCGCCGGACGCGATGGAGGTGGGGCCGTCGGCGCCGCCGATGATGCCGATCACAGCGGCGCTGGCTGTGGCGGTGGGGGCCATGGGGTCCTTCGGCGCGGTCTCCACCGGCTTGTCGCCCTCCGCGCAGTCACGGATCAAAATGTCCTCCTCCGTGTCCGGGGAGAGGGTGTAGGTCATGGCCACCGTGTGGGTCGGATACGACCAGCGGTCTGAGCCGAAGGAGCCGGCCGGGACGGTCTGGCGCTCCAGCTCCCGCACGGTCAGCCGGTATTCCGTACCGCTCACCGGGTGGGAAAAGGCGAAGGTGTCGCCGGGCTGACGGGCGATAAAATGCGGGCCCGGGAGGCGGACAGGCCGCTGCTCCATGACGACCGTGAGCGCGTCCAGCTTCGGCGGCCTTCTTTTCCAGGGGAACATGCTCCGCGTGATGACCCAGCCGTACGCGGGGTCGAGCCCGTAGTGGTCCACGGTCCATTTTGCCTGCGGTGAGTTGATCTCTTCCTCCGTCGCGCAGGGATAAAAGTACACACTGCATCCGTGGGTGGTCCGCAGAGGCTTCCCGTTCAATTCCAGGCGGGGGCAAAAATTCAGACCGAGGGGATTTTCGGCTTCCATCCACATCCGCTGTTCGCAAGTGAGATTTTGGAACGTCTCACTCTCCCGATTCAGGTTCCATTTTTCCTTAAAGCCGCGAATCGCCTCAGACTCGGCCCGCATACAAAAATCCACCACCAGACCCTTGGCGCAGGCATAGGCCGCCGGGACCAACCAGCGATGACCGGTCCAGGCAAACGCTTTCCCCAGCGGGATCTCCGTTCCGGCGCGGTCTTTTCCCTGATGGCCCCAGAAATTCCCGTCGAAATAGACCTTCCATTCCGGCGGCGCCGGCTCCGCGGCGGGGTTCATGTCCGTGTCATAGTAGTCCTCCGTATATTTGAGCTTGCCGTAATCGAAGGAGGCCTGCAGCTCCTTGATGTACGCCCAGGGCCGCTCCATCGGCGTCAGGCGGAATTGCTTGGCGAGCTCCGAGAGGACCTGCTCCTGCTCCCGCGTGGGCGGATAGTCCCGCAAAAAGGCGTCAAACTGCGCCTCGTCCCACATCCACGCCTGCTCCAGCGCCGCCACATCGCCGCAGGCCAACAGGAGGCGCAGGAAATCCGCAAAGTCCTTCGCCAGCGGGTGGACGTAGTTGGGCGACAAATTCATGGGGCTGACGGCGAAGACCATCCCGCCGAAGCCGCGGATAAAGCAAAAGTGGATCCCGTCCACCCCGGCCCAGCCAAAGATCGACGCGCCCCTCGGCGTACAAAAATACGGCGCGCTGTCCTCGCGGCGTATTACGCCCACCGGCGCAAGGTCGATACCGCAGCGGAGAAATTTTTGAAAGGTTTTATCCATCGGTCGTCCCTCGGTTCCCGCCCGCGCCGGAAAAGGCGCGGCGCTTGGTTTTGGGGTCATTATAGCACAAGAATGGGGAGAAAGCTACAAATCAATCGAGGTTGGGGCGGGGAAAATGTTGATTTTCGGGATTTTTCTGTGAGGAGGGAGGGGCTTTGGCGGGTGCGGTTTGTCGAAAGCGCTCTGTCTCACAACGCTCGCTTCCCCCCTGCCCCCCTCCTACGAGGAGGGGGCTTTTAAAAGGTTTGCGGCTTCGCCGCATTTTTGTATTTGCCCGCGCGGCGGGGACGGGGGACGAAGGACGGGGGCTCGAATCCCCCCTACCCCCTTTGCCCCAAAGGGGGCAAAAAAGGTTTGCGCCGCATTGCGGCGCATTCTTTAAAAAGGCGGCGCGAAGCGCCGCAACCTTATTCCCCTTGACCCCTTTTTCGGAAAAAGGGGTGCCGCCGCAGCGGCGGGGTATTCGAGCCCGTGGAGCGTAACGGATGTTTCCGGGAAACCGGATGTGTTGCGTGCGGGCCGCCAGGAGTGGCGGCCCCTACAGGGCGCGTTGTCCGAACGGTTTCGATAAAACGAATCCGCCCCAATTATGCCGTAGGGGTCGCCGTCCTCGGCGACCCGCGTTTCGATGAACTCCCATGTTGGTTGAATGGGGTAACATTCCACATTCCCCGTAGGGGCGGACCCATGTGTCCACCCGTGGTACGTGGCGGGATGGGACGGTTTCGATAAAACGGTACATGTCAGTCAACGGAAGTATGGGCCGCCGTGGGCGGCGGCCCGTACGGCGGTGTTTGGGACGGGTCAATTATCGATGGGCGGGCGGGTGGGGAATATAAAAAATGCGGCGTCAGCCGCAAACCTTTTTCCCGCCGCCGGGGGAACCCTTCCGGCGCTTCGCGCCGCCTCCCCCAGGGGGGAGGTTAAAAAAGGGCGGGTTTGGAAACCCGCCCGTGCTGTTATTGGTCCATATGCTCGTTGAAGTATGCCCGGATGCGGGAGAAGGTGTCGGCGCTGATGTCGTGCTCGATCTTGCAGGCCTCGTGGTCGGCGGTGGCGGGATCGACACCCAGGGATTCCAGGATGCGGGTGAGGGTGACGTGGCGCTCGTAGATGCGCTCGGCAACCTCACGGCCGGTGGCGGTGAGGTGGATGTCCCGGCGCTGGTCCACGTCGATATAGCCGCTCTCCCTGAGGCGGCGCATGGCGATGGAGATGGTGGGCTTTGAGTAGCCCATCTCGGTGGCGATGTCGATGGACCGCACATAGCCCATGCGGTTTTCCAGCATCAGGATCGTCTCCAGGTAGTCCTCGCCGGACTCGTGGATCTCCATGACCTCCCCTCCTTTCGTCCGTGACGGCGGTTCTCAGAAATACTTCTTGATGCCCTCGGTGGCGGCGGCCTCGTCGGCGCTGATGGTCAGGGTGAACTTCACGTCCTCCCGGGCGGAGAAGGCGTCGCACCAGTCCAAAAACTCCTCGGCCTCGTTGAGGGACTCCGTGCCGGCCAGCTTGAAGAGGCCGTCCATGAAGATGTGGGTGATGTCGTAGTTGCCGGCGCGCAGGCCCGAAAGGAAGCCCTTCAAGGCGGTGTAGCCGCTGAGCTTATAGTCTGAAAGCTTTACGAGCCTGACGCTCATGGGGATGTCGTACCTGAGTGCCTCGTCCTTCTCGATGCAGATGACGTTGCCGTGCTCCTCCTCGGCCGCCCGACGCACGAGCTCGATGAGCTGTTTTGTTTTTCCGTGACCCTTGAGTCCCATAATGACCTTTACCATGGGAACACTCCTTTCATGTTTGGGGTTATCTTATTCTAACATTTTTCCGGCGTCGATTCAACTAAAATTTTTCCGTTTTTCCCGAAAAATAAATATGGCGCCTTTGGCACTTTGCGTCCCACGCGCATATGATGGGGTAGGCTCGACTTTGAGCCCAGGAGGACTTGGATGAGAAACAACTGCAACGATACAAACGACTACCCCGAGACGCCCTGCGGCTGCACGGGGAACATCATAAACTGCGGCGGCGCGTCCACCCCCTGCCCCGGCCCCAGAGGGCCTCAGGGCATCCCCGGTCCCCAGGGGGCCACGGGTCCCGCCGGTCCCGCCGGCACGCCCGCCACGGTGACCGTGGGGACCGTCACCACCGGCGCGCCCGGTTCGGCGGCGGCCGTCACCAACACCGGCACGGCCTCCGCCGCCGTGCTCAACTTCGTCATCCCCCAGGGGGCGACGGGCGCGACAGGGCCTCAGGGGCCTGCTGGTCCCGTGGGGGCTACGGGAGCCACGGGGGCCACCGGCGCGACCGGGCCCATCGGGCCCGCCGGTCCCCAGGGACCCCAGGGGCCCCAGGGAGAGACGGGACCCGCCGGCGCAACTGGAGCAACGGGCCCTGCGGGGCCTGCGGGTCCCACGGGCGCAACGGGGGCAACGGGGGCGACTGGGCCTGCCGGAGCCACTGGGCCTGCGGGGCCTGCCGGGGCGGCGGCGACGATTGAGATCGGCACCGTCACCACGGGCGCGCCGGGTACGGCGGCGGCTGTGACCAACACGGGGACCGACACCGACGCCATTTTCAACTTCGTGATCCCCCAGGGGGCCACGGGGGCTACGGGACCCCAGGGGCCTGCGGGCCCTGCCGGGGCAACGGGACCTGCGGGGCCCACGGGCGCAACGGGGGCGACGGGCGCGACTGGCGCGACGGGGCCTGCCGGGGCGGCGGCGACGGTGACGGTGGGGACGGTGACGGCGGGCGCGCCGGGGGCTGCTCCGTCGGTGACAAACTCCGGCACCGACACGGCGGCGGTCCTGGACTTCGTCCTGCCGGTGGCCGCGCCTACGGCGGCCAGCTACGGCGACTTTTACGCCCTGATGCCTGACGACAACGCCACGGCGGTGAGCGTGGGGGACGCGGTGGACTTCCCGCAGAGCGGTCCCGCCAGCGGGATCACGCCTGCCGGCGACTCCACCTTCACGGTGGCCAACGCCGGGACGTATCTGGTGGTCTTCCAGGTGGGCGTCACCGGGTCGGGTCAGCTGGCGCTGGCCGTCAACGGGACGCCGGCGGACTCCACCGTGGTGGGCAGCGGCGGCACGGACCAGATCGTGGGCGTGAGCATCCAGACGCTGGCCGCCGGGGATACGCTGTCCGTGGTCAATCCCACCGGCAGTACCGGTTCCCTCACCGTCACCTCCGGCACCGGCGGGAGCAACCCCGTGTCGGCGCATCTGACCGTGGTGCAGCTGGCGTAAGAACGAATGAATGCGGGGAGGACTGAGGCCCTCCCCGCAGGGGGTATGCCCCTCCCTCCGGGAGGGGGCAGGGGGTGGGGGCGATGATGGGAGCCGTTCGATAGACGCCCCCACCCTGCCCATCGCTTCGCTCGGGCACCCCTCCCGGAGGGAGGGGCTTTAAGGGGTGCGGGTTGTCGGAGCCGGTCTGGTATCCCACGTTCGCTTCCCCCCTGCCCCCCTCCTACGAGGAGGGGGCTCTGAGACGGGGGTGGCGCGGGTTGTCGGAGCCGGTCTGTCACGCAACGTGGCGCGGGCGGGTTCCGAACCCGCCCGCGCATTATTTTTTACTTATATTCTAATAAAAAATACTTGACAAATTGCTTGATTTGTGGTATAATACGCTTGTCCGGTGAGAGGGGGTCACTGGAGGAGGGAGCGGATGACGGACATGAGTTTTTCTACGTTGATGGGCTTGGGGACGTGGGCGTTCATGCCGGCATCCAGGGCGGCGCGGCGGTCCTCGTCGAAGGCGTTGGCGGTCATGGCGACGATGGGGATCTTTGACAGGGACTCGTCGGGGAGGGCGCGGATGGCGCGGGCGGCGTCGTAGCCGTTCATGTGGGGCATCTGGATATCCATGAGGATGAGGGCGTAGTAGCCGGGAGTGGAATGGCGGACCATGTCCACGGCCTTGGCGCCGTCCTCCGCCGTCTCCACGGTGAAGCCGGCCTCCTCCAGGAGCTCCTGGGCGATCTCCCGGTTGAGCTCGTTGTCCTCCGCCAGCAGCAGGCGCTTGCCCTGAAGGCCGCGGGCGGCCTCCCGGTCCACGACGCTCTGCGGCGGGGGCAGCTCCGCCTTGCCCAGGGCGGCGACCAGGGTGTCCCGCAGCTCGGAGAGGAAAATGGGCTTGTTGCAAAAGGCGGTGACGCCGGCCTTTTTGGCCTCGTCCTCAAAGGCCGTCCAGTCGTAGGCGGTGACGATGATGATGGGCGTCTCCTCCCCCACCAGCGCCCGGATCTGGCGCACCACCTCCAGGCCGCTCAGGTCCGGCAGGGCCCAGTCGATGATGTAGGCGTAGAACATGTCGGCCATTTCCACGGCCTGACGGGCGCGAAGGATCGCCTCCCGCCCGTGGAGCGTCCACTCGGCGCGCATACCGATCTGGGTGAGCATCTTGGTGACACTGTCGCAGGTGGAGAAGCTGTCGTCCACCACTAGGGCCCGGAGGCCCATGAGCTCCCGGATGGCCTCCACGCGCTTCGTCTCGGACTGGAGGCGGAAGGTGAGGTCGATGATGAACTCCGTGCCCTTGCCCTGCTGAGTCTCCAGCTCGATGGCGCCGCCCATGGCGTCCACGATGGACTTGGTGATGGCCATGCCAAGGCCGGTGCCCTGGATGCCGGAGACGGTGGAGGTGCGCTCGCGCTCAAAGGGCTCGAAGATGCGCTTGGCAAAGTCCTGGCTCATGCCGATGCCGGTGTCCTTGACACGGATCTCGTAAGCGCCGTAGCCCTTGGGGGAGCCGGGCTTCTGGCGGATGGTCATGGACACGGCCCCGCCGGGGGGCGTGAACTTGATGGCGTTGGACAGGAGGTTCAGGAGCACCTGATTGAGGTGGAGCTTATCGCACCAGATATCCTCGTCCACCACGTCCACGGTGTCCATGAAGAAATTGAGCTGCTTGGACTGCATCTGGGTCTGGATGATGTTGCGCATATCCCGGAAGATGTCGGAGATGGAGCACGCCTTCTCCTCGATGTTGAGCTTGCCGGATTCGATGCGGCTCATGTCCAGCACGTCGTTGATGAGGCTGAGAAGGTGGTTGGAGGAGGACATGATCTTGCGCAGATACTCCTGCACACGCTGGGTGTTGTCGAGATTTGCCTCCGCCAGGGTGGTGAAGCCGATGATAGCGTTCATGGGCGTGCGGATGTCGTGGGACATGTTGCTGAGGAAGGCCGTCTTGGCCCGCTCCGCCGCCTCGGCCTTGTGGAGCTTCTCCTCCAGGACCGCCCGCTCCACGGCGTGGGCGGTGCCGCGCTTGGCCTGGATACGCATGATCGCGTAATAGGCGGTGAAAGCGACGAGCAGGATGACGCCCAGGAGGACGCAGATGTTCCGCACGGCGTAGACGCTGGAGAACGCCTCCCGCTCCGGGACGGAGACGCCGATGGCCCACTCGTTGACCCCCGCCGGGGCATAGTAGAGGTACTCCCAGCCGTCCGTGTCCTCCCCTCGGAAGATCACGTAGCCGGTGCCCAGGGCCAGGATGTCCCGGGTGAAGCTCTCCCACGTGGCGCCGCCCTTGGTGCGGCGGCCGGTGGCGAGGTCGGAGAGACTGCCCAGCTCCCCATGGCGGGTGTCCATGAGCAGGTCGCCGTTGCGGGTGTCCAGCATGAGGACCTGGGCGGAGGCGTTGTAGATGTTGTCGATGTTGATGGTCTTCGGCAGGTCCCGGAGGATGGTGACGCCGTAGAGCACCGCCACGGTCTCCCCGTCCCGGACCACGGGGACGAAGTGCCGGAGGACCGGGGTGCCGTAGTAGGCGCTGTACGCCCGGTTGGAGATGTGCTCCCCCAGCTTCGACTCCGCCGCGAAAGACAGATCGTCCACCTGGGAGGCGTCGATGACGGCGCCGTCGGCGGAGAGGATGGTTTCCGTGGGCAGGAGGACGCGGATGCGCATGGTCTCCAAAAGCGGGCCCACGGTGGTCATCAGCTCCAGCGTGGACTCCTCGTCGAACTCGTCGGCGGCGGAGAGGATGTCCGCCGTGGCGTTGAGGATGCGGCTGTCCCGCGCAAGCTTGGCGCGGATCTCGGTGATGACGGTGTTGACGCCCTCCTCCAGCCGCCCCAGGGAGCGCTCCTTGATGGTGGAGCTGATGAAGAAATAGGAGATCGCCAGCAGCACCACCATCACCGCGATGAGGATGACGGTGGCCGCCATGCCGTTTTCCCTGAAAGCGCGTTTTTTCAAGCGCTCGCCCCCTTTCTCTGCCGTCTTTTATAACTCAAATCGGGCTTTTCACAGGCACAGGGAGGCTTTCAGCTCCCGGATGGCCCCGGCGGTGCGGGCGTAGTCGGCCTTCACCGTCTCATAAAGGGCGGGGGCGTCGGCGCCCCAGCCGTTCCGCAGGGCCTCGGTGAGGTCGTGGGCGCTCTTCCCCAGGGCGGTGAAGCTCAGATTCTGGCACATGCCCTTGACGGTGTGGGCGGCGCGGAAGGCTTCCTCCCGGTTTTGGGCCGCCATGGAGGCGGTCAGGAGGTCAAAGGAGCCGTCGTCCAGGAATTTCAGGACGAATTTCTGGATGAGCCTCTCACTGCGCAGGCGCGAAAGCACCTCCTCGTAGTCCCCGCCCAGGGCGGCGTAGCATTCCTGTAAGGTCATGGGGTTCCTCCTTTTTTCATGTCACGGCGTCAGGTCCTTCATGGATTCGTCGTAGAAGCAGAAGCGGTTCTTGCCGCTGTTCTTGGCGGTATAGAGGGCGATGTCGGCGGCGTTGTACATGTCCACGTAGCCGCTCCCCGCCGCCGTCCCCAGGGCCACGCCCATGGAGACGGTGATTCTCCGGCCCTCCAGCTCAAAGCATAGGCTTCCGAAGATGCGCTCTACGGTGTGCTCGATGTCCGTGTTGTAATCCAGGAACAGGAAAAACTCCTCTCCCCCGGCGCGGCAGCAGATGTCGGAGGCGCGCACCGAGTGCTTCATCCGCCGGGCCAGCTCCTGGAGGACCCGGTCGCCGAACATGTGGCCCAGCTCGTCGTTGACGCGCTTGAAGTCGTCGATGTCGATCTCCGCCAGGGCAAAACGGGCCTCCTGGTGGGTGAGGAGACGGTTTTCGATGTGCTCCCGGGCGCTGGCGCGGTTGAGAAGGCCCGTCAGCGGGTCCAGGGACGCCTTCTGCTCCAGCTCCCGGAGCTTCATCTTCTCCTCGTGGATGTCGATGGCCTTGCCCAGGAGGCCTGTATACCGGGGCGGCACGTCGCCGGACCAGACGGACCGGGTGATGACCCGGAACCAGCGGTTTTCGCCGTTTAGGTGGACGAGCACCTCCATGGAGGAATCCGGGGCCTCCGGGGTGGTCTCCCGCTGGCGGGCGACGATCTCGTCGAGGGCGTCCTTACCCACGATGCTGATGAGCTGCTCGCTGTGCTGGGGGTCCATGAAGATCTCCTCCAGGCCCAGCATCTTGGAGCCGTAGGCCGAGAGCGTCATCATACTGGGGGAGACGGTATACTCGAACTGGATCTCCTCGCTCATGGCGGCGAAGAAGTGGTATTTCATCCGCTCGTAGTCGAGAAGCCGCAGGGTCCGTTCGGAGACGGCCCCGCCCTCGCCCCGCAGGGCCTCCTCGGAGATGCTGCGGAGGTTGCGCTGCTGGATCTCCTCGGCGGCGTCGCCCTCCAGGGCGGTGCGGATCTTTTCCGCGTTCTCGGTAAAGCAGGCAAGCAGGAGAGGGTTGAACTGACCGCACTGGCCGTCTAAAATCATCCGCAATGCCTCCTCGTGGGGGATAGCGGGCTTGTAGACGCGGGGGCTGGTGAGGGCGTCGTAGACGTCCGCCAGGGACACCACCTGGGCGGCGATGGGGATCTCGTCCCCCTTGAGCCCGTCCGGGTAGCCACGGCCGTCCCAGCGCTCATGGTGCCAGCGGCAGATCTCGTAGGCCACCTTGATTAGGTCCTCCCCGTGCTGGACGGGGATCTGGGTCAGCATGTCCGCGCCGGCGGTGGTGTGGGTCTTCATGAGCTCGTATTCCTCGTCGGTCATCCAGCCGGGGACCGCCGCCTGGAGCATCTCCGCGCCCACGGTGGTGTGGGTCTTCATGACGGAAAATTCCTCCTGGGTCAGCCGCCCGGGCTTATTGAGGATGGCCCCGTCAATGGCGATCTTGCCCACGTCGTGGAGGGCCGAGGCGGTGGAGATGAGGGAGATGTCCCGGGGCGTCAGGGCGTATTTGTCGGTTTTGGCTGCCACAAGGTCCAAAAGCATGGCCGTCAGCGTCCGGACGTGGAGGATGTGGAGGCCGCTTTCGCCGTTGCGGAACTCCACGATGTGGCTGAGGATGTCGATCATCAGGGAGCTTCTCTGCTCCGTCTCGTAGATTTGGTCCTCCACCATGCCGATGAGGCGCTTCTGCTTGGCGTAGAGGAGGATGGTGTTCACCACGCGGCGGCGGACCACCAGCGCGTCGAAGGGCCGGTTGATGAAATCCGTGACGCCCAGCTCGTAGGCGCGCTCCACCTGCTTGGAGCCGGACTCGGCGGAGACCATGATGACGGGCACGTCCATGATCCAGCCGTTCTGGTTCATGGCGGAGAGGACGCCGAAGCCGTCCAGCTTGGGCATGACGATGTCTAAAAGGACCAGGGAGAGCTCGGAATACTGCTTACTGAGGATGCCCACCGCCTGGACGCCGTCCTCGGCCTCCAGAATGTCGTACTCCTCCCCCAGCATGTCCGCCAGGATCGAGCGGTTCATCTCGGAATCGTCCACGATGAGGATCTTCTGCTTGTTTTTGACTGCCATAGTTTGCCTTTCCAAATGTATCAAATTGAACACAACGCCGCCCTCCCCGGGGCGGGGAGGGTGCGGTTTTTAAGATGTCTTTACGGTGAGGCCGTTCAGGGGGGTGACCGTCAGGGACTTTGTCCAGGCGTGGTCCCCACGGCCCTGGAGGGTGACGGTGATCTTGACGGAGTTTCCGTCGCCCTTTTCGAAAGTCAGACCCGTCACCGTAAGGCCCATTGTGTAGGCGCTGTCGGGGAGGAGCTTTTTATAGGACTCGCCCGTCGAGGAGGTAATGACGCTGCTGGCGACGGTGACATGGCCGCTCTCAGCCGAAAACTCTGTATTCACCCCGAAAGTGGAGCTGGTAAGGGTCAGCGTGGTAGTCCTGCCTGTGGTCGTCAGCGTCACGTACTCGCCGTAGCGGATCTCGTTGGACACCGCCTCCAGGACGGTGGAGGCCAGGACCTGGGCGTCGGCGGTCTCCAACATGTCGTTGCGGGTGCTCAGCACCGCGGAGGCCACGGTGGCGCCGGCGGCGCTCATCAGCGCCAGGAGCACCACGCAGATCAGCACTTCCGTCAGGCTGAACCCCCGGCGGGAGCGAAGCTTCTTTCTCATGGCGCTCACCTCCCCTGATAGGCGGTCAGGCCGTCCTCGGTGTAGATCTCGATGGGGATGGTCGGGTCGGACGCCGTTGGGGCTTCTCCCGAGATCGTGACATGACCCGTTGTGCCGGGTTCGGTGGTCGTCTCCAGCTTTGTCACCGCCTCATAGAGCTTCTTGTCGCTCTCCATGGCGTTTTTGTCCAGGGCGGAGGAGGCGGAGTACATCCCCGCCAGCAGCAGCGCCGCTAAAGCGACGATCAGCAGGGCGACAAGCACCTCGGCGAAGGACTCCCCCGCGCGGGAGCGCAGCCTGTTCATAAGCTTCCTCATGGTCAACCTCCCGCTCCCGTGGTGGACGGGGGCTCCGGCACGGCGGCCACGTGGGCGTTCCCCGGAAGCCAGCGGACCTCCATGGCGTACTCGGTGACGGTGGTCGTGGTCTTCACGCCGCCGGTTTCCGTCGTTTCCTGACTGATTTGTGTGCTATTCAGCCCGTTTTCCCCCGCGCCGGCGGCGAAGGTCGCCACAAGCGTCAGGGTGGTGGCGTACTTCTGCCCGTCGTTGAGCACGACGGTGATGGTGAAGTCGCTGGCGGTGAGGTCGGACGCGTCTGTTCCCATGGTCAGATTTGCCGTGACTGCGGGAATATCACCGCCCGCGTTAAGAGTGAGTTTTTTTTCCAACTTTGTGGGGTGGGTGGATATCACATGGAATGTACTGGTGGTATCAAGTGGTCCTGCGCTGCTGTATACGCCGTACTCAAACAGCTGTTCAAGCTGGCCAATCAGCAACGTTTTTAAGTTGTCGCCGTCATAAGAGGAGTTCCCTCCTCCCGCCGGTGCAACCCACTCTGCCGTTCGTTTCGTTGTGGTCGCACCGCTGGAATCAGATGTTACCTCCTCCGTCACTCTCACCTTTGCGGTGAAGGTCTTACCGGACAGCTCGGTCTTGAGGAGATTGGCGGCGGAGCTGACGGACAGGTACTGCTGCTGGTCCTCCTTCAGGTGCGTATAGCGCCCGGAGTTGGCCGCGGCGGCGGTCAGCGCCCCCGTCCCGGCCAGGATGCACAGCATGAAGACGAGGAGGGCGAACAGGATCGTCGCCCCGGAATGGCTTTTCAGTTTCTCGGCAGCGCGCCTCATGCGCGTGTCACCTCCTTGCTTGGGATCTTGAGGGCTGCGTCATACCTCCTGGGTCCGCTTTTTCGCGCGGCGGACGAGGGCGGTCTGGACGCGGCGGCGGACGACCTCGGTGTGGCTGTCGTCCTCCGGGTCTGCCTCCTGCGTCTCATCGGGAAGCTTCAGCGCCGGCGGGACCAGCGCCTCCAGCGGCGCGGAGATCACCCCGGGGCCCTCCGGGATACCGGGATCGCCGGCGGGGCCTCCTGCCGGATCCGCAGGCCATTCGCCGTAGTGGACGTAGGTAGCGGTGTAGCTGCCGTCAGAGTTGACCTCACGCACCACAGCCGGGAACGGGAAGTTGGTGGTCTGAGCCTTCATTCCGTCAGCGCTATTTGTACTTCCGGCGGGTTTGCCGTTAGGCACATAGCTGCTCGTCGCCGTGCCGATCGAATCACCGCTCAGCGCGGTTTTCAGATCGTCGTAACTCTTGCCTGTCCCCTGCTGCGTTGCGCCGGTTGGAATACGGTTGCTGTCATCGAGGTAGTAGCAAGTACCGGCGTCAAATAGACGCGTATTGGTTGCATCAACGTTACCAATCGTATAAACGTTAGTCCCGCTTGCTCCACTCATATCCATGTAGGTATAGCAACCGCTGATTCTTACGTCACCACTATTTTCGTTCTTTAAATTTCCTTCTCCGAAGATACCTCCAATGTGTGTAGCGTTCCCTGTGATTGTTCCGCCGGCATAGCAATTCCTCAAATAACCGTCGTTACCGCTACTACCGCTATTATTGTAATTTGCTGTCATTAATCCTGCAATACCGCCGATACCATTCGCGCTTGTACCAATCAAATTACCAACAAACGCACAGCTTATAATTTTTGCATTGCTATTATTGGCCTCTCCAGCAATTCCTCCAACATACTTTGTCCCTGAGATGGTGTACCCCGCGACAACGCAGTTTTCTATTGTCGCATTACCTAAAGTTGCGACAATGCCTCCGGCGTTGCCGTTATTGGACGTGATTTCCCCATTGCCGTCTGTGGAATAGAGTATGACGTTCTTAATCGTTTTGCCATTTGTTTCGTTGAATAAAGCCGCATCACCGCTTGACGGGTTAATATTCAAGTCGAAGATTCTGTACCCTCCCCCGTTAAATACGTTTATTTTTAATGTTACCGGCTCATAATCAGAAGTCAACGCTGTTCCGTCCAAATCGTGCGTGATTGCGAAATACTCTATACTTGTCGAGTTATTCAAATCCTTAATATTTTGCAATTGATCAATTGTACGAATCTGTACTGGTATGTTGGCAACATCAGAACCAATTCCACCATCACCTCCATTGCCAAATTTCTTGTCTATCGCCGCTCCGTACAACTGGCATACCTCAATATTGCCAAGCCCTATGTCTTTGTTTTTATTACTACTGTCTAATTTCCCCAACGTCCATGTATCATCTTTACCGGAATTTGCAGATTCCGGCAACATATACACATTTGTGCCATCTACAAGCTTAGCTGCGCTGAGTAGCTCATTTTCGACAACTGAGTCAACTTTGTCAAGAGAAGTTACATCGTAAATAGGTCCGTCCTTTGTGCTCAACTTAAGATCGCGCACATCGCCCGAATAGAACACGCCGTACCCGCTGTCTACTATGCTCGCTCTTTCACCATCCAAATGGTGACTATGGCACAGCGTATCAGCCAACAGCTTAGCGCTTTCAACTGCAAGCGTACCACCGCTGTCGTCGATCTCACCGCCATACGCATAGATGTGGTACTGCTCTACTCCGTCAATAACCTCCTTCTCCCAATAGAACAGCCCCGCTGCTTTTGTTGTGTTGATCGTCGGCACCGCGCCGTAATGGTACGTCTTGGTACCATCCGTCACGACCGCCACGAACGGGAAGGGTTCCGTCTGCGGCGTAAGCCCCTTGTCGAAGTCTGTGCTGTCCGGCGCTATGTACTCACCCGCTCCGCCGGTACCGTTAAGCCCGTTAAGCTCCACCGCGTTACTTGAATCGTCACTGACGCTCGCGCCGCTCGGCAGTCTGTCTTTCCAGTACAAACCGTCCCCGCCCGTCGCTCCCGGGCCGATGCCGTAGATCGTGGGCGTGCCGGTAAGTGCCGTCATATCCACGTAGGCGTAAACGTCCGTGTAGGTGATACTCGCAGCCGTGCCGGAGCCCACCAGGCCGCCGGCGCTGGTGGCGGAGCCGGTGATGCTGCCGCCGGCGTAGCTGTTGGTGATGGTCAATGTACCGCCGGAGCCAACGAGGCCCACAAGGCCGCCGGCGTTGGCGCCCTTGAGCGTGTTGGTGGCTTCGCAGTTGGTAATCGTCAGCGTACCGCCACCAACCGAGCCCACAAGGCCGCCGGCATTGTCGCCCTGGCCGATGGTGAAGCCGGCGGCGATGGTGTTTTCGATGGTCACATTGCCGGTGGACGTATTCGCGATCCCGCCCTGGCCGGTGATGGTTTTGCTGCCATACCCCTGCGGCGCGTAGACGATCACGTTGTGGATGTTCGCGCTACCCACCAGCGTGTCAAACACCGGCGCTGTGATGTTGAGGATCCGGTAGAAACCGCCGTTGTAGTTGCCCTGGAAGGTGTTGATGGGGGTGTTGTCTGAGCTAAAGACGATGTCGTGGGTCTGGACAAAGCTCTCGCTGTTGCTATCGCCGATATTCGCAAGCTGCCCCTTCGTCCTTATCTGATAGGGTGCCGACGTGCCCGTATCGACCGCGATCGCCGCGGCATACGCCGTGTTGACCGTGAACGTCTTGCCGCCGATGGTCCACGTCTGATCCGCGTTGGCCGTACTCGTACCATTATTGACCACCATCACCTTGCATCCTGTCTTCCCCAGCGCGTTCACAAGGCCAGCAGCCGCCTCTGTCGCCCCGGCGATTGCCGGATCGGTCGTGCCGTCAGCGTAGTAGTACCCATAGCCCCACTGCGTGATCTCCTGACCGGCTCTTGCGCCGTTAGTCTCGTCAGTGAGCCCGTTCGCGATCTTGCCCGCGCTGTCCACGGTGTAGAAGTGGTACGCGCCGCCCTCGAGCTCATAATAGAACGCTCCCGCGCTGTTAACGTCGATCCAGTCGCCGTGGTGCTCGGGCAGGTTCGTCTGGTAGGGGAAGACAGCCTTACTGGTAATCAGTTCGTCTTCATACGGCGAAGTGGTGAACTTGGTCGGATCCGTGTTGTCCTGCCTCGGTATTGACGAGCCGGTCAGCAGGTAGTTGGATTCGTCAATATGCGTGCCGCTTATGACCTCGCCTGTGGCGTAGAGTGTGGCACCGCCGGCATCCATGGCGTTCTTGACAGCGTTTTTGTTGTCCTCGCCGCTCTGGAAGAGGCCCACCTTGCCCGTACCGCTCACGGAGCTGGTGGTGTAGATGGTTCCCTTGAGTACAAGGCTATTATCAGTGGTATTCTCGATCTTTCCGGCGAAGCCGCCGGTGACGTCGCCGGAGCCCTTGACGTTGGCAGGGTCTTTGTACTCTCCATCCTTGGTGTGGCCGCCGGAGTAGCAGTCTTCGATGTAAGAGCCTTGGAGATCCCCGACAAAGCCGCCGACGTACTCACCGCCTTCGACTTTCACCGCGGCGAAGCATTTGATGAGCTTCACAAACGGGTCCGTACGTCCCGCAAAGCCGCCGGTCAGGTCGTCGGTGCCAGCGCCGTTGGCTTCGACAGTAAATGTGTTGTACGCCGTATGGTTGTCCGTCGCAGGAACAGCCTTGCTTCCGTCCACATACGTCCCGGCGTTTTCAATGGTGATATTCCGGCTGGTCGTCGGGTCGAACGACCCTTGTACGTACTCTCCGCCGTCCGCCTTGCCGATCACGCCACCGACGATGTTGCCGTTACCGGAATCAATTTCATTGTTCGCGTTAATGCTGGGGTTGACCACGTAGACGTTCTTGACGCTGACACTGGCCCCGCTCGCCGAGGCGTCGATCTCGCCGATCGCGCCGCCGATGTTGATGGGGGTATTGTCCTTGACCACACTCTTGGCCTGGTGTGCGTCTGCCGGTTTGGTCGTTGATTTTTTCGTATCATATTCCTCAAGCGAGTTCCTTGCCGTGTTTTCATCCTTATCATCAGTGCCCAAGTAGTAGTATCTGCCACTGTCAAGGTTAATACTGATGTTGACTACCGAAGGTTCTGTTGCAGAACCTGTCACAGAACCGTTAATAAGCTTTCCAACGATACCGCCGATGGCGCTGACATTGGCCTGTGCTGAATCATAAGTCCACTCATACACTTTATCGCCACTGCTATTTTTTGTCTCTTTGAGGACCGGTACCCTGTGCAAATCAAACGTGGGGCTCAACACTTTCACGTTCTCTATGGTAGAGCCACCGTCCACACTTGCGGCGATAACGCCCATGTAGATCGGTGCCGACCCGTTCGAGCTTCCTGTGGTCAGATAAATATTTTCAGCCGTCAGGTTTCTGACCTTACTTCCGTCCGTGAGCGTTCCAAACAGTCCGACACAGTTGTTGTCGTTTCCGCTGTCGTTAGAGAGGTAGACGTTTTTGATGGTATGGCCGTTGCCCTCATATGTGCCGTGGTCCAGAATGATTGGAACATTGCCGTAGATAAAGCTGGAGCCGGACTTATCCTTGTTCTCGCCGCCCACCTTTACCCTGTTGTTGTCGTTGCCGTCGTATATCTTCCCCTGTTTGTACTCCGTATAGTCAATATCCATCAGCTGGTAGAAGGTCATCTGGCGGATAGTTGTCTTTATGGCTCCGTTGTTACTGGAGCGGCTGTATCTCGCGATACTGGCAAAGTTCCAGGCACTGCGGATGGCGACGCCGTTCACATCATCGTGGTTTACACCTGCTGCGTCAACATACTCAAGCCCCTTTTTCACGCGTACCTTGTCCAGATCGATAGTGTTGTTCTTTACGCCATCCAGGTCAATAAGGTCCACATTTATGGCCTCGCCGGCAAAGTGCGGATTGAATACATACGTCACGCCGTTCACGTACGCCAGCATGTAGTAGTGGTCACTGGGTGCGATGTTCAGAACGCTGTGAGGAACGATATAGACATAGTCCACCCCATCGCCAATTCCCGCATCTCTGACGTCTTTAATATTCAGAATCGTGCCCTGATTGTAGTGGTTCGGGTTGTTCTCGCCCTCCTTGGTATACTCTGTCCTGAGCTGTATATCCACCGGTCCGATGTCTGCATCGCTGACCACCATATAGCCACTGTCGTAGACAACAGTATCATCACGCAGCGTGTTGATGACTCCAGTGCCGCGCAGCTCCCCGTAAAAGCCTATTTTCTCATCGTTTATTAGTTTAACAAGATTATCATCCTTTACAGTCTTATCGTTGGCTATTGCGTCCATATCGACCTTGTGGTCTTCGTCGTACACCTCATAATAGATGAAGTCCAGCCTATTCGTCCAGTCGCCGTGGTGCTTAAGCTCAGTCGTCCCGTCAGCGGCTTTTGCAGCCATATACGGGTAAGTGTCACCAAGTGAGTCATACGGCGCGTCGCCGCCGGACGTCCTCGGATCGAGCATGGTGACCAGGGCGTTTGTAAAGCTCTCATCCGCCGTCACATACTGGACCGACGCCTTTTTTTCGCTTGTTGCTTTAATCCATTTATCTGTATCCCACCGATAGCCGTTTGTCGTCGATGCCGTTGCGTTGCGCTTGATCGCGCTCCCGTTGCTGAACAGCGTGCCGGTGGCATAGTTGATGGCGCCGGTAGTGACGATGTTGGTATGATTCTTCACATACTCCACCCTGCCGAAAAACGCGCCGATCGTAGTGCCCGTCTCCACATTGTTGACCTGCGGGTCGTTTGTGTCTTTATCATTTTCCGGATTCGAAACCGCGGTCACTGTCGCCTTTCCATTCAGCCCTACTGAGCTGGTGGTATAGTTTACGCCCTTGAATACCACGGTCCCGCTCTTTGAAACAAGCCCCGCGAAGCCGCCCGCGCCGGTGTTTTCGCCGTCTGCCCTGACGTTGGTCATGGCACCGTCGTCGTCATAGTACGACCCGTTATGCGTGTGCCCGCCGGAGTAGCAGTTTTCAATGGTAGTCTCTCCGTCGCCGCCGAGCTTACCGGCAAAGCCGCCCACGAAGTTCATGCCCTGCACTTTTACGGCGGAGAAGCTGCTGGTGACGGTGGAATTTTCCACGGCCCCTATCAGTCCGCCGACATTGTCCTCGGAGCTGTTCTTGTAGCCGTTCTTGACAAGACAGCTGTTATACGCCTCGTCAGCGGTTTTGTAAGTCGCTCCCGTACCAGTCTCCGCCTCGATATATGCGCCGCAGTTGGTGACCGTCGCGCCGTCCACGATGCCGGCAAGAGCACCGGCGCGGACTCTCGCGGTGGTGGGTATAGTTGTCCCTGTGGGCGTGTTGGCCGCTACCGGAGGTGTTGTTCCAGGACCAGCAGGCGTATACTCTGTTATCTCTATACGATAAATATTGATACCACTGCTCTTACTTCCGATGCAGAATGTACCAGCATAAGACAGTTCAAATGTCGAATGTACTATTTGGTCGTTTACTACACCGTTTGTTGAAGTTTCGACTTCAGTCAACTCTTTTTTGGAAAAATCGTAGCTGTTGATTCTCACTTGTCGCACATCCGTTTTAGAAGGATCTGTCCACCAGACATTCACCGAAGCTTTGTAATTAGTAGTGAAAACAATCCCATCAATCAATTCTCCATTGCTTATCTTCGCGCTACCCTTAAATTTAACATATTTTTTTGCTGTTGTCCCATTAATCGTTTTATTCCCACTGTCCAGTATTTCCGAATCTTTTTGGAGATAAATGTTGAAATTAAAATCTCCATCACTGCAGGTAAAATTTTCATTTGTTGTTGCCTTGCGCGCAGTCAGATTATCATCTCCAAGCACGCGAAGAGTTCCACTACTACTGCTTGCACTCGGTGTCCCGTTGTTCATCACGGCGTTATTGACATCATTATCCGTCACCACTCTCGCGTTGACGAGCGTGATATTCTCCAGCGTTGCGCCGTTCTTTACGCTGCCGAACATGCCGTTTTCGGCAAACTCGCCGTCTACCAGCGTGCCGGGGAGCAGGCCGCGGACCGTGTATCCGCTGCCGTTATACCCGGCATCTGGGCCGTCAAGCGTGATGGGGACATGGTTATACTCTTTGCCGGCCTTGTCCGTGATAGTCGGCATCTTGGTTTTGTCGTATTTGCCTTCACGGTAGTCGAGGTCCAGAAGCTGGACATACTTCAGGCCGCGCAGGGCCTTGCCGGCTTCGGTGCCGTTGTTGGTGGCTATGCCGAGGTTCGCCAGCTGGCGCGGGGTGCGGATCATCACGCCGGCGGTCGTCAGCAGGTCCTTTTTCGCCGGCTTGCTGTGGTCAACATCCTTTCCGTCAAAGATCTCCCCCGCGAAGGCGAAGTTGGCGGTGAAGAACTGGCCGTTGACGGTGACGGTGAAGTAATATCCGTCCGTCGGCATCGTGTTCAGCGCGTCCGCCGGGACGTAGTAGGCATACTGGTTCCCATCAAGCTCCGTGGTCAGCCTTACCCTGCTCATTGGGAAACTGGCGCCGTTGATGCCGAGAGCCACCTTTTCGCCCAGGTCCGTCTCCGACAGGAACATATACCCGTCGTCCGTGGCGTAATCCAATAATTCGTCGTTAGCATTACCAGCGGCAAGCCTACCGGTGCTACCGTCCAAACCGCTTGCGCCGTTGGCATAGTAGCCGGTAATAGGCGAGGGCGAAGTCCCCGCGTTCTGGACCACGGTATCATAATACACGCCCTTGGTCAGGCCGATCCAGTCGCCGTGGTGCTCGGTCTGCCCGCTGGCGTAGGGGAAATCGCCCGTCTGGTTGTAGACGTTCGTCGTTGTCACCGTTGTTGCCTCGGGGGCGCTCGTCAGGTACGCAGTCTCGTCCCTGGGAGCGACGACGTCGTCGTAGGTCGTCGAGGTTCCGGTCGTGGTGCTCTTGAACGCCTTGGCAACGGCGTAGAGCGTGCTGCCGGTGCCGGAGGGCGTGCCGTTGCCGGCGAAGAGGCCGAGGTTGGCCGGGTCGGGGCCGCCCACGGAGGCGGTGGAGTAGTTGGTGCCGGTGAATTTGACCGTGCCGGAGATGCTGCCCACGAAGCCGCCCACGCGGTTGTTGCCCATGACGTTGATGGAAGCGTCGTCGTAGGTCTTGGAAGCGCCCACGAAGCCGCCGACGTAGCAGTTTTTGAACTCGCCGCCGTTGGCCTGGCCCACGAAGCCGCCAGCGGGGTTGGTGAGGGTGGTGCCGCCAGTGCCGCCATTTGTCGCGTCGGTGCCCCGCACCATCACGGCGGCGAAGGAGTTGGTGACGGCGCCCCCCGTCATCTGTCCGATGAGGCCGCCGACGCCGTTGCCGCCGGAGCCGGAGACGGTGAATTTGCCATAGTTATCCTTATTGGACACATAGATGCCGCAATTGTCCACGCTGCCGCCGTTGAGCTGGCCGACAAGGCCGCCGACGGCAAGGGCGGAAACGCCGGTGGCGTCGCCGTTCACGTTGACATCGACAAGGAGGACGTGGCTGACGGTGCCATTGACCGTCCCAAAGAGGCCGGCGTATGCGTCCGACCCGATTGTGCCCGCGCCGAGGTAGAGGTTGGAGATGGTGAGATCGTTGCCGTTGTAGGTGCCGGTAGTCAGCTTGGCGGGGCCGAGACGGTCGCTGTCGCTCTTGCCCCCAGCCAGCGTGCCCGTGTAGCCGTCGAAGTCCACATTCAGCAGCTGGTCATAGGTCCACTCCTGCGCGGTGGCGCCATAGGTCGTGTGGTTGGTATACGCCTGCACATTGGCAAGCTGGCGCGCGGACCTGATCAACACGTCCGTATTGGTGTACGTTATAGTCCCGCCCGCGTTGGGCTTGGGGAGGATATCTGTTGTTGTAACTGTACCGGCCGCATCGGTCACGTCAAACGCCTCGCAGGCGAAAGACGGGTTGTAGAGGTAGGTCTTGGTCTCGCCAGTCGCCAGTTTCAACTCGACCTTGTGGTAGTAGTTTGCCGCGCTGTCCCAGTCGGCGCCAAGCGTATAGGCATAGTAATCGGTAGTGCCAATTTTGACCGTGCCTTGAGATACCAAGTCACCTGTTGTAAATGGTGTGCCGTCCAGCGTAATGTCAGTAACGCTGCTGCCAGTCCTCAAGTCAATTGTACTGAGGATCCTGTAATAGTCGTTCTTCACGACCGCACCGAATTGAATATTATGTTGCACATCGTCCGCAACCGTGCCGTTATAGTTCACCATGTACACGCCGGGATCGGTGACGCCAACGTATTCCTCAATATACGCCAGCATCATCTCCGGCACCGGCTCCGAAACGTCCGCCCAGTCGCCGTGGTGCTCGTCGAGGTTGGTCAGATACGGATATGTACCCGTGTCTAAACCGGGATCCTTCAGCGTCCCGTCATACGGATACGCCGTCACGCCGGTGCCGACAGCCTTGGGCACATCGCTGCCGGTCTTGAGGTAAGTCTCCGGCCGCGCCGTCGCGTCAGTTCCGTCAGCATTGAACGCCTTACCCGTCGCATAGAGGGTGAGGCCGGTGGCGGTCAAAGCATCTTCGATCGTCTGTTGACCTGTACCCGCTCCTTCAGAATTTTGCCCCGAAAACAGCCCAACAGTTGCTCCTTTCACAGAGCATGTGGTATAAATCGTTCCTTGGAATTTAAGGCCATTGTAGGTTGGATTGCCTCCATTATCATTGGAATAGTTCATCAGTTTGCCGACAAAGCCGCCGGCAATGCCGTTAGTATCGTTAGCGGTTACATTCGCCGAGCTGGCTTCATACTTTCCGCTCTCGGTAAATCCGCCGGAATAGCAGTTTTCAAGAGAACCGCTGCTTTTGTTCCCATTGATTTGTCCGACAAAGCCGCCAACGGCTGTATCGCCCTTGACCTGTACAGCAGCGAAACTGTTCTTAATAACGGTAGTGCTCCCCGCCATACCGATGAGGCCGCCGACGGTCGTATTACCGGTCACAGAGTGAGTTTTATAGTTCTCCGCGCTGCTCGCGTAAACGCCGCAGTTATCTATAACCGTGCTGCCTGCGGCGGAACCGACCAAAGCGCCCACATTACTGCCCGTCCCGTTTACGGTCACGTCCACCAGGAAAACGTTTCTGACGCCCTGAGTGCCGCTTAAAGACAACTCTCCAAAGAGGCCGGTTTTACTGTCTCCCTGGATAAAGAGGTTTTTGATGATAAAGCTGTTGCCGTTATAGCTTCCGGCACCACTCAGCGCCGCCGGGGACTGGGCATCGGTGCCGCCGCTCTGTCCCTTGATGGAGGTTTCATACTGTTCGTAATCAATATCCAACAGCTGGGTATAGGCACGCAGCTGGGCGGGGTTATCTGCTTTCAATGTTGACCCGGTTTGCGACGCCAAATTGGCAAGCTGGCGCGCGGTGCGGATGACGACACCGGCTGTAGAAGTATTATCGTCCTTACCCTTTGCGCCCTCTTTAGCTTGGGGCGCTGTGGGCATTGTGCCGTCCGCTTCCAACACCTCGCACGCGAAGAACGGGTTGAACCAATAGTCCTGCCCGCTCACGGTCGCGGTGTAATAATAGTCTGTGCCTACTGTGATGCCGTCAAGGCCCGTGATCCGATAGAGGTTGTAGGTTTTGCCTGCATTATCAGTGGTCCCAATGGAAGTGCGATCGACATTATACGTCTCCGACCCTACCGTAATCGTCTCCGGCGGGATCAGGTTGGCGCCGTCTTCTACGGCCACGCAGTAGCCGTCCGCTATGGCATACGGGCCCTTGCCGGGGTCGCCGGGCTTGAGGGAGTTGAGCGGTATTTGATTGTCCGTCGTCTTATCGGTCACATAGCCCCAGACGCCGAAAGTGTCCCCCTCATATTTCTCATAATAGCACAGCGAAGCCGCCGTCGGGTCCTCCTCCAGCCAGTCGCCGTAGTGGGGCATGACGGTGGTGACGCCGTTTTTCGTAACATTGAGCATGGGGTAGGGGTATGCCTCCCCCTCCAACGCCTTCGTCTCGGTCAGGAGGGTATAGGCGTGGGTGTTGGCTGTTGTACCCGGTGTAGTGCTCCATTCACCGCCGAAGCCGCTTGTGACCTTTGCAGTCAGTTCGGCAGTGGTGATAGGAGTGCCGCAAGCGGAGGCGTCTCCCTTGTCTGTAATATACTCTCCGCCCTTACCACCAGTAACCGTAATGCCTTTTATGTCATATCCATAGGATATGCCGTTTTGCTTTACATACAGGTTACTATTGTCACCCTTAAACGTGCCATAGATATACCCTACAACGTAAAATTTATTATCTCTTTTTTCCTGGTCGTCCCTTCGAGGCAGACCATCTACACCCTCTCCATTGTACCGGACAGCGGCGTAGCAGTTTTCAACCTTAATGTTGGTTGGCGTTGTTTCTGTGGTTGCTTCCTCGTTATAATGGAGCAGTCCCGCGCCTTTGAATCCCTTGTCGTACCCGCTCACGATCTCGCCGGCGGCATAACTGTTGGTAATGGTTGTGGTATTTGCCGTCGTATCCTCCACAAATCCAACCAATCCGGCCACGTTCCGGTTGCCGAAAACAAAGCTGGCGGAATAAGACTTATCAATGGTCAAATTCCCCGCGGACTTCCCTACCAGACCGCCCACGGCTTTCGCGCCGATGTTGATAACGGCGGCGGAGGAACCGGTGATAGTCACCGTACTACCGCTTTGGATCTCGCCAATCAAACCGCCGGACATGGAACCCGCTCCGGGCGCGCCAATATGCGGCATCTCTTGAAGCCTCTCAACATACAGGCCCTCGATGGGCACTATCTCATCAACTATTCCATCGCCGTTTGTATCCTTATACTGGACCGCATCACCGCTTGAGTCTTTTATTTTCAATCCATTCAAATTAAAACCAGTGGCACCAAACCAAGGATTTTCTGCATAGTCGCCTTCCGGCTTTACATTCTTATCCTTGTCCTCAACATACTCGTTATAGACATGGCAATTGGTAATTTTAACTTCACCCTTGACCATTGCCACCAGCGCTCCGGCTGTCAACTGCTTATCAACCGTCGAACCAAGATCTGTTTTTGTAAAGTCAGAGTGAATATGGGGATTGACAAGGACAATGTTCTGATAAGTCCCGCCGACGATATAGGAGAACATTCCTCCATAGTAATTCCGTCCGGTATCCATGTTGCGAATCTCAAAGCCATGCCCGTCGTAAAAAGTCAGATTCTTATTATAAATGGGATGGAGCGAAATATATTTCTCGTCATGGGTACCGGCTGCCGTCCTGCCGTAGATGCTGGCCCAATAATAGACATCGTTGTTATTATCACCAGTGTTATTTAGAAATGCGAAATTGATATTCTTCGTCTGCTCAGCTTTCTTAATGGATACATTGTCCAAAACACCGGAGCAAGCAATCCCGTCCGTGGTGGATGTGGGTCCGCTATCATGGAGGTTTTGCAAATGCCGGCCGTAGGCGATGTAGGCGGTTTTATCGCCGGTGGAATCTTCTTCCACTTTTTCGAACAGCGTGTTGCCGGTAACAACCAAAGTGGAGGGGGTGAGGGATTTGCCGTCAATTTCGCCCGTGTAGGACATTTTGACGGTGAGGGTGATGTCGTCGCCGGGAAGAGGAAGCTCGCCAAGCGCCTCTCTCCATTTCTTGTACTTCATGCCCACGACCCAATCGCTGGCGGTCCTGGCATTATTTCTCGCTTCCGTCAAGCTTGCAGAATAGGCGTTCGTGACCTTCAGGGTATCAAGGACGACGGTGCCCATGTTGTTCTTCTTGAGCTTCGCGTCTTCCAGAAGTACCACGTCGTCGGCGGAGACGGTGATGGTGAAGTCGCCGGTGGCCTTCTCAATATTCGGGACGGTGATCTCCAGCCGCAGCTCTTCGGCGTTGATGAGCTGGACGGAGGGATAAGGGAGGTGGGAGAACTGGAGGCGGTCGATCTGGTCGCCGCCGTAGAAGCCGACCATGAGGTTGTTCTTGAGCCGGGCTTCCTTTTTCTGGTTATCGGTTTTGGCGTCTTTGGTATATTCAAACCCGTCTTCCTTCTCCCAGTACCAGACGCCGTAGACGGCGCCGCTTTCGGTGTCGAACTCAATGACATAGTTGTATTTGTGGAAGTGGGTGTCCACCGCGCCGCCGGGGAGGATCTTACGTAAACCTGTCGCGCTGGGTGCCGTGGGCGTGGTGGTGGCTGCGTCGGCGGCCTTGTACTCCACATAGTGAAGCTTGGGAGATGGATCGCCGGCTTTTGCAAGGCGCGAGGCAGTCTCGCCAATGCCGTCAAGCTTCTCCCCGCTGTTGACGAGGGCGGTGAGCTGGTTCTGGGCGGCGAGGAAGATGGTCCGGGCGTCGTCGTCCAGCTCGGTGATCTTCAATTCCCTGTAATATGAGAGCACATTGGGGACCGCGACGGCCAAAAGGATGCCGATAATGGCCACGACGATCAGAAGCTCCGCTAACGAGAAGCCCCTGCTTTCCCTATTTTTTCTCAAAACTCTCATATCGCACCTCACAAAAACGTTCCCGAGCAGTGGGTTACATAAGAATTTTCGGTTACCATAACACCGCAGGTTACCATAACTCTGTCGCCGGCGGGTCATGCGGTTTTCGTCAAAACTGTAAGCCTCTGGAAGCGCACCGATGGGCCGACGGTTTCGTCGGCCCCAAATATTGGTAAGTTTCTCCCTCTTTTTCCGCTTTTTTGTCCTCAAATTTTCGGTTTTATGTAAAGTTTACATAATCTCGGTTACCATAACTCTCCCCTGAGTTACCATAACATCCCCGTTTTCAGCCCGCCTTGTACTCGTAGAAGGTGATGGTGCCGGAGATGCGCAGGGCGCCGGACTCGATGTTCCCCTCCACGGGGCTGACGGTGAGGGAATCCAAGAGGCACCGGTAGCCGCTGCCCACGGTGAGGTCGGTGAGGACCTGGCGGGCCTTGGCGTAGCTGTCGGCGTTGAAGCTGAAGCGCACGGTGCGCTCCACGATGTTGTCGGTCTCCCGCTCGTCATCGAAGTTCAGGACCTGGCTGGTGCCGGCAAAAATCTTGTCGAAGTAGAGAAGCAACGTCTCCCGGTTGCTGTACGCGGGCATGACGGTGATCTCCTCCTCGGGCATGGCGAAGATCTCCTCCAGCTCCGCCTGCATGTCGTTGTAGATCTGGAGGCGCGTGTCGGCCACGGCCTGGGAGACCAGCAGGTCGTCCCGCTCCAGCTCGATTTCACTGAGGCGGTTGGTGATGGGATAGTGGACCACGTAGAAGTAGAGGCCCACCAGGAGCACCAGGACCAGGACCAGCAGCAGGACCTTTTCGCGGTTGGAGAGCTTGTGGTTCATGACGTTCTGCCTCATTGCGCCTCTCCCCCTTTCTCCACGGTGGTGGCGTTCACCAGATAGATGGTCATGGACGCGGTACCGATGCCCTGCGCCTCGCCCTCGTTGGTCACGGGCACGTAGACGCGCTCCACCAGGGGCTCGGCCTCTAATGTGACGATGAGGTGGCTGACCTGGTTGAGGTCAAGGTCCGAAAGGCTCAGCGTGACGGTGGCGCCGGAGACGGAGAGGCTCGTGACGTTGCACACGGGGAAGATCTGCCGCTCCAGGATGTCCAGGACGTCCAGCCGGTCCACGATGGTCTTGTCGTAGCCGGTGTAGTTGTAGCGGTTGTACTGCTCCCGGACCTCGTCGTAGTCGGCGTAAGCCTCACGCGTCTCCTCGAGGTGCGCCTTCATGGCGGCTAAATCCGCCTCGGCCTTTTCCAGCTTGTCGAACCGGTCCATGACGGCGAATTTGGCGAAGACGCCGGCTAAAAGCACCACGACCAGTACGCCCACAACGGCCTTTCGCCAGTCGATGGTGGATTTTTCCTTAAACGCCAGGTTCAGCGTGCGCTTCACCGGCGCGGTCTGCTTCTTCCCTTTTACGGGCTTTTTCTTTACGGGTTCCGTCACGGCGGGCGCCGCCTCGGGCGCTCTTTCTATGGTCTGTTGGGCCATGCTCCTCGCCCCCTTTCACTGGATGGCCGCGCCGACGGCGGCGGCTGCCACGGCGGCCTCGGCGGAGGACTCGTCCTCCAGCAGCGGCCAGCACTCGTCGATGCTCTCCACGGGGATGGACAGCTGCGACTGGAGCGTGTCCACCAGCGCCCACAGGCGCGTGCCGCCGCCGCACAGGTGCAGATGCTCCACTTCCCCGCCGCCGGAGTTGAAGCGGTAGAAGTTCACGGCCTTGGTGACCTCCACCGCGATGGAATTGTAGATGTCGATGCACTGGGGAAGCCCGGTGCAGCCGTTGTAATCGGACCGGAGATAGGAGGACGCCACGTGCTCGTCCACGCTGAAGTGGTCCGCCACGGCGCGGTCCAGGGCCTCCAGGCCGAAATCCAGGGCGCGGATGTTCTCAAACCGGTCGCCCTCGAAGATGTAGAACTTCACGGAGCTGTGGCCCAGGTCCAGGAGACAGTGCCCGTGGTCCGTCAGGCCGCCGGCGCGCATGAGGTTGATGTACGCCAGCTCCTCGGGCATGGCCGACTCCAGCTTGAACCCGGCCTGCTTGAACATGGCCTCCAGGTCCAGCATCAGGTCGCGCCGCACGGCGGCGGCCATCAGGTCCAGCTCCCGGGGCTTGCCGTCCTCGCCGGCGACGGTGTTCACCACCGCGTAGTCGTAATAGTAGTCCTCCTTGTCGCCGGAGATGAAATCCCGGAACTCGTAGGGCAGATTGAACGCCAGCTGCTCGGCGGACATATACGCCGTGGTGAGCCGCCGGCAGTAGCACTGGGACGCCGGCAGGACCAGCGAGGCCTTTTTGCAGTGGAGCTTCCGATCTTTCCTGAGGTTACGGAGAAATTCGCTCATCGCCTCAAGGGACAGGATCTGCCCCTCCCGTACCAGCCCCTCCGGCGTCTGCTCGTTGACGACGCGCAAGGTCTTGCCGTCGTTCACCGCCACATGCACCGTCCGTGCGCCGATATCGAAGCCTACCGATTTGTTGGACATAGTTGAGACTCCTTTCAGGAGAATGGGGGAAAGTGGTTGCGGCTGCGCCGCGGCTTTGATTTACCCGCTGCGGCAGGGACGGGGGACGGGGGCTCGAATCCCCCCTGCCCCCTTTTCCGAAAAGGGGGTAAAAGTGGTTGCGGCTGCGCCGCGGCTTTGATTTACCCGCTGCGGCGGGGACGGGGGACGGGGGCTCGAATCCCCCCTGCCCCCCTTTGCCCCAAAGGGGGTAAAAGAGGTTTGCGCCGGAGGCGCAATTTATTTAAAGGCGGCGAAGCCGCATCCTTATTCCCCTACCCCTTTTTCGGAAAAAGGGGTGCCGCCGCAGCGGCGGGGTATTCGAGCTCGTTGAGCGTAACTGCCGCTTCCGGTGAACGCTGCCTTCCGGCGGAGGTCTTCCTGTCGCCGATTTGGGCCATGCGCTCCCGGAGGACCTGGTCTATGTAATCGCAAACTCCCGATAAATTGGAATGGATCTCGTTGTTGGGAATACGAATCACCTTGACCCCGTATCGGCTCTCCAAAAACCTCGTTCGCGTCTCGTCATGGGCGATCCCATCAGGTTCGTAATGCTGGGACCCATCGATCTCAACGACCAGACGCGCCTTGGGACAATAAAAATCAACAATGTACGGGGGCATTGCTTTTTGACGTGTAAACCTGACCTCGTGGTTTCTGAGATATTTATACCAGAGGTCATTTTCCTCCGCTGTGGCATTGTTTCGGAGCTCTCTGGCGCGTTGTTTCAGCATTTCGTCGGTGGGCACCAGCATCACCCTCTCTACATCATGGTCCGCTGCGGCGGGGACGGGGGCTCGAATCCCCCCTGCCCCCCTTTGCCCCAAAGGGGGTAAAAATGGAGCGGCTGCGCCGCGGCTTTGATTTGTCCGCGCGGCGGGGACGGGGGACGGGGGCTCGAATTCCCCCTGCCCCCCCTTTTCCGAAAAGGGGGTAAAAGAGGTTTGCGCCGGAGGCGCAATTATTGGCGGCGGCGGGGGCGGGCGGGTGGGGAATCTAAAGAATGCGGCGAAGCCGCAAACCTTTCGCCGCCTCAGAACAACCCCACATACCATTCTATGACCGGTTCCCCCCACATCAGCACGATCCACGTGGCGGCGGCGAGGGAGGGGCCGAAGGGGAAAGGGTGGTCTGTGGACCTTGAGCATAACGCGAAGAGGAGGCCGAGGAGGCAGGAGAGGATCAGCATGAGGAGGGTGGGCCAGGGGCCGAGGTAGAGGGACGCGAGGGCGAGGAGCTTGATGTCGCCGCCGCCGAGGGTCTCCTTCTTCAAGATCCGGTCCATGAGGAGGGAGATGAGGAGGAGCGACGCGCCGGCGATGAGGGCGGTGAGGGCGCCGTGGAGGGCGCGGGGGCGCCAGTCGGCGTGGGTGGGGAGGAACGCGCACCAGCTCACGAGGGCCGCCAGCATGGGCGCGCCGGGGAGGAGCATGGTGTCGTAGTCGATGAAGGAGAGGAGCATGAGGCACGCGGTGAGGACGCAGATTTCCGCCGTGTAGGCCGTCAGGCCGAAGCGGAGGAACGTCCCGGCGAAGAGCGCCGCGCCCAGAAGCTCCGTCAGCGGGTAGCGGACCGAGATGCGCTCATGGCA
>CANROC010000020.1 GCA_947632175.1 uncultured Oscillospiraceae bacterium | reverse complement strand
AAGCTCCTGTGCGGCCTTTACGCTCCGGCCTCCGGGGAGATACGCCTGGACGGCGTACCCACGGGGGATTTTCGGCGGGAGGAATATTATAAGCTCTTCGCCCCTGTCTTCCAGGACGCCGGGACCGGCCCCTTCACCATCCTTGAGACCGTCACCAGCCGGACGGACGGCGGCGGCGACAGGGAGAGGGCGGAGGCGTGCCTCCGGGACGCCGGATTGGGGGATAAGATCGACTCCCTGCCAAAGGGTATGGATACGGTTCTGGACAAGCAGCTGGATAAGGACGGCACGGACCTGTCCGGCGGGGAGAAGCAGAAGCTCATGCTGGCACGGGCCATTTACAAGGACGCGCCCATTTTGGTGCTGGACGAGCCCACGGCGGCCCTGGACCCCATCGCGGAAAACCAGATTTACCTCCAATACAACGCTATGACGCGGGGCAAGACCTCCCTCTTCATCTCCCACCGTCTGGCATCCACCAGATTCTGTGACAGGATACTCTTCTTAAAGGACGGGGAAATCGCCGAGCAAGGCACCCACGACGAGCTGATGGCCCTGGGCGGCGCGTACAGCAAACTCTTTGAGATCCAAAGCTGCTGGTACAGGGACGACTACAAGGGAGGTGCGGAGGAATGAAGCTTTCGGAACATATCCGCGTTTTTGGACGCGGCATTCGACTGCTGTATGAGATGAGCCCCGCGTACACCGTGCTTTTCATGCTGGAGGCCCTTGTCTCCGCCGTGACGCCCTACGTGCCCATCTGGTTTTCGGCGCGGCTCATCGACGCCATCGCCGCGGGACGGCCCGTGGGAGCTTTGGCGCTGTACGCCGCCCTCACGGTGGGGCTCACATTTTTGCTGGGCCTTCTGGTCGCCTGGTTCCGGGAGAGGGAATCGGTGGGTGACAAGGAGCTCAGCCAAAATCTGGAGTGGCGCTACGCGGAGAAGACCATGGACATGGCCTACAAAAGCGTGGAGGACCGGGACACGGCCCTTTTGCGGGAGCGGATCCGAAAGGAGACCCAGACGGGCTACAACTACTGGTATCTGAAAGACGGCACGGCTGCGCTCATCCTCCTTACCGCGCAAATCGCCGCCAGCATCACCCTCACCGCGTCCTTTTTCGGCGTGAAAACCATCCCCCTGTGGATGAAGCTGGCCCTGGTGGGCGGCGTTCTTCTGACCCTGCTGGCCGGTATGCTCCTGAAGTCGCGGAGCGAGCGGATCATGAAGGTCTTTTTCGACCGGCTGGTGGATACCAATATCCGCAGCGAAAAGCTGGGGTTCTTTATAAGCGGGTATACCAACGGCAAGGACATCCGGCTCTATGGCATGGCGGAGGACTTGGCGGCGCGGTCTCTCCGGTTCGGAGACGAGTTTAGCCGGGCGCTCGCCCGGACGGACATCCCCGCAAGCCTCCTCAATTCCGTGGGGAAGGTATTCGATTACGGCCTCCGGTTCGGCGTTTATATGATCCTGATCTTTGCCTCCCTCCGGGGCGGAGTGTCCGTGGGCTCCATCGCCCAGTACGTGTCCTGCGTCACCCTGCTCATCTCCGCCGTCACCGAGCTTGTGAGCTTCGTGCAGATGACGCTTCTCAACGACACGTATCTAAAGCGCTACTTCTCCTGGTTCGACATCCCCAACGACATGTACAAGGGCACCCTCACCGTGGAGAAGCGGGACGATAACGAGTACTACGTGGAGTTCCGGGACGTGTCCTTCAAATATCCCCACGCGGACGCCTGGGCGTTGCGGCATGTCAACTTCAAGTTCAAGGTCGGGGAGAAGCTGGCCATCGTGGGCATGAACGGGTCGGGGAAGACCACGTTTATCAAGCTCCTCACCCGCCTCTACGACCCCACGGAGGGAGAGATTTTATTAAACGGCGTGGACATCCGCAAATACGACTATGACGAGTACATGTCCCTCTTCTCCGTGGTGTTCCAGGACTTCCGGCTCTTCGCCGTGTCTCTCGGGCAGAACGTGGCGGCCAGCACGGAGTTTGACCGGGGGCGCGCGGACGAATGCCTGAAGCGCGCGGGGTTCGACGGGCGGGAGAGCGCCATGCCGAAGGGCCTGGACACGCCGCTTTACAAGGACTTCGACAAGGACGGCGTGGAGATCTCCGGCGGCGAGGCGCAGAAGATCGCCCTGGCCCGGGCTCTCTACAAGGGCGCGCCCTTCATCATCCTGGACGAGCCCACCGCCGCCCTTGACCCGGTGTCGGAGTATGAGGTCTATAGCCGCTTCAACGCCATCGCCGGCGACAAGACCGCCGTCTACATCTCCCACCGCCTGGCCTCCTGCCGGTTTTGCGACAAGATAGCCGTCTTTAACGCCGGCCAAATCGTCCAGACCGGCCGCCACAAGGACCTGCTCGCCGACGCCGCCGGCCAATACCACGCCCTCTGGACCGCCCAGGCGCAGTATTATACAAGCAATCCCCCTCAATGATACCGTCCCTGTCGCCCCGTTGTTGCCCCCCGTGTGCGGGTTTAGGGCAAGGGGTAGGACATTTTAAAAAACGGCCCTTGTTGCGCATTTGTAACCTTGATTTGCAAAAAAACCCGTTTTTCACATAAGCCATAATGGAATAAGAAAAATTAGACTTGTTGCCTCTTTTGCCCGCATTCTCTAACAAGGCCTACTTGCTCCAGAGCTTTTTGCATACCTGTAGCATCAATTCTTGCGCATATTGATACGAATATCTCATTTTTTGCCCGCATAGCATTAATTACTCCGGCAGTTAAAAAGCTGACGGAGTAATAGTAGCCATGTTTTGCGGTTACCGCAAAGCGGCGAGCATAACAGCATTAATTCAAATTGTTAATGTGGCAATATTTATTGACATATCAATCAGAAATGCCGTGTTTTCAATGAGTAACCACACGCTCTCTGAAAAGCAATTCTCTCTTATGCTTATGGGGCTTGCCATTTACCAACACCAGCCCGGATGTGGAATGGATAGGCGCAGAAATACGCCGCATGTGCGTCATTTTTCCGTAATTGTTTTCTGGAAGCCTGCTGAAAGTATAGCGGTTTTGCATCACCTTATCTATGTGTGAGTTGATTTACTCTAAAAAATTAGAAGTCAATTTTGCATAATAAATCCAACGCGGATTTTGCCGCTCTGACAAGGATACACTGGCCGGTATCAAAATTTTGTATCATGGCCTTGAAAGTAGAGGATCTGTTTAATGCTGCAGCGCTCATCACATATTCTACATCTTCCGGATTTGGCAGATGAAAAAATAGGCTGCAACCACACTGCGCGAGCATCGTTTGATCTATATATCTTGGGCGTTGACTAATCATAACAATGTGCATGCCATATTTTCGCCCGACACGGGCAATGTCTACCAGCAGATCCTTGCAAAGCGTGGAGCGGTTACTTGGGGCATAATTCTGTGCCTCTTCAAGAACGATAATAATACGATCGTCAATGGGGATATCACGCTCTTCGCTTTTATATATTGCCTTGCGCCTCTCAAAAATCGGGAGGAGCACGCTATATATCAGTTGCTCTTCCTCCACCCTCTTACACCCTTGCATATTGAATACAGTTGATTGCCTGATAATAGGATCTTGCTCCGGCGATACAGATACTTTCAGGCCAAGGTCAGCAATCTTTCGACTTAAGCTGATTACATACTGGGGCAGGGAATAAAACTCATCTGACCAGTTTCCCAACATGGAAAGTTGAGGAGTTTTCGCTTTGGTTGTTGCCCTGTAATAATCCTCAATCAGCAGGCTGAGCTTCTCGCCTGAATAGCTTCCGCTTTTTAGACCGCTTCTTTTAATAAACTCTTTAAGGCAATTCAATTCCGTTGTGGTCAAACCAACGACATGGTTTATAACGCTGGGGGACAACGGAATAGAAAAATCCTGCCTGGATAATATGTCTTGCGGAGCGGAAAGACTATCATATTCGTCCGTAGGAGAAAAAACGATATACTTCATTTTCAGCTTATCAAGCCACCTGGTCGTGAACCAGCTCTTTCCGCAGCCTGTGCGCCCTACGATGGCCATGTGCGACTGCGAAATGATCATATCGTCAAGATCCAGATAGATCGGGACATCGTCCCGATGCAGGATATATCCTATCTTCTCCCGGCCTTCTTCGGGAGCGATGGAATAAACCGCAGACAGCATTTCGGATGTCGCGGCATAGACCGTTGACCCCGGAGCGGCGATCATATAGGGATCGTAATATGGCTTATTACCGGGGCCTAACGTTGAAACCGGTATCGCGGTGGAAACATATACGTTCTGCCGCGTCAAATCGTCCCCGTCCTCAATGAAACGGACTGCGTCAGGATCCGTAAGGCTTCTGTTCTGGGCGACCTCGTTAATGACCTCAAAGACGATTTTTTTCTCTTCTTCGGCGTCCACAAAGACATAATCAGTTCTCGGACTGCTTTTTGAAAAAAACGTCATTCCGCCTCGTGTGTTTCCTGACGCGGCGATTCCCACTTTTTTATAGTTATCCATTTATTTTACCGCCTTTTTCTTTAACTGGTCCACATATTCCTCGCATCGCATAAGAACGATCGGTATCCGGGTTTTTTCGGAATCTCTTCCGCCCTCGATATTGCACACCGCGGTCATGCCAGGCATAAAAAAATATTTTTCCATTTCTTTTTTGCAGTGGTCGAGTGCCGTCCTTCCCATATACTGGGCAAAGAGATTAACTCTCAGCGGATATAGATCGCGGTGCTCAAAGGTGCAATAAAATGTGTAGAGCATCGTGATTTCTTCGTCTTCCGAAAACGGACCATGGATCATTTGACCATATTTTTGCAACACAGTCAAATCGTTGCGCCCGTCCAGCGAGTAGGGGGACATATAATTTGTGAGCATATCTTTTAAATCCCGTGATACAAAGTAAAGCGTCACTCTCTCCAACGGCAGCCCCAAATATCCTAAACGGCCCACGAATTTCTCGGATTCAAAAGCGTCTTTTATAATAAAGACGCAGTGATCATCTGGATTGCTTCTGAGCTTATTCAGGATCAGCGCGCAGATATAATCGGCCACAAGCCGCTCCTGATTCTCTCTGGCTGTAGAATGAAGATTACGATAATACCCTTGGTGGCCGGGATACAGCTCCATGTTTTTTGAATAAGCGCGAAAAGGTTTCGGATATTGCAGTTTAATCAGGGAATCGGTTTCTTGCTCATAGCAAACTACAATTGGAGAATACTCAACGTATCCTTTTTCTGAAATATCTTTCGTTTCCGGCATTTCAGAAAAAGCATAGGAAATCCCAAAAAGTCGTTCAGTCACTTTTTTACACCCCGATTCCGGGTCTCTATCTTTTTTTGAAGTTCCTTTTTTAACATATTGATCGCGTGTTCACAGTCCGCTTTATCCTGCCCGATCCGAAAGACCTGAAAGACAGGGGCGCTGTTAGTTTTCATTCCGTAAGTTCTTTCGTACTCGGAAAGCGTGATCGTCGCTAAACTGTCCTCGTTCATCCACTGTTCCCTGTGGCTGTTGGGAAGCATGATCGTATCCTCCGCGCAGTTTGTGCCATCCAGCCTGGAACGCTTATAACGCGAAAGCGGCGTGGCAAAGTACCTAGTGGGCATATATAGATCGATAAGCAATACGCCCGGATAATTCAGTATGATTCTCTTCCGCGCATCCGAAAGCTGCTTATAGGTCAACTGAGAAGCCATTTCCTGGATCTGGGGATCCTGATATGACGTCAACTCCCCGTTGCCGTATTCATCCTCGCCTGTCCAGTCGCCGACAAGCTGTGAATACATTCTGAACAGGAGCTTCTTTTCCTCAAGAGTTTCCTCAGCGCCTCCGTCCAGGCTGTCAATAATATTCCTGCAGCGCGCCAGCCCACGCTTGGTGACTTCTCCGACCGATGAGGATAAATCGGTGGGCAAATAGTCTTCCTTTGACATCTTGATCATATCGTCTACCGCCATAAGGATCCGGTAGGCGCACAGGTCGGAAAGCGTCATTTCTCCGTAGGAACGCACGATCGTTGTGTCAAAATCAACAGAGTTGAATTTCTGCACAAAATATGTTGTGATAATATATTTTGCTGCGGCTTCTATACACCTGATGCGCGGGTCCAAATAAAGCTCGTCGTACATCCGTTTCCTCTCGTCAAGTAATCTTAGAGAATACCAGGCGGACGAACCGTCAAAGGCGATCATTCCCTCCTGCGAAATATACGCGTGCTCGGCAAGCTTCTCAATAAAATCATTTTTATCCAGCATAAGCGCTCGTTGCATCTGTACGGCATCGACAAAAATATACGCGATTTTATCGGCGTCGACCGCGCTGTTAATGAGCGCGTCAAGATACCCTACCCCGTAATTTCCTTCTATAAGAAGCATGACTTCTTCCGGAGAGACCCCATAACGCTCAAGAAATGACCTGAGACCGCTGTTCTTTTGGGCACACATTTTTTGGATAAGTAATTTGCTGAATTGGTCATGCTTGAATGGCTTTTCCCCATTTGAAAATCCCCATGAAAGCTCTTCGAAAACATCCTCCAACAGATGGGAGAAGGGCAAATGCCCGCAGTCGTGGAGAAGCCCCGCCATATAAAGAAGGACCTGCTCGAATTGCGTCTCCTTTTTGCCGCTGTTCTCACAAAGCCGGTGATAAAGCCGGTAGGCGTTACTTGCCACCTCCTTTGAGTGCGTCCAACGGTTATTTTTTTGCGCGTCTTTGACGATTAAGGCTTTGAGCCCCAGCTGAGAGACGTGCATAAGCCTTTTTATGACATCTTCATTTTCAAGAAGCTCGTGTGCCTCTTTCGCGAATGGCGGAAGCCCATGCTCCTCGACAGAATCCGCTTCATACACGTTTGCCGCCGATCGCAGACTGGTGTCTATTGCCTCGTTTAACGCGGAAAGTCCTTCCTGAGCGTCGGCACAAATGCAACATGACTGGAATCGAGGTTCGCTGACGACCCTTTTATACAGCGCGGTCTTACCGGTGAAGTCAGGATCTGAAAAATTGTTGATATCCAAATGAGGGATATCACGCTCTATGAGGAGCTCCAAAATAAATTTTAGAAGCACTTCATCCCAATTGCAGCTTAATCCTACCGTTATGACGCAGGATATTTTAGACGCGATATGCTCCCAGATACTCGATAGGATCTGCCTGGTATTGTGATCCTTTTCATAGGTGCCGGGCATGGTCATCGTAGGGAGCATCCGGCTGCCGCAAATCTGGCATTTCAGGATGTCATCCCGGCTCAGCTTCTTCCGATTCGCGAACGCGGGCATATACTTTCCCCGCTGTGGACAATACCCCTCATCCTTGTCTCCGCTGCAATGCAGCCAAAGAACGTCGCCGTTGGCATGAAGCACGCACCGATTCTGCGCCGGCTCATCAAAGCGGTCGCGGTTACGCCGCACACGTCTGAAGTATTGATCGATGTATTTTTTATTAAACAGGGATATACCGCGCCCCATGCAAGCTTCTCCGGCCAGGGAAAATTCAATAAAATCGTCAAAATTGGCAGAAAGGCAAATGGCGTCGAGCTTGCTGTAAAGCTTCGCGATCTCCTTGGCGCTGTCAGAGGTGCTGATGTCAAGGGCGCCGCCTTTATGCTCCCCGCTTTGGCAGCAATCAAAGAAGAACCAATTGCAAAAATTTTCCCATATCCCCGCGACGGCTTTGCTCGGACTGTCAGAGAGGGCGGAGAAGACCTTTCCCAACCATTCCCGATCCATGTGATCCAAGAGCTTCCCGCCGCTTGAATTGGCGCTTTGAAAAAGGTCCTCCAGCTTTTTCAGCTCTTTGTCAGGGGGGCCCGCCTCTTCCGCCGCCGTTAAAACGAGCTCTGATATTTTTTTTATCATTCTGCCCAAGCAGGGTAGCCCGCCTTCAAAAAGGATCTCTTGAGGCCCGTCTGATGTCCTCTCGGTCTTTCTCAGGTTTGCGGCGGAAATGCCGGCGCCGGCTATGATAAGCGGTATCTTTCCCTTCGTGTGCTCGAGGCATATGTATTCAGAAAGCTTATCCAGCGCCGCATGGCCTGTTTCCAGGGTAATCTCCCTGTTCTTTACTGCCGGGTCAAATTTAAAACGCTGCATAGTTCATTCACTCCAGACTTCATCCTTTAAGATTGGCAAGCCAGTTCGCGCACTTCTTGCCCTCTTCATCATCATATTTTGCGCGCTCGGTGATTCTTTTTACCAATTCTTCGCCGGAGTATTCGTTTATGAGGCCGTTCAGAGTCTCTTTTGGATATTTCGCGAGTGACAGCGCGCTGTTCAGGAGCCTTAGCGCGTGCTCAGCATTTATTTTGCCCTGACAGAAAAAAGCGTAATTTCTGCCATTCGGCGTTTTAACGGCACGATTGATATACTTGTTCACCTGGAATGACATACGCCCATAAAGAGCCGCTACAGCTTTTTTAACATGGGACTGCTCGACCTTATGGGCTTTGCTTACCGTTATGGAATAACTGATAGTCGGATCCTTTCCCTCACGAAAAACCGTTATTTCCGTTACGGCGTCGTTACCAAATAGACATTTCAGCTCATTTTCATCTAAAACAAGATATCCGCTTTTACCAAACGGACGTTCACCCCGGCTCAGAACGGCCCGTTCACCGAAAATAATGGTTCCGGTTTCTTTTGCGAGGCATAGGATCCCATTTAACGAGTCGGCCCATTCCGTTACGTCAATTTCATGGAGTACGTTCATGAGAAGAATGAAGTCATATTTACTTTCGGATAGATTACCGATTTCTTTATAATATTGCCCCATCCAAGCCGCTTTCGGCATTTCTTCCGGGTGGGGGGTTGGGTCATACACATCATATATTAACTTGTTGTCCAAAGAAATATTGTTATTCTTCAAATACAACTCAAGACATTTGGCGATTCGCCCTCTCCCGCCGCCATAGTCCAAAATATGTAATGGGGTGTTGTTTTCGCGCCATTTTTCTACCGACGGCCAGAATACCGCGTTCATCTTTTGAAATTGTAGATCTTTGTCATTCGGGTCGTCGCGGACGGTGGGTTCTTCCGCCAGGCATTCAGCCAGATATTCGGCGTACCCCCAGGAGTCCAGGGAAGCAAAGAAGGTGTGGAGATTTTCCTGATCATCAGATGAATCTTCACCGACAAGTTCACCGTAAAGCTTCGGATAGAGTGACCCGGTCGCCCGGGATATCGCACCGTTCTGGACATGGATGATCTCCTCGAATTTAAACGCGGGCACAAGAAAAACGGAGTGTGTCGCGATCATCATCTTACACACATCGGGCAGCGCTTTTTTGATGTCCCTGATGAATGCTCGCAGTATCCTGGGGTGAACATGGTTTTCCGGCTCATCCAGCAAAAGCACATATTCGCCGTTCATTTCCTCATCGGATCTAAAACACATCATCCCCAGAGAGAAATAAAGGATACATCTTTCACCGGGCGACATTTCAGCAAGGCATTCTTCTACGCAAATCGGCGGCCGATCCGCTTCTCTGCAGGTCAAAAGACATTTCTCCGGGTCGGTATCAAGGTCGAATGAACGACTCAGGTAATGATTTAATATATCATTGACTTTTTCAAACCGCTTTTTTGCTACCGGATATGTTGAAAAGTTTTTCTTCATTTCCATGAGTTTTGACGAAAAAATTTCCGTGTCTTCCTCTATGCGCGGAATAAAGTCAAAGTATATATCCTGTTCAACAGCTCCGTGAAACAAAAGAGGTGACGATAAAATGCTCGCGTTTCTACTGGCAGAATCCTTTTTTGAGTAATCCCCCGATATCTGCGTAAAGTCCATGTATATGCAGGGGATTTCACTTTTACGGCATATTTCTCTCACGGCTTTTAAAATGCGTGATTTCCCCGCACCGTTTTCTCCTACGATCAGATTGTTCTTTGAATAATTCCAATTATCCCAATTCTTAATACCATATGCCGAGAAAACTTCTTTTGAATCGTTCCGATCTGCTTTTGCTAAGAAATTATAAAAGCTCATTTAATTTTGCACCCTTTCTCTCTTTTTAAAGCGCCGTGGCTTTGGCGCGGTTTTAACAGGGACCAATTGAACAAGTTGCCTGTCAAAGCATTCGTCGGTCGATCAATTTTAGAGCATTTTATATAACCTCTACTTTTATATGTGTTATACTCTTGGATTTGTTACATATTTTCAAAATTTTTTGACGTTTTTCACTTTGGCCGATCTTGAAAAAGGAAAAGACCGCGCCCAAAGCAAGATGGAGCCATGATGACTACTAATGTACTAATGAGAAAAGTTTTTAGCGAAAACAAACAATATTGATGTCAGAGAAACTGGTGGGAGATTCCCAATAATTGCGGGGATTTTATAAATAAGACGAAGAACGACAAGTATAGACCTCCTCTGTGAGCAGTGTCGCGAGACCGCAGTTACGCTTCCATAGATATAATCATGGTATCAATGTCAAGATCGCAAAGACTGCATTTTTCTCTCCCTTAAAATAAGACTGTAGATAGTAGAAGGGCAGACAGTAAATATTATTATCCATAAGACGCAGAGAACGCGTTTGGGAGCCATACTGTATTCAGTAGAGTGCAATACTTCATCTTCATATAGTTCTGATTGCCGCCGCAGATCAGTTCTATCCATATGCCCCCTTGAAGAAAGACCCGGGGAGAAAAATCATACAATATTTAATGAACGAATCCGCCGCCTGTAGGGAGGACCACCAATGTGCTGTAATCCGGCTCACGGTCTATCTTGTCCAGATATTCCATGGCCTTTTTCTGGTGCTCATATGGTGTCCTTCTGTTCCCGCGGGAATTGCATGACACCACGCCAAAGGACCTTACCGTAACGGAATCGCTCAGTGTAGCCACAATAAATTTCCCGTCCCTTTTTACGTATTTCGGCAAATCTATAGTAAATCTAATTATATCATCTTCTGCCTCAAACATCGACCCCGCAGCACCGCGCCTTCCCTGTCCCGTGGAAAATATAATGACCCATCAAAGGATGGACAGGACACGATCCAGCAAGGCGACCGTAAAGCCGTTGTCGCCCCCGTGTGCGCTTTTATGGCAGAGGGTAATAAACATACACCTCCGTGCAGTAAAAGGCTGTGTTGCGCGTTTGTGGGCAAAAAGAATTTTCCTCTCTGCACATAATCTCCAGCTTCGGGAGGGCAACGCCGAAGCTTATTTCCAGCCCTTTTTCGAGGAAAAAAGGCTGTTCGATTATTGAACAAGATAAAGAGCCGCCGTCGTGCGCGACGGCGGCTCGGCCACAAAGCCCCGCAGTGCGGGGCTTTTCCGGGGTCGAGAAGCGCAGTCGGTTTTGACCGGGCTATGCTATTCCCGCAGTCGGAAGTGGCGGAAACGCCCGTGTTTCCAAGGCGTTTTCCGCCGTCGTGAAGTGGACCCGTAAAAAGTTATCCGTTTGTACACATTTTTGCTCTGGCTATTTCGCCGCAAAGCTGGTATGTTGTGTGTTTGCCGAAAAACGGTGGAAAGGAGACATGCAGCATGAGCAAACGCAGAGCCAACGGCGAGGGGAATATACGAAAAAGGCCGGATGGGAGGTGGGAAGGTCGGTATGTCGCTGGCCGCGACGAGAACGGGAAGGCTATCCGGAAGAACGTCCTCGGCAGGACCCAGGCGGAGGTTAAGGAGAAGCTGAAGAAAGCGATCCGGGAATGCGCCGAGATTGACATCGAGAAGGCTGAGGAATACACGGTTGGCGGTTGGGTACGGACGTGGTACGAGGCATATTCCAAACCGCACATCAGAGAAAGCACGCAGGAATTTTACGAGGACTACATCGAACATCACGTAGTGCCTCGTATCGGCGGCATCAAACTTGCGAAGCTAACAGGACGGGACATACAGAAGATGTATAACGACGTTAAGGCGAAGGGTCGGATCAGGAAAAAGGCAGACGGCGACACCGGCATGAGCGCAAGCTACGTCCGGGGCCTCCACATGATGCTACACAACTGCCTTGGACGAGCTGTGAAGGAGCGATTGATCCTGCGGAATCCTACGGAGGACTGCATAGTCCCCAAATTAGAGAAGAAGGAGATGCACATTCTCCACCCGGAGGACATCAGCGCCTACCTCAGAGAAGCAGACCGGCGAGGTGTGCTGGCGATGTTCTTTCTGGAGTTGACCACCGGACTCCGCAAAGGTGAACTTGTTGCCCTACTGTGGAGCGACCTCGATGAACAGTCAATGACCCTGAACGTCTGCAAACAGGCCGTCAGGGTCAAGGGCGGAGGGGTTAAAGTTACCCGACCGAAAACCGAAACCTCCATCCGCAGAATATCTCTATCGCAGGAAACGGTGGACATTCTCAAAAAGGAACACGCCAAGCACCCGGAAATCGAATATATGTTCCCCTCTCCAGTCACCCTCGGCATGTACTACCCCGACTCCGTAACCGCCATTCACAACAAAATCCTCAAGTCCGCCGGCCTCCCGCACATCCGTCTGCACGATCTCCGCCACACCTTCGCCACTCTGGCTCTCCAAAACGGTGTGGACGTTAAAACGGTGTCCTCCATCCTGGGCCACTATGACGCTGGTTTCACCCTCCGCACCTACACCCACGTCACCACAAAGATGCAGGAGGAAGCTGCCGCCACCATGGGCAAGCTGATTGGGGCAAACGTATGAGCAAAAACTACACAGCCATAACTAAAAAAGGCCGTGGGACGCCAAATCCCACGGCCTTGTGCTATCCCGTCTTTTCCGCTCCGAAATCCCGTTGGGGTCAGAAGTGGGTCAGAGCGGGGAAACGGTGAAAACCGGACATAGACGATTCGGATGGGTACAGCCCCCATCCCGCGATTACCAGAAATAACAAAAGCCTCGATTTTGTTCTCAAAATCGAGGCTTTTGTGGTGGAGGAGGGTGGATTCGAACCACCGAAGGCATCGCCAGCAGATTTACAGTCTGTCCCCTTTGGCCACTCGGGAACTCCTCCATATTCAGTTTTTGGAGCTGGTGGACGGATTCGAACCCCCGACCTGCTGATTACAAATCAGCTGCTCTACCAGCTGAGCTACACCAGCGTTCCGGCACATCAGCAAGAGATATGATAACAAAACTGACCCGGTTTGTCAACAACTATTTTTTGATTTTCTCAAAAAACCCGTCCCAAAATGGTTGTGGAAAACTTTGCGGCGGTGTGGTATAATCCTGACAGGCCCAAAAACTCAAGGAACGGCGGTGAGAGGATGGAGTACACCATAGCGGTCTGCGACGATTCGGACGTGGACCGGCGGAGCATCGGCGGCATGGCGCGGCGGTGGGCGCAGGCGGCGGGATGTGGCGTGCGGCTCGAGGAGTTCGCCTCCGCGGAGAGCTTCCTGTTTGCCTACGCCGAAAAAAAGGACTACGACATCGTGCTCCTGGACATCGAAATGGGCGGCATGGACGGCGTGACCATGGCCAAGCGCCTGCGCCGGGAAAACGACACCGTCCAGATCGTCTTCGTCACCGGCTATTCCGACTACATCGCCGAGGGCTACGACGTGGCGGCGCTCCACTATCTCATGAAGCCGGTGCGGGAGGAAAAGCTCCACGCCGTGCTGGATTGGGCGGCGGAGAGGCTTGCGAAAAACGAAAAGGTCCTCACGCTGGAGCCGGGCGGCGAGACGGTCCGGGTGCCGGTCCACCGGATCCGGTACGCCGAGGTGTTCGGCAACTACGTGACCGTCCACGCCCTTCAGGACTACACCGTCAAGATGACGCTGGGCCGGCTTGAGGAGCAGCTGGACGAGCGGTTTTACCGGGTGGGGCGGTCCGTGCTCGTCAATCTGACGCAGGTGAGCCGCGTTTCCAGGACGGAGATACGGCTTGCCGACGGGACCGTCCTCCCCCTGCCGCGGGGCGCCTATGACGGCGTGAACCGGGCCATCATCCGGATGAGGTGAACATATGGGACTTCTGTCAAAAAGGATCGACGCGCGCCTCGCCGCCTATCAGCGGGAGCTCATCGAGACGCACTACCGGGAGGTGGACAACATGTACCGCCAGATCCGGGGCTGGCGGCACGATTACCGCAACCACATCCAGACCATGAAGGCCTACGCCGCCGCGGAGGACTGGGACGCCATCCGGCGGTATCTGGACCTTCTCGACCAGGACCTGACCACCGTGGACACGGTGATCAAGACCGGCAACCCCATGGCCGACGCCATCCTCAACTCCAAGATCTCCCTGGCCAAATCCAAGGGCATCACCGTGGCGGCGGACGCGCAGATCCCCGTCCGGCTCAAATCCTCGGAGATCGACCTTTGCTGTATCATCGGCAACCTCTTCGACAACGCCATCGAGGCCAGCGCGGCTCTGCCGGAGGATCAACGCCTCATCCGGGTCTACATGGACATGAAAAACACCCAGCTCTACATCTCCTTTACCAACTTCACCGCCGGGAAGAAGATGAAAAAGGAGGGAGGGCTTTTCCGCACCACCAAGGGCGAGGGCCACGGCTTCGGCCTCGTGCGCATCGACGCCATTGTGGAGCGCCTGGGCGGGTACCTGAGCCGCAACAGCGAGGACGGGGCGTTCACCACGGAAATTTTGCTCCCGCAGACGTAAAATCCCGCGATTCGTCCCCCGAAAAACGCGATTCGTCCCCAGAACGCTCCGGGGGCGAATTTTTGTGATACGATACCCCGCGAGGTGAGACAACATGAAGAAAAAGGATAAACCAAAATACAACGTCCTCCAAAACGTCCGGTGGATGTGTCAGCTTGCGTGGGAAAACCGAAAGCGCGTGCTGCTCTTTTGCGTCCTGGCCGCGTCCCTGGATGTCCTTTTGAACCTGCTCGAGCTCTACATCGCGCCGGAGGTGCTTGCCCGCGTGCAGGAGAGGGCCCCCATCGGGGCGCTTCTGGGGACCATCGGCGTCTTCACCGCCGCGCTTTTCCTGACGCAGGGGCTTGCCCAATACATCGCCGAAAACACCGTGTTCCCCCGGGTGGACGTGCGCGGCGTCATCATCGGCAAGCTCTCCGAAAAGTGCAACACCACGTCCTATTCCAATACCCTGAACGAGGACTTTATCAAGCTGAGGGACAAGGCGCACAATGCCTGCGAGGGCAATTCCGAGGCCACGGAGCATATCTGGGAGACGCTGACGAAGCTCCTGGCCAACGTGGGCGGCCTTATCGTCTATCTGGGCATCCTCTCCCGCGTGAGCGTCTGGCTCCTCCTCGTCACCGCCGCCACCTGCGTGGCCGGGTTCTTCGCCTCCCGGTACGCCGTCAACTGGCGGTACGAGCGCCGGGAGGAGGAAGAGGCATACTACCGGAAGAAAACGTATCTGCGCCGGAAATCGGAATCGGTGGAGCTGGCCAAGGACATCCGCGTGTTCGGCCTGCAAAACTGGCTGAACGAGCTTTTGGATAATATCCACGATCTCTATCTGGATTTCAGCCTGCGCTGTGAGCGGGTGGAGGTGCTTTCGGACCTGGCCTCTACAGTGCTGACCGCGGCCCGCAACGGCATCGCCTACGTGGTCCTCATCCGTATGACCCTCCGGGAGGGGCTGAGCGTCTCCGAATTCCTCCTCTATTTCACGGCGGTGACGACCTTCACCACCTGGGTCATGGGCATTTTGCGGGAGCTGAGCGCGCTTCACAAGGAGAGCCTGGACATCTCCCTGGTCAGGGAGTTTTTGGACTACCCGGAGCCCTTCCGCTTCGAGGGCGGCGAGGACATCCCCGAGGCGGAGCGCTATGAGCTGAGATTGGAGAACGTCTCCTACCGTTACCCCGGCGCGCAGTCGGACACGCTCCACCATCTCAGCCTGACCGTTCATCCGGGGGAGAAGCTGGCCGTCGTGGGCCTCAACGGGGCGGGAAAGACCACGCTTGTCAAGCTCCTCTGCGGCCTTCTGGACCCCACGGAGGGCGCCGTATTGTTGAACGGGAAGGACATCCGGGCCTTTGACCGGCGGCGCTACTATGCCCTCTTCAGCGCGGTCTTCCAGGAGTTCTCCCTTCTGGACGTGACCGTGGCGGAGGAGATCGCCCAGCGGGCGGAGGGCATCGACTTAGGCCGCGTCGCGGACTGCGTTGAGAAGGCGGGCCTGACCGCCGCCGTGGAGAAGCTGCCACGCGGCCTGGACACCCACGTGGGCCGGGAGGTCTATTTGGACGGCACCCTCTTTTCCGGGGGCGAGACCCAGCGGCTCATGCTGGCGCGGGCCCTCTACAAGGACGGCCCCATCCTCCTCTTGGACGAGCCCACGGCGGCCCTGGACCCCATCGCCGAAAACGACATTTACAGGAAATATAACGACATGACCCGCGGGCGCACGTCCCTCTTCATCTCCCACCGCCTCGCCTCCACCAGGTTCTGCGACCGGATCGTCCTCTTATCGGGCGGCGGCATCCGGGAGGAGGGGACCCACGAGAGCCTCCTGGCGCTGGGCGGGGAGTACGCCAGGCTCTTTGAGGTCCAAAGCCGCTATTATCAGGAGGGAAAGGAGTTTTGAAGATGAGAGAAAAAAGAGAAAAAGGCAAGCTCCGCCGCGCCGCGGCCGTCCATCTCCGGGCTGTCCGCACGCTCCATCAGGTTTCGCCCCGGTTTTTCCCGCTGGAGACGGCCTCCGGCCTCCTGAACGCCATAGCCCCCTATGTCACGGTCTTCTTCTCCGCGCGGATTTTGCGGGAGCTGGCCACGCTTCGCCGGACGGACGTCCTCTGGAAATGGGTGATCGCGGGGGTCCTGTGCGTGGGCCTCGTCTCCCTCCTGGGAGCCGTCCTCAAGCGCCGGTATGGGACGCTGCTCAGCGACCTCTGGGGCCGGAAAGAGATCCTCTTCATCCGCAAGATGTTCTCCCTCGACTTTTCAGAGCTGGACAGGCAGGAGACTCACGACCTCCGGGAGCAGATCCGGGAAAACGAGAACTGGTCCGGCTGGGGGCTCATGAAGGTGCCGTATATCTTCGAAAACCTGGTGGGCGGCGTCACCGGCCTTCTCAGCGGCGCCGCCCTGACTGTGAGCCTCTTCACCTCCCCCGTCCCGGAGACGGCGGGGCGGCTCGCGCTTCTCAATCATCCGGTCTTCATCCTGCTCCTGGCGGCCCTGATGGTCACGGTCAGCGCCCTGGCGGGGAAGCTCCTGGCCGCGTCGGAGAAGTGCTGGGGCGACACGGCGCAGGAGGCGACCCTGGGCAACCGGCTCTTCAGCCATTTCGGGTTTGTGGGCCTCGATCAGGAGCGCGCCGTGGACATCCGCATGTACGAACAGCAGAACCTTGTCAGCGCCTATTGGAAAACCGACACCACCTTCGGCGCCGACGGCCCCATCGGACGGCTGGCCCGAGGGAAGATGGGCGTCTACGCGGGCCTGGGCGTGTGCGTCACCACCCTGATCACGGGCTTCGTCTATGTGTTCACCTGCCTCAAGGCCTGGGGCGGCGCCTTCGACGTGGGCAGTGTCACCCAGTACGTGGGCGCGGCCACGGCCATGATCGCCAACATCTTTTCCCTCACCGGGCTTGCGGGGACGCTGGAGACGAACGCCGGCTTTCTCGATAAGACCTTTGAATTTCTGGACATCCCCAACGCCATGTACGAGGGGAGCCTCACCACGGAAAAGCGCTCCGACCGGCAGTACGACGTGGAGTTCCGGGACGTGTCCTTCAAATACCCCGGCGCCGACGCCTGGGCGCTGCGCCATGTGAATCTGAAGTTCAAGGTGGGCCGGAGGCTGGCCATCGTGGGGGAGAACGGCAGCGGCAAGACCACCTTCATCAAGCTCCTGTGCCGCCTCTACGACCCCCAGGAGGGCCAGATCCTCTTGAACGGCATCGACATCCGCAAATACCGGTACGACGACTACATGGCCCTCTTCTCCGTGGTGTTCCAGGACTTCCGGCTCATCGCCCAGCCCCTGGGCGCCAACGTGGCGGGCAGCATACAATATGACCGGGACCGGGCGTACAGGGCGCTGGCGGACGCGGGCTTCGGCGAGCGCCTCAAAACGCTGGAGCGGGGGTTGGACACCATGCTCTACAAGGACCTTGCCGAGGACGGCGTGGAGGTCTCCGGCGGCGAGGCCCAGAAGATCGCCATCGCCCGGGCGCTTTACAAGGACGCGCCCTTCATCATCCTGGACGAGCCCACGGCGGCGCTGGACCCCATCGCCGAGGCGGAGATCTACGGCAAATTCGACGAGATCGCCGGCGACAAGACCGCCGTCTACATCTCCCACCGCCTATCTTCCTGCAAGTTCTGCGACGAGATCGCCGTCTTCCACCAGGGGCGCATCGTCCAGCAGGGCTCCCACGACGCCCTGGTCGCCGACGAGTCCGGCAAATACCACGAGTTCTGGACCGCCCAGGCCCAGTATTATACGCAGCAGCCCACCGCGTAAAAATCCCGCCTTTCCCCCCACGCCGGTCTTGCATTTCCCGGAGCGGAGGGGTAGAATGGGGCAAAACCACTGACGGAGGTAAGCTATGAGGATACTACTCATCCGCCACGCGGACCCCGACTACGAGCGCGACAGCCTCACCGAGACCGGCTGGCGGGAGGCGGAGCTGCTGGCGCGGCGGCTGGAGCGGGAGACGCTGGACGATATCTACACCTCCCCGCTGGGCCGGGCCCGGGACACCGCGTCCCTGACGCTGAAGGCGCTGGGCCGGGAGGCGGAGACGCTGGACTGGCTGCGGGAGTTCCAGGCCCCCATCCGGCGGCCCGACGACAAGGAGCAGCGGCACATCTGCTGGGACTGGCTCCCGGCGGATTGGCTGAACGATCCGCTTTTATACGACGCCGGCCGCTGGTTTGAGCACCCGGTGATGGTCGAGGGGAACGTGAAGGCCGAGTACGACCGCGTCTGCGCCGGCCTGGACGGCCTCCTCGCCGCCCACGGCTACGTCCGGGAGGGGCACCTCTACCGGGCGGCGCGGCCCAACCACGACACGCTGGCGCTCTTCTGCCACTTCGGCGTGGGATGCGTCCTGCTCGGCCATCTCCTGCGCGTCTCGCCCATGGTCCTCTGGCACGGCCTGTGCGCCGCCCCGTCCTCCGTCACCACCGTCCTCACCGAGGAGCGCCGGGAGGGCACGGCCTCCTTCCGGGTCTGGAGCTACGGGGACGTGAGCCATATCCTGGCCGCCGGCCAAACCCCCTCCTTCTCCGCCCGCTTCTGCGAGTGCTTCACCGACGACACCCGCCACGACTGACGGAAAAACCACCGCGCACGCGGCTTTCTTTGGTCAACCGGCCACTTGCATTTCTCTTTGCGCGTGGTACAATCATAAAAAAACTCCAAAGGTGGACTTCCTATCATGCGCCTGGGCCACAAGATAAAATCAGATATGCTCACCGGCTCCATCTGGGACAAGATCATCCTCTTCGCACTGCCCCTGGCCGCCACCAGCATCCTCCAGCAGATCTTCAACGCCGCCGACGTGGCGGTGGTGGGCCGCTTTATCGGAGACTCGGACCTGGCCTCCGCCGCCCAGGCCGCCGTGGGCAGCAACGGACCCATCGTGAACCTGCTCATCAACCTCTTCGTGGGCCTCTCCCTGGGGGCCAACGTGATCATCTCCCAGTACCTGGGGGCCGGGAACCGGGAGGGCGTCAAAAAGGCGGTCCACACCTCCATCCTCGTCTCCCTCCTGGGCGGGCTCTTCCTGGCGGTGCTGGGGCAGTTCATCTCCGACCCCGTGGTGGAGCTCATGGACGTGCCGGAATCGGCCAGGGAGATGGCGTCCCTCTACCTGCGCATCTACCTCATGGGGATGCCGGTGATCCTCCTTTATAACTTCACCTCCGCCATCTTCCGCTCCCGGGGCGACACGAAAACGCCCCTCATCGTCCTCACGATCTCCGGCGTCATCAACGTCATTTTGAACATCCTCTTCGTGGCGGGCTTCAAGATGACCGTGGACGGCGTGGCCATCGCCACGGTGGTGTCCAACCTCGTCAGCTCCGCCATCCTCCTCATCCTCCTGTGCCGCAGCAAGGACGCGCTGAAGGTGGAGCTCCGGGCGCTGAAGCTGGACCTCTTCACCTTAAAGCGCATCCTCACCGTGGGCATCCCCGCCGGGGTGCAGGGCATGGTCTTCTCCCTGGCCAACATCGCCATCCAGCGGGCCATCAACTCCCTGGACACCATCGTCATGGCCGGCTCCGCGGCGGCCAACTACGTGGAGAGCTTCACCTATTCCGTCCTCAGCGCTTTCGGCCAGGCGGAGACGACCTTCGTGGGCCTCAACTCCGGCGCGGGGGATTTTAAGCGGTGCAAGCGCTCCCTGGGCGTCACCTTCCTCGTGGGCTACTCCTTCTTCGGCGCGGCGGTGGCGCTGATGCTCCTCTTCGCCACGCCCCTCCTGCGCGTCTTCAACCCCGACCCCAACGTCATCGAAAACGGCCTCATCCGCATCCGCTGGATGTTCCTGGGCCACGCCTTCTCCCTGGCGGTGGAGGTCCTCTCCGGCTACATGCGCGGCTTCGGCCGGAGCCTGGTCCCGGCGCTGTGCGCCCTCATCTTCGTGTGCGGCATCCGCTTTTTCTGGGTCTTCGTGATTTTCGAGCGCCACCACACCTTCAACAACCTCATGGCCGTCTACCCCGTGAGCCTCAGCGTCACCGCCCTCGTCATGTCCGCCGCCACCCTCCTCGCCCACCCCGCCACCCGCGCCATGAAAACAACCAAAACCCCAACATAACCCCCGCCCAAAGCCCCTCCCTCCGGGAGGGGTGGCCGCGCGAAGCGACGGGCAGGGTGGGGGCGTTCATCCCACCTCGGCGGGAAAAGGTTTGCGGCTGACGCCGCATTTTTTATATCCCCACCCGCCCGCCCCCGCCGCCGCGCCACCACCCCTGCCGCTTCGCGGCTGTCCCCTCCGCTGGAGGGGCTAACGCGTCGAGGGCGGGCGCGATTTGCCGGAACCGTTGCGACAACGCACCCTGTAGGGGCCGCCACTCTTGGCGGCCCGCGTTGCGTCTATCGACCCGTCCCAATCACCGCCGTACGGGCCGCCGCCCACGGCGGCCCATGCTTCCGTTGACCGACATGTACCGTTTTATCGGACCCGCCCCCGTCCCACCACGTGCCACGGGCGGACACATGGGTCCGCCCCTACGGGGGATAGGGAATGTTATCCCATTCAACCAATATTGGTGGTCATCGAAACGCGGGTCGCCGGGGACGGCGACCCCTACGGCGTTTATTGGGGGCAATCAGAAACCTGCAACGTGGGCCGCCGTGGGCGGCGGCCCGTACGGCGTAAATGGAACTGGTTCGATTTGCCGGAACCGCTCCGATATCGCAACCTCTTTTGCCCCTCCCTCCGGGAGGGGTGCCCGAGCGCAGCGATGGGCAGGGTGGGGGCGTCTATTTGACCGGCTTGCGTTATCCGCCGTAGGGGTCGCCGTCCCCGGCGACCCGCCCATCGTCTATTGACACGTCCCGAACAACGCCGTACGGGCCGCCGCCCACGGCGGCCCTTTTCCGTTGACCAACGTGTACCGTTTAATCGGACCCGCCCCCGTCCCACCACGTGCCACGGGCGGACACATGGGTCCGCCCCTACGGGGAATAGGGAATGTTATCCCATTCAACCAATATTGGTGGTCATCGAAACGCGGGCCGCCGGGGACGGCGACCCCTACGGCGGTGAACGGGGCCGGTCCGAAACAACAATGCGGGCCGCCAAGAGTGGCGGCCCCTACGGCGTAAATAGAGCTGTTTCATTTTACCGGAACCGCTCTGTCCTCCCACGTTCGCTGCCCCCCTGCCTCCCTCCTACGAGGAGGGGGCTCCGGGACGGGGGCGGTTGCGATTTTTCGGACTAGTTCCGATAACGCACCTTTTTGCCCCTCCCTCCGGGAGGGGTGCCCGAGCGCAGCGATGGGCAGGGTGGGGGCGTCTATTTTTCCCGCCTGTAGGGGCCGCCACTCTTGGCGGCCCGCGTTGCGTCTATTGACCCGTCCCGAACACCGCCGTACGGGCCGCCGCCCACGGCGGCCCTTTTTCGTTGACCGACGTGTACCGTTTTATCGGACCCGTTCCCGTCCCGCAACGTGGTCACGGGCGGACACATGGGTCCGCCCCTACGGGGGATATGGAAAGTTATCCCATTCAACCAACATTGGAAATCATCGCAACGCGGGTCGCCGGGGACGGCGACCCCTACGGCGTCTATCGGGGGCAATCCGAACCCTGCAACGGGGGGCCAACCTGGGCGGCGGCCCGTACGGCGGTGATTGAACGCAATTTAAACTGTATGGCCGGGTTCCAAACCCGCCCGTCCCCCGTCCCTCACGGGGGATTTTTGTTTCTCCGGCGCTCTTTTCCCATTTTCTCTTTACATTTTCCCTTTTATGTCATATAATTTATCCTGTAAAACTGTTTTTTCGGGGAGGGGCGGCTGTGAAGAGCGGGAAAAGGGTTCGAAGAATGGCGCTGTGGCTGGCGGCGCTGCTTTTGGCGTGCGTTCTGGCCGTGCCGGCGCTGGCGGAGGGGGAGGTGAGCACCGCGCCGGTGTTTACGGAGGAGGAGCGCGCCTTCGTCGCCTCCCTGGGGCCGCTGAAGGTGGGCTTTGTGCAGGACCGGCCGCCGGTGTCCTTCGCCGACGGGGACGGTGAGCTGCGCGGCATCTCCCGCCTCATCTTCGACCGGCTCGCGGAGCTTACGGGCCTTACCTTCGAATACGTCCCTCTGCCCCTGGAGTCCGTGACCTACGACTACCTCCTCTCTCAGGGCTTCGACCTGGTGACCAGCGTGGAATATAACCCGGAGAACATGAACGCCCGGGGGATCCTGATGAGCAAGCCCTACTTCTCCGCCCGGAAGGTGGTGGTGGCGCCTCAGGACCTGGACTTCGACCCCACCGCGCCCCTCACCGTGGCGGTGTCCAGCGGCTCCCAGACCATCAAAAAGGTGCTGGCCCGGGTCTACCCCAGCTTCACCGTGACGGACTACCCCGACCTCACCTCCTGCTTTGACGCGGTGTCCGACGGCGAGGCGGACCTCACCATCCTCAACCAGTACGTGGTGGAATACTGGTACGCCAAGCCCGCCTACGAGGACCTGAAGGTCATCCCCGTCCAGGGCATGGACGAGAGCCTGTGCTTCTCCGCCGTGGTGCCCATCGAGGGGGACGAGGCGCTGACCGCCCGGGGGGAGGCCATCATCGGCATCCTCGACCGGGGCATCGCCGCCGTCTCCGAGGACGAGCTGGGCAGCTACACCGTCCAGGCGGTGATGGACTACCAATACGAGCCCACCTTTTCCGACTTCCTCTACCGCTACCGCCACGCGGCGGTGATTTTAGCCGTGGCGGCGGTGGTGATCTTAACGCTGGCGGGGCTTCTCCTCTGGGCCCACGTGCGGTCCCTGGAGGCGCGGGCCGATGCCCGGGCCAAGAGCCAGTTTTTGTCCACCATGAGCCACGAGATCCGCACGCCCCTCAACGGCCTCATGGGCCTCAACTACCTCATGGGCCAGAAGCTGGACGACCCCCAGCGCCTTCATGAGTATCTCAGCCAGTCCACCGCCACCGCCGGGTACCTGCTGACGCTGGTGGACGACATCCTGGACATGTCCAGCCTCCGGGACAGGAGCCTGGAGCTGAAGCCGGAGCCGCTGGACCTGGCGCTGCTGGTGGAGTCCTGCGCCCTCTCGGCGCGGCGCGCCATGGAGGACAAGGGCATCGACTTCCAGGTCCGCTTCGCCCTCCCCGACCCCTGCGTGCTGGGGGACGGCGTGCGCCTGAGGCAGATCCTCCTGAACCTTTTGGACAACGCCGGCAAATTTACCCCCGCCGGCGGCCGGGTTGTTCTGGACGCCTCCCAGAGACGGGAGGGCAGCCGGGTGATCACCGTCTTCACCGTGTCGGATACAGGCCGGGGCATGAGCGAGGAGTTCCAGAAGACCCTCTTTACCCCTTTCTCCCGGGAGCTGGACACCGTCTCCAAGGGCAACCAGGGCACGGGCCTGGGCCTGGCCATCTGTTACGGCCTTGCGGAGGCCATGGGCGGGAGCCTTACGGTGAAAAGCGCGGTGGGGGAGGGCAGTACTTTCACCTTCACCTTCCCCTCGGAGGTGGCGGAGACGGCCCCCGCCGACCCGCTGGCCGGTTCAGGCCGGGAGGGAAAGGCCAGGACCCGCGTGCTGGTGGCGGAGGACAACGAGCTCAACGGCGAGATCATGCTGGAGCTCCTGGCCGGGGAGGGCTTTGACGCCGATTTAGCCCACGACGGCCGGGAGGCGCTGGAGCTCTTCGCCGCCTCCGACGTGGGCGCCTACGGCCTCATCCTCATGGACCTTATGATGCCTCGGATGGACGGCTGTCAGGCGTCGAAGGCCATCCGGGAGCTGGACCGCCCCGACGCCAAGACCGTGCGCATCGTCGCCTGCACCGCCAACAACTTCCAGGAGGACCGCGCCCGCGCCCACGCCTCCGGCATGGACGACTTCATCCCCAAGCCCGTAGACGTCCCCACTCTCCTCGCCATCCTGTCCTCCCTGCCGTGAGGCCCGTCTCTCAGTATGCTTATTATACCACAAATTACGCTATTTGTCAAGCATTTTTCACTAATAAAAAAATAAATAAAAGCATCTCGCTCGATTTTTCTTCCCGCGCTTGCGCGTATTTGAAAATAAATCTGAGGATGAGGTTGATTTTGTAGTTGTAGTTGAATTGAGGTTGAGGTTGAAGTTGAAGTTGAAGTTGAAGTTGTAGTTGGTATTCCAAGCATTACGTCCGTATGCTTGCGTATGCGTCCGCATTACGTCCGTATACGTCCGTATGCTTGCGTATACGTCCGCATCAAATAACACTTGCGTCCCCCTATACGATTTGTTATAATGTTCCCGGAAAGAAATTTTACGCGGGAGGCGGCTAAACATGACTTCTGATCGCACGGACAAGGTCAACTACTACCTGGACATCGCCGAGACGGTGGCGGAGCGGTCCACCTGTATGCGGCGGCACTACGGGGCCATCATCGTCCATGAGGACGAGATCATCTCCACCGGCTACAACGGCGCGCCCCGGGGACGCAAGAACTGCGCCGACCTGGGACACTGCCTCCGGGACACCTTGCAGATCCCCTCCGGGGAGCGCTATGAGCTGTGCCGGGCCGTCCACGCCGAGCAGAACGCCATCATCTCCGCCTCCCGCCGGGACTGCCTGGGCTCCACCTTGTATCTGGCGGGGCGCAACGGCAAGACCGGGGAGCTTCTCACCGACACCACGCCCTGCTCCATGTGCCGCCGGTTCATCATCAACGCCGGCATCCGCCGGGTTGTCTGCCGGGTGAGCGAGACGGAGTACACCGTCACGGACGTGCGGGATTGGATCTTCAACGACGACTCCGTGGACATGAAGCTGAGCTGAGGTGACCGGGTTGAGTCAGCAATTTCCGGCGATCCTCATGTCCCTGCGGACGGAGCGGGGCCTGTCCCAGCGGGCGGCGGCGGCGGACCTGGGCATCTCCCAGGCGCTTTTGAGCCACTACGAAAACGGCCTCCGGGAGCCGAAGCTGGACTTCGTGGTGCGGGCCTGCGACTATTACGGCGTCTCCGCCGACTACATGCTGGGCAGGAGCTACGACGGCCACCGGGCCTTCAAGGACCTGGTGGGACGCCTGAGGGAGCTGTCGGCGGAGGCCGACCGGCTCATCAAAGAAGTACGATAACAGGTGACTTATGACCGACCAAGCTTTGATTCGCAATTTTTCCATCATCGCCCATGTGGACCACGGCAAGTCCACTCTCTCCGACAGGCTCATCGAGCTCACCGGCGCGGTGCCCAGCCGGGAGATGGAGGACCAGCTTCTCGACAACATGGACTTAGAGCGCGAGCGCGGCATCACCATCAAGGCCCGCGCCATCCGCTTAGACTACAACGCCGCCGACGGCAAGAGCTACGTCCTCAACCTCATCGATACCCCGGGCCATGTGGACTTCGGCTATGAGGTGAGCAGGTCCCTGGCCGCCTGCGAGGGGGCGGTCCTGGTGGTGGACGCGGCCCAGGGAGTGGAGGCCCAGACCCTGGCCAACACCTACATGGCCGCGGAGCACGACCTGGAGATCGTGCCCGTCATCAACAAGATCGACCTGCCCGCCGCCGACCCCAAAAAGGTGAAGGAGGAGATCGAGAACGTCATCGGCATCGAGGCCATGGACGCCCCGGAGATCTCCGCCAAGACGGGCCTCAACGTAGAGAGCGTCCTGGACGCCATTGTGGAGCGCATCCCCGCCCCGAAGGGCGACCGGTCCGCGCCCCTCCGGGCCCTCATCTTCGACTCCCAGTACGACGCCTACCGGGGCGTGGTGGTGTATGTGCGGCTCATGGACGGACAGCTCCACGTGGGGGATAAGATCCGCATGATGGCCTCCGGCGCGGAGTACGACATCATCGAGTGCGGCCACCTCCTGCCCAAGAGCTACCGGCCCGAGGAGGGCCTCTACGCCGGGGAGGTGGGCTATCTCACCGCCTCCATCAAAAATGTCCGGGACACGCAGGTGGGCGACACGGTGACATTGGCCGCCAACCCCGCCTCGGAGCCCCTCCCCGGCTACCGCCCGGCACGGCAGATGGTCTACTGCGGCATCTACACCGAGGACGGCAGCAAGTTCCCGGACCTCCGGGACGCCCTGGAGAAGCTCCAGCTCAACGACGCCAGTCTCAGCTTCGAGCCGGAGACGTCGGCGGCCCTGGGCTTCGGGTTCCGGTGCGGCTTTCTGGGAATGCTCCACATGGAGATCATCCAGGAGCGCCTGGAGCGGGAGTTCAACCTGGACCTCATCACGACCCTCCCCTCCGTCATCTACGAGGTGAAGAAATCCGACGGCACGGTGGTCATGGTGGACAACCCCCACAACTACCCGGACCCCGCCGCCATTCTGGAGACGGCGGAGCCCTACGTGGCCGCCTCCATCATCACGCCCCCGGAATTTGTGGGCAACATCATGCCCATGTGCCAGGAGCGCCGGGGCGAGTACCGGGACATGACGTACCTGGACACAAACCTGGCCGAGCTGCGCTACTTCATGCCCCTGGGGGAGATCATCTACGACTTTTTCGACACTCTGAAAGCCAAGACCCGGGGCTACGCGTCCTTAGACTATGAGTTCGCCGAGTACCGCCCCTCCGACCTTGTGAAGGTGGACATGCTCTTAAACGGCGACCAGGTGGACGCCCTGAGCTTCATCGCCCACCGGGAGAAGGCGTACCCGAGGGCGCGGAAGCTCTGCGAAAAGCTGAAGGACAACATCCCCCGCCAGCTCTTCGAGGTCCCCATCCAGGCCGCCATCGGCGGCAAGATCATCGCCCGCGAGACGGTGAAGGCCCTCCGGAAGGACGTTCTCGCCAAATGCTACGGCGGCGACATCACCCGCAAGAAGAAGCTTTTGGAGAAGCAAAAAGAAGGCAAAAAGAAGATGCGCCAGCTGGGCACCGTCCAGATTCCCACCGAGGCCTTCATGGCCGTCCTCAAGCTCGACGAATGACCCCGCCCCTCCCCGCCTTGCGGGGAGGGCTTTTTGCCCGCCGAAATTTCTGGTTGGGGGTTGCAAATGGCGGGGGGAGAAGGTATAATAATCTTTAATGTGCAGACAGGAGGCGGTTTTATGGACGAAAAAACGCTGGCATACATCAATCTGTTCGCCGTGCTGGGGTCCCTGACCAGGCTTTGCGAGCTGGACGGGGACTGCAAAAAGATGATCGAGGGAAAAAACATCTCCATCGGCATCGCGGTGAAGGACGGACCGGAGGGGACCATCTGGTTCCATGACGACCGGTGCGACCTCATCCCCGGCGTGGGCAAGTGCGACATCAAGCTCCCCTTTGGCTCCTGCAAGAAGTTCAACGGCCTCATCGACGGCACGGTGACGCCCATTCCCTCCAAGGGCTTTACGAAGATCGGGTTCCTTTTGAACCAGTTCACGAAGCTCACGGACAAGCTCACGGCCTATCTGCGGCCGGCGGAGGGCGCGCTGGACGACCCAGAGTTTTTCACGATCAGCACCACCATTATGTTCCACCTCATCCTGGACGCCGTGGCGCAGATCGGCAATGTGGACAAGGTGGGCAAGGCTTCCGCCTCCTACATCGTGGACGGCGACGTGAGGCTGGCCATCGACGGCGGGCCCGAGGGGCACCTCCACGCCCACGGCCACGCGCTCACCGCCGTGCATACCCCCTGCGAGCATCCCACCAGCTACATGGTGTTCTCCACCATGAAGGACGCCCGGGACCTCTTCGACGGGAAGATCAACGGCGTGGCGGCGGTGGGGACCGGCCAGGTCCGCGTGGGCGGCATGATCTCCATGGTGGACAACGTCAACCGCATCCTGGACCGGGTGTCCATGTATTTAGCGTGAGGTGAGCGTATGAGAAAGGTTTACGAATATCCCAGGTCCCGCGCCGCCTTTGAGCGGGCCTGCAAGGTCATCCCCTCCGGCATCTACGGCCACCAGGGCCCGGCGGAGGGCTGCTATGTGCCCATCGAGGCTTTCCCCCTCTACTCCTCCAAGGCCCAGGGCAGCTACCTCTGGGATCTGGACGGGAACAGGTTCATCGACTACATGGCCGCCTACGGCCCCAACGTCCTGGGCTACAACGACCCGGACGTGGACGAGGCGGCGGCACGCCAGCGGGCCATCTCCGACTGCACCACGCTCCCCAACCCCGTGATGATCGACTTTGCCGACCTCCTGGTGGAGACGGTGAATTGCGCCGACTGGGCTTTCTTCGCCAAGAACGGCAACGACGTCACCACCGGCGCGGTCATGACCGCGAGAGCCTACACCCACCGGAAGAAGATCGTCTTCTTCAAGGGCTACTATCACGGCGTCTCCCCCTGGACCCAGAAGATCGACTACGCCGGCGTGCTGGAGGAGGACGTCCAGAATAACCTCTACGTCACCTGGAACGACTTTGACGAGCTTTCCGAGGTTTTCGAGCAAAACAAGGGCGAGATCGCGGCGGTCATCGCCCAGCCCTACATGCACGGGAACTTCGCGGACAACGAGCTTCCCGCCAAGGGCTTCTGGAAGAAGGTCCGGAAGCTCTGTGACGACACGGGAACGGTGCTCATCATCGACGACGTGCGCGCCGGGTTCCGGCTGGACATCGCCGGGAGCGACCACTACTTCGGGTTCAAGGCCGATCTCATCTGCTTCTGCAAGGCGCTGGCCAACGGGTACAACGTCTCGGCCCTGTGCGGGCGGGAGTTTTTGAAAATCGCGGTGTCGTCTTTAAGCTTCACCGGCTCTTACTGGATGAGCGCCGTGCCCTTCGCCGCCGGGATCGCCTGCATCCAGAAGATGAAGCGCCTGAACTGCCCGCAGCTCCTCATCGACCAGGGCACGAAGCTCAAAAACGGCCTCGTGACCACGGCTTTGAAGTACGGCTACGACCTGCACGTCTCCGGCGTGCCCAGCCTCTTCTATCTGCGCATCGCCGACGACCCCACGCTGATGCTCCACCAGGAGTGGATCGCCGAGTGCGTCAAGCGCGGCGTCTTCTTCACCAACCACCACAACCACTTCATCAACGCCAGCCTCACCGACGCGGATATCCAGGAGACGCTGGAGATCGCCGACGAGGCCTTCGCCGTGGTGAAGGACCGGCACTCTTAAAAAACGGGGGAGGACCGCCGTTAAGCGGCCCTCCCTGTGACCCCCCTGGGGAGGTTTTATGAAATTCCTTTTCAAGAATCTGAACGTCTATACCCAAAACGCCTTTCAAAAGGCGGATATATTGATCGTTGATGGCACCGTTGCCGCCATGGGGCAAGCCCTTTTTGTTGGCGGTGACGCTGCCGTTTTTGATTTTCAGGGCGCCACCGCCCTGCCGGGGCTTGTGGACCCCCACGTCCATCTGCGGGAGCCGGGATTCGCCTATAAGGAGACCGTCCGCACCGGCACGCTGGCGGCGGCGCACGGCGGGTACACGGCGGTGTGCGCCATGCCGAACCTGAAACCCGTGCCGGATTCGCTGGAGAATTTGAAGGTCCAGCTCGACATCATCGACCGGGACGCCGCCGTGGCCGTGGCCCCCTACGGGGCTATAACCCGGGGCGAGCAGGGCGCGGAGCTTTCCGACATGGCGGCTATGGCCCCCTTTGTGGCCGGGTTTTCCGACGACGGGCGGGGCGTGCAGTCGGAGACGCTGATGCGCCGCGCCATGGAGACGGCGCGGGAGCTGGGCAAACCCATCGTGGCCCACGCGGAGGACGAGAGCCTCTTTCAAAAGGGCTGGGCCGTCCACGCCGGCGCTTACGCCCGGGCCCACGGCCTTGTGGGCAACGACCCGGAGAGCGAATGGCGGCAGGTGGAGCGGGACCTGGAGCTGGTGCGGGAGACGGGCTGCGCTTACCACGTCTGCCACGTCTCCACCAAGGAGACGGTGGGCCTTGTGCGCCTTGCCAAGTTCGAGGGGCTGGACGTCACCTGCGAGACGGGGCCCCACTACCTGACGCTGACGGACGGGGAGCTTATGGACGACGGGCGGTTCCGCATGAACCCGCCCATCCGCTCAGCCGAGGACCGGGACGCCCTCATCGAGGGCCTCTGCGACGGGACCGTGGACATGATCGCCACGGACCACGCCCCCCACTCAGCGCAGGAGAAATCCGGCGGATTAGCCCACAGCCTCAACGGCATCGTGGGCCTGGAGTGCGCCTTCCCGGTGCTGTATACAAAGCTGGTCCGGGGCCGTATCACCAGCTTAGAGCGGCTTGTGGAGCTCATGAGCGCCGCGCCGGCCCGCCGGTTCGGGCTTCCCGGCGGGAGGATCGAGCCGGGGGAGGCGGCGAACCTGGCGATTTTCGACCTAGAGCACGAATTTTCGATAGATTCCTCGAAATTCCTCTCTCTGGGCCGCGCCACGCCCTTTGACGGCTGGCGGGTCTTCGGAAAATGCCTCCTGACCGTGGCGGACGGGAGGATCGTATGGAGGGACGCGCATGTTTGACGGGAGATTTGAGATCGTTTCCAACCGGAAAATTGCCAAAAATACCTTTGAAATGGTCCTCTCCGGGGACACGGAGGGCATCCGGCCGGGGCAGTTTGTGAATCTGAAGCTGGAGGGATTCTATCTCCGCCGGCCCATCTCCGTATGCGACTTCGCGCCGGGGCGGCTCACGCTTGTCTATAAGGTGGTGGGCCACGGCACCGCGTGTATGGCGGAGCTTGCGCCCGGCGCTGTCATCGACACCCTGACAGGCCTTGGCAACGGGTACGACACCGCCCCGTCCGGGGACAAACCCTTACTCATCGGCGGGGGAGCGGGGGTCCCGCCGCTTTACGCCCTGGCGAAAGCGCTCCTGGCGGAGGGGAAAAAGCCCGCCGTGATTTTGGGCTTCAACGCCAGGGATGAGGTCTTCTACGAGGAGGAGTTCAAGTCTCTCGGTATGGAGGTCTATGTCACCACCGCCGACGGGTCTTACGGGATAAAGGGCTTCGTCACCGACGCCATGGACAGGCCCTATACCTACTTCTACGCCTGCGGCCCGGAGCCCATGCTGAGGGCCGTCTACGCCAAAACCGTCACCTCCGGCCAGTTCAGCCTGGAGGAGCGCATGGGCTGCGGTTTCGGGGCGTGCATGGGCTGTACCTGCAAAACGAAAACCGGCCACAAGCGCGTCTGTAAGGACGGGCCGGTGTTTATGAAGGAGGAGCTGCCATGGTGAACACGTCCGTCACGCTCTCCGGCCTTACCCTCACAAACCCGGTGATCCCCGCCAGCGGGACCTTCGGGTACGGGGTCGAGTTCGCGGAAAATTATGACATCAACTGCCTCGGGTCCTTCTCCTTCAAGGGCACGACGAGGGAGCCGCGCTTCGGCAACGAGCCGCCCCGCATCGCGGAGACGGCCTCCGGGATGCTCAACGCCGTGGGGCTTCAAAATCCCGGCATCGACAAGGTCATCTCCGAGGAGCTGCCCAAATTGCGGAAGATTTTCCACAAGCCGGTGGTGGCCAACATCTCCGGCTTCTCCATCGACGAGTACGCCGAGTGCTGTGAGAGGATCGACAGGGAGGAGGGCGTGGGCCTCATCGAGGTCAACATCTCCTGCCCCAACGTCCACAACGGCGGCATGAGCTTCGGGACGGATCCGAAGTCCGCCGCCGAGGTGACGCGTGCCGTCAAGGCCGTCACCACAAAGCCCGTCTACATGAAGCTCTCCCCCAACGTCACCGACATCGCCGCCATCGCCCGCGCCTGCGAGGACGCCGGGGCGGACGGCATCAGCCTCATCAATACGCTGATGGGGATGCGCATCGACCTCAAGCGCCGCGCGCCGGTCATCCGCAACGTCACCGGCGGCCTCTCGGGCCCCGCGGTGTTCCCGGTGGCCCTGCGGATGGTGTGGCAGGTCTATGAGGCCGTGAAGGTCCCCATCATCGGCATGGGCGGCGTCAGCACCGCCGAGGACGTCATTGAGATGATGCTGGCCGGCGCCGCAGCCGTGGAGGTGGGGGCCGCGAACCTGGTGGACCCCTTGGCCTCCAAGAAGATCGTGGAGGAGCTGCCCGAAGTGATGGAGCGGCTTCACATAGAAAATTTAACGGACATCATTGGAGGAGCGCATCATGGGTAAGGACGTCATCGTGGCCTGCGATTTTGCCAGCGCCAGGCAGACAATGGAATTTCTGGACAAATTCGGCACCGCGCGGCCCTTTGTGAAGATCGGCATGGAGCTTTACTACGCCGAGGGGCCGGACATCGTGCGGAAAATCAAGGAGCGGGGGCACAAGATTTTCCTGGACCTCAAGCTCCACGACATCCCCAACACCGTGAAAAAGGCCATGGCGGTGCTCTCGCGCCTGGACGTGGACATGACGAACCTCCACGCCGGCGGGGGCGTGGAGATGATGAAGGCCGCCGTGGAGGGCCTGACGCGCCCGGACGGCACGCGGCCCATCCTCATCGCCGTCACCATGCTCACCAGCATTTCCCAGGACGTGATGAGCGGGGAGCTGGGCATCGGGGGACAGCTGCCCGACACGGTCATCCGCTACGCCAAAAACGCCGCCTCGGCGGGGCTGGACGGCGTGGTCTGCTCGCCTCTGGAGGCGCAGGTCGTCCATCAAAACTGCGGCGCGGGCTTTGTCACCGTCACCCCCGGCGTGCGCTTTGCCGACGGGGATGTGGGTGACCAGAAGCGGGTCATGACCCCCGCCGAGGCCAACAAGATCGGCTCGGACTACATCGTGGTGGGCCGGCCCATCACCGCCGCGCCCGACCCGGAGGCGGCGTACATGCGGTGCGTCCGGGAGTTTGTGGGCTGATGGGCGCAAAATTCGCCCTTTTCGACCTGGACGGGACGCTCACGGACCCCAGGGAGGGCATCACACGCTCTGCCGCCCACGCCCTCAAGCACTTCGGCATCGAGGCGGACCCGGAGGAGCTCACCTTCTTCATCGGCCCGCCGCTCTACGAGTCCTTTGAGCGCTTCCCGATCCCGGAGGACCGGATGGAGGAGGCCGTCGCCGCGTTCCGGGAATACTTCGAGCCCCGGGGGTGGATGGAGAACGTGCCCTATCCGGGTATCGAGGGGACGCTGGAGCGGCTGCGAGGGGCCGGGATGACCCTGATTCTCGCCACCTCCAAGCCGGAGGCGTTCGCCAAACGCATCATGGAGCGCTTTGACCTGGCAAAATATTTCACTCTCCTCTGCGGCGCGCCCATGGACGAGCGCCGCGCCGCCAAATCCGCCGTCGTCGCCCGCGCCCTCCGGGAATCCGGCGTCGCCGACCCGTCCCGCGCCCTCATGGTGGGCGACCGTCGCCACGACGTGGAGGGCGCGGGAGCCAACGGCCTCGATACCGTCGGCGTCCTCTGGGGCTACGGCACGAGAGAGGAGCTGGAGACAGCGGGGGCGAAATACCTGGCAGAAAATTTGGGGGAGCTGGAGGAAATCCTTTTGCAATGACAGGGTGTTCAAAAAAGCGGAAATCCTACCATATTTTTGTAGGGGCCGCCTCTCTTGGCGGCCCGGACCCCGTTGAGAGAGTGTTTCCGTTTCAAGGTGACCGCTCTGTCGTCCTACCTTCGGGCCGCCAAGAGTGGCGGCCCCTACGGCGAGATTCAAAACGTCTGGTGACTGGAAACCGTATAGGGATGTGTCTTGACAGCAAATATCTACCCGGAGGGAAAAATATGTGCTTCATTTGTGACAGGATCGAGCAGATCAAAAACGGCGCCAACCCCTATTTTGTGAGGGAGCTGGAGACTGGGTATGTGGTTCTTGGGGACAACCAGCACTTCCGGGGGTACACGCTCTTCCTCTACAAGCACCACGAGGGGAAAACGGAGCTCTTCCATTTAGAGCCGGATGAGCGGGCCAAATTCTTGGAGGAGATGACCCTGGTGGCCCAGGCGGTCAGCCGGGCATTTGGGGCGGAGAAGATGAACTACGAGCTTTTGGGGATGGGCGACGCGCACCTGCACTGGCACCTGTTCCCGCGCAGGTCCGGGGACATCGAAAGCTGCGGCAACAACGGCCGTGGGCCCGTCTGGTGGTACCCCATGGAGAAGATGTACGCCGACGACAACCGCCCGGCGCCGGAGGAGTTGGAGAACATGAAGCAAAGGCTCCGCGATGAATTGGACAAGCTCATTTAGATAAAAACGATCCACAGGAGGAATGAACATATGGAAACCTACAAGCACGAATTTATCGAATTTCTGGAGTCCGCGGGCGTCCTGAAATTCGGGGACTTCACCGCCAAATCGGGGCGGAAGATCCCCTATTTCATCAACGCCGGGGACATCAAGACCGGGGAGCAGATCATGAGACTGGGGGAGTTTTACGCCCGGGCGTATTTAGAGCACCTGGGCATGAAAAGGACCGTCCTCTTCGGGCCGGCCTACAAGGGCATCCCCATCGCCGTGTCCGCCGCCGCCGCGCTGGCAAGGGCCGGGCTCGACCTGCCCTTCTGCTTTAACCGCAAGGAGGCCAAGGACCACGGCGAGGGCGGCACCATCGTGGGCTGGAAGCCGCAAGCGGGGGAGGAGATCGTCATCACCGAGGACGTGATCACCGCCGGGACGGCCATCCGGGAGAGCATGGAGATCTTGTCTCAATTGGAGGGCGCCAAGGTCGCCGCCTGCCTCATCATGGTCAACCGGGGCGAGCGCGGCAAGACCGACAAGGGCGCCATGGAGGAGATCGAGGAGGAGTTCGGCTTCCCGGTCTATTCCGTGGTGGACGTCTGGGACATCATCGAGTACCTGGAGGAGAAGCCGGAGAACGCGGAGAACGTCCGGCGCATCAAAAATTACCTTGCCGTGAACGGAGCGAAGAAATGAGAAGTTTGATCGACATCGCGGACCTCAGCGTCGAGGAAATAGACGCCCTCATCGCCAAGGCCGAGGACATCATCGCCGATCCCGACAAATACGCCGAGAAGTGCCGCCGGAAAAAGCTCGCCACGCTTTTCTACGAGCCCTCCACCCGCACGCGCCTGAGCTTTGAAAGCGCCATGCTGGAGCTGGGCGGGTCCGTCATCGGCTTTTCCGAGGCGCAGTCCAGCTCCGCCGCCAAGGGCGAGAGCGTGGCGGACACCGCCCGGGTCATCAGCTGTTTCGCCGACATCATCGCCATGCGCCACCCCAAGGAGGGCGCGCCGCTGGTGGCGGCCATGAACGCCTCCATCCCGGTCATCAACGCTGGCGACGGCGGCCACAACCACCCCACCCAGACGCTGACGGACCTCCTGACCATCAAGCGGGAGAAAGGGCGGCTCGACCGCATGACCGTGGGATGCTGCGGGGACCTCAAGTTCGGGCGCACCGTCCACAGTCTTCTCGGGGCCATGAGCCGGTATGAGGGCGTGGACTTTGTGCTCATCTCCCCGGAGGAGCTGCGCGTCCCCGAGCACGTCCGCACCGATATCCTGAAGGCCCGAAACGTGACCTACCGGGAGACGGAGTCCCTGCAGGAGGCCATGCCTGAGCTGGACGTGCTCTACATGACCCGCGTCCAGCGCGAGCGGTTCATCTCCGAGGCCGACTACGTGCGGCTCAAGGACACCTACATTTTGACGCCGGACAAGCTCACCACGGCAAAGCCGGACCTGTCCATCCTCCACCCCCTGCCCCGGGTCAACGAGATTTCCGTCGCCATTGACTCTGACCCCCGGGCGTGCTACTTCCGGCAGGTCCTCAACGGGAAATTCATCCGCATGGCCCTTATTTTGATGCTTTTGGAGGTGGAGTGAATGCTCATCGGTACCATCGTGGACGGCATCGTCATCGACCACATCCCCGCCGGGCGCGGCATGGAGCTCTACGGCTATCTGGGCCTCGACAAGCTGGAGTGCGAGGTGGCGCTCATCAAAAACGCCCCCAGCGGCAAGCTGGGGAAGAAGGACATTTTGAAGGTCAACGAGGTCATCGACCTCAACTTTGACCTTCTGGGCTACATCGACCCCCACATCACCGTCAATATCATTGAGAACGGCCAGCGTGTGGAGAAACGCCATCCCCAGCTTCCCGAGGAGATCCACGGCGTCATCAAGTGCAGAAACCCCCGCTGCATCACCTCCGTGGAGCAGGAGATCGAGCACGTCTTCAAGCTCACCGACCGGGAAAACCGGGTGTATCGGTGCATTTATTGCGACACGAAGGCGAAATAAGGCCAGAAATGCCCGCCGCAACTGACAGTTGCGGAAGTTCAAAGCGCCGGTTTGCAGACAAGCCGGCGCTTTTTTGGTATGATTTCAACGAAAGGAGGCATTTTCATGAGCCTTGGAACGAATATCGCCGGCCTGCGCCAGCGGGCGGGCATGAGCCAGGACGCCCTGGCCGAACGGCTGGAGGTGTCCCGCCAGTCGGTGAGCAAGTGGGAAACGGACGCCTCGGTGCCGGAGCTGGAGAAGCTGGTGCGGCTCACGGAGATTTTTGAGGTGAGCCTGGACGAGCTCATTCTGGCTAAGCCGCCGGAGAGAGCGCCGGAGAGGGCGGAGCCCGCGCCGGTCCCGTCGGAGCCGGTTGCCGTCGGGAGCCGGCCCATGACCGGGGCGAGGCTGGCGGGGACCGTCATCCTGACCGTCGCCGGCGTGGCCAGCCTGCTGGGGCTGTTTCTGGCGGGGGTTGGGATCTTGTTCCTCACCGTGCCCCTGTGTCTGCCCGGGATCTTGTGCCTCGTGTGCAAAAAGCGCCCGGCCCTGTGGGCGGTGTGGAGCGTGGTGCTGATGGCGGAGGCGTTCCTGGCGGCGGCCATGGGCCTGGCCGCCAACAACCTTGTTACCTACCTCTGGCACCCGGAGCTTTTGAAAACCGACCCGCCGGCGGCGCCCTGGGTCTCCGGCGCTCTGCTGGTCGCGGATGTGTTGATGATCCTCTGGACCGTCCGCTCCTTCCGGCAGACGGTCCTGCCCCGGAACGCCAAAACCGTCTCCCTGGCGGCGGGGCTGTGGGCTTTGCGCCTCGTTGTCCTGCCCGCCGTCTCGCGACTTGTCATCCGCAAGCTGTCGATCCGGCCCGCCGCCCCCACCTACCAGATCGGGAAAATCATGAACATCCTCAACATCTTCACCGGCCTCGCCTCCCTCCCCCTCCTCGCCGCCGCCGTCACCGTGACGGTGCTGGTCGCGAAAAAGAGGAAACCGCTCTGATACCCCACCCTCGCTGTCCCCCCTGCCCCGCCCTGCGAGGACGGGGCTTTAAAAATGTTGCGCCGCTTTGCGGCGCAATTTTTTATAAAGGCGGCGCGACGCGCCGCAACCTTATTTCCCTTGACCCCTTTTTCGGAAAAAGGCGTGCCGCCGCGGCGGCGGGGTATTCGAGCCCGTGGAGCGTAACGGACGCTTCCGGTAAACGGAACTTACTGCGTGCGGGCCGCCAAGAGTGGCGGCCCCTACAGGGTGTGTTGTCGGAACGGTTCCGGAAATTCGCGCACCGCCCCCGTCCCGGAGCCCCCTCCTCGTAGGAGGGGGGCAGGGGGGAAGCGAGCGTAGGATGACAGAGCGGTTCCGGTAAAGCGAATCCGCCCAAATTACGCCGTAGGGGTCGCCGTCCCCGGCGACCCGCGTTTCGATGATTTCCGGTGTTGGCTGAATGGGACAACTTTCCCCATCCCCCGTAGGGGCGGACCCATGTGTCCGCCCGAGCCCGCGTTGCGTGACGGGAACGGTTCCGATAAAACGGAAAATGCCGGTTATCGGGGGCATGGGCCGCCGTGGGCGCTGCGTCCGCAGACGCGCATCACGAGCGCAACCGCCGCGCAGCGGCGGCTCTTGGCGCGGAGATGCGGCCCGTACGGCGGTGTTCGGGACGTGTCAATTTTCGATAGGCGGGTCGCCGGGGACGGCGACCCCTACGGCGGATAACGCAAGCGGTAAAATAGACGCCCCCACCCTGCCCATCGCTTCGCTCGGGCACCCCTCCCGGAGGGAGGGGCAAAAGAGGTTGCGACATTGGAAAGGTTCCGACAAACCGCGCCCGCCCCCGTCTCAGGGCCCCCTCCTCGTAGGAGGGGGGCAGGGGGGGAAGCGAGCGTTGGATGACAGAGCGGTTTCGGCAAATGGTACCCGCCTCCGACGCGTTAGCCCCTCCCAGGTCGGGGACAGCCGCGTGGCGGCAGGGGTGGTGACGCCGTGGCGGGCCCTTCCGGCGCTTTGCGCCGCCTCCCCCAAGGGGGAGGCTAGGGCGGGCGGGAAAATCAAAAGAATGCGGCGAAGCCATTTCCCGCCGCCGCGCGAGATGCTTACCCCCTCAAAATCTCCTCCACTTGGGCCAATTGCGCCGGGGTGTTGACGCCGATGAGCTGGGTCTCCATGGGGAGGGAACAGACCCGGACCTGTTCGCCGCGGGATTTGAGGATGACGGGGAGGTCGGTGAGGTAGTATTCGTGCTGGGCGTTGTCGGTTTTGAGCTCGGTGAGGGCGGAGGCCATTTTGGGGAAGCTTACGCAGAGGATGCCGGAGTTGAGCTCGCGGATCTTTTTCTGCTCCGGGGTGCAGTCCCGGTCCTCCACGATGCGGTCGAAGCCGCCGGAGGCGTCCCGGAGGACGCGGCCGAAGGGCAGGGGCTCGTCGGTGACGCCGGACAGGACGGTGCAGGCCGCGCCGCTTTGCTCGTGCTCCGCCGCCAGCGCGGCGTACGTCTCCGCCTGGACCAGGGGCATGTCGCCGCAGCAGATGAGCACGTCGCCGGTATAGTCCCCCAGGGCCGGGACGGCGCACATCGCGGCGTGGCCGGTGCCCAGCTGCTCCGTCTGTTCGGCGAAGGCGTACTGGGGGAAAGCGGCGGTGATGTAGTCCTTTTTGTAGCCCACTACGATGACGGTGTCCTCCGGACCCGTGGGCAGGGCCTCCAGGACGTAGCTCAAAAGGGGCTTGCCCAGGGCGAGACGCATGGCCTTGGGCAGGTCGATGCCCTCCTGGGCAAGGCGCGTGCCCTTTCCGGCGGCGAGAACGATGGATTTCATAGCGTTTCCTCCTTTGATTTATCGCAAATAAAGGCGTGCCAGTTGTCCTTTTGCCGGTGCGCCAGGACATGCAGGCCGGCGGCGGTCAGCGCGGCCTCGACCTCTCCCTCCCGGCCGTCGATGACGCCGGAACAGATGAAAAGGCCGTCCTCGGCCATGAAGTCCGGCACCTTGGGGGCGAGAGAGATGATCACGTCGGCCACGATGTTCATGAGCACCAGGCCGAACCGCTGGCCGCTGAGGCGTCTTGAGAGGGCCTTGTCGGAGAGGACGTCCCCGGCGAAGACCGTGAGGCGGTCGGGGCCGATGTTGTTGAAGCCGGCGTTCTCCATCACCACCGCCGGGGCCTTGTCGTCGATGTCCACGCCCACGGCCCGGTCCGCCCCCAGCAAAAGCGCGGCGATGGCTAAAATGCCGCTGCCGCAGCCCAGGTCCAGGACGGTCTTCCCGGCGGCGGCCTTCTCAAGCTCCGCAAGGCAAAGCTGCGTGGTGGCGTGGGCGCCGGTGCCGAAGATGAGCCCCGGGTCCAGCCGCAGGGCCACGCGCCCGTCCTCCGGCGCGGGGAGCCACTGGGGGACGATGACAAGCCTCTCCCCAACCTCGATGGGCTTATAGTAGGCCCGCCAGTTATTCTCCCAGTCCTCGTCCCGGACCGGGCGGGGGAGGAGCTCAAACTCCGGCAGGGAGGACGACAGGCGGGCAAGCTCCAGTCTCCCCGCCTCCGAGTCCTCCAGGTAGAACTTGAGGCGGCACACGCCGGCCATGCGCCTCATGAAGTCCTCGTCCACGTAGTCCCAATATTTTCGATTGTTTTCCAAAAACTCCCTTACATCCGCCTCGTCCTCGGTGATAAAGCCCTCCACGCCCAGCGCGGTCAGCCGCGCCGTCAGCGGCTCCAGGCGCTCGTGGGAGGTATTGACGGTGATCTCAAGCCAGTTCATAATTACCTCTTTCTCCTCGGTTTAATTGGGTCTATCATATCACAAACTAATCCCGATTACAATGAAAGGAGCATGAAAATGGCGGAAAATCAAGTGGACATCGCGGTGCTCAACTCCGTGTACCGCAACGCGAAGACGGGCTCCCAGTCCATCGCGGACCTTTTGCCCAAGGCGTCGGACTCGGCCTTCGCCTCGGACCTGGAGACGCAGAAGAAGGAGTACGACTCCATCGGCGGCGAGGCCGCGGCGCGGATCGTGAGTCTCGGCGGCCAGCCGGAGAGCGTCAGCGAGATGCAGAAGCTGGGCATGAAGATGGGCGTGACCATGAACACCATGATGAACGACGAGACGGAGCACCTGGCGGAGCTGATGATCAAGGGCTCCAACATGGGCATCATCCAGATGACCAAGGTGGTCAACGGCCACTCCAACGCCTCCCCGGAGACGCTGGGCCTGGCCCAGAAGCTCATCACCTGCGAGCACGACAACATCCAGCGGCTCAAGACGTATCTCAAATGACGAAAGCCCCGTCTTTTGGCGGGGCATACATATTTTGAAGCTTTTTCGGTTGCGGACAGGAACGGAGTGTGGTATACTGGGGAAAAACACAGGGAGGCGCCGCTTATGAAAAAGCTCAAGCTCAGCACGATCTACTGGATCCTCACCGCCGTCTTCGTCCTCCTCACCGTGGCCGGCGGGGTATACTTTTTCGCGTCGCCCGGGAACGTCAGCACCATGTGGGTCTTCGTCCCCTGCGTCATCGCCCTCTTCTGCTCGAGCCTGGCCGTGCGGGCGCGGAACGAAAGAAAATAAAAAGGCGGGCGGGGTCGGACCCCGCCCTGTTTTTTTACAGAACCCCCGTCAGGTCGAAGGCGGGGGTGTATTCCTCCTTGGCGGAGCTGAGCTCCTGATAAAAGCCGTCCTCGATGGGGGAGCGGTCCATGTAGGTCATGGCCTCGCCGTACTCCGCCGGGGTGAGGCGGCGGTTTATCTCCGGGAAGTCGGCGGCGCGGCCCATGGGGGTATATTGGCTCATGAGGGAGAAGAGGATGTCGCCGGGGCGGAAGGTCTCCGCGACCCAGTCGATGACCTTTTTCGTGTTCTCCAAGGCGTTCGGCAGGACCAGGTGCCGGACGAGGACGCCGGAGCGCAGAAGGCCGTCCTCCGTCAGGACGTAAGGGCCGGTCTGGCGGAACATCTCCAGGATCGCCGCCTTGGCCGTCTCCGGGTAGTCGGGGGCGGCGGAATACCGGCCGGCCAGGGCGGGGTCCATGTATTTCATGTCGGGAAGATAGATCTGCACCTTCCCCTCCAGCGCCCGGAGGGCCGACAGGGACTCATAGCCGGAGCTGTTCCACACCACCGGCACGGGCAGGGGGTCCCGGAGGCTCTCCAGCACCGCCGGGAGGAAGTGGGAGGCGGTGACGAGGCTTATGTTGTGGACGCCCTGGGCGATGAGGCGGGAATAGATGTCCCGGAGCTTTTCCGGGCTCACCGGGACGCCCGCCTCGCCCCGGGAGAGGGCGTAATTCTGGCAGTAGACGCACCGGAGAGCGCATCCGGCGAAGAACACCGTCCCGCTGCCCCGCTCCCCGGAAATGGGCGGCTCCTCCCATAGATGCGGCGCAGCGCGGGCCACGCGGGCGGTAAGGCCCTGGCCGCAGATGCCCGCCCCCGCGTCCTGCGTCCGGGGGACGCCGCAATTTCTTGGGCACAAATGACAAGTAAACGGCATAATTCCCGTCTCCCTCATTGATTTTTCTTCTTTACCGTACTATAATATGATCCGAAAAATGGATTGTCAAGGAGGAGCCCATGAAGATCGTCATTCTGGATGCCCACACGGAGAACCCCGGCGATTTGAGCTGGGCGGGGTTCGAGGCGCTGGGGGAGGTCACCGTCTACGACCGGACCCCGAAATTCGACGACGCCGAGATTATCCGCCGCATCGGCGACGCGGATATCGTCGTCACCAACAAGACCCCCGTCCGCGCTTCGGCGCTGGACGCCTGCCCCACGATCCGTTACGTGGGCCTTCTCTCCACCGGCACGGACGTGTGCGACTGCGCCCACGCCGCCGCCCTCGGCATCCCCGTGAGCAACATCCCCGCCTACTCCACCATGGCCGTGGCCCAGCACGCTATCGCCCTCCTTTTGGAGATCTGCTCCAAGGTGGGCGTCCACTCCGCCGCCGTCCACGCCGGGGACTGGCAGAGGAGCGAGGACTTCTGCTTCTGGGAGGCGCCGCTCATCGAGCTTGCGGGCCTGACCTTCGGCGTGGTGGGCTTCGGGCAGATCGGAAAGGCCGCCGGACGTGTCGCCAAGGCGTTGGGGATGCGCGTTCTCGCCGCGGGTAGCCGCCCCACCGACGAGGGGCGGGCCATCGGGGAATATGTGGACCTGGATACGCTTCTCCGGGAGTCCGACGTCGTCTCCCTCCACTGTCCCCTGAAGGACGAGACGCGGAAGCTCATCAACGCCGATACCATCGGAAAGATGAAGACCGGGGCCATTTTGCTGAACACGGGCCGGGGCGGCCTTGTGGACGAGGAGGCGCTGGCGGCGGCGCTTACGTCCGGGAAGCTCAGCGCCGCCGGGGTGGACGTGGTGAGCGTGGAGCCCATTTTGCCGGACAATCCGCTTCTAAATTGCCCCAACTGCCTCATCACCCCCCACATCGCCTGGACGCCCAAGACCTGCCGCCAGCGCGTCATGGACATCGCCGTTTCCAACGCAAAAGCGTTCCTCAATGGCCGCCCGGAGAACGTGGTCAACGGAGTCATTCCAGGAAATTAAAAAAATTTCCTTTTTCGCGCAATAAAATTCCTTTCCCGCGCATTACTTGGTTGACAGGAGTTGAAGGACAATGGAAGACCTGGAGGAAGAGCTTTCGGAAGCGGCCTCCCGCAGGGCTGAACTCGAGCGGCTTCTGCGGGACGTGGGGCGGGGCGACACCGACGCCCTCGCGGACCTCTACCGGTCCACCCACGCCGGCCTCTACGCCGCGGCCTTGGCCATGATGGCCAACAGCCACGACGCCGAGGAGCTGACCCACGACGCGTATCTGCGCATCTGGGAGGCGGCCCCGCGCTATAAGGCCCAGGGCTCACCCATGGCGTGGATGCTCACCGTGACCCGCAATCTCTGCCTCATGGAGCTTCGCCGCCGGGGGAAGACCGCCGACCTCAGCGAGGAAGCGTGGAACGCCATCCCCGCCGAGGACCGGACCGTCAGCGTCGAGGACCGGGACCTTCTGCAAAACGCCCTGGCGGCTCTCGCCCCGGATGAGCGGCAGATCGTCCTCCTGCACGCCGTGTCGGGCCTCCGCCACCGCCAGATCGCCCAGTCGCTTTCTCTGCCTCTGGGGACCGTCCTGTCCAAGTACAACCGCGCGATCGCCAAGATCCGCGCCAACCTGAAAGGAGAGTGAGCCTGATGACCGACAGGGAACTGGAGATGAAGCTGAAGGCCGCCGTGGAGCGCACCGCCCCGGACGGACTTCCCAGGCTCCTCACTGAGCTCAATGGGAAAGGAGTTATCAAGATGGAAAAGAAAAAGAAGAAATTCCGCTGGGCGGGCCTCGTCGCCGCGTGCCTGGCCATCGCCCTCCTGGGGGGCTTGGGCGGCTTCTGGTATGGCCGCAACTACACCGCCGTCACCGTGGTATCCCTGGATGTGAACCCCAGCATCGAGCTGTCCGTCAACCGCGCCGAAAAGGTGCTGGAGTGCTCCCCCCTGAACGAGGAGGCCCGTCAGGTCCTCTCCTCCATGGATAACGGACGAGACCTGGAGGGCGCCAAGCTCGACGTGGCCGTCAACGCCATTGTGGGCGCCATTGTCCGGGAGGGGTATCTGGACAGCCTGGGCTCCGCCATCCTCATCTCCGTGGACGACAAGGACGCCGACCGGGGCGCGCGCCTCCAGGCCAAGCTGGTGGCCACGGTGGACGGCGTACTGAAAAACGCCGCGAGCTCGGCCAACGTCATGAGCCAGAACGTCACCACCGATTCCGAGACCGCCGGCAAGGCCCAGCAGTACGGCATCTCCACCGGCAAGGCCGCCTACATCGAGCAGATTTTAGCGCTGAACGCCGATCTCGACTACGCCAAGCTTGCCGAGCTCACCGTGGAGGAGCTGCGGGACCTCATCCGCCTCGGCGCGCCCGCCATGCCCATCGGGAAGGACGCCGCCGCCCAGGCCGCCGAGGCCTACGCCGGGGTCAATGTTGTCAACTCCTACCTCCCCCAGTACACCGAGGTGGACCCGGAGATTGACGATCCCACTCCCCACTATGACGTGGAGCTCAATTACCTCGGCCGCGAGTACGACTATGAGATCGACGCCTTCACCGGCGAGGTCCTGCGGGGCATGAGCCGAATCGTGGGGGATAACCCCGGCGAGCCTTGGCCCGAAAAGGTTCTCACTGCCGACGAGGCCTTCAATGCCGCCGCGGAATACTTCACGGCGCATCACCCGGAGCTTATCGGCAACTTCCTGAACATCGAGAACTGGTACGTCGTGGATGGCGGCTGGTTTGAGATCGAGTTCTGGTGCCAGGGCTGGGAGTTCGACTACGACGTGGACGGCCAGACCGGCGCGGTCCTCCGGGAGGAGACCGACTACCGCTACACGCCTCCCGCCACCGGCCCCGCGGCCACCGAGCCCCCCGCCACCCAGCCCACGACCACGGACATCGGCGTGGAGGCCGCCAAGGCCGCGGCGCTGAAGCATGCCGGCCTCACCGCCGGGGAGGTCACCTTCATCAAGGCCCGGCAGGACTACGACGACGGCAGGCTCGTCTACGACGTGGACTTCTACACCGACGCGAGCGAGTACGACTACGAGATCGACGCCGCCACCGGCGCGGTCCTCAAGAGCGAGGTGGAAAAGCGCCCCAGCACCACGCCCAGCACCCCCTCCACCACCGACATCGGCGAGGACGCCGCCAAGGAGGCGGCCCTCAAGCGCGCCGGTATCTCCGGCAGCGTGGATTGGATCAAGTGCGAGCACGACTACGACAACGGCCGCCACTACTACGAGCTGGAGTTTGAGTTTGACGCCACGGTCTATGACTGCGACGTGGACGCCGCCACCGGCGACGTGGTGAAGTTCGAGTCCGAGCCCTGCGACAACCGCCTCCACGACCACGGCGGGAGCGGCTCCGGCGCCGCCCAGTCCGGCGACATCGGGGCCCAGGCCGCCAAGGACGCCGCCCTCGCCCATGCCGGCCTTACCGAGAGCCAGGTCACGCGCCTGCAGTGCGAAAAGGACCGGGACGACGGCAGGACCGTCTACGAGGTGGAGTTTAAGTCCAACGGCTGGGAGTACGAGTACAAGATCGACGCCGCCACCGGCGCGATTTTGGAGCACGAGCGGGACCGGGACGACTAAAATTTTCTTGACAGACCATATTCCGACTGCTATAATAGCCTCGCAAACAGGGGGCCCGAATTGAAGGGCTGAGAGTTGGGTAACTTCCCATGACCTATCACCTGATCTGGGTAATGCCAGCGTAGGGAAATAGCGAGGCGCCATAAGCCTTTCCTTTCCGCCCGGCCTTGCCCGGGCGGAAATTTTTACGTTTGGAGGAAATCGTATGAAGCTCAACAAAAACACAAAAATGCTGGTGGAAGGGGCGCTGATGGTGGCCCTGGCCTACATCCTGGACCTGCTGGTGCTCTACAAGCTCCCCGACGGGGGCTCCGTCACACTGAAGCTGGTGCCCATCGTCTTCTTCGCCGTCCGGTACGGCGTGGGCTGGGGGACGCTGGTGGGGTTCGTCTTCGGCCTGGCCAACTACTTCCTGGGCTTTCCCGAGGCCATCGACTGGACCAGCGTGATCTGCGACTACTTCCTGGCCTTCGCCCTCCTGGGCTTCGGCGCGGGGCTCATGAAGAAGATGAAGTTCTCCGCCATCTGGGGCTCGCTGGTGGGCGGCCTGTGCATGTTCGCCTCCAACTATCTGGTGGGCGTCTACGTCTGGGGCAAGTACATGCCGGAGACCTTCCTGGGGATGCACCAGAGCTCCCCCTACATCTACTCCTTGATCTATAACATCACCTGGGCCGGCCCCTGCATCCTTCTCGCCTGCGTCGTCTTCGCCCTCCTCTACGCCATCAAGCCCACCGCAAAGCTTTTAAACCGCGAGGACCTGAAATGACCCGCCCCGCCGCCCCTTTATGGGGCGGCGAAAAATTTTTTAAAAAAACTGAAAAAAGGTGTTGACAAACGTCTCGGGGAGGAGTATATTAATCAAGCTGTCGCGAGACGGCGGGCAGCAACCGGAAAAAATCCTGAAAAAATCTAAAAAAGGTCTTGACAGGAGCACCCGGTTATGTTATTCTAAAAGTCCGCTGAGCCGCGAGGCGAAGCGGGGATGCACCTTGCGAATTAAACAGTGTAAGCGAG
>CANROC010000019.1 GCA_947632175.1 uncultured Oscillospiraceae bacterium | reverse complement strand
ACACGCACATTTTCTTGTACGTAGATTTTGATTTGACCTTGCTTGTGGTTTTACAATCATCGGATCTGTCACGACGGCCTTTTGGCAACAGGAGCTTGAAAATCCATATCCACCATCCCACGAAGCACCAATAGAAAATCTTGGTAATGAAGCCAAAATGCCGGTTGCTTTTTCGTGGGCGGCTTTTTGATTTGATTTTCGTTTGCTGTTCTTGAAAAACCTGTACGTTGACATTCGCGCTACCGCATTTAGGGCAATTCATCAAAGCGACCTCCTTTTTTGGGTGAAATCCCATAAAAATGGTATCGCATTTTTCCCTAATTGTCAATCAAAACTTTTTGACTTGGGACACCTGAGAGGGCGTCCCTTTTCATATTCCCAGAAAAGGCGGTGAAAAGGTGTTTTCCCGTTTATTGAACCTCATAAAACAGGTGGTGAGAAAGATTTTTCCGTTTAAAGATGTTGAAACGGCGGAGCGGATAGAGACGCCGTTATCAAGTGAAATGGTGCAAGCCCTTGACACTTGGTACAATATGTACTGCAACAAAGCCGATTGGCTCAAGTCAGACACGGTAAAGTCTCTTAATCTGCCCGCTCATATCGCCGCTGAAATGGCACGCCAGATCGTGCTTGAAATGAAGTGGCATATTACCGCCAAAAAGCCGACCCCGGTTAACGGCGAACCCGACGCCGGTGGTGTAGCTGGCGACGAAGAACAGATGAACCCGCGGGCGCAATACCTCAAAGACGAATTTGAGCGTAATATCGCTATCTTACGCCGCAAGCTTGAAACCGGGTGCGCGGCAGGCGGTATGACTATCAAGCCTTACCCGAAGGGCGAGCATATTTATTGGGACTGGACGATGGATTGGGCGCTGTACCCCGGAGCTTTTGGGGACGACGGCGACCTGTCCGATGTGATTTTCCGCGATACCTACCTTGACGGTAAGACGGTGTACACCCGGTTAGAGCGGCACGTCTTGACTGACGGTAACGTACAGATCACGCAGAGGGCTTTTAGGTCTAATATGCGTGACAGCCTTGGCACGGAAATTCCTTTGTCCGATGTTCCCGCGTGGGCCGAGGTAAAGCCGGAATCCACCGTTGAAAACGCGGGCGGTCAAATGTTCGGCTGGTTCAAAGTTGCGTCCTCTAATACGGTTGACCCTGAAAGTCCGATGGGCGAATCCGTGTTCCATAAGGCGAAAGACCTGATAAAAGAGGCCGATATGCAGTATTCCCGCTTGTTGTGGGAGTTTGAGGCGAGCGAGCTTGCTATTGACGTAGATCCTACTGTCCTCCGGCCCAAAAAGGGCGAGGGCGGCGGGCTGGAAATGCCGAAGCTAAATCAGCGACTTTTCCGGGCGGTTGACGCCGATAAAGGAGAGCGTGACCTTTACGAAGTCTTTTCCCCGGCAATCCGGGACAGCTCTTTGGTCAATGGCCTTAATCAGCTCCTTATGCGGATTGAGGATCTTTGTTGTCTGGGCCGTGGGGCGCTATCTGACCAAATCCTTGAAGCTAAAACCGCGACAGAGCTTAAAATCAACCGGCAGAGGTTTTTTGCCGCTGTCGCTGATAACCAAAAAGCTCTTGAAGCGTGCCTCAGAGACGTTATCCGGGCTATGGACAAGTACGCTACGCTGTACGGCCTTGCGCCCGAAGGTGAGTATGAGGTGTCCTTTGAGTGGGACGACAGCATACTCACTGATACGGAGCAACAGATGAACGAGCGTATAGCGTTGCTTAATAGCGGCATCATCAGCAAAGCCGAGTTCCGCCAGTGGTATTTTGGCGAAACAGCGCAACAGGCCGCGCAAGCTATCGCCGCTGTGACCTCCGAAAAAATGGAGGGCATGGATAAGCTCTTGCCGACCCTCCCGGACGACGACACCGAGGACACGGACAAAGATAACCCGAAGAAAAAGAAAACTCCTAAACCTCCGAAGCCGGGAGGCGATATAAATGCTGACAGGACAGGAGCTTGAAGCCGCCGTAGAGCATATCACTGACCGGCTGGACGAAATAAACAGCTTGTATATCAAGAAGATCGCCGCGCAAATCCTCAAAATCGGCGAGCTTAACACCAAAAGTATCAATCAGCTTGTCGCTATGACGGAAATGGGCGCGAGCATAGCCGAGATAAACACGGCTTTGCAAGAGGCTACGGCTTTGAATGTCCGGGAGCTTTTTGAGATCTATCAAACGGCTCTAACAGCAGGGTACACCGACCCGCGTTTTAAGCCTTTTTTGCAAGAAACCCCATTAACGCCGATAGACAAAACCCGCCTCACGTTTTTTACTCAGCAAGTGAGCGTACAGACAGCGAAAAGCCTTATTAACCTGTCAAATACGACGCTTGTTGATGAACCGTACAGGCGGGCTATTGACACCGCGATCATGGCAACGTCAACGGGGCTGACGGATTACAAGTCAGCTACACGGGACGTGATACGGCAAATCGGGGCGAACGGCTTACAGGTGTTCTATCCCAGCGGTTATCACAGGCGCCTTGACACGGCGGTACGCCAGAATATCATAGACGGCGTAAATCAAATCAATCAACACGCCTCCCTTGCCATGGGGGAGGCTTTGGGCTTTGACGCCGTGGAGCTGTCCGCCCACGCTCATTCTGCCCCCGACCATGAGCCGGTACAAGGGCGAGTGTTCTTAAAGGCTGAATTTGAAAAGATGCAAGCCGGAGAAGATTTTCGAGACGTGGACGGACGGTATTACGAAGGGTTTGACCGGCCTATCGGCGAGTGGAATTGTATGCACATAGCTATGGGCTTTTCCACGCAATATTCAAAACGCCGCTACTCCGAAACCCAGCTTAACAAATGGGCCGAGGAAAACCGGGCCGGGTGCGAAATCAACGGAAAGCATTACACCACGTACAAGGCCCGCCAACTTATGCGACAGCTCGAAACAAAGGTGAGGCGGGCAAAGGACGTGGCGAACGCCGCCCGGTACGCCGAGGACATGGAGCTACGGCGGGATTGTCAAGCCACAATCAATAGCTTAACTCAAAGATACTACGCCGTGGCCCAGGCGTCGGGCATCAAACCCCGGAGCGCCCGCTTGTCGGTGGAGGGCTTTAAGCCAGTCAAAATATAATGACCCGTCAAAAAGATTTAACAGGCCCTTAAACAGCTCCATTTTGTAAACGTCCTCACACACGGGTAAAGCCCGTAAAAGCTCATACGGGCTAACGTGGGGCCTCACAGGGGCAAATTAAGCGTTCTACGGTAAATTACACCGCAGGACGCGTTTTTTATGCGTGTATCACAGCACACAGCTTTGATATAAAAAATTTCCTCCCCGACAAGAGGGATAAACTGTCGTTTTCCCGGCACACAGCCGCGGAGAAGAAAGGATAGAAGTATGAAGCTTGAAGATCTTATGTCCCCGGAAGCCTACGCGCAGTTCAAAGCGGCCATCGACAAGGCCAACGCCGGACAGCCGGACAAGACAAAGCATGTCCGCTTTGCGGATCTGTCCGAAGGTGGGTATGTGTCCCGTGATAAGCATGAATCCACTGTCAACGGCCTCAATGCTACCATTGACGCCTTGCAGAAACAGCTTGCGGGCCGCGACACGGACGTTAAGACCTTGCAGGATCAGCTCAACGCCGCGCAGACCGACGCCTCCAAATTGAAGGAGGCCCAGAAACAGATCGAGAGTATGACAAGCAAGTACGAGGCTGACCGTAAGTCCTGGGAAGCGACTACGGCCAAACAGCGCGTCGAGTTTGCCATCCGAACGGAGGCCGAGAAAATCAAATTTTCCAGCGCCGCCGCAAAACGCGACTTCATCCGCGGAGCCGTTGAAAAAGATCTGAAAATGGACGGCGAGACGCTTTTGGGCCTCACCGATTACGTCACCGCTTATAAGCAGAGTGACCCCGGTGCGATCCTGCCCGATCAGCCGCCCGCGCCCGAACCTCCCAAGGGCAATCAGCCCGGAGAGGGCGTAAAACCTCCCAAGATCGTACTTCCCGTTACGAAGCCGGAGCCTGACAAATCGCCTTTCGGGTTCCACTTTAACGGCGTCCGACCGGCGCCGAAAGAGTAATCTGGCGTGTAATAACACACGCAGGGCGAAATTTTTGAAAAGGAGTAAAAACTATGCCCGCTATTAACTATGCCGCTCAGTATGCGACGGCGCTGGCCCAGGCGTTCCCCTACGTGCTGAATTTCGGCGCGTTGTACGCGACCCCCAACAATGGCCGCTACCGCATGGGCGAGGACGGCAAGACCGTCTACATTCCCCGCATCGACACCACCGGGCGCGTTGATTCTGACCGCGATACTATCGCTATGGCAACGCGCAACTACGACAATTCCTGGGAGCCTAAGACCCTTTCCCATCACAGGAAGTGGTCTACCCTGGTTCATCCCAAGGACATTGATCAGACCAACGAGGTCACTTCCATCGTCAACATCACGCAGACGTTCAACGAGACACAGAAGTTCCCGGAGATGGACGCCTACACCATTTCCCAGCTTTTCACCTTGTGGACTACCGCCGACGAGAAGGACGAGGAATACAAGCCCCACACCGCCGATACCACGGCCCTCACCAGCGCCAACATTCTTGAGGTCTTTGACAGCATGATGGTGGCCATGGACGAGGCCCGCGTCCCGGCCAACGGCAGGATCCTCTATGTGACCGCCCCCGTCCGCAAGATGCTCGCTAACGCCGAGAAGATCCAGCGGAATATCGACGTGTCCGGCAACAGCGGCAACGCCATCAACCGCAACGTGTCCCGGCTGGACGAGGTGCAGATCGTTTCCGTCCCGTCCTCCCTGATGAAAACCAAGTACACGTTCACCAAGGGATGGGCCGTCGCGGAGGACGCGAAGCAGATCAATATGTTCCTTGTCCATCCGTCCGCGGTCATCACCCCCGTGTCCTACGAGTTTTCCCAGCTCGACGCGCCCAGCGCCGTCACCGAGGGCAAGTACATCTACTTTGAGGAAAGCGACGAGGACGTTTTCATCCTTAACCGCAAGTCTGACGGCCTCCAGTTCAACGTCTCCGAGGGGGAATAAACCCCGGTGGAGGGGACGGGACGCCGCTTACTAACCCTTTTATCGTGTCCCTCCCGTCCGTCTGCCTGAGAACATCGGGCAAGCATTGGACGGGTACGGACACCGCCGAAGTGGTCAATAAGTCCGCGCAGGCCACTATCGCAGAGGCGGTTACTCCCAGTTTATCAAGTCTCTCCATCGGGGCGCTGACGCTGACCCCGGCTTTTTCGGCTGACGAAAGAAGCTACACGGCGGACACGACGAACAACCGCAACAAGGTAAGAGCGGCAAGCGCCGACAGCGGCGCAGAAATAGCCCTGACCTTGAACGGTAAGCCCGTTGAAAACAACACGTCCCTCACATGGGACGCCGGAAAAAACACCGTACTTGTGGCTGTAAAGGACGCAAGCGGGGCCTCCACAGAATACGAGGTCACAGTCAATAAGCTTTGATAGAGGTGAGAGTATGCAGTACCTAACTTTTCAAGAGTATGAGGACATGGGCGGAAAGCTATCTGAGGCGGAATTTACGCTATATGAGTTTAAGGCCCGCAAACGGATTGACCGGCTCACCGCGTCGCGTGTCACAATGCACATGGCCGTCGTGCCGGACGCCGTTAAGCTTTGTATACTCTCCCTTATCAAAATCGACAGCGGCGCCGGGGCCGAGGCCCAAATTGATAAACCCACCGTCACGTCGTTCAACACGGACGGCTATTCGGAATCTTTCGGTAAGGCCCTGGGCGCCGAGGACGCAGAGGCGTCTATGACCAAAATAATCCGCTCCATGCTTTGGGGCGAAAAGGACGATAGAGGCGTCCCGCTGTTGTATAGAGGGGTTGACGTATGAAGCTGTGTAATGAGACAATCACCGTCTTTAATGCACATCTGGATCGCGTGACCCGGAATGACGTTTTTCATGGCACGGTTATAAGAAACGTGTCGTGGTATAGCGACGTTATATCCAACGTCGGCCCATCTGGACTTCAAGCGGCCAACAGGTACACTATTCGTATTCCCACAGACGCAGATTTTGGCGGAAAAACCTACGTAGATCCTTTGACTTATGCCAAGACAGAGGACGTGGAGGGGCTTTTCACCCTGGGTAACGGGGACGTAATCGTGCGCGGTGAAGTCGTGATACCTACGGCCCTTCCCGCCGATCTGCACAAGCAAAATGAGGCGTTCACCGTCCTCAGTGTCACGGACGATAGGAGGGCGCTACACGCCCCGCATTGGAAAGTGGTGGGGAAATGATACGCTTCAAGGTTAAAAAGACATTCATGCCAAAAAGCGCGGCGGATATGTTGCGAAAGTTCAATCTCGAAACAGGGGGAAAGGTACAACAGGTCATTGACAAGTCCGTTATAGACTACTGTTTACCGTATGTCCCGTGGGAAACCGGCACACTTGCCAAAAACGCCTACGGCGCAACGGTAATCGGAAGCGGGACGGTCAAATGGGATGGCCCGTATGCGCACTACCAATATTACGGCGAGGTGTATGGCCCGAATATCCCTGTTTTTGAGGACAACACCGGGATCCCGACAAGGTATTTTAGTCCTCCCGGCCAGAAAAAGCACCCTACGGGGCGCGAATTGCAATACGCCACGGACGTTAACCCCCTGGCAGGGTCTTATTGGTTTGAACGCATGAAAGCCGATCACTTAGAGGACATCATACAGGAGGCCCGGAATGTCGCAGGAGTTTAACGACATAGAACAGCTTCGACAATGGTTTATGGATTGTCCGACCCTTACGGACGAACACCGTTTCCGTGTCGATTATCTTGCGGAAAACCCCACGGAATACGCGATTTACGCGGTTCCGTCACAAATCGCGTACCGCGAGAATGTTTTAGGCGAGGAAGTTCCACTGGACATTCAAACCGTCAATTTCATTTTCGCAAGCAAAGAGAGCTATGGCCCCGACGTACAACAAAATCTTGCCAATCACGGCTTTTATGCCGAGATCATTGACTGGATTCTGGAACAAAACAGAAAGCGGAAGTTCCCCACCATCAACGAAGGGCCGATTAAATCCATTGTCCCCACGCTCACCCCGTACCCCGCAGAAATCGGGAGTGACGCGGCGAAATATCAAATCCAACTCAAAATAAAGTATAGAAGGGTGTGAAATTATGGCGAAGCAGGAACGTAACCGCGGTATGTTTTTCGGTTCCTGGGACGGCGAGGAATGGGAGGCCATCGGTAAGGACAACGACGAGCTGACCAAAGAGCTTAACCCGGACGTTGAACGGTCTAAGAACGTTCTGGGCGAGGCTACCGTCACTCACTCCGGGTATGAGCCGGAGGTCGATGTTGACCCCTACTACATGGATCCCGATAGGGTCATGTATGAAAAGATGCTCGATAACGCTATCCAGGAGAAGTACGGTGACGACGACATCAAGGGCAAGTTCGCCGAGGCGTTCTACACGGAGGTTGACGCCGCCGCGCAGACCATGACCGGCTATTGCTACGTCCGTGATGCGTACTTTGTCCCGCAGTCCACGGGCGGCGACACCACCGGCTACGCGATTCCTTACACCATTAACCCGTTCGGGCCGATGGTCAAGAAGAAGATCGTGTACGACATGAAAACTAACAAGCCCACAATCACCGAGTGGGCCGCGGCATAAGCGGCTACACACGAACAAACAGGCGCGGGAGGATTCTTCTCCCGCGCCACTTTTTAAAACGGAGGTAAAAAATGTCTATCAAGTCAAATATGAAGCCCAAAACCAAGGTAGACGCCCCGCTTGTCGGCGTCGTAGACGACGGTACGCGGGAAATTCCGCTCAAAAACAAATTCGGGAAGCTGATCTGCAAGATTTATATGCGCCCCGCCGACTTGTCCATTTTGGACAGGTACGACCAGCTCACCAGCGACTTAGAGGGCCTTGTAGCGCCGCTTAAAGCCCTTGACCTCAAAAGCGACGGCACGCCCAGCTTTGAGGATGGTTGGGGGGCCGTCAAACAGGCGGAGAGCGAGCTTAAACGCCGTATCAATGCGGTGTTCGACATGGATGAAGCGGATGAAATCTTTGCAAAGCGTAACCCGTTTTCCAGCGTGGGCGGAAGGTTCTTTTGCGAGAATGTGATTGAAGCGTTAGGGAACATCATTATTGAGGCCACTAACGCCGAAATGCAGAAATCGAGCGCGAGAATGGCGGAATACCTTGACGATTTGGAGCCGAAAAAATCGGAGGGAAACGCCGATGTTGGGACAGCTCCCGCAGACGCTTAACGTCCACGGACACGACTACGCTATACGTACCGATTTTCGGAGTATTCTGAAAATCATTACGGCCAACAACGATAAAGACCTTTCCGACAACGAAAAGGTCTTTATTTGTTTGAAGCGCATCTATGTCGATTTTGCCGCTATGCCGCGCGAGATTTACGCTGACGCGCTCAAAGCGGCAATCGAATTTATGGAATGTCGGGTGTCAGAAGATCGTCCGGGGCCGAAAACGTTTGACTGGGAGAAGGACGAACAGCTCATTTTCCCGGCCATCAATAAGGTCGCCGGGATGGAGATAAGGTCACTCCCTTACCTGCATTGGTGGACGTTTTTAGGCTATTTCCAGGCAATCGACACAGATACCTTATGGGGCTGTGTGCTGGCTATCCGGCAAAAACGGGCAAAGCATAAAAAACTTGACAAGCACGAAAGCGAATTTTATGCCGCTAATCGTGACTTGTGCAGTATCGAACGGACAGACCGGCGTAAGACGCCGGAGGATCAGGCGAAAGCCATCTACCAAGAGCTTTTAGCCCAGCAACAGGAAGGGGGAGAGGCGAATGGCGGCTGACGCTGACGGTTCTATCGTCATTGATACCGAATTAGACAATGACGGTTTTGAACGTGATTCCAGCAAATTTATGTCAGCTATTGAAGGGCTGACAAGAAAAGTAGATAAAATCGGTAGTCAGATGGAGCAATCCTTTGCCTCTCTTACGCCGATTTTGTCTAACCTCGGCGCCGTCGTGCAAGGAATGTACGATGATATGTCCTCCCGTTCCGCACAGGCCGCGCAAGGTGCCCAGCAAGTGGCCGCGGCTCAAAATCAAGCCGCCCAGTCTACCGACCGTGTAGCTAAATCGGCCACCAACTACGACGCGGCTCTTGCAAAGGTTCAAAAGCAAATTGACGCCCAAAAGCTGAAACTTGCTGATTACTATAAGGCGGTTGAAGATGTAAAGGCGTCCACTGATGAAGCTTTGAAGGGCGCCACAACCGATGAACAGGCCGCACACGTTTTGGAGATCGAGCAGATCCAGCTCGACGGCATCAATGCGAAATACGCGGCACAGCTCAATATTCTTAAACAGCTCGAAGATGAATACGCGCGCCTTTTAGCGGCAAAAGCCGCCTCAGAGCAACCCGAAAATTCCCAGGCGGCGGGCGGGGCGTCCAGTGGCATCGGAGACGTAGGTAATGAGGCTGAAAACGCGGCGGGCCAGTCCGAACAGCTCCGCGGGGCGCTGGCGGGTGTCGATGAAGAATTACAGGAAAAGCCGGAAGATTCTGACGAAGCGAGTAGCGGCTTTAGCCGACTTCGCGCCGCCATGAACGCCGCGGGTAATGCCGGTATAAATCTTATCAAGGGTTTAGGACGGCTGGCCTTTAATGGCATAGCCTCCGGCATCAAAAAAGCTACTTCGAGCCTCAAAGCCTTTGCCAAACAATCCAACAAAACGACCCTTACCTCCAACGGCCTTGTAAAATCGTTGACGGGCCTTAAAAGGCTGATGATCACGCGCATAAAGCGTATGTTTATCTCCGCCATATTCAAGGACGTGCAGGAAGGGTTACAATCTCTCGCCCGGTTTTCCTCCGAATTTAATCGGGCTATGAGTGAAATCAAAAATACTTCTACACAGTTAAGCGGGAATATCGCCGTATCTTTCGGGTCTTTGATACAGGCGGTTGAGCCGATAATTACAAAGCTAATCAGTCTTTTGTCCCAGGCAATCACGTACCTCAATATGTTCTTTGCGCTGTTGAGCGGCAAAAAGACCGTCACCGTAGCAAAAAAGGGACAAGAGGACTACGCCAAGTCCACCGAAAAGGCGGCTGGCGCTCAGAAAGAGCTTAACGCTGAGTTATACGGCTTCGACGAATTGACCCGGCAGAGCAAGAAGGATGAAGGAAGCGGCGGAGACACCGACGCCGGAATCGAATATGAGGAAATCCCCATCGACCTCCCATCCGGCGTAACTGACTGGATCGACAAGCTCAAGTCCATGTGGACAAGCGGCAACTGGCGGGGCGTCGGTGAGACAATCGCCGAGGGCCTTAACGCCGGTATGAAGATCGTTGACGATTGGATCAATAACACGCTTCGACCTTTGGGCGTTACCTGGGCCGGGCGTGTAGCTGAAATCCTTAACGGCCTTGTTGATGGCCTTGACTTCACCCTTGCCGGTAAAACCGTAGCGGACGGCCTGAATACCATCCTGGACATTTACAACACGTTTATGACCACCTTCGATTTTGAGAAGTTGGGTACAAAGCTGGGTGACGGCTTGAACGGGTTTGTAAATAACGCAAACTGGAAACTCATAGGCGCGTCCTTTGCGGCGAAATGGCAAGCCCTGGTGGATCTGATTTACGGTTTTGTCCACCGCACGAATTGGGCTAACCTCGGCGCGGGTATCGGCGTATCTATCCAGAGCTGGTTTGACACCATAAACTGGACAAAAATGGCCGACGCAATCATAACGGGTCTTAACGGTATCGTTACGGCCATGAGAAATACCATCCAAAACATAAATTGGGGCGAAATCGGAACAAAGCTCGCAAACGCCATAACAACGCTATTCACTACGATTGACTGGGGCGAAATCGGCGGGCTATTATCCGACGCAATTCTGGCTTTGCTTCAACTGTGTATGAGCCTTTTGGCTGATATTGATTGGTATTCCGTGGCATCTTCCCTCGGCAAAGGCATCATCGACATGATAATGAACATCGACTGGCTTCAAATTCTGGCAACGTTAGGTTCTTGCATTATAAGCCTTGTCGGTGGAGCTGTCGAGGCGCTTTTAGGTTTAATCGGCGGGATCGCCGAACAGCTTGCCGACGCGTTTTTGTCTGTGGGCGGCGACGCGATTGCCGGATTTTTCCAAGGCATCGCCGACGCTATGAGTACCGCCGCAACGTGGATCAAAGAGCATATCGTTGACCCGGTTGTGAACGCGGTCAAAGACTTTTTCGGCATACATTCTCCGTCTACCGTATTTGCGGATCTGGGCGGCGATTTGATAGCCGGATTGCTTAACGGTATCACAGAGGCATGGAAATCAATCACCGAATTTTTCTCCAACGTCCTGTCCGGCCTGAAACAGTCTCTTTCGGACGCATGGTCGAACATCAAAGAGACGGCGAGCCAAGCCTGGAACAATCTGAAAACGAGCGTCACAGACGCCTTTTCGAGCGCCAAAGAATCGGTGATAGAAACTGCGTCCAATCTGAAAAAGTCCTTGTCGGACGCATGGTCGAACATTAAATCTACCGCTTCAACGGCGTGGAATAACATCAAAACCACTACGACTAATACGTGGTCGTCCATCCACAACACCGTCTCGCAAAAATGGCAAAATCTGAAAACCACATTGAAATCCGTGGAATGGGGAAGTATTGGTACAAACCTTGTAAATGGCCTTAAAAACGGCATATCCAACGCGTGGAGCGGGCTTGTGTCAAAGGTCAAAGGGCTTGTAACCAGCTTAACCGATAAGGTTAAAAACCTGTTTGGTATCAGCTCCCCGTCCCGCGTCTGGGCTGAAATCGGTAATTACCTTGACCTGGGCCTTGCGAAAGGTCTTGACGAGGGCAAGAAAAGCGCGCTTGTCGCCGCGGCTAATCTGGCAAACTCTGTTACCGACAGAATGACCCCGGAAACGCCTGAAATCGAAATAGCGACAAACTCCGTTACGACGGGCTTGAAAAACGTCATAAACAGCCTGTCGGAAGTCGCCATAACCTTTAAGAGCATAGCGGATATGCTGACGACCATAGGCGGCTATACACCGCCTCAGATCAGCACAGGCGCCGTTATACCCTATCAGACGAGGCTTAACACCATCCAGACCACTACAAACGATTCTGAGGGCGTTGTAACGTATCTGGCGGGCATTTTGAGCGAGCTTCAAGGTCTTTCGGAGTTTATGCGTACACAGGGCAACAGTCAGCTCGGCGACATAAAGGTAATCATCAATGGGCGTGAGGTATTCCAGACGGTTGTAGACGAAAACAACCGGGCAATCACACGCACCGGCAAAAGTCCGTTGAGGGTGTAAAGCTATGGGTGTATGTAAACTTTGCACGAACGGCTACTGGGCCGTGGACGGGACGCCTATTTACGTCCCGTCCGCGAGCGGCGTATCGTTCGAGAATGATAACATCGTTAGCCCGGATTCTGGCCGTGTTGAAAGCGGAAAAATGCACATTACGTGGATTCGCCGTACACAACGGAAAATCGAATTGACGTATGAAAGGCTCACCGGCGCGGAAAAAGACCTGATGCACAATCTTATGCAAGGGAGAGAGTTTACTTTCACCTACTTTGATAACGGCATAAAGGTCATACAGGCATACGCCGGAAAGGATAGCTACACGCAGAAAAATCTGGGCGTCCATCAAAGCGAAGGTGGACTGTACGAAAATTACAAAATCAATGTAATCGAAATGTAGGAGCGGCTTATGTATCCAGTCTCAGAAGCATATGTAAGACGAATAATGAGCGGTTCCGTGTCGAACGGGTGGAGCGGCACAATCGTCGCAAAAAGCGGGAGGGTTTTTAACTTTACCGTAGACGATCTTTGCCAAGGGCAAACCGCTATCACCCGCTCTATTTGTACCGGGGAAAATATCGAGATCGGGACAGCGTGTTCAACGGAGTTAGCTTTAGCGTTGTATCTGGACGTTGACAGGTATTTACTTTACAACGCCACTATCACGCTGAATTATGAGCTGTTTTTTGATGATAACAGCTCCGAAATAGTCCCATGCGGTGTATTCACAATAACAGAGCCGCCCACGCGTAATCTCGGCATCGTAACAATACACGCTTATGACAACATGAGCAAATTTGACGTTCCATTCGGTATGCTTACCTCCGGCACGCCTTATGACGTACTACTTTTGGCCTGTACGAATTGCGGCGTAACGTTAGGTATGACAAGGGAGGAAGTGGAGGCCCTGCCGAATGGAAAAAGCGAAGTGAGCGTTTATAAAGACGCCATTATCGACACTTACCGGGATCTTGTCGCTTATACCGCCGCGGTCTTGTGCGGTGTAGCGGTTATAAATCCCGCGGGAGAGCTTCAAATCAAGCAGTACGACATTTATTCCGTGCGGACTATTCCCGCGGACTGGCGCTATTCCTACGAGCCGCAGGACTATGAAACAGCGTATTCCATGCTGTCTGCGCTCAATATGTCCTCTAATGAGGTCGAAACAGTCATGGCCTCCGGGCGGACGGACGGGCTACTCTATGAAATGGGCGATAACCCGCTCATACCCTCCGAATCCGAAGCTGTCAGAAAGCAAGCCCTCCAAAACATCGTTGACAAACTTTCCATTTTTTCCTACACGCCGTTTGTCGCCAAGGTTCCTTGCGATCCTGCCCTTGAGGTGGGCGACGTTATAGACTTCACAGACGGACAGGCCGTCGCCGGGAAGGTGTCAGTCATAACGAGTATCGAAATGACTGTGAACGGCGGCATGACGCTAAAGTGTGTAGGCGGCAATCCCCACGCCGCGAACACCAAGACGCAGATGGATAAGCTCATGTCGGGTATGCTGACCGGCAACGCCGGATCTGAGGTAGTGACGTATGGTTATACCAATGCCAAGGCTTTAAGCGTCGGTGTGCGCAGGAAAACGCCTATTTTCCAGTTGGCTTTTGCTACGGCCTCCAAAACCCCGAAAATCGACATATGGACAGAAATATTGCTTGACACAAGGTACATCGACGGGAGCGGGATCATAGACCCGAAAGACCCCATGACCGTCACAGTGACCTACGCTTTAAACGGCATAGAACTGGCCTACGAGCCGGTAGAAACGTATTTAGTCCAGGGCAAGCATATTTTGGGCCTCCACTATTTTATCCCCCAGGTAGAGCCAAATACGCGCTATACGTGGACAGTATCGCTGACCATGTATAACGGTGCGGCGACCATCGAGCCGGAATGTGTTCACGCCCTTTTGAGCGGGCAGGGACTTGTCGCTGAGGACGGCATGACCGGCCTGGGTATCATAGACCTGTTTGATGATGTATATGTCGTTTCGTTCCGTAATTCCCTTAACATTGTCAAGGCCACCGAAGTCCTCAATATCGACCATCTGGCGCCGCCAGATCAGGACAAGGGCGTAAAGGAGGGCGTCAAGCCCCTCCGCCTCCATACGACATTCGCGCGTAATCTTATTCACGACCACCTGGGGAGCGAGGAAGGCGACGACGGCGTGACATACATCAAGACCGCCGATTTCATTACCGTTGCGGACGTGCTGGAAATGACCGTAAACCGGGACTATGTGGACGTGGAGAAGCGATTTACCTTGCACACCGTCTGGGAAGCTCAATCCGAGCCTCTTGCAATCGACGAGGGCGAGCTTTGCGGTGTAACCGCTATCACAGAGGGTTACAGAAAGGTTGAAAGCGTGATAGTAGAATGACGAAGTACCTTATTCGAGACAAGGAAGGAAAGCTCTATACCGTCACAGAGGGGAGCTTGACCGAGGTAGAGGGCGACTTAACCGCCGCCCTCTTTAAAGAACACGGGGCGGACGAAATACCGTCCAGCGAGGTTCTTATCACGCTTGTAAACCCTACCGTGTATTGCTGGAAGGACGAAGGGACGCCGAGGTTGAAAGCTACCGTAACGGCGTCCCCGGCGCCTCAAGTAGTCTATTCCCAAAACGTGGATATGTCTGACCGCACAATCATTGGTATCGAAAGTGTAGCTATCGACAGCGACGCCCACACACTGTTTGCCGTGTCCGTAGACGACGGAAAGACATGGTGGAATTACGTAAGCGATACGTGGGTACAGCTCACCGAAAACACCAGCGGCCAGACGCGGGAGGACATCGAGGCTATCAGCACATCGGCGTGGGCGGATTTTGCGATAACCGGCATGATACGTTTTCGCTTTGTGCTGGCGACCCCGGAAAACTATGTAACAGAGATCCGTATAAACTACCTCAATACCAGCGCCGGGGAGCCGACAGAAAAGATACTTCAGAGCTTGACGGTAAAGACGCCGCCCAACAAGCAAATATACGTTCTGGGGGAGGCGTTCGACCTCACCGGCATTTCCGTTGTTGCTACTTACGACACCGGGCTTTTGGCGTCAGTTACAAACGGTTGTAAATTCAGCATAGAGGACGGGCAGATACTCACGACAGCCGGTATTCAATCGGTCATTGTCAGTTACACAGAGAGTGGGATCACCGTCACGGCGGAATTTACCATAGATGTTAAAAACTCATAGAAAGGAGCAAAGCCATGTTAAAGGGTCATACGTTAATCGAATTGACCGACGCGGCCACGGGCGCGGTAGAACGCATCGAGGACACGAATATGCTGACAAACGCGCTGGATTATCTCTTGAACGATAATCTGTGCGGACATCACAATTTCCCGTCCGATCACCCGGAGCTGTGCTTCCCTATTGTTCGTCAACTCCTGGGCGGCATCTTGCTTTTCCCGGAGAACATCAACGAGGACGCGGAGCTTATCATACCCCCGACAGCCCCCGTGGGTTACGGCGGCGATTCGACTGACGCAAAAGACGACGCCCGCATGGGAACGTACAATCTCATTGAATCGGGGGAGGTCACGGGCGGCTATAAGCACGTCTGGGACTTCTCGACCTCTCAGGCAAACGGCAATATCTCTTGTGTTTGCCTGACGCACCGACTGGCCGGAAACGGTTGGTTGAATAACCTTCATCAAGTCTATTACTGTGAGGGTTATCAGAGCGCGGGTTACAGCCCGTCCGAGGACGACAGGAACAACGCAAACGATAAGACCACCCGCCTCTTTGGGTGTAGCCAGGTGGTGGACTTCGACGGACACCGGCCTATCACTGTCGGCTACGACGGTGCGAGCATCAGGGTCATTAAGTGGGACGTTATCACTACCGGCGCGGGCGTAAATTCTGAGTGCAACAGCGCGCCCCCGTACACGAAGTATGAGGAATTGGCGTCCTTCACGCCGGAAACGGTCATTGACAGCCAAGGCACCCACGCGTTCACCAATAACTTCTTCTTCCAGAAAATGTCTGACGGTAAGTACCACGGCTATTGCCACGTCACCAACAACAGCGGCGACGCGGTGATCTATACCATGACCATTGACCCCGCAGATTGGTCTATGGTCGAGGGATCCTTCACGCTGTCCGGGAGGCACATTTTGAACCTTGCCGCGCGCGGCGGAAGTCTCCCCAACGCCGATTTAAGCGGAAGCTCGTACTACTTCTACAACGCTTTTTATTCGGCCATTCGCGGTAGTTACCTCTACTGCATGAGCGCGGATTACAGCACCATTTACAAGGTCAATCTTTTCGACACAAAGCGCGTCACGGAGATTGACGTACCGTTCCGTATTCAAGGGACTTTCATCATGCGGTATAACCCCGTCAGCGGGTTTATCGACATTTTCGGAAGCGGCGTCCAGAGCGACGGCAAATATCGCTATGGCGTCATTCTGAGGGACGACACCATTGACGTGGGCGAGAGGGACACCGAATACCGTACTGACAGCTCGTACTTCTTTGCGAATACCTACGGCTATCCGACATTCAGCGAAAATCTTGTCGGCATCGCCTCTCACAAGCGTTTTTCCAACGGCGTAGTAGACTATTCCGAGAAGTACGCGTACCTGGGCTATCTGGCGTCTATCAACAACATTTCCACCTTCACCAAGACGCCCGCTCAGACCATGAAGATCACGTACACCATCACCGAGACGGAGGACGTGACGCTGGCGAGCATCATTCTGTCCCAGAATCCCACCAAGACTACCTACGTCGCCGGTGAGACGTTGGATCTGTCGGGTATGCAAGTCACCGCTATTTACAGCGACGGCGTGCGTAAGGACGTTACCGATAAGGTCAAGTCCGACCCCGCGGAGGGTACAGAGCTTACCGACATCGACCTGGACGAAATCACAATCTCTTATGAGGAAGATGGTATCACGCGTTACGCGGTTATCCCGGTCACGGTCTATCAGCTCTTGAGTATCGCCGTGGTAAAACAGCCCACAAAGCTTGCCTACTACTCCGGCGATCAGCTCAATCTGTCCGGCGTTCAGATTATGGCCTATTTCAGCGACGGCACGGAGGAAGATGTTACCGCCGATTGTACGTACACCCCGGAGGACGGTTCGGAGCTTGTCGCCGCGACGCGGTTTGTTTCTGTCACCTACTCCCGCGGCAAGGTGGAGAAGATCGAGACTATACCCATTACCGTCACTCAGGTCGTGCTTGAGAAAATCGACGTTACCGAAATGCCGAAACAGGCGTACAAGCCCGGTGAGAAGCTGGATCTGTCCGGCATGAAAGTCCTGGCGTCGTACAACAGCGGCAAGACAAAGGACGTGACAAGCAACGTTACTACCGTCCCCGTCAACGGCACACAGCTTGACGATGAGGGCGAACAGTTTGTCGTAGTTACGTACAGTGAAAACGGTACGATAAAGAGTACCAACTTCCCGATCTACGTTGCGGAAGAAGTCAAGCTCCAGAAAATCACCATCGACGAGGAACCGACCACCACGACCTACAAGCAGGGGCAGACGCTTGACGTGTCCGGCATCAAGGTCACGGCGCACTACAATGACGGGCAGGATAAGGACGTTACACAGTTTTGCCAGTACGATCCGATCAACGGCTCCAAGCTGGAAAATACCGGGCCGCAGGTCATTAAGGTGAGCTACACCGAGGAAGGGGTCACGGTGTCGGCTACGTTCACCGTAACCGTGGAGGAAAAGCCGCCCTTCGAGATAGTCACATGGGCGGACGGCACGGATGAACAGATCGCCGCTATGGTGGAAGCTATGAACAGGGGCGACCTTTCCGTGGAGGATTCCGGCTGGAATGTGGGCGATAAGCGCACCGTCCGCCTGTCCGCTATGGAAGCTACCGGCGTCGGTGAGGCCCATGTCGAGCAGGACGTTGTTCTCGTTATCGGAAACAAGGGCGGCAAGCAGTTCGAGAACGGCCAGGAGTGCCACTTCGTTATTCTCCAGGAGGACAGCTTGAAAGAGGCCGGGTATATGAATCCGTCCAGCACCAACGCGGGCGGCTGGGAGCAGAGCAAGCGCCGCGCATGGTGTAATGAGGTCTATCCGCTCGCCCTTCCTGAGACGTTACGGGGCATCTTCAAGAAGTTCAAGAACGTGTCCGGCACGGGCGGCGGTTCGTCCTCCGGCACCCAGGAAACGGTTGACACCTTCGCGCTGGCCGGTGAGGGAGAGATCTTCGGCACACGGTCTTACGCTGTGCAGGATGAAGTGTCGGCTGAGACGCAGTTTGAGTGGTACAAGGACAGCTCGCACCGCATCAAGAAGCGCGACGGCTCGGCCTACTACTGGTGGGAGCGTTCTCCTTATTCGGGCACCAGCAGTTATTTCTGCTATGTCAACTCCACCGGCGGCGCCAGTAACAACACCGCCGGCAGCACTCGTGGCCTCGCGCCCTTCGGCTGTATCTAAAATCTCGCAATCGGGCGGGCTTGTCCCGCCCGATAGATAAGGAGCAAGATAATGTCCGTACCATCCTGGCTCAGATCGGAAGCTAAAACAAAATTTTTGTGGAAGCTTTACCGGCTCAATATCCGTATCGGTGAAATCGTCTCAAACCATCCGGGAAAATACCGGCAGAATTACGGGGATATGCTTATCAAGCTGGGCCTACAAGCCTTACACTTCGCAAAAACCGGTAACGCTATCTTCATGCACGTATCTACGCCGGAAGATCGCTATAAGGAGCGCGAGCGCCTTTTCAACGCCGCGAAAAGCTGTGTAGACGACATACCTACAATCGCCTATATCTACTTAGAGCTGACCCGTAAAGCAGACGGGGTAAAGGCGGACAAAATCGACGCTCAAGAGGAAGAAATCGGCCTTGTGTGCGTGGAAATAGCAAAAATGCTCAAGGGCGTTATGGACAACGATAGAAAAGTCCATAGCGCCCGTTTTAAAGGTACAAATCAACAGTCATAACAGGTAAAAATTGGTTACTTTCTGCATTATCGTTTAGTCGGCCAACAACTGGTGGGAGCGTTCTCCTAATTCGGGCAACAGCAATAATTTCTGCTATGTCAACTCCAACGGCAACGCCAATAACAACAACGCCAACAACACTAATGGCCTCGCGCCCTTCGGATGTATCATAATCGTCAGGACAGTAGCGCAAGTGAAGCATGACGTGATACAGTAAATCATTTCCCCAAGTTATGATACAGGAGAAAGTGACCAAGCCTTCGGGCGAATTAACGCCGCGGCTTGTCCTGGCGCTTGCACCGGGACAATATGGCATACGCTGGCGCGGTTTTTATGGGGAGTTTCATGGAATTTTCGTATGAGGAAGTGTTTTCCTTCGAGCATCTATCCGCTTGCGCCCGCGAATGTCTCAAGGGTGTTACGTGGAAACAGTCAACTCAGATGTTCGAGCTTAATCTTTTACAATGGATCGCAAGCCTCCATCGGGATCTTCTACGGGGCGCCTATAAGTCGAGAGGCTTTAACAGCTTCACCATAAGTGAACGCGGAAAGACCCGTCAAATACTATCCGTCCACATTTCAGAGCGGGTGGTACAAAAATGCCTTGTCACGTATTGCCTAAAGCCGCTTATCATTCCGCGCATTATCACCGATAACGCGGCGACTATTGAGGGCCGTGGTACGGAGTACGCCCTAAAACGGCTCCGGGAACATTTACGATACCACGTAGCCCGTTACGGCAGAGCTGGCGGTATCTTGTGTGTAGACTACCACAATTATTTCGGCAGTATCAATCACGCGCTTTTGATCGCCATGCTACGTGACATAATCAAGGACGACAGGCTCTTTGAGATAACTGTCTACTTCATTTCCTGTTTTCCGGGCGACTGTGGGCTGGGTCTGGGGTCTGAAATCTCCCAGATCTGCGCGGTATTCTATCCCAATCGCATTGATCACTACATGAAGGACAGGCTACGCGTCCACGGTTACGCCCGTTATATGGATGATAGTTACGCGATAAGCGACAAAATAAGTGATTTGCGGGAATACGAAAACGCGATAAAACGAATGTCCCTTGAACAAGGTCTGACGTTAAACGAAAAGGTCACGCATATTGCCCGCTTTGATACAGACAGCTTTGAATATCTGAAAAAGCGCGTCTTTATCACTGAGGACGGTAGAATCGTTATGCGGCTCACTCCCAAAAACATAACCCAACGGCGGCGGGCCATCAAAAAGCATATCGCTATGACCGAAAAAGGACTTATGACCGAGGATTCCAGACAGCAATCTTTCACATCGTGGAAGGGCTATGCCGAAAAATACGACAGCCACAACACAATACTCAATATGTCCGGCCTTATGGAAGGGAAGCCCATATTACACCCATAGGGGAGGTATGATTTAACCTTGCGAATCGTTGAATTTCTCACATCAATAGGGCTGGGAAAGCTCTTAGGCGATTGTAGCCTTATTCTTATAATCGCTTTTACGCTTATCCAGATCTCGCCCCTGAAAATCAATCCGTGGAGCTGGCTTTGGAAGAAGATAGGGCCGCCCGTCAAGCGAGCCGCGAAAGGTGTAGCTCAAGCCCTTATCGGTGACGCTATCTCAGACCTTAAAGAACGGCTTATCGCATTGGAGGAATACAACAAGCGCCAGGACGAAAAAAGCGCCGAAAGTTCTGCCCTGGACGCGCGGCGCCGGATCTTGCAATTCGCGGATGAAGTGCGCCGAAAAGTCCAGCACTCAGAGGAACACTTCAATAACATCTTTGAGGACATAAACAACTACAACGGCTACTGTAAGACACACGAAAATTTTGAAAACGACAAAGCCCGACTGAGTATTGAGCTTATCGAGGAGGTATACGCGCGGTGCGTAAAAGAAAACTCTTTTCTTTGATTGGGGAACGGCTGAAAAAAGCCGAGTTCTCCAAAATGTCACTCATACTTCACTACCTTGTGTCCGCGGTTCTTATCGCCGTCGTAATCGTCGGTACGCTCACCGGCTACGATGTAACGAACGTCGCCATGCTCGCCGGGGCGTCAGTCCTTGTGGACGGTTACGACACGAAACACTACTTTTGGAAAGCCCGAAACGAAAACCGCGCCAAATACGCTCAGCAATTCGTTAAGGATCTCGCCCAGGCCTACGGCATTGACGCGGCAATCCGGGTAGCGGACACGGTATTGAAAGAATAAGCGAAAGGACGGTACAAAATGCTCACAGGAAAAACCAATGCAGAAAAAGCCTATAACTTTTTCATAGCCGCGGGCCTCACTCCCCACGGTGTAGCCGGCCTTTTGGGGAATTTCGATTGCGAAAGCAATCTTAACCCCCAAAACCTTCAAAACAGCTATGAAAAGGCCCTGCACCACACCGACGCGTCCTATACCGCCGCGGTGGATGATGGAACATACCGTAGCTTCACCACCGATAAAGCGGGCTACGGCATAGCCCAGTGGACGCACCCGGAGCGTAAGGCCAAGCTACTTGCCGCCGCGCGCGCCGCAAAGGTCAGTATAGGCAATCTGGAAAACCAGCTCAATTTCGCCTTGAAGGAGCTGACAGAGAGCTATAAAAACGTGCTGGCCGTGCTGAAAAAGACCACCAGCGTCAAAGAAGCATCGGACATCGTATTGACCCGGTATGAGTGTCCGGCTGATCAGACCGATTCTGCGAAAGAGAGACGGGCCAAATTCGGACAAGCCATCTATGACAAGTACGCGGTCAAAGCCGCAGAAAAAACGACAGGAGGGAAAAGCACCATGACAGAGCAGGAGCTTCGGCAAAAGGTTGTTGATACGATAAGCGCATGGATAGGCTCTACGCGGGGCGACGCAAAGCACCTTGAAATCCTGAGTATCTACAACAATCACAAGCCCCTTGCGCGGGGCTACAAGGTACAGGTCAACGATCCTCACTGTGCGACAACTACGAGCGCCACGTATATCGCGGTGGGCATGGCTGAATTTACCGGCACGGAATGTGGCGTGGAGAAATACATTGAGGTCGCCAAGAAAAAGGGCATCTGGGTCGAGGACGACGCCCACGTACCCAAGATCGGCGAGGCCCCGGTCTACGACTGGCAGGACAACGGTAAGGGCGACTGTACCGGCGCCGGGGATCACATCGGCATCGTTATCAAGAGCGGTAACGGCAAGTTCACCGTCGCCGAGGGGAATATGTCGGGCGGCAAGGTCGGCACGCGTGAAATGGTCGTTAACGGACGGTATATCCGAGGTTTCATTTGCCCGGACTTTGCGGCGGCGGCAAAGGCCCTCAGTGGCGCGGCCACACCCTCCGCGCCCTCCACACCGGCAACGCCCCAGCCTGAGACGAATACCGGCGCAGAGGTTGTGTATATCGTCAAGACAGGGGACACACTGTCCGGGATAGCCGCGAAATACGGCACGACGTATCAGGCGTTGGCCGCGTATAACGGTATCAAAAATCCCAATTACATAGTCACCGGCCAGAAAATCAGGATCCCCGGCAAGACTGAGGATTGGAAGGTGGGCGATATGGTGAGCTTCACCGGGAATACCCACTATTCCAGCTCCAACAGCACCGCCGCCAAGACGTGTAGGGGTGGCACGGCGAAGATCACCGCCATCAATCCCGGCTCGAAGCACCCCTATCACCTTATCCACGCCGCGGGAAGTGGCACGGTCTACGGATGGGTGGACGCCGGGACGTTCACACGGGCATGACACGGGGAAACCCGGTCAAATATTTTTGTAAAGGAGAAATAAAAAATGATTGATCTCACCCCTATCGCAAGCGCAGTAATCGCCCTTGTCGCGGCGATCATATCCTGCGTACTTATCCCCTTTATCCGCTCCAAGCTCACAGCGGCCCAGTTCGACGAGATCCAGCTTTGGGTCAATATCGCGGTTGACGCCGCCGAACAGCTTTTCCAGGGCCACAATCGCGGCGAGGAAAAGAAAGCGTATGTTTTGAAATTTTTGCAGAGTAAAGGCTTTACGCTGGACATGGACAGCCTTGACAAGATGATCGAGGCGGCGGTTTTGAATTTGAAACATATGACCGAATCCGGCCAGACCGAGAGAGCCGAGCAGACCAGCCAGGACGAATAATCATTGAATACCACATCGGGCCGCAAGGGATTTTTCCTTTGCGGCCCATTTTTTATGCCCTTTTGTGTGTAGCATTTTCGGCGTCTACAAAGTTGTCAACACTTTCCCCAAAAACGTCAACAAAGTCGTAAACACTTCAAAAATTTGTAGACAAAGCTTTGTCAACAGATTTTCAAGTGTTACGGCTTTGTTGACAAAAGTGTTGACGGCTAAAACCCTTGAAAATACGGGACTTTTTGGGCTTTTGTCTACACTTCTACAATTTTTTGTATAGGGGACAACAAAACAGGCGTATAGGGCGCACGTTACCCGCCTGATGCGCCTAATTTACACGGGTCTATACGCGCGCGCGAAGAAGTGTAACACGGGTTGAAATCGGGCCAGCAAAAAATTTTTGACTTTTTTCAAAAAAGGACTTGACAAGTTAAAAAGTTTTAACTATAATGGGGACAGTTAAAAGAATTTGACCACACGCCGAGAGGCGAAACGCGATAAACGGAGGTATACGAAAATGACAATCTTTGAAAAGGCAATCTTCCAGGCTATCAAGGAACACAACAGTAGCGAGGAACGGCGCGCGGACTTGGAAATGTACAACAAGGGTATCAAGTTCCTCAGTATGACCCCTGCATCTGGAAGCCGCACCCCTTACGGAGACACCTTCCATTATGTCTACCCCAACAAGGATCAGGACGATTGGAAAACTTGCGTCAAGGTCGAAGATGTGTATATGCGGCTGGAAGTTAAGTGCAAGTTCAGGCCCGTAGAAAAGTACGAAAACAACGTGGTTATGTACGATGTCTTGGTTATCAGTTCCGGCGAAATTGTGGTTTACTTTGACGGAACAGAATATCAGGCATAAACAATAGCCCGCCTGACGATGGCTCGCCGGTCACGAGCCGAAACGCCGGAAACGGCGTCGCGGGAAACCCCCTGACAACATGAGCGTACCCGTTTTATGGTTCCCGGTATTGGGTTCATTCCCATGTAAAAGACACGTCCACCGGGAAATTGCTTGTCAGGTACTTTGAGGGGGCGCCTCTCCCGGAAATTACGAGGTAGAAGAAAGGACGGCAAGTATGAAACGTGAAAATAAACCGGCTGAAACGGTAAGCACGATCACACTTTCGACAATCGAGGCTGAAAAAGTTAGGGCGTGTGTCGAGCTGATGGCTTTGCAGTTTGAGCGGCGCATACTGATGAACCCCAACGACTATGAGGCTTTACAGGCTCGTGATTTTTACACCGCATTAGCCAATAAATTTAACCCGGATAATCAGTAATGAAAAGCTACACAAAAAGGAGGCTATAAAAATGACCACCAATTACAGAGAAATCCTTGCTATGCCGACGTTATGTACCGTCCTTGGCGTACAGAGCCTTAAAACAGGGCTTACCGCTCGGCAGAAAAAAGCTTTTAAGAACATTAAGTGGTGTGCAAATGACCAATGGGGTTACGTAAATTCTTGGTATGATGAACGTAGCCAGGACGCGCGGAAGTTCTTACTTGATGCCAGAAAGGTTTTCGATACGATTTATAACGAATCGTTGACTAACGTTTATGACGAAGGATTTTGTTCTTTCAACAGTAGCGCCCAAAGCTATATCAATGACATTAAGTTTTGCGGAAAGAAGTTCCTTCAAACCGTCGCGCTCTACTATACCGCAAAGCTCCTTGAGGAAGCCGTTGTCGAGGTCGAAGGTACGGAAAAAGAGGCAGAGACAGTAGCGAATGACCTTAAAGCTCTTAAAAAAGAAATTGGGATTTAAAGTTACACAAAAGGAGGATTTTGAAATGAAGAAATATCGGGTGAACGAATCGGAGGCTTTTAACCTCATGTCCATGTACGAACATCTTATGGTGGAGCGGGACGCCATGATCGCGGGCGAAAAGCCCTGGGAGGATAATATCGAGGCCAGGATCAACGAAATCGAGGCGCTGTTGGAGAAGGGCCAGTATGTGGGTAGTCTGGTGGACTGGCCGACGTTAAAGCGCATCAGGGAAATCAAGGCCGAACGGCAAGCTATTCGGTACAACCGTTGTATTCGGGCAGGAATGTCGGAGCGCGACGCCGGTAGAGCTTTTGAGATGTGAACACTCACCCGCCCCGGAGGTTACGAGGGCAGAATAAAAAAGGGGGCCATGAACATGGAGAATTATAGATATAGAAGCACGGAGAACCTTGTAAAGCTTTATGCTGAGGAAGCGAGCAGGATAAACCAGGACGACGCAAAAGCTACGAAAACTCTTATAAAGAAAGAGCTAAAGCGTCGATTCCGGGCTTTCATGGAGTTGTTGGACGATGATCAGACAAAGGCTAATCCAATAGCGACTTTTAACTATCTGCTGGGTAAGTAATAGACCCTATAATTTTTGCCGCTTATCGGAAATAAACCCGCAAGGCCGACGCGTCCCGCGCCGCTGGTGCAAGTCCAGCCGCCTATTTGGGCGGGCGCTCATGGGAGCAGAAAAGCCCCGGTGCTGAGAAGCTACACGAAGGAGGATATATGCAACAGATTGTATTTTCAAGACCGTCCCCGTGCTGTTGTCCTGAGTATAAAGACTTCTACATACAGGATCGTTTAGACGGTAAAGACGTACACGGTCACGACGCTTACTCTTATGCTTTGTTCCGTAGAAAACATTTCAAAAAGATACGTCAGTTCCGTACAAGAAAGCAAGCTTATCAATATGTCAGCGATATTACGGGCATTTCTCAATGGGACATTAAAATGGGGAGTTGCCGGGTTATCATCAATGACCGAGATTTGCTCGGCGTTCTTCATAACGGCTTGTTTTATCGCATAGAAAAACGGGATAGGGTGGTATCTGTCCGTCCAGAGAACGACGAACAGCTTACAGGTTGGTTTGTGAGCTACAACGAATGTCTTGCCGAAGCAAAGAAGCTTATACAGAATGAGGAGGCATAAATATGAGCTATTTCAAAAATTGGCGTTGTAACGCTTACAGGTTTTCCGATAAGCGACGGGATTACAGCTATCAGGAATTGAAGGATTACTTTTATATCGACGGTTCCGAAGTGATCTACTGCAAAAAGGATTTTGGCCGTTGCAAGGCCGGTAAATATTATCTTGTCACGGTTGAATCTTACGGCTTTTCGGTCATAGACTGGGATTCGTCCTTTGATGGGCGGGTACTTCCTGCGGGTTTTGATAGCTGGACAGGCAAAGAGTACATGAAAGGGGCGCGGCATATATGAGGATTTCCGAGAAAGCTAAAACGCCTGATGGCGTCCCTGTCCAGCTCGAAGATTGGGGCGACTTCTATTTGATAGGAGCGTACCCTGTTGCCAAAAATTATGGGCGTTATGAGCTGATTAAGAGGGGTAGCCCTTTTCGGTTAACTATCAAGACCAGCGCCCCGTTTTCCGACTTTGACAACCTCAAAACCGGGGCAAAAACCATAGAGGACATGGCCGGACAATTCTGGGACGGTGAGCGGGATAAGTTTTATCTGGGAATGGACACCGAGTATTTTGAGGTCGCACATAAAGCCACGGTTTGTTTTTAAGTTCCTTTTGTGTGTAGGCGCATCGGTTGACGGTGCGCCCTTTTTCAGTTAAAAATTTTTTACTATTTTCAAAAAAGCTATTGACAAGTCAAATTCTTTTTACTATAATGGTGACAGTTAAAGAAATTTAACTGAAAAATAAGGAGGGCTTCAAAATGAAGGTTAAAGAAATCAGAGTTATGGATATGGGGGATCTCCGGCGTCTTTGCATCAAGTATGATTGGTTTACCGGCGCGACCAACGAAGAATACTACAAGTTTTTGAACATGACGAAGAAGGGGTTAAACCCCGTAAACATGACCGCGAATCGGCTTTTAAATATGGCCCTGATGGTTCAGCAGTATAGCGCCCCCGAAACCTACGAGGGCATGGAGCTTGAGGGGATCATTTACAGCCTTTGTGAGATTTGCCACAGTTGCTTCACAGTGGAGATATGAAGGAGGGGCGAACAATGTTAATATCCGTTTACAAGCTGGTATATTGGCTCCCAAAACAGTCTAAGTGTCTTTCCTCTCCACAGGTATTTGAAACTGAAAATCGGGGCGAGTGGCAGGAGGCCGTAAATACCGCGGTAAGACTTGGTTATGAGATAGAATTTGCAGGACAGGTGGCGCGGATAGCTGATCTTCCCGTCTGATGATGGCTTGCCGGTTACAAGCCGAAACGCCGGAAACGGCGTCACGGGAAACCGAAGGAAGGAGATCGTCACATGGAGTATACGATGAAATACAGTCAGTATAAACAGCATTACCCCGATTGTAAGACCGTGCCGGGGACTTACGATAAGACGCGTCGGACGGTCAAAGTTATTATCCCGGATGGCCGTATGAAACCGTCCGGCGTGCGCGGCGAGACGTTTAAAACAATTTTCCTCCGCGTCGGGAACACACCGGGCAAAATGTTTCAGCAGGGTTTTCGTGCAGTTAGTTACGCAAACGCTGTCAAACAGGCCAAAAAGCAGTATGCGTATGTCGAGGACGAAGAAAGGAGCTTTTTATGAACAAGGACTTTGAGAAGAAGGTTAACGCCGCTGTCGCACGCAATCATTGGAATCCACCTAAATGGGTCAAGATGGCGGATGGTTCTTACCGGGCGGCGATACCTACCGATAGCTGGGACGAATTTTTTGCCGTTGAAAAAGTGGCTCGCAGGCTCAAGAATGTCAAGGTTGAAACGTGGTATGCGTCCAGCCGTTACGTCTTTGAGGGGAAGGTCTATTTATATGACCAAAAGGACTATGAGGCGCTACAAGCCTTTAACCGCGCGAGGATGGCCGAAGCGAACGCCTGGTGTTTGAGATACCATAACGCTCTTGTCGCCGGGTACACAGAATCGGAAGCGAGCCGGATCGCGTCGGAGGCGAGTTGACGGCAGGGGCTACACGAAACGAGGCGTAGTATTGGAGGTGTGAGGTTGTGACGCCGGAAGAAAAAATGGACGCGCTGATTGAGCTTGTCGAAATCCTTGTGGAGATCGTACAGATCTATCCACAGGCGCAGAGCCAAGCAGACTATATCGAAGAACGGTTAAGAGAGATAAAAAACAGTTAAGGAGGTCAAAAATGGGACACAGAGTTATACGTCGCGGGCGCCTGACCGTATGGGCCTATCTGGACGGGAAAAAGTTGGTCGATGTGGTACAAGCGGCACTTGACAACAATATGATGGTAGACGATCTCAAAAAGAAGCTGATCCAAGAGAACCCCGGACACGAAGTCACTTTTAAGACGGTGGCGAGGTAAGGGCTACACAGGGAAAAGGCCGTCCAAAAATTTTAACTGGACGGCCATATTTATACTTGACAAGTCAAAAAGATTTTACTATAATCTTGTTAGTCAAATCTTTTTGACATTGAACGGCAAATGAAGGAGGGGAAGCTAATGGGACAGTTTATTGAGGGCGCGGGCCTTATGTGCGTCTATCTTGGCCCCTTTTTCGGCGTCCTTGCGGTTGGCGGTATAGTCGCCGATTATGTTTTACCGGGGCTGTGGGCGCTTATAGAGCGCCTACGCGATAATCTAAGGAGGTAATAAGTATGTCGATGCAAATGCAAACGGTTGACCTGGGCCGACGTTGCCAAGGCTGTTTACTGGGCGGAGCGATAGGGGATGCCCTGGGCTATCCGGTGGAATTTTTCAGTATCAACGCGATACGCCGCAAGTATGGCCCGAACGGTATTCAAAGCCTTGTCTTAACGGAGGCAGACCGCTCGGCGCAGATCTCCGACGATACGCAAATGATGTTGTTCACAGCGAACGCGTTGCTTATGACGAACGGCGACTTTTCTCAGATCGAGAAGTGTTTGAATATCGCTTATCAGCGGTGGTTATACACGCAAGAGGGCCGTTGCCGTGAAGGTTGGGAACGCTATCTGGAACCGCAACCGATGGAGCCGTACCCGTTTATCATGGACAACAGCGGCAAGTCGGCGATATTCGCGCGTCGCGCGCCCGGTGGAACCTGTCTTGGGGCTTTGCAGACGGGAAAACCCGTTCTTATGAGCAAAGGGAGCGGCGGCGTTATGCGGGTGGCCCCTATCGGCCTGTTGTTCTACAACGAGCCTGAGAGGGCGCGAGACGTGGCTATTTTGGCCGCTGGCATAACGCATGGACACCCTACGGGGAAAGAGGCGGCGGGCGCCCTGGCGTACATTATCGCCTACGTAGCGCAAGGTGTACCGTTGGTAGAGGCGGTGAAGAAATATCTGAGCGTATACAGTCGTTCCGAAGTCGGCGACGCGCTTGAAGAAGCCTTGTATCTGTACAGGCGTTTCCCGAAAATAAAAACCATGCAGGAGTTTGATTGGGCGAGGGCGGCGGAGGTCGTCAGCGATCTCGGCGAGGGCTGGATTGCGGAGGAAGCTTTGGCAATCGCGGTATTTTGCGCTTTGATTGGAAGCCGTGTCAATAAGCGTACCGCTATTGCTATGGCTGTTAATCACGGCGGAGACAGCGACACCACTGGGGCTATATGCGGAAACATCGTCGGCGCTATGGGCGACGGCGCGGCTGGACTTCCTACCGTATGGAAAGACCGGGTAGAGCTTGTGAAATATCTCCGTCTTTACGCGTATGGGCTTTGTAATATGGCGCTGGGCCGTAAGCACAAAGCCGATGGGAGCGGGTGGACGAATGATAAATGAGCTGGCGATAAAGCGGGTACTTTCCGACGATACCCATAAAAAGGTCATAAGCGTCGCAAACGGACGGGAGGAAGTGGCGCTACACGTTACGAGAAACAGGGAGGTCATTATCACGGACGCGGCGGATTTTACGAAAATCTACGCGGTGATTTCCCTGGATCTCTACCAAGCTATGAATGGAGGCAAGGATTTATGGGAGTGAAACAGAGTGATTACCCGCCCCGGCTGTCCGATGATGAATATGCCCTTGTGCGGTTGATACGTCGGGTGTGGCCGAAGGTGTTATGGATCGCCCGTGACCGTACCCGGCTGACACTTCATTCTGATTGGCCGGTTGCGGATCAGTTGGGGCTTTTCACCGCGCGGCCCGATACCGTGAAGCTTCCTTTTAGGCTTTTCCCGTCAATAACGATTGGTGGACGGTGGAGTGTCCACGATCTCCGCCCGGACTACCGGCCTCCGTTCTTGCCTAAAGTTTTAGCGAATTGCCCCGCCCCGGAGCGCCCGGATAGGCTTTATACCGTCGATGAAGTGGCGGCGCTCTTGCTTGATTTAGTGGGTGATCCGTGTTCATGCAATTTCAATGACGCCGATGAATGGCTACCGTCCGTGTGTAGGTTTCAAAGCCAATGTCCAGATCCTCCCGATAGGAGACTGGATTGTTGGCGTGAGTATGTCAGACACCGGGGACACAAGCTTTTACTTTGAAAGATGGAGGACAATGTATGATAAAGAAGCAGTATTCTTTGAACATGGACGATTTCGTGAGGAAGCTTGACAGGGTTATGGCCCGGTTAGGTGTTCCCCAGGACGATTACACCTACGATTACGCGTCAAGCCGGGATAATCGTAGCTGTTTCGTTCAGATGAAGTATAACGGGCGGGTGTACCGTTTCGATAACAGTTTGAAAAAATCAGCGGACACCGGGCGCGGGATAACCGCTATCAGTGACCTATTCGGTGACATCGTGTATTCCCTTGAAGGGCTTGCCCGTTCCGTGGAGCGCGGGATATTCAGCCTTGATATGTTGCTTGAAGGTGTTCCCGCTTTGCCACAATGGAAGCCGTTGGAGGCTTGTTTTGTGGCTATGGGCTTTGACCATATCCCCCGCGACACGGCGGAAATTGAAGCCCAGTTTAAAGCCCAGGCGAAGATCGCACACCCGGATATGGGCGGTACGTGCGAGGCGTTTAACGCCCTTATGACGGCCTATAAGCAAAGCCTTGATACATTCAAAGAAAACTACATGGGAGGCAATACAAAGTGAGTAAATCCGATAAAAACGTATTTCCGGCGTTCACGGACGATGAAAGGGCGTTCCTCCGATTGTTAAAGACGACTTATCCGTGGGCGCGTTGGATCTGTCGAAGTGCCGCGGGCTTGAGCGTTAGAAGTGAGAAGCCGAGAGCTACACCCGAAGGTGGGATGGTGTCGGACGGATATTATTTGCCGCTTCCTGCGGAGCTTTTACCCGCTATTAAGAGCGGCACGCTTGTACGTCTTGACTTTGAGCAGGAGGAAGAAAAGAACCCATTCTATCCGCACATAACGCCGGGAACCCGCGTTTACATCGTTACGGATATTCCCAGTCACAAGGTTATGCCCGCTGACGTATTGAGCTGTTATACCGAATTTCGAGTGGATTCAAAAGGACGGGGTCGAGTAACCGCAACGGAGTACGTGGTTAGATGCCACCAGCGGAGTACGTTCTCCTTGAGCGTCCGCCCGGAAAGGGTCTTTACTGATCCTATCGCGGCGGAGTGTTTCGCGCGGATCCTGATAATGCGTGATACGGGAAACCGTGACCTACTGTAAAGAGCGGACGGAGGTAAAGAAATGAGCGAAGGAGCTAAAAACACCAAAATCAATGTACTTATTTTCGATAGGCCCTACCCGCCAGAGAAAACAGCTATGATGCGAGCTGTCAACTGGGCGATTTTAACCGGGGCGTGTAATAAATGCCGACACCGACGAAAATGCAGTATCAGTGACAAACTCAAATTCCCTAAAAGGGCGCCGTGCATGAAGAAGAAAGCCGAATACTTGGAGGCGAAGAAATAAATGGTAAAACCTATTATATTCCCCAGCGACGATTTTGTACGAGCGGCGGTAAGGACGGAAAAAAGGGCTACACGGATTATTATAAAGCCTCAACCGAAATACGCCATAATGACCGCCGCAGGACTTATGACCTCAGAAAAGCCCATAACCACTCAAGGTGGCATAGTGATAGCGTCTAACGGTGTTGTTACTACATGGGAGCATTTACCCTATCGTCCCGGAGATATTTTGTATGTTCGGGAAACGTGGTGCGTTATAGGTACAGACGGGACGCACGATGCCTATGGTTATCGAGCGGACGGCATCAATTATGGCACGCGCTGGTGGCCGTCCGTGCAAATGCCGAAGGAGGCCGCGCGTATATTCTTTAAAGTGACAGGCGCACGCGTAGAAAGGGTACAGGATATTACCGAGGAACAGGCAAGAGCGGAAGGGTTGAAAGATCCATATGATTATCAGGATCCCGCTTGGTTTGAAAGGCACGTCGAGCTTTTAAACCGTCCGAACGCCGCGGCATACGCCGGACTGTGGGATATTCTTTATTCTTTTCCGAAGCCAATAAGGAAACACGGCGAGATAGTTAGATATGAAAGATACCCGTGGGCGGATGGTCAAAAAACGTGGACGCATTTAGATAAGCCCTGTTACGATTTTGGCAATCCGTGGGTGCTGGTATACGATCTTGAGCCAATACGGGAGCCGGAGGGCTGGCCTGATGCGTACATATCCTTTTTCGCGCGCAAAAGAAAAGAGCGTAAGCAGGATCCCAGAATAGGTATCAAAACGGCTTACGGCGTCGTAGAAGGGTGTCAAAACGCGCCATCGAAGATTCGAGCTTATCAATGTAAGTTGTGTGGACGGCTCGACGTAGACGACCTTTCGGAGCGTTGCTTTTGTCGGGCGGGGCTTTATCCCGGTTGCGGCGAGCCGGAATTATGTAGAAAAGCATTTGTTCCCGTGGAGGGAAAGGGCGTATTAGGCGCGCATTACTAAAAAGCTACACAAACAAATTAAGGAGGATAGCATGGATAGACAACACGAATCTCGACTGGCTGAAATGCTGGGAGTGAAAGAAGATAGCGCATGGCGTTATCCAGGTATGTTTGGAGTGTACCGTATTCATGCCGGGGTAAGGGAGTATTGGGACAACAATAATGGGTGGTTGCCGTGTGACAGTGAAGAAGATCTTATAAAAATCATAAAACACCCGGAGGCCATAGACCTCAATCCGCTCTCCGACAAAGAGAAAGCCATTATGCGTACATTGGGTGCGACATTGGTAATCAGAGATAAGACTAACACATCGACGGTTTTACTATTCAAGGAAGAACCGAAAGTCGCCGTGACAGGCACTTGTGGCATACCCGATGCGAGTGATCCAATCCCGAAAGAAACGCCTTTGGCGATAATTGATTGCCAACTTTTCCCCAATCTTGCACCGGGGAGCGGCGCAAGGCTGTGAGGTGACAGTACGATGCAAATTACAATATGGCGTGAGGGCGACAAGATAAAGGCACGCGCTGAGAACGCGTCAATTAACGACATCGGTAGCGCAATAGGGGTGTTGGCCGTGATAATCAGGCGGGAGGTCGCCGAGGTTGAACCCATCGAGACGACGGAAGAAAAGCTACACGCGTACATAAGCGAAACGATGAAGAAGGTGTTTGAAGAAAATGGGACGTGAACTTTTATTTAGGGGTCAAATGCGGCGAAAAGGCCAGAAAGTAACCTTTGGCGGGGCGCCTTTGCCGAGCATATGGAAGGAGGGCGGCGTATTCCAGGGCATCGGTGATTTTTCGATAATTTATACCGAGGATGATAAATACCCGGTTTACTCCGACACCTTGAGCCAATACGTAGGCCGGACAGACGTACACGAAAAGAAGATTTTTGAGGGCGACATCGTAAAATTCAAATTCAGATCGGTAGAGTACGTCGGTATCGTCGAGTGGTCAAATGCAACGGGTACGTATATCATTAACCATTTTAAGCGGCTGATCTGGGTAGCCCTATATGAAATAGCCGACGCCGAGATTGAGGTAATCGGGAATGTCTGGGACGATCCGGCGCTTGCGGCGTGTTTGAAAGATTGGCAATACGGGCGGTGAGTATATGTCGCAAAAACGTGTACTTGACGTAGCTTGCGGTAGCAAAATGTTTTGGTTTGATAAAGATAACCCGGACGTAGAATTTTGCGACAATCGGGAAGTCGAATATCACGAATACTACCCAAACAGGTACATAGAAGTCAAGCCTGATACGGTTTGCGATTTTACGGCGCTTCCTTTTGAGGACGGGTCGTACAAGCTGGTGGTGTTTGATCCACCGCATTTAGAGCGGGCCGGAGATACGGGCTGGACAGCTTTGAAGTATGGGTGTCTCAAAGGCGACTGGAAAGAGATGCTCCGCAAAGGGTTTTCAGAGTGTTTTCGGGTATTGGACGATGATGGGGTCTTGGTTTTCAAATGGAGTGAGGTACAAATACCGCTCCGGGAGATCTTACCGTTATCCCCATATCCGCCATTGTTCGGGCATCGAAGCGGTAAAAACATGAAAACCCACTGGCTTTGTTTTATGAAGCCAACTACACACAACGGCGAGGCGAAAGGAGAAGATAGGCCGTTAACGGTGGAAGATCTCTACCGAATGGATGGACAGCCGGTATACATGGAATGTGGTAGCGAGGATTCCGCGTGGGCGCTTGTAAATGTAGAGCGTGAATACTGCGAGAATAATTTTCGGTATTACCATTTCGACGGCATACCCAAACTTTACAAGCCCTATCTCCGTCAGCCAAAGAACCGTTCTTTACAGTAAAACACCGCGCTACGCGGGAAAAAATAGGAGGTTAAAAATGTTTGAAGTAATCAACAAAAGCACAGGTAAAAGGGTTTCCGTACTGGCGGTAGCCGTAGACGGCGAGTATCTCATTACCCCTTCGGACGATGGAGAAAGCTTTGAGGTCGGAACCTGGGACAAGTTTAAGCCTGTCCCGGAGGGCTACACGAGACAAACGGCGATAGAGCCGGAGGAAGCCACAAAGCCGGTGACTACCGTGCTGACGACGCACCATGCCGAGACGCTTGACCTTGACGACACCCTCACCAAAATCAAGACCGGGGAGCTGACCGTCTGCGTGGGGGACAGCTTGGCAATCACCCTCAAAGACGGCACGGAGGTAGAGCTTGTTGTAACAGATCAGGGCGACGGCGTGGTACGCCTCGAAAGCCGGGATTGTCTGGGTATCAACACGTCAGCTACGGAGCTGGACGCCTATCTGGATAAGGTCTATGACCTTTTGCCGGACGCTCTGCAAAAGCATATCAAGGAAACGACGCGCATATATCTGCGGGATGGAAGCCGCTTTGCAAAAACGCATAAGCTGTTTGTCCCCTCCGCGTCCGAGATCTTCCCGCCCGATGAATGTTACGGTGATGAAAACGTGTACGAGCAGTTGGAGTGGTACAAAGACGTACATCACCGCGTGCGTGCTGACCGTAAGGGCGGCGACAGTCATTGGTATTGGACGGGTTCTCCTCGTTCGGGCAACAGCTTTGATTTCTGCTCTGTCTACTCCTCCGGCACCGCCGGTAGCACCAACGCCGGCGGCACTAATGGCCTCGCGCCCTTCGGCTGTATCATATCTAAGATCTCTTAATCCGCGCCCCTTGTGGGCGCGGCATGGACGCCGAAAAGCTACACAAACGAAAATGCCGGGACGGTTTTACCGTTCCGGCATTTCCAGTATAAGCGCGAAAACGTTTGCATAAAATACAAGTTCGTATGCGCGCGTTTTGGTGGAGCATAACGCGCGGTGTCCGAACACGGGGGATAGGGATTCCAGGTCGGAGAATTTGATTTGTGTGGGAGGCCCGCCGTAATTAAAGTTTAGAAGGATCTGATCGTCGCCGACAAAGATTGAGTTTACGAAAACGTCTATTAGCTTCCTTTGTGCCGCCCGGTCTTGATAGTCAAGCTCACGGAATTGCATAAGGAAAAATTTGATATGGTCTTTTGTCAGTCGGAACGGGGTATTAAGCTCAATCTCACTTATCGCCGTGTGTAGTGCTGTCCTCCGCCCCTCTAATTCCTCCATACGTTTTTTCGTCATGTCCGTGTATGGCATACCAGCTTCCACGGCCTTTAGAATGTTCGCTATGGCGTTTTCAATCTCCGCGATTTGATCCTTGAGCGCCGTGATCTTCGCCTGTTGCATATCTTGGGCCACGTAATAGTCCCAAACGCTGTTGGTGATAAACTGGACAACCTCATCGTCCATGATCAGCGCCTTTGCACATTGAAGGACGTAGTTTTCAATCAAGTCCTGGCGGATAGCTTTTCGATTGCAGGACTTATCCTTTTTGTGGTTTGAGCATAGATAATACCTGTATTGCGCCCCGGTGCGGTTGCGGCCCGATTCCCCTACCATCGTCGCCCCGCAGGTCGCACAAAACAGCTTGTCGGTGAGGATATAGTCGGCCTTGCTCCATTTTGCCGCAGGAGCCGCCTGATTGCCCCGTAGACGCTTTTGAGCGGCTTGGAAGGTATCTTTACTCACCAGCGCGGGCGTGCCTCCCTCAATGCAAATTTCGTCCTTAAAGCGATATACGCCGGTGTACCTCTCGTTTTTCAAAATGGTACGCAGACCGTTTTTCGTGAATAGATTGCCCTGATAGGTGCGTAGTCCGGCGCCGTTAAGCTTTTCGGCTATTTCAACCATTGTCGCCCCGTTCGTGTAGCTCTCGAATATCCACTGAACAACGGGGCCGGTTTTTGGGTCGATGATAAAATACTTATCTTCATCGAGCTTATAGCCATACGGGATCTGCCCGCCTGCATACTTTCCTTTTTTCGCGTTCTCCAAATAGCCACGGCGAATATTCTGTGACAGTTGCAAGCTGTAATATTCGGCCATTCCTTCCAGTACACTTTCGAGGATAACGCCCTCCGGGGAGTTCGGGACATTTTCGGCCACGTATTCAACGCGGACGCCGTGTTTTTTGGCCCGGTATTTATTGAAAGTGATTTCCTCACGGTTACGCCCGAAACGGTCAACCTTCCACACGATGATTACTTGAAACTGCTTCTTTGCACAGTCGGACAGCATTTTTTGAAATTCGTCCCTGTTGTCGTTCCGGCCAGTCATGGCCCGGTCAACGTATTCCCGGATAATCGTGTACCCTCTGGCCTCCGCGTAAGCTTTGGCGGCGGCGAGCTGTCCTTCAATGGATTGTTCGCCCTGACTGTGAGAGGAATACCGCGCATAGATCACCGCGTGTGTAGTCGTTTTCGCCGTTCGACTTCCGAAATCATTGTAGTTAATCTGTACGTCCATTGTTCTTTCGCCTCAAAATAAAAAACCCGTTTTCAGTACGAATGATTCTAATTCTCCCATTGTCTGCGAATCTCAGGCACGCTTCCTTTTCTTTTGGGCGTATTTATCTTGTGTAAGCAGGGCTTGTATATAAGCTTCCACTTTCCCCAAGTCGATACTGTCCAGCTTTTCCAAAAGCGCCTCACATTCCCGTGTAGCCCTGTCCTCCCGTTCTTTTGCGCTCGCCGTTTTTGCGGCGGGCGCTTTTTGCGCGTCCAGGGCGCCTTTACGGGCAAAGTCGGTCTTATCGTCGGTACGTCCCAAAAGATAATCCGTAGACACGCCGTAAGCGTCAGCGATCTCCGCCACGGTGTCCCCTAATGGTGTCTTGCCGGTCTTTTTCCACGCCGAGATAGCACTACGGGTTTTGCCTATGACCTGCGCGGCTTGTTCCGATACCGGCAGGATCTCAAAATCGGCGCAAACGCTCTCATAGCGTTCAAAAAAGGTCATTACGTATCTCCTTCCTCTGCCAGTCAAAAATTTTTTACTAAAACCAGTGAAAAACTATTGACAAGTCAAAAAGTTTGCACTATAATGGCCCATGTAGCAGTTCAAAGGTTTTTACAGGCGCCGCGATTGCCGAGTTGTGGAAGATGGAGCAATCAGACGGTGAAGTGGTCACTGGCTTTTCCTATTGTACCACGTCAGTTAAAGACTTTCAACTGTAAAATGCAAAACTTTTTAACTTTTTGGGAAAGGTGGTGAAAAACGTGCCGAATGATTGGATTGCCGAAGCCGTGGGCCGTATGCACGTCGCGCGCATTACGGGGCAGATGTTGGCGAAGGAAAGCGGGTATTCCGCCGCGTATATCTCCACGGTGCTTAACGGTAAGCGCGGAACCGAGAAAACCAAACGGAATATCCTTGACGCCCTGGATCGTTTGGAGCATCAGCGGAATAGCGGTCTTTCCGTGCCGGTGCATAGCTAATGGGCGCGCCGCAAAAATCACGTTTCGACCTGTCAAAAGTGGGAGAGGACGATAAACGGAGCTTGTCAGCCGTGTTTCTGGACGCCGTAAAGCGGTTTTACGATGATCCGGCAAACTGTATGAAATTCTCCCAGTGGCAACAGGATCAAAGCCATATTCACGCACCCGCGCCCTTTGTATAAGGGCCAGAATGTGGTAAAAGCGAAACGAGAAAACGAAAACGGAGGTAAAAATCATGGTAAAAATTCACATCGAAATCGAGGGGCCGAACGCGACATCGGCTCTGGCCGAGCTTAACCACATAGCCGACGCCATGCGGGAAACCCGCGCCTACGGCACAACCCCGGAACCCGTCAACGCCGAGACGCCCACCGCTCCCATCAGCCCCGTCGTCCCTACGACAGCGCCGACGAATACTTCCCCGGAAACGTCGGCGACCCCTACGACAACTCTCCCCTCCACCCCTACGCCGGTATCTACCCCTACGGCGGTGAATGGGAACCCCTCTGTGACGACATCGCCGAGTGCGACCTCCCCTTCTGAGAAACAGTACACGTTCGAGGACATCAAAGCCGCGGGCGCGAAGCTGATGAAAGAGGGCCGCGCGGCGGATTTGACCAAGGTGCTGGCGAAGTACAACGTGCAGGCTATCACGAAGCTTGATCCCGGCCAGTATAACGCGGTCATGGCTGACCTTATCCTCCTGGGCGCAAAGGTCTGACAGGAGGGCGAGGATATGGCTACACCTACGGAACACGCGGTTGTGTCCGTGTCCGCCTATAACCGCTGGTCACACTGTACCGCCGCCCCGCGCTTTGAGGAACAATTTCCCGCCGAGAGCAACGTATACACGGAGGAAGGGCGTTTAGCCCACAGCGTTTGCGAGCTGTACGCCAGAAAGTATTTCACCGTTATGTCCACGCGCAAGTTCAACTCCGAGCTTAAAAAGCTCAAGGAAGATCCTATGTGGCAGGACGAAATGGTGAAGTGCGCTGAGATCTATCTTGCCACGCTGAAAGAAGCGGCGAACGGCTTTACTACCGCGCCTATTGTGGCCTTTGAAGAACGGGTAGATTTGGCTGACTACATACCCGAAGGGTTTGGGACGTGCGATTGCGCTATGGTGGGTGACGACGTTCTCCGGGTGTTCGACTACAAGCACGGCAAGGGCGTCTTTGTATCGTCCGTCAATAACGGGCAGATGCGTCTTTACGCTCTGGGTATGCTCAAAAAGTATTACCCCTTGTTTGGCGACACCATCAAGCGCGTTTGTACGGCCATCGTACAGCCCCGTATTACCGAAGAAATCACCGAGGAATGGATCAGTGTTGACGAGCTGTTGACCTGGGCGGAAACGAGCGTCATACCGCAAGCGCAAATGGCCTTTTACGGGTTAGGCTCTTTTGAACCCGGTGAATGGTGTAAGTTTTGCCGGGGCCGCGCTCAGTGTCGCGGCAGGGCCGAATACTATGCAGGGTTTTCGGAGTATACGGCTACACAAATCGAAGGGCGCTTGACTGAAAGCGACTGGGGCGCCCGTCAGCTCGCCGCTGAATACGGCGCCGACGTTCCCCCGGTGCTTGATGATGATGAAGTCGCCGATTTACTTATCAAAGCGGCTGGCCTTGTCGATTGGTATGAGGACTTGCAGGAGTACGCCCGGAGCGCCATTCTCGCGGGACACGTTATCCCCGGTTGGAAGGTGGTAGAGGGCAAGCGTCAACGAGCCTTTACGGACGCTGACGCCGCTATGAAGCGGATCCTTGATGCCGGGTACGACAAGTCCTTGCTGTACGACTACAAGCCGAAAACGTTGGCCCAGCTTGAAAAGCTGACGGGCAAAACGCAATTCGGGGAGCTTGTCGGCGACTTGATAACTTTGCCGCCCGGTAAACCTACACTGGCGGCGGAGAGCGACAAGCGCCCGCCCTATCAGCCGACAGCGCCGGGGCCGGGAGAGTTTGCGGGTGAGCAAGATGGACGGTCTGCTGAATGAATACGCCGAAATCGAATTTTCTACACGCTTAATTCATTTGCGCGTCTACGAGAATTGTGACTATGAGCTTAAATTTCCGGACGCTTTTATCGACTTGAAGATTACCCAAATCACTAAAATCATTAAGTCGGTATGGCAGTTCGCATGGAGAAACGAAAACGCCGTGAAGGATCTCAACAAGCGCCTGGAATGGCTGTTAACGACTACGAAGGACGTTTGGGAGGAGCGGTCTAAGGACTATAAGACCTTTTACAAAGATCCGACGTTCCGATATGAACCGCAGTTTTTCACCGGCGCGTGGACAGCTAAAAAGCGGCGCGAGGAAGCCAACGCAAGACGGCAAAGCAACGAACATTATATGAGGCTGGTAAAATACGCCAAGGCCGATTATATACGCGCTGAAAAGCTACTCCAACTTTGGAACGACCTAAAAGCGAAATACGACCCAAACGGTTACTACAACTAAACTAATTAAGAAACGAGGTAAAACGAAATGTATCAGGGAAAAAGCAATAAGTCTTTGACGGGTGAGTGCCGTCTGTCCTATGTCCATCTGGCGAAAGCCTACGTTAACCCCAGTCAGCCCAACGCGGAGCCGAAATACTCCGTTACTCTGCTGATCCCCAAGACCGACACCGCGACCTATCAGGACGTTATGACTTCCATCAGCGCCGCAATCAGCGCCGCTGTCCCCAAGACGTGGAACGGTGTAAAGCCTCCCGTCCCCGCAATTCCTATCCACGACGGCGACGGTGTACGTCAGGACGGATCGCCTTTCGGCCCGGAGTGCCGTGGTATGTGGGTTATGACGGCCTCCCGCCGCGAACAGGACGGAAAGCCCTGGGTCTGCGACATATCCAACCCCAATGTGGAGCTGGCGCCCCAGGACATTTACAGTGGCGCGTATGCCCGTTGCACGGTGGAGTTTTTCGGCTACTGCAATTCCGGCAAAAAGGGAATCGGGTGCAGTCTCTCCGGCGTGATGAAAACCCGCGACGGCGAATCTTTGGGCGGGGTTATGAAGCCCACCGCGAACGAGTTCGCCCAGTTTGCCCAGGCGGGAACCCCGATGGTGAACCCTTTGACCGGCGAGGTCATGGGGTGAGTAACTACACACGGGGAGGGCGTTTTACCACGGTAGCCCTCCCCGTGGAATATCACCGTAACGGGGGTGACTGTATTGCACAGATTGAGTATCGACCTTGAAACCTTTTCCGACGCGGACATTAAGAAAGTCGGAGCGTTCAAATATATTGACCGCCCTACGTTTGAGATCTTGCTTTTCGGCTACTCCGTTGACCGGGGGCCTGTGACGGTGCTGGATCTGGCAAGCGGTGATACCGTCCCACAGTGGTTGATTGACGCCCTGTTTTCCGACGAATACATCAAGAGCGCCTACAATGCCGCTTTTGAGTGGGCTTGCTTGTCTAAGGTCTATGGGCGCATGATACCGGGCCAGTGGCGCGATACAATGTTGCACAGCCTGTATTGTGGCTATCCTGCGAGCCTTGACGCCGCTGGTAAAGCTTTGGGCTTGCCGGAGGATAAACGTAAGCTCAATACCGGCAAGGCGCTTATACGCTATTTCTGTACGCCCTGTGCGCCCACAAAGACCAACGGCGGGCGCACGAGAAACTTACCGCAACATGACCCGGATAAATGGGCGCTCTTTAAAGAGTACAACAGCCAAGACGTGGTGACTGAAATGGAGATCGACGATAGGCTGGCGGCGTTCCCTGTCCCGGATTTTGTACAGCGTCAGTGGGAGACGGATCTTGAGATTAACGCCCGCGGCGTAGCGGTTGACATGGACTTTGTGCATGGGGCGTTGGCTATCGGCGACCAAGTAAAGACCGAGCTGACCGCCGAGGCGGTGCAAATATCGGGACTTCAAAATCCCAACAGCGTTAAACAGCTTTTGGGCTGGTTGGATGAAGAAACCGACGAAGCCGTGGCGGTCAATAACCTCCGAAAAGAAACCGTGTCAACGTTGCTGTCGAACGGCGGGCTTGAGGATCACGTACAACGAATGTTGGAGATCCGGCAAGAGCTGGGAAAGACAAGTACAAAGAAATATGACGCAATCAAAGCGTGCGTTTGTGCGGATGGCCGAGTACGTGGATTATTACAGTTCTATGGGGCTAACCGTACAGGAAGATGGGCGGGGCGCCTTGTGCAAGTGCAAAACCTCCCGCGTACATATCTTGAACACCTGGACGTTGCCCGTGAGTGCGTGAAGGAGCGTAACAAGCCTTTACTCCAATGGCTTTACGGGAGCGTATCAGATACCCTGTCACAGCTCATACGGACGGCGTTGACGGCTACACCGGGGAACGTGATGATTGACGCGGACTTTTCGGCAATCGAGGCGCGCGTTATTGCGTGGCTGGCGGGAGAGGAATGGCGGCTTGAGGTGTTCCGTACAACCGGCAAAATCTATGAAGCGTCGGCGGCTATGATTTATCATGTCCCCGTTGAAACCATTGTAAAGGGACACCCGAATTACGCCTTGCGTCAGCGCGGCAAGGTTGCAGAGCTGGCGTTGGGCTACCAAGGCGGCGTCGGAGCTATGCGGCGTATGGACGTTTCGCACGCCCTTGACGATATGTCCGATGAAGAAGTACAGGAGATCGTCAATCATTGGCGCGACGCGAGTAGCCATATCCGGGAGCTTTGGGGCGCTATGGAGGCCGCGGCCCTGCAAGTTATCATGTACGGCGGCAGAGTTAAGGTCAAATGCCTTGAATTTGCCTGTGAGCAAGACGTAATGTCCGGCACGCGGTATATGACGATTTTGCTACCGTCTGGCCGGAAGCTGTTTTATATCAATCCTACTGTCGTTCAAAACCGATGGGATAGACCGTCTATCGCCTACCACGGCGTGGATCAGAGTTCCAAACGCTGGGCGCGGCTCGAAACCTACGGCGGCAAGCTGACCGAAAATTGTGTACAGGCTATCGCGCGTGACTGTCTCGCGGAGGCAATCGAGCGTGTGGAGGCTATGGGGCTACACATCGTATTCCACGTACACGATGAAGTGGTTATAGACGCCGGGGCTTTTGCCGATGAAAAAACCATGCTGGCGACTGTGCGGGACGCTATGACACAGCCGATACCGTGGGCCGCTGGGCTTCCTTTGGGAGCTGATGGCTGGGTCGGCGCGTTCTTTAAAAAAGACTGACGGGAGGTTTACATGACTGGACTTTTCGGGTTTTGCGCCGTCTTGATGTTGCTTGTCTGCATCGGCGAAAAAGAGCCGCGGAGCAAAGCTATTTATGCGTTATTGAGCGTAATCCTTTTCGTTTTAACGTTTATCGGTACACGAATTTAGGGGGCTTAAAGATGGACAGAGCGGAGATTTTGAAACAAGCCGAGGAGTTGATCACCGGCAACCGGCAGATCATGTACGGATCGCCCGATGAAAGTTTTGAGGCAATCGGCTATATGTGGGGCGTCTATCTCCGGGAGGTGTACCCGGAGATCACCAAGGTTTTTGCTATAAACCAAATCACGGCAAAGGACGTGGCCGTAATGATGGCCCTGCTGAAAATCGTGCGCGCCGCGCGCGATAAGCGGGTTTACAGTGAGGACAGCGACTACCCCGACACCTATATTGATCTGGCCGGTTACGCGGCGCTGGCGGGCGAGATCGCAACGAAAAGCGGCCCTCATGCGGTAAAAGCGACGCCCCCGGAAAACCGTCCCGTCAACGTTTCCCCTTTTTGAGTGGGCGCGGCGGTAACTGACTAAGCGGTTGGGGGTTACACGGAGCCGCCGATAAAACCGCAAATAATTTTACTTCAAAGGAGAAATAACCCATGAAAACACTTTTTAAGAAAATCCTTATGGTGGTCGCGCTGGTGCTGGCGCTGACGGTGGCGGCAACGGCCTTTGGCGCTGTTTTGGCGGGTTGTTCTGAGGCCGAGAAGGTCAATTACAACCTCTCTAAACAGGCGGAGTATTTCAACGTCGAGCGCCGAATAACCGTCTACAACGCGCGTACTGACATGATTATCCTTCAAGCCGAGGGCTTTATGAACATCGAAAACAACACGGCGGATGAGCTTGTCGTCACCTTCAAGACCGGCGCGGACACGTACAAGATAAATTATATTTATCTCAATGAGTACACTTTGTACGTGGTGGAGGATATAACCGGGACGCACACAGACCCCTATCACTACAAGATGTTCTTCCACACAGAGTTCCCCATCACGGTTGAAACGAAGCCCTGATTTAAGGGCGAGGGACTACACACGGGAAAGGAGAGTAGACCATGAAGCTTTGTGATCGGTGTCCCGGTTCACTGAGTTGTTCGTTGAATTATCTGGGACAGGCTTGTAAAAAGCGCCGTCAGCAAAGTTGCCCGGAGGTCGTACCGAATAACGCCGAGATCCTAACCAACATGGATTTAGACGCGCTGGCGAACGCCCTTCTAAACCTTACATATCTGAGCAATCCTTTGAACGCTGAGTCTATACACTGGCATACGACGCAAGACGTTTTGGATTGGCTTACGGAGGAAAACGAGGGGACTTTATGACAGGCAAGGATTGGACAGGAAACGCGAAGTCGATATATTCCGCCATCGGCGCCCGAAATTTTGCAAAGGAGCCGCGCGAGGTTAACGACTACTACGCGACAGAGCCAAAAGCCGCGTCTCTTTTAATGGGCGTGGAAAAGTTCTCCCCGTTTATCTGGGAGTGTGCTTGCGGCGAGGGGCATTTATCCGAAGTGTTCAAAAACGCCGGGTACAGTGTCTATTCCTCCGATGTGATTGATCGTGGTTACGGGGTTGTACAGGACTTTATGACTTGTACGGCTCCCCCCTTCCCGGTTTTGATATAGTCACAAATCCGCCGTACTCCAAGGCCGAAGCTTTTGTCCGACACGCGCTTGAAATTTGCGACGATGGACACAAAGTCGCTATGTTTCTCAAACTGACTTTTTTAGAGGGTAAGTCCCGAAAGAAGCTGTTTGCGGAATACCCACCAAAAGTGGTTTATGTCAGTTCTTCACGCCTGATATGCGCTAAAAACGGCGATTTTGAAGCATATGGCAGTAGCGCCGTCGCCTACGCATGGTTTGTATGGGTGAAGGGCTACACGGGAGATACGACGATCAAGTGGATAAATTGAGAGGTACAACATGGAAACCTTTAGTAAAAAAGTTCTCAATAGAATAGGCGCCCCGGCTTGCCTTGATCAGCTCGCCGAGGAAGCGGCGGAGCTGGCGCAAGCGGCGTTAAAGCTGTCCCGCATAGAGCGTGGTATGAATCCCACGCCGATTACAAAAGAGGACGCAATATCGCGTTTGCTTGAGGAAGTCGCTGACGTAAAGGTGTGCTTACGAGCATTATCCGATTACGCCCCGGTCAACGGGGCTATCGTAGAGACGTTAATGCGCGGCAAAGCTGACCGTTGGTTAGAGCGCCTGGGCGAAGCCCCGCGCGTATGACATGAGAAAGGCGGTGCGGTTATGATCCATTTCAAAACGTTTCGCTTTGATAAGAGAAGCATCTTTGAGCCGGTTTTTGACCCCGTTTCTGAGAACGTATACCTCCGACGCGTGCCAGATCCTTTGCACGATAGATTTACGCCTGAATGTGACAGGTGCGGCCGCACTCTGGATGCCGAGTGTACCTTTAAAGCGGCAGTTCAGGCCATGCGTGAAAAGGGCTGGTTATCCGTCCGTAACGCACAGACGGGGTGGGAGTGGGAAAACTATTGTCCTGCTTGCCGTCGTGATGTGGTGAGGCCCACCGCCGCCGAGTTTGCCGGAATAAACGGCAGAATGAAAATCCGAAGATAGGAGGCCCCCCCCCCTTGGCAAAAACAGAAAGTGCTACCCGCGCTGTGAACGTGCTGGGGACTACATACGTGATCCACTTCAAGGATTATAACGACGATCCGTCCTTTGCCGATGAATCTATTGACGGCTACTGTGACGCTATCACCCATGAAATCGTTGTTTGCAACATGAATACGTGGCCGGGAATGGAAAACAGCTCGACAGAACGCCGCGAGGCGAATGAGCGGGAAACCCTACGACATGAAATCGTTCACGCGTTTTTGAACGAAAGCGGCTTACGTTACAGCTCCCTAATGTACAAAGAGGGCTGGGCTACCAACGAGGAAATGGTTGATTGGTTTGCCAGGCAAGGCCCGAAAATATTCGTGGCGTGGCTGGCGGTTGGCGCGTTGGAGGTAAAGGTCGATGGCGGCGAAAGCTACACAGCGCCACTGACACAATAATTTGAAAAGGAGTTTTCACTATGCGTAAAATGCTTAGAAGTATCGCAAAAGCGAGGATGGCCCGGAAAGGGTATACTCGCATTAACCGGCGTATGTCTGCGGGCCGATGGCGCAGACACGTCAACGCCTACCCGTTGAACGTCGAGACGGGGGCCAGAATGTCGATAGACTTCTGCGGGCGCGCTAAAAACAACAAAAGGCAGGGCCAGTTCACCTACTCCCGCATCGGAGGTTAACCGATGGACAACGACACAATCTACTACGACACGGTTAGCCGGAGCGCCCTGTTAACCGCCCTTGGGGGCCTTGGCCTTAAATTTTTTCCTGATTGCCCGGACGCGTATGTTAAGTTTGACGCAGTTATAGATCGGGTCAAATTTGTACCGCCCGCCCCGATAGTATTGCCGGAGGCCGATTTTCACCGTCTTGTTGAGGCGGAGACGTTGTTAAGGGCCGTCCAGGAGGCTTTAGCGGCTGGTGTCTCTATCCCTGCGGTGTTTCGCATACTGGGGTGTCACGACCTTGCAAAAGATCTGGAAAGGCGGGCTAACTGACGATGCCGGACAAAGAAAAGCTGAATAACGAGGGCTATCTTGACCCTACGGCCTACGCCGCTCTCAAAAACATTTCCAGGGATGAAAAAATCGAAAGCAAAGCGACATTTCTTCTTTCCGTGCTGAAATACATCATGCGTGAATCCGGCTTTGAGCCGGTGGGTCATATCGTACTGAGGCACAAGAAAACGGGCAAGGTTTTCAGGTGACGGACTACACACAACAAGGCTTTAAGCTGTTGGTGACGGTCAAAAAGTTTTGACAATGTTATTGACAGCTTAAAGCTTTTGACTTATAATTTAGCCAGTCAATTCTTTTTGACTGGCTACCCCCGTTCTTATACGCGGGGGGGGGAGGAAGGTAACACCGTGAACATCAACTTACTTTACGATAAAGAGCTGAATTTGATGATCGGCAACAGCCGTAAAGCTGTTGTGTGGAACCCTTTAAAGCTGACCGTATCGGCTCTTTACGATAAGCTGTCAACACCCGTCCGAGGAATGGAAACCATTTCGGAATACCTTAATTTGCCAAAAGGTGAACAGGACAGCCGAAAGGATATTGGCGGCTTCGTCGGGGGGCGTTTAAAGGCTCCGCGCCGCAAGGCCACGAACATCATAGACCGTTGCATCGTGACCTTGGACTTTGATACCATCCCTCCATTCGGTACAGAAAAGGTTTTAAAGACGTTGGACGGCCTTGGCTACGGCTACTGTGTGTACAGTACGCGCAAGCACCGCGCCGCCGCGCCACGGTTACGTATCATTGTACCGACAGACCGCACAATGACCGTGGATGAATACGACGCCGTAAGCCGTAAGATCGCGGACGCTATCGGTATAGACATGGCTGACCCTACGACCTTCGAGGCCAGCCGCCTCATGTACTGGCCGTCGTGTTGCTCTGACGGTGAGTATATCTTCAAGTATGCGGACGCGCCGCTTTGCCGCGTGGACGACGTGCTGGGGAGCTACACGGATTGGAAGGACTGGAACGAGCGGCCACAGGTTACAGGGGCGTTTAGCTACCAACGTATGGCGGCGAAACAGGGCGACCCGGAGCAGAAACCCGGTATAATCGGAGCTTTTAACCGCACCTACGACGTTTACCGGGCTATGGACGAGCTGTTACCGGGCATCTACGCACCGGTTGATAATGACCCTTACCGTTTCACCTACGTCAACGGCAGTACGACAGGCGGCGCGGTGGTATTTGATGGTGGTAAATTCCTTTACAGCTTCCACGCAACGGATCCTTGTAGCGGGCGCCTTGTTAACGCTGCGGACATGGTACGCTTACACAAATTCGGCCAGATGGACGACGACAGCGCCCCGGACACCCCGATAAACCGGCTACCGTCATATAAGGCGTTTTGCGAGTTCGCGCTATCAGACGAGGCCGTGTCCCACAAAATCGTTGAAGAACGCTACACGGCGGGACAAAACGAGTTTAGCGGTATTCAAGCGCAGACGCCGGAGCAACAGCCGGACGCCAGCGCGGAGGAAGATCCTAACGCATGGTTAAGGAGCTTATCAGTCACGGCGCAGGGGGCCGTAAAGCCCACCATAGATAACGTGCTTATAATCCTTGAGAATGACCCGCTGTTAAAGGGTAAATTTGCGCTTAACAAATTCGCCGGACGTGGCGAGGTCTTGGGCGTCTTGCCGTGGGAGGCCGACAATAAGCGCCGTCTTTGGTCGGACACCGACAGCAACGGCCTGTATTGGTACATGGAGAAACGGTACAACATTACAAAGCGCGGAAACATTGACGCGGCGCTGGACATACACGCCAGCACGCACGCTTTTAATGACGTGCAGGACTACATAAACCGCTTGTCATGGGACGGCACGCCGCGGCTCGATACGCTGTTTGTGGAGTATCTGGGGGCCGAGGATAATCAATACAACCGCGCCGTATGCCGTAAAGCGTTCACCGCCGCTATCGCCCGCGCTATGGATCCCGGTTGCAAGTATGACAATATGCTTATTCTTTGCGGGCGCCAGGGCTTGGGAAAATCTACGCTGTTAGACAAGATGTCGCGCGGATGGTTCAACGACAGCATACGCACGTTTGAAGGTAAGGAGGCATCGGAGCTGTTGCAAGGCGTATGGCTTGTGGAGGTCGCCGAGCTGGACGCCTTTAGACGGACAGACGTGGCCCGCATTAAGCAATTCTTATCCCTACGAGCTGACCGATACCGGGCGGCGTATGGGCGTAACGTTAAGGAGCTTCCCCGGTGTTGCGCGTTTTTCGGGACGTGTAATCAGATGGACTTCTTGCAGGACACCACGGGCAACCGGCGCTTTTGGCCGGTAGACGTGGGAGTTGTCCCAAACGTGAAAAACGTTTGGGACGATCTCACCGACAGCGTGATAGATCAGCTCTGGGCGGAGGCGCGGGCCTACTGGCAACTTGGCGAACAAACCTATCTGACCGGCGAGGTCGAGAGGCAAGCCCAGGAAATGCAGGAAATGCACCGGGAGGCCAGTCCGAAGGAAGGGCTTGTTATGGACTTTGTGGCACGAGAAGTTCCCACCGATTGGCGAGAGTGGAGCATCGACAGACGCCGGGATTGGTGGGCGGTGGCTACACACGGAGAGGTTAAGACGGGGCCGCGGGACAGAATTACGGCTATCGAAATATGGTGCGAGCTTTATAACGGTAATCAAAGAGACATTAAGCAGACAGACGCCCGCGAAATAAACGCCATTCTTGCGAAAATACCTAAATTGCGGCGCGTTAAAAGCCCATTTAGAGCAGGGCCGTATGGTATGCAAAGAGGCTTTGAAGTAACTGTCGAGGGTGTTTGAAGGGCCAAAATGCTTGTCTACAAAGTTGTCAACACTTGGCCCAAAAACGTCAACAAAGTCGTAAACAGATTAAAAAATTGTAGACGCGAATTTGTCAACAGATTTTCAAGTGTTACGGCTTTGTTGACAAAAGTGTTGACGGGCGAAAGCATTGAAAACACTGGGTTTTTCGCAGTTTTGTCTACACTTCTACAAATTTTTGTATAGGGAGTAAATAAATAGGCGTACAGGGTACACGTTACCCGCCTAATACGCCTAATTTGCGCGGGTCTATACGCGCGCGCGAAAGTTTGTAGACACGGGCAAAAGTTTAATGGTTTGTGAGGGGAGGATAAAAGAATGGAGCGGCGCGAGCAGGGCGCACACTTTGACACGTTTTCGCGCGAGAGATCCCCGGCATCGAAATACGTGCAGGAAAAAGAAATCGAGCGGCACTTAAAAAACCCGATAAAGGCCCTGGGGGGCTTTTGCTTGAAGCTGGTGACACCGGGCTTTACCGGCATACCTGACAGGCTGATACTCTTACCGGGCGGCGTCGTGCGCTTTGTAGAGACAAAGAGGCCAGGGAAAACAGAGACGCGGCGGCAAGAGTATGTACACGGCCAGTTACGGGCGCTGGGGTTCACAGTTTACAGCACCATTGACACCGTGGAGAAAATCAAGGCCGTTGTGGCCGAATGTGCAGAGGCGATAAACCGATGAAAGATTACACCCCTTATCCCTATCAAGAGTACATGAAAAATAAGATAATCGAGATCCCTAAAATCGGTTGTTTTCTGGACATGGGCTTGGGGAAAACGGTTATCACCCTGACGGCTATTGAGGAATTGAAGTATGACCGCTGGGCCATAGACAAGGTGCTTGTTATAGCCCCTAAAAAAGTAGCCGAGGACACTTGGCAACATGAGGCGGCGAAGTGGTCACATCTGGCCGATCTCCGGGTTGTGGGCGTGCTGGGGACAGCTACACGGAGGATTGAGGCGCTTAACACTCCCGCCGACGTGTACGTGATAAACCGAGACAATACTTGTTGGCTGGTCAATTACTACGGTTTTAAATGGCCGTTTGATACCGTGGTACTGGACGAAAGCAGTAGTTTTAAAAATCATCAGTCGAAGCGGTTTAGGGCTTTGCGGACGGTATGCCCGAAAATCAAGCGGCTTATCGAGCTGACCGGGACGCCCCGCCCGAAAAGCTATATGGATCTTTGGGCGCAAGCGTATCTACTGGACGAGGGCGCGCGGCTGGGGCGGACAATATCGGTCTACCGTGACATATGGTTTACCCCCGGACGCCGTAACAGGACGACGATTTTTGAGTATGACTTGAAGGACGGCGCCGACGAAGATATAAATAAAGCCCTATCTGACATTTGCGTGAGCATGAAAGCCGAGGACTATTTAGATCTCCCGGATTTAATCGTGCATGACGTATCGGTTAAGCTTGACGAAAAAGCCCGCCGCGATTATATCCGTTTGGAGCGCGACGCCGTGTTACAGGTCGAAGAAGATATAGTGACGGCAACATCAGCCGCCGCGTTATCCGGCAAGCTGTTACAGCTTTGCAACGGGGCCATCTATGACGAAGATCATAACGTCGTAGAGGTTCACGATTGCAAGATTGAAGCGTTTATGGAAGTAGTGGAGCAGTTACACGGGGAACACGCCCTGGTATGCTACTACTACAATCATGACCGGGACAGGCTTATGGCGGCGCTTAAAAACAGCGGTTTACGCGTGCGCGTGTATGCGAGCGCGCAGGACAAAAACGATTGGAATGAGGGCGTAATTGATATTCTGCTTATCCATCCGGCCTCTTGTGGCTTTGGCCTAAACTTGCAGGAGGGCGGGCATCACATCATATGGTTTGGTTTGACTTGGAATTTAGAGGAGTATCAACAGACAATTAAGCGTTTACATCGAAACGGGCAGGAAAAGCCGGTCATAGTTACCCGGTTAATCGTGGAAGGTGGCCGTGACGAAGATGTTATACAGAGCCTTGACGATAAGGACAAGGGGCAAGAGCTTTTCTTACAGTCTCTTAAAGCCCGTATCGAGCGAGCGAAGGAGAGCGGTTAATAACGTGCGCTTTTCCCTAAAACTTGCGCGTTATTAACCGGCACAGCAATAAGCGGATATACGAAAAAGCGATAAACGGCAAGCGTTAAGCGTGTTTTAAATTCAAGTCTTTTGAGGGCGAAAGGAGAACACACTATGACACTTGATGAATTATCTCAGCTTTACTACTTATCGAAGGAGCTTGAAGCGGATCAGCGCCGATATGAGGCTTTACAGGCCGTAGCACAGGCGGCGCCGACACAGCGCCTTACGGGTATGCCCGCCGCACCACACAGCAACGAAAGCAACGTAGAACGGCTTGCCTTGGAGCTGGTGGACTTGCAAGCTATTATCGCGGCCCGCCAGATCCAGTGTATACATGAGCAAGCCCGGTTAGAGCGGTGGATAAGTGACATTCCCGACAGCTTGACGCGTCAGATCTACCATTACCGTTTTGTGGAGGGCTATTCATGGTTCAAAGTGGCACAGGCTATCGGGGGCAATACGGCGGACAGCGTGAAACAGCGGTGTTACAGGTATCTACGGAGGGCAGAGGGCGAAAAGGCGTTCAAGAGGGCGCAGAAAGGCGCAGGACGGCCCACAGCGCCACAGGCCGACAAAGGGGACGCCGACGCGCCGGAGGCCGTATAGGAGGTTTAAAACGGCCCAAAATCAAAACTTGTTTCTTTTGTTCCTTTTTTGTGTGATACAGTGATAGCGTGGTCTTGTGTAAGGTTCGGGCGTCAGTAAAGGAAGCCTCCGCCTTTACGCCAGGGTGCGGCCCGGACTTAGACGGGCGAGGCCATAGCAAGAGCGTGTCGGTAACTTCCCACCGGCGCGCTCTTGTTTTTGGGAGGTATCGCCGTGTACAAAGAACAGCGCAATTTTGAAAATCTGAATAAGCGAATGTTTCCGGGCGTCGGCCAGTTTGATATTCCCGCGTTGGATAAGGCTATCTACAACGTGGATAACTGGATTAGTTTCAATTATGCGCGTGGGTGCGAGGATCCCGGACAGCACGGAATACATTTTTTCATTGACGATTATCAATTCATGCGAGTATGGAAAAACCCCGACGCGTATCTGGAAATGTTGAAAAAGTTTCAAGCCGTTTGTACGCCGGATTTTTCTACATACACGGACTTTCCGAAAGCCATTCAAATCTATAACCACTATCGCAAGCATTGGTTAGGCGCTTATTGGCAGGAAAACGGCATTAAGGTCATACCGACGATAAGTTGGAGCGACGAACAAAGCTTTGAATGGTGCTTTGACGGTGAGCCGGTTGGCGGCATGGTAGCCGTTTCGAGCGTGGGTACACAGGCAAACAAAGAGACGGCCCGACTTTTTGACGCGGGCTACACGGAAATGATGCGGCGTTTGAAGCCGTCGCACGTAATCATGTACGGTAATATCCCGCCGAGTTGTACGGGAAACATCATCCCGGTACGAGCTTTTACGGCTAAATGGCGGGACGACTAAAAGATTTAAAATTTGACTGGTTAAAACTATTTGACTTTTCCGAAAGAGAGTGTTATACTATGGGTGGACGCGGTACAAGTAGTGGCGTCAGGTTCACGCATTATCAAGACGCCTATTCCTTTTTCGGCGTCAACGATCAGTTTTCGCCCGACGCTATGTTCCCAAATTGGCAAGGATTTATAAACAGCGCCGAGCGACAGGCCGTAATCGACTATACCGGCTCGGCGTATTCGTCCATCAATAACCAACTCCGGCAAAATGGGTATGATACCGCCCCCACAGGGCTTAAAGAGAAGATTGACAGGATTGACGCGGCAATCGCGAAGTTTACATTGGATAAAACGTTGACGGTCATACGCGGATCATCGGCCCACTTAGTGGGAGGTTATACCACAGCGGCAGAGATAAACGCAAATTTAAAGGGCGCTATCGTCCGGGACAAGGGCTTTATGTCTACGTCCGCCGTGACCGGGAGCGAATTTCCCGGCCAGATTAAGTATGAAATAACCGTCCCGAAAGGAAAAGGCCGTGGGGCGTTTGTCGCGCCGATCTCCCAATACCATACGGAGAACGAATTTTTGTTAAAAAGAGGTTCGCTTTTCAAGGTTTTAGGCGCTCACACCGACACGCATGGACAAATCACAGTCCGTTTACGTGTCGTAAAATAATCTTACAAGGAGGCAAAAGCTATGGCAATCAGTAAAGACAGACTGGATCGGTTCACTTCCAAGGGGAGCGACTTTGAGATCGTCAAACCGGCCCCGGCGAAGAAGCCCAAGGCCCCGGCGAAGCCGAAAACGCCCACGAAGGGCAAGAAGTAAGGAGCGTAACACATGGGAGGGCGAGGATCTAACAGTGGTCTTAAAGGCGCTTTTGCTTTTTTAGGCAAACGACACAAGGCGGCCACGATTGATTCCGCCCTCAGCGCCACAAATCCGCACTACAAGGAAGGTATAGAGTGGCGATACAACTGCCAACGATGCGTTTACGCTTACGAAATGCAACGGCGCGGGTATGACGTGGAGGCGTTACCCCGTATATTTGACGGATCAGATACCTTGCCGTACATGACCCATAAAGAAGGTTGGTTAAACGTTATGGAGGGTGCAAAGCTTGTGGATCTCCCGTCGCATAATACCCTCCAACGAATGGCCGACCAAATGCACGAATGGGGCGACGGCGCCCGCGCTATCGTCCGGGTAGTTTGGAAGGGCGGTAAGAGCGGCCACGTTTTTGTGGCAGAACAACAAAACGGCGGCACGGTATTCGTTGACCCTCAATCCGGCAAGTACGTAGACGCTAAGAGCTATCTGGACGGCGCCGTTAAGAAGTATACGAAGCTGGTGCGGATGGACAATCTCAAGCCCACCGCGCTACTTGAAAAATGCGTGAAACGGAGGTAAAAAGTCATGGCGAACAAAGCTACACCGAAGGGCGGCGGCAAAAAGCCCGCAGGCGCGTCGGCTGGGCGCGGTAAGGTAATCACGCCCCCCGGCGCAAGTAAAGACTTGCCGCCCTCTTTCCATCGGCCCGTGAAGGGTGCGAGGAAGGGCCGCGACATTCCCGACGATTAACGGGAAGCCTTAATAAGAGCGAAAAGAATGTGATTTGTCATGTTTTGGCAAGTCACATTCTTTTTGCCCTTTTTAAGTTTTGAGGAAGGGAGGTTATTTTGTGGAGCTTGAGAAATTCAAATACGGGTTTAAGGACGTTAACGCGGCGGTGTTTGGCGACGCGGGCGCCCTTACCCGTAGACCTCTTGCGCTGGTGGACTTTGCTACGTCCGAAATCACAAAGTTTAAGTCTCTTGACGAAGCTTTGGCGTATGAGTTTCACGGCAAAAGTATCGCCGCATGGGTAGAGGGTTTACAGACCATGCGCCCCACATATGACGGAGGGCGCGGCGGCGGTTCCGGCATGGACAAAACGTTCAAGTTCGGACACGCGGGCGGCGGTTCCAGAGGCGGTGGAAACGACATAAAGGACTTACCCGCAAAGCTTAATGTCCGCGTGCCGATCATGCACAAGTCCCCGGAGGCCGTACTTGATGCGTTCCGCGATCTGCACGCGCTCAGTAAAACCGAGTTTGGAATTACTGTTGACGAACAGGGCTTTGTCACGCAGTACGTCCGGGGCGGTGCTACAAGCGTCGGCATCTGGGGTAAAAAAGGTGAAATGGTTTACCATAACCATCCGAGCGGCGGCGCGTTCTCCGATAGCGACCTACTCAGTTCCGCGTCCGGCTTGGAAAAAGGTATTGTCGCCAGCGGCAAAAACGGCGACTATATTTTTTACAAGGGCGGACATTTCAAAGCCGGGCCGTTTATGGCCGCTGTCAAGTCTGCGACGCTCAAGGGCAAAGATTACAGCGACGCCGTGGACAAGTGGCTCAAGAAGAATCAGAAAAAGTACGGCTATACGTACATTTTCCGCAAAGCGAAGTAAACGGTTATCCGCAGAAAGTGAGGTGAGCTTATGGCCGCGGAAAAGAAAAAGGGCGGTAAGTACCCGCGAGGGCATGGAATACCGAAATATCAGGATCCCGCCGAGGTTGAAAAGCTCATCGACGCGTATTTCAAGGCTTGCGAGGGCCACATTTTGACTGACCCACAAACAGGTAAGTACGTCTATGACAAATTCGGACAGCCTATTATCATTGACAGTCACCCGCCGACAGTTACGGGGTTAGCCCTTGCGCTGGGCTTTACAAACCGGCAATCTCTTTTGAATTATCAAGGGCGCCCCGCTTTTCGGGACATTATCACAAAGGCGAAATCCCGTGTGGAGCAGTACACCGAGGAAAGATTATTTGACCGGGACGGCTCTAACGGGGCGCAATTTTCGTTGAAGTGGAATTTTAAGGGCTGGGGGGCTGAACAACAGTCCAGCGAAGGTGGAGCGTCGGCGCACGTTAATATCATATGCGACATTCCGCGCGTGCCTGTACAGGACAGCGGCGAGAACATAGACGCCATATCCCCGCAAAAGATAGACGAGCTTATCAAATCCGTCGCGGGAGGCGGTGACGCGCCGAATGGCACAGACGTATGACGATCCCGCGCGCCTGTCCGCGATAATCGCGCCGTCCTTTTACGGTGTGCATTGGGACATTCAAGACGGTAATCATACCTACTACGACCTTTACGGCGGACGTGGCTCTACAAAATCCTCTTTCATAGGCGTTGAAATCCCGCTCGGCATTATGCAAGACCCACAGGCCAACGGTATTGTGTTCCGCAAAACGGGAAACACAATAGGCACATCGGTTTTTGAGCAAGTGCTATGGGGTATAGACGCTTTGGGCGTGCGTGACCTTTGGAAGCCTACGATAAGCCCCTATAAACTGACTTACAAGCCCACGGGACAGGTTATCTTATTCCGTGGGCTTGATAAGGCGAAAAAGTTAAAATCTGTAAAAGTGGCCCGTGGCTACTTGAAATACCTTTGGTTTGAGGAATTAGACGAATTTTCCGGCGAAGAAGAAATACGAAGCGTCCAACAGTCCGTCATGCGCGGCGGGCCGAAATTCGTAGTTTTCAAGTCGTTTAACCCGCCTATAAGCCGTCAAAATTGGGCCAATCAGTATGTTTTGACCCCGCGAAAAGCCGCTTTACGTCACAAAAGCTGTTATACCGACGTTCCCGCCGAGTGGCTGGGGCAACAGTTTTTTGACGATGCAGAGGCGCTTAAAGCGACAAATCTACGAGCTTATATACATGAATACCTGGGTGTCCCTGTCGGGACGGGCGGCGAGGTTTTTGACAATCTGGAAATCCGCGCGATCCCCGACGAAGAAAAGAACCGTTTCGACAACATCTTCATGGGGATAGATTGGGGCTGGTATCCAGACCCCTATCATTGGTCAAAGATGCACTACGACAGCACGCGCAAAGTGCTGTACATCTACGATGAATACCGGGCGTTCAAAGAAAGCAACGCCGAGACGTGGAATAGGCTTGTTGTCGAAAAGAACGTGACCGGGACAGACCTTATCACGGCAGACAGCGCCGAGCCTAAAAGCGTCGGTGACTACCGTAGTTACGGCTCAATGTGCCGGGAGGCCATCAAAGGCCCGGACAGCGTAAGGTACGGTATCAAGTGGTTACAATCTCTTGCAAAAATTGTTATCGACCCAATACGGTGTCCCCATACCGCCCGCGAGTTCCAAAACTACGAGTACGAGCGCACGGACGACGGGGAGATCGTGAGCGGCTACCCGGATAAAGATAACCACAGCATTGACAGCGTTAGATATGCTATGGAGCGCGTTTGGAAGCGCAAAGGGCAATAAAAACGTGAGGGCGAAAGCCCCCACGTTTTGCTATATCTCCCAGGTGTTTCCGCAAGCTTGGCACACGCACATTTTCTTGTACGTAGATTTTGATTTGACCTTGCTTGTGGTTTTACAATCATCGGATCTGTCACGACGG
>CANROC010000018.1 GCA_947632175.1 uncultured Oscillospiraceae bacterium | reverse complement strand
TCTACGAGATCCCCTACACCACCACCGCCGAGGCCATCATGGACAAGGTGGAGGACCTGGTCAAGACCGGCAAGCTCCGGGAGATCAGCGACATGCGGGACGAGACGGACCTCTCCGGCCTCAAGCTCACCATCGACCTCAAGCGCGGGGTGGACCCGGAAAAGCTGATGGCCAAGCTCTTCAAGCTCACGCCCCTCCAGGACGCCTTCGCCTGCAACTTCAACATCCTCATCGCCGGCACGCCCCGGGTCATGGGCATCCGGGAGATCTTAGGCGAGTGGACCGCCTGGCGGGAGGAGTCCGTCCGCCGCCGGGTCTTCGCCGACCTTTCCAAGAAAAAGGACCGGCTCCACCTTTTGAAGGGCCTGGGCAAGATCCTGCTGGACATCGACAAGGCCATTAAGATCATCCGGGAAACCGAGGAGGAGCGGGAGGTGGTGCCCAACCTCATGATCGGCTTCGGCATCGACGAGACGCAGGCCGAGTTCGTGGCGGAGATCAAGCTTCGGAACATCAACAAGGAGTACATCTTAAAGCGCCTGGAGGACATCGACAAGCTGGAGGGCGAGATTGCGGACCTGGAGGACATCCTGAAAAACCGCCGCCGCGTTCGGACCATCATCCGGCACGAGCTGGAGAACGTCATCAAGAAGTACGCCGAGCCGCGCCGCACCGGCATCGTCTACCCCCACGAGATCGTGGAGAGCGCCGAGGAGCCGGAGGCGGAGGACTACCCCGTCACCGTCTTCTTCTCCCGGGGCGGGTATCTCAAGAAGATCACGCCCCAGTCCCTGCGCATGTCCGGCGAGCAGAAATTCAAGGAGGGTGACAGCCTGCTCACTGCTTTCGAGGCGAAAAATTCCTCGGAGCTCCTGGTCTTCACCGACCGGTACCAGTGCTACAAGACCCGCCTTTCCGACATCCCCGACGCCAAGGCCTCCGCCCTGGGCGTGTACCTGCCCAACCAGCTCAAGATGGACGAGGGGGAGAACGCCCTGTATATCGCCGACCCCGGCGACTACTCCGGGAGCCTCTTTCTCATGTTCGAAAACGGCAAGGCCGCCCGGATATCCCTTGCCGGCTTTGAGACGAAGACCAACCGGAAAAAGCTCACCGGCGCTTACTCCGACAAAAGCCCCCTGGTGGGCTTCCTGCCGGTCAGCGAGGACTTCGAGGCCGCGGCCATGACCTCCGACGGCCGGTGCGTCGTCTTCTCCACCGCCCTCCTGGCCCCCAAGCCCACCAAAAATACCCAGGGCGTGGCGGTGGTGACCCTCAAGAAGAACCGCGCCGTCACCGCCCTCGCCCGCCTTGCCGATACGCCCATCAAAAACCCCGCCCGCTACCGCGTCCGCACCGTCCCCGCCGCCGGGGCCCTTTTGAAGGAGGAGGACCGTGGCGAGGAGCAGCTGACCCTCCTGGGCCAGTGAAAAAAATTCAAGTTTACCCTTGACAAACCGCGCCGGAGCGTTTATAATCAATCACGTTCCGCGCCGCGGCCTTAGCTCATCTGGTAGAGCGCCACCTTGCCAAGGTGGAGGTAGCGAGTTCGAGCCTCGTAGGCCGCTCCATCAACACCGTCTCTTTTGGAGACGGTGTTTTTTTGCGCCCAACCCCCCCTTGGGGGGAGGTGGCGCAGCGCCGGAAGGGTCGCGGCGGCGGAAAAAGGTTCGCGGCTTGCGCCGCGTTCTTTGATTCCCGCCCGCCCCCGCCGCCGCGAAACCACCCCTGCCGCTTCGCGGCTGTCCCCGACCTGGGAGGGGCTAACGTGTCGGGGGCGGTGCCATTTGTCGAAACCAATCTGTCATCCCACGCTCGCTTCCCCCCTGCCCCCCTCCTACGAGGAGGGGGCCCCGAGACGGGGGCGATGCGCGAATTTTCGGAACCGCTCCGACAACACACCCCGTAGGGGCCGCCACTCCTGGCGGCCCGCCTTTCGTCTATTGACCCGCCCCGAACACCGCCGTAGGGGTCGCCGTCCCCGGCGACCCGCCCATCGATAATTGACACGCCTCGAACACCGCCGTACGGGCCGCTGCCCACAGCGGCCCTTTTCCCCAGATGACCGACATTTCCCGTTTTATCGGACCCGTTCCCGTCCCGACACGTACCACGGGCGGACACATGGGTCCGCCCCTACGGGGGATATGGAATGTTGTCCCATTCAATCAACACCGGAGGTCATCGCAACGCGGGTCGCCGGGGACGGCGACCCCTACGGCGTTCATCGGAGGCAATCCGAACCCTGCAACGCGGGCCGCCAGGAGTGGCGGCCCCTACGGCAATATTGGGGCGGATTCGGTTTATCGGAACCGCCCTGTCATCCCACGCTCGCTTCCCCCCTGCCCCCCTCCTACGAGGAGGGGGCTCCGAAACGGAGGCGGGTGCGAATTTCCGGAACCGTTGCGACAGCGCACCCCGTAGGGGCCGCCACTCCTGGCGGCCCGCACGCAGTAGGTTTCGTTTACCGGAAACATCAGTTACGCTCCACGGGCTCGAATACCCCGCCGCCGCGGCGGCACCCCTTTTTCCGAAAAAGGGGTCGTGGGGAATAAGGTTGCGGCTTCGCCGCGTTTATATTCCATTGCGCCTCCGGCGCAATAAAATCGAGCCTGCGCCGCAGGCGCAACCTTTTTCGCCCCCTCCTCGTAGGAGGGGGGCAGGGGGGCAGCGAACGTGGGGCGACAGGGCGGTATCGATGACCCGCATGGTATAAACATCGCCGTAGGGGTCGCCCTCCCGGGCGACCCGCCCATCGACCATTGACCCGCCCCAATCACCGCCGTACGGGCCGCTGCCCACAGCGGCCCTTTTCCCCAGATGACCGACATTTCCCGGTTTATCGGACCCGTTCCCGTCCCGCCACGCGGTCACGGGCGGGCACATGGGTCCGCCCATACAGGGAATGTGGAAAGGTATCCCATTCAAACGGCATCGGAAAACCGGCGTTTTCATCCAATCAACCGCCGGTTGACCCGCGGTTGCCGGAGCGGTCATTGCGTTTTCTCGAAAACCGGCTATACTGGACTTACGGGCCCGAAAGAGGAAAGGACGGATATCATGACAACATCGAACATCGGACGCAACATCAAACGGCTGCGGGAGCTTCGCGCCTCCACTCAGGAGGAGCTGGCACAGGCGCTTTCTGTCACCGCCCAGGCCGTGAGCAAGTGGGAGAACGACGTCAGCGTGCCGGATACGCTGACGCTCCCGGCCATCGCCGGATTTTTCGGCGTCGCCGTGGACGACCTCTTCAGGCCGGAGGTCAACGCCTACGCCAACAACGCCCAGCGGCTGCTGGCGGTGTACGAGGCCAGCCACGACCGGAACGACTTCATCCGCGCCGACGCGGAGTTCAAAAAGCTCTTTGACAGCGGCGAATTTACGCGGGACGACGTGCGCGCCTACGGGGTCCTGAACGAGTACCAGATGTACGACTGCCGGGACATCGCCCTCAGGCAGTACGAGCAGGTCCTGGCGGGGCCTGAGCGGGACGAGGCCGCCCGCGGCGCCCGGCAGCAGCGGCTTTTTATGCTCTCCCGGATCGGACGGGGGGAGCAGGCCCTGGAGGAGGAGCGGGCGCGCTTTGACGCCGCCCCGGAGGACCCGGAGAACCGCCTGGCCCTGACGGCCGCCCTCTACTGGACGGGCCGGTATGAGGAGGTCCTGGAGCTGTGCGCCGCGGCCCGCGGCGACGAGCCCCTGGCGGGAATGTTCGCCCTCTACGCCGGGGACGCCTGCCGGAAGCTGGGCAGGTTTGACCAGGCGTTCTCCCACTGGGAGCGGGCCGCGAAGCTCACGCCCGACGCGGCGGACCCCCTCTTCTCCATGGCCTTTTGCCTCCACGAGCAGGGCAAATACGGGGAGGAGGCCGCCGCCTGGGAGCGCGTCATCGACTGGCTCGCCGGGCGCGGCTATGTCCACGAGCTCACCGCCCCCCGCGACGCCCTCAAAAAAGCCCGCGAGCTTTCCCGAGAGGACCGTTAGCAGGGGCGGACCCATTGTGTCCGAGCGTCCCCCTACGCCCCGCTGCGCATTTTTTCTATCGCGGCGCGGGTGCGGGCGATGTCGTCCTCGGTGATGGGGGGGGAAGTCCGGGGAGGGCGGGGCGTTGGAGGGGTGGAAGGAGGGCTTGTCTGGCTGTTTCTTCCAACGGGACCAGGACTCCGCGCCGCGCAGGGCCGCGCGCCAGTCGGCCATGGGCGCGGTCCCTACCCGCCAGCCCTTGCTGGCGTAGAAGTCCACGAACACCTTGGGGTCCACCGGGCTGTGGCGCTTTTTGACGTACGCCTCCACCTCCTCCAACGTCGGAGGCTCAAAAACAAAATCATCCTTCTCCACAAAATTTTTTTGTCCTCCGGTTTTTTCCACGGTCCCGTCCTCCTCACGCGCGGGATTTGAAAAAATATCTTGTGATGGAGATGATTTTGTTGTTGTAGTTGAGGTTGGAGTTGTAGTTGGAGTTGCAGTTGGAGTTGAAGTTGGAGTTGAAGTTGTAGTTGGCATTCCAAGCATTGCGTCCGGATGCTTGGCGATGCTTGGCGATGCGTCCGCATCCGTATGCATGTCCGCCTCCTGGGTCCAGCGGGCGAGAGCGGCGGCCTGGGCCTTTTCCACCTTGCGCTCGTAGGCAACGCGGTCGGCGTCCACGCGGGGCTTCAGGATGCACCAGGCCATGGAGAGGGCCGAGCCCTTCAGCTCCGGCTCCGCGCCGGTCATGGCGTAGCGCAGCATGCCCTTCATCAGCGCCCCGCACTCCTCGTCCGTCAACAGCTCCAGGCACGGCGCCATTTCAAAATAGATGAGCACCCCCGGCGCTTTCTTCTCCGCCATGGTCAACACTCCTTCTGTTTCTTTGAAGATAAGCGTATTATACCATAAAAATAAGCAAATGTCAAGTATTATTTTCTAAGTATTCTAAAAAATTTTTTCCGGAAACCAAAAAAGCCCCCGGCGCGTAAGCGCCGGGGGCGATGGAGCAGATAATGGGAATCGAACCCACCTCTACGGCTTGGGAAGCCGTCGTTCTACCGATGAACTATATCTGCATCGTCCTTACTATACCACATCCCGCGGAAAATTTCAAGAGGAATATTTAAAACTTGACCACATATTCTTTTGTAGCCGAAAAGGAGGGGTCGATATGTGGAAAAAGGTGGCCGGGGTGCTGGCCCTGGCGATGGTGCTGTCGGTGTCCGCGAGGGCGGAGCTGGAGCTGGAGTCGGAGCCGGACGAGGAGGTGGACGAGAGCGTTTTCGACGACTCGTATATCCCCACCAGCGCCGAGGGGCTGGATGTGCCCGCGCCCTCCGCCATTCTCATGGAGAAGGAGACGGGGACGGTGCTGTGGGAGAAAAACGCCGACGAGCGCCTGCGCCCGGCCTCGGTGACGAAGGTCATGACCATCCTGCTCATCGTGGAGGCGGTGGATGCCGGGGCGCTAAACCTGGACGACGTGATCACCTGCTCGGCCAACGCCGCCGGGATGGGCGGGAGCCAGGTCTTTTTGGAGGAGGGGGAGCAGATGCCCCTCCGGGAGATGCTCAAGTGCATCGTGGTGTCCTCCGCCAACGACGCCGCCGTGGCGGTGGCGGAGCACATGGCCGGGTCCGAGGCCGCTTTCGCCGCCCGGATGAACGAGCGGGCGCGGGAGCTGGGCATGGCCAACACACACTTCACCAACTGCACGGGGCTTATGGACGATCCGGAGCATCTGACCACCGCCCGGGACATCGCCATCATGAGCCGGGAGCTCATAAAGCACGATTGGATCAAGGAATACACCACCATCTGGATGGACACCATCCGGGATGGACAGTTCGGACTTTCCAACACCAACAAGCTGGTCCGCTTCTTTGACGGCGCCACGGGCCTCAAGACCGGCTACACCTCCGCCGCCGGCCACTGTCTAGCCGCCACGGCCATGCGGGACGGTGTGGAGTACATCGCCGTGGTGCTCCACTGCGCAAGCTCGGCCGAGCGCTTCGAGAGCGCCAAGACCCTCCTGGGCTACGCTTTCGGGGCCTATACGCTCATCGAGCCCAAGCCCGCCGAGGTCCTGCCGGTGATCCCGGTGAAGCTGGGGAAGGTGGACTACGTCCAGCCGGTGTTGGGGGAGGGGAGCAGGCTCCTCATCCGCAAGAGCGACGCCGGGAACGTCGTCACGGAGGTGGAGCTGGCCGATTCCCTCACCGCCCCCGTGGAGCCGGGGTCCCAGGTGGGCACCATGACGGTGAAGCTGGGGGAGGAGGTCCTGGCCCAGGTCCCCATCCTCACCCCCGACGGCGCCCGCCGCATCACCTGGTGGGACGTGGTGAAGGACATGATGAATATCCTCTTCTAAAGAAGAAACCGCCCGCGGAGCTGTCCGCGGGCGGCGCTTTTCATAAATTTACGCCGGGAAGCCGCCGTCCACGCCTAAAACCTGGCCGGTGATGAAGGAGGCTTTGTCGGAACAGAGGAAGGCCACGGCATCGGCCACGTCCTCGGGGGTGCCCAGGCGGCAGAGGGGCGTGGCGTCGGTGAGGGAGGCCAGGGTCTCCGCGTCGAAAGCGGCGTTCATGTCCGTGTCGATGACGCCGGGGGCCACGCAGTTGACGGTGACGCCGGAGGGGCCCAGCTCACGGGCGAGGGCCTTTGTGAGCCCGATGAGGGCGGCCTTGGCGGCGGAGTAGGCCGCCTCACAGCTGGCCCCGTGGACGCCCCAGACGGAGCTTATGAGCACGATCCGCCCCCGCTTTTCGTGGATCATACCGGGGAGGACGCCCCGGATGAGGTGGTAGGCCCCGTCCACGTTGACGGCGAAGAGCCGCCGCCACTCCTCATACGTCGTGTCCGTGAAGAGCTTCTGGAGGGCGATGCCGGCGTTGACCACCAGAATCCCCACGTTCCCCACGGCTTTCAACATGTTTTCCACCGCCGCGCCGTCGGCCACGTCGGCCCGGACGGCCACGCCGCCGATCTCCCGGGCCAGAGCCTCGGCCTCAGGCCGGCTCTCCCGGTAGTTCACGGCCACGGTGTGCCCCTGACGCGCCAGCGCTCTCGCGCAGGCCGCGCCGATGCCCCGGGAGGCGCCGGAGACCAGGGCCGTCACAGGATGCCGCCCCACCTGAGCCCCAGCAGCACCGCCACGCCGGGCAGGCCGAAGATGCCGGTGACCACGGCGTTCTGCCAGGTGAGATCGAGGCCGATGCCGAACCGCGCCCCCAGCCAATTGACCAGCAGCAGCGCGGCGTAGCCCGCGACGGTGTTGATGGCGATCTTCAGTACGAAGCGGATGGGCTTTGTGAAGAGGTAAACGGCCAGCAGCACCAGCGCCACGATGGCGATGCCGCAGACCCACGGCGAGAAGCCGGTGAGCTCGCTCACCTTCTCCAGCGCCCCCTCGGCGCCCTCGATGATCTCATCCGCCTTGCCGCCCAGCTCGCCCAGATCCCCCAGGCCGCCCAGATCCGATATCATAGGAACTCCTCCTCGCTTAGAATGAGCCTATTATACCCCATGGGGGAGAAAAAGGCAAATGTTTTCTTTGGGGGGACCGTACGGCGTAAATGGAGCTGGTTTGATTTGCCGGAACCGCTCTCATGTCCAACGTTCGCTTCCCCCCTGCCCCCCTCCTACGAGGAGGGGGCTCCGAGACGGGGGCGGGCGCGGTTTTCCGAACCAGTTCCGACAACGCACCTTGTAGGGGCCGCCACTCTTGGCGGCCCGCGTTGTGTCTATCGACCCGTTCCGAACACCGCCGTAGGGGTCGCCGTCCTCGGCGACCCGCCCCTCGTCTATTGACCCGCCCCAATCAACGCCGTACGGGCCGCCGCCCACGGCGGCCCTTGCCCCCAATAACCGATTTGTACCGTTTTTTTCGGAACCGTTCCCGTCCCACCACGTGCCACGGGCGGACACATGGGTCCGCCCCTACGGGGGATGTGGGAGGTTATCCCATTTAACCGACATTGGATGTTGTCGCAACGCGGGTCGCCGGGGACGGCGACCCCTACGGCGGTGTTCGGGGGCAATCCAAGCCCTGCAACGCGGGCCGCCAAGAGTGGCGGCCCCTACGGCGTAATTTGGGCGGATTCGTTTTATCGGGACCGCTCTGTCATCCAACGTTCGCTGCCCCCCTGCCCCCCTCCTACGAGGAGGGGGCACTTGGACGATGGCAAGTGCGATTTATCGGAACCGTTGCGACAACGCACCTTGTAGGGGCCGCCACTCCTGGCGGCCCGCGTTGTGTCTATCGACTCGTTCCGAACACCACCGTAGGGGTCGCCGTCCTCGGCGACCCGCCTATCGTCTATTGACACGCCCCGAACACCGCCGTACGGGCCGCCGCCCACGGCGGCCCATGCCCCGGTTGACCGACATGTACCGTTTTATCGGACCCGTTTTCGTCCCACCACGTACCACGGGCGGACACATGGGTCCGCCCCTACGGGGGATGTGGAATGTTATCCCATTTAACCGACATTGGATATTGTCGCAACGCGGGTCGCCGGGGACGGCGACCCCTACGGCATTTATCGGGGGCAATCCGAGCCTTGCAACGCGGGCCGCCAAGAGTGGCGGCCCCTACGGCGTTACGGAAGCGGGTGCCATTTATCGGAACCAGTTCCGACAACGCACCTTTTTTGCCCCTCCCTCCGGGAGGGGTGCCCGAGGGTCGCGATGGGCAGGGTGGGTGCGTCTATTTTGTCGGTTTGCGTTATCCGCCGTAGGGGTCGCCGTCCCCGGCGACACGCCTTTCGTCAATCGACCTGTCCCGTCCCCCGTCCCCGCCGCTCTTTTTTATTGACAACCGGCCCAATTGGGTATATGTTCTGGGGAGAAAGAGGGTGCGGTCGATGGAATATGAAGAGGCGCTGGGGTTTATTCACGGGCGGCGGCACGGGGGGCCGGAGCTTGCGCGGATGAGGACGGTGCTGGATAGGCTCGGGGACCCGGACCGGCGGGTGAAGTACGTGCATGTGGCGGGGACCAACGGGAAAGGGTCCGTGACGGCCATGTGCGACGCTATGCTGCGCGCGGCGGGATATAAGGTGGGGATGTTCACCTCCCCCTACGTCCGGCGGTTTAATGAGCGCATTCGGGTGGACGGGGAGGACATCCCGGACGGGGACCTCGCGGCGGTGACGGAGCGCGTGAGGGACGCGCTGGGGGAGTTTGCGGACAAGGTCGCGGAGTTTGAGCTGGTGACCCTCATCGGGCTTACGTATTTTGCCGATCGCCGCTGTGATGTGGCGGTGCTGGAGGTGGGCATGGGCGGCGTCCACGACGCCACCAACGTCATCGAGACAAGCGAGGCGGCGGTGTTCACCGCCATCGGGCTTGACCACACGCAGTATCTGGGGAACACCGTGGAGGAGATCGCCGCCGTGAAGGCGGGCATCCTCAAGCCGGGGACCCACGCCGTGGCGTATATGGACCCCGGCGGCGTGATCGGCGGTGCCTGCCGGCGGATGGGCGTGGAGCTCACGCGGACGGATTTTGACGCTCTGCACGTCAAATCCGTCGGCCCGCGGGGCGCGGTCTTCGATTTCGGGGGCCTCCGGGACCTGCGCGTCCCCCTGGCCGGCTCCTATCAGCCGCGAAACGCCGCCCTGGCGGTGACGGTCATGGGCGTCCTTCAAAAGCGCGGCTGGGCGGTCAGCGAGGAGCACATCCGCGCCGGTTTGGCCGGTGTCCAATGGCCGGGGCGGTTCGAGACGGTGCGGGAGCGGCCCCTTTTCATCATCGACGGCGGGCACAATCCCCCGGCGGTGGAGGCCACGGCCCGGTCGCTTCGGGAGGTCTATCCGGGGCGGAAATTCGTCTTCCTCATGGGCGTCATGCGGGACAAGGACGCGGACGGCATCCTGGAGCGGCTTTTGCCGCTGGCCGAGCGCTTCGTCTGCGTGGCCCCGCCGGTCCCGAGGGCGCTGGCGGCGGCGGAGCTGGCCGCGAAGGTCCGCCGGCGCGGCGTGGAGGCCGAGACGGCCATGAGCGTCGCCGAGGGGGCGAGGCTGGCCATGGCGCTTGCGGGGGAGCGGGGGGCGGTGTGCGCCCTGGGGTCCCTCTACATCCTGGAGGAGGCCAGACAGGCGGCCCGGGATTAGTCAAAAAGAACCACGCCGGCGCGCCTGAGGGCCAAAAAAAGAGTAGAGTTGCGGCTTGATTTGCGTCGCTGGTTCAGGTATAATAAATATGTTGTGTTTTCCAATGGCGGAAGGACGCGTTGAGGGCTCTTTCGCCGTTGGCGCGTTCCCGGTTCTTGAGAGAAAGGGAAGGGATAATCGTGAGCAAATACATTTTCGTCACCGGCGGCGTGGTCTCCGGCCTCGGCAAGGGCATCACGGCGGCGTCGCTGGGCAGACTTCTGAAGGCCCGGGGCCTGAAGGTGGCGGCCCAGAAGCTGGACCCCTACATCAACGTGGACCCCGGCACCATGAGCCCCTATCAGCATGGGGAGGTCTATGTCACCGAGGACGGCGCGGAGACGGACCTGGACCTGGGGCACTATGAGCGGTTCATCGACGAGGACCTCAATAAGTTCTCCAACCTCACCACCGGCAAGGTCTACGCCAGCGTCATCGGCAAGGAGCGCCGGGGCGAGTATCTGGGCCACACCGTCCAGGTCATCCCCCACATCACCGACGCCATCAAGGAGTTCATCTACTCCGTGGGCAAAAAGACCAGCGCCGACGTGGTGATCACCGAGATCGGCGGCACCGTGGGCGACATCGAGTCCCAGCCCTTTCTGGAGGCCATCCGCGAGGTGGGCCTGGAGGTGGGGCAGGAGAACCGCCTTTACATCCACGTGACGCTGGTGCCGTATCTGCGGGCCAGCGGCGAGCACAAATCCAAGCCCACCCAGCACTCCGTCAAGGAGCTTTTGGGCCTGGGCATCAACCCGGACATCATCGTTCTTAGGTGCGACGAGCACATCGAGGACGAGGGCATCTTCAACAAGATCGCCCATTTTTGCAACGTAAAGCCCGACTGCGTCATCGAGAACGTGACCCTGCCGGTGCTCTACGAGGCCCCGCTGATGCTGGAGGAGAAGCACTTCTCCGACGTGGTCTGCCGGGAGCTCAAGCTCGACGCCCCCGCGCCGGACCTCACCGAGTGGCGGGAGCTGGTGGAGCGCATCAAGAACCTCCACAAGACCGTCACCATCGGCCTTGTGGGCAAATACGTGCAGCTCCACGACGCGTATCTCTCCGTCTCGGAGGCCCTGCGCCACGCGGGCTTCGCCCTGGGGGCGAAGGTGGAGATCCAGTGGATCGACTCGGAGACCATCACCGAGGAGAACTATAAGGACGTGCTGGGGAAGCTCCAGGGCATCATCGTCCCCGGCGGCTTCGGGAGCCGGGGCATCGAGGGCATGATCCTGGCCGCCCGGTACGCCCGGGAGACGAAGACGCCGTATTTCGGCATCTGCCTCGGGATGCAGATCATGTGCATCGAGTACGCCCGGGGCGTCTTAGGCTGGGCGGACGCTAACTCTCGGGAGTTTGACGAGAGCTCCACCCACAAGGTCATCGACTTCATGCCCGGCCAGAACGACCAGATCGACAAGGGCGGCACGCTGAGGCTGGGCGCGTGGCCCTGCCACATCCGCATGAACACCACCATGGAGCGGTGCTACCGCACCCAGCGCATCACAGAGCGCCACCGGCACCGCTATGAGTTCAACAACGAGTATTACATGGACTACGAGTCCGCCGGCCTCGCTTTCTCCGGGATGAGCCCGGACGGCAGGCTCGTGGAGACGGTGGAGATCCCCGGCCACGACTTTTACGTGGGCGTGCAGTACCACCCGGAGTTCAAGTCCCGGCCCAACAAGGCCCATCCGCTGTTTCTGGGCTTCGTGGAAGCGGCCCTCAATAAGTAAGGAGAGTTTCTATGTGCGGTATAGTGGGATTCACCGGTACGCGCAAGGCCGCGCCCGTGCTCATCGACGGCCTGCGGCGGCTTGAGTACAGAGGCTACGACTCCGCCGGCATCGCCGTGGCGGACGGGGAAAGGATCAACGTCGCCAAGGTCAAGGGCTATGTGAAAAACCTTTCGGACATGACCCACGACGGCGCGGACATCGAGGGCTGTCTTGGCGTGGGCCACACCCGCTGGGCCACCCACGGGGCGCCAAACGATATAAACGCCCACCCCCATATGTCCGCCGACGGGCGCTTCGCCGTTGTCCACAACGGCATCATCGAAAATTACGCCGCTTTGCGCTCAGAGCTCACCGCCCGGGGCGTCAAATTCCTCTCGGACACGGACACCGAGGTGGTGGCGCACCTTTTGGAGCTCTACTACGACGGCGACGCCAAGCGGGCCTTCATGAAGACCGCCGCGCGGCTGGAGGGGTCCTACTCCCTGGGCGTGGTGTGCCTGGAGGGGTCCGGGCGGCTCTTCGCCATGCGGGAGCAGAGCCCGCTGATTTTAGGCCTCGGGGTAGGGGAGAACTACTTCGCCTCCGATGTGGCGGCGCTGGTGCCCCACACCAAGAACGTCATCTACCTGGACGACGGGGAGTTTGCCGAGCTCACCCCCGACGCCGTCACCGTCTACGACGTGCGGGGCCGCGAGGTCGCCAAATCCGTCAGCCGCGTCACCTGGGACGTGGAGGCCGCCGAGAAGGGCGGCTACGAGCACTTCATGCTCAAGGAGATCATGGAGCAGCCGGCCTGCTTCAAGGCCACCGTGGAGCCGCGCATCCAGGACGGGCGCATCGTCTTTGAAAATTTCGACCTCTCCGACGAGGAGCTCAGGAGCATAAACCGCATCATCATCACCGCCTGCGGCTCGGCGGGGTACGCCGGGCAGGTGGGCCGGTACGTGCTGGAGGAGCTTTGCCGAATCCCCGTGGCGGTGGAGCTGGCCAGCGAGCTTCGCTACCGCAACCCCATCATCGACTCTCATACGCTCCTCCTCGTCATCTCCCAGTCCGGCGAGACGGCGGACACCATCGCCGCCATGCGCGAGTGCAAGCAAAGGGGCGCGCGGGTCCTGGCTATCGTCAACGTCGTCGGGAGCACCATCGCCAAGCTTGCCGACCACGTCATCTACACCTGGGCCGGCCCCGAGATCGCCGTGGCCACCACCAAGGGCTACACCACTCAGGTGGCGGTGCTCGATATGCTGGCTATTTATCTGGCCGACCGGCTGGGCCTCATGGAGAAGGCCCGCTACGACGCCCTTATCGAGGCTCTGCACAGTATGCCGGGGAAGCTCCAGCGGGCCCTCGACCTCAACCGCAACATCAAGAAGCTTGCCAAACAATTCAAAAACCAGAGCAGTATCTACTTCATCGGGCGCAACCTCGATTACGCCGTCTGTATGGAGGGGGCGCTGAAGCTCAAGGAGATCAGCTACATCTTTGCCGAGGCCTACGCCGCCGGGGAGCTCAAGCACGGCACCATCGCCCTCATCGACCAGGGGAGCTTAGTGGTGACCCTTGCCTGCCACGAGCCCCTTTTTGACAAGACCATGTCCAACATCGAGGAGGTCAAGGCCCGGGGCGCGGAGGTGCTGGCCGTGGCGCTGGAGGACAACAAGCAGATCGTCTCCAAGGCCGACTACTTCCTGAAGGTCCCCCGCACCGAGCCCATCTTAAACCCCATCGCCCAGGTCATCCCCCTCCAGCTCTTCGCCTACCACATCGCCCGCGAGCGCGGCTGCGACATCGACAAGCCCAAGAATTTGGCGAAATCCGTGACGGTGGAATAAAACCGCATGAACGGGCGGGTTTAGAACCCGCCCCTACTTCCCAATACCCCTTGTAGGGGCGGGTTCCAAACCCGCCCGTGTAACAGGGTGAAAGGACGATACACCTATGAAAGACCGCTACGAAAACCCCCTTTGCAGCCGGTATGCCTCCAAAGAGATGCAGGCCATTTTCTCACCGGACTTCAAGTTCTCCACCTGGCGCAGGCTGTGGATCGCCCTGGCGGAGAGCGAGAAGGAGCTGGGCCTGCCCATTACGCAGGAGCAGATCGACGAGATGCGCGCCCATGTCACGGACATCGACTACGACCTGGCCGACCGGTATGAGCACAAGCTGCGCCATGACGTGATGGCCCATGTCCACACCTACGGCGACGCCTGCCCCAAGGCAAGGCCCATCATCCACCTGGGGGCCACCAGCTGCTACGTGGGGGACAACACCGACGTCATCCAGATGCGCGACGGCCTTTTGCAGGTGAAGAAGCTGCTCATAAACGCCATTGCCGCCCTCGCGGACTTCGCCCGTGAGCACAAGGACGTGCCGACGCTGGCCTACACACACTTCCAGGCCGCCCAGCCCACCACCGTGGGCAAGCGCGCGACCCTCTGGACCCAGGACCTGTGCATGGACCTGGAGCGCCTGGATTTTGAGCTTTCCAGCCTCAAGCTCCTGGGCTGTAAGGGCACCACCGGCACCGGGGCCAGCTTTTTAGAGCTCTTCCACGGCGACCACGAGAAGGTGAAGGACCTGGAGCGCCGCATCGCCGCCAAGATGGGCTTCTCGGCGTGCATGCCCGTCTCCGGCCAGACCTACTCCCGGAAGGTGGACGCCTACATCCTCAACGTCCTTTCGGATATCGCCGTCTCCTGCGCCAAAATGGCCACGGACATCCGGCTTCTCGCCCACATGAAGGAGTTCGACGAGCCCTTTGAGGCTAACCAGATCGGCTCCTCCGCCATGGCCTACAAGCGCAACCCCATGCGGTGTGAGCGGGTGGTGAGTCTCGCGCGGTACGTCATCAACGACGCGAAGAACGCCTCCGACACCGCCGCCGCCCAGTGGCTGGAGCGGACGCTGGATGACAGCGCCAACCGGCGCATCGCCATCCCCGAGGCGTTTTTGGCGGTGGACGCCATTTTGACCCTCGTCATCAACGTTGTCAAAAACGGCCGCCTCTACCCCAAGGTCATGGAAAAGCACCTCATGGAGGAGCTGCCCTTCATGGCCAGCGAAAATATCCTCATGGACGCGGTGGAGCGCGGCGGGGACCGCCAGGAGCTCCACGAGCACATCCGGCAGGCGTCCCAGAAGGCCGCCGCGAAAGTGAAGCTGGAGGGCGGGGACAACAACCTCCTGGAGCTTCTTCTCGAGGACGAGAAGTTCGGCCTCACCGAGGAGAGCTTGAAGGAGGTCCTGGACATCCGCAAATTTGTGGGCCGCGCCCCGGAGCAGACGGAGGAGTTTCTGGCCGCCGTCGTCGCCCCCGTACTTCAGGAAAACGCCGCGCTGTTGGGTTTAGAGGCCCAGGTGCGGGTATAAGGAGAGTTTGAAATGTTAACAGCTGTCGTAGGCATCAACTGGGGAGACGAGGGCAAGGGCCGCATGGTGGACCTCTTAAGCTCCCGGTATGACATCGTCATCCGCTATCAGGGCGGCAACAACGCCGGCCACACGGTCATCAACGAAAAGGGCAAGTTCATCTTAAACCTCCTGCCCTCCGGCATTTTGCGGGACGAGACGGTGAACGTCATGGGCCCCGGCATGGTCATCGACTTAGAGCACCTGACGCACGAGATGGCCGCCCTCCGGGAAAAGGGCATCGAGATAAGCCCCGAGCATCTCGTCATCTCCGACCGGGCCACCGTCTGTCTTCCTTACCACAAGATGATGGACATTCTGGAGGAGGAGCGCCTGGGCGGCAAGGCCTACGGCTCCACCCGGCGCGGCATCGCCCCGGTGTACGCCGACAAGTATATGAAGAAGACCGTCCGCGTGGGCGACCTTGCGCACCCCGAGACGCTGAAGGCCCACCTCAAGGACCTCTGTGAGTGGAAAAACCTCACCGTCGCCGGCGGATATGCCCATGAGCCGGTGGACCCGGACGCGATCTACGCGTGGCTAGAGAAGTACGGCTTTCCCCTGCTTCCCTACGTGAAGGACACCACCCAGTACCTCACGGAGGCCATTGACGGCGGCAAGTCCGTGATGTTCGAGGCCCAGCTGGGGGCCCTGCGGGACATCGACTTTGGCATCTACCCCTACACCTCCAGCTCCAGCACCATCGCCGCCTACGCCCCCATCGGCGCGGGCATCCCGGCCAAGCGGCTTGATAACGTGGTGGGCATCATGAAGGCCTACTCCAGCTGCGTGGGCGCGGGCCCCTTCACCTGCGAGATGTTCGGCGCGGAGGCCGAGGCGCTCCGCGAGGCCGGCGGCGAGTACGGCGCGGCCACGGGCCGTCCCCGCCGTGTGGGCGGCTTCGACGTGGTGGCCTCCCGCTACGGCTGTCTCGTCCAGGGCGCGACGGAGATCGCTTTGACCAAGCTGGACGTGCTCAGCTACCTCGACAAGATCCCCGTGGTCACCCACTACGACGTGAACGGCCAAATCGTGGACCATTTCCCCACCGGCGACGAGCTGGAGGCGGCCAAGCCCGTGGTGGAGTACCTCCCCGGCTGGCATCAGGACATCTCCGCCTGCCGCTCCTTCGACGACCTCCCCAAAGAGGCGCAGGATTATGTAAACTTCATCGCCGAGTCCACCAACACCCACATCCAATACGTCTCCGTCGGCGCGGGGCGGGACGAGTATTTTGAGATGTGAGGCGCGGAATGAGAAACGTTGTTGATCCGCTTTTGTTGGACAGCTCGAAAAAATTTCTCAAACTCAAGAAAGTCTACCGCTATCACCTGAAAAAGATCTCCGACATGACCGATGAGGAGATTATCCGTGCCTGCCATTTTTATGTCTGGGAGCATTACCTGGTTGATGAATTTGCGGCCTTCAGGGCGCAAAACGAGGACGCGAGCTTAGACCCTGCACAAACAGAAAAATAAAAACCCAGGAGGTTTTACAAAACATGGAAAAGCGCGAACAGCTCTATGAGGGCAAGGCCAAGAAGGTCTTTGCCACCGACGACCCCAACCTCGTCATCGTCAGCTACAAGGACGACGCCACCGCCTTTGACGGGCTCAAGAAGGGCACCATCGTGGGCAAGGGCGTGGTCAACAACCGCATGAGCAACTTCCTTATGAAGAAGCTGGAGGCCGCCGGGGTCCCCACCCACCTGGTGGAGGAGCTTTCCGACAGGGACACCCTCGTGAAGAAGGTCAGCATCGTGCCCCTGGAGGTCATCATCCGCAACGTCTCCGCCGGGTCCTTCTCCAAGAAGTACGGCGTGCCCGAGGGCATCGTCTTCGACGAGCCCACCATCGAGTTCAGCTATAAAAACGACGACCTCCACGACCCGCTTCTCAACGCCTACCACGCCGTGGCTTTGAAGCTGGCCACCTGGGAGGAGATCGAGCTTATCAAGAAGTACGCCTTTGCCGTCAACGACTTTTTGAAGGCGGAGATGCTTTCCTGCGGCGTGCGTCTCGTGGACTTCAAGCTGGAGTTCGGCAAGACCGCCGAGGGTCAAATTGTCCTGGCCGATGAGATCAGCCCCGACACCTGCCGGTTCTGGGACGTGAACACCAATGAGAAGCTGGACAAGGACCGCTTCCGCCGGGACCTGGGCAATGTGGAGGACGCGTACCACGAAATGATGAAAAGGCTCGGGCTGGCCGAGTAAAAGAGGGAACATTTATGGATAGTTGCGAGACACATATCCATGAGGAGTGCGGCGTATTCGGGATATACGCCGCAAATCCTTTTCATGTGGGGGACACGGTCTACTACGGCCTCTACGCCCTCCAGCACCGGGGGCAGGAGAGCTGCGGCATCACCGTCTCCCATAACGGCCGCTTCACCACCCACAAGGACCTGGGGCTGGTGAGCGACGTCTTCACCCCCGAGGAGCTTTCAAAGCTGGGGGAGGGGACCATGGCCGTGGGGCACGTGCGCTACGGCACCACCGGCAACTCCGGGCGCGAAAACGCCCAGCCCATCGTGGTCAGCCACTTCACCGGGAACCTGGCCACCGTCCACAACGGCAATCTCACCAACGCCGGCGAACTGCGCCACGAGCTGGAAAGCCGCGGGGCCATCTTCCACACCACCAGTGACACGGAGATCATCTCCTATGTCCTCACCCAGGAGCGGCTGGAGACGTACACCGCCGAGGACGCGGTGCTGCGGACCATGAACCGCCTCAAGGGCGCCTACTCTCTCATTTTGATGCTGGAGGACAAGCTCATCGCCGTCCGGGACAAGAACGGCTTCCGGCCCCTGTGCTACGGCCGCAACGGCCACGGGGACTACATCATCGCCTCGGAGACCTGCGCGCTATCCTCCGTCAGCGCGGAGTACATCCGGGACATCCGCCCCGGCGAGGTGGTGGTCTTCGACAAGTCCGGTGTCCGCAGCCTCGCGGACAACTGCGATAAGGCCCCGGAGGCCCTGTGCATCTTTGAGTATATCTACTTCTCCCGGCCGGACTCCCGCCTTTACGGCGCTTCCATCCACCACGCGCGCCTGCGGGCCGGGAAATTCCTGGCGCAGGACTACCCGGTGGAGGCGGACATCGTCATCGGCGTGCCCGACTCCGGCACCGACGGGGCCATCGGCTACGCCAAGGAGAGCGGCATCCCCTACGACATCGGCCTTATCAAGAATAAGTACATCGGCCGCACGTTCATAAGCCCCGGCCAGAAGTCCCGGGAGACGGGCGTGCGCATCAAATTAAACGCCGTCCGGGAGACGGTGGAGGGCAAGCGCGTGGTTTTGGTGGACGACTCCATCGTCCGGAGCACCACCATCGCCCGCACCGTGGCCATCCTCCGGGAGGCCGGCGCCACCCAGGTCCACGTGCGCGTCACGGCGCCGCCGTATTTGAATCCCTGCTACTACGGCGTGGACATCGACTCCCGCGAAAACCTCATCGCCTGCAAGTATTCCGTCCCCGAGATCTGCAAGCTCATCGGCGCGGACAGCTTGGGCTACCTGGATGTCCGGCACCTCAACGAGCTTCCCGGCATCCCCGGCCACACCTACTGCACCGCCTGCTTCACCGGCGACTACAAAACCCGCATCCCGGAGGAGACGAAGCGGGATATGTTCGAGGGAGAATAAGCCCGGACGGCATCTGCTGAAGGCATTCCCAAAACCGTAGGGGTCGCCGTCCCCGGCGACCCGCCCAACGATGATTGACCCGCCCCGCACAACGCCGTACGGGCCGCTGCCCGGCATCGGAGGTCATCGCAACGCGGACGCCGCCCCCTTACAGGGCGCCCTCCCTTTTGTAGAGCAGGAAGCGCTCCTTTTCGGTGGGCGTCCGGACGAGGGAGAAGCCGTATTTCTCCACGAGCCGCCGGCCCTGTTCCGAGACTACGGAGGCTAAAATGTCCACGGTCTCCTGTCCGCGAAGCCGCCGGTCCCGCAGGGCGTTGAAAAAGGCGTCCATCATCATGCTGCCGATGCCTCTTCCCTGACAGCTTTTATAGAGGGCGACGGACAGAAGATAGATGTGGTTCCTCTCCCCAAACGCCATCACATCCTCCGGGAGGATATCGTCGTCGTGAAAAACCGGCTCGCGGAGCATTTCGCTGTGGAGCCGTTCGGAGATGGGGAAAAAGCACAAAGACCCGACGATACGCCCGCCCTCGCGGGCCAGGACGAACATCTCCCTGTTTTTGCGGAACCTGGCGCGGATCGACCCGTATTCGCCCCGGTATTCCGGCGGGAATACGTCCTCCTCAATCCTCATAAGCTCGCCGATCACGCCCTCATCCGTGCGCGGATCGCTCAAACGAATCGCGACCTCACCCATGCCGATCACCTCCCAAAACGCTTCTGCCGCTGTCCACAGCGGCCCCGTCATTTCATAAACACCACCGCCGCCCCTTTCGGAGCGGCGAGCTTTTTTGCGTACCGGCGTCACCCGGCGGCGACGAAGTTGGCGATGGCCTGGTCGATCAGGGAATCGATGGGGAGACTGTGTTCAAGGGCGTAAAGAGACGCCTTTTTGTAGTTGTCGGGGGATACATTCACGAAGATCGGGGACTGAAACGGCTTTTCCGGCTCGACTCCGTTTTCCTTGCAGGTCTGGAGGTAATCGTCCACAAATTCGTGAAAATCCGCCTCGAGCTCTTCAACTGTGTTTCCCTCATAGAGAAGCAGGGAGCGTATGCCGAGCACCTTACCGAAGAAAATGCCGTCCTCCTCGGAACGCTCAACGGAGCCGGTGTAGCCCTTATAGGTCATGGTTTTTGTCATATCAGATCCGCCTCCTTCAGGGACCGAACAATGTTCTTGACTTGATACCTTGGCAGGATATTTCCGGGATGGGGCCTGTGCAGATAAACGACCTGCGAGGTTCCGGGACGGAAAAACTTGACCCGCGACCCGCTGGTTTTGCCCTTGTTGTCCCTTTCATAGCCCAGATACCCCAGAAGCGTTTCCACCTCGTCAAAGGTGAAGTCCGCGGGCTCGGTCATGAGCCGCGCTATCAGTTTTTCCTTCTTCCCCAAGGGCCATACCCTCTTTCTGACGCCATTATAGCACACCGCGGCGGGATTTTCAACCGAGGAAAGGGAAGAATTAAAAATTCAGAGGTTTAGCTTCATAAACACCACCGCCGCCCCTTTCGGAGCGGCGATGTTTTTTGCGTACCGGCGTCACCCGGCGGCGACGGCTTTGGCGATGGCGTCCTCGATGAAAGCGTTCATGGAGAGGCTGTGGCTGGCGGCGCATTGCGAGGCGCTTTTATAAAGCTGGGAGGGGAGAGCGACATTTTGCGTAAAGCGGGGGCTGTCGCCCGGCTCCTGGCCGTCGCGGCCCTCAAGATAGTCGTCCACGCAGTCGTGGAAATCGCCTAAAAGCTCCTCCAGCGTGGTCCCCTCATAGGAGGCGCAGGCGTCGTCCACAAGAAGATGCCCAAACAGCACGCCGTCCTCCTTCGAATATTCGATCGTTCCAAAAAAACCTTTGTATTCCAGCAGATTTGTCATATTAGACCCTCCTTTTCCAGCTCCGTGACAAGGTCCTTGACCTGATAGGGACGCATGATGTTTGACGGGTGAGGGCGGTGCATCAAAAACGGTTTGTGGCCGGGACATGTAAACTTGACCCGCGACCCGCTGGTTTTGCCCTTGTTGTCCTTTTCATAGCCCAGATACCCCAGAAGCGTCTCCACCTCGTCAAAGGTGAAGTCCGCGGGCTCGGTCATGAGCCGCGCTATCAGTTTTTCCTTCTTCCCCAAGGGCCATACCCTCTTTCTGACGCCATTATAGCACACCGCGGCGGGATTTTCAACCGAGGAAGAGGAAGGATTTAAAAATTCAGAGGTTTTGCGGTTGAAAAAGGACGGCGGTTGTGCTAAAATACATCCAACTATGTGCGTAAGGGGGCGGGTTTCCGTGATCTCCGCGAAGATGGTGAAGATGACCGAGGGCGGGAGCGCCATTCGGGCGATGTTTGAGGAGGGGGCGCGGATGGCCGCGCAGTTCGGGCGGGAGAACGTCTACGATTTCTCCCTGGGCAACCCCAACATCCCCGCGCCGGAGCGGGTGCGGGAGTCCATCCTCCGCATCGCCGCCGAGACGGACCCCATGGAGCTCCACGGCTACATGTCCAACGCCGGCTACCCCGAGGTGCGGGCCAAGGTGGCCGCGTCCCTGAACCGGCGGTTCGGCACGGACTTTGACGAGAACAATATCCTCATGACCGTGGGCGCCGCCGGCGGGCTCAACGTGCTCTTGAAGACCCTCCTGGACCCCGGCGACGAGGTGCTGGTCTTCGCGCCCTACTTCCTGGAGTACGGCAACTACGTCGCCAACTTCGACGGCGTTTTGAAGGCCATCCCCGCCAACATCGCCGGGAGCTTCCAGCCCGACCCGGAGGCCCTGCGCGCCGCCGTCACGCCGAAAACCAAGGCGCTTCTTCTCAATAACCCCAACAACCCCACCGGCGTCATCTACACGAAAGCCAGCATCCGCGCCCTGGCCGCCGTGCTGGAGGAGAAGCAGGCGGAATACGGACACCCCATCTACCTCATCTCCGACGAGCCCTACCGGGAGCTGGCCTACGACGGAAAGGAGGTCCCCTGGCTCACCAAGCTTTACCGCAATACCCTGGTGGGCTACTCCTGGTCCAAGTCCCTGTCCCTCCCCGGCGAGCGCATCGGCTACGTGGTCGTCCCGTCCCAGTGCGACGACGCGAAGCTCATTTTCGACGCCGCCGTCATCGCCAACCGCATCCTGGGCTTCGTCAACGCCCCCAGCCTCCAGCAAAAGCTGGTGGCGGAGTGCCTGGACGAGCGCACCGACGTGGCGGCCTACGACAGGAACCGGAAAGCCCTCTACGAGGGCCTGACGGACGCGGGCTTCACCTGCGTCTACCCCGACGGGGCCTTCTACATGTGGATGAAGACCCCGGGGGACGACAGGGAGTTCTCCGACCGGGCCAAGAAGCACAACATCCTGGTGGTCCCGGGGACCAGCTTCGCCTGCCCGGGCTATGTGCGCATCGCCTACTGCGTCAGCCACGACATGATCCTCCGCTCCCTCCCGGCCTTCCGGGCTTTGGCGGCGGAGTACGGCCTGATACTAATATCTAATTAAAACAAGACATTCGCGACGGTCTTTTTCGCGCCAGGCTGCGTCAGCCGCCTTGGGAATACATACAGTATTCCCTGCGGCGTCTTCCTTGCCTGACGCGAAAAATCCTCGCCGCTCGGTGTCTCCTTTTAAATAGATATTAGTATGAAATAAGAAAGATTTCGAGGAAAAACCATGGAAAACGTTGAAAATACACCGAAAAAAGTGATGCTGTCCGGCATCCAGCCCAGCGGGGAACTGCACCTGGGCAACTATCTGGGCCCGCTCCGGCATTGGCCCCAGATGATCGAGGACTTTGACTGCTACTTCTTCCTCGCCGACCTGCACACCATCACCGTGCGCCAGGACCCGGCGGCGCTCAGGAGACAGACGCTGACGCTGCTGGCCAACTACATCGCCTGCGGCCTGGACCCGGAGAAGTGTACGCTGTTCATCCAGTCCCACGTCCACCAGCACGCGGAGCTGGGCTGGGTCCTCAACTGCTACGCCATGTTCGGGGAGCTTTCCCGCATGACCCAGTTCAAGGACAAGTCCGCCAAGCACGCGGAGAACGTCAACGGCGGGCTCTTCACCTACCCCTGCCTCATGGCGGCGGACATCCTCCTCTATCAGCCGGACTTCGTGCCCGTGGGGGAGGACCAGCGCCAGCACGTGGAGCTGTGCCGGAACATCGTCCAGCGCTTCAACGGCATCTACGGCGACGTGTTCAAAATGCCCGAGCCCTATATCCAGAAGGTGGGCGCGCGCATCATGTCCCTGAACGCCCCGGAGAGCAAGATGTCCAAGTCCCAGCCCGACGGCTGCGTGTTCCTGCTGGAAAAGCCGGAGGACATCGCCCGGAAATTCAAGCGCGCCGTGACGGACAGCGACACGGAAAACTGCGTCCGCTACGACCCGGAGGCCAAGCCGGGGGTTTCCAACCTCATCCAGATCTACGCCGCCGCCACGGGAAAGTCCCCGGAGGACGTGGAGCGGGAGTTTGTGGGCCAGGGCTACGGCGCTTTCAAGCCCGCCGTGGGCGAGGCGGTCATCGAGACTCTCCGCCCCATCCGGGAGGAGACGGAGCGCCTTTTGAAGGACAAGGCGTATCTCGAGAGCGTCTACCGCGCCGGGGCGGAGCGGGCCTCCTTCGTTGCCGAAAAGACCCTCCGGAAGGTATACAAAAAGATCGGCTTTGTCCAGAAATAAAGGGATCACGCGGCTATGAACATTGAGACGAGCGAACTCATTAAAATCGGCGCGGCGCTGCTTGTTTCCACGGCGGTGTGCTTCGCCATGACGCCCCTGGTGCGGGCCTTCGCCGTGAAGGTGGGGGCCGTGGACGTGCCGAAGGACAACCGGCGGATGCACGACCACCCCATCCCCCGCCAGGGAGGCCTTGCCATTTTCCTGGGGTTCCTGGTGGCGGTGGTGCTCTTTGCCGACCTTGACCGCCAGGTCCAGGGCATCCTTTTAGGCACGGTCATCATCGTCACCGTGGGGGCCATCGACGACATCGTGCCCCTGCCGGCGCTTTTGAAATTCGCGGTGCAGATCGCCGCCGCCGGCGTGGCAGTGGCTTTCGGGGTGCGCATCGAATTTATCGCCAACCCTGTCTTCTGGAGCGACACGGCCACCATCAGCTTCGGGGCCTGGTCCATCCCCGTCACCATCTTCTGGATCGTGGGCATCACCAACTCCATCAACCTCATCGACGGGCTGGACGGGCTGGCCTGCGGCGTCTCCGCCATCTCGTCCCTGTCCATCCTGGTCATCGCCCTGGTGCTGGGGCAGGGGAACGTCGCCGTCCTCCTGGCGGCGGTGCTGGGCGCGTGCCTGGGGTTCATCCCCTATAACCTCAACCCCGCCAAGATCTTCATGGGCGACACCGGGGCGCTGCTTCTTGGCTATATCCTGTCCACCGTGTCGGTGACGGGGCTTTTGAAGTCCTACGCTTTCATCTCCTTCGCGGTGCCCATTCTGGCCCTGGCCCTGCCGATTTTCGACACCACCTTCGCCATCATCCGCCGTCTCTTGAAAGGCCAGAACCCCATGAGCCCGGACCGGGGCCACTTCCACCACCGGCTCATCGACATGGGCCTTAGTCAGAAGCAGGCGGTGGCGGTGCTTTACGCCATCTCCGCCGTCCTGGGCCTCTCGGCGGTGCTCATCACCACCACCGACGAGATGAAGGCCCTCATCTTCGTCTTCGCCTGCTGCGTCGCCATCGTCATCGGCATTGCCCTCCTCAAATCCCACGACGACCACGTAGCCCGCCTGGAGGAGCAAAAGAAAGCCGAGGCGGAGAAGCAGACGGAGGTTTCCGACGAAACAAACAGCGACGGGGAGGCATGACCTCCCCGTCGGTTTTCATTTCTTTTGAAAGACGGAAAGCCCCACGACGATGAGGATGATGAGGAAGTCCTCGTCATGGCTCTCGGAGTAGAGGAAGAGCAGCATCGCCGCCAGGAAGAGGTCGCCGGCGTCCAGACCCGCGGGCAAAGGGCCCGGGCGTCCCGCCGGTCGGTGGGGCCTTGCGGCGGCGTCTGCCGGCGCGGTCCGGGCCGGTCCCGGCGCCTCCCGGCGGGGCTGTTGGCGGGGCTGAGGCCGGGGCCTTGGGGCGGCCCAGGCCGGCGGCGTGTAGCGGTTATAGGCCAAGATCCAACTCACCTCCGAATTCATCCAGGGCCGCCCGCGCCACATGGGCGATGCGGGCGATCTTCACGGCCCTGTCCAGCGCCTCCCGGCGCTCGGGCTTGAGATAGGGCTTCACGGACCGCATGAGGGCGGCCTTGTCGTCGCCCTTGTCGCCGTTCAGCTTCCCCAGGAGCTTCCCCAGAGAGCCCAGCATCTTGGGGCTCAGGTCCCCGAGGCCGGGGACGGACGCCTTCTCCGCCGGCGCTTCCGCCGGCTTTTCCGGCGGCGGGGCGGAGCCGGACAGCTCCCTGGCAAGGCCCATGATCTTCTCCATCTCCTCGGGGGAGGAGAGGATGGAATCGAGCATCTCCTCAAACTCGGCCACGGCGTCCCACCTACTTCTGCCCCATGAGCTCCCGGAGCCGCCCGATGAGCTGCCGCCCGGAGTCCGTCTGCATGAGGCTTCCCATGGCGTTTTTCAGCGCGGCGGCGTCGCCCCGCTTCACCGCGTCCTCAAAGCCCCCGCGCTCCAGCATGGTCTTCACCCGCTGGCCGTCCTCGGAGGCGGCGAGACGCTCGATCTCCGCCCGCTTGCCCTGGATCCGGCGGCCCTCCTCGCCGGAGAGGAACTCCTGGGCCTTCTTAGTCAAATCGTTTTCCAAAGCTACCACTCCTTGCCATCAACCCAGTATATTCCGCCCGGAGAGGAAAGGTGCCACATGAAGATCCTTGTTTTGTCAGACTCCCACCGCAACCTGCCGCCCATGGAGACGGCGGTCCTCACGGAAAAGCCGGACCAGATCATCCACCTCGGCGACCACCAGTCCGACGCCGAGGACCTGGGCCGCTTCTTCCCGGCCATTCCCGTGTGTTCCGTGCCGGGAAATTGCGACTGGGTTACCGCCGAGCCCAGGTATAAGCTCATCACCTTCGCCGGCCGGAAGCTCTTCCTCACCCACGGCCACCACTACGGCGTGAAAATGGGCCTCGCCTCCCTCATCAACACCGCCCTGGCCGCCGGCGCCGACGCCGCCCTCTTCGGCCACACCCACACCCCCTACTACGCCGAGGTCAACGGCCTCCTGGTCATCAACCCCGGCACCGTCGGCATGGGAGCCCGCACCTACGGCGTCCTCACCATCGAGGCAGGGCAGATGCGGTATGAGGCCAAGCAGGTGTGAGCACGCACCGTTGACCTCCCCCCCCTGGGGGAGGTGGCGCGAAGCGCCGGAAGGGTCCCCCCGGCGGCCCATGCCCCCGATAACCGACATGTACCGTTTTATCGAAACCGTTCCCTCACGCAACGTGGCACGGGCGGGTTTAGAACCCGCCCCTACGGGGAATATGGGAGGTTATCCCATTCAACCGACACCAGAAATCATCGAAACGCGGGTCGCCGAGACGGCGACCCCTACGGCGTTTATCGGAGGCAATCCGAAACCTGCAACGAGGGCCGCCGTGGGCGGCGGCCCGTACGGCGGTGATTAGGGCGGATTTGTTTTATCGGAACCGTTCTGTCGTCCCACGCTCGCTTCCCCCCTGCCCCCCTCCTACGAGGAGGGGGCTCTGGGACGGGGGCGGGAGCGAATTATCGGAACCGTTCCGACAACATACCCTGTAGGGACCGCCACATCTCCGCGCTAAGAGCTGCCGCTTTGCGGCGGTTGCGCTCGTGATGCGCGCCTGCGGGCGCAGTCTTGGCGGCCCGCACGCAGTAAGTTTCGTTCACCGGCAACCCCAGCGACGCCCCACGGGCTCGAATACCCCGCCGCCGCGGCGGCACCCCTTTTTCCGAAAAAGGGGTCGGGGGAATAAGGTTGCGGCGCTTCGCGCCGCCTTTATAAAAAATTGCGCCGCAAAGCGGCGCAAAACCTTTTTGACCCCCTGTTGCGGCAAAGGGGGCAGGGGGATTCAAGCCCCCGTCCTTCGTCCCCCGTCCCCGCCGCGCGGGGAATCAAAGAATGCGCCGCAGGCGCAAACCTTTTTAAGCCCCCTCCTCGTAGGAGGGGGGCAGGGGGGAAGCGAGCGTTGGTCATTGCTTCCCCCTTTCCGTTTCACCCCATCCTCCTCGTCATCTCCCGCCTCAGCCTGGATATGATCCGCTTTTCCAGGCGGCTGATGTAGGACTGGGAGATGCCCAGCTTATCGGCGACCTCCTTTTGGGTCAGCTCCCGGCGGCCGGCGAGGCCGAAGCGCAGGGAGATGATGGTCCGCTCCCGGTCGGAGAGCTTCTCCAGCGCCTCCCGCAGAAGCTGGCGGTCCACGTCGTCCTCCAGGGGGCGCATGACCATGTCGTTGTCGGTGCCCAGGATGTCCGAGAGCAGCAGCTCGTTGCCGTCCCAGTCGGTGTTCAGCGGCTCCGAGAGGGACACCTCCGTGCGCTGGGGCGCGATCTTCCGAAGGTGCATCAAAATCTCGTTCTCGATGCACCGGGAGGCGTAGGTCGCCAGCTTAATGTTCTTGGCCGGGTCGAAGGTGCTGATGGCCTTGATGAGGCCGATGGCCCCGATGCCGGTGAGATCCTCCAGATTGACGCCGGTGTTCTCAAACCTCCGGGCGATGTAGACCACCAGCCGCAGATTGTGCTCGATGAGGGTCTTCCGCGCCGTCTCCGACCCCTCCGTCAGCGCCCGCACCGCCTCCTGCTCCTCCTCCCGGCTGAGCGGCGGCGGCAGCGTGTCCGCCCCGCCGATGTAATAGACGCCCTCCGTGGGCGCGAGCCGTTCCCAAAGCCGCGCCAGGAGCGCCCGAAGCCTCCAAAAAATTCGTTTCATACCTGCCTCCCTTTCATGCCGCCGTCACGGCGCAGTACCCCGCGCCCACGCTGAGCCCCCCGGCGTCGATGGCGATGAGCGTGGTCAACTCCCGGGACCCCACCCGAACCGAGTCGGGCCGGAAGGCCGGGAGAAACCCGCCCTTTACCCCCACGGCCCGGTAGGGGACCAGGAAGAAGCTGTAAATTTCCCGCTCCCCCAGCGCCTCCACCGCCTCCGCCGGGTCCGGATGGGCCCGGAGAATTTCCAGCACCGCCGGGTCCAGCAGGGGAGAGACGGCCTCCAGGGAGCAGACCGTCACCGGGAGGCCGGACACCGGCTCCCTGAGCCCGTTGCCCGTGTCGTCCAGCGCCGGGACCCTGACCTGGCGGCCCCGGTAGGTCACGGTGAGGGTCCGGATCTCCCCCCGTACCCGGTGCCGCCCCACGGCCCGGAAGACGGCGGTGAAGAGGCCGTAGAAGACGGCGAAGGACAAAAGAAGCGTCCCGAAGCTCACACCGGAGGCGAGATCCACGCGCCGGCCGCTGACGAGACACGCCGCCATCACCGCCCCGGCGAAGGCCGCCGACACGGCGAAGAACACCACCGCCAGCCGCAAAAGCCGCCGGTCGAACCCGAAAACCACCACCACCATCAAGAGCCCCACCGCCGCCTTCACCGCCAGGGACGTGAGCACCGGCCGGGATATAAGGACGCTCACCAGCGCGTACACCGCCCCCACCGCCGCCGCCAGGGCGGCCCGCCACCGCCGCGCCGGCACGCCGGCAATCCGCGCGCAAGCCACCAAAAGTATGTAATCCACCGCCAGGTTTTCCAAAAACACCGCGTCCGCGTAAACAACGGGCATGTCTTTTCCCCCCCTCACGGGAGATTATAGGGCGGGGCGGATGAAAATGCAGTCGAAGAGGGAACCCGCCCAAAAACCTCTCTTCCGGCGGGCGGGAGCGCGGGATTTTGCGTTTTTTTTCACCGTTTGACGGATTTGCCCAATAAAACCACTACCATTTTTATCGGAAGTGTGATATAATAGATGCATCTATCGAAAAAGGAGCGTGAGGCATGTGCTCTATTTCTGGATCGTCGCCACGGTTGCCTTTATCGCGCTGGAGGCGGCCACGGTGGGGCTTGTGTCCGTCTGGTTCGCCCTGGGGTCCGCCGCCGCTCTCATCGGCGCGGCGCTGGGGGCGGAGGTCTGGCTGCAGGTCGTCCTCTTCCTGGCGGTGAGCGCCGTGGCGCTGGCCGTTTTGAAGCCCGTGGCCGTCAAATATTTTAAGGTGGGCGCCAAGCCCACCAACGCCGACCGCCTCCTGGGCGTGGTCTGCCCCGTCACGGAGGACATCGACAACATCCACGCCACCGGCGCCGTCTCCGCCGGGGGAAAGGAGTGGACCGCCCGCAGTCTCACCGGTGAGCCCATCCCCAAGGGCGCCCTGGCGCAGGTCATGTCCATCCAGGGCGTGAAGCTCATCGTGGAGCCGGCGCGCCGGCCCGCGGAGACGAAATAACCCGTAAGTCCACAAAAAATCATTTTATTGGAGGGAGAATCATGCCTGATCCTATCATCATCGTCCTCATCGCCATCGTCCTCATCGTCATCGTCATCATCGCCCGGAACATCCGGGTCGTCCAGCAGGCCAAGGCCTACGTGGTGGAGCGCCTGGGCGCGTACAGCACCACCTGGAGCGTGGGCCTGCACTTCAAGATCCCCTTCATCGAGCGGGTCGCCAAGATCGTCTCTCTTAAAGAGCAGGTGGCGGACTTCCCGCCCCAGCCCGTCATCACCAAGGACAACGTCACCATGCAGATCGACACCGTGGTCTACTTCGAGATCACCGACCCCAAGCTCTACACCTACGGCATCGAGAACCCCATGACCGCCATTGAGAACCTCTCCGCCACGACCCTCCGGAACATCATCGGCGACCTGGAGCTGGACCAGTGCCTCACCTCCCGCGACATCATCAACTCCAAGATGCGCTCCATCCTGGACGTGGCCACGGACCCCTGGGGCATCAAGGTCAACCGCGTGGAGCTCAAGAACATCCTGCCTCCCAAGGAGATTCAGAACGCCATGGAGAAGCAGATGAAGGCCGAGCGCGAGCGCCGCGAGGCCATTTTGAAGGCCGAGGGCGAAAAGCGCGCCGCCATCCTCTCCGCCGAGGGCGAAAAGGAGTCCGCCATCCTCCGCGCCGACGCCAAGAAGCAGGCCGCGATCTTAGAGGCCGAGGGCCGCGCCGAGGCCATCTTAAAGGTCCAGCAGGCCACCGCCGAGGGCCTGAAGCTCTTAAACGACGCCAACCCCACCGACTCCGTCATCAAAATCCGCGCCTTAGAGGCCTTCGCCGCCGCCGCCAACGGCCAGGCCACCAAGATCATCATCCCCTCCGAGATCCAGGGCCTCGCCGGTTTAGCCGAGGGCATCGTGGAGAGCGTGAAGAAATAAGGGAATCCAAAGGGCCGCCAACAGAGGCGGCCCTTTCTTCATAACCTCCCCCCCTGGGGGAGGTGGCGCGAAGCGCCGAAAGGGGCGCGGCGGCGGGGAAAAGGTTTGCGGCTTGCGCCGCATTCTTTATATTTCCCCACCCGCCCGCCCCCCCTGGGGGAGGTGGCGCGCAGCGCCAGAAGGGTCCCCCGCGGCGGCAGGAAAAAGGTTTGCGGCTTCGCCGCATTCTTATATTTCCCCACCCGCTCGCCCCCCTGGGGGAGGTGGCGCGAAGCGCCGAAAGGGTCCCCCGCGGCGGCGGGAAAAAGGTTTGCGGCTTGCGCCGCATTCTTTATATTTCCCACCCGCCCGCCCCCGCCGCCGCGCCACTACCCCTGCCGCTTGCGCGGCTGTCCACGACCTAGGAGGGGCAACGTATCGGGGGCGGACGCGTTTTATCGAAACCGCTCTGTCATCCAACGCTCGCTTCCCCCCTGCCCCCCTCCTACGAGGAGGGGGCTCCGAGACGGAGGCGGGTACGTTTTATCGGAACCTTTCCGATATCGCAACCTCTTTTGCCCCTCCCTCCGGGAGGGGTGCCCGAGCGAAGCGATGGGCAGGGTGGGGGCGTCTATTTCACCGGCTTGCGTTATCCGCCGTAGGGGTCGCCGTCTCGGCGACCCGCCCATCGTCTATTGACACGGCCCAATCAACGCCGTAGGGGTCGCCGTCCCCGGCGACCCGCCTATCGTTTATTGACACGTTCCGAACACCGCCGTACGGGCCGCTGCCCACAGCGGCCCATGCCCCCGATAATCACCAATTTCCGTTTAATCGGAACCGTTCCCGTCCCGCAACCGCGCCACGGGCGGACACATGGGTCCGCCCCTACGGGGGATATGGGAGGTTATCCCATCCAACCGATATGGGAGGTTATCGAAACGCGGGCCGCCAGGAGTGGCGACCCCTACGGCGTTTACCGGGGCAATCCGAACCCTGCAACGCGGGCCGCCGTGGGCGGCGGCCCGTACGGCGTAATTGGGACGGATTCGTTTTATCGAAACCGCTCTGTCATCCCACGCTCGCTTCCCCCCTGCCCCCCTCCTACGAGGAGGGGGCCCTGAGACGGAGGCGATGCGCGAATTTTCGGACCAGTTCCGTCAACGTACCTTGTAGGGGCCGCCACTCCTGGCGGCCCGCACGCAGTAAGTTTCGTTTACCGGAAGCCCCAGTTACGCCCCACGGGCTCGAATACCCCGCCGCCGCGGCGGCACCCCTTTTTCCGAAAAAGGGGTCGGGGAATAAGGTTGCGGCGCTGCGCGCCGCCTTTATAAAAAAATGCGCCGCAAAGCGGCGCAAACCTTTTAAAAAGCCCCCTCCTCGTAGGAGGGGGGCAGGGGGGAAGCGAGCGTGGGATGACTGCGCGGTCCCGACAACCCGTACCCACCCCTTGCCCCCTCCCGGAGGGAGGGGCAACCGTATCGGAGGCGGGTACCTTATAGCGAAAGCGCCCGAACCTCCGTCCTGGGCGCTCATTTTATACTCCCATCCCCTGTCTCTAACGCCCCCAACATTTCCAATCTCTTCATAACCGTCGCAAAATCGTAGTCCTTGAGATATTCGTATTTCCCGTAGTCCACCTCGCCGTTCGGGAGGACGGTGGGGGGCTGGATGCCCCGCTCCTGCATGACCTGCAAAAGCGCGTCATTCATGATCTTGTCGTGATGCTCCACCGGCATGTCGAGAATCTCCCATTTGTAGATGATGAGCAGTGTTGTGTCGTCCATTTCCTCTCTCAACACGGTCAGCAGGTCCACGTTTTCGTCCTCTTCAAGCTCTATTTCCGTCATCATGAGTCCTCCTCCATTCAGATTTGAAAAGTATGTTGATGCTATCCGAACAATTACGATAAATGACCTACAGATATTATACCATTAGAAATCGAAAAGTACAATACAGAATATTATATTTTTCAGGTAATTCATATATAATCTACTTATCAAATCGTAAGGGGCTGAAGATATGGAATACGGTGAGATTCGGCTCAGGATTGCGGATATACTGACAGAGCGCGGTATTTCAAAAAACAGAATTTGCAAGGACCTGGATATCCCGCGCCCGAATTTCAACCGCTATTATCGTAACGAGTTTCAGCGCATCGACTCCCTCTTCCTCTGCAAGCTGTGCTCCTACCTCCATGTGGGGGTGGGGGACCTGGTGGAGTATGTCCCACCGGCCTCCGAACCCCGCTCATAACCGCGAACAAGCCGGGAGTTTTCCAACCTCCCGGTCTTTTTTTGCCCAAAATGCCCCGCAACGCACAATCTCCCCTTGACAGCCTCGATACCTCGTGATATGATGTATTCCATGATAGGAGGTATGCTATGGACAGTCAGTTGAAGCGTGGGCTGTTGGATGTGTGCGTTTTGGCGGCGATCAAGAACGGGGACTCCTACGGATACCGGATCATGAACGACCTCAAGCCGTATCTGGAGCTCTCCGAATCGACCTTGTATACCATTTTGAAGCGGTTGGAGACGGCCGGTATGCTGACTGTCCGCACCGCCGAGCACGGCGGCAGGCTCCGGAAATATTACCACATCACCGGCGAGGGCCTGCGGCGCATCCGGGAGTTCCGGGAGGATTGGCAGGAGATCCTGTCCATCTATCGGTTTGTGGTCAAGGAGGATGAAGATGAATAAGCGGGAATTTTTGGCGCGGCTCCGCGCGGGCCTGCGCGGCCTGCCCCGGGAGGATGTTGAGGAGCGGGTCATCTTTTACAGCGAAATGATCGACGAGGGCCTGGAGGAGGGCCTGTCGGAGGCCGAGGCGGTCGGCAAGCTGGGCCCGGTGGGCGACGTCGTTGCCCAGATTTTGGCGGACACGCCGCCCGCAGAGCCTGTCCGGGAAAAGACCGGGTTCCGCGGACGTGTACGGGCATGGGAGATCGTCCTTTTGATCCTGGGCTTCCCCGTGTGGTTCCCCCTGCTGCTCGCCGCCTTCGCGGTGGTCCTCGCGGCGGTCATCGTCCTGTGGTCGCTGGTCGTGTCGCTGTGGGCGGTGGACGCCTCTCTGTTGGGGTGCGCCCTCGGCGGGGCCGTCTCCGCCGCGGCGTTTGTCCTCCGGGGGAACGGCCTCACGGCGGCGGTCATGCTGGCGGCTGGCCTGTGCTGCGCCGGCCTGGCGATCTTCTGCTTTTTCGGATGCAGGGCGTTCACAAAAGGGGCCCTGTGGCTGACGAAAAAGACGGCCTCAGGCGTCAAACATCTGTTCATAAGAAAGGAGACGGCATGATGAACAAAACGGCAAAGATCTGGCTGACCGTCGCCGCGATCCTCATTTTACTCGGCGTGGCCCTTTTTATATTCGCCATGGCCGCCGGCGGCTGGGATTTGAACAAGCTGGGGACGGTCACGTATACCACCAACACCTACGAGCCCGGCGGCGATTTTCAACATATCTCGATAGACGTGGACACCTCCGAGATCGAGTTCATCCCCTCGGAGGACGGGACCTGCAGGGTCGTCTGCTTTGAGGACGAAAGGGTCAAGCACGCCGTCTCCGTCCAAAACGGCACGCTGACCGTCAAAACGGTGGATACCCGCAAGTGGTATGAACACATCTCCGTCTCCTTCACAAGCCCGAAGCTGACGGTTTATTTGCCGCAAAGCGCCTACGAATCCCTGGCAATCAAAACGGATACCGGCGACGTGACGGTCCCGGAGGATTTCTCTTTTAACACACTCACCGTTGAAGGCGACACCTGTGATGTGACCTGCCTCGCGTCCGCCGGGGAGCGGGTGGAGATCGACCTGAGCACCGGCGCGATCACGCTGGAGGGCGTGACGGCGGGGCAAATGCGGCTGAAAACGGACACGGGCCGCGTCCGTGTGCGCCGCGCGGCGGCCGGCGAGGGCATCCGGGTCGAGACGGACACGGGCAAAGTGACGCTGGAGGATGTGACCTGCCAAACCCTCGACGCGAAGAGCGACACCGGCTCCGTAACCCTTACAAACGTCATCGCCTCCGGGAAACTGACCGTCGAGACCGACACCGGCGACATAGCGCTGAACGACTGCGACGCTAAGGAGCTCTCCCTTCAAACCGACACCGGCGACGTCACGGGCCGGCTGCTGTCAGACAAAATCTTCCTCACAAACACCGATACGGGCCGCGTCAGCGTCCCGAGCTCCGCCGCCGGCGGCAAATGCCAGATCAAAACGGCCACGGGAGACATCCGAATGGAGGTCAGGGCCTGAGGCCCCTTGCAATCCCGTGGGGAATATGGTATCTTATCCCTATCAAGAACTTTCCCGGAGGTGCGCCATGACGTTATATGAAAAATCCCAGGCGATATTGGAGCTGCCGGCGGTGCTCAAGATGCTGGCCGCCGAGGCCGTCAGCGACGGGGCCAAGGAGGCCGCGCTCTCGCTGTCGCCTACGTCCGACCGGGCGGAGGCGGAGCGGCGGCTGCAGGAGACCACGGACGCCCGGGAGATGATGACGCTCTATGCCGCGCCCTCCTTCGCCGGCGTCAAGGACATCCGGGACAGCTTAAAGCGCGCCGACGCCGGCGGGATGCTGAACACCCGTGAGCTCACCGAGATCGCCCAGGTCCTCCGGGAGGCCCGGGGCGCCATCGCCTACGCCTCGGGAAGCGAGAAGGGCGCCGGGTCCATCGGCTACCTCTTCTCTTCCCTCCACGCCAACAAATATCTGGAGGAGAAGATCACCAACTCCATCATCGGCGAGAACGAGCTTTCCGACTCCGCCTCCCCGGAGCTTGCGGACATCCGCCGCGCCATGCGCGTAGCCGGGAGCAAGGTCCGGGAGGCCCTGCAGAAGATCATCACCTCCCCGTCCTACCAAAAGGCCCTCCAGGAGCCCATCATCACCGTGAAAAACGGCCGCTACGTGGTGCCGGTAAAGGCCGAGCACAAGGGGGCCGTGCCGGGGCTGACCCACGACATCTCCGCCTCCGGCCAGACCCTGTTCATCGAGCCCATGAGCGCCGTGAAGGCCAACAACGAGATCCGGGAGCTCCTGGCCCGTGAGGAGCGGGAGATCGAGCGCATCCTGCGCGAGCTCAGTGCAGAGGCGTCGGACTTCGGGGAGAGCATCGCCCTCGACTATAACCTCCTCACCCAGCTCGACCTCATCTTCGCCAAGGCTAAGCTGAGCTACAAGCTCAACTGCGTCTGCCCGGAGCTTTCCGAGAGGGGCGAGCTGGTCCTCAAAAAGGCCCGCCACCCCCTTTTGAAGCAGTCCGAGGCCGTGCCCATCGACATCGCGCTGGGCGGGGACTTCGACACGCTGGTGATCACCGGCCCCAACACCGGCGGCAAGACGGTGAGCCTCAAGACCCTGGGGCTTTCCTGCCTCATGGCCCAGTGCGGCCTCCACATCCCCGGCGGGGACGGCTGCCGCGTGCCCCTTTTTGACAAGATTTTGGCGGACATCGGCGACGAGCAGTCCATCGAGCAGTCCCTGTCCACCTTCTCCTCCCACATGACCAACATCGTGGGCATCCTCTCGGAGTGCGGGGAGGGGTCCCTGGTGCTCTTTGACGAGCTGGGCGCGGGCACCGACCCGGCGGAGGGCGCGGCGCTGGCCGTGGCCATCATCGAGTACGCCCGGTCCGTGGGGGCGCGCATCGCCGCCACCACCCACTACGCGGAGCTGAAGATCTACGCCATGACGGAGAAGGGCGTCATGAACGCCTCCTGCGAGTTTGACGTAAAGACCCTCAAGCCCACCTACAAGCTCCTCATGGGCATCCCCGGCAAGTCCAACGCCTTCGCCATCTCCGAACGCCTCGGCCTGCCCGGTCACATCATCGACGACGCCCGCCGGCGCATGGACAAGGGGGACGTGGACTTCGAGGAGGCCCTGACCAAGCTGGAGGAGAACCGCAAGGACGCGGAAGCCAAGCGCGAGGAGGCCGCCGCCGCCCTCAAGCAGGCGAAAGCGGCGCTGGACAGCGCCGAGGAGACCCGCCGGCGCGCCGAGGAGGAGCGGCTTAAATTCACCAAAAACGCCCGGAGCGAGGCCGACCGCATCCTGGAGGACGCCAAGCGCGCCGCCGACGAGGCCTTCCGGGACATCGAGCGCCTGCGCCGGGAGGCGGCGTCCGACACCGACTGGCAGCGCTTCAACGAGGCCAAGGCCCAGCTCAGGCAGGGCCTGAACGCGGCCCAGGAGAAGGTGACGCCGGAGCGCGCCGCCCCGGTGGAGCGGGAGCGCACACGGGACGCGGTGAAGGGCGACACGGTGGAGATCCTCTCCATCGGCTCCAAGGCCGAGGTCCTGAACGTCAAGCCCGACGGGACCCTGGAGCTCCAGGCCGGCATCATGAAGATCACCGCCCGCCAGAGCGAGGTCCGCGTGGTGGAGGGCGAAAAGGTGAAATTCAAGCCCGCCGCCGTCTCCGTCCCCGCCTCCGGCGGCAGCGCCAAGGCGGAGCTGGACGTGCGCGGCATGACGGCGGACGAGACGGTGGCCCTTTTGGAGCGCTTCATCGACAACGCCCAGCTGCGGCACCTCAATCAGGTGACGGTCATCCACGGCAAGGGCACCGGCGTTTTGCGCAAGGCCGTGCAGGACACCCTCAAGCGCTCCAAGCAGGTGAAGAGCTACCGCCTGGGCCGCTTCGGGGAGGGCGAGAGCGGCGTCACCATCGTGGAGATCAAATGAAAAACGGCTATGTTCAAGCGGTTTTGTCAAAATCGCACTAAAATTTTCAGTTTTGAGGCCAATATTCAACACTATTATTCATTGACTGGACGAGCCCCTTTTTGATAAAATGTGGTCAGCAATGTTGATGGAGCCGCGTGGTCAAGCCGCGCGAAATTAAGGAGGGGCATCCATGTTTGTTAAGACAGTAGAGGTCAAAAACCAGGTCGGCCTTCGCGCTCGTCCCGCAACGTTCTTTACCCAGAAGGCCAACGAATTTAAGTGCCAGGTCTGGATCGAGAAGGGTGACCGCCGCGTCAACGCCAAGAGCCTTCTGGGCGTCCTTTCCCTGGGCGTCATCAAGGGCATGACCGTGTCCATCGTCGCCGACGGCGAGGACGAGGAACGCGCCGTGGAGACCCTGTGCGAGCTCATCTCCCGGGATTTTGCCGAGTAATTTACAATCAAGCATAAAACGGCCTGTTTCATGAGAACCTGAAACAGGTCGCTTTGCTATACCTGTGCCTGTGTGGGAAAACACTGAACGTGGAAAGGAGGGCCGCCGGTGGAACTGAATCCAAAGCTTCCGGAGCTGCGCGAGAAGGCCGCGGCGCTCCCCTTAAAGCCCGGCTGCTACATCATGCGCGCCAAGGACGGCACGGTCATCTACGTGGGGAAGGCCAAGGCCCTCAAAAACCGGGTCAGCTCCTACTTCCACGGCTCCCACAACGCCAAGACCGAGGCCATGATCGCCAACATCGACACCTTCGAGGTCATCATCGCCAAGTCCGAGTTCGAGGCGCTGGTTTTGGAAAACTCCCTCATCAAGCACCACACGCCCAAGTACAACATCCTCCTAAAGGACGACAAGGGCTACCCCTTTGTGCGCCTGGACGTGAAGTCCCGGTATCCCCGCTTCTCCATCGCCTCCCGGCGCGCCAAGGACGGGGCGGAGTATTTCGGCCCCTTCGGCTCAAGAGGCAATACCAAGGCCGCGCTGGAGATGCTTTTGAAGGCCCTCAAGCTCCCCACCTGCTCCAAACGCTTCCCCCGGGACCTGGGGCGGGAGAGGCCCTGCCTCAACCACCACATGGGCGTCTGCGACGCCTGGTGCCGGGGCGTGCTCACCGAGGAGGAGTACCGCGCCCGTGTGGACGAGGCCGTCATGGTCCTCAAGGGCCGCGGCCGGGAGCTGACGGCCCGGCTCACGGAGCGCATGAACGCCGCCGCCGAGGATCTGCGCTTCGAGGAGGCGGCACGTCTGCGGGACACCGTGAAGGCCCTGGCCCTTTTGGAGACGCGCCAGACGGTGCTCAACAAGGGCGCCTCGGACACCGACGCCCTGGGCGTCTTCTCCGGCCAGGTCAAGTCCGCTTTCGCCGTCCTCCACTACGTCCAGGGCCAGCTCCTGGCCAAGGACTGCGAGCTCTTTGACGACCCCCTGGGGGAGCTTTCCGAGAGCCTGTCCCTCCTGGTGCGCCAGTATTACGGCGACGCGGACCTCATCCCCTCCCGTGTGCTCCTCCCGGCGGAGACGGAGGACATGGAGGAGCTCCAGCAATTTCTCACCGAGAAGGCCGGCCACGCCGTGGCCGTCACCGTCCCCCAGCGGGGGATGTACCGGGAATTTCTCACCGCCGCCGCCGACAACGCCCGGGAGGAAGTCGAGCGCAACACCACCGCCACGGAGCGGGTATCCAAGACCGCCCAGTGGCTGGGGGAGGCCCTGGGCCTTGCGGCCCCGCCGGAGCGTGTGGAGAGCTTCGACATCTCCAACACCGGCGCGGACGACGTGGTGGCCTCCATGGTGGTTTTCGTGGGCGGAAAGCCTAAAAAGAGCGACTATAAGAAATTCAAGATGAAGACCGTGGAGGGCCAGGACGACTACGGCTCCATGCGGGAGGCCGTGGGCCGCCGCTTCGCCCGGTACGTCGCCGGGGACCCGGGCTTTTCCGCCCTCCCGGACCTCCTCCTCATCGACGGCGGGGACAGGCACGCCACCGTGGCCAGGGAGACGCTGGACAGTTTAGGCGTCACCGTGCCCATCTTCGGCATGGTGAAGGACGACCGCCACCGCACCCGCGCCCTGGTGACCCCCGAGGGGCGGGAGATCTCCATCCAGGCAAACCCGGCGGCCTTCGCCTTCATCGGGAACATCCAGGAGGAGACCCACCGCTTCGCCATCGAGTACCACCGGTCCCTGCGCTCCAGGCGCGTGAAAAAATCCGGCCTCGACGGTATCCCCGGCGTGGGGGAGAAGCGCAAGGCGGAGCTTCTCAGGAAATTCAAGAGCCTCAAGGCCATCGAGGCGGCGAGCCTTGAGGACCTGTCCGCCGTGGTCCCCCAAAACGCCGCCAAAGCCGTCTATGAGCACTTCCACAAGCGGGAAAAGGAGGAGGAACCGTGAGAGTCATCACCGGCACGGCCCGGGGCCGCAAGCTGCGGGAGCCGGCCAATATGGACGTCCGCCCCACCACGGACAAGGTGAAGGAGGCCATGTTCAACATCCTCCAGTTCCGGCTGGAGAACGCCCGGGTCCTGGACCTCTTCGCCGGCACGGGCCAGCTGGGCATCGAGGCGCTGAGCCGCGGGGCCGCCTCCTGCGTCTTCGTGGACCGCTCGCCGGAGAGCTTAAAGCTCGTCCGGGAGAATCTGCGCGCCACGGGCCTGGAGGACCGGGCAACGGTGGTCAAAAGCGACTCCCTCACGTATCTGGAGGGGGCCCGGGGCTTCGACCTCATCTTCATGGACCCGCCCTACGCCGAGAAATTTCTGGAAACCGCCCTGAATCTCGTGGAGAGGTTTGACATTCTCAATAAAAATGGTATAATTATGTGTGAAAGCGACAGGACCCGGACCCTGCCGGAGCTGCCGGGGGACCGCTATACCCGCCGGGAGTACCTTTACGGCCGGGTAAAGCTCACCGTTTACGGGAGGAACGACCTATGAAGATCGCCGTCTACCCCGGCTCCTTCGACCCCATCACCCTGGGGCACCTGAACATCATCAAAAGGGCCTCCCGCCTTTTCGACAAGGTCATCGTCTGCGTGGCGGTGAATTCCTCCAAGCGCCCCCACTTCTCCATGGAGGAGCGGACGGACTTCGTCCGCCGGGTCATCGGCAAGTACGGCAACGTGGAGGCCGCCTCCTTTGACGGCCTTCTGGTGGACTTCGCCAGAGCCCAGGGGGCCACGTTCATCATCAAGGGCCTGCGGGCCGTGTCGGACTTCGAGATGGAGTTCCAGATCGCCCTCCTCAACAAAAAGCTGGCCCCGGAGATCGAGACGGTCTTTTTGACGGCGGACGAGAAGTATACATACCTCTCCTCCACCATCGCCCGGGAGATGGCTATGTACAACGCGGATATCTCCAAGGTCGTCCCCCGGGAGATTGCCCGGGACGTCCTGGATAAGCTCACAAAATAAATGAAGAAAGAGGTACTTACGTATGGGTAACGATGTTCAGGAACTGTTGGACATGCTCTACAATATGATCACGGACGCCTGGGGCCTGCCTCTGGGGGCGGAGAAGTGCGTCATCGAACGCAACAAGGTCCTGGACCTGCTGGACGAGATCAAGGCCCAGCTCCCCGGCGAGCTTGCCGAGGCCCGGCGTCTTGTGGCGGCCAGGGCGGAGTATGTGAACAACGCCAAGCGCGAGGCCGAGTCCCTGCGCCGCGTGGCGGAGCAGAAGGCCCGCCAGATGGTGGACCAGGAGGAGATCGTCCGCGCCGCCCGCCAGCGCGCCACCGAGATCGTCGCCGCCGCCGAGCAGAAATCCGCCGAGCTTCGCCGCGTGGCCAACGACTACGCCGACGACGCCCTCCGCCGCACCGAGGAGGCCATCACCGAGGCCCTCACCGAGGTCCGCGACTCCCGCTCCCGCTTCCGCACCGCCTCCGCCGCCGCCATGCCCCAAAAGGACCAGGCCAGCAGCGTGGACGTAGAAATGTAACACAACCGGCTTTGAAGCCCTGACGGGCTTCAAATGCCAAGGGGAACGCCCCTGGCGAAAAAGATTTTGGAAATGTCCGCAGACATTTCCAAAATCTTTTTCTGCCGTTTTGCTCCGCGCACTCGCAACGCTTCCCACTCCGCAAAACAAAAGGAATTTTTTCCGACGTACATGCCGCCAGAAAAAATGCTCGACAGAGAGTTTTGTCCGCTTTCTTCTGATGTGCGTATTATACCACAAAATGAGTAATTTGTCAAGTATTTTTTAAGTAAAGCAAAATTAATTTTAACCTCCCCCCTGGGGGAGGTGGCGCGAAGCGCCGGAAGGGTCCGCGCGGCGGCGGGAAAAAGGTTTGCGGCTTGCGCCGCATTCTTTATATCCCCCGCCCGCCCGCCCCCGCCGCCGCGCCACCGGCCTGCGAAATCCGCCGTACGGGCCGCCGTCCCCGGCGACCCGCCCCCCGTTTATTGACACAATTCGAACAACGCCGTACGGGCCGCTGCCCACAGCGGCCCACACCTCCCAATAATGGCCATTTTCCATTTTACCGAAACCGCTCTGTCATCCAACGTTCGCTGCCCCCCTGCCCCCCTCCTACGAGGAGGGGGCTCCGAGACGGGGGGCGATGCAATTTATCGGAACCGTTCCGACAACGTACCTTGTAGGGGCCGCCACTCCTGGCGGCCCGCGTTGCGTCTATCGACCCGTTCCGACCACCGCCGTACGGGCCGCCGCCCGCGGCGGCCCTTTTCCCCGGTTGACCGACATGTACCGTTTTATCGGAACCATTCCCATCCCGCCACGTGCCACGGGCGGACACATGGGTCCGCCCCTACGGGGGATTTGGGAAGTTGTTCCATTCAACCGACGCCGGAAATCATCGCAACGCGGGCCGGAGATGACGGCGACCCCTACGGCGTGAATGGATACGCATCCCAAAAATGGTAGGGGCGGGTTCCAAACCCGCCCGTATCCCCCGTCCCCGCCGCGCGGGAAAATCAAAATCTGCGGCGAAGCCGCAACCTTTTTCGCCCCCTCCTCGTAGGAGGGGGGCAGGGGGGCAGCGAGCGTGGGATGACAGACCGTTTCCCCCAAACTCTTCCCCCAGTCATCCCCGCCCCCTTTCCGGCATACGCTTATCCGGTGATGCTATGGCTTTTCTGGAAGCTCTCCAGGCGGCGGCGTGGGGGTGGCCTACGGCGGCGGCGCTGGTGGGGGTGGGGGTGTGGCTTTCGGCCAACACCGGGTTTATTCAGGTGCGTCGGTTCCTCCCGGCTATGCGCGCGTGCCTCGGGCGGCTTTTCCGACGGGGCGAGGGGGCGGGGACCAGCGCCTTTGAGGCGGTCTGCACGGCTCTGGCCGGCACCGTGGGTACCGGGAACATCGCCGGCGTGGCCATCGCCCTCTCCATGGGCGGCCCCGGCGCGCTTTTTTGGATGTGGGTCTCCATGGCCGTGGGCATGGGGCTCAAATACTGTGAGATCGCCCTGGCCCTCCGGTTCCGCGAAAAACGCGGCGGGGAGTACGTGGGCGGGCCCATGTACACCGTGAAAAACGGCCTGGGGCCGAAATTCCTCCCGCTGGCCGTGGTGTTCAGCGCCGCCGGGGTCCTGGCGGGCCTGGGCGTGGGGAACATGACCCAGATGGCCGGCATTGTCTCCCTCGGGTCGTTCCAAAGCTCCAAGACCCTCCTGCCCCTGGCGCTGGGCATGGCCGTTGCCGTGGCCGTCACCTGCCGGGGCGGGGCCAAGGGCCGGGGGAGGGCGGCGGCGCTGCTGGTGCCCTTCATGGCGGGGATGTACGTCCTGGGGGCGCTGGCGGTGATCCTGACGCATTTGAATGCCCTGCCCGGAGCCCTGTCGGACATCCTTCGGGGGGCCCTCGGATGGGGTCCGGCCATAGGTGGGAGCATAGGCGCAGGGGTGTCGGAGGCTATGCGCTGGGGGGTCCGGCGGGGGCTTGTCTCCAACGAGGCGGGCCTGGGCTCGTCCCCCATCGCCCACGCCTCCGCCGAGGCGGAGGACCCGGCGGGGTATGCCCTCATGGGCATCTTCGAGGTCTTCGTGGATACCGGCGTCATCTGCACCTTGACGGGCCTCATGGTCCTGACCTCCGGCGTCCCTATCCCACAAGGCGTCCCCGCCGGGGCGGCGCTGTGTACCGGCGCGCTGGCGACGGTGTTCGGCTTTCGGACGGCGGAAATTTTCATGGCGTTGGCCATGGCGCTCTTCGCCTTCTCCAGCATCGTGGGCTGGTCCCTTTACGGGGAGCGGTGCGCCCAATTCCTGGCCGGGGAGCGGGGCGGGGAGGTCTACCGGCTCGTCTACCCGGCGGTGACCTTCGTCTCCGCCTTTGTGAGCCTCCCGGCGGTGGTGGCGTTGGGCGACAGCCTCAACGTGCTCATGATGCTGCCGAACCTCGTCTCCCTGGTCCTCCTGACGCCGGAGCTTCGGCGGCTCACCGGGAAAGACGCACCGTCAGCTTCACGCCGTTGTCCGCGTCCTCCCGGAAAAGCTGGGCCTCGCCGCCGATGGCCCGGTACTTCTCCACCGCCCCCGCCACAGCCGTGACCACCCGGCGGGCGTTCTCCGGCAAGGTGGCGGCCAGCACCTCGTCCACATACGCCCCGGCGTCCGCCTCCGAAAGCCCCCGGTACGCGGCCTCCACCGCCGCCAGCGCCCGCAGCCGGGGCTCCCGGATCCGCTCCACCTGCCTCCGCGCCCCCTCCGACAGCCCCGCCCCGGCCAAAAGCGCCTCGATCTCCATAACCCATCGCCTCCATACAGCATTTTCCAAATCATACCACGCTTCCCGTGAAAACGCTGCCGAAAAAGGGCAGAAAATCCCCCGCCGCGAATTTTTCACGGCGGGGGGGTTTGAGCTTGTGGAGCATTACCGGAGCTACCGGTGTACTTGACGGAACGAAGCGACGAAGCCTCTCAGAGGTTGGCTTTCTGCCGTCAGAGAGAGCTTTCCGAGCGCACGATATATGGTCGCCAGACCTATGTATAAAAGTGCGCCATTTCGTTTCTAAAGGGGCTTGCAACGTCTCGACAAATGTGAAAGTATCTGTGCGTCATCATTTTTTTATCATGAAAGTTAGCCCACCATATTTCTGCCCGTCAACCTCTCGTGTGCCGATGTTGCGGTTGCACTCCACAAAGCCGAGCTTTTCGGCACAGCGGAGCATACGGACGTTACCCGACCAGGTTTGTGTGTAAAGCTCGTCCACGCCGTTCTCAAAGTAATAGTTCACAAAGGCACGGAGAGCATTTGTGCCGATACCTTTACCCCAAACATCGGATTCGCAAATGTCAATGCCAACAGCACGATAAACGGTCTGACCGTCCTTGATCTCGCCAATCCATTCGTAATTCTCGTCAATGGGATAGGAGCTTACCCAGCCAATGTGTCTGCCGTTCCATTCGATCTCAAACTTCCAGCGGCGAACATCGTCGGGAAGAGCTTTCACGGACTCATAGTATTCACGCCAAGAGGCGCGCTCGGTTTCCTCGCCCGATTCGATAGGCTCCCATGGCGCGTCGGACTTTGACCATTCGGTTTCGGTGGTGAACCAACGCACATAGTCCTCAATGTCGGACTCGATCATATGTAGGGTTTACAATGATGTGTAACAGTTAGCAAGAAAAAAGGTAGCGAATAGGGAGTACCCGAGTTAAGGTAAAGTTGCCGAGACCAAACCGAAAGGCGGGTAGACCTATTCGCTATGGATAAGATAACACAAACAGCGCGGTATAGGCAAGCATTAATTTCATATGCACAGAAACATGGCGTAACGAAAGCGGCGATCCGGTACAGGACGAACCGACAATATATCTACCGCTGGATGAAACGCTATGACGGCACGCTGGCCTCCCTGGAGGACCGCTCCCACCGTCCCCACAGCCACCCCAACCAGCACCGACCCGAGGAAATCCGGCTCATAGACAACATGCGCCGCCGCAACCCCAACGCCGGCCTCGTGGTGTTCTGGGTCAAGCTGCGGCAAAAGGGGTACAAGCGGTCTATCTCCGGCCTGTACCGGTTCCTGCGAAAGCGCGGCCAGATGGCCGTGAAACCGCCCAACCCCAAGTATGTCCCCAAGCCCTATGAGCAGATGGACCATCCCGGCCAGAGGGTGCAGATAGACGTGAAGTTCGTCCCTGCCTCCTGCCTTGTGGGCGAGGCGGCACAGGAGGCAAAAGAGTGCGGCGGCTATTTCCAGTACACTTTCCTTGATGAATACAGCCGTTTTCGCTATCTTGAGGCATTCAAGGAACACAATACATACTCTTCCGCCGTGTTCATCAGGCATTGTGTGAAGAAGTTCCCGTATGCCATCGAGTGCGTACAGACGGACAACGGCACCGAGTTCACCAACAGGCTCATCCCTCAGTGTTCAAAGAAAAAGACGCTGTTTGAGGCGGCACTGAGTGAGTTGGGCATCCGTCACAAGCTCATCCGCCCGTACACGCCCCGGCACAACGGCAAGGTGGAGCGAAGTCACCGCAAGGACAACGAGGATTTCTATGCTGCCCACAAGTTCTACTCTTTCGATGATTTCAAAACTCAGCTTGCCCGTTGGAACAGAGCCTACAACCACTTCCCCATGCGTCCCCTTAACTGGCAACCGCCGATTCGCGTGCTTTCTTCGTTCCCTTTTTGTGTAACACTTCATTGACAAACCTACAAGTCCTCAATGTCGGACTCGATCATATCGCGAAGAATAATGTTGTCAAATTCTATTTTCATCATCTATCTTCCATCAAATTCCGATTTGGCGAACAGTCACACACTCGACGCTGAACATTATACCACCCAAATGTACGGGTCTATTGAAGCTGGCCAATCATCGGGAGTGTATCGGCGCCCGTGTCATTTTCTGGTTTTCGCCTTCAACAGCGCGCGGCATTCGGGCCAGGAGCCTTGGGTGAAGGCGTCGGGGTAGAGGACGAGCTTGAGCTTGCGGCCGAAGTAGAGGGAAATCTCGTTGGGCTTTTCCTTCATCCCGGTCAGGTCCCCGTAGGAGACGCTGCGGCTGGAGCCGCCGTCGGAGAAGGTGATGGAGTTCTCCTCGAAGACGATGCGGCGGGTCCAGTTCTCGCCGCCCTTTTTCCGGGCGGTGAGGCGGTACTGGGTCCTGGCGTTGTAGCGCCAGTTGAAGAAGACCACGTAGACGCACATGATGAAAAGCCCGATCATCATGATGGACATGAAGTTCAGGGGAAAGGCCAGCACCAGGCACGCCAGGCCCAGGGCTAAGAGGAGGAGATTGACCACCAGCCTCCCGCCCCGGAACTGGTCGGCTTTCACCCAGGAGCAGTAGCGCTCCCAGGTGAGGGGGTATTCACAGCGGATAGACTCATTCATCGCCAAAGCTGATGCCCAGAAGACGGGCCTCCGTGATGATGTCGTCCTGGGGGTCCACCATCTTGAGCTTGCCGGCGATCTCCTTGAGGGGGACGGAGACGATCTTGTGGTTGTGGATGGCCACCAGGTCCCCGTACTTCCCCTTGGAGATGTTGAGGGCCGCCTGGGCGCCCAGACGCGAGGACAGCACCCGGTCGTAGGCCACGGGCATCCCGCCGCGCTGCATGTGCCCGGGGACGGTGACGCGCACCTCCTTGCCCGTGGCGGCGGTGATCTGGGCCGCCAGCTCGTAGCTCACGGAGGGATAAGCCTGGGCCAGGTCCGCCAGGGCCTTTTTCCGCTCCTTTTTGGGCATGTCCGCCCGCTCCTTGGAGATGGCGCCCTCGGCCACGGCCAGGATGGTGAAGTCGTGGCCCGTCTCGCCGCGCTCCTTAATCTTGTTCACCACGGACTCCACCTTGTAGGGAATCTCGGGGATGAGGATGATGTCCGCGCCGCCGGCGATACCGGCGTTTAAGGTCAGCCACCCCACCTTGTGGCCCATGACCTCCACGATGAAGATGCGGTTGTGGCTGGCGGCGGTGGTGTGGATGCAGTCGATGACGTTGGTGGCGCAGGCGATGGCGGACTGGAAGCCGAAGGTGGTGTCCGTGCCCCACAGATCGTTGTCGATGGTCTTGGGCAGGCCGATGACGTTCAGCCCCTCCTCGGAGAGGAGGTTGGCCGTCTTCTGGCTGCCGTTGCCGCCCAGGACCACCAGGCAGTCGAGCTTCAGCTTTTTATACGTCTCTTTCATGGCCTTGACCTTGTCGAGGCCGTTCTTGTCCGGCTCCCGGATGAGCTTGAAGGGCGTCCGGGACGAGCCCAGGATGGTGCCGCCCACGGTGAGGAGGCCCGTGAAGTCCCGGGGGGTCATGACCCGGTATTTTTCGTAGATGAGGCCCTTGTAGCCGTCGATGAAGCCGATGATCTCTACGCCGTCCCCGCCGTAGATGCCGTAAAGCCCCTTGGCCACGCCGCGCATGGTGGCGTTCAGCGCCTGACAGTCGCCGCCGGAGGTGAGGATGCCCACACGTTTCATAGGACAGATCTCCTTTTTCATTGAAGTAGATGTCCACATTATACCATACTATTTTCGGTTTGAAAGACTTTTTTGGGTATTTCGCGAAATTTTCTGGAAAAGCCCCAACGGCGGCGAAAAATGTGGTATACTGGTTTTCATTGAGGTGAATGCCATGATCCTGTACCTGGGCGACAGCCTGACCCGCGGCATTGTGGGCTGGTCGTATATCCGCTTTATGCCAAAGGAGCCCTACAAAAACGGCGGGCTGGACGGCGACACCGCCCACGGGGCCCTGCGGCGGCTCCACGTCTACCGCAAGACAAAATGGTACCCGGACGTTCGCACGGTGGTGGTGGGCATCGGCACCAACGACCTTTTACAGCCCTTTCTCATGGGCAGGGCCCTTGTTTGGCGGCTTGTTTTCGGCTGGCGGCGCGGCTGGAAGCGCTGGGCGGACGAAAAGGAGTACGCCTCCGTCATGGACGGGATCGTGGATGAGATATTGGCCGACGGGAAGCGGTGCGTCCTCATGGGCCTGCCGCTGATGCAGCTCAAGGACTACCCCCTGGACGAGCTCCGTGCCCGCAATGAGATTTTGCGGGACCTGGCATCGCGGCGCGGGCTTCCCTTTGCCGACGTGATGGGCGCGGAGCTCGAGGCCGTGCCGGAGCCGGGGATGCAGTACGATTTCGGCCGTCTGGGCCTCCGGCGGGCGCTGGACATCCTCACCATGGGCCTTTGTCCCCCCGCCAAGGACCGGTACTCCCGGCGGCGGGGCCTGGAGTTGACGGTGGACGGCGTCCACTTCAACACCCGGTCCGCGACCATCGCCGCCCACGCGGTGGCGGCGGCTATGGAGGCGGAAGCATGAGGACATGCTACATTTTCGCCGCCGGGGAGTACGGGGAGATCCCGGCGATCGGGGAGGGCTTCGTCATCGCCGCCGACGCCGGGCTTGCGGCGCTAAAAAGGATGGGCCGGCGGCCCGACCTCATCGTGGGGGACTTCGACTCCTACGCCGGCGCGCTTCCCGAGGGCGTCCCCGTGGTGCGCCACCCGGTGATGAAGGACGACACGGACACGGCCCTGGCCGTGGCGGAGGCGCTGCGCCGGGGGGCGGGGCGTATCGTCATTTACGGCGCCCTGGGCGGGCGGCTGGACCACAGCCTCGCCAATCTCCAGCTTCTGGTGTCCCTTTCCCGGAAAGGCGTGGAGGGGCTCCTGGTGGGCCGGCGGGAGACGGCGGCCGCCGTGACGGACGGGGTCCTGCGCTTTGACGCCTCCTACCGGGGCCGCGTCAGCGTCTTCGCCTGGGGCGGGACCGCCACGGTCAGCGAGACGGGGCTTCTCTACGGCCTGGACAGGTTCCCCCTGCCCGACGACCTGCCCCGGGGCGTGAGCAACGAATTTACCGGCGCGGACGCCGCCGTCACCGTCCATCAGGGCACGGCGGTGGTGATCTGGGATAATCAGGGGAGGGAGAACCATGGAATTTAAGGCCGCGATCTTCGATATGGACGGGACGCTGACGGACTCCATGCCCGTGTGGGACGGGGTCTGGGCGCTGTTTCTGGAGCGGCGCGGCATCGCCCCGGACCCGGACATCACCAGCAAGTATAAGGCCCTGACGCTGACTCAGGCGGCGGACTACTACCGGACCAACTACGGCCTTGCCGACACGCCGGAGGAAATCTGCGCCGCCGTCAACGATCTGGTGCGGGAGGGGTACGGGCGCGTGGAGCTCAAGCCGGGGGCGTTGGACTACCTCCAAAGGCTCAAAAGCCGCGGCGTGCCCATGTGCGTGGCCACCAACACCGCCCGCCCGCTGGTGGAGTACCTGCTGGGGCGGCTGGGCGTCGCGGAGTATTTTGACTTCATCCTCCCCTGCGCGGAGTTCGGCTCGGGGAAGGCCAAGCCCGACATCTTCTACGAGTGCGCCCGCCGCCTGGGCGCCGCCCCCCAGGACACCTGCGTCTTCGAGGACGCCCCCCACGCCCTGAAGACCGCCCACGCCGCCGGCTTCCTCACCGCCGCCGTCTACGACCCCTCCTACGCCGCCGACGAGGCGACGCTGAGAGCAATGGCGGACGTGTACGTGCGGGAGTTTGGGGAGATGGGGTGAAAGGGGAGGGAAACAAGCGGCTTGACGGAACCGCGCAATCCCCCCAACGCTCGCTGCCCCCCCCTGCCCCCCTCCTACGAGGAGGGGGCTTTTTAAAAGGTTTGCGCCTGCGGCGCATTCTTGGATTTACCCGCTGCGGCGGGGACGGGGAACGGGCGGACACATGGGTCCGCCCCTACGGTTTCCAAATCACGTTCCATCAACGCCGTAGGGGCCGCCACTCCTGGCGGCCCGCGTTTCGAAATCCTCCCATGTCGGTTGAATGGGATGACCTCCCACATCCCCCGCACGGGCGGACCCATGTGTCCGCCCGTGCCCACGTTTCGTGACGGGAACGGGTCCGATAAAACGGAAAACATCGGTCAACGAAAAAGGGCCGCCGTGGGCGGCGGCCCCTACGGCGGATAACGCAAATTGGCAAAATAGACGCCCCCACCCTGCCCATCGCTGCGCTCGGGCACCCCTCCCGGAGGGAGGGGCAAAAAAGGTGCGTTGTCGCAACGGTTCCGAAAAATCGCGCCCGCCCCCGTCTCGGAGCCCCCTCCTCGTAGGAGGGGGGCAGGGGGGAAGCGAGCGTTGGATGACAGAGCGGTTCCGACAAATCGAACCAGCTCCAATTACGCCGTAGGGGTCGCTGGGGACGGCGGCCCCTACGGCGGTGTTTATACCCTGCGGGGCATCGATATTTTTGACAAGAAAAAACCGATAACGGCCCCCAACATATTCAGGATAATATCGTCTATGTCAAAGCTTCCCCTTAACGTTAATACCTGGATCGTTTCAACAGACAGCAGGATCCCGAGGGAAAGCAGGACAAACATCCCAAACCGCCGGAATCTTTCAAACAGCCGCGGGACGCAAAAGCCATAGGGCATAAACAGCGCGATATTCCCCAAGAGATTGATGACGGAATGGCGGATCATATACCTGTCGGTTCCCTCTATGATATAGAATACGTTTCCGCGAATCGACCGAAACGGAACGAGATTGATACTCATTTTCACTTCTTCCCAGTACGGAAGCCAAATTTCAAATTTTCTCCTCACAAAGAGTATGAAGAACAGGGCTATACAGTATGCTCCAAACAGCACCCAAAGGAATTTGCTCTTGTTGCTTTTCACGTTGTGCCTCCTATATGGTGCATTAAGTATCCAGTTCACAGAGATAGAATGTATTCGTATCGGTATCATAGAGCCCTAATGTAAAGTTGAATGAATATCTATGTAAAATGTCCGCCGTTGTATCATTTTGCCTGTCGATCAGCAGATAATATCCGTTCCGGATTTCCGGGACGATCGGATGTCCCTCATTATCATTCAACATAGGCCCAACGTGCGTTGTCCCATCGGACAAACCGTAAACCAATGCCTGTACCGTATCATCAAGGGGAAATTCACTCCACTCCGAAGAGCTTTTGATTTCTTCCAGAACGGTATCATCGTCAAAACGATACGCGATGCAGGTTGTTCCGTCTCCATAAGAGCCGCCGTGGGTATCGTAATTTGAGATTTCTTTCCCCTTGGATACGTCAAGCCCCAACACCCTTGCAACTTCGCCGCTCTTTGCGCCGCAGGCCGTCAGGACAGATAGGAAAAGGAGTAGAATCAAGAACGACGGTATGACTTTTTTCATAAGGAGCTCTCCTTTTTTCACACCAATTTACCAAACAGCCGCCCGCGTGTGAAGAAATCCGCTGTTTTCTGAGACTGACGCCTCCGGGAAACGACCTTCGGAACCGCCCCGGCGCTTCGCGCCGCCCCGACCCGGGAGGGGCTTTGGCGCGGCGGCGGGCTTACTTCGCCGCCGGTACAAGGACCCGGTCCGCCCACGGGAGGCCCTCGTTCTCCTCCGCCGACGGGGCGAGCCTTTCGATGTACGCCGCGTCGTATTCGGCGATGAGGCCGCGATCAAAGGCCGCGCGGTTGAAGTGGGCGATGCGGGCGTCGATGTCAGAGAGGCTGAGGGCCGTCCAGAGGATGAGGAAGGCGGCGAAGAGGGCGGGGAAGACGTGCTTGTCCGGGCGCAGGGACTTGTAGACGGCCAGCAGGAGCGCCAGGGCGATCCAAAGCATGATGAGCAGGGTCATGGCCCGCAGGAGGCTCAGACCGTAAGAGCCGATGTAGAGGCACATGCGCGTGGCGGCGGAGGCCAGGATGACGGCGGTGAGGGCCAGGAGCAGCCAGAGGAGGGCGTTCACCGCCCGCTTGCCGCGCCCGGAGGCACGGACGGCGGTGAAGGCCGCCAGGAGGTTGATGGCAGCCACGGCCATGAGCTGGAAGAAGCCCTGGCGGGCGTACTGGGCGTAGCCGCCCTGCATGGACACCGTCTCGGTCCCGCCGAAGAGGTAGATGAACTGGACGGCGGCGAAGACGGCGTAGAGGAGGTCCAGCACCGTAAGGACGGCGGCGCAGGGCAGGCAGGGGAGGACGACGGGGTCCGGCGCGGGGGTCCGGCGCTTATCGGCGGGGCGGGCCAGGGAGTAGAGGAAGGAGAAGAGCATCAGCCCCAGGACGGCGATCTTCACCCACCGCACCAGGAACCAGCCGCGGTCCAGAAACCGGAGGAACCCCTCGGCGGCGTCCCCCAGCAGGCCGGAGAAGACCTGGTCGGCGCTCATGAGCAGGGCGAGGATCACCGCCAGCACCGGGAAGACAATCATCAGCGTCAGCACCACGGTCCAGAAGCCCTTGAAGCTCCGCTTTTTCCGGCGGAGGGCCCGGAAAGGCTTCACAAAGTGGGCGAAGAGGTTGGGGAAGAAGAGCCGGAAGGTCTCCGGCGCCGCCCGAAGCTCCAGCGCCGGGAAGTCCCGTCCGGCCAGGGCCAGCGCTGAGGCGGGGGTCAGGAACGCCAGGAGCGCCAGATTGATCATCCGCACAACGTAGTCCCCGAAAAGTCCGCAGGAGACGGCCAAAAGGACGGTGCAGGAGACGAGAAGGAGCCCCCGCCCGGTGGGGCGGATACGGCGGCGTAAATAGACGCACTCGGCCCCCAGCGCCCCCAGCACGAAGGCCGCGGTGCCGAGGCCGGGGACGTTCAGCAGGCTCTCCAGGGAGAAGACATGGAACCACAGGGCCGACAGGGCGACGCCTAAAGCCACCGCCAGCCAGTCAAAGGGGGAGAAAGCCGGGGAACCCGGCACGGGGATCTGGGCGGGGACCTGGGCGGGAGTTTCCGCCGACGGCAGGGGATCGGGATTCTTATTCTCGTTTTCCATAAAATGCTCCTTTCTTAACGCATAGGACCAACAGCAGGATAAGCGCAAGCGCGGCGCTTGCGGCCCACAGGACCGCCGGGATGAGGAGCAGCGAGCTCTCAGCCCCGCCGCGCCTGCCTGTCAGGTGTCCAGCTTGCAGACATATAAGGTGTTCGTATCCGCGTCATAGAGCACCAGGGTCAGGTTAAAGGAATACCGCTCCAAAAGCGCCCCCTCGGCGTCCCTTTGCCGGTCAATGAGCCGGTAATAGCCGTGCCGGATCTCCGGGACGATGGGATGCCCCGCGTTGTCATTCAGCATGGGCCCGATTTGCCGCGACCCATCGGACAAGCCGTAAACCAGCGCCCGCGCCGTATCGTCCAGAGGAAACGCGCGCCAGTTCGAAGAGCCTTTGATCTCCTCCAGGACGGTATCATCGTCAAAACGGCACGTGATACAGGACGTTCCGTCTCCGAAGCCGCTGTGGGTGTCGTAGTATTCCACCGCGGCCGCTCCGGTCACATCGACGCCCAGCTCCTGGGAGACCTGGCTCAAACCGTCCTGGCACGCACACCCGGTGAGCAGAAGAAAAGCCGCCAGGACGGCAAACAGCCGTTTTTTCATGTCTCGTCCTCCGTCCACTCCAGAATGTCCCCCGGCTGGCATTGGAGGGCGCGGCAGAGGGCGTCCAGGGTGGTGAAGCGGACGGCCTTGGCCTTGCCGGTTTTGAGGATGGACAGGTTGGCCAGTGTGATGTCAACCTTTTCGGACAGCTCCGTCAGGGACATCTTGCGCCGGGCCAGCATCACATCGAGATTTACCGTGATCGCCATGCCGCCGCCTCATATGGTCAGGTCGCTGTCGGACTTGAGGTCCGCGGCCTTTTTGGTGAGATGACTGAGGGCGGCGCAGACGACGGTGACGGCGGCGCCGAAGAGCGTGACGGCCACGAAGATGAGGGGCACGGAGGGGTGCTGAGGCCCCAGCGCCAGCACCGCCACGGCCAGGACCACGTAGACGCAGGTGTCGCCCAGGGCCAGGCGGCTGATGAGGCGCAGACGCTTGGCGTTGGCCTCGCAGAAGCTGTTGTTGCGGCCAATCTCGGTGAAGATCGCCCACGCCAGCCCCAGCGCCACGAAGCCGGGGAGGGAGGAGACGGCCACGATGCCGGGGATCACGGCCCCGAAGATGACGCGCTGTACGGGCGCGTCCTCATAATACGCCGAGACGGTCTTCCCCAGGAGCGGGACGAAGAAGATTAGCACGGCGAGCAGAAAAACCCCCAACACGATGACGACGACCTTCAGCAGAACGGATAATTCCTTTTGTCCCATGTTTTTCAACTCCTTTCGCCTGTAGTGTAGCACGGGGGTTCTTGATTGTCAATAAAAATTTATCGAAAAACGATAAATATGGAGATTTCGTCAGAATGTATAGAAGTTGCGGATATTTTTAGGAAAATTTGTTGCGAATTTACAGGGGTTCTGGTATAATAAACAAAACTGGGCTCTTGTGCCCTCGGAAACAGGATAAAATGGAACAAAAAATGGATTAAGGAGGCTATCGCATGGGTAAGAATGTCATGGTCGGCCAGTCCGGCGGTCCCACCTCGGTCATCAACTCCTCCCTGGCGGGCGTCTACGAGGCGTCCCGTGCCCGGGGCGCGGAGCACGTCTACGGGATGCTCCACGGCGTGGAGGGACTTTTGCAGGGCAAGTACGTGGATCTCAGCCAGAAATTCAAGACGGGCCTGGAGATCGAGCTTCTGAAGCGCACGCCCTCCAGCTACCTGGGCTCCTGCCGCTACAAGCTCCCGGATTGGCGGGAGGACGAGGAGCCGTACAAGAAGCTGATGGCCCTCCTGGAGGAGCTGGACGTGGGATACCTTATGTATATTGGCGGCAACGACTCCATGGACACCATCGGCAAGCTTGCCGACTACGGCGAGCATGTCTGCTCCGACATCCGCTTCATGGGCGTGCCCAAGACCATCGACAACGACCTGATGATCACCGACCACACCCCCGGCTACGGCAGCGCCGCCAAGTACATATCCGTGGTGATGAAGGAGATCATCCGGGACGCCACGGTCTACGGCACCAAGTACGTGACCATCGTGGAGATCATGGGCCGCAACGCCGGCTGGCTCACCGCCGCCGCCGCTCTGGCCAGAGGCGAGGACTGCGAGGGCGTGGACATGATCTGCCTGCCCGAGGTGCCCTTCCACGTGGACCGGTTCATCGAAAAGGTCCGGGTCATGCAGGAGAAGAAGCCCAGCATCGTCATCGCCGTCTCCGAGGGCGTGAAGCTGGAGGACGGGCGCTACGTCTGCGAGCTCTCCGACGACCCCCGGCGCGTGGACGCTTTCGGACACAAGAACCTCACCGGCACGGCCCGGTATCTGGCGGGGCAGGTGGAGCGCAGCCTGGACACCAAGACCCGTTCCATCGAGCTCTCCACCCTCCAGCGCTGCGCCTCGCACCTCACCAGCCGCACGGACATCACCGAGGCCTACCAGGTGGGCGGCGCGGCGGCCCAGGCGGCCTTCCACGGCCACACCGGCGAGATGGTGGCCCTCCGCCGCGTCTCCAACAAGCCCTACCAGTGCGTCACCGAGCTCCACCCCATTTCCGAGGTCGCGAACCTCGAGAAAAAGGTCCCGCTGGAGTGGGTCAACGAGAACTTCACCGACATGCTCCCGGCCTTCCTCAACTACGCCCGCCCCCTCATCCAGGCCGAGCTCACCCCCATCTACATCGAGGGCCAGCCGTACCACATCTACTGCCCGGAGGCATAAAACCTGTCGAAAAAGGCCGTTGGCCTTTTCCGACAAAGGGAACGTGCGAAAAGGATTTCGGAAATGTCCGCGGACATTTCCGAAATCCTTTTCTGCCGTTTTGCTCCGCGCACGGCCTCGTAGGAGCCGCACACTCCGCAAAACAAAAGGTATTTTTTCCGACGTACATGCCGCCGGAAAAAATGCTCGATAAGGGGATCAATCCGCTTTCTTCAGATATGCGTATTATACCACAAATTAAGTGATTTGTCAAGTATTTTTTAGTATTCGTAAGCAAAAATATGTAGGGGTCGCCGCCCCCGTCCCCGCCGCGCGGACAAATCCAAGAATGCGCCGCAAGGCGGCGCAAACCTTTTTCGCCCCCTCCTCGTAGGAGGGGGGGCAGGGGGGCAGCGAAGAGTGGAGGACAGAGCGGTCCCGATACGCCGTCACGCTGTACGGACAAATTTTCTCTTTTTTTCAACACTTCCCCCCTCTCATTCGTCTATCAGGTGAGAGCGCTCTAAAGGGGTCCCCACACGATTATGAGCGAAGCGGATCGTGTGGGGAGAGGAGGAATGAAGCCGGCGCCCGAGCCCGACCGAAGGGAGGGGGAGGTAAAGCGGCTTCCATGACGACGAAGAGGTGATGACCTTACGCCGGAGCTGTATGAGAAATATTGGCGGCGGCTTGTCTCGTTTTGCGAGAGGCTGACGGGGGAGAGGGCCGCGGCGGAGGACATCGCCCAGGAGACGTTCTTGAGGGCCATGACGAGCTTTACCGTTCTGGCGCCTCTGGACGACCGGGGACGGTGGGCGTGGCTGAAAAGGACGGCGCGGAACCTTTTTATCGACCAGGTGCGGCGGGACCGCAGGGCCGGCGGGGAGGTCCCGGAGACGCCCTTCGAGGAGGACTTCACCCGCGCTCAGGTCTGGCGGGCCATCGGAGAGCTCGGGGACGGGGAGCGGGAGCTCTTCTACCTCAGGTACTTCGCCGGGTACGACGCCACGGAGCTGGGGCGGCTCTTTGACCTGCCGCCCTCCACCGTCCGCTCAAGACTGCGCTCGGCCAGGGAGAGCATCCGTAAAAAATACTTTGAGGAGCGATAGTATGAAGAAACTGCAAATCGACTGCGGCGCCTGCGACGCGACGAACCTCCGGGAGGAGGCGCTGGAGGGGTACGGGGCGGTGGAGATCAACTGTGGGACCCTCTTTGTGACGGGCGCCGCCCAGGCGATCCTCCTGCGCCACGGGGTGGAGCTGGACAGTGGGAGCGTAGTGACCGTCCCCGACGGGGCTGTGCTCATGAGCCGGACCGGCGCTTTCACCCTGACGGCGGCGGACGTGCAGACAAGGCCCGCTGTCCTGACCGTCACCGGGTCCCTGACCCTGGAGCCGGGAGCCGGCACGGCGGCGGACAGCTTTGAGGCCGTCCACGTCACCGGCTCGCTGGTGTGCGCCCGGTCCGACCGGAGCCCGAAGATCGAGGTGGTGGGGTCGGAGACCGTCTACCCCGACGGGTATCTCTATGTGGACGGTGGGCTCGTCCTGGACCGCGTGTTCCGCCTGCGCTTTAGCGGGAAGAAGGTCTACGCCCGGGGCACCGTCACCGTGGGGGATCCCAAGGAGCTGGAGGCCCTGGCACAGACCGGGACGCGGGTCCTCTGCGGCAAGCTGGCGGCGCCGGAGGGACTGCTGGAGGCGGCGCTGAAGGTCGCGGAACCCGAGAAGCCCGAGGATCTGACGGTCTACCCCGACGGCTGGGCGTATCTTGAGGGCCAGTGCCGCCTCACCGAACGGGAGCTTCGCCGGGGAAAGAGGCTCTGGATCGACGGGAGCCTGTGCCTCGACCGCCGGGACGCCGGGGCCCTTTCAAAGGTGGAGGGCCTGCACGTGACGGGCCGGGCCGTGGTCCCGGAGGAGTGCCGGGAGCTTCTGGAGGAGCTGGACCCGGACTGCGGGGACATCTTTGCTTACCGGGGGAAGCTCCTGCAGGGAAAGGACATCGCTGCGGTCGATCGGCCGCTTTTGGAGCGGGAGGGCGCCGTTACGTGCCTTGATTGCAGCCTCGTGACCCTGGAGGAGAGCCTGACGCCGGAGGAGATCGAAAAGGGCCTTGTCATCCGGGACTGCAACGTGGTGGACTGCGCCCCGGAGCAGGAGGACGCCGTCCGCGCCGTCAGCGAGGAGGTGGACCTGATCCGCTCCGGCGTCCTTTCCCTCGCCCAGCCCAACGACCCGGACACCGTGGTCATCAACGCGGGCACCTACAAGTTCTGAGCCGCGAAGATAATGAGCGCCTCCCCATACCGGCGTGTTCCGGTGCGGGGAGGCGATTTCGTGGGGTTGGGGTGAGATGAATGAAACGACGGATAACAACACGGACCGCTTTATACTAATATCTAATTAAAACAAGACATTCGCGACGGTCTTTTTCGCATCGTCGTCGCTGAACACGCTTTGCTTCGGGCTCCCTTTGGCCGCCCTCAGGCGCTGTGTTCGCTCCTCCTCTCCCCGGCGGGCTTTGCCCACCGGGGACCCCGGTTGCGTCAGCCGCCTTGGGAATACATACAGTATTCCCTGCGGCGTCTTCCTTGCCTGACACGAAAAATCCTCGCCGCTCGGTGTCTCCTTTTAAATAGATATTAGTATTACGCTGTAGGGGCCGCCGCCCACGGCGGCCCGTCTCCGCTGATGATATATTTTTTCACAATCGTGTGCTATAATTTCTGTATTGAAAAATGATAGATTTTTGAGAAGGAAATGGTTCTATGAAGTATATGACGTTCAATTCATCGTGTTCTTACGCGGGAATCGCAAATCTTTTGTCGCTTTATGGGGTAGATACCGAGGACAGAACGATCGCGCTTGAAATGGGTCTGCCGTTTTTGCTTGACTACGAGGATGGATGTTATCTTTCGGGGCCAATGCTTCAAGGCGCGAAATGGTTCGATCTCTACTTAAAGCCCATCGGCTATACCATGACGGAAAAGGAAGTGCGCAAAGAACAGCTTTGCGAGTATCTTCGCGATTTACGGTATGCCATGCTGGGCATCTATGTAACCGAGCGGAATAAGCACGCCGTGGTTTACACAGGAATGAGAGACGGAAAATTCTGTATGCTCAATAACAAATGGGAGCAGTCTGACGAGCCTGATACGCTGTTGTTTTCAGGGCAGGAGCTTTTGCAGCGGGTCGATGAATCAGTCATGGTGGCTGTTTTAAGTAAGACCGCTTGTGAAGCTGTTAAAACTGAAGATATTGTAAAGCACTCCATAGTTGTCCTTCAGTCGTTGGCGAAAGAAATCGCCGGCTTCTGCTCACAGGAAAGATCCCCGATGGATATCCGGGCGTCCATGGATACGCTGTTCCGCGCGATTTTGCTGGATGGAATCACTATGCTGGATTTGATCGGGGAAGCTCAGATAAGTCAAAAGCTGAAAATCGTGCAGGGTCAATTGATGAACGCTGTAAAGGAAAACAAACCCCTGCGGCTCGACCAATGCCTTGATATGGGCCTGTTAAATTCCGCTGTTGCAGACTATATCAGCTTAATGCGCGTTCATGCGTAAACGATGTATTGCCAAAAACGCATTTGCATATACGCCGTGCGGGTCGCCGTCCCCGGCGGCCCGCACGCGCCCCTCTGTGTCATCCTCCTCCCTCCGGAATAGAATGTAGGGAACGCTGAAAGGGGAGGCTTGGGGATGGAAGCTGCGGTGATTGGCGGGGACGGGAGGATCGAGGCGCTGGCGGGGCTGTTGGTCCGGGACGGGCACGGTGTCCGGTGCTTTGGCCTGGAGCGCGGGGACCCGGCGCTGCCGCGTGCCGGGAGCCTTAAAGAGGCGCTGGAGAGGGCGCGGGCGGTGATTTTGCCGCTGCCCACGGGCGGCGGGGAGGAGCTGAACGCGCCGCTGGCGGCCGCGCCCATTTCTGCGCGGGCGCTGGCGGAGGCCATCCCGCCGGACGCGCTGGTGCTGGCGGGGAAGCCGGAGGGCGTCTTCGCGAAGGCCGCCGAGGCCCGGGGCCTTCGCGTGGCGGACTATTTCGCCCGGGAGGAGCTGACGGTCAAGAACGCCGCCGTCACCGCCGAGGGGGCGCTGGAGATTTTGATGCGGGAGCTGCCGGTGACGCTGTTGGGGGCGAAGGTCCTCGTGGTGGGCTTCGGCCGCATCGGCAAGCTCCTGGCCCTGCGATTGCAGCTCCTGGGCGCGCGCGTCACTGTCTCCGCCCGGAAGCCGAAGGACTGGGCCTGGATCGAGAGCCTGGGGCTGGAGCCGGCGGACACCGGGCGGCTTGCCGGGGCGGTCCGGGGCTTTGACGCCGTGGTGAACACCGTCCCGGCGCCGGTGCTGGGCTGGGAGCTTCTGGGGGAGCTGGATAAAAACTGCTTCGTTCTGGACCTGGCCTCCAAGCCCGGCGGGGCGGACCTTGCGGCGGCGGAGGAGCTGGGCCTGCGGGCCCTGTGGGCCCCGGGACTCCCGGGCAAGGCCGCGCCGGAGACCGCCGGGGCGGCCATCCGGGACACCATCTATCATATGTGGAAGGAATTGGAGTGCAGCCAATGGAAAGGTTGAGAGCGGGCGTCGCCCTGTGCGGCTCCTACTGTACATTTCAAAAGGCCGTGGCCGCCTTTGAGCGGCTTTGCGGCGAATATGACGTGACGCCCATCATGTCGGAAGCAAGCGCCGTGACGGACACGCGCTTTGGCATGGCGGAGGACTTCCGGGCGCGGCTGGAGGCCGCCTCGGGGAAGAAGATCGTGGACTCCGTCGTCAAGGCGGAGCCCATCGGGCCCAAAAAGCTCCTGGACGTCCTGATCATCGTCCCCTGCACGGGGAACACCATCGCGAAGATGGCCAACGGCGTCACGGACTCCGCCGTCACCATGGCCGCCAAGGCCCACCTGAGGAACGGCCGGCCCGTGGTCATCGCCGTCTCCACCAACGACGCTTTGGGGGCCAACGCGGAGAACATCGGAAAGCTCCTGGCCCGGAAGAACATCTATTTTGTGCCCTTCTACCAGGACGACCCGGAGGGCAAGCCCTGCTCCCTGGCCGCCGACCTCAGTAAGATCGAGGCCACGGTGGAGGCGGCGCTGGAGGGGCGGCAGCTCCAGCCTGTGCTGGCCGAGAGGGAAAACCACAAGATGTAGTGGGTTCCGCCGGCGGCTTTCGCGGGGTCGGGGCACCCCGCGAATTTTTTTGAAAAATCGTAAAAAAAGTGTTGACATTTTCCCCGGCTATGGTGTATAGTAAGCAAGCTGTTGAAAAACAGCGGATGACATGGCAAAAAATCCTCGAAAAAAAGATTGAAAAAGGTCTTGACAAGGGTTCGAAGTTATGTTATTCTAAAAGTCCGCTGAGCCGCGAGGCGAAGCGGGGATGCACCTTGCGAATTAAACAGTGTAAGCGAG
>CANROC010000017.1 GCA_947632175.1 uncultured Oscillospiraceae bacterium | reverse complement strand
ATAAAGCCGGCCACGAAGAGGTTCACGGGCTTATCAAACACCTCCGTGGGCGTGCCGATCTGGTTCACAAAGCCGTCTTTCATGATGACGATGCGATCGCCCAGCGTCATGGCCTCGGTCTGGTCGTGGGTCACGTACATAAAGGTGGTGTTAATGCGGGAGCGCAGCTTGATGATCTCGGCGCGCATCTGGTTACGGAGTTTGGCGTCCAGGTTGGAGAGAGGCTCGTCCATGAGGAACACCTTGGGGTCGCGGACCATAGCGCGGCCTATCGCCACGCGCTGCCGCTGGCCGCCGGACAGAGCCTTGGGCTTGCGGTCCAGATACTGGGTGATGTCCAGAATCTCCGCCACCTCGCGGACCTTCTTGTCGATCTCGTCCTTGGGGACCTTCTTCAGTTTTAACGCGAAGGCCATGTTGTTGTAGACGGTCATGTGGGGGTAGAGGGCGTAGGACTGGAAGACCATGGCGATGTCCCGGTCCTTGGGCTCCACGTTGTTGCAGAGCTTCCCGTCGATGTAGAGCTCGCCGCCGCTGATCTCCTCCAGGCCGGCCACCATTCTCAAGGTGGTGGACTTTCCGCAGCCGGAGGGGCCGACCAGGACGATGAACTCCTTGTCCTTGATGGTCAAATTCACGTCGTGGACCGCCGTGACGTTGCCCTCATAGACCTTCTTTAAGTTTTTCAGGATGACTTCTGACATTTGCTTCGTTCTGATACGGGGTGAACTTGCCCCGATACCTCACCCAAGGCACAGCCTTTGGGCTTTTACGGCAGGTCTCCACACTGCCGCACCCGGAACGCCGGGAGTTTTTTGACCTCCTTTTTTGTCCTCGGACCGGCCATAAAAGCGGAGTAACCGGCCCGGGTAATATATTCGTAAGGCTGAATGCCTTAACGCCTGTGGGAAACCGTTTCATATCAGCGCTTTTATCATAACATGACCGAATCGGAATTGCAATTGTGAGTCATTACAAGATTTGCGGCGCATTTTTGTGCAAAATTGCCATACTTCCGGGTAGAGGAAAACGTTTCAGCCAGATTTCCTCTGCATTTTGCACAAATTTTCTCCTGAGAACTTAGGCAAAAATACAAATCCTTTCTAATTCTCAAAACCCGCTTGACAAAATATTATGACGAATCTATAATGAAACCATTCTTGAACGTGAAACGTTATTCTCGAACCCGCGCACTCCTCCGCGCCGCCCGCCAAGCGGCCGGAAAAAATCTGAAAGAGGGATGGATCATGAAAAATAAGCTGACACGCGCAATCGCCCTGCTCCTGGTCCTGTGTCTCGGTCTGGCGCTGGCCGCCTGCGGCAACGGCTCCGACGGGGATAAGCCGGCCGACGACATCGTCAACGGCGATTTTGAGGACACCTCCGGCAAATGGGTAGGCTGGACCAAGGAGGACGCGGCCTTCAACGTCCGCGGCCTTGTGGGGGACGAGAAGATCAACGGCGTCCCCATGGAGAAGACCGGCAATCAGTATTTCGCCGGCACCAAGGGCGGCAACCCGGCCATGAAGGGGACCCTGACCAGCGACGTCTTCAAGCTGGGCGGCAACGGCTTCATCACCTTTAAAATGGGCGCCGGCCTCAACCAGGACAAGTGCTATGTGGAGTTCATCGAATCCGGCTCCGACACCGTCCTTGCCAAGGTCGCCAACACCGACTGCGACGGGCTCTTCATCACCGAGCACCTGATCACCAAGGTGGTGGACCTCAGCGCCCACGTGGGCAAGAGCATCTACATTAAGATCACCGACAACGACGACGGCTCCGACCTTGCCTGGGTCAACGTGGACGCCTTCAAGGTCTGCAAGGACGACGCCGAGGTGGCCGCGGCCCAGACCGAGCGCCAGAAGCAGCTGGATACATACGGCGAGAAGCCCTTTGAGGAGGACCCCGCCGCCACCACCATCGTCAACGGCGGCTTTGAGACCGGGGACCTCACCGGCTGGAAGACCCTGGAGGGCAAGGCCATCACCGTGGCGGGCGTCGTCCCCACCAGCCAGTATTACTGGACCGACCGGTCCGTCTACGGCGAGGGGAACTACTACTTCGACGGCAACAACAACGGCGCCACGGCGGAGAACCTCACCGGCGCCATCCGCTCCCAGAAGTTCACTCTGGGCGGCGACGGGTTCATCACTTTCATGATGGGCTGCGGCAACGGCGGCTCCTATGTGGCCCTGTGCGACGGGGAGACGGACGAGGAGCTCATCAAGGTCGAGAACACCTACTTCTCCGACCCCGCCCTGGCCCTGACGCTCCTTAGAATGTACATGGACGCCAGCCAGTACATCGGCAAGGTCGTCTACCTCAAGGTGGTGGACGCCAACGACGGCTCCAGCGGCGGCTTCGCTTTCATCTGCGTGGACGACTTCCGCGTCTCCCTCACCCGGGACGAGGTGGCGGCGCTGGAGGTGGAGCAGATGGAGAAGATCCAGAACGAGACCTACACCTCCGCGTCCTACGACGACCTCACCACCCTGCGCAACTATTACGCGAGCTACCCCTATCCCGTGCCCCTCCAGTCCCTGACCTTCACCGGCTACGCCCAAAACGCGGTGGTTGACTGCGGCACGGTGGACGTCGCCGCGCTCCTCACCGGCGCCGCCGCCTCCTTCGGCAGCGACACCGTCACCGACATCGCCGTCACCAGGGTCACCGCCCCCGACGGCACCGAGCTCACAGCCGGCTTTGACGCCCTTGACATGACCGCCCCCGGCGCGTACACGGTGACCTACACCGCCTCCTACGAGGGCAAGACCGCCGACGCCAGCTTCACCGTCATCGCCATGGCCGACCGCAACAGCGTCGCCAACGGAGGCTTTGAGTCCGGGAACCTGGCCGGCTGGACGGTCCTCACCGACGGCTGGAGCATCGTGGACGGCAATCCCACCGGCGTCATCAGCGCCGCCACCTACTGGGGCGAGGAGCTGCCCTACAACCAGGCCGGCAATTACCACCTGGACGGGTTCAACACCGGCATCGAGGAGGCCGGCACCTGGCAGGTCCGGTCCACCAACTTCACCCTGGCCGGCTCCGGCTTCATCTCCGTCCGCATGGGCGGCTCCGCCTCCGCTGTGCGCGTCTACACCGCCGACGGCACCGAGATCGGATACTATAAGCAGAACCGCTTCAACGACGCCAACTTCCCCCACGTGGGGCAGGGCGGCGCCTGGGGCGACATGGCCACCTACGTCATGGACCTCTCCGGCCATATCGGCGAGGAGCTCTACATCGTCCTGTGCGATGAGGAAGTCACCACTCCCTGGGCCCACGGGTTCTTTGACGAGGTCGTGACCTATTACGAGACGGCCCCCGACGTGGCGAGCATGGCCGACACCGTCATGGACGGCCACACCGCCGAGGAACAGCCCGTGGAGATCCAGATCCCCTGGCAGCTGGCCCAGAATCTCAAATAAGCCCGCTTGTCCCTCCCATGTTTCGGCCGGTCGGCAGTACAAGACTGCCGGCCGGCCCTCCCTGATTTCCCAGGAAGGAGATTGTTATGAAGAAAAAACTGCTCCCGGTGCTGTTTCTTGCGCTCTGTCTGGTCCTTCTGCTGGGGGCCTGCGGGAACAAGCAGGAGAAGAGCCTTCTTTTGCACCTGACCTTCGACGAGGGCCAGGGCGCCACCGTCAAGGACGCCTCCGGGCACCTGCCGGACACTGAGCTGAGCTACGCTTTCAGCCACGCCGCCTACATGGACGACCAGGACCCCCAGTGGCGCAGCCAGGGCATCAGCGGCGGCTGTATCCTCTTAGACGGCACCAGCACCTATGTGAACTATAAGCGCAGCGACATCACCGTCTCCGGCCCCGCCCTCACGGTCCAGGCGTGGATCGCCCCCCGGACCTTCGAGTGGGACGACCCCCACGCCGCCGAGAACGGCACCGACAACCTGACCGGCATCGTCAGCCAGTACGACAAGACCGCCATGACCGGCTTCATCCTGGGCTACCAGCGCTTCGGGCGGCTGAGCTTTCAGGTGGGCACCGGCAACGACTGGCTCACCCTCTGGTCCGACGGCGAGAACCTCCAAAAATACGCCTGGAACCTGGTCACCGCCACCTTCGACGCCAAGGCCGGGAAGATGTGCCTCTACCTCAACGGGGATCTGGTGGACTCCATGACCGTGGACAGCGACGAGACGGTGGCCGCCGCCTCCAACAAGGCCCTGTCCGTGGGCCGGAACATGGAGGCCGAGCGCCTGACGGCGGGCTACCTCAACGTGGCCAGCGGATACCTGGATGAGGTGAAGCTATACTCCACCGCCCTCTCCGCCGACGAGATCAAGGCATATTATGACAGCGTCAAGGTCCCCGACATCGAGTTTTCCGACATCTGGCTCCAGAACATCCTCACCGGCGACTACACCCGCCCCCAGTTCCACGGCGGGCCCTATCAGTTCTGGATGAACGAGCCCCACGCGCCGGTCTACTATAACGGCGTCTACCACCTCTTCTACCAGACCAACATGACCGGCTCCTACTGGCGCAACATCTGCTGGGGGCACCTGGTGAGCGACGACATGGTCAACTGGAAGCCCGTCAAGGAGGCCATCGTCCCCACGGAAAACAGCGTGGTCCCGGACGGCGTCTGGTCCGGCGGCGCGGCCTTGGATAAAAACGGCGTGCCGCTCCTCTTCTTCACCGCCGGCAACGACGCCTTCGCCGACACTCCGGGCCTCATCTCCAACCAGAACATCGGCGTGGCCTACCCCGCGGACCTTATGGACCCGGAGCTCACCGACTGGGTCATCTGCGACGAGCTGGCCGTCATCCAGCAATCCGGCCAGGGCCGTCCCGGCGAGTTCCGGGATCCCTCCATCTGGAAGGAGGGCGACACCTGGTGCATGATCGTCTGCTCCGGCTCCGCCACAACCAACGGCGGCACGGCGCTTCTCTACACCACCGACACCCTGGAGCTCAAGCCCAACGGCACCGTGGAGCAAAACTGGGTCTACAAGGGGCCTGTCTACGAGATGAAAAACCAGTCCTCCCTCTACGGCACCAGCTGGGAGCTGCCCATCCTCCTGCCCGTGACCAACGAGGCCGGGACGGTCACCAAATACTTCTTTTCCGTCTCCCCCGCGCCGGCCTCCAGCGCCGACAACAAGGTCTACTACTGGCTGGGGGACTTCGATCTCGCCACCGGCAAATTCACTCCCGACCCTGAGTTCGGTGAGATGCCGAAGCTCCTGGACTACGGCGCCAACGTGTTCACCGGGCCCTCCTGCCTTGTGGACCCGGTGAGCGGGGACACCTACATGTTCTCCATCATGCAGGACCAGCGCGGCGCCGGCGAGCAGGGCGCCTCCGGCTGGGCCCACACCGTGGGGCTGGCCCGAAAGATCTGGCTCAACGACGAGGGCACGGACATGATGATCTCTCCCATCGACGCCCTCCACAGCCTGGAGGAGGAGACGCTGGTGGACCTCAAAAACGCAAGCCTTGAGGACGCCAACGCCGCTCTCAAGGATGTTGACGAGGATATGCTCTACATCCGCCTCACCGTGGACCTGGGCAGCGCCACAGAGTTCACCGTCAGCATGAAGCAGGGCGGCAAGTGGGACGCCACCAGCTTCACCTACGACCCGGTGAACGGCGTCATCAAGGGCCGCACCGAGAATAAGGGCGAGGGCTGTAAGGCCGCCTCCGTCTCCGGGGCCTTGGCCAACGAGGACGGGACCGTCACCATGGAGATCTACATCGACCGCTCCCTGGCGGAGGGCTTCTTCAACGACACCAAGGCCATCAGCATCCGCGCCTACACCGAGGAGCCCGACTCCCGCGCCCTCTCCCTCTCCGCCCAGGGCGACGTCACCGTCACCGAGCTGTATGTGGCCAAAATGGGGTCTATCTTCGATTGAAGCGAACATTTTAAAAAATGAACCGCCTCCGTTGGCGGCCGTAGGGGTCGCCCTCCCGGGCGACCCGCCCGTCGATAATTGACCCGCCCCGTCCCGCAACGTGGGCACGGGCGGACACATGGGTCCGCCCCTACGGGGAATGCGGGAGGTTATCCCATTCAACCAACATTGGTGGTCATCGTAACGCGGGTCGCCGAGGACGGCGACCCCTACGGCGTTGACTGGGGGCAATTCAAGCCATGCAACGCGGGCCGCCAGGAGTGGCGGCCCCTACGGCGTAAATGGAGCTGGTTCAATTTATCGGAACCGTTCCCGTCCCACCACGTGCCACGGGCGGACAATCAAAGCCTGCGGCGCTTTGCGCCGCTTTTATAAAAATTTGCGCCGCAAAAGCGGCGCAAAACCTTTTAAAAAGCCCCCTCCTCGTAGGAGGGGGGCAGGGGGGCAGCGAGCGTTGGACGTGAGAACGGTTTCGATAAACGCAACCTGCCAAAGCCCCTCCCTCCGGGAGGGGTGCCCGAGCAAAGCGATGGGCAGGGTGGGGGCGTCTATCGGGCCGTTCAGCCCTCCCCCGCCCTTATTCCGCCCCCGGCAGGGGGAGGGTATAGGGCAGGAGGACCCGGCCCACCAGGGCCGCGTCGCGGGAGGCGGGGACGGTGATGTCCGCGTCCCGGCGGGCGCGGTTGAGGGCGAAGAGGTAGATGTTCCCCTCGCTGTCCTCGGCGTACTGGCGGCAGACGAGCTTCCCGTCCAGCTGAAAAACGCCCATCTCTCCCGGCTCCAGCGCCTCGGCGCGGCTTATATACATGGTGTCGCCGGGGGCGAGCCAGGGGGCGTTCACGTTATCCGTGACCCCCACGGCGATGTCCGCCCCGGCGGGGGGATTCAGGCGCGGGCCGGGGCTCACTTTTTAAACCCGTCCTTCAGCGCCACGGACCGGTTGAAGACCAGCTTCCCGGGCGCGGAGTCCTTGTCCACGGTGAAATACCCCAGCCGCAGGAACTGGAAGTCGTCCTGGGGCTTTGCCTCCGCCAGGGCCGCCTCGGCCTTGCAGCCGGTGACGATCTGGAGGCTTTCGGGGTTGATGTGCTCCACGTATGCGTCGCCGAAGGCGTCCGGGTCCGGGTCCAGGAAGAGGTTGGAGTAAAGCCGCGCCTCCATATCCACGGCGGTGGCGGCGTCCACCCAGTGGAGCGTAGCTCCCTTGACCTTTCGGCCGTCGGCGGGGTCGCCGCCAAAGGACTCCGGGTCGTAGGTGCAGTGGATGGCGGTGACGTTCCCGTCTTCGTCCTTGTCGCAGCCGGTGCAGGTAACGAGATACGCGCCCTTAAGGCGGCACTCGGGACCGTTCGGCGTCAGGCGCTTATATTTGGGCGCCGGGACCTCCATGAAGTCCTCCGCCTCTACCCACAGCTCCCGGGAGAAGCTGACGGGCCGGATGCCGGCCTCCGGGTCGTTGGGGTTGTTCTCCACCATCACCAGCTCGCCCAACCCCTCGGGGTAGTTGTCGATGATGAGCTTCACCGGGCGCAGCACCGCCATGCGCCGCGGCGCGTGGGCGTTGAGGTCGTCCCGGAGGCAGGCCTCCAGGAGGCTGTAATCCACCGTGGAGGGGACCTTCGCCACGCCGATCTTGTCGGTGAAGGCCCGGATGGACGCCGGGGTATAGCCGCGCCGCCGCAGTCCGCACAGCGTGGGCATTCTCGGATCGTCCCAGCCGGAGACGTATCCCTCCTCCACGAGCCGTCTCAGCTTGCGCTTGGAAAGAACCGTGTTGGTGATGCCAAGGCGCGCAAACTCGATCTGCCGGGGCTTGGCGGGCACGTCCACGTGGTTGATGACCCAGTCGTAAAGGGGCCGGTGGTCCTCATACTCCAGGGAGCAGAGACTGTGGGTAATGCCCTCCAGCGCGTCCTGGATGGGGTGGGCAAAGTCGTACATGGGGAAGATGCACCACTTCGTCCCCTGGCGGTGGTGCTCGATGTAGCGGATGCGGTAGAGGACCGGGTCGCGCATATTGAAGTTGCCGGAGGTGAGGTCGATCTTCGCCCGGAGGGTATATTTCCCCTCGGGGAACTCGCCCGCTTTCATGCGCTCGAAGAGGTCCAGATTTTCCTCCACGGGCCGGTCCCGCCAGGGGGAACGGGCGGGGGTGGCGGTGTCGCCCCGGTACTCCTTAAACTGCTCCGGCGTCAGCTCGCACACGTACGCCAGGCCCTTTTTGATGAGTCCGACGGCCAGCTCGTAGGTCTTTTCAAAGTAGTCCGAGCCGTAGAAGAACCGGTCGTCCCAGTCAAAGCCCAGCCAGTGGATGTCCTCCTTGATGGCGTCCACGTACTCGGTGTCCTCTTTTGCGGGGTTGGTGTCGTCCATCCGCAGATTGCAGATGCCGCCAAAGCGCGCGGCGGTGCCGAAGTCGATGCACAGCGCCTTGCAGTGGCCGATGTGCAGATACCCGTTGGGCTCCGGCGGGAACCTGGTGTGGACCCGCATCCCCTCAAACCGCCCGCCGGGGGCGATGTCCTCCGCCACAAAGGCTTCGATGAAATTCCTGCTGTCGTTGTCAGCCATATCTGTCGTCCTTTCAAATGCGATAGCCCTATATTATACCACCCCCGCCCCCAAAGTCAAGCCGGACGGCGGGTTTGCATCGTTTGAGGATCATATCCCTCCGCAACAGCGGTGAGGATTTCTTTTATTTGCCCCTTTTGAAGAACAAAAATAGTTCGTTCTTACGAATATGCCGGGAATTGTATAAAATCAACCTTGTCTCCGTCCGCAACGCCAACATACATTTCCGATGTATATTTTCCCTTTTTCAAGTAATGCTCTATAACAAATTTGGCGGTATAAGGCATCTCCAATTCGTGTAACTCATTCATTGGAAACCACTTTAAAATTCTTTCGTTTGATATGAGGTCACAATCCTGTTTCAGACGCGCGAAAAAATAATAGTTTTGCCGCACTTCTTCCTTTGTACGCCTTAAGGTAATATACCTTAAGGAAAGGCCCTCGATATCGTCTTCCGTTATCCCGAGTTCTTCCTGCATTTCCCGCAGTACGCAGGCTTTTGCATCATTCAATTCATTTTCTTCAAAATGCCCGCCCGCGGAACCTGTCCAAACATTATTTACGACTCTGCCGCCCTGTCTGTACAACAATAGTACATTCTCATCATTTACCAAATAAATGGAAGTCATATTTCGCAATCTGCCAAGCATAAGAATCCTCAACTCTCGTTTTTTCCCTATGCTATCCTTAAAATTAACGCAAAGGCACACTTTTCAATTTTTCCTCGGCTTTGGTTCAAGCTCCGCAAGATCATCTTGAGGGTACAGCTCTTTTTTCATATATCTCGGTTCAACTTCATAATACCCATTCTTTGGATAGAATGAATAGGATTCAAACCACTGCTCCTTTGAGGAACCAAGATGAACTCTAGATACGGTTACGCCATTATCACGCATGGATGATTCGGCGATCTTAAGAAGCGCGGTTCCTATTCCTTTCCGCTTTTCAGAGGGCTTGACAAACAGTCTGTGGAGAAACGCCTCTGTTGTACCGACGATTTTAGAGTATCCAACGCACCCGATCACTCTGTCATTTTCATCGACCGCAATCCAAAACATATCGCCGCGATCCAGATAATTTGCCTTTATATCCCATAAATCCTCGTTGATTGTCGGTCTTTTTCCCAATGCGTCTTTGGCCTGTAAAACCATAAAAATCAAATCATCCCGATAGGATTCATCATAGTTCTTGATGACCATTCTATCCCTCCCAAAAATAAGAAATAAACCGCTCCTTTGTCAGCTCATAATCAACGCTGGACTGTAAACGGCCGAGCTGGTCCTTCCATGAATCGATGTTTGTTCTCACCTTTCGGAAGCCAAGCTGTTCATATACGTGCTGTGCCCGCGTGTTTTTTAGGTTTGTATCCAATACGATCTTCTCATATCCCAGCTCATGGAACAGTCCGTCTATGAAAAGGCTTAAAATGACTTTCCCCAGGCCCTTGTTCTGATACGCGCTGTCGCAAATCTTTATGCCGATCGCGCAGACCCTGTTTTCCATGTCGCGATAGTTCATTTCCCCTATCGGGATACCGTTATAAAGGATCATGTGTACGCGATTGCGGTCGTTCCCTTTGATCTGAGCCTCGACCTTCGCGGCCGTGGTGCCCAACCCGTTGGGAAATCCGGCGTGGGCCATCACTTCCCCGTCGTTCCACCACCGGCAAAGCCGCGCGGCGTCCTCGATCTTCGCGTCACGGATCATGATCCCGTTAGTTTCCCGAATCATTTACGTACTCCTCTAAAATATATTTCATATCTCCCTGAACCCCTTCCCGATGATTTGGGAGGAGTTGACCATGGTGATGAAGGCGTGGGCGTCGATGGAGCGGATGAAGTTCCGGAGGTACACCGCCTGGCGGCGGGTGAGGACGGTGGTGATCATGAGCTCCGCCTTGCCGGTGAAGGCGCCCTCGGCCTTGGTGATGGTGGCGCCGCGCTTGAGCTTTCGGAGGATGTAGTCCTTCACCTCCTCGGGGTGGGAGGAGATGATGGTACAGTATTTCCGGGAGTTGATGCCGTCGATGACGATGTCCACGAGGAACGTCTTCATGAGAAGGCCCGTGAGGCTGTAGAGGGCCGTCTTCACGTCAAAGATGAAGAAGGTGCAGGCGGTGATCACGAAATCCGGCACCAGCAGGGCCTTGCCCACCTCCAGGGAGGTGTGCTTGGAGAGGATCATGGCGATGATGTCCGTGCCGCCGGTGGAGGCGCCGATGTTGAAGACCATGCCGGTGCCCACGGCGGGGAGGATCACGGCCCAGAGGACCTCCAGGAGGGGGTCGTCGGTGAGAGGCGCGGAGAGGGGGACAAGCCACTCAAAGGCCGCCACATAGACCGACAGCGCCACGGAGGCGTAGATGGTCCCCCAGCCGAAGCTCCGGCCCAGGAAGAGGAAGCCCACGAGAATGAGGGCCGCGTTGATGATGAACATGGCCCCGGAGACGTTGAGCCCCGGCCACAGCGCCGCCATGACCACCGCCATACCGGAGGTGCCGCCCATGGCGAAGTGGTTGGGAGATTTGAAGAGCGAAATGCCGGCGGCGGTGGCGATGAGGCCCACATTCAACACGAGAAACCACACGGCCCACTGCTTCGGTGTCTTTTTGACCATAAAAAGCGCCCTCCTTCCTTGCAAGGCAGGGTTATTATATGCGATTCGGACAGGTTTTTCAAGAGGGAAACGCCCTTCCCCGGTGGCGCGGGCCTTCCGGACTGCATAGGATAGGCCAGCATCATGAAAGGAAACGGTTTTTTATGGAACTTGCGCTGAGCGCCCTGCCGGAGGGGACGGCGGGGGTCGTGGAGGGGATCGGGCGGGGCGGCGAGCTGCGCGCCCGCCTTTTGGACCTGGGCTTCACGCCGGGGGCACGGGTGGAGTGCCTCTTCGCCGCCCCCTCGGGGGACCCCCGGGCGTACCTGGTGCGGGGGTCGGTCATCGCCCTCCGGGGAGGCGACGCTGCGTCGATCACAGTGCGAAAGGGGGCCGAGGCATGGGACTGACCCGCCTTTCCGTGGGGAAAAACGCCGCCGGCGGGGATGTCTCGGTCGGTACCGCCGACGTGACGGCGGCTCTGGCCGGCAACCCCAACGTGGGCAAATCCACGGTCTTCAACGGCCTCACCGGCCTTCACCAGCACACCGGCAACTGGTCCGGAAAGACGGTGGTCACCGCCGCCGGGACCTACAAATATAAGGGGAAAACCTACCGTCTCGTGGATATCCCCGGCGCCTATTCCCTCCGGGCCAGCTCCGCCGAGGAGGAGGCCGCCCGGGACTTCATCGCCCTGGGCGGGGCGGATCTGGTCATCGCCGTGGCCGATGCCGGGGCGCTGGAGCGGAACCTGAACCTGACCTTGCAGATCCTGGAGGTGACGCCCAACGTCATCCTGGCGGTGAACCTCCTGGACGAGGCCGAGCGCCGGGGGGTCCGGGTGGACACCAAGGCCCTGTCGGAGGCCCTGGGGATCCCCGTGGTGGGCATGGCCGCCCGGCGGGGCCAGGGACTGGAGGACCTGCGCCGGGAGACGGCGGCCTTTCAAAAGCGGCCCTACGCCTACACCGTTCGGTACGACCCCGCCATCGAGCGGGAGGTAAACGGGCTGGAGCTGCGGCTGGAGAACATCCTGGACGGGCGCTTGAATCCCCGGTTCGCGGCGCTGAAGCTCCTGGAGGACGACAGGGGGCTCCTGGACGCGGCGGCGGAGAAGCTGGGCTTCGACCTCCGGGAGCATCCGGACGTAAAGCCTCTCCTTTCGGACAGCCGGCGGCGGCTTGCGGAGGCCGGCATCGACCGGCTGACGGACCGGCTCATCGAGCGGGTCTACCGGTGCGCCGGGGAGCTCTGCGCCCGATGCGTCTCCGGCACGGAGGGGTACGACCGGCGGCAGCTGAGGCTGGACCGGCTTCTGACAAGGCGGCTCACGGGCATCCCGGTGATGCTCCTGCTCATGGCGCTCATCTTCTTTTTGACCCTCAAGGGGGCCAACGGGCCCTCCGACTGGCTCTACGCCCTCTTTGAGCGGCTGGGGGACGCCATGAGCCGGGGGCTCCGCGCCCTGGGCGCGCCGGCGGCCCTCCACGACGCCCTGGTGCTGGGGGTATGGCGGGTGCTGAGCTACGTGGTCAGCGTGATGCTCCCGCCCATGGCCATCTTCTTCCCCCTCTTTACCCTCCTGGAGGACCTGGGCTACCTGCCCCGGGTGGCCTTCGACCTGGATCACAGCTTCAAAAAGGCCGGGGCCTGCGGCAAGCAGTGCCTGACCATGGCCATGGGCCTGGGGTGCAACGCCGCCGGGGTGGTGGGGTGCCGGATCATCGACTCCAAGCGCGAGCGCCTCATCGCCACGGTGACCAACGCCCTGATGCCCTGCAACGGCCGGTTCCCCATCCTCCTGTCCCTCATCACCGTCTTCATGGTGGGCGCGGGGGGCTGGGGGCGGTCCCTCCTGGCCGCCGGCGTGCTGACGCTCTTCATCGTGGCGGGCGTCGCCGCCACGCTCCTCCTGTCGCGGCTTCTCAGCCGGACGCTTTTGAAGGGGGAGAGCTCGTCGCCCACCTTAGAGCTGCCGCCCTTCCGCGCCCCCAAGGTGGGGGAGGTGCTGGTGCGGTCGCTCCTAGACCGGACCCTCTTCGTCCTGGGCCGCGCCGCCGCCGTGGCCGCCCCGGCGGGCCTGCTCATCTGGCTGTGCGCCAACGTGAGCGTGGGCGGGCAGTCGGTCCTGCGTCTCGTCACCGGCTTCCTCGACCCGGTGGGGCGGTTTCTCGGCATGGACGGCGTCATCCTGACGGCCTTCCTCCTGGGCCTGCCCGCCAACGAGACGGTGATCCCCATCCTCATCATGGCCTACACCGCCTCCGGTACCTTCACCGGCGGGGCGGGGCTGGAGGACCTGCGGGCCCTGCTCATTCAAAACGGCTGGACCCTCACCACGGCGGTGTGTACCTGCCTCTTCACCGTCATGCACTGGCCCTGCACCACCACCCTGCTCACCGTCAAAAAGGAGACGGGCAGCGTCAAGTGGACGGTTTTGGCCGCCCTCCTCCCCACCGCCCTGGGCGCGCTCCTCTGCGCCGCCATCGCCGCCCTCGGACGTCTGCTCGGCTGAGCTTCAAAGCTTCGGGATGCTTGCATTATACCACAAATCAAGCAAGATGTCAAGTGTTTTTTTAGTAAAATAAATGTTGAGCGGCTCATCGGCACCGCTCAGTCATCCCCCCCCCCTCGCTGCCCCCCTGCCCCCCTCCTACGAGGAGGGGGCTTAAAAAGGATGCGCCGCATAGCGGCGCAATTTTTTATAAAGGCGGCGCGCAGCGCCGCATCCTTATTCCCCTACCCCTTTTTCGGAAAAAGGGGTGCCGCCGCGGCGGCGGGGTATTCGAGCCCGTGGGGCGTAACTGGGGCTTTCGGTGAACGAGACTTACTGCGTGCGGGCCGCCAGGAGTGGCGGCCCCTACAAGGTGCGTTGTCGCAACGGTTCCGATAAACCGAATCCGCCCCAATTATGCCGTAGGGGCCGCCACTCTTGGCGGCCCGCGTTGCAGGGTTCGGATTGCCTCCAGTCAACGCCGTAGGGGTCGCCGTCCCCGGCGACCCGCGTTTCGATGACCTCCCATGTCGGTTGAATGGGATAACTTTCCCCATTCCCCGTAGGGGCGGACCCATGTGTCCGCCCGTGCCACGTGGCGGGACGGGACGGTTCCGATAAAACGAAAATTGGCGGTTACCGCGGGGCGGGTCGCCGAGGACGGCGGCCCCTACGGCGGATATCGCAAACCGACAAAGTAGACGCCCCCACCCTGGCCGGCGCTTCGCGCGGCCACCCCTCCCGGAGGGAGGGGCTTTATCCCGCGATTTGTCACGGTTTCTTTACGCTTTCGTCCCTTTTCCCAAAAGCCGGCAGGGTCATGAACAGTCCGACGGCTTTGTGCAGAGCCCAGCCGAGGAGGATGTTCAGGGGGATGGTGACGGCGTAGTAGATGTAGTGCCCCGGACCGGGATCGAGGATTTGCCGGAGAAGGTCCTGCTCGGCGAAAAGGCTGACGTTCAGGAGGTAGATCTCCAGGCTGTTCTCCCCCAGGAACCGGAGGGCCCGCCGGAGCCAGCCCAGGGGGAGCTTATCCAGCGCAAGGCAGATGACGAGGCAGGCCGGGACGGTGGTGAAGGCGAACATATAGGCGGCCCACTCGGTCCATCCTTTCAGATACACCAGGGCCCACAGCGCCCCCATGCCTAGGCATCCCGCCCAGGCGGCCCAGTCCCTGGCCCCCAGCCGCCGGTTCTCCAGGACCCACTGCCCCAGGAGGATGCCCTCCCACAGCACGGGCATCCGGAAGAAGATATCCATATAATACCACTCCCCGGACCGGTACAGCAGCTCACAGACGGCGATGCCCAGGGCCGATCCCAGCAGGACCAGCCCCAGCCGGCGCCGGGAGCGGACCATCAGGGCCGTCAGCGGGTAGATCAGCACATACCAGACCAGCAGGCCCGTCATGTACCAGTTGAACTGCCCCGCCGGCCGGACCCAATACTGGAGCAGAGCGGCGTTCCAGAAGAAGGCGGACGGCACCGCCCGCCCCCGGAGCAGGAGGAACAGCGTGTAGGCGAGCATCACCGGGTAGTAGGCCGGCAGTACCCGCCGGCCCCGCCGCAGGAGATAGGTCCCAAAGTCCTGCCTCCGGCGCGTCAGGGACATACTAAGGCCCATGGCGGACAGGAGCACAAAGATATCCACGCCCCCGAACCCCAGTGCCTTGGGGGCGTTCAGGAGCCCCAGGTCCAGGTCCCGGGCGTGAAACAGCATCACCGCGATCATGGCGATCCCCATAAGCTCGGACCGGTATTTGCTCAAAAGCGCGTATGTCATAACCGTCACCTCAAAAAAACGCGGCGGACAAGCGTCTGTCCGCCGCGCGTGCATTTGGTTTTTACGGGCGATCGATCGGCAGGCCCTCGGCCTCGCGCTCGCGGATGGCGTCCTTGCGGGAGATGTTCCAGCGGCCCCGGTCGTCGATGCCTAAGAACTTGACCCACGTCCAGTCGCCCACGTTCAGGACGTCCTCCACCTTCTCGGTGCGCTTGAACTCCAGGTCCTTGATGTGGCACATGGCGTCCTTGCCGGGAACAAGCTCCACGAAAGCGCCGATGGGGATGACGCGGACGCACTGGCCGAAGTAGAGCTTGCCCACCTCGGGGACGAAGCAGATGTCGTCGATGATCTTCTTGGCGGCGCGGCAGGCCTCGATGTCCTGCTGGCTGATGAAGACGGAGCCGTCGTCGTCGATGTCGATCTTGCAGCCGGTGTCGGCGCAGATCTTCTGGATGACCTTGCCGCCGGAGCCGATGACCTCGCGGATCTTGTCGGGGTCGATGTGCATGGAGATCATCTTGGGCGCGGACTTGGCCAGCTCGTGGCGCGGCTCGGAGATGACGGGGAGCATGATCTCGTCCAGGATCTGGATGCGGGCCTCCCGGGTGATCTCAAAAGCGTTCTCGATGATGTCGTAGGTCAAACCGTCGTTCTTGAGGTCCATCTGGATGGCGGTGATGCCCTTCTTGGTGCCGGCGACCTTGAAGTCCATCTCGCCGTGGAAGTCCTCCACGCCCTGGATGTCGATGAAGGTCTTCCAGCTGCCGTCATCGTCGTGCATGAGGCCGCAGGAGATGCCGGCCACGGGGGCCTTGATGGGCACGCCGGCGTCCATGAGCGCGAGGGTCGAGCCGCAGATGGAGCCCTGGGAGGTGGAGCCGTTGGAAGAAAGGACCTCGGAGACCACGCGGATGGCGTAGGGGAACTCCTCTTCACTGGGGATCACGGGCTCAAGGGCCTTCTCCGCGAGAGCCCCGTGGCCGATCTCACGCCGGGAGGTGGAGCGGCTGGGCCGTGCCTCGCCCACGGAGTAGTTGGGGAAGTTGTAGTGGTGGATATAGCGCTTTTCCTCTTCCTCCCAGATGGTGTCCAGCTTCTGGGCGGCGGAGAGGGTCGCCAGGGTGCAGACGCTGAGGACCTGGGTCTGGCCGCGGGTGAAGAGCCCGGAGCCGTGGACCCGGGGCAGAACGCCGACCTCGGCGGCCAGGGGCCTTATTTCGTTCATGGCGCGGCCGTCCACGCGCTTGCCCTGGAGGAGCCACTGCTTGACCACCTTCTTCTGGATCTTGTAGGTGATCTCCTCGAGCTGCGCGGTGATCTCGGGGTACTCCTCGCCGAACTCGGCGATCATGCGGTCCACCACGGCGTTGTAGCGCTCCTCGCGGACGTTCTTGTCGTCGGTGTCCATGGCGTAGCGCACGTCGTCCAGGTACTTGTCCACCAGCTTGTCGAAGAGCTCCTGGTTGAAGGAGGCGTGCTCGTACTCGAACTTGGGCTTGCCGATCTCGGCCACCATCCGGTTGATGAGGGCCACCACGGGCTTGATGGCCTCGTGGGCGGCGATGATGCCGCGGAGCATCACGTCCTCGGGGATCTCACGGCCGCCGGCCTCGATCATGACGATCTTGTCCATGGTGGCGGCGATGGTGCAGTACATCTCGGAGATCTTCCGCTCCTCGCTGGTGGGGTTGATGATATACTTCCCGTCGATGAGGCCCAGGCCCACGCCGGCGATGGGGCCGGCAAAGGGGATGTCGGAGATGGAGACGGCGGCGGAGGCGCCGATCATGGCGGCGATCTCCGGGGCGCAGTCGTGGTCCGTGGACATGACCGTGCAGGTGATGACCACGTCGTTGCGAAGGTCGGAGGGGAAGAGAGGCCGCATGGGCCGGTCGATCATGCGGGAACTAAGGGTGCCGCGCTCGGAGGGCTTGCCCTCGCGGCGGGTGTAGCCGCCGGGGATGCGGCCCACGGAGTAAAGCTTCTCCTCAAACTCCACGGAGAGGGGGAAATAGTCGATGCCCTCCTTGGGACGGGGGCTGGCCACGACGGTGCACAGGACCGTGGTCTCGCCGTAGGTGACGAGGACGGCGGCGTTGGCAAGCTCGGCAAGCTTGCCGACCTCCAGCTTCAACGGCCGGCCGGCCAGGTCCATCTCGTACTTTTTGTAGTTGGGAAATTCTCTGTGCTTGATGATCATGTTGTGACTCCTTTTGTATTTTTTTCTGCGGAGCCGAGTTTTTTAGCACTTGAAGCCGTGTCCGGCGTGCCGGGCGCGCTTTCAAATACTAAAACAACGCGGCTCCTGGGTTGGTGGAAAAAGCAACAATGGGTATAATACTAATCGCCAATTAAAGCCTTAATTCGCGCCGGTCTTTTTCGCGTCATGCGGCGTCAGCCGCCTTGGAAATACCAATGGGTATTCCCTGCGGCGTCTTCCTTGCCTGACACGAAAAATCCTCGCCGCTCGGTTAAAGCTTTTAATTGGCGATTAGTATTATATGCGGTTTTGGGCCGCATATAATACCCGATCGTTTACTTGCGGATGCCGAGCTTGGCGATGATGGCGCGGTAACGCTCGATGTCCTTCTCCATGAGGTAGTCCAGCAGTCTGCGGCGGCGGCCGATCATCTTGTACATACCAAGACGGGAATGGGCGTCGTTCTTGTGGACCTTCAGGTGCTCCGTGAGCTGGTTGATGCGCTCCGTGAGGATGGCGATCTGGACCTCGGGGGACCCGGTGTCGTTCTCGCTGCGGCGGTTGGCGTCAATGACGGCTGTCTTCTGCTCCTTGGTGATCATGACGGTTTTGCTCCTTTCTTTTCATAGTCCCCACTCCACCGCGTAACGGGTCGAAAGGCCCCGGCAGCGATGCCGGCTGCTCCACAAAACGAGGTAGAGGGGCAATCCATGACATTCTAACATAAGATTTCCCGGTTGTAAAGAGGTTTTTTTGAGGAACCGCCGGAACGGGGGAAAAGGGCGCGGTTTTCAAAAAAATTTTCATTTGCCACACGAGCATAACGCAGAAAACGCGCGAAAACGTTTAAAAATCGAAGAACGTAGACCCCTATTTAAAATTTTTCAGAATTTTGTGTTGACACCTCGGGGGAATCGTGCTATAAAAATAGGGCACGTTAAATTTTCTGCATTTTCACTACTATATTCTATTTTGGAGGCACACCATGTCCACTACACTGGCAAAAAAGGAGACCGTTTCCCGTAAATGGTACGTCCTGGACGCGGCGGGCAAGCCCCTTGGACGGACCGCCGTCAAGGCCGCGACGCTCCTGCGCGGCAAGCACAAGGCCGACTACACCCCCAACGTTGACTGCGGCGACTTCGTCATCGTCATCAACGCGTCCCAGGCCGTTCTCACCGGCAAAAAGCTCACCGACAAGTATTACCGCCACCACTCCGGCTGGATCGGGGGCCTCAAGGAGGTCCAGTACGCCAAGATCATGGCCGAGCGTCCCGAGTTCGCCATGACCGAGGCCGTCAAGGGAATGCTGGCCAAGAACTCTCTGGGCCGTGAGCAGCTCACCCGTCTGCGCGTCTACGCCGGCGCGGAGCACAAGCACGAGGCCCAGAAGCCCGAAGCCTGGACCCAGGAGTAAGGAGGAGCAAGAGAATGTATACGTCCAAGAAGCCCTATATGTACGGCACCGGCCGCCGGAAGTCCTCCGTGGCCCGCGTGCACCTCTTCCCCGGCGGCACCGGCAAGATCACCGTCAACGGCCGGGATATCGACGACTACTTCGGGCTTGATACCCTGAAGTTCATCGTCCGTCAGCCCCTGAACACCGTGGGCGTCACCGGCAAGGTGGACATCGAGGCCACCGTCACCGGCGGCGGCGTCTCCGGCCAGGCCGGCGCCGTCCGTCACGGCATCGCCCGCGCCCTCCTGGAGGTCGATGAGAGCTACCGCGCCCCCCTCAAGGCCGCCGGCTTCCTCACCCGCGACCCGAGAATGAAAGAGCGCAAGAAGTACGGCCTCAAAGCCGCCCGTCGCGCGCCTCAGTTCTCCAAGCGCTGAGCCTATCCCCATAGAGACAACTCCCCCGAGGCCGCAAGGCTTTCGGGGGTTCTTTTTTCGCTCCCCCGGCAGAGTAGTAAATGCCCCACCCGTTTGGGGTGGGGCATTTACAAAAAATGAGGGAGAAACACTCAGCGTGCGCTGAGTTGACGGATTGGGAGAGATCCGCCGAAGCTGTCCGGTCATATTGGGGGATATGGCCGGTTCTGGAGGAATCGCTTCATGTTTTATTATACACGCGAATGCAAGAAAGTTGTGAACAAAGTATAACCTTTTTGTGAATATTCACGCCTCTCTCGGCTCATTAGGGCGGCTTTTGGCCAGCTTCATGTCGAAGGTGAAGGTGGTGAGCCCGTCGCGGCTGGTGACGTAGATGGAGCTTCCGTGGCTGTCCAGGATGGTCTTGGCGATATAAAGGCCCAGGCCCACGCCGTCCCGGTCCATGCTCCGGGAGGCGTCGGACTTGTGGAAGCGCTCGAAGATGCGGGGCAGCTCCTCCTTGGGGATGGTCTCGCCCCGGTCGGACACGGACACGAAGGCCCTGCCCTCCTCCCGCCACAGCCTGACGGACAGGCTCGTGCCGGGGGTGGCGAATTTGGCGGCGTTGTCCAGGAGGTTGTGGACCACCTGGGTGATGGCGTCCGCGTCGCCGTGGACGTAGACGGCCTCCTCGGGCAGGAGCGTCTCCACATCCAGATTCCGGGAGGTGATCTTCCGCTCCAGGCTCAGAAGGCTCTGGCAGACCACCTCCAGCAGGTCGAAGGTCCGGCTCTGGAGCTCCAGGGGCGTCTTGGACTGGAGCTGGCTCATGTCCAGCATCCCGCGCACAAGGCGCGAAAGGCGCTTTGTCTCCGAGGAGATGATCTGGAGGCATTCGGCCTCCCGCTCCTTGGGGACGGTGCCGTCCAGAAGGCCGTCGGCGTAGCCGGCGATGGTGGTCATGGGGGTCTTCAGCTCGTGGGAGACGTTGGCGATCAGCTCCCGGCGGCTTTTTTCGCTGCGCTCCAGGGAGTCGGCCATGACGTTGAAGGTCTGGGCAAGCTCCGCCACCTCGTCCTCGCTGTCGCCGGTGTGGACGCGGGGGGTGAAGTCCCCCCGGGCGTAGCTGCGGGCGGCGTCGGACATCTCCTTGATGGGGCGGCTGAGCTTCCGGACCACGAAGAAGGCCACGGCGAAGGACAGCAGCGCCACCAAAATGGCGGAGGCGGCGAAGATGTCCGCGAAGCCCCGCCAGATGCCGCTCATGCGGCCGGCCTCGTCGGAGACGAAGAGGTACCCCGCGCTCCCGGCGGGCAGGGGCACGCCCATGACGAACCGGTTGTCGTCAAAGGCGCCGCCCAGGCGCGTCATGTCCCGGTAGCCGCCCTCCCGGTTCACCGCCGCCACCGCCGCGGCGGGGACGGTCATGCCGATGTGGGGGCAGTCCGGGTCCTTGTCGGAGCAGTTGAGGACCAGCCCCTGGCTGTCGGTGACCAGCATGTGGTAGCCGGTCATCCGGGAGATCCAGGAGAGGACCGACTTGATGCCGATGCCCTCCAGGTCCGCGCCGTCATCGGCGGTGAAGGACCGCAGCATGGCCCCGGCGGTCCGGGCGCACTCCACCATGCCGTCGCTGCGCTCCCGGAGGATGTAGCTGTAGCTCATGGCGGCGTAGGCCATGCCCAGAATAAAGATGCACAGGCAGAAAAGGAGCACCACGGTGATGAAATTTTTGACGTAGACGTTCCGAAAAAAGCTCTTCATGGCCCGCCCGTCACTTCTCCTCCTGGTCGCGCAGCTCGAACTTGTACCCCACGCCCCAGACGGTCTTCAGCGCCCACTCCTCGGAGACGTTCTCCAGCTTCTCCCGCAGGCGCTTGATGTGGACGTCCACGGTGCGGGAGTCCCCGAAGTAGTCAAAGCCCCACACCTCGTCCAGAAGCTGGTTGCGGGTATAGACCCGGTTGGGCGACAGGGCCAGATGATAGAGAAGCTCCATCTCCTTGGGCGGGATGTCCACCCGCTTGCCGTCCACGGTGAGGACGAAGGACTCCATGTCGATGATGAGCTTGTCGAACACAAGGCGCTTGCGGTTCTCCGGCTTTTCCCCGTTATACCGGCGCAGGACGGCGCGGATGCGGGCGGCCACCTCCTTCACGTCGAAAGGCTTGACGATGTAGTCGTCGGCGCCCATCTCAAGGCCGGTGACCTTGTCGAAGGTCTCGCCCTTGGCGGTGACCATGATCACCGGCACGCTGCTCTTGGCCCGGATCTGCCGCAGGACCCCCCAGCCGTCCAGCCGGGGGAGCATGATGTCCAGAAGCATCAGGTCCGGCCCCTCCCGCTCAAAGGCCGCGACCCCCGCCTCTCCGTCGTGGGCGACGGTCACGTGCATCCCCTCCCGCTCCAGATAGAGCCGCAGGAGCTCGGCGATGTTGACGTCGTCCTCCACCACCAGGATCTTTTCCGACACGGATAAACCCCCCTAAAGATAATTTTCCTTTTTGATATTAGTCTATTATAAAACCTTTTTCCCCGCAAGAGTGAATTTTTTGTAAATGGTGAAAAAATGTTTGTCCGCCGGATACAGCGCCTTTTGGTTGACAAATCCGCTCTGCCGCCATATAATAGCGGTAAATTTTCCTGAACGGGAGGTCCTGACCATGATCCCCACGCCCGAGGAGGCTTATGAGATCACCAAAAAATACAACACCGGCGAGTTCCACCTCTCCCACGCCCGCGTCGTCGGGGACGTGATGGCGTGGTTCGCCAAGGACCTGGGCCTGGAGGCCGAGGCGGACTACTGGAAGGCCGTGGGCATCCTCCACGACGTGGACTTTGAGCTCTACCCCGAGGAGCACTGTCAAAAGGCCCCGGAGCTTTTGCGGGAGAACGGCGTGGACGAGAGCGTCATCCACGCGGTGGTGTCCCACGGGTACGGCATCTGCTCGGACGTGGAGCCGGAGAGGCTCATGGAAAAGGTCCTCTTCGCCGCCGACGAGCTCACGGGCCTCATCGGCGCGGCGGCCCTCATGCGCCCGTCCAAGAGCGTCGGCGACCTGGAGGTCTCCTCCGTCAAGAAGAAGTTCAAGGACAAAAAGTTCGCCGCCGGCTGTGACCGTGACGTCATCCGCCGCGGCGCGGACATGCTGGGCTGGACGTTGGAGGAGCTGATGGAGAAGACCATCCTCGCCATGCGGGAGAGCCCGAATGTGGCATAAGCTGGCTTTGCGGTTTGCTTTACTATAATAAAATGTTCCACGTGGAACATTTTATTATAGTAAAGTAGGGGCGGGTTCTAAACCCGCCCGTGCGGGATCCGACAGACGCCCCCACCCTGCCCATCGCTTCGCTCGGGCACCCCTCCCGAAGGGAGGGGCTTTTAAAAAGGTTTTGCGCCGCTTTGCGGCGCAATTTTTTATAAAGGCGGCGCGAAGCGCCGCATCCTTATTCCCCTGACCCCTTTTTCGGAAAAAGGGGTGCCGCCGCAGCGGCGGGGTATTCGAGCCCGTTGCCCGTCGCTAAGGCTTCCGGGAAACGTCCCACGGCTTGGGTTGTCCTTCCGGGAAAAAGCTTTTTGTTGACATTGGGGCGGGGGCGCAATATAATTTAAAGTACATATGGGAAAAACGGGGTCGATGACGCGGTATGGGAAAGACGGTTTTGGTGGCCATGAGCGGAGGGGTGGACTCCTCCGTGGCGGCTTATTTGCTGAAGGAGGCGGGGTTCGACTGCGTGGGGGTCACCATGCGGCTTTTCGACAACGCCCTGCTGGGCCTGGCGGGGGAATCCACCTGCTGCTCCGTGGACGATGTGGAGGACGCCCGCGCCGTCTGCGCCAAGCTGGACATCCCCTTTCTCACCCTGGACCTGTCCCGCCGGTTCCGGGAGCGTGTCATCGACCGGTTCGCGGCGGAGTACGCCCGGGGGCGCACGCCCAACCCCTGCATCGACTGCAACAAAGAGATGAAATTCGCGGCCCTGGCCGACTACGCCCGGCAGATCGGCTGTGCGTATATCGCCACGGGCCACTATGTCCGCCGGGCGGAGACGCCGGAGGGGCCGGCCCTTTATAAGGCGCGGGACCTCTCCAAGGACCAGAGCTATGTGCTGGCGTGCCTGACGCCGGAGCAGCTGGCCGGCGCCCTCTTCCCCCTGGGGGAGCTCACCAAGGAGGAGGTCCGGGCCGTCGCCGCGCGGGAGGGATTTTTGAACGCCCGGAAAAAGGAGAGTCAGGACATCTGCTTCGTCCCGGACGGGGATTATCTCACGTTCCTGGAGCGCTACACCGGGGCAAAGAGCGTCCCCGGGGACCTGGTGGACGAGACGGGCCGCGTTCTCGGGCGACACCGGGGCGCGGCGGGCTACACCGTGGGCCAGCGGCGGGGCCTGGGCGTCGCCGCCCAGCGGCCCCTGTATGTCAAATCCAAGGACATGGCGGCCAACACCGTCACCGTGAGCTTTGAGGAGGGGCTGTACGCCCGCTCGTGCCTGGTGGAGGACGTGAACTGGCTGACGCCGCCGGCCTTCCCCCTTTCCTGCGCGGCGAAGCTGCGCTACCGGCAAAAGGAGGAGCCCTGCCTTGCCGAACCGGTCGATAACGGCCTTCTCCTGACCTTCGACGCCCCCCAGCGGGCCGTCGCCCCCGGCCAGGCCGCCGTTCTCTACGCCGGCGACCGGGTCCTGGCCGGCGGGACCATCGCGAGGGCCGTTTCCTAAACGATCCATAGCATAAGGAGAGGATGATCATCATGAAAAAATTGTTGGCATTGGTCCTGGCGCTTACGCTGGCGGCGGCTTTGGCGCTGCCGGCGGCGGCGGAGGGGAAGACGATGGAATCCGAGATCCGGTGGCTGGACTTTGAGCTGCCGGAGGACCTGGCGGACCGGCTCCGGACGGATCAGAAGGCGCGCGCCGATTTGTTCTACATCGATTTCTCGCAGACCGATCATGTGCCGGTCCCCGGGTACTACCAGCTCAATTACGTGGAGTCCCTGGGCCTTCTGTCCGTGGAGCAGATCAGGGTCGGCGGCGAGAGCCTGGTCTTCGACGTTGAGACCGGGGATCTGACGGACTATGCCAGGGCGTATCCCCTGAGCAAGGACCTGGTCGCCTTCAGCGACGGCGGCGCCAACCGCTTCGGCGTCATGGACAGCGGGGGCCGGGTCCTCGTCGCGCCGGTCTGCTCCGCCCCGGAGGACCTGGGCGGCGGAATGTTCGGCATGGTCTCCGCGTCCGAAAAGGAAGCGTATCTTCTGAACGCCGGGGGAGAGCTCGTGATGACTTTCTCCTTTGAGAACGATTTCAACTTCTCCGGGCGGTTTTACGGCGCCGAGGGCGAGGCGTGGTTCTGCCCGGTGCGCCTGGACAGGGCCGTGGGGCTCATCGACGCCAGGGGCACGGTGCGCATCCCCTTCGGGCTGTATCAGAACCTGTCGTCGCCCCAGGAGGGGTTCGTCGTGGCGAGAAACGCGGACGGCCTGTGCGGCGTGCTGGATACGGCGGGGCGGACGGTCATCGACTTTGCGTATGACGACATAACCGGCATGTCCGAGGGGCTTTGCGTCGTCCGGGCCGGCGGGCGCGTGGGCGTCATGGACGCCAACGGGAACGAGGTCATCCCCCTGGGGGACGCCTTCGGGTACATCGGCTCCTTCCGTCTGGGTCTGGCGGAGGCGTCGCAGGGGGACTTATGGGGGGTCATCGACGCCAAGGGCAATACCGTGGTGCCCTTTCAGTACGCTGGGACCTACCCGGACTGGACCGGAGAGTGCATAACCGTGTACGACCAGGCCGGGAAAACGGGCCTTCTGGACCTGTCCGGGCGGGAGCTCCTGCCCATGGAATATGACGAGATCCGCGCCCTGGGCGGCGGGCTTTTCCAGGTGTCCCGGGGGGACACGCGCGCGCTGGTGGACGAAACAGGCGCTTATGTGCTGGAGCCCGTCCAGGCGGACTCCATCGCCGTCCTCGAGGACGTGTTCGTCGTCAATACCAGGAACCGGCAGATCACCTCCGGGGACGACCAACTGCCGACGAGCGTGCTGGACAGGCAGGGCAAGGTGCTGCTGGATCTCCAAGAGTTGGACGGGCGGTGCTGTGACTACAACAACCAGGTCTTCCTGGCCATGGAGGCGGGCAAATACGGGCTTTACAGCCTCCACGGCGGGGAGCTCCTGCCCCTCCGATACGACGCCATCACTCCCAGGGACACGGACGGCGACTGGATCTACGATCTGTATCTCGTGGTGGAGGGCCGGCGCGTGGGGCTCCTTGACCCGTCCGCGGCGAAAAACTACGATACCGTAGGCGGCCGGTCCGCCGGCTTCCCCTGGGCTTGGGCGGCGGCCGGCGTCGGGGGCGCCGTGATCCTGGCCGCCGTCGTGGTCGTCGTGGTCTCCAAGAAGAAGAAAAAGCCCGCGCCGGAGGATTGATCCCGCCGCGCGCGGAAAGAAAGTATGAGGAGGAACCGCTATGAAGAAAAAGCTTGTGACAGCACTGCTGGCCCTGGCGCTGGCGGTGTCGCTGGCGGCGCCGGCGGCGGCGAGGGAGGAGACGGACCCCGTCCGGTGGCTGGACTTCGAGCTTCCGGAGGACCTTGTCGAGCAGATCCGGAGGGACCAGGAGGAATACCCCGGGTACTACTCCCTCACCTATATGGAGGCCCCGGGGCTCCTGTCCGTGGGGCAGGCGGAGACCTACGGCGAGGGCTGGGTCTTCGACGTGGAGACCGGGGAACAGACGGACTATTTCGCGGTCTACCCCCTGAGCGAGGACCTCTATGCCTTCACCATGGACGACGAGACCTACGGCCTCATGGACGCCGGGGAAAAGGTGCTCCTGGACCCGGTCTGCAGGTATCCGAGGCAATTGGGCCGCGGCCTTTACGGCATGGTCTCCGAAAGCGAGGGCGAGGCGTACCTTGTCGATGGCAAGGGGAAGATCCTGGAGACGTATTCCTTTGACGACGGATTTACCTTCAATGTGCCCTACTACATGGATATCCTCCCCGAGGACAACGACGGAATGTACTTTGAGATAGATTGCGACGGCCGCATAGGGATCATCGACGCCAGCGGCGATTTTGTCGTCTCCCCCGGCCCGTACCGGTATGTCGGGACGCCCATAGACGGCCTGGTGGCCTTCGAGAACGAGGACTGGCTGTACGGCGTTATGGACCTCGAGGGCAACATCATTCTCGAGCCCAAATATGAAAATCTCACCGTCTGCGACGGCGGGTTCATCGTCGTCCAAAACGAGGAGGGCCTGTACGGCGTCCTCGACCGGGAGGGCGGCACCGTCATTCCCTTTACATATCCCATGATAGGCGAGGTCGAAAAGGGCCTGATATCGGTCCGTGACGGCGATTATGACGAGAAAGCCTGGGGAGTCATCGACACCAAAGGGAACGTGGTGGTCCCCTTTGAATACGGCAACATCATCTTTCTCCCGGAGGAGTCCTGCATCCGCTTCTATGACGACACGACCTTCGACAAGATGGGCCTTATGGACTGGAAAGGCCGGGAGATCCTGCCGGCGGAGTACGACTGGATCTACCCCCTTGGCGACGGCGCCTACAGTGTTTCCAAGGACGGGCGCTGCGGCCTTGTGGATGAGCATGGCGGCTACTTGCTCGGCCCTTTCCGGGGCATCGACATTCTGCTCTACGAGGACACCGCCGTCATCTATGCCGAAACCGGAGGTTTCAAGCCGGACCGCGTCGTGGACCTTGACGGGGAGGAGCTTCTGGATTTGGGGAGCTTTGACAGGCTCGATACTTTCCTGCAGCCGGAGGGCGCCTTCATCGTCCAGGAGGGCGACAAGATGGGGCTCTACAACGTCCGGGGCGAGGAGCTTCTGCCCGTCCGGTACGACGTGGTCTACCCCTCGGACAGCGACGGCGACGGCCTCAGGGAGACGTTCACGGTCATGGACGGCCGGCGGGTGGGGTTCTATATTCTGCCCTCCGGGAAGGACGACGCGGACGGCAAGCCCGACGAGGGGTCCGGCTTCCCCTGGCTCTGGGTGGGCCTCGGCATCTGGGGCGCGGCGGTGGTGATCGCCGTCGTGGTGATCGTCGTCGTGGTCACCAAAAAGAAGAAAAAGCCCGCCCCGGCGGCGGTCATGCCGCCTGTGACACCTGTGACACCGAAGTTCTGCGCCGAGTGCGGCGCGCCGGTGGCGCCGGGGGATCTGTTCTGCCGCAATTGCGGGAAAAAGCTGTGAGGAGGGCCCGTTATGAAGAAAAACCTGTTTGCCCTGGTCCTGTCCCTGGCGCTGGCGGTGTCGATGGCGCTGCCGGCGGGGGCGAAGAAGGACGAAGGGGCGGAGGTCCGGTGGCTGGATATCGAGCTGCCGGAGGCGGTCCTGAATGGCCTTGGCGCTTATTATGTTTCGTATGTGGAGGAGCTGGACAGGCTTTTCCTGGAAACGATTGACGCGGATCGCGCCGGCTCTGAGCTTTACAATAATTACCGAACGCTCGTCTATGACCTGAAGCGCGGGCGGGAGGCGGACGGGGCCTTCACCTATTACCTCACAGAATCCCTGCTTGTGAGGTGGGGCAATTCCTTCACCTTCCTGGACCTGGAGGGCAACGAGATCCCGGAGCTGGGAAACGCTTCTTTTGTCAGCTATACGGGAAACGATATCTATTCCAGCGGGAGTGTGATCTTTAACGGCAAGGGGGAGCTCCTGGCCAAGGGCGAATGGGTATCGCCCTACTACAACTCCGGTTCTCCTCTCACCGAGAAGGACAACTATATCGCCGTGCGGAACGAGGACGGCGACGTGGGCGTCATCGACCTTCAGGGGAAGCAGATACTGCCCTTCGAATATGACAATATCGCCATCGGCACCGACTGCCAGGGGCTTTTCGCCGTCTATGACGGCGACACGGTGGGGGTGCTGGACGCCAAGGGCCGGGAGGTCCTGCCGTTCATGCCCGCCAAGAGCGGCCTCGCATACATTTCGACCGAGGGCGGCCTGATCCTGGTGTACGACCGGGAAGCGGACACCAACGCCGTTTACAACGGCAAGGGCGAGCTGGTCATCCCGCCCTGTGATCTGTGGGAAAGCAGTCTCATCATCGGGAGCGACTACACATACTATGATCCCGACGGCTTTGTTTTGGTCAACAACCGGAGTGAAAAGCTTTGGGGGGCCTATGACCGGGAGGGAAACCTGGTGCTGCCCGTGGAGTATGAGAGCATAGACGGCTTTTGCCAGGGCCGGTGCATCGTCACTCTGCAGGACGGCAGCAAGGCGCTTGTGAACGAAAAGGGCGATTACGTCGTGGAGCCAGGGGAGTACGACAGCATCTCCCGCCTTACGGACGGGGCTTACGCGGTGAGCAGGGACGGAAGCGAGGGCGTCATCGACGGGGACGGGAAGATCATCCTTCCTCTCGAATATGATGCCGTTACCATGGCCCTCGGGGACTATTACGCTGTAGAGAAGGACGGCGAGACGGCTGTCGTAGACGCCTCCGGGAAAACGGTGGTGGAGTCGGAGCCGGGACATATCGGGGGGTATTCGTACTACGGCAACTATTACCTGTCCGTGCCGGCCGATACTTACGGCAGCTTTGTCCGCTACTTCATAAACGACGGCGGCAAGGTCTACCGTACCGAAGAGGAGGAGCTTCGGATCCGAGATGAGAAAAACGGGTATTTTCTGGTCTATGTCGAGGCGACGTCGCCCGACGAGGACTGGCGCTATGGCGTTGTGGACGCCAACCGCGGGGAGCTGCTCATCGACGTGAAGTACGACGCGGTCTGCCCCTGCAACAGATATATCGGCGATACGATGTGCGGGAAATACTTCCTGGTCCGCGACGGGGACCGGGTGGGGCTCGTCACGAATCCCCACTTTGAGGAAAAGCCCGCCTCCGTCCGGCAGGAGGAGGAAGAGGCCGGCGGCTTCCCCTGGGTGTGGGTCGGTATCGGCGTCGGGGGCGCGGCGGTGGTGATCGCGGTCATTGCGGTCGTTGTCGCGGTGTCCAGGAAGAAGAAAAAGGCAAAGCCGGCGGCGGTCGTACCGCCCGTGCCGCCTGTGACGCCTGCGCCTCCTGTGACGCCCGTGCCGCCTGTGACGCCGGCGGCGGAGGGGCCGAGGTTCTGCAGCGAGTGCGGCGCGGCGGTGACGCCGGGGGATCTGTTCTGCCGCGAGTGCGGGAAGAAGCTTTGAGGAGGGGTACGGTGAGCTGGAACTTTTTTGCTTTGATCTCCCGGATGAAGAACATCGACCGGTGGGCGCTGATGCGCAACGCGGACCGGGAGAACGTGATGGAGCACAGCCACATGGTGGCGGTGCTGGCCCACGCTTTGGCGGTGATCCGCCGGGACATCATGGGCGTCCCCTGTTCCCCGGACAGGGCCGCCGCCGCGGCGCTTTTCCACGACGCGCCGGAGATCTTCACCGGGGACATGCCCACCCCCGTCAAGTACCACGACGAGGCCATGCGCGCCGCCTACCGGCGGGTGGAGGAGGGGGCCATCACGAAGCTCGTGAGCGGCCTCCCCGAGGCCCTGCGGCCGGAGTACGACGCCCTTTTGCGGGATGAAGGCGGCGTCCGGGACATCGTCAAGGCCGCCGACAAGCTCTCGGCGTACATCAAGTGCGTGGAGGAACTGAAAACCGGCAACCTGGAGTTCAAATCCGCCGCCGCCTCCACGCTGGCCAAGCTCCGGGCCATGGGGATGCCGGAGGTGGACTATTTCCTGGACAACTTCATGGACGCCTTTGAAAAGACCATCGACGAGCTCAGCGTATAAAAGGAGGAACCTATGAAAGCCATTGTGACAGTGATCGGCAAGGACACCGTGGGCATCATCGCCCATGTGTGCGCGGTGCTGGCGGAGAACGGCGTCAATGTGCTGGACATCTCCCAGACCGTTATGCGGGAGTATTTCACCATGATCATGCTGGTGGACACCGCCGGATGCAAGGTGGATTTCGCCGCCCTCGCGGACATTTTGCGCCGGAACGGGCAGGCGCGGGGCCTGGATGTGCGCATCCAGCGCGAGGACATTTTTGAGGCGATGCACAGGATATGATCACGACGAACGAGATCCTCGAGACCATTGACATGATCTCCCAGCAGCATCTGGACATCCGCACCGTCACCATGGGCATCTCCCTCCGGGACTGCGGGCATCCGGATTTGAAAACCTGCTGCGGCAAAATCTACGACAAAATTACCCGCTGCGCCGAAAGGCTGGTGCAGACCGGGGAGGACATCGAGCGTGAGTTCGGCATCCCCATCGTCAACAAGCGGGTGTCCGTGACGCCTGTCGCCATCGCCTGCGAGAGCTGTGAGACGGAGGACTTTGTTCCTTTCGCCGTGACGCTGGACCGGGCGGCGGAGGCCGTGGGGGTCAACTTCATCGGCGGGTTCTCCGCCCTGGTGCAAAAGGGCTTCACCACGGGGGACCGGCGACTCATCGACGCCATCCCGGAGGCCCTGGCGGCCACAAAGCGGGTCTGCTCCAGCGTCAACGTGGGGTCCACCAGGGCCGGCATCAACATGGACGCCGTGGCCCTCATGGGCCGCGTGGTGAAGAGGACGGCGGAGCTCACAAAGGGCCAGGGGTGCGCAAAGCTTGTGGTCTTCTGCAACGCGGTGGAGGACAACCCCTTTATGGCCGGGGCCTTCCACGGCGTGGGGGAGCCGGAGTGCGTCATCAACGTGGGCGTCTCCGGCCCCGGCGTGGTCCACCACGCCCTCCAGAAGTGCAAGGGCGAGCCCTTCCACGTGGTGGCGGAGACCGTGAAAAAGACGGCCTTCCGGGTGACGCGCATGGGGGAGCTGGTGGCCCAGGAGGCCAGCCGGCGCCTCGGCGTGCCTTTCGGCATCGTGGACCTGAGTCTCGCGCCCACCCCCGCCGTGGGGGACTCCGTGGCCGATATTCTGGAGGAGATGGGGTTGGAGTCCGTAGGCGCCCCCGGCACCACGGCGGCGCTGGCGCTTTTGAACGACGCCGTCAAAAAGGGCGGCGTCATGGCAAGCTCCAACGTGGGCGGCCTCAGTGGGGCCTTCATTCCCGTCTCCGAGGACGCGGGGATGATAAGAGCCGCCGCGGCGGGCAGGCTCACCATCGAGAAGCTGGAGGCCATGACCTGCGTGTGCTCCGTGGGCCTCGATATGATCGCGCTCCCCGGCGACACCACGGCGGAGACCGTCTCCGCCATCATCGCCGACGAGGCCGCCATCGGCATGATCAACCAGAAGACCACCGCCGTCCGGGTCATCCCCGTCCCGGGCCTTGCGGTGGGCGACACCGTGGACTTCGGCGGCCTCCTGGGCTCCGCCCCCGTCATGGCGGTGAACCCCGCCAGCGCCAAGCTCTTCATCGAACGCGGCGGCCGCATCCCGGCGCCGATCAACAGCTTGAAGAACTGAATGGAGCAGGGGGTGGTGGCGTTTTATCGGAACCGTTCCCATCATCCAACGTTCGCTTCCCCCCTGCCCCCCTCCTACGAGGAGGGGGCTTTTAAAAGGTTTGCGGCTTGCGCCGCATTCTTTAATTCCCCCACCGCCGCGTCATCGGCTTCGTTATCCGCCGTAGGGGTCGCCGTCCTCGGCGACCCGCGTTGCGACAACATCCAATGTCGGTTGAATGAAATAATCTCCCACATCCCCCGTAGGGGCGGACACATGGGTCCGCCCGTCCTTCGTCTCCCCTTTCCCCGCGGGGGATTTTTTGATTTTCCGGGGTTTCTTTTCGTAGTGGAAAAGCAGAAAGGGCTTGCAATTTTGAGGAAAATGTGATAAAATAAAAGGACTGTTATGATGGAGAAAAGTTACCAATTTCTAGGGTTTTTTGTGGGAAAGGAAGAGAGGCATGGATTCACTGGATGAACTTTGGCGGAGCCTCCTGGAGCTGATGGGGCGGGAGCTGACGCCGGTGGCGATCAATACGTGGTTCGACGAATGCCGGGTCCTGGAGGTCACGGAATCCAGCCTTACCCTGCTCATCCCCTCGGACTTCAAGCGGGGCGTGGTGCGCTCGCGGTTCCTGCCGGCGGTGAAAAACGCCCTTGACGAGCTTTTCTCCGGGGACATGGAGGTCAAGCTGGTGGGCGAGGAGGCCGCCGAGGCCCCGGAAAAGCCGGCCTGGCAGGATCTGGACGAATATACCTTTGAAAAATTCGTGGTGGGTCCCTCCAACAAGTTCGCCCACGCCGCCTCTTTGGCCGTGGCGGAGGGCCAGACCAGGGACTATAACCCCCTCTTCATTTACGGCGACTCGGGGCTAGGCAAGACGCACCTGCTCTACGCCATCCGGCACGAGGTGACGAAGCGCCACCCGGAATATTACGTGGTCTTCGTCCGGGGCGAGGACTTCATGAACGAGCTCATTGCCGCCATCCAGACCGGCAAAAACGTGGAATTCCGGGAGAAGTATCGCAGCGCGGATTTTCTCCTCATCGACGACATCCAGATCGTGGCCGGCAAGGCGTCCACCCAGGACGAGATGTTCCACACCTTCAATACCCTCTACGAGGCCAAAAAACAGATGGTCTTCACCTCGGACCGGCCGCCCTCCGAGATGCCTACCCTCACCGACCGCCTCCAGTCGCGTCTCGGCGGCGGGCTCCAGGCGGACATTCAGCCGCCGGATTTTGAGACCCGGGCGGCTATCGTGCGCAACAAGTCCACGCGCCTGGGGCTGGCGCTCCCCAACGACGTGGTCAACTACATCGCGGAGAACATGACCAGCAACGTCCGCCAGCTGGAGGGGGCGGTTTTAAAGATCCGGGCCCAGCGGGACTTGATGAACGCGCCCATGACGGTGACCATGGCCGCGAAAGCCCTGAAAGACATGTTCCGGGAGAAGACGGCCTTCGTCCCCACGCCGGAGGACGTCATCCGGGAGACAGCCAAATATTTCGGCATCGCGCCGGAGGACATCAAGGGCCAGCGCCGCACACGCAACACGGCTCTTGCGCGCCACATCGCCATGTACGAGATCCGGATGCTCTCCAACCTCTCCCTCAACGACATCGGCGAGATCTTCGAGGGGCGCGACCACACGACGGTGCTCTCCTCCATCCAAAAGGTGGAGAAGAACATCCGGGACGACCCGGAATTTGCGCAGATGATCCGGGACATCACCTCCAACATCAATTCCGTCAAGTGACGCGCTCTTTTCAACAGGATATTTCGGACTTTCTGTGAATTTTCGGTGGAAAAGACAAGCGCCGCCTTTTGTCGGTGGAAAGACACAAAAGTTTTCCACCGGAAGACCTGCCGGACTTTTCCCGGCAAACCGGGCTTTTTTACCCTTTTCCACACTTTTTTCCGCTACGGCTATTACTCCTAAAAAAATATACTGTCTTTCACTTTCAGAGAAACGGGGAATCGATTATGAAATTTTCCTGCGAGAAAAACGAGCTGTCCGCCGCCGTCACCATCGCCTCCCGGGCCGCCGCGGCCAAGAGCGTGGTGCCCAGTCTGGAGGGACTGCTCATTGAGGCCGGCGAGGACCTGACCGTCACGGGCTATGACCTGAAGACGGGCATCCGCTCCGCCATCCGGGCGGACGTCACGGAAAAGGGCAGCGTGGTCATCAACGCCAAGCTCTTCGGGGACATCATCCGCAAGCTGCCGGACGACGTGGTCTACATGACGGTCAACGAGAAATACAACATCAACATCCGCTGCGCTCTGGCGGAGTTCGACATCATGGGCATCTCCGCCGAGGAGTACCCGGACCTGCCCAGCGTGGACTACCAGAACTCCGTCTATATGAAGGAGCGGGACATCAAGGCCATGATCGCGGAGACGAACTTCGCCGTCTCCGACAACGAAGCCCGGCCCATCCATACCGGCGCTCTCTTTGAGGTGGAGAACGAGGTGCTCACCGTGGTGGCCGTGGACGGCTTCCGGCTGGCTCTGCGCCGGGAGCGGGTGGCCAAGACCGAGGTGGGCAAGATATCTTTCGTGGTACCCGGCACGGCGCTCAATGAGGTGGAAAAAATCGCCGGGGATTCCGAGGACCTTGTGAAGATCACGTTAGGAACGAAGCACGTGATGTTCACTCTGGGGACCAATATGCTCATCTCCCGGAGGCTGGAGGGAGAGTTTTTAAATTATCGCAACTCCATCCCCCAGACCAGCAAGTACAGCATCGAGGTCTCCCGCCGGGACCTCATCAGCACCGTGGAGCGGGTCAGTCTCATCATCAACGAGAAGTTCAAAAGCCCGGTGCGGTGCTCCTTCGGCGACCGGGTGCTCAGCGTCTCCGCCGCCACAACGCTGGGTAAGGCCGCCGATGAGTGCGGCGTGGAGGGCGACGGCGAGGGGCTGGAGATCGGCTTCAACAACCGCTACATTTTAGAGGCCCTGCGGGCCGCCCCGGCGGACACCGTGCGGCTCCAGCTGAGTACCAGCGTGTCCCCCTGCGTCATCGTCCCCACAGACGGGAGCAAGAACTTCCTTTACATGATCCTGCCCGTGAGGCTCAGAGCCAATGAAAATTAAGGTCAAGGTCGCCAAAAAGGAGCCGGAGGCGATCCCCATCGCCACGGAATTTATCAAGCTCGACTCCTTTTTGAAGTTTGCCAACGCCGTGGAATCCGGCGGCATGGCCAAGGCCCTCATCGAAGAGGGACGTGTCCGCGTCAACGGGGAGGTCTGCGCCATGCGGGGCAAAAAGCTGCGCCCCGGCGACACCGTGGAGATCCCCGGAGCGGCCTACGCCGTGGCGGCGGAGGCATAATGGTCATCGATTCCATCCTCCTGCGGGGCTTTCGGAACTACGCCGACGCCCGGACGGACTTTGACCGGGGCATCAACGTCATCTCCGGGCGCAACGCCCAGGGAAAGACCAACCTGCTGGAGGCGCTTTTCGTGCTGTGCGCCGGGAAGAGCTTCCGGGCCCGGTCGGACCGGGAACTCATGGGCTTCGACGCCCAGGAGACGCTCCTGCGCGCCCAAGGCCAGTCCGGGGACCGGGAAAAGCGGGTGGAGCTTATCCTGCGCCGTGGCCGCCGGCGGGAGATGCTGGTCAACGACGTGAAGATGAAGACGGCGCAGGCCTTCTCCGGCTCCTTCGCCGCCGTGCTCTTCTGCCCGGAGGACTTAAACCTCATCAAGGGCGGCGCTTCCGAGCGCCGGCGGCTCATGGACCTATGCATCGGCCAGCTGCGCCCCCGGTACGCCGAGCTTCTGCGGGAGTTCACCAAGGCCTGCGAGAGCAAGACGAGACTGTTGAAGGACGCGGCCCTGGACCCCTCCCTCCTGCCACTTTTAGAGGAATATAACGCGCACCTGGTCCGTCTGTCCGCCGGGCTCATCAGCTGCCGGGCGGCGTTCATCGAAAAGCTGGCGCCCATCTGTCAGGAGATCCACGCCGAATTCTCCGGCGGGGAAAAGCTCGCCGTCCGCTATACCACCGTCAAAACTATCGAGGATCCGCGGATGCCCGCCGCGGAGCTCATCGGACCCCTCACGGAGCACCAGAAAAGCCACTTTGAGGCGGAGCTGGCCTCCGGCCTTGTGCTCTCCGGCGCCCACAAGGACGACCTGGAAATCGAAATAAACGACTTTAACGCCAGGACCTTCGCCTCCCAGGGTCAGACCCGCACGGCGGCGCTGAGCCTGAAGCTGGCGGAGCTTGAGCTCCACCGGCGCAGCCTGGGGGAATATCCCCTTTTGCTGTTGGACGACGTCCTCTCGGAGCTGGACGAGACGCGGCAGGACTTCATTTTAAACCGCATCGGCGGCGGCCAGGTCTTCATCACCTGCTGTGAGGACGAAAAGGTGGCCAAACGCACCGGCGGCCGCGTCCTCACCGTGGAGGGCGGGACGATCAATTAGGAGGAAGCCTTTTGTATCTGCATCTTGGGGCCGACAGCGTCATCCGGGAGGCGACGCTTATCGGCATCTTCGATTTGGACAACACCACCTCCTCCCGCATCACCCGGGCGTTTCTGGAACGGGCCCAGCGGGAGGGACGGACCCACGTTGTCTCCGACGACCTGCCCCGCTCCTTTGTGCTCACCGGGGACAGAGACCGCTCCGACGTGTACCTGACGCTCCTCAGTTCTCAAACGCTTTTTAAAAGAGCGGCGGATGAAGAATTTATTTAAAGCGCCGGTCTTTTTCGCGCCATGCGGCGTCAGCCGCCTTGGGAATACACAAAGTATTCCCTGCGGCGGCTTCCTTGCCTGACGCGAAAAATCCTCGCCGCTTTTTAAGCAGATATTCATCTAAAACCTGTAACGGAGGGAATCAACATGGCAAAGAAAATCGATGTGGAACCCATTGAAATGGTTTGGACCGACCGGAAGCGCCACATGGGGATGCCCCTGAGCTTCACCAAATACAGTCTCAGCGAGGACCGGCTTTTCATCGAACAGGGCTTTTTCAGCCTGAAGGGCGAGGAGGTCCTGCTCTACCGCGTCCGGGATATCCAGCTGACCATGTCCCTCTGGCAGAGGATCTTCGGCATGGGGACGGTCTGCATCTCCTCCTCCGACACCACCGCCCCTCATCTGGACCTCAAGAACGTCAAGTCCCCCAGGGAGGTCAAGGAGCTTCTCCACAAGATGGTGGAGAAAGCCAAGAAGGAGCGGCGGGTCCGGCCCATGGAGATGGTGGACGGCCGCGACGACAATGACGACGACGATTACGACGACGTCGATGATTTGGACAACTGATATTTACTTTTTCCTGAGCTAGGAGGCAATCTTTTCATGGCAGAATTGGGCGAAAACGAGATCACCGGCAAGATCACCGAGGAATATGACGCCAGTCAGATCCAGGTGCTGGAGGGGCTGGAGGCGGTGCGCAAGCGCCCCGGCATGTATATCGGCTCCACCAGCTCCTCGGGCCTGCACCATTTGGTCTACGAGATCGTGGACAACTCCATCGACGAGGCCCTGGCGGGCTACTGCGACCACATCAAGGTCACCATCAACCCCGGCAACACCATCACCGTGGTGGACAACGGCCGCGGCATCCCCGTGGACATCCAGCAGCAGACGGGCAAGAGCGCCCTGGAGGTGGTCTTCACCGTCCTCCACGCCGGCGGCAAGTTCGGCGGCGGGGGCTACAAGGTCTCCGGGGGCCTCCACGGCGTGGGCGCTTCCGTGGTCAACGCTCTCTCTGAGTGGCTGGTGGTCCAGGTCCACAAGGACGGGAAAATCTACGAGATGAAGTTCTCCCGGGGCGACATCACCGAGCCCATCACCGTAGTGGGCACCACCGACCGCACCGGTACCACCGTCACCTTCAAGCCGGACCCGGAGATGTTCGACGACACGGTGTACGACTACGACATCCTCCACAAGCGCATGCAGGAGCAGGCGTTTCTCAACGCCGGCCTGCGCATCCGCATCGAGGACAACCGGGGCGAGGAGCTGGTCTTCGACGACATGCACTACGAGGGCGGCATCCGGGAGTTTGTGGAGTACCTCAACCAGCACAAGACGCCCCTCACCCCCGACGTGGTCTACATGTCCGGCGGCAAGGAGGACTCCATCGCCGAGATCGCCTTCCAGTATAACGACGGCTACAACGAGATGCTGGTCTCCTTCGCCAACAACATCCACACCCCCGAGGGCGGCATGCACGAGACGGGCTTCAAGACGGCCCTGACGAGAGTCCTCAACGCCTACGCCGCGAAGATTGGGCAATTGAAGAACGACGACAAGCTCTCCGGCGAGGACTGCCGGGAGGGGCTCACATGCGTCATCTCCGTGAAGCTCACCAACGCCCAGTTCGAGGGCCAGACCAAGGCAAAGCTCGGCAACGCCGACATCCGCTCCCTGGTGGACTCCATCGTCTCCGAACAGCTGGAGATCTATCTGGAGGAGAACCCGGCCTTCGGGAAGCTGGTCATCGATAAGGCCCTCACCGCCAACCGCGCCCGGGAGGCCGCCAAGAAGGCCCGGGAGTCCGTGCGGCGCAAGACGGGGCTGGAGTCCGGTCAGATGCCGGATAAGCTCCAGGACTGCAACGAGCGGGACCCGTCTCTCTGCGAGATCTACATCGTGGAGGGCGACTCCGCCGCGGGCTCGGCCATCCAGGGCCGGGATTCCCGGTTCCAGGCGATTCTGGCCATGTGGGGCAAGATGCTGAACGTCGAGAAGGCCCGCGCCGACAAAATTTACGGCAACGACAAGCTCTATCCCCTCATCGTGGCGCTGGGCGCCGGGATCGGGGAGGAATTCAACATCGACAAGCTCCGCTACCACAAGATCATCATTATGGCCGATGCCGATGTGGACGGCGCGCACATCCGCACGCTGCTGCTGACCTTCTTCTTCCGCTACATGCGGCCCCTCATCGAGCGGGGGTACGTCTACTCCGCCGTGCCGCCCCTTTATAAGCTCAACCGGGGGAAGACCCAGCGGGTGGCCTACTCCGACGAGGAGCGGGACAAGATCAGCGCCGAGCTGAGGGGAGACAATCCCAACGCCAAGGTGGATATCAACCGCTACAAGGGCCTGGGCGAGATGGACCCCCACGAGCTGTGGGAGACCACCATGGATCCGGAGAAGCGGACCCTCCGGCGCATCACCCTGGACGACGCCGTGGCCGCGGACCGCATCTTCACCGTCCTCATGGGCGAGGAGGTAGAGCCCAGAAAGGCGTGGATCGAGGAAAACGCCAAATACGCGGTGAATCTGGATTATTGACACTTGAAGGTTACGAGGTTTACGTATGGCACATAACAGAGACTACAAGCCCGAGGATATCCTGTTCCCGGATCAGGCCATTACCCAGTCGGAGCTGGTCCATGAGATGCAGGAGAGCTACAAGCAGTACGCCATGTCCGTCATCATCGGCAGGGCCCTCCCGGACGTGCGGGACGGCCTCAAGCCGGTGCACCGGCGCATCCTCTATTCCATGTACGAGGGCGGGCTGACCCACCAGAACCCCTATAAAAAGTGCGCCACCGCCGTGGGCGACGTGCTGGGCCACTACCATCCCCACGGGGACGCCAGCGTCTACGACGCCCTGGTGCGTATGGCCCAGGACTTCTCCATGCGCGCGCCCTTAATCGACGGCCACGGCAACTTCGGTTCCGTGGACGGCGACCCCCCGGCGGCCTACCGGTACACCGAGGCCCGCATGTCCCGCATCGCCGACGAGATGCTCCGGGACATCGACAAGGAGACGGTGGACTGGGACCCCAACTTCGACGAGTCCCGCAAGGAGCCGCGCGTCCTGCCCAGCCGGTTCCCCAACCTGCTGGTGAACGGCTCCTCCGGCATCGCCGTGGGCATGGCCACCAACATTCCGCCCCACAACCTCACGGAGGTCATCAACGCCTGCGTGTGCCTTTTAGATAACCCGGAGGCGTCCTTCTCGGAGCTTCTGGAGCACATCACGGGGCCGGATTTCCCCACACGGGGCATCATCATGGGCCGCAACGGCATCCGCCAGGCTTACGCCACCGGGCGAGGCAAGATCGTGGTCCGGGCGCGGACGGAATTTGAGGAGTACGGGAAGGACCACCGCACCCGCATCATCGTCTCCGAGCTTCCCTATCAGGTGAACAAGCGCCAGCTCATCAAAAATATCGCCGACCAGGTGAAGGACAAGAAGCTGGAGGGCATCTCCGATATCCGGGACGAGACGGACCGGAACGGGATGCGCATGGTCATCGAGCTCAAGCGCGACGCCAACGCCCAGGTGGTCCTCAATAAGCTCTTCACCCAGACCGCCATGCAGTCCAGCTTCTCCGTCATTATGCTGGCGCTGACGGACGACCAGTCCCAGCCGAAGATTTTGCCCCTCCGGAACATCCTCACGGAGTATCTGAAGTTCCAGGAGGAGGTCATTACCCGCCGGACGCGCTACGACCTTAGGAAGGCCCGGGAGCGGGCGCACCTTTTGGAGGGGCTCCTCATCGCCCAGGACAACATCGACGAGGTCATCCGCATCATCCGCACAAGCTACGACGACGCCAAGGAGAACCTCATGGCCCGCTTCGGTCTGGACGAGATTCAGGCCCAGGCCATTCTCGACATGCGCCTGCGGGCCCTCCAGGGGCTTGACCGGGAGAAGCTCCAGGCGGAATACGACGAGATCGAGACGAAGATCGCCTATTTCGAGGACCTGCTGGCCCACGAGGAGAAGATCCGGGCGGTGCTCAAGGACGAGCTCATCGCCATCCGGGACAAATACGGCTCCCCCCGCCTCACCGAGATCCGGGACGTGGAGGAGGAGATCGACCTGGAGGACCTGATCGCCCAGGAGGACTGCGCCTTCACCCTCAGTAACGCCGGGTACATCAAGCGGATGCCGGTGACGGAGTATAAGGCCCAGAACCGGGGCGGCAAGGGCATCCGGGCCCAGAGTTTGAGGGACGAGGACTTCGTCCACACGGTGTTCACCTGCTCCACCCACGACTATATCCTCTTCTTCACCGACGCCGGCCGCGTCTACCGCCGCAAGGGGTACAACATCCCCCAGGCCAACCGCTTGAGCCGGGGCACCAACATCGTCAACGTCCTGCCCTTAGAGCCCGGCGAGCGCGTCACCGCCATGATCCACACCTCGGATATCGAGACCAACGACCGGTTCCTCTTCATGGTCACCTATAAGGGCACGGTGAAGCGCCTTTCCGGCGCGGCGTTCCGCAACATCCGCCAGGGCGGTATCCGGGCGCTGACGCTGGACGAGGGGGATACCCTCATCGCCGTGTGCGACACCTTCGGCGACGACAACATCCTCATCGCCACCCACGACGGCTACGCCATCTGCTTCAACGAAAACGACGTCCGCGCCATGGGCCGGGACGCCGTGGGCGTCCGGGGTATTCGCCTCCGGGACGGGGACTTCGTGGTGGGGGCCGTCAACGCCTCCCAGGGCGGGATGCTCCTGACCATCACCGAGAACGGCTACGGCAAGCGCACGCCCATCGAGGAGTACGTCCGGGGGACCGACGGCACGCCCCAGCGGCGCGGCGGCATGGGCCTTAAAAACCACAACGTCACCCAGAAGACCGGCCCCATCGCCGGTGTGAAGATGGTGAGCGACACCGACGACGTACTGCTTTTAGCTGAGGACGGCACCATGATCCGCACCGGGGCGGAGACTATCTCCGTGCTGGGCCGCGCCACCCAGGGCGTGAAGCTCATGCGGGTGTCCGAGGGCGCGCGCCTTCTCTCCGTGGCCACCACCGAGAAGGCCGCCGACGAGCCGGAAGGCGCGGAGGACAATGATACAGAAGAGCCCGAGACGGAGGTCGAGCCCGACACCGGGGAGGACAATGGATAAGGTCACCATCTACACCGACGGGGCCTGCTCCGGCAATCCCGGCCCCGGAGGCTGGGCGGCGATCCTCATCGCGGGACCCCACAAAAAGGAAATTTCCGGCGGGGAGGCCGAGACCACCAACAACCGGATGGAGCTTCTGGGCGTCATCTCCGCCCTGGAGCTCCTCAAGCGCCCCTGCGAGGCGGAGATTTTTTCCGACTCCCAGTATATTGTCAATGCCATTAACCGGCACTGGCTCATAAACTGGAAAAAGCGGGGCTGGCGCCGCCGGGAGGGGGAGCTGAAGAACCCCGAGCTCTGGCAGCGCCTGGACGGGCTCCTCGCCCGCCACACCGTCACCTTCCACTGGGTGAAGGGCCACGCCGAGAATGAGTTTAACAACCGCTGTGACGAGCTGGCGGTCGCGCAGCGGGACAAATTCCGTAAAATCTGACTGGGGAGGTCGTTTTCTTGAAGAATACTGTTTTCCGCGGCGTCGGGACGGCGCTGGTCACGCCCATGAACGAAAAGGGCGTGGACTATGACGCCATGGCGCGGCTGCTGGACTTCCAGCTCACGGGCGGCGTGGACGCCCTCATCGTCTGCGCCACCACCGGCGAGGCGCCTACCCTCACCGACGAGGAGCACATCAAGGCCATCCGCTTTGCCGTGGAGCGCGTCCACGGACGCGTCCCCGTCATCGCCGGCACCGGCTCCAACTACACCGACCACGCCGTGGAGATGAGCGTCAAGGCCTGGAAGGCCGGCGCGGACGGGCTTTTGTGCGTCACGCCCTACTACAACAAGTGTACGCAAAAGGGCCTCGTCCAAAGCTTTTACGCCATCGCCGACGCCACGGACCTGCCCATGATCGTCTACTCGGTGCCCTCCCGCACCGGCGTGAAGATCCTGCCGGACACCTGCGTGGAGCTGGCGAAGCACCCCAACATCGTGGGCATCAAAGAGGCCACCGGCGACATGGCCACGGTGGTGGAGATCCGCTCTAAAGCCCCGGACTTCGCCGTTTGGTCCGGCAACGACGACATCGCCGTCCCCCTCATGTCCGTGGGCGGGCAGGGGTGCATCTCCGTTTTTTCCAACATCATGCCCCGTGAGGCCCACGAGATGTGCGCCCTGGCGCTCCGTGGCGATTTCGCCGCCGCCGCACAGCTTCAATGCCGCTACAAGGCGCTGATGGACGCCCTTTTCATGGAGGTCAACCCCATCCCCGTGAAGGCGGCCCTGGCGGCCATGGGCATCATCGAAAACCGCCTGCGCCTGCCCCTCACGCCCATGGAGGACGAGCACAGGGAAAAATTATTGACACTGATGAGAAAAGAAGGCTTGAAGGTATGATCCGTGTACTGGTCTACGGCGCGCTGGGCCGCATGGGGAGCATCGTCGTCAACAAGGTGGAGGAGGCCGGGGACATGGCCCTCTCCGGCGGCGTGGACGTCTACTCCCAGGGCGGCGCGGTGCTGAAGGACTTACGTGAGGTCCGGGAGACGCCGGATGTGGTGATCGACTTTTCCCACCACACCCTGACGGCGGGGCTCCTCAGTTGGTGCGTGGAGCAAAAGGTCCCGGTGGTGCTGTGCACCACCGGGCACGACGAGGCGGAGCTGGAGGCCGTCCATAAGACCGCCGAGGTCATTCCCGTTTTCTTCTCCGCCAACATGTCTTTGGGCATCGCGGCCCTCACGGACCTTGCCAAGCGGGCCGCCGCGCTCTTCCCGGAGGCGGACATCGAGATCGTGGAGGCCCACCATGACCGGAAGCTCGACGCCCCCAGCGGCACGGCGCTGATGCTGGCCCGCGCCATCCAGGAGGTGCGGCCGGAGGCCACACTCCATCCCGGCCGGGCGGGCCTTGGGAAACGGGAGAAAAACGAGATCGGCATCCACGCCGTGCGCATGGGCAACCTCCCCGGCACCCACGCCGTCCTCATCTCCACCGATACCCAGACCCTGACCTTAAAGCACGAGGCCCATGACCGCTCCCTCTTCGCCGACGGCGCCCTCACCGCCGCCCGCTACATAGCCGGCAAGCCCGCCGGCCTCTACACCATGTCCGCGCTGGTGGCGGACAGGAGCTGAGATTTCTTTCAACCATCTCCGGGCGGGGCTTGACCCCGCCCGGTTTTTGCGCGCATGGGCGGCGAAACAGGATTTAGCACTTGACGGCCTCCTTTGGAAAAGGTAAAATAGAGGATGGGCCACTATAAAGAGAGAGAACCGGAGGCGCTTATGAGGATCGGGTTTGATAACGAAAAATACCTGTCGCTCCAGTCGGAGAAGATCGCGGAGCGGATCGCCAAATTCGGCGGGAAGCTCTATATGGAGTTCGGCGGGAAGCTTTTTGACGACTACCACGCCTCCCGCGTCCTGCCGGGGTTCCAGCCGGACAGCAAGATCAGGATGCTGGCCAACCTCCGGGACAAGGCGGAGATCGTCATCGCCGTCTGCGCCGGGGACATCGCCAAAAACAAGGTCCGGGGCGACTACGGCATCACCTACGACCTGGATGTTCTGCGGCTCATCGACGCCTTCCGGAGCTTTAACCTCTACGTGGGCAGTGTGGTCATCACCCAGTTTGCCGGACAGCACGCCGCCGAGGCGTTCCAGAGGCGCCTGGAGGCCCTGGGCATCCGGGTCTACCGCCACTACCCCATCGAGGGGTACCCCGCGGACATCGACCGCATCGTCTCCGACGAGGGCTACGGCAAGAACGACTATATCGAGACGACCCGGCCTCTCGTGGTGGTCACCGCCCCCGGACCGGGGAGCGGCAAGATGGCCACCTGCCTTTCCCAGCTCTACCACGACGGCAAGCGGGGCGTCCAGGCGGGGTATGCCAAGTTTGAGACGTTCCCCATCTGGAACCTGCCCCTCAAGCACCCGGTGAACGTGGCCTACGAGGCCGCCACGGCGGACCTCAACGACGTCAACATGATCGACCCCTTCCACCTGGAGGCCTACGGGTCCCTGGCGGTGAACTACAACCGGGACGTGGAGACGTTCCCGGTGCTGTCCGCCCTTTTCAAGCGCCTCATGGGCGGGGAGTGCCCCTACCAGTCCCCCACGGACATGGGCGTCAACATGGCCGGCTTTTGCGTGGTGGACGACGCCGCCTGCCAGGAGGCGTCCCGCCGGGAGATCGTCCGGCGGTACCTGGCCGCCTGCTGTGCCCGGGTCAAGGGCCTGCCCGGCGGGGCCGACGCGGACAAGATAAAGATCCTCATGGACACCGTGAATACCGGCGTGGAGGACCGCCCCGGCAGGGCGGAGGCCCTGCGAAAAGCGGAGGAGACCGGCGAGCCCGCCGCCTCCATCGAGCTGCCCGACGGGCGGATCGTCACGGGCAAGACCTCCCAGCTCATGGGCGCGGCCAGCGCCATGCTCTTAGACGCCTTGAAAGCCCTGGGGGGCATCGACGACCGGATCCGCCTCCTCTCCCCCAGCATCCTGGAGCCCGTGCAGGACCTGAAGGTCAACCACCTGGGCAACGTAAACCCGCGCCTGCACACCGACGAGGTCCTCCTGGCCCTGTCCATCTGCGCCGTCACCAACCCCCTGGCGGAGACGGCCATGCAGCAGCTGACGAAGCTTGCCGGCAGCGAGGTCCATTCCACGGTGATCCTCTCCCAGGTGGATGAGAATCTCCTGAAGAAGCTGGGCTGCAGCGTGACCTGCGAGCCGGCGTATGAGACGAACAAGCTCTATCACAAGTGACGAGGCGGCGGTATGGACCTTTCCGATTTGAGAACCAGGCTTGGCGCGGGCAAGCTCTTTCACGCCTATATCGTCACCGGCGGGAACGCCGAGACACGGGAGAGCGCGGGACAGCTTATCGCCCGGGCCGCCGTGTGCGCCGCGCCCTCCGGGGCGCCCTGCGGCGTCTGCCGGGACTGCGTCAAGGCTCTGCGGGGCGTCCATCCGGACATCGAGACGGTGGACCGCACGGCCCGGGAACACACGGTGGATTCCCTGCGGGAGGTCCGATCCCGCGTGGCGGTGGTGCCCAATGAGGCCGCCCGGAGCGTTTTTCTCATCCGGGACGCGGACGCCATGAACGTCCCGGCCCAGAACGCCATGCTGAAGATTTTTGAGGAGCCCCCGGCCCACGCCGTCTTCGTGCTCCTGGCGGAGAACCCCCAGCGGCTTTTGGAGACGGTGCGTTCCCGGTGCGAGACGGTGAACCTGACGCCCGCGCCCACCAGGGCCCAGAGCGAGACGGACGACGCCGCCCGGGCGGTCATCGACGCTTTGTCCCGGCGGGACGATCTTATGCTCATCCGGGCGCTTTTGCCTGTGGACAAGCTTAACCGCGAGACGGTCCCCGCCTTTCTTGAGAGCCTGCGGCGGCAGGCGGTGGACGCCTTCGCCGCCGGGAAGCTCACGGAAGATACGGTGGAGCGGCTGTCCGGGACGCTGGACAAAGCCGACAAAATGACCGCCGTGAACGTCAGCGCCGTCCACATCGCCGCCTGGATGCTATCAAGTCTCTGCAGCGAGGCATAACCATAGATTTCGGCGCGAGCCGGAGAGGAGAATGACAATTGACTGAGGTCATCAGTGTACGCTTTAAAAATAAGGGCAAGGTCTACTACTTCGACCCCAACGGCGTCACCGCCAAAAAGGGCGACAACGTCATCGTGGAGACCGCCAAGGGCCTGGAGTTTGCCGAGTGCGTCACCGGCAACCACCAGGTGGAGGACAACGCCGTTCACCCGCCCCTGCGGCCCGTGGAGCGCCTGGCCACCGAGGCCGACACCCGGCGCTTCGAGGAGAACCGCCGCCGGGAGCGGGAGGCCATGGAGATTTGCCGCCAGCGCATCGCCAAGCACAAGCTGGAGATGAAGCTGGTGGACGTGGAGTACAACTTCGAGGGGTCCAAAATCCTCTTCTTCTTCACCTCCGAGGGCCGTGTGGACTTCCGGGAGCTGGTGAAGGACCTGGCGGGCACTTTCAAGACCCGCATCGAGCTGAGGCAGATCGGCGTCCGGGACGAGGCCCGGATGCTGGGGGGCCTGGGCATCTGCGGCCGGCCTTTCTGCTGCGCCCAGTTCCTGGACGACTTCCAGCCCGTGTCCATCAAAATGGCCAAGACCCAGGGGTTGAGCCTCAACCCCACCAAGATCTCCGGCTCCTGCGGCCGGCTCATGTGCTGTCTCAAGTACGAGCAGGACGCCTACGAGGAGCTGGTCCAGAGCGTCCCGAAGCTGGACGCTTTCGTGGAGACGCCAGCGGGCGTGGGGACCGTGGTGGATGTGAACCTCCTGAAGGGCACCGTCCGGGTCCGTCTGGAGGACCAGACGGAGACGTCCATGAAGACTTTCGAGGCCGGGGAGATCACTGTCCTCGGCGGCAAGGCCAAGCGGGCGGAGTACCTGGCGGCCCTGGCGGAGGGGAAGATCGAGCCCCCGGCCAGGACCCAGCCGCGCCTTCGCCGCTCCGCCGCCCCCCGGGACGGCGCCAAGTCCGGCGCCCGCAATCCTGACCGCCGGGAGGAGCCCGAGAACGCCGAGCCCGAGGGCGAGGCTAAGCCCCGCCAGAATCAGCGCCGCGGCGGCCAGAACCAGCGCCCGCCCCGTCAGGGCCAGGACCGCCGCCAGGGCCAGCCCAAGCCCCAGCCGGACCAGCCGGAGGCCAAGGCCGACGCCGCCCGCCCCCAGCAAAGCCGCCGCAAACGCTCCCGCCGCTCCGGCTCCCGCCCCCAGAACCCTGGCGAGTCGGAAAAAGGTGAATGAACCAAAAAACTTTTCCCTCCAAAGCCCTTGACGAACCCCGCGCGATGTGGTATGATAATGCTACGCCAAATCGCGGGGTAGAGCAGTTGGTAGCTCGTCGGGCTCATAACCCGGAGGTCGTAGGTTCAAGTCCTTCCCCCGCAACCATGAAAGTGCCGGATTTCAATGAAATCCGGCACTTTTTATAACTTTTTCGAGGCTTTCTGGCTGGAATGATGTACCAAACTCGCGTCTGATGCTTATCTGATGCAGTTTTTTGGATTTTTATTTGGAACCGTGATGCAGTTGCCTTCACCACTCCATGGTCAACCACGGGTCCTTCTGGGTTGGTTGGGAACTCGGCGGCTGGGGCGGGGCGGCGTAGAGGTCGTCGAGGCGCTGGACGCTCTGGCGCTTGTGGTCGTCAATGGCATGGCCGTACTTGTCCATGGTGACGGAGGGGTTGGCGTGACCGAGGAGCCTTGAGAGTGTGACGATGTCCATGCCCTGCTCCAGACTTCTTGTGGCGAAGGTATGGCGGAGGGCGTGGAAGTTTGCGTCACGGATGCCAGCCTGTCTCACGCACCGCTTGAACAGGTCTTCGTATGTCCGTGGCTCGTAGGGGTCGCCGTTCTCCTGACAGAACACGTACCCGTCCGGGTTGTAGGACGGGTACTGTTTTTTGAGGGACAGCTGGATATTCATGTACTGCTGGAAGTCTTTGCGGATATTTGAGTATGTAAAATGGTTGTGCCTTTTTCCGAGACCTACTTGATAGCCTTTTTGTATTTTGCTATGATGCTATATAGCGAACACGCCAAAAGCAACGAGAGGGCATCAATGACATGAGCGATGAATTTTATCAGGCATTAGCAAGTCCGTATCGTAGGGAAATTAATAGACCGCTCAAGACGAAATGTATATTCAATTATCCGATTTGCTAAGCATAAGCCGGGCAGGAAAAATGGAGACCACCTATGATGAAGCGGGGAATGAAAATGAAAACAATCGCAATTATTGATGATGACATTTATATTGGAGATATGTTGCAGGAAGTGCTGACGCAGGAAGGTTATTCGGTTCTTCGGGCCTATTCCGGTACAGAAGCGTTATATCTTCTCTCACAAAACAAGCCTGATTTAGTCCTGCTGGATCTGATGCTGCCGGGTCTGTCAGGCGAGGAGGTCCTGCCGCGCATCGAGGGCATCCCTGTGATCGTTCTCAGCGCGAAAGTGGATGTGCGGGACAAGGTAAATCTGTTGCTCAGCGGCGCGGTGGATTACATGACCAAGCCCTTTGACACGCAGGAATTGCTTGCCCGTATCACCGTCCAGCTTCGCAAAGCGGAACAGCATGAGGAGGCCAAGACCATTTCCGCCGGCGATCTGGTCCTGGATACGGTGTCGCTTTCGCTGACGGTGCGGGGACAGGCTGTGAAGCTGACCCGAACAGAATACGCCATATTGAAGCTGCTGATGATGAACCCGAAGCAAGTCATTTCAAAGGGTGCGTTGCTGGACAGGATCAGCTTGGATACACCTGATTGTACGGAGCGGTCCTTGAAACAGCACATCAGTAATCTGCGCAAAAAGATGCAGAATGTCAGCGGCGTGGACTATATTGAAACCGTATGGGGAATCGGTTTCAGGCTGGTACAGGAGAAATCCTGACGAAATCTTGACGTTCTTCTTGACCGCTTTCTTGACCTTTGCGTTATAAGCTTAAGTCATCAAGGAGGTAAAGCACCATGGATTACGTTTTACAGACAAACAGCCTGACGAAAAAATATAAGCATTTTCAGGCTCTGAACGGCCTTACCATGAATGTCCCCAAGGGCGCTATCTATGGATTTGTGGGAAAAAACGGCGCGGGAAAGACCACTCTGATTCGGTTGATTTGCGGATTGCAGGAGCCGACCTCCGGCGATTATACGCTGTATGGCATTCGCAATGACAGCAAGGACATTATCAAATCCCGCCGCCGCATGGGCGCGGTGGTGGAAACGGCGGCCGTCTACATGGACATGACAGCGGAGGAAAATCTAAAGGTTCAATATCTGCTCATGGGGATTCCGTCCTATCACGGGATCCCCGAGCTGCTGAAGCTGGTGGGACTGGAAAATACGGGGAAGAAGAAAGCGGGTAACTTCTCTCTGGGTATGAAACAGCGGCTTGGTATTGCGATCGCTTTGGCCGGCGATCCTGATTTTCTCGTCCTTGACGAGCCTGTAAACGGGCTCGACCCCCAGGGGATCGTGGAGATACGGGAGCTGATCCTGAGACTGAACCGGGAACAGCAGATCACCATTCTGATCTCCAGCCATATTTTAGATGAGCTTTCCCGTCTCGCCACCCATTACGGCATCATTGACAGCGGGCGAATGATAAAAAAGCTCAGCGCCGAAGAACTGGAAGCCGCCTGCCGCAAGTGTACCCGTATGGAGGTAAGCGACACCGCCGTGCTTGCCCGTGTTCTGGACTCCATGGATGTGGAATATAAGATCATCTCCGATACTGCCGCGGATGTATTTTCAAAAGTCAATGTTACGCATTTGAGCGCCGCTCTTGCAAAGGAAAACTGCGAGGTGCTGTCCATGCAGGAAAAGGACGAAAGTCTGGAGAGCTACTATATATCCTTAGTGGGAGGTGCTGACCATGCGTAAATGTTTATCCGCTGAGATTTACCGGTGCGGGCGCAGCCTCCTATTTTGGCTGATGCTCCTTGCTTCCGCCCTTGCCGGTATATTTTATGGCATTGTCTCTATGAGCGGCAACTTTGAAGATATATTCGTTGTGCCGTTGTTTGTTATTTCTGCCGCGTTTATTTCTCTGAATACGGGAAGAGAGTACACAGACAACACCATTCGCAATAAGATAATTACAGGAACATCCAAAACTACCGTTCTGCTCTCCAAACTGGTCTTCGGCGTTGGAATCGGCGCTCTTTTCTGTGCCGCTTTTTTGGCGCCGTGCGCTATTATCCTGTTTTTCGGCATCCTTTCCGAAATACCGGCATCTGTGCTTTGCTGGACGTTGATTGGCTTTGTTTTGCTCTCCGTTGTTTGGGCTGTGCTGTTTACGGTCATCGGTATGCTGATTTCGGCAAAAGGCGTTGGCAGTATCATGAACTTTGTCTTAATTATCGCTGTCATGCTCCTTTCCTATCAGCTGGAATCCATCATCGGACAGCCGGAATTTATTACCTCAACTGAATTTTCCCAGGTACAGATGACCCCGGAGGAGGTCAAGCAGGTCCAAGAGGGAACATATACGGGAAGCTATTCCTCGGCGACTGATGAAAACGGCCAGGTGACGTATTATAAATCCGTTTTCACCAATTCGGAACAAAAGCCTAATCCGAAATATGTAAAACAACCTTTCTGCGGGATTTTGACGCATTTGGACTCTATGCTCCCCAACGGCCAGATCAATGAATATAATTCATGTCTGACGTACAGTGCTGCTGCGGGTCGGCAGGCGAGCGGCGCGCCGGAAGCTGATCCGCTCGACAAGTACCCCCGCCTGAAAACCTTTCCGCTGTATTCCTGCCTTGACATTCTTCTCTTGTTGGGCGTCGGCCTGATACTATTCCGCAAAAAGGAGATTCGATAAGGAGTTTTCATGGAACATCTGCTGCTGCTCATCATCGGAATATTGTCGCTTGTCCTCTTTGCCCTTCTGGCAAAGATCTATTACCTGCGCCGTTCCGCGCGGGAGATCGCAGAAGCGTTCCGCGACCGTTTGACAGAAGATACGAATACCCTGATTGACATTTCCTCTCGTGACCGCACTATGCGAAAGCTGGCAGACGAAATCAATTTGCAGCTTCGTCTGCTTCGCAAGGAACGCCAGCGTTATCAACACGGTGATCTGGAACTGAAAGAGGCTGTCACCAACATTTCCCATGACCTCAGAACGCCCCTGACAGCGATCAGCGGTTATCTTGATTTATTGGAGAGAGAAGAAAAAAGCGAAAACATTCAGCGGTATCTCTCTCAAATTAAAAACAGGACGGAGGTATTAAAGTGCCTGACGGAAGAGCTGTTCCGATACAGTGTCGTTTCCTCTTCGCAGAATTTGAATCCGGAGCATATGGATATTGTCCGGGCGCTGGAGGACTGTTTGCTGTCCTTTTACGCAGGTCTGCAGGAAAAGGGCATACAGCCGGAAATCGAATTGCCGGAGGAACCGATTTACCGTGAACTGGACGCGGGCGCGGTCAACCGTATCTTCTCCAATATCATCAGCAACGCACTAAAATACTCTGACGGTGATTTATCTGTAAAGATGGATAAAAGCGGATGTGTTACTTTCAGCAATACGGCGCACAGTCTGACCGCGGTGACGGTCGGCAGATTGTTTGACCGCTTCTACACGGTAGAAGCAAATCGCAATTCAACCGGATTGGGACTGTCTATCGCCAAGCTGCTAACAGAACGCATGGGCGGGTGTATTGAGGCAATCTATCATCATGGGAAACTGGAAATAAAGATAAAATTTGCAGAATAGAAAATCCCGTCTGATTTCATGGCATAAATCAGATGGGATTTCTTTCCTTAAACGCCGCGTTGCGGCGGAAGCTTCAAAGAACCGCTGTCCTCGACACCTTGAGCTCTCTATCACAACGGCTCTATTCCATGTTGTCCGAATACTGATTGCCCAGCTCCATCGTGAATATCTCTGTCGCCAACCTCGCGCCCAGCGTGAATGCCTCCCGGAAGCGTTTTTCTCCGACGATGGTGGCAAGCTCCAGTCGGTCGTCCTGAATTGAATGAAGAATCGTTTTCTCCTGCTCGTTCAGGCTTTCCTCAAGCTTATCCTCGTTTTCATGAAGCCGTTTCAATATAGCCTTGGCCTCCGGGGTAAGCCTGCCCATCTGCTCGACAGGGCAAATGTTGCCATAGTAAAGCTCGTTTATGACGCTGTCCATTTTCAGTCCCCCTTTGGCAACACACAATACCGCAGAGAGGCGGAAAAGTCGAGAGAAATATGATCGTCAAAAGGGAGAATCGCTTTACCATCCAGATGGTTTTTGATGGGCAGAGAGAGCAATATAATCAATCGGAAAACAGATATGAAAGTGAGTAATCTCTACTTCTTCCTCTGTCCTATAATCTCGGTTATACTGGGTCCTTCAAGGGGGGTCACTGTGAACCTCCCCCCGGTTCAGCAAATCGGCGCAGTCCCCCCTTGGCGGGAGGCTGTGCGTTTTCCCCGTCACGGTGGTCTTGCTTTTCAAAAAACGCCTTGACAATATGGGATAAATCCTATATACTGTGTATAGGATAAAACAGATAATTCAGGAGAACCTATGGAGAGCTTCACCGTACTCTTTTATGACCGGCCGGACGGGACAGAGCCGGTGCGGGAGTTTTTTCTCTCCCTTGACAGGAAGATGCTTGCCAAGGTGGTCAGGGAAATCGAGTTGCTGTCCGTCAACGGGCCGGAGCTCAGGGAGCCGTATTCCAAATCACTTGGTGACGGGATATTTGAGCTTCGTGTCAAGATAGGGACGGACATCACCCGTGTATTATATTTCTTTGTCGTTGGGCGAAAAATCATTCTCACCAATGGTTTTGTGAAGAAAACAGACAGGACGCCCAGGGCCGAGATTGACCTTGCCAGGAAATACAGGGACGAGTATTTGAGCAGAAAGGAGCACAGCCATGAGTGACTTTAAAGCTTTCCTCGCCGAACAGCTCCGCGACCCGGAGTTTCGGCGGGAGTACGACGCGCTGGAGCCGGAGTTTGCGCTGGTGCAGGCGCTCATCGACGCGCGGAAAAAATCCGGGCTTACGCAGAAGGAGCTCTCCGAGCGCACCGGCATCGCGCAGTCGGACATCAGCAAGTTTGAAAACGGCGATGGCAACCCGTCCGTCAAAACCCTCCAGCGGCTCGCCGCCGGGATGGGTATGCGGGTAAACATCGAGTTCAGGCCCATCGCCTGAGAGGTACATTTTTATCGGATTTATAGACAGCGGCGGGGAAATTCCCCGCCGTTTTCTTTGTCACCCCATTGTCTGATTCATCTTCTCGTCCTCATGGTCGTCCGGCTTATGTCCCATGGCGATGCGCTTCTCCTGAAGCTCACGCCGGCGCTTGCGGTCGATGTGCAGGCCCATGTGGGTGGAGTCCTGGGCGGTGGTGTCGCGGAAGATGTTCGCCATGTGGTGGAACAACCGAAGGGCCGCCAAGCCTACGGAGGGGGAGTGGATGTCGGTCAGGCTGTCCAGGAAGAATTGCGCATAACGGTTTCCCTGCTCCGCCGAGAGGGTGAGATAGTACACCGCTACATCCCTGTCGGGCGGCACCTCCCGGCCCAGCAGATAGAGCTTGCCGAGAGCGTACTGCGCATACTGGTTCCCCTGCTCGGCGGAGGCTCTCAGATATTCGACGGCTGTGTCCACGTCCTTCTCCGCATTTTCTCCCGCGAGATAGACCTTGCCCAACGTGTACCGGGCGTACTGGTCACCGGCATCAGCTGCATATTTGAGCCAGCGGATGGCTTCGGTGGACAGTCCAATAGGGAGCAGGAGCTTTCCGAGAGCGTAGGCCGAGCAGACGGTACCGCGCTCCGCGGATTTTCTGAACCATCCTTCGGCCTTCACCCAATCAGTGGCGACGCTCAACCCGTCACGGTACACCTTGCCCAGCTGATGGGCAGCAATCGTGTACCCCTCATCCCACAGCTTCTGCAACTCGTCAATGGCGGATCGCTTTTCGTCCATGCCGGCATCCTCATCATAGATGAGCTTCTTCGCTCTGCGGTATCGCTCGGCCTGCTCGTAGATTTTGTGGATGCCGGAGGTCGTAGGCGGTACTGTCTCCGCGCTCTCCGGCTCGTCGTCCATACCCTCATCCTCAAATGTGATCCTGCGCTCGGAGAGCTTCAGCGTCTCGCGGATCACCATGTTCCGCACGGGCTTGAACTCCTTCTGCCGGGACAGTGGCACACGCTCAGGCAGGTCGTCGGTGTAGGTGCGGACCACCTCGTCCTGCATGTCCTGCCAGAGCGAGTACGCCGCCGCTACTCTCTCGTCCTTCGCCAGCTCGTCCACGATCTCGTCGACGACGCTCTTGACCCTTGGCGGGAGGTAACCGTAGACCTTCTTGCCCTTGGTGTTCCTGAGCTTCTCGGCCAGCTCCCCGATGAGCTGTTCCAGCCGCTCGCTGACACCGGAGCCGCTGTTCATAGAGGTCACCAGCTCCGCCATCCGCGCTTGCGCTGACTTCCCCAGCGCATTTCTATACTCGGTCTTGCGCTCGTAGGTGTGAAGCAGGTCCTGCTCGAAGACGCGCGTTGCGAACGCGGACTTGATATTTTGGATTCCCTCTTTTGTGAGGTAGCCCTCCTTCGGATTCGAGGAGAACACAACCATGTGTATGTGGACGTGCTTCTCCTTCTCGTGCAGCGCAGCGTACCAGCGCAGATGCTCCAGCGGTATCCTGTACCCCTTCGCGATCTCGGCGGCGCACGAGTTGACCAGCGCCCTCCAGTTATCCACGTCGGTGTAGCCCAGCCGCTCCGCGTCCTCACGCCGCAGCGACACCACCGGCGTCCAGACGACGCCGTGGTGATTCGCCACCTCCGATACGGCCTTACTGAGATTTTGCACCTTCCCTTCCTTATCCCACAGCCCGTGGTCCCCATCGCTGCGGACACCGGGACGGTGAGAGACGTAGTCCAGATAGTTTTCGCGCTTATCCATGGAGTCGATGAACTGCTCCCACACCTGGTCGATGAAATCCGACGCGGCGTCTTTGGTGTGCATGGAGAGGTAATCCTCATACTCCGCAAGCTCCTTGGCTTGCGGGAAGGTCTTGACGAGCCGCAGGATATACTCTCGCTGTTTCTCTGTGGCGGACTCCGAGCCTCGCTCCGACCTGAGCAGGTCCACGCCGTCACGAGTGGCGATGTACTTTGTGCGGTGCGCAAGTCTGGACTTGTCCTGCCCTCCTTTGAGGTAGGGCGAAATAAAAATTATCCTGGCCACATCGTCTTCCCAAGCTCCATATCACTCGCTCCCGGCTTTGCCGAGAGCTCACTCATTCCGCTGGTCGTCCTCTTCACGGCGAACCCGCTGCGCTGGGCTTCGCCGCGATTCATGGAATCCTCCTTTGCACATCCAGCGCGTGGTCAAAGCTCACCTGCCCGCAGGTCTTCTTCACCTCGTCTATGGCGAACGCCCGGAGGGCCTTTCGGTCAATGTCGTCCACCCGGAAGTGGGCGGCGATGGTGTGGCAGGCCATGTTCAGCTCCACCGCCCACTTGAACAGCAGCGAGCGGAGCCGGTTATTGTTGTTCTCCAGTATCCCGCGGATCATAGCCGACAGCACCGGGCCCAGGAAGTTGGAGGCGTCGTTGGACTCCAGGTAGCCCACATAGAACGCGAGGGCGTTGTCGATGAACTCACTTCGCGTTTTGCAGTTGTCCCGCTTCATCCAGTGGTCGATGTCCTCAATGGCGGTGGGCCGGAGCCACACCGCGGTCCTCACTTTGTTGTTTTCAGTGTTTTCCATTGTAGTCCTCCTTTTGATGTATGACTCACCAAAAAGCCCTGCGACGCCGGCGTTTTGGGCTTCAAGGTGTACCTAAAACCGGGTCAGCCGTTTTTACCGACCACCCCGGCGAAGCTCAAAAAAGCCCCGCACTGCAGGGCTTTGTGGCTGGGAGGTGGGCGCTTGCGACCACCTCCCTTTATCTTGTTCGATTATCGAACGGGGCCAAAAGTCTGGAAACAGCCTCTTAACCTCGCCCGACAGCGGCTCAAAAAGCCGCTTCAATTTTGCGTGGTGCGTCGCCCCACGCGGAGGAGAAAACCGGCACACGCGGCGACCAGCACCGCGACAGCGGGTCACGCGCTCAGTACTGAATCCATACGCCGCCGCTGTCACTCGACCGGCGGTCAGTGCAGGCGTAGAGGACGAGTCCCGATTTTGGTGACTCGCCAGGACAAGGGGACACCTGCTGGTGGTTGTCTTTCGTCCTCGCGGGGAGCACGGAGTATCCGTTGTATGCGGGTCTGCATTTCACAGAGACCACTCGACCCGCTGACATTGCAGAGGGTGATGCTCAGGTGAGTGTCACCACAACGCATCCTCCGGGGAGATAGCGTGGTGACGCAACAATCTCCGAACAGAGAACAGACCGAACCAGGTCAGCGCAGGGGAGCCAGTTATCCTCTCCGCCCTTGCGCACCGTCACGGTGTAGTGGAGTCGTCAGCAACATTGACTCAGAAAAGTAGCGCAGAGGGATGAGCACCGCATACTCTCGTCTCTGAGTCAGTGACGCGCCGTCCTCACAACTTCCGTCAGGTCCATCCCGGTACCCTCAGCGCGCTGATGTACTTCCGGCATGGTGTTGACTGACGGTAACCTCGTAGCCTTGTGAGGAACACGGGACGTCTCTGTCACCGACACAGCAGAGGGGTGATACTTTGCCTGCCATACCACGGGACTGTCTCCAGCGTCTCCGCGCAACCTTCTTCCGAGCCACCGTGCATCTGTTGGAGAACATGACGAGGCAGGACTGCTCCCCCATCTGCCATCTCAAGAGGCCGTTCCACAGATTCTCTACCCGGCCTGTCCTCCCGTCAGCACGCCAACCCGGTCTCGGATTTCTCGGCGCTCAGTTCGTCTCTTTCATATGTTGTCCCCCCCCTCGTCCAACTCGTCCTCAAGGTACGGGCAGTCCTCGCCGTCGCAGCCGGCGCAGATCTCGTTAGCGCGCTTCCTAAATTCACCGGCAAGAGCGACGAGACTACCCATGGCTTCCCGCAGGTCGTTGGCGGACATCTGCTTTTTTGTGACGGTGATCGCGCTCCCGGAGACATGGGCCTCCAGCTCGTCCGCCCAAGCGAGGCCGGCTTGCCTGAGCATTTCAGCAGTGAGCCGCGCATCCCCTGATGTACTTTTTTCAATAGTGATCTTCATTTCGCACCTCCATTGTTTGTCCCTCACTGGAGAGACAGCGGTTAGGGCGTTCTCAGGCCTTCGTCGGACCTGATTTGCTGGTTTTGTGTAGTGGCTTGTACTGTTCATAGAAATACCTCCTGATAATAAAATAACCGAGGCTGAATTGCCTCGGTTGTTGTATGAGTTTTGTCTGGGGCGGATTCATTCGTCACTCCGTTTAACGCATCTTACAGCGGGAAGTGTGGAATACCAACTCATTTTGAAATCTCCGTTGGTGATATCCACGTGGGAACAGGTTGCGGAATCTATGCGTTGCTCCATGGTGCGACTCACAAAAATACCTCCCATATTTTTGCACTGGGCAGAGATGAAAGGTATTATAGCACATGAAGATTTAGAGTACATAGTTCACGTTTTGCTTATTGAAGGATAGTCCATCAGGGCATTAAAAAATCGAAATTTTATTTTCTGAAAACTTGACAAACTTAAAAAATACTGTATAATATAAATGTAGAAACATATAATTAGGTAAAGAGCGCCTCGCATTTTCGAAGCCTTACGTTCCTACGTAGGGTATTGATGTAGAAAGTGTCAGGCGCTTCTTTATTTTTTGCCTTTAAAAAGCCAGTGTTCATACGGGCTTTCCCAGTGCGGGTTTACGAAGTTATGAGATCCAGTCGAAATACCAATATTAAATCTAGGAAATATGCCTTGAATACGGCTTAGGATATGTTTGTAAAGCCGCTCTTTGGCAATAGTCCTTCTGCCCCGTATGCGCTGACCATCTGGTTTCTGCTTATCAAAACCGTTAAGTTTAAAGTGCATTGACCCCAAAACAATATCTGTGCACTGCAACAAGATGTGATCCTTAGAATTCACTTCAATAATATCGCGTGGGCGTATTGTTATATCTACATTGGAAAAGTCCAATGTTTGCGGCATATTACTCAAAAACTGCTTGAACGCATCCCGCTTGCCGTGCTTGTCTGGGAGAATATCAAGGTTCACAATCAGATTGGCAGGTGTACACTCAGGGGGAATATTTTTTAGCCCAAAGCCATGCTTTAAAAATTGATAATACAGTTTGAAGTACTTATCATCTACAGTATTGCCAGACCGAATAAAGACATCGTCTGTCCGCCTAAACATAACCCGAACTTTAATTTTACCTTGCGCGACAAAATCAAAGAAAAGGTCAATAATTGCAATATATTTTTCTAGATAATTTTCAGTTACTTTTGTCCATTTAATTTCTGAAAATAGATTCAATTCTTTTTTGCGAGTTTCCAAAGCAGACTGTATTTCGTTAATGTCCTCACTGTTTATGATACATCCGCCGAAAAAATCCGAAAATTTTGGTCCAGAATCTGCCGATTCATCGCAATATAATATGTATGTCACTACAATCAGCACCCTTTACAAAACTGACATCCATATTATACATTACATGTCGAAAACATACAAGAGGAAAAAAGGGATGTTTGAAACGATGGAAGAATTCGCAAAAATGAAATATGATTAACAGAATGCCGTGCATTATCAATCTCGGTGCTTCGACGTTCTTACTGAAGGGATTATTACTCTCTTTGGACTTTCGAATGAATTCGTTCAATAATGAAGGCAGTATTTTTTCTGTAAGAAGTGGCGAAAAGGACTACAAGAAATATTATTGCACCCCACGGGAATACACTATGAAACCAAGCCAAGGAAATATAAAGGCAATAGATTCCATAACACACGGGCATGAATATAGTACACGTTAGAAGCGAACGCAGATAATTGTTCATTTCCGACAATACATCTATTTTGGGGTCGCCCTTTGCAGCGATTATATATTCAGAATAATTAACATGTTTTATCAATTTTAGTTTCTTGCAAATTGGCACTACAAGTATTGATCCGATTCTACTTATAATAAGCCCCATAAAATAGCATTCCGCAACATAATATCCTATGTCGTTAGAAAAAATGTCTATACCAAACATGTATTTCATACCTATCGAAAAGAAAACTCCTGGAAATAGGTTTGTAAGAATCTGATAGGTGCCAATTTTGTCAATTATGCTATTCATTATCATATCTCCTAATCGCTGAGCAAGTCAATCGGGTATACTTTATCAAAGGCTGTCATAATTGCTTCTCGTAAATCTAAATGTCTGTTTTTATAAAGGAGCCGCTCAGACTTCGAGGTAATAAAGCCATAAGATCCGATGTTTTGAAGGGTATTCACCTTGTGAAAAGTGCGGTAGCGATCTAAATCTACTCCCTGCTTGGCAAACCAGAGATTTGCATATGTATTATAGTTCATCAAATTCTTAAGCAGTCTTTTGTGGCCCCATCTGGCCCATATGCAAGTGTTAGCCACAATGATCTCGCTGTTATATATTTCTTTGATCATGCACCATGCGCTAACTTGTGCTATATGGGCAGTTATAAAGGTTCCGCGAAGTCCCTCGGAGGAAAAGCAACATAAAAAGCCGCCGTTTTCCATAGGATTGACTTTTTGATATCTCCAAGGTGACACCACAGATGACGTCACCTCTTCAATATACCTATGACGCGCTGCAAGTTGCCCGGCGTTCCCTGCTATGTCAGAATCTGAAGAAACGATCCAAATCACCGAGGATTACCCCCTGTTTGCCGCGCGAACTTCTGGAAGGTGATAATGCAGGAATATAAACGACCCCGTCCTTTGTGTTGTGCGCTGGGCTGAACTTGTTTTCCCTCATGTATTCCACCAGCTTGTCAGACCCTCCGCTTGTAGAGCCAGATCCGGTGTTGTCTGATACAAGATATTCTTTCTTCTGAGGATCCTCCAGCATGTCAAATAATGCTTTCGCATCGTCTAATTGCCCGTGATGGGGAAGCTGAATGTATAAATAGCTTTCAAGATTATTGAGAAAAGATGGTGCAGCGTCTCCACACAGCAGAACGGCATTCCCATTATCAAGCCGGCACTTTAATTGAACGCTGGCAGCATTCATCTCTGTTTCTTCACCGGTGTCACCGTCTGCTTTTTTGTCCACCGCTTTTGTGGCACAATCTGTAAACTGGTCTACGGTGGGGCCAACGATGGTACAACTGCCAACAGCCTTGTCTTTCAACGCCTCAACGGTAGTAAAGCCATATTTATCTGCTGTTTCGATTATTTGTTTTAAGTTATCAAAGATGTCAAGAATGGCTTCCACAAGACGCTCTCTTTTTCTACGGCCGTCGTCAAGCTTTTTCAAAATGGTTTCGGTATGTCGCAGATATTGGTGGGAGTACACAATGACTGAGTATGTTCCTTGGTTATGTAGCCAGTCAAGGAGGTTACATACCCCGTCTGTATGATCGCTGTCGTTGTGAGAGACAACGATTCGCACCGTAGTAATGGAAGGATGGTCTTTCAAAAACCTTTCGACCTCCTCTGCGTGTTTTTGATGACCGCCATCATAGACAATCAGCGAATTGGAGTCTTGGATGAGAATGCAATCGCCAAAACGCGTATCAAGGTCACCATCATAATGGCTTAGTGCTTGTATCTTCATTTTTTCCTTTCTGCGGGGTCGGTTTCTCCGCGTTCAAAAGATTATTGGCAATCTAGGACCGCGAGTGCCAACAAAAGAGAGTATAACATATCGCTGGATTATTGTCAAGAAATATTTCTTTGATTATGTGATTTTTTCACATATTAATAGCTTTGTTCGGGCTTTTCCCGCGATTATTCGTTGACAGGAGCGGATAAATGGGTTATATTTAATTATCAGCTCATAATAAAGGTGGATCTGATTTATGCTCTCTAAATTTACAGTAAGTAATTTTCTATCGTTTGACGAGGAACAAGTTTTCTCGATGACTGCAGGAAAGGCCAGAACGCATATTGATCGACTTGTTACTCAAAACAATCAAAAACTTTTGAAATTTATGGCAATTTATGGATCGAACGCCTCTGGAAAGTCTAATCTGGTAAATGCTTTTGGGTTTGCGCGGAACACAATTGTCTCAGGGATCCCGAAGGGGGTCGGTGATTTGTACTGCCGTCTTAACAGTGAAAATGCAAAACGTCCATCCCGCTTTGAATTTAATATTGTAATGGCAGGAGAGGAATATATCTACGGGTTTGAGATGTTTATAAGCGAGGGAAGGTTTTTAAAGGAATATCTGATTCGTGTTCGTTCAAAGTCTAAGAAAACTATTTTTTGCAGAGATATGATGACGGGGGCTTATGAGGTTGATACATACTTCAAGAATTTCACAATTAATGAGCGGCTGAGAATTTATGCTGAAGATGTAAAGAATGATGGTTCTATTCTGTTTTTACGACTTATGAATCAAAATAAGGATTCCTTATATTTGTCACCGTCGCCGGTATACATTTACAAAGACTTATATAATTGGTTCAAATACAATCTGAGCATCAACGACCCCGACAATCCAATTACAAATTATTCTTATTTAATAGACGGAGACGCCGTCAATCAGATTGGAGATTTATTGCTAGCTTTCGGAACAGGCGTAACAAAGTTTAATCTGATTGATGTTTCTGCGGATAAGGTTTCAGCAAAAATCCCTCAAAAATTGCTTAATCAAATTTATGAAGATTTGAGTGAACAGAAGAATTACCGGGATAGTCAGGCTGAGAGAACATCGCCGGTTATAATGCTTAGATCAGATGATAATTCGATGTATATTATTGAGTTACCAGGAGAGACGCTTACTTTTAAAACATTGGAATTTCAACACGCCAATACTAGTGCTGCTTTTTCTGCGGATGAAGAATCTGACGGTACTGTTCGTCTTTTAGATTTGATTGAGATTCTTCTAAGCAAATCAACGGACAAGGTCTATATTGTTGACGAAATCAATAGAAGATTTCATCCTTTGCTGACTTACAGATTTGTTGAACAATATTTAAAAATGGCTAGTGAGCGCGACATCCAGCTTATTGTGACAACGCACGAATCTAAGCTTATGGATCTTGATTTGCTGAGGAAAGACGAAATATGCTTTGTTGACAAGAATGAGGATGGGAAATCTACGATATATTCTTTAGATGATTTTAATGACAGATTTGATAAGAAAGTAGTCAGGGACTATTTAGATGGACGATATGGGGCCATTCCTAAGTTTCAGTTTAGAGTATGATTATACATCCCTGTACAAACCTGTACAAATCAGAAGCAGTTGGCTCATGTCCCCAGGCCGAGAGTGCAGCGCATCATCGCTAATGGTTTTTCTTTACTCGGTGCGAAAATGAAGTCCTTTTATTATCGATGTTGCTTAGACCATCAACAGTCTTTCGTCGGGTCATGCTGCCCAGCCCTCAAAAAGTACGCCATTCTATAAACCGAAGAAAAACCCAAAAAATTGCGATGCATCTGATGCTTATCTGATGCAAACGCCATGATACTTGTGAGAATTTCGTCTCATAAGTTATCCAAAGTCTCCGCAACGTGAGAATACTGCAACTTGTGAGACGTGATTGTATTAGAGAAACGCTCCTCCCCTGCCTCATAACCCGGAGGTCGTAGGTTCAAGTCCTTCCCCCGCAACCATGAAGTACCGGATTTCTTACGAAATCCGGTGTTTTTATAACTTTTTGGAGCGATTCTTTTTACATGATGTTCCAAATCGGTTTTTGATGCTTATCTGATGCAGTTTTTCGGATTTTTGTTTGGAACCGTGATGCAGACTGCTCCTCCCGGTCCAAGACGCGCATCTCCTTCTTCTCCGCCTTGGGGAGCCGGACGCTCTCAACAAAGTTGACGGTGATCATGCCGTTCTTCAGCGCCTGGTCGAAGGCGATGTGCATCATGTTGCGGATGTTGGTCAGCGTCTTGGGAGACAGGCCGCCCTACCGCTGGAAGTTGCCATTGGCACCGCGGTCGTTGAAGAACTCTGGCAGCTCGTCGGCAGTGATGGTGTTCATGTACTTCTCGCCGATCACGGGCTTGATGTGCGCGCGGATATATTGCTTACTGTTCTCGTTGGATTGGTAGACCCAGGTCTTGTCCTTGGCCTGATAGAGACTGCCGGTGCCCCTTTCACTTCGCGCCATCATCACGCCCCCATTCCCGCCGCCTGATCTGCCCAGCGCCGGATGTGTTCTCTGGACATCACCACACGTCTGCCGATGTGGATGCAGGGGATATTACCCTGCGCCGCCATGCGGTACGCCGTGGCGCGGGAGACGCCGAAGAGGACAGAGAAATCCGAGACTGTGCAGAAATCAGTAAGGTCGTCAATGCTGTGGTAAATTTGTTTTTTCGTTATCATCCCTCCTATGGCGTACAACTGGACCGCGTCTGGCGACGCGCACCGGGAATCTCACCCCGACCAAAAAATCAAATCCTCTCCGAGCTGCCCCCATTTGTTGAGTCTGTGGCTGGGCAGGGGTATCATTGTAGGCGGACGGGGTCTGCGCGCGGCTTGCCAAAGCCGGTGCGGTTCGGATGAGGTCACGCTCGCTTCCTTAAGGGCCGTCTTTTGATGCAGAAATCTGCATAGGAAGGTCTTGGCGCATCCGCCCGCCGCTGTCCCCGTCAAGGGACCGTCCGCTAAAGTTATCCAGTTGCCGGATATGAAATTGTCAAAGAACACCGGGGGGATAAATTTACCCCTCTACTATCCATCCCGAAAAATCCGCAAATGACCAAGAGATTTTTGAAATTTTTTCTCGATTTATCTTGGTTTCTGCTTTTCGGTATTGGACGACATGGGAATTATTTCGCCCCTTCACCCAACAACGGACAAAAAAATCCGCAAATCACACCCCCGTCCCAAAGAATTTTGATAAAGCGTTTTGGTTCATAATGGGAAAGCCGATGGCTTGTGATTGCTCAGTTACCATCGGCTCTCTTTATTGGTTTGTCTATATATATGAGGGTTGGGGAAAGCAGTCTTTTGCAAATCCACCATTTGGTCAAAAACCGAGAGGATGGAGTATCAAATAGTAGTTAAGTATACCACCAGAATTCGAAATGTATAACGAGGTGCGCCATCTTAATTTTATTATTGAATTCAAATAACATATACTTACAATTTTGCGAAATGCCCTGCAGGCGTTCCCGACTGCAGGGCATCATCCTTTATTGTTGAAGTATTTTTTTGATCATGGATTCCACACATTCGTCATTATCGAGCGTATATACGTTTCTGGCTTCCCGGTATGCCCGGTCTGCGTTCGGCCACCACATCTGCAGGTCTGACGTGCGGGTACTCGACATGATGAACGAATTGAGCACGATCCGTTTTCCGTCTGCCGGGGGAGACAACCGCGCCTCCAATTCCTTGATCGTCCTGTAAAACTCTATCTTGAGATCGTCCGGCTGAATATGCTTCAACCCCTTCGGATCGATAAATGAGATATACTGTGTCTCCGGCGTATCTATCCACAAAACGTAATCTGGATAGAAATTGCCTGCCTCAAAGAAACCTATGCCGGCCTTGCTCTTGTTGCGGAGCAGGTAAAAGGATTTGTCCGCCAGCTCCGCTGCGTGCTCCTCTACGTATGTCTTGAGATAATCTACAAATCTCATTTCGCCGGTATTAAGAGCAACGGGAGAAACCTGTATTTTCAGGTTGCTTTTTTCAAGACAGATAAGCGGGGCATACAGGTGAGAGCGGAAATCGAATAGCACTAACCTGCCGTGGAAAGAATCTTTTTTATAAACGTCAAGGCCGTTGTTTGCCTGCAGCACAGCGGACGTTTCGGCAACGAACGCCTCCAGCTCATCCCCGGTGGTGTCCATGGCGTTCTGCTGCGCGTATGTCAACGTATACTCACTTACGAAATTGCTGTCATCCGCGTCCAAAGGGGCGTACTCCAATCTCTGGGATTCCCAGCGCGCTTTTTCATACTTGAAAAACTTATCCATATAGGATTTGAGCGCCATGATCGCATAGTCCGTCGCCGCCTCCAGCTTTGCTATCGAATTGATCTCCAGATGATTTTGCGGGATCAACAGCCCGTACCAGCCGTCTATACGCAGAATATCCGGCAGCTTATCTTTGACGATGCTGATATTGAAATACCGCTTTTCGCTTTTATACTCCTGCAGCTCCTCGAAGATTCGCTGGACGTCCAGCGCTGCCAGAATATCCGCCGGGAGCGTCCGTGGCTCCGGCATGGACTCGATTTTGAAGCTGTATGTCGAATCGATCGTCTGGATCATGCTGCGGCAGTCGATGATCGTTTTGCTCTTGAGAAGGTAGCGCAAGAATCCCTGATCCGGCGTGTCCAGAATCAGCCGCGCGGCCTGTTGCTTAAAATCAGCGCTGTTTTTCACCTTGATGACGTACAGCTTTTTGCCCTTCACATCATCAAAGCGGCTGATCGCCGGCAAACGGTATTCGCGAATCGTCTCATTGGCGGGCGCGCCTTCCTGAGCAAGATAACTCTTAAAATCCTCCATATACTGCGCCTTGACGCCGAATACAGTCAGCGTTTACAGCCGCTCGATATACTCCGGAGGCGTGACATTGGCATCCAGTTTGCCGGATCGCTTCAGACATCCGCCATAGCCCTTTAACCGGACGCCGCGCCCGAAAAGCTGGATAGCCAGCGATCCTTCGCCCTTGGCGAAGTTGATCAGCCCCATGGTGGACACGCGCCAGCTGTTCCAGCCCTCCGTAAACTTGCGCGACCCGATCAGTATGGTGATTTTTGAATTCGGCATATTGATATTTCGGAACAGGGACTCAGAAACAAATTCCTCGTTACTGACGATGATGCCCTTCTGCTCACAGTTTTTCAGCAGGCCGGACGTATCGCCAATATTAATTACGCCGAAATAATCGCCGTACTCGCCAACCTTCAGGCCGATCTCTCCGGCTGTCTGCCGGATATTTTCCATCCGAAGACGCGGCTCGTCCGCGTTTCCGTCGGTATTGAAAACGAGGCGGAGGATGTCTGCGAAGATCTCCGCCGGATCGGCGTCCATGCCGAAGATGTCCTGTAGTGCGCGGAAATCCTGATAGAACAGCTCTTTGCCGCCGGCGTCGATCAGCCCGGTATCCTCGTTCAGCACGGTGCGGATATGCTCGATCGTCTGTGCGCGATCCCTCAGGAATTTGTTGAGGAAGACGAGCACCTCTTCCACGTCTGTGAGCAGCTCCTTTTCCGCCTGCGTAAGATTGCTGCTTTTGACCGGTGCCGTGACACGGTTTCCCACGAAAACCAGGAGAGGCTTTTCGATCCGGAATTCCCGCAGTGCGTTTGCCTTTACCTCAAACAGCTTCACCTGCTGATAGAAGGTGAGCAGACAGCCCACCAGATACAGATGCTTCTTCTCCGGATCTGTGGTACTCTGTAAATTGTAAATGCGGTAATCCTTGCCGTATCCGTCGCCGTAGAAATACTTGTAGGAATAATCCATAATGATAGATTTCCCGTATTCCTCCATCAGCGCTCTTGCGTCTTTTGCCTGCTGCGTATTGCCGGCGGCATTGGCGTTCAGGGCCTGCTTGAACGTGGCGGAATACTCAAAGGCAAAGCCATCCCCGGAAAGACGCGTTCGGTAATCGTACCACACGTCGCCGGACAGCCCGCGATGACCTTCGTCCACCAGCACCAGATTGTTCTGTTCAAAACTGTCAACGGAGACGGTCTTGATCCTGCCTTCTTCCTTCAGCTTGTTCATGTCGATCACGATGACGTTATCCTGCTGCTTGACGAAACCTCGATCTTTCTCGAACATAGCCGCCGGAATGGACGACATGGCAAGCTCATCCAAATGCTGACGACACATGCCCTCGTTAGGCGCCAGCACAATGACCTTGTTGATAGACAGCCTGCTGTTGATCCGCTTGGCGCGCTTGAAATAATGTAGGAACTGCAGGATGTTCATGTGCATGATCAGCGTCTTGCCGCTGCCGGTTGCGCACATGAACGCCAGCTTATTCAGCTTATCCGGGGTATAGGGTTGAAAATCGATTAAACCAAGAGACTGATTGTATACTTGTCGCAGCCAAGCGTTCAGGTCATTGCAGAAAGCGTCCACATCGGAAAAGTATCGATCCAGATACATCTCCGTAAAAAGCAAGGCGACGTACTGAAAATACTTCCATTGCAGACCGCAGCGCTTTTCTCCGATCTGCCGGGTATGACGGCAGATGTTTTCATCATACAGGCGTAGTTTTTCCGGCATAATGGCAGCGCCGCGCATCTTGCAGACACGGTCGATGTAGGCATAAAAGTATGTATTGCCGTTTTCGTTGATGCCCTCGCACTCACTGCTGTTCAGCTTTTCGCTGAGTTCGCTGAGGGAATCCAGCTTCAACTCATGCAGGAAATAGCGAAACAGTACAAGCTGGTCGTCAAAAGACGGTTTTTGATTTGTTTGTCTTCTTGCCATAATCATCACCTGTTAAAACGGTAATTCACCATCATCGTCAAAAATCGCCCAAGGCAAGCGCGGCGCCGCGGCCTCCGCATCTTTGATACGTTCGATCTTGTCAATGAAGGTCAAGCCGCTCATCGTTAACTCTCCTCGAACATACGTTTTTTGAATTCGATCTCCGTCATCTGTACTGTCCAGCCTTCGCTGCTGCCGCGCAGATTTTCCAGATTGCTGTCACCGTTGACAAAGATCACGTCGTATTTGCGATTTTCTGAATTTTTACGGTAGGTAGTGAAGTAAGCGTCCAGCGCCGCATTGGAAGCAACGAGATCCTCCGTCACTGTCCGCCAGATCACCAGCGCGCGGCGGCCGTCGGGCAGGGAGCCTTCGATCTGCCGGAATGCGTACTGGCCGCTGATATCGCTGACCAGGCCCACCGCGCCTTCATAGGCGGGATGTTCGGCCGGCTTGCTGAGATAATACTCGATCGCGCTTTGGCGGGCAACCGTCAGGCCGATCAGGTAATTAAATGTTTCCACCAGATCTACCGGGCGCTCTTTACACTCGTTCTTCTCGGTAATCTTCATGGTGTAAGCGAACGGATTGGCGAACGCCTCCACGTCCAGCAGACTGCCACGGCTCTCCCAATCCACCATGTAATGGATCATGTAATCCTCGCTCAGCAGCGCTTTGAGTTGCCCGCTGTTATCCGAAAGCTCAATGTTTGTCAGTGCGTCTTCGTAGCTCTCCAGACGCATATACTTGATGATTTGGGAGATGCCGGAGCTGCGATTTTGGGGCTTACCGTCTCTCCAATCATCGGCGTAAACAACCTTCTTCATTCGAGGCAATGCCGCTGTGTTGAATTGGGCCCCCATTTCAACAAGGCAATACTTTCGTTTTCCGCCATCCGCTCTGTTTAAATTGATTGCCGCGTGTCCCGTAGTACCTGATCCGGCAAAAAAATCCAAAATAGTATTCCCGCGATTGGCAGAAATAAGAGTTTCATACAGGGACACCGGGTGAGCATACGGGAAATCCAATCCCAGTTTATCCAAGTCTGCTTTCCCGCTTTTTCCGTCCTCAATTACAGAGGAGATTTGCCTTTCCCCCGCGATTGACAAAATCACCTTTTTCTGCGGTTGCGTTGTCTCGTCTTTTCCGAAAATAATAGTACCCTCTTCTATCATTTTTGCCATGGTTTCCGGTTTTCTCGACCAACCGTTAGAAGGTACGGGGCAAGGCTTGCCGGTTATCGGATGCAGTAAAGGGATAAAATATTTTTCGTCAGTACGGCGTTCTGGCGCCCCCATTGCGACAAGACGGTAAATATTACCCTCATCGTCAATAAAGTGATACGCCTTGTCGCCTCCGGAAAGCTTTTCATCCGCATACATTTTTGCGGCAAAAGCCTTCCGGCTTGCATCGTTTATCCCTCCATGCTTTTGGATTTCTTCCTCTGCGTATGCAAAAATCTTACCTATATTATCATTTCGCGCATAAATAGATCTATCAGAATTTGTCCTAACAATCACATATTCATGCTGTGTAGCAACGCCTTTGCGCCCCAGCATGGGATTAAGCTTATCCCATATTATCGTCCCGGCGTTTTGCCTCGGGAGTAAATTGAAAATATTGAAGAGAAGTTCATATTCATTTTCATCAATATGACACTGAAACACGCCTTCTTCATCCTCAAGTAATCTGTCTGCCGCGTACAATCTTTCAATCATCATACTCGCCCAACTGGAATGACGATAGTTGTTTTTATATAAGAAGCCGCTTGTATCAGTGTTGTAGGGAGGGTCGATATGGATATGGTCAAATTTCTTCTCGCATTTAAGCCGGATCAAATTGAGCGCTTGATAATTCTCTGAATTAATCATTACGCCATCCGTCTGCTCATCCAAATCTGGTATGCTCTCCAGCAGCGCGTATTTGAACGTATTGGGGAAGTGCCTGGTGTCGATGATCAGATTTTGATTTTGGCGCAGAAAATCAACGGTCGGCGGATTCGTCCAGCCTTCCGCTTCGTCGATGGCGTACATGGCAATCCATTCGTCGATCTGTGCTTTGTTGTCGATGATCTCCGGCCAGAAGGATTCGTCGATCTTATCCAGCGTGACGCACCAGTTGGTCTCCACCACGAATTTCTTTTTCAGCCACAGCTTTTTCTGGAAATCCTCGATCTGCGCAAGAAAATCGATGATAATCTTGCCGACGCGCTTGATGGCCTTTACCTTGGCAAGGTAGGTCTCCACACGGGCTTCGTTGTCGGTGTCCAGATCCTCCAGATGCATGACCTCGCTCTTGATGAAGAAATCCAGCTCACGTGTCAGGAAACCGTGCAGATCCTTGTGAATGAAATAATCGAAGGTGTTTTTCGCCACGTAGCCTTTCAGATGCTTTTCCAACAGGGTGGTGGTATCCCGGCCCTTGCCGGTGGGGACCGGTGCAATCAGCGTATTCAGCTCCGCCCGATGCTGGGAAAGTAGCCATGCAGTAATGGCAGCGCAGTTGTCTTCGCGCCATTTCTTTTCGATCGTGTCAGCTTTCCCGGTATATTTCGTCTGAACGTCGTACACAAAGCGGATCACAATCTCCGCAGCATCGGGGTTGTACTCAAAGGTCTTGATGCCGGGGTAGTTTTCCTCATCCTCCGTGAAGAGCATAAAGGTGCGCTTGCTGTCCGTGCTTTCCTTGTTGTTGTTCTGCTCCGTAGTAGCATCTACCAAACGGAAATGAACGGTTATCCCGTCGAAAACAAAGGTGTAATCCTTGAAATTCTCGCTTGTCTTGATGTAGTACTGATCCTGGTTCGCCCAGTAGAGCTTGACCTCCTCGCCCTCATAGGGGATAGCATATACACCTTCCTTATACCGGCGCTTAGAAATGAAATCTCCGTCCTCGTAGTACCGGTTGAAGAAGGAATAGAGCGCAGAATACACGTCCGTCTCCAGCGCGGCCAGATCGGCGCCCTCCGCAAGCTGCTTCCGGAGCTGCATGTACTCTTGCTTCTTCTGCGCCGTGTCGGGGAGAGCGTCCACGGTCATTCCCATTTCCGCCACGCTATCCTCGATCTGCTTCATTTTTGCGCGGATTTCTTCCTTGCTGCCTTGCGCGAAGGAGGCGAGGGGCTCCTGCACCATCTGTGGCAGACGCACTGTTAGAAACTGCTCAATCTGCGCCTTGCGGAGATTCATCACGCGATAAATACCGAAATCGAGGTCGGATTTGTCGAGTTCAAAGATTTCCTCTAATAATTTCGTAAAACGCTCTAATCTTTCATTCATGGCCCGTTCTCCTTATTTGCTTGATGCGAGCATTGTCTGAAGTGTCGTGCGCAGGCTGTCCCAGCACTCTGGGTGCCCAAGAATCATTTCGCTGATATCGCAGGGAATCTCACCTCTGCTGATCGCCGCGCGGTTTACAAACTCCGTGCGGCGCTTTTCGTCCGGCGGGAGCCGTTTCTCCAGCACGTCCATCATACGTTCAAGGGTCTTCCGCGGCGGTGGATTCGTCCGGCCGCTGAGAATATCGTAAAAATACGGCCTTGCGATTTCTGCTTCACTGTAGAAATCGAATTGCGTCATTCCTGCGTCTTTGATCATCTGCGCAAGGTATTCACCGAATTCAGATTTCTTTTTACGGTCTCTGATCATCCGCGTTCCTCCCTTCATATAGTTCGTACATTTACATACTAACATATTCTTAGGGGAAAAACAAGGGTATCAGGCAAATTTGTTCAGCTGATTTTTCAAAAAAGATTTTTTTGACTGCTTTTGGGACATAAAAAAGCGACCACGCGGAGCGCATCACGAGCCGCGACTTCAATATGCTGTCTCAGAAGCACCAAGCCGAGCAAAGCGAGCTGATCGACAACATTGACCGCATCAAAAGGGAGGCTGTATGGACGAATCATGCTCTCGACATCGGTTTATACTTTGTATATACTGTTCCCAGGAGGTGGCTGAGATGGTTGCTGCGATTCAAACATGGGGCAACAGTCAAGGCCTGCGGATCCCTAAGACGGTCCTTGCGTCCCTGAGGCTTCGGGAGAATGACCGGGTGGAGATCGAGAAGGTCGGAAACTGCCTTCAAATCAGGGCCGCTGTCCCCCGGCAGCACCGCACGCTGGAGGAGCGCCTGACGGCGTTCTACGGGAAGGAAGCGGAGGCACTTGGCCGCATCGACACGGAGCCCGAGGTCGATTGGGGCAAATCGGAGGGCACCGAGGCATGGTGAGCATTTTCGGGCAGGGGGACATCGTCTGCCTGGATTTTGACCCCCGATCCGACCACGAACAGCGCGGGCGGCGTCCGGCGCTGGTGGTCAGCAACAACCTCTATAACCGCGTGAGCAGTCTCACGATGGTGTGTCCCATCACCCACACGGACAAGGGCCACCCGTTCCACGTTCGCCTGGACGAGCGGACAAAAACAGACGGCGTGATTTTGTGCGACCAGGCGCGGATGCTGGACCTTGCCGGCCGCAACGAATCCTTCGAGGAAAAAGCCCCGGAGGACATCACCGCCGAGGCTGTGGATCTGATCATAGGCTTTGTGGAGATGAAATAGCGGTCCGAAATTGCAGAGGCTATCATAATCGGCGGGGAAATTCCCCGCCGTTTTCTTTGGCGAAAACGCTATATATAGCGGTTCCGTCGTTGGCCTCTCTCCCCTCAAACGGCAGAGGAACCGGAAACCGGCGGAGGGATAATCGAGTAAAATCGGGTCTATTGGCGTCGGCTCCTGCCGCAAGCAGAATAAGCGCAAGCTGGAGGACTTAATGTAAAAAAGCTCTCCCCTTTTCCCGCCGGATGTGCTATAATGGCCCGGGAGGTGACAGACATGGAGGAGTGGAGCAGGGACGCGCGGCGGGACGCGAACAAAGAACGGGAAAAGCCGGCGGACAGCGGCCATGAGCGCGCTCGCGCAGGAAGGGCGGCGAAGACAGAGGAGCTGATCCGGGTCAGGGACGCGCTCCGGGTCCGGCCCAGCCTGAAGTACATGTTTCTGGAGCTGACGCGCTCCTGCAACCTGCGGTGCCTCCACTGCGGCAGCTCCTGCCCGGACAGCGCCCCCGCGCCCATGCTGACCGCCGCCCAGGCGATCCCGGTCATCGACGAGGTGGCCGATCACACCTCCCCCGCGACCACCATGTTCTGTATCACCGGCGGGGAGCCGCTCCTCGCCCCGGAGTGGGAGGCCATCTGCGGCCATATCCGGGAGCGGGGCTTCAGCTGGGGCATGACCACCAACGGGACGCTGGTGGACCGACGCATGGCGGAACGGCTTCACGCCGCGGGGATGCAGACGGTGTCCGTCAGCATCGACGGCTTCCGCGCCTCCCACGAGGCCCTGCGGGGCGTGCCGGGGTGCTACGACCGGGCGGTCCGCGGGCTGAGGACCCTCATCGACAGCGGGTATTTTCCCTGCGTCCAGGTGACCACGGTGGTGAGCAAGCTCAACCTCCACGAGCTGGAGCCCCTCTTCGAGCAGGTGAAAGCGTGGCGGCCCCACTCCTGGAAGGTGATCAACATGGAGCCCATCGGCCTTGCCAGAAAGCACAGCGGCCTTTTGCTGGAGGCCGAAGACTACCGGCGGCTCTTCTCGTTTATCCGGCACGCCCGGGAGACGGCGGAGTTCGAGGTGACCTACGGCTGCGCCCACGCCCTGCCGGACCCCCTGGACGGCGCGGTCCGGGACCACGGCTTTCTGTGCGGGGCGGGGACGCTCATCGCCAGCGTGACCTGCGAGGGGGACATCACCGCCTGCCTCGACATCGACGACCGCGTCCACGGGCGCATGGGCAGCATCCGGGAGGACGATTTCTGGGAGGTCTGGACCAAGGGCTTTGAGCTCTTCCGGCGCGGGCGCGACCTGACCGGCGCCGCCTGCCGATCCTGCCCCGCCTGCCGGGCCTGCGAGGGTGGGCCCTGGCACACCTGGGATTTTCAGCGCATGGAGCCCTCCGTGTGCTTATATCACATGCTGACAAAGGAGGAATAGCAATGGATCTTTTCGACGCAATGCCCGGAATGGGCCTGGAAACCGCCTTTGACAAGGCCATCGCCCAGCTGGAGGCGGGCCACGGGGAGCTTCTCCTGGCGGAGAAGCACTTTCAGGAGCTGGCCCCGCTTGTCCAGCGCGGCCTTCTGAAGCGCGGCCAGGTGGAGCAGCTGGAGGCCGCCCTCGCGACCGCCAAGGAGCTGGCCGAGACGCTCCGCGGCAGTCTGGTGGCGGAAAAGGCCGTGATGTGTATGCCGGTGGTCTACGCCCCGCCCAGCCATTTTAAAAAGTGACGCAAAAAAGCCCCGCGGCGCATCCTCTTCCGATGCCCCGCGGGGCTTTTGCCGCACGGTATTTTTTCGTCAAAAGCTCTTGCATTTTATATAGTCATGCGCTAAAATAACTTTTGGAAACGCGTAAGCGGCAGGACAC
>CANROC010000016.1 GCA_947632175.1 uncultured Oscillospiraceae bacterium | reverse complement strand
GTGTCCTGCCGCTTACGCGTTTCCAAAAGTTATTTTAGCGCATGACTATATAAAATGCAAGAGCTTTTGACGAAAAATTTGTTTCACCAAACGCCCGGACCGCCGTCTCCGACCCGGGAGGGACAACGCCGCCGGAGGCGGGACGCGGGTTAACGGAACCGCTCAGAACCCGCAGCGCTCGCTGCCCCCCTGCCCCCCCTCCTACGAGGAGGGGGGCTTAAAATGGTTGCGGCTTCGCCGCGCTTATATTCAATGCGCCGCTTTGCGGCGCAAACCTGAAAACAGACTGGTTCCCTTCACGCAGCGTGGCACGGGCGGACACATGGGTCCGCCCCTACGGCGAAAATCGGGGGTCCATTCAAAAAATTTGCGGCCGACGCCGCAATTTTTCTTTTTTCCCGTGAACCTGCGGGGGAAAACCGCGACTATATGTGTAAAAGCTTTCTAACGAGGGACCTCACATGGGGATTGAAGAACTGGAAAATCAAATCGACTTTCTGCTCCGGGCCGCGCTGCGGCTGTGCGGGGACATGCAGGATGCCCAGGACCTGACCCAGGAGACGCTGCTGGCGGCGCTGGCCGCGCGGGCGCAGGGACGGGAGATCCAGGCGCTCCGCCCCTGGCTGCTGACGGTTTTGCGGCGCAGGTACAACGACCTGCTGCGCCGGCGGTACCGTCAAAGCGCCGTCAGCATCGGGGAGGTCCCGGACCTCCCGGACGAGGGCGCGGCCATGCCCGATTTTGAGGAGGACGAGGCCGCGCGGGTGCGCCGGGCCGTGGCGTATCTGGCGGAGGGCTTCCGTGAGGTGGTGGTCCGGCACTACATGGAGGGCCAAAGCGTGCGCCGGATCGCCGCCGAGCTGGACCTTTCCGAGGGGACCGTCAAGAGCCGTCTGCGGCTGGGCAGAGAGCGGATGAGGAGAGAGATCGACAATATGGAAAAATATGAAAAGCAAAGCTACGCGCCCGTCGCCCTGCGCATTGATTTCAGCGGCTCGCCGGGGATCAACGGGGAGCCCTTCTCCCTGGTGGAGAACGACCTTCTGGCCCAGAACCTCCTGTGGCTGGCCTACCCCAAACCCGTGACGGTGGAGGAGCTGGCCCGGGCCGTGGGCGTCCCCACCGCGTATGTGGAGCCGGTGGTTCGGAGGCTCATCGGCGGGGAGCTCATGAAAAAGGCCGGGGGCAAGGTCTACACCGACTTTATGATCGTCACCCCGGCCGATCAGGAGCGGACCATTCCCCGGCAAAAGGCGTGCGTGCGGGAGAACTTCGACCTCTTCTGGGGCGCCGTCGGGGAGGCGCTGGAGCGGCTGCGCCGGTGGGACTTCTACAAGAGCCTCACCGAGGACGAGAAAAATTCTCTGGAGCTCTACGCGGCCTTTCACTGCCTGGACTACGGCGTCTTTGAGGCCCTCTCAGGGGTCCTGGGCACGCGGCTGGAAATTCCCGACCGGCCCAACGCCGGCCGGTGGATCGCCATTGGCCATGTGAACACCGGGCCCTTTGACCCGGCGGCCCACGCGGAGCTCCTGGCGCACTCCTATTCCGGGGAGCGGACCGTGAAAAACGGGAGCTTCGGCGGCACGGGGTTTGAGATGCACGCCTACGGCGCGGACGGCTTCCCCGGAGACGCCTTCTATGCCTCCCCGGATTACACCTTTTTCCCGGAAAACAGCCTGATCGACCCGGAGATCGCCAAGCTCCTCACCGTCCTGCGACTGGGGCTTTCCCCGGAGCGCGAGGGCTTCAACCCGGAATATTTGAAGGCCGTCCCGTGGCTGACGAGGTGCAAGGTCCTCCGGGAGGAGAACGGCAGGCCGGTGGTGAACGTCCCCGTTCTCAGCCGGGAGGAGGCGAAGGTCCTGTGGGACATCTGCGAGCGCGGGACCCGGGGCACGGCGGAGAGCCTCCGGGAGCTCCTCCGCGACTTCCTTCGCGGCAAGGATATCCGTCTCCCCGCCCACCTCACCGGCGTGCCCCCGCAAAAGCGGTACATGTACGCCACCAACGCCATGCTCTTCGCCACCATCCGCGAGGCCATGTCCCGCGGCCGCCTCCACGACGGCGGGTACGATACCGGGGCGCAGGTCCCGTGTCCGATGGTGATGGTTTTGTAAGGAGGTAGGTGAGGCAGGGATACGGAGTGACGAGTTGATGCGGTCGATTGGACCCGCTCGGAACCCGCAACGCTCGCTTCCCCCCTGCCCCCCTCCTACGAGGAGGGGGCTCCGAGACGGGGGGCGGGTACGGTTTGGCGGAACCGTTCCCGTCCCGCAACGCGGCACGGGCGGACACATGGGTCCGCCCCTACGGGGGATGGGGAAAGTTGTCCCATTCAGCCAACACCGGAGGTCATTGAAACGCGGGTCGCCGAGGACGGCGACCCCTACGGCGGGGATTGGGGACGGTCCAAAACAAAAACGCGGGCCGCCAAGAGTGGCGGCCCCTACGGCGTGTATCGGGCTGGTGCGATTTATCGGAACCGCTCAAAGCCCTTGACCTTCGCTGCCCCCCTGCCCCCCTCCTACGAGGAGGGGGCCCTGAGACGGGGGTGGGTACGTTTTATCTGAACCGTTCCCGTCACGCAACGCGGCACGGGCGGACACATGGGTCCGCCCCTACGGGGGATGGGGAAGGTTGTCCCATTCAGCCAACACCGGAGGTCATTGAAACGCGGGTCGCCGAGGACGGCGACCCCTACGGCGGGGATTGGGGACGGTCCAAAACTAAAACGCGGGCCGCCAAGAGTGGCGGCCCCTACAATGATATTCTGTAGGGGCGGACCCATGTGTCCGCCCGTCACCGCCGCCCGGGAGGGCGGCGGCCTTTTGCTTTCAGTCTCCCCGGAGGGCTCAAAGCTTCTCGCCGATCATTAAACTGATGATATCGTCGTCCGCCGCGCGCATGCCGTGGCTGGCGAGGCGGCTGACGGCGGCGATGGTGTTTTCCACGCCTTTGAGGATGATGCCGTCGCCGCCCACAAATTCGCTGTCGTTGACGTTCATCCGCCAGCCGAGGAGGCCCGCCTCCACGGCGGAGGCGATCTTGGCCGCGCAGCTGGACTTGGCCCCGTCGCAGAGCATTCCGGAGTTGATGGCCAGGGCGTTGACCACCGTGTGGGCGATCTCCCCGGCCCGGCCGCCGTAGAGGTAGGAGATGCCCGCCCCCGCGCCCGCGCCGGCGCTGGTGGCGCCGCAGTAGGCCGAGAGGGACCCAATGCCGGCCTTCAGGTGGACGGTCACCAGGTTCGAGACCACCAGCGCCCGCAGGAGCTCCTCGCGGCTGGCGCCTTTCTCGGCGGCGTAGACGATGACGGGGACGCTGGCGGTGATGCCCTGGTTGCCGGACCCGGAGTTGATGATGACCGCCCGCTCGCATCCGTTCATCCGGGCGTCCGACCCGGCGGCGGCGTGGGCCTTGGCCCGGTTCCAGACGCTGTCGCCGTAGGACTGGAGCAGGATCTTCCCGATCTGCGCCCCCCAGTCCCCGGTAAGGCCCTCCCGGGCGATGGCCATGTTGCAGTCGATCTGCCGCTCCAGCGTCTCCCGCACGTCGGCAAGGTCCACCGTGTCGGCAAATTCCACGATCTCCTCCACCGTGAGGAGCTCTTTGAGCTCCGACGGCTCCACGGCCTCGTCGGTAAAGGGCCTGTCCACGCTGGGAACGCCGTTTTTCTCCACCCGGACCACGTTAGTGTGGGCGCCGAGGATGCGCACGAAGGCCGTGTCCGCCCCGGCGGCGGCGCGCACGCGGATATCGAAGGGATTTTTCGCGTCGCTGCGCCGGACCTCGATTTGGGCGGTTTGCAGATACCCGTCCAGCGCCGCCAGGTCCTCCGGCGTCACGTCGGACAGGACCTCCAGCTCCCGCTCCGCCGCGCCGCAGACGATCCCCGCCGCCACGGCGGTCCTCAGTCCCCGCCGGCGGCCGGTGTGGGGGACGATGACGCTCTTCACGTTCTTGATGATGTTCCCGGAGACTGTCAGCTCCACCCGCTCCGGCACGGCCCCCAGCTCCCGCCGCGCCAGCGCCCCGGCATACGCCACCGCGATAGGCTCCGTACACCCCATGGCCGGCACCAGCTCGGACTGCAAAATCTCCACATATTCCCAGTAATGCTCCATTCTCTCTCCCCCTTTGAGGCCATTGTAGCAGAAAAGCGGGGAAAAGGGAAGAGGAGGGCAAAAAAAGACACGACCGGGACTGAGGGCGTGTCTTTTTGGTTGACAATATCTCGAAAACACTGTATGATGCTGTCAGCCCCTTTTGGGGGAGGCCGGAGGGCGAATGCACTTCTGGCGGTTACCCGCTTTCCCGGAACGTCAAGTGAAGGGAGGTGGTAGTGGCGTGAGGAAAAAGGTCCGAAAGGTACTTATCACCGTGCTGATGGTCATTGGTTTTCTGGTGATCTACGTACTGGTTTTTCCCGTATACGCTTGTTGACCGCTTGGAAGGCCCCAAGCGGTCAACTGGTGAAAAACTAGTATGACTTCGATTGGGTTTCCGTCGTTGTGACGACGCCCCCCATGACCTTAGTATACCCTCTCCTGACGCATCTGTCAAGAGGGGGTATACTCATTTTTTATTTGCTTTTGTATACTCATTTTTTATTTGCTTTCCCCATATATGCCAGTTGACCGCCTGGAATTGCCAGCCCAGCGGTCAACTTGACAGTTGATTGCGGGTTCCCGTCATAGTGACGACGCCCCCCACAGCCTTAGTGTACCCTCTCTTGGCTGATTTGTCAAGAGGGGGTATACTCATTTTTACGTCCCTCCGTTCCCCGTCAGCACGTCCGCCAGGCACCGGCCGAAGAGCTGGGCGGCGGCGATGGCCTCCTTGAGGGTGTTGCCGTTGGTGCCGATCTCGGCGATGAGGGCGCCGGGGGAGACGTGCTGGTTGTAGCGGTACGGAGAGAGCTTCAACGGCCGGGCCAAGGTGGGATAGGTCTGCGCCATGCGGCTTTGGAGCTTCACGGCGAGGCTCATGTTCTCCCGCCAGTCGGGATGGGCGAGGCCGGAGAAGTCCGTGCCGCAGATGAGCATCACCTGGGCGCAGGGGAAGTCCCCCACCTGGGCCACGGTCTTGTAGAGCTTCCCGTCCCCCTCCAGGGCGTCCCGGTGGAGGTCGATGACCACCTTGATGTCGCTGTGGGCCTCCAGATACGACAGAACGGTGTCCATGGAGCGGTTGTACGCGCCGTTGTAGCTGGGGTAGTCGTGGAGCTGCCGGTCGTGGTAGACGGTGATGCCCCGGGCCTCCAGGACCTTCTGGAGCTCATCCCCCACCCGGACCACGTTGAAGCGCATATCCTCCGTGCGGGAGGGGTCGGATTCCTCGTAGATGTCCTCCCCGGCGGGATTATACGCCTCGCTGGCGTGGGTGTGGACGATGAGCACCGCCGGACTTGCCCCGTAATCCAGGGGCTTTGCCAGCAGCGCCTCCACGTCCACCGTGTACTCCGTCTGATTCTTGATGTAGACGCCCCCGGCCAACGCCTCGCCGGACCCCTTGATGGTGGTGGGAATGGCGTCCTTCAGGGGGACCTCGGGCTCCGCCGGCGCGGTGGGCAGGGGGACGGAGGGCTCCGGCGCGGCCGCAGTCTCAGCGGGCTCCGTGGGCTCGGAGGCCCGCGTTTCCGCGGGCGGGGCCGTCATTTGGCCGTCGGAGAGCTGCGACCCGGTCTTCGTCTCCCCGGCCGCGCCCTTCCCCGGAAGCTCCCCGGACAGGATGCGCTCCGAGGGGTTCCCGCCGCGCTCCGGCCCCGCGGAGGGCAGCTCCAGCGCCATCACCGCCCACCCCAGGGCGGCGGGAAGCCGAAGCTCCCCCGGCGACACCGCGTCGCCCACCAACCGTATAGCCAGGCACACGCCCACCACCGCCGCAAGGCGCTTCACCAGCCCGAAGCCCGCTCTTTGGCCCTTTCCTCTCTGTCCCATCCGCAGCACACCCTTCCTTTGTAATGACAAAGGATATGATGCCAAACCCGATTTTATGATTGCAACCGGCGCTTTGCCGGTATATAATAGGGAAAAACATATAAAGAGAAAGGATCTTCGCTATGGAAAAGGTATTCTTCCCCCACGGCGTCTGCTCCCGGCGGTACGACATCATCCTGGAGGACGGCGTCATCCAGAACATCACCGTGGAGGGCGGCTGCAACGGCAACCTCAAGGGCATCTGCGCGCTCATCCGCGGCCAGCGTGCGGAGGACGTGATTCCCCGTCTCAAGGGCACCCAGTGCGGGATGCGCGGCACCTCCTGCCCCGACCAGATCGCCCGGGCGCTGGAGGAGGCTCTTCAGGAGGAGGCGGGCGCATGAAGCCGGTTTTTGCCAACACCTTCAACGTCACCAGCAACAAGGGCAAGGCGGAGGTGGCCCTGTCCTTCGCCCACATCTACACCGAGCACAACTTCTCCATGAAGCAGGGGACCCTCACCGACGTGTCCGCCCAGGTGGCGGACGAGGTGGCCAGCGTCCTCATCACCAAGGACGGCGTGGTGGCCCTGGCGCGGCTCCTCAACAAGGTCTGCGCGGACTGGGGGATCGACATCGAGGAATGAAATACACCACCGTCATCTTTGACCTGGACGGCACCCTCCTCAACACTCTGGAGGACATCCGGGACAGCGTCAACTATATTCTCACAAAATACGGCTTCCCCCCGCGCGCGCTGGAGGACATCCGCCGGTCCGTGGGCAACGGGTCCGGGGTCCTTTTGGAGAAGTCCCTGCCGGAGGGCCGCGCCACGCCCCGGTTCGACGAGCTTTTGGAGGAGTACGTGGCCTGGTACGAGCGGCACAACTGCATCAAGACCGCCCCCTACGAGGGAGTGCGGGAGCTTTTGGGGGCCCTGGCGGTCACGGAGCACAAGCTGGCGGTGGTGTCCAACAAGCCCGACGCCAACACCAAGGCCCTGGTGCGGAAATTTTTCGGCGCCTACGTCTCCGTGGCCATCGGCGAAAAGCCGGGCGTCGCCCGCAAGCCCGCCCCGGACACCGTCCGCGCCGCCATGCGGGAGCTCCAGAGCTTCCCCTTTGAGACGGTCTACGTGGGCGACAGCGAGGTGGACCTGGCCACCGCCCGCGCCGCCGGCCTCGACTGCCTCTCCGTCACCTGGGGCTTCCGCACCCCGGAATACCTCACCGAGCTCGGCGCCAAAACCCTGGTCTCCAGGCCGAAGGATATTTTGAAGCTCGTATAACGCCGCCGCAGGGAGGGCGGCGGCGAAAAGGTTTGCGGCTTGCGCCGCAGATTTTGATCCCCACCCGCCCCAGCCTCCCCCTTGGGGGAGGTGGCGCGCAGCGCCGGAAGGGTCCCCCACGGCGGCGGGAAAAAGGTTTGCGGCTTCGCCGCATTTTTTGATTCCCTCCCGCCCCCGCCGCCGCGCGTCACCACCCCTGCCGCTTCGCGGCTGTCCCCGACCTGGGAGGGGCTAACGTATCGGGGGCGGACGCGTTTTATCGGAACCGTTCTGTCGTCCAACGTTCGCTTCCCCCCCTACCCCCCTCCTACGAGGAGGGGGCTCCGAGACGGGGGCGGTTGCGATTTTTCAAACCAGTTCCGTCAACGCACCATTTTTGCCCCTCCCTCCGGGAGGGGTGCCCGAGCGAAGCGACGGGCAGGGTGGGGGCGTCTATTTCACCGGCTTGCGTTATCCGCCGTAGGGGTCGCCGTCCTCGGCGACCCGCGCATCGATGATTGACCCGTCCCGAACAACGCCGTACGGGCCGCCGCCCACGGCGGCCCTTTTTCGTTGACCGACATGTACCGTCTTATCAGGACCGTCCCCATCACGAAACGTACCACGGGCGGACACATGGGCGGCCCCTACAAGGTAAGTTATGGGAAACGTTCCGAAAATTCGCGCCCGCTCCCGTCTCAGGGCCCCCTCCTCGTAGGAGGGGGGCAGGGGGGGCAGCAAACGTTGGATGACAGAGCGGTTCCGATAAAACAAATCCGCCCCAATTTCGCCGTAGGGGCCGCCACTCCTGGCGGCCCGCGTTGCAGGGCTCGGATTGCCCCCGGTCAAGGCCGTAGGGGTCGCCGTCCTCGGCGACCCGCGTTCCGATGACCTCCGATGTCGGTTGAATAGGATAACATTCCATATTCCCCGTAGGGGCGGACCCATGGGTCCGCCCGTGGCACGTGGTGGGACGGGGGCGGGTCCGATAAAACGGGAAATGGCGGTAATTGGGGGGTGGGCCGCTGTGGGCCTGCGCCCGCAGGCGCGTTTCGTAGCGCAACCGCCGCGCAGCGGCGGCTCTTAGCGCGGAGATGACTGCGACCCCTACGGCGTCTATCGAAAACAATCCGAAACCGCAACGCGGGCCGCCAGGAGTGGCGGCCCCTACGGCATAATTGGGGCGGATTTGTTTTATCGGAAACGGTTGGATAACGCACCCTGTAGGGGCCGCCACTCTTGGCGGCCCGCACGCAACACATCCGGTTTCTCGGAAGCCCCAGCGACTCTCCACGGGCTCGAATACCCCGCCGCTGCGGCGGCACCCCTTTTTCCGAAAAAGGGGTAGGGGAATAAGGATGCGGCGCTTTGCGCCGCGTTTATAAAGAATTGCGCCGCATAGCGGCGCAAAACCTTTTTGGTAGGGGCGGGTTCCAAACCCGCCCGTCCCTCGTCCCCCGTCCCCGCCGCGCGGGAAAATCCAAGCCTGCGCCGCGGGCGCAAACCTTTTAAAAAGCCCCCTCCTCGCAGGAGGGGGCGAAAAGCGAAGGCGGGGAGACGGGGGCGTCTCACGTTTACACCTTCTCCTCCGTCTTCCTCTCCGGCTTTCTCTCTGTCTTCCCCGCCGGCTCGCGCTTCAGCTTATGCCTATTCTCCCAGTGGATGAGGATGATGATGGCGGTACGCAGGGCGATGATGCCGGCGACGATAGCGATGTCGTAGATGGTGCCGATGGTGACGGTGCGGAGGATCTCGCCGGCCAGGAGGAAGCTGAGGGACGTGGTCATGCCCTCGCCCATGATGGTCACGGCGTCCGGCCGGCGGCGGATGTACTGGATGAGGCCCCGGATGACGGCCGCCAGCAGGATGATGACGCCGATGTACTCGGTGATCCGCATGGTCCAGTCGATGATCAGTGTCAGGATGTGCTCCACAAGCTCTTCCACAGCGCGTTCCTCCTTAATCCTTATTGATATGTACGTTCAGGTGCGGGTAGGTCATGGTGACGCCGTCCTCCTCGAAGGCGGCGCGGATGTTCTCCGTCAGGGCGCACTTGGCGGCGAAGAACCGGGGCGTCTCGCACCAGACCAGGGCCATGTAGGTGATGGCGGAGTCGTCGTAGCTCTTCACGGCCAGAATGGGCGCCGGCTCCAGCACCACCCCGTCGGTCATTTGGGCGGCCTTGAGAAGGGCCGCCTTCACCTTTTCCGTGGAGTCCCCGTAGGAGGCGGAGACCTCCAGGTCGATGCGCCGGATGTCCCCGGCGGTGAAGTTCTCCACCTTGGAGTCCGCCACCGTGGCGTTGGGGATGTGGACCTCCCGGCCGTCGGGCATCTTCAGGATGGTGTAAAAAAGCCCCACGTTCTGCACCGTCCCCGCCGTACCGCCGATGTCCACCCAGTCCCCGGCCCCAAAGGGATGGGTCCCCAGGACGGTGATGCCGGAGAAGAGGTTGGTCAAAATATTCTGCACGGACAGGGACAGCGCCAGGGACACCACCGACACGATGGCCACCAGGCTCGTCATGGGGATGCCCAGCTGGTCTGCGACGATGAGGACCACGATGATCCACAGCGCCACGCCGATGGCCGAGCGGAGGAAGCCCTTGATGGACGCGTCCAAATGGCTTTTCCGCAGGGCCCTGTCCGTCAGCTTCATGAGGAGCCTGCGGACGACGACGCACACCACCAGCAGCAGCGCCGTGGACAGCAGCAGGCCCAACGAGAGACTGCCCAGGTGGATGTCGTCCAGCGTCTCAAATATCTTCATAATCTCACCCCGTCGTCGATGATGTTGATCTCCATGAGGTCATAGGGCGTGCCCTGATACACAAAGTGGTTGATCCAGTTGGAATACAGGAGATTGGCGTGCCCCCGCCACCGGACGATGGGCTCCCGTGTGGGGTCGTCGTCCGGGAAGTAGTTTTTCGGGATCTCGATGGGCAGGCCCTGATCAAGGTCCCGGAAATACTCGTTTTTCAGGGTATCCGGGTCGTACTCGGCGTGGCCGGTGACGAAGATCTGCCGCCCGCCCCGGGTACTCATGACGTAGACCCCCGCCTCCTCGGAGGAGGCCAGGATCCGCACGCCGGGGATGCGCTCCACGTCCTCCCGCAGGACGGTGGTGTGCCGGGAATGGGGGGCGTAAAAGACGTCGTCGAACCCCCGCATGAGGATGGAGCGCTTATACTCCACCCGGTGGGGGAAGACGCCGAAAAGCTTCTTCTCCAGCGGCGCCTTTTGGACGCCGTAGTGGTAGTAAAGCCCCGCCTGGGCGCCCCAGCAGATGTGGAAGGTGGAGTAGACGTTCTGCTTGCTCCACTCCATGATCCGGCACAGCTCCGGCCAGTAGTCCACCTCCTCGAAGGCCAGCTTCTCCACCGGCGCGCCGGTGATCACCAGCCCGTCGAAGCGCTCGTCCTTCACCTCGTCAAAGGTCTTGTAGAAGGCGATCATGTGCTCCTGGGAGATGTGGTTGGCCTTGTGTGTGCTGGTCTGGAGAAGCGTCAGCTCCACCTGCAAAGGCGTGTTGCCCAGAAGGCGCGCCAGCTGCGTCTCCGTGGCGATTTTGGTGGGCATCAGGTTCAAAACGGCGATGCGCAGGGGCCGGATATCCTGGGTCACGGCCCTGGTCTCCGTCATCACGAAAATATTTTCCTCGTGGAGCGTCTGCGCCGCCGGCAGCTCGTTGGGTATCTTGATGGGCATGGTCTTTCCGCCTCCTTGCGGACCCTCCGGGGTCCCGTATTGTCTATTATAGGGGATTTTCCACGCTTTTGCAAGGCCATTAGACCTTTTTCCAAACGGGAAAGTGGCATTTTCTCTCAAAAATCGAGTTTTTTCGACACGCAGGCCAGGAATTTATTCAAATTTTACAAAAAAATTAAAAAATTTTTCCTTTAAATCTTGACAAATTTTTTAAAAATGTTACAATCATTTCAGGAATCAAAAAGGGAGGAGATCATATGAAATCCACTGGCATCGTACGCAAGGTTGACGAACTGGGCAGGATCGTCATCCCCATCGAACTTCGTCGCACCCTGGACATCGCTGAGAAGGACTCCCTGGAGATCTTCGTGGACGGCGAAAAGATTGTCCTGGCCAAGCACGAGGATTCCTGCGTTTTCTGCGGGAAGACCAAGGGCCTCAGCGTCCACAAGGGCAAGAACATCTGCGACACGTGCCTCGATGAGATCAAGCATCTTTAAGCGAGGAAAAAAAGCCCGCCGAAAGGCGGACTTTTTTTGTGCCTGCGTTGTCGAAAAAAGGCGTTTTCTGGATTCATATTTTTTTAAAATCTCTTAATAAATGGCGTAAAAGCTTTTCCAGTCAAAGTGCATAAATCCGTTATCTATGCGTATTGTGAATTAATGTCATTTTCGCTTCAATGCCCCGTCGTAGATGACATTTCTGGAAATCCCGGTGCGCTGGGAGGCGCGCTTGGCGGCGTCCTTGAGGCTCATGCCCTCCTTCCGGAGCCGGAGGGCCAGATCGACGGCCTCCTCCGGGGTAACGGTGATCTCCGCCTCTCCCCTGGCCCCCGCCAGGACCAGGACGTACTCGCCCCGGGGCTCCTCCGTTTCATAAAGGCGCGCGGCCTCGCCGAGGGTGGTGCGGAGGGTCTCCTCGTGGAGCTTGGTGAGCTCCCGGCACAGGGCGATCTCCCGGTCCCCCAGCACCTCCAGCATATCCAGCAGCGTCTGGCGCAGCTTGTGGGGCGCCTCGTAGAAGACCATGGTGCGTTTTTCCCCCCGCAGGGCGTCGAGATGCTCGAACCGGGCGGACTTGTTGACCGACAAAAACCCCTCGAAGGTGAACCGCCCCGTGGGCAGGCCCGAGAGGGCCAGCGCCGTCACGGCGGCGCAGGGTCCGGGGACGGCCAGCACCGGCACCCGCGCCTCGTGGCACAGGCGGACCAGGTCCTCGCCGGGGTCGGAGATGGCGGGCATCCCCGCGTCCGTCACCAGGGCGCAGGTCTCCCCGGCAAGAAGCCGCTCCACGATCCGCGGCCCGGCCTCGGCCTTATTGTGCTCATAGTAGCTCACCAGGGGCTTCTTGAGCCCGAAGTGAGTGAGGAGCTTCAGCGTCACCCGCGTGTCCTCCGCCGCGATGAAATCCGCCTCCCCCAGCGCCTCCAGCGCCCGGGGCGACAGGTCCCCCAGATTCCCGATGGGGGTCCCTACAAGAAAAAGCTTTCCGGCCATATGTCCTCCCGTCAGTCAAGATGATAGATCGTCCGTACCTCGGCGGTATCCGTGCCGTCGGGGTTTTTCAGGATCAGCACGGGCTCCACCCGCAGCCCCGGCTTCCCGCCCCGGCGGCATTCGATGAGCGCCACCGAGGGGGCGGTGTCCCGCCGCGCCTGCACAAGGCGCAGGCGCTTGGGCTCCAGGCCCGTCTCGGACATGATTCGGAGGGCCTCCGCAAGCCTGCCGCAGGGGTATACGAGGGCCATCCGACCCCCCTCCTTAAGTAGTCGGAAGGCCGTCCGAGCCAGGTCCGAGAGGGTACAGGAGAGCTCCTCCCGGGCCTGTCGGCGCCCCTCCTCCGGGGCGGTCCCGGCCCCCACGGGGTAGTAGGGCGGGTTGGAGACGATGAGCTGCGTCTTGCCCACCTCCCGCTCCGTCAGGGACCGGAGGTCCCGGTTCAAGACCCGCAACCGGCCAGAAAGGCCGTTTTTCGCCACATTTTCGGCGCAAACCGCCGCCGCAGCGGGGTCCAGCTCCACCATGTCCACGCAGATTTTCTCCGACCGCGCCGCCAGAATGAGCCCCAGCACCCCGGACCCGCACCCCAGGTCCATGGCCCTGGTCACCCCCGTCAGCGACGGGAAGTGCCCCAGCAGCACGCTGTCCGTGGTCACCGGCTCCCCCGCCGCGGCGCTCATCACCGGTCCTCCCGGCCAAAGAGCGAAGCTGTCCATCCCCTCACCGCCTTTTGGGACCATTATACCAAAGGAGCGGCAAAAAAGCAACGCCCGCGCGGCTTGACATCCCCGCGCCCGGCGCTGTACAATATTTGTATCTTTTCATTTTTGTTTTTCGGAGGTGCGATATGAAAGCGGCCGGGCGTCTTGCGTGTTTTCTGTTGGCCTTTGTCCTGCTCCTCTCCCTGGGCGGCTGTGGAAAGGGCGGCGGTCTGTCCTCCACGGACGCGTCCCGGGCCCCTCAGGAGAGCTTTCGGCCGCCCCAGCCCAGCGGGGACCCGGAGATCGACGCGGCCATCGCCCTGGGGTTCGTGCCGGAGGCGCTTCAGAGCGACTACGACAGCCCCGTCACCTATGCCCAGGACTGCCTGATGCTGGAAAAGCTCCTGGAGCTGACGCTGCCCGATACAGTGCCGGCGTGGCGTGAGCGTTCCGCCACGTTCCGCGACGCCGCTGAGACCATGACCCGCGGCGAGGGGGCCGCGGTCCTCTTTTACGCGGCGATGGCCTCCGGCTTTGACCGGGCGGAGCCCATCCTACAGCGGGCATACTGGTTTGAGGCCATGACGCCCATCGAGCAGAACTTCTGGAAAGGGCTGGAGCTGAACAATCCGCTGATCCCCAGCCTGCGCGAGCTGTATGTGAACCCCTCCCTCATCGGCACAGACGACGAGGGGAGAACCGGGAGCAGCCTTCTTACGAATGCCGGGTTGTTTGCGGAGGGGATCTCCTACCAAAACGGAAAGCCGTACCTGGAGTACGACCCGGAGACGGCCTCCATGCGCTTTAAAGATCCCTTTACCCGCGCGGAGGCCATCCAGGCGGCGTACCGGTTGTACGGAGGTCTTCGCTACACGGTGTTCGTCCCCGGCGACAGCGTCGTCAGCGGCGTGACGGAGGAGACGATCCGTCTGGCGCGGGAAATGCCGGCGGCGGCCTGGAACGACCTGCCGGACTGGAGGGGCTATACCATCGCCTCGCCCTTCGACGGCTACGCCGTGGGAGAGTGCGGGAAGTATTTTTACGAGGAAGAGGTGGCGCGCATCGCCGAGGCAGGCTTTGATTTTATCCGGGCGGGGACGGCCTTTCAGACCGTCTTCGGACAGTCCGGCGGCACGGAGCAGGTCCGGGAGGCGGTGGTGGCGAACATAGACGACCTGGTGAACTGGTGCGCGAAATACGGCATCCACCTCTGCTTTGACTGCCACGAATTTCCGGGCTTCGACCCGGTGGGAGGCGACGGCAACATCACCCTCTGGGACGACCCGGAGCAGCAGGAGCTGTTCTGCCGGTTCTGGGGGTGGTTCGCGGAGCATTTCAAAGACGTCCCCTCCAATTTGCTGAGCTTCAACCTCATCAACGAGCCCCGCGGGGCCCAGCCCCTGACGGACGAGGTCTATTCCTCCCTGATGAAGCGGGCGATCGCCGCCATTCGGGAGCATTCCCCCGACCGGCTGATCTTCGCCGACGCCCTGGAGGTCACCAGGGGCGTGCCGGTGGAGGGGCTGGCCGACGCCCGGGTGGCCCAGTCCATCCACCCCTACTTCCTGCCTGACGGCGCCTCTCAGTGGCCCGCGCTCTTCATCAACGGCTTTATCCACCGGGACAACGGGGTCCTTACGCTCAACGGGGACTTCCCCGCCGGGACGACCGTCACCGTGGACGTGGACAGCGCCCACGCCGTGAGCACCATGCGGTGGCTGGCGGACGGCCGGGAGATCGACAGCATGGGGCTGGGCGGCGAGGAATGGGGCCAGGACGGCTGTGTCTCCATAGAGGACCCCGGTACCGGCGGGGAGTTTCGCGTCTATGAGGGCAGGACCTGGACGGTGGAGCTGGCGCAGGCGGCGCATTGCCTCCGGCTCATCCAGGAGGAGGGCTGTTGGTACGCGGTGCGCGGCATCACCGTGGAAACGTCTGACGGGCACGTCTGCCTCTCGGCCCAGCATGATTTTGTCCCCAACGAGACGGTCCCCGAGCTGACCTTCCAAAGCGACGGGACCGTCTCCGCCGCCGACCCGGACACCCTGTTCCGGATGGACCGGGACACTCTGGCGGAACGCTTCACCGAGTATACGGCGTTTCGGGAACGGACCGGCGTGGCCATCATGGTCCAGGAGTTCGGCTTCAACGCCTCCATCCCGCGGGAGACCGCCCGGTCCGCCGCGGACGCGCTGCTGGGCGTCCTGGAGGAGGCCCACATCCCCTGGTGCTCCTTCTGCAGTCAGTTCGGCCTGTGGGTAAGCAAGCAAGAGGTGCTCGTCCATACCGTAACAGGCGACGCGACCCCCCTCCGCCCCGACGGGAACTACCAGGACCTGGGAGATTGGTACTACGACACCGACATGGCGGAGATCTACCAAACATACATGAACCCCTGACCCCTCAACCTCAGCCGCCGATACGCGGCCGTCCCAGAGACGGGAGGGACAGCCGCGTCGGGGGCGGCTGCGAATTATCGAACCTGCCCCGTCATCCCACGCTCGCTTCCCCCCTGCCCCCCTCCTACGAGGAGGGGGCCCTGAGACGGGGGCGGGTGCGGGTTTTCGGAACGGTTTTGTCAAGCGGCGTGGCACGGGCGGGTTTTGGAACCCGCCCCTACTTTTTCCGAAAAAGGGGTCAACCCTTCCGCCTCGCTTCGCTCGGCACCTCCCCCAGGGGGGAGGTCAGCCTGTCGGAAAAGGCCTGCGGCCTTTTCCGACAAAGGGGAACGTGCGAAACTCCCGTCCTGAATTCTGCGGAATTCAGGACGGGAGTTTCTGCCGTTTTGCTCCGCGCACGGCCCCTTTGGGGCCGCACACTCCGCAAAACAAAAGGTATTTTTTCCGACGTACATGCCGCCGGAAAAAATGCTCGATTTGAGTTTTTTGACAGACTGAAATGCGCCGCAAAGCGGCGCATCCTTTTTACGCCTCCTCCTCGCAGGAGGGGGACAGGGGGGCAGCGAAGTGTGAGGTTTCTGAGCGGTTTCGAAAAACTTGGCTTGGCGGGGTTGCATAACGGGGCGGGGGGTGATAAAATGGATTGGTTAAGGATTTTTTGGGAGGTGCTCCGATGAAGCTTGTGGCGGTGGACGGAAACAGCATTGTGAACCGGGCGTTTTTTGGGGTGCGGATGCTCAACGCCCCGGACGGGACGCCTACCAACGCGATCTTCGGGTTCCTCAACATCCTCCGGCGCATCGAGGCCGAGGAGGAGCCGGACGCCCTGTGCGTGACCTTCGACCTGCCGGCCCCCACCTTCCGGCATTTGCTGTTTGAGGGCTACAAGGCCACGCGCCATGGAATGCCCGAGGAGCTGGCGGCGCAGATGCCCATTCTGAAGGAGACGCTGGACGCCATGAACATCCGGCGCTATGAGCTTTCCGGCTGGGAGGCGGACGACCTCCTGGGGACCATCTCGAAAAAATGTACCGAGGCCGGGTGGGAGTGCGTGGTCTGCACCGGGGACAAGGACTCCCTGCAGCTGGTCTCCAACGCCGTCACCGTGCGGCTGGTGACCACGCGGATGGGCGAGACCACCACAAGGGCCGTGACGCCGGAGGTCTTCCGGGAGGAGTACGGCTTCGACCCCATCCGCCTCATCGACCTCAAGGCCCTGATGGGCGACACCTCCGACAACATCCCCGGCGTCCATGGCGTGGGGACAAAGACGGCCATGGGGCTCATACAGCTCTACGATACGGTGGAGAGCCTTTACGACCGCCTGCCGGACATCTGTCAGGCCCCGGACAAGCCGGCCAGTCCCAGCCTTATCAAAAAGCTCACGGAGGGCCGGGAGCAGGCCATGATGTCCAAGGACCTGGCCACCATCCGCTGTGACGCGCCCCTCACCTTTACGCCGGAGGAGAACCTGGTCGCGCCCGTTGACAACGACGCCCTCTACCGCATCTTCGACCGGCTGGGCTTCGCGCGGCTCATGGAGCAGTATAAGCTCACCCCTCCTGTCCGGGAGGAGGGCGAGGCCCCGGTCTTCAAGGGGGAGTGCGTCAGCGTGGAGGTGACGGACGCCGAGACGCTGGCGGCGTTTCAAAAGGCGATCGCCGCCGCCCCGGTGGCGGTGCGGTTTTCCGAGGACATGGCCCTGTGCTGTGTCAGCGTGGACGACGACGGGCCCGAGGGCCTGGGGTTCATCCTGCGGGAGGGGACCCCGGTGTGGCGTCAGGCCCTGGAGGCTTTGTGTGCTGACAGCATACAAAAAGAGGGCCACGAGGTCAAGGATACCCTCCGTAAGCTCATGGACATGGGCTTGGAGGCCGGCGGCTGGGTCTTCGACGCGGCCCTGGCGGCGTATCTCATCGACCCCACGGCGGGAAATTTTGAGCTGGGGGCTCTGTGCCGGCGCTGGTGCGGCTTTACGCCCATGGACGTGGCGGCGGAGGACGGGCAGTTCTCCCTCCTGGACGACGGGGTGAGGACCGCGGCGCGGCTCCTCTCCGAGGCGGCGGGCGTGTCGGCCCTGCGGGATACGCTGGAGCCCAAGCTGGAGGCATACAACCTCACCTTCCTCTTCCGGGAGGTGGAGCTTCCCCTGTGCCCGGTGCTGGCACGGATGGAGCGGGCCGGGTTTTTGGTGGACCGGCAGGCGCTAACGGATTTCGGTAAGCTCCTGGGGGCGCAGATCGACGCCGTCTCGGCGGAAATATACGCGCTCACGGGGAAAAAGTTCAACATCAACTCCCCCAAGCAGCTGGGCGAGGTGCTCTTTGACGACCTGGGTCTGCCCGCGCCCAAGAAGACGGCCCGGGGGTACTCCACCAACGCGGACGTGCTGGAAAAGCTCCGCTCCCGCCACCCCGCGGTGGGGCTGGTGCTGGAGTACCGGGAGCTTGCCAAGCTCAAATCCACCTACGCCGACGGCCTTGCCAAGGTCATCGGGCCCGACGGGCGCATCCACACAAGCTTCCAGATGACCGCCACGGCCACGGGGCGGCTAAGCTCCACCGAGCCCAATTTGCAGAATATCCCCGTCCGGCGGGAGCTGGGCGGCGAGATCCGGAAGATGTTCGTGGCCCCGGAGGGCAGGGTCCTGGTGGATGCCGACTACAGCCAGATCGAGCTGCGCATCCTCGCCCACATCTCCGGGGACGAGCGGATGCGCAAGGCGTACCTCGACGGGGAGGACATCCACCGGGCCACGGCGGCGCAGGTGCTGGGCATCGACCCCGAGGAGGTCACCCACGAGCAGAGGAGCCGGGCCAAGGCGGTGAATTTCGGCATCGTCTACGGCATCTCCGCCTTCTCCCTGGCCGAGGACATCCATGTCTCCATGGCGGAGGCGCGGGAAACTATCAACACCTACATGGCCATGTACAAGGGCGTGGCGCAGTATATGGAGCGGGTGGTGAAAGAGGCCAAGGAGACCGGCGTGGCCGCCACGCTCTACGGCCGCCGGCGGCCCATGCCGGAGCTGAAGGCCCAGAACTTCAACGTCCGCTCCTTCGGCGAGCGTGTGGCGCGGAATATGCCCATCCAGGGCACGGCGGCGGACATCATGAAGATCGCCATGGTCCGGGCCGACCGGGCGCTTCTGGACTCCGGGCTGGACGCGCGGCTTTTGCTGCAGGTCCACGACGAGCTCATTGTGGAGTGCGCCGCCGGGGACGCCGAGGCGGTCCGGGCGCTTTTGGTGGAGGCCATGGAGGGGGCGGCGGAGCTCACCGTGCCCCTGACGGCGGAGGCCCACGTGGGCCGCAACTGGTACGAGGCCAAGTGATGGAGATCGTAAAAGCCACCTATGAACACCTGGACGCCATTATGGACATCGAGCGAGCGAGCTTCACCGACCCCTGGAGCCATGGCGGCGTGGAGGCGTACCTCCGGAGCGGCTGCGGGGAGATTTTAGCGGCGGTGGAGGACGGGACGGTGGCGGGCTTCGCCATCTACCTGGTTGCCGCCGACGAGGGGGAGCTTCTGAGCCTCGCCGTCCGATCGGACCTGCGGCGGCGGGGCGTGGGCGGGGCGCTTCTCAAAGAAGTCCTGCGCCGCGCCGGAGAGCGGGGCGCGGAGAAACTCTTTTTGGAGGTCCGCAAGTCCAATCTCGCCGCCAGGGCGCTTTACAAAAGCGCGGGCTTTACGGTGTGCGGCGAGCGGCGGGGGTACTATCAGGACCCCGCGGAGGACGCGATTTTGATGGATCGGGAGCTTGGAGCAGATGAACATATTGGCCATTGAATCCTCCTGCGACGAGACCGCCGCGGCGGTGGTCCGGGACGGCAGGACGGTGCTGTCAAACGAGATTTTTTCCCAGGCGGACATGCACGCCCTCTACGGCGGCGTGGTGCCGGAGATCGCCTCCCGCAGCCATATCACCGTGATTGCGCGCTTAGCCGACGAGGCGGTGAGAAAGGCGGGGCTGACGAAAGCGGACCTGGACGCCGTGGCCGTCACCGCCGCGCCGGGGCTTATCGGGGCCCTGCTCGTGGGGGTGAACTTCGCCAAGGGCGCGGCGCTGGCGCTGAAGATTCCCCTCATCCCGGTCCACCACGTCCGGGGGCACATCGCCGCCAACTACCTGGCCTTTCCGGAGCTGGAGCCGCCGTTTCTCTGCCTGGCCATTTCCGGCGGGAACACCGCCATTGTGGATGTGCGGGGGTATACGGACATGTCCATCGTGGGCGCCACCGTGGACGACGCGGCGGGCGAGTGCTTCGATAAGGCCGCCCGGGTGCTGGGCCTCCCCTACCCCGGCGGACTGCCCCTCCAAAGGCTGGCGGAGGGCGGCGACGATGCCGCCTTCAAGCTCCCCCACGCCCACGTGGAGGGGCGCCCCTACGACATGTCCTTCTCCGGCCTCAAGACAGCCGTGGTGAACGCCGCCCACACGGCGGCGCAAAAGGGCGGGGACCTCGATAGGGCGGGCCTCGCGGCCTCTTTCCAGCGGGCCGTCAGCGAGACGCTGGTCCCCCGGACCATGGACGCCGCCCGCGACCTGGGCTACGATACCGTGGTGGTGGCCGGGGGCGTGGCGGCCAACGCGCGCATCCGCGCCGATTTTGAGGCGGCCTGCCGGCGGGAGGGCCGGCGGCTTTTCGTGCCGCCCTTAAGGCTTTGCGGTGATAACGCCGCCATGATTGGCTGTCAGGGGTTTTACGAATACCTCGCCGGCGTCACGGCGGGGCAGGAGCTCAACGCCTACGCCACCATGGACATCGACAAGGTCAGGTTTTGACCGAAAGTTATGTCCTCTTGCGGTGCAAAAATGGCGTTTTCTTCAAGAGAAACCGAAAAATCGGGCGTTATGTCAAACGCGGGACCTGCGGAGGTTTTCCACAACCTTGCGGTCCGGGAATCGGAATTTTCTGGTAAATTTCGGCCCATTCTTAGGGATAACGGGCTTTTTGCCTGTGGAAAACCCGGTGGAGAATGTGAATAACTCCTTGTAAAGGCCGTTCCGGGAGCCCGTTACCGTCAACCGGAAGGGCGGCGGGCGACAAAATTTTCGGCGGGAGAAGCACGCGGAAAGCGGGGCTTTCGTGAAAAAGCCGGAACCTGCCGCCGCGGCCTCGGGGAGCCAAAAATGGGCCCGCTTGCAGGAAGAAATTCATTATTACAGTTTGTAATCGTCGGCAGGAAGGAGGGCGCGCCGTGGAATTTAAATTACATGCCCCCTACAAGCCCACGGGGGACCAGCCGGAGGCCATCGACGCGCTGTGCCGGGGGCTGGAGCTGGGGCTGGACGAGCAGGTCTTACTCGGCGTCACGGGCTCCGGCAAGACCTTCACCATGGCCAACGTCATCGCCCGGATGGGCCGGCCCACGCTGGTGCTGGCCCACAACAAGACGCTGGCGGCCCAGCTTTTTGAGGAGTTCAAGGAGTTCTTCCCGGAAAACGCGGTGGAGTACTTCGTCAGCTACTACGACTACTACCAGCCGGAGGCGTACATCCCCCACACGGACACGTATATCGAGAAGGACAGCTCCGTCAACGACGAAATAGACCGTCTGCGGCTCTCGGCCACGGCGTCGCTCCTGGAGCGGCGGGACGTGGTGGTGGTGAGCTCGGTGAGCTGTATCTACGGCCTCGGCGAGCCCGACGACTTTGAGGCCATGATGGTGCCTATCCGGGTGGGGATGGAGATCAAAATCCCCGACCTTCTCAAAAAATTCGCGGACATCCGCTACGAGCGCAACGATTTGGCCTGGGAGCGGAACATGTTCCGCGTCCGGGGGGACACGGTGGAGGTCTGGCCGGCCTACTGGAAGGACACGGCGCTGCGGATCGAGTTTTTCGGCGACGAGGTGGACCGGATCAGCGAGATCAGCACCGTCACCGGCGCGGTGGTGCGGCGGCTCACCAACATCCCCATCTGGCCCGCCACCCACTACGTGACGCCCCGGGAGAAGATGGACCGGGCCATTCAGGAAATCCTGCGGGAGTGCGACGAGCGGGTCGCCTGGTTCAAGGACCACGACAAGCTCATCGAGGCCCAGCGCATCCGCCAGCGGACCATGTACGACGTGGAGATGCTCCAGGAGCTGGGCTACTGCTCCGGCATCGAGAACTACTCCCGCATCATCTCGGGCCGGCCCGTGGGGTCCGCGCCCATGACGCTCCTCGATTACTTCCCCAAGGATTTTATCCTCTTCGTGGACGAAAGCCACGTCACCCTGCCCCAGGTCCGCGCCATGTACCGGGGCGACCGGGCGCGCAAGGAGGCGCTGGTGGAGTACGGCTTCCGCCTGCCCTCGGCCTACGACAATAGGCCCCTCCAGTTTGACGAGTTCAACGAGCGCATCCACCAGGCCATTTACGTCTCCGCAACGCCGGCGGAATATGAGCGCTCACGCGCCGGCCAGATCGCCGAGCAGATCATCCGTCCCACGGGCCTTCTGGACCCGCGCGTGGAGGTCCGGCCTGTCAACGGCCAGATCGACGACCTCATCGGGGAGATCAACGCCCGCACGGCCAAAAAGGAGCGTGTCCTGGTCACCACCCTCACCAAGCGCATGGCGGAGGACCTGACGGCGTACCTTCAAAAGGCGGGCATCAAGGTCCGCTACATGCACCACGACATCGACGCCATCGAGCGCATGGAGATCATCCGGGACCTGAGACTGGGGACCTTCGACGTGCTGGTGGGCATCAACCTCCTCCGGGAGGGGCTGGACCTGCCCGAGGTGAGCTTAGTGGCCATTCTGGACGCGGACAAGGAGGGCTTCTTGCGCAGTGAAACGAGCCTCATCCAGACCATCGGCCGCGCCGCCCGGAACGCGGAGGGCCTCGTTATCCTCTACGCCGACACGGTGACCCCCTCCATGAAGGCGGCCATGGACGAGACGGACCGCCGCCGGAAAAAGCAGGACGCCTACAACAAGGCCCACGGCATCGTGCCCAAGACCATCGTCAAGGACATCCGCTCGGTGCTGGAGCACGAGGAGGAAAAGCCCGCCCGGGGCGTCACCGACGACGACGGCAAGTACCTCACAAAGCGCGAGCGTGAGGAGGCCATCGCCAAGCTGGAGAAGGAGATGCGCAAGGCCAGCCAGATGCTGGAATTCGAGTACGCGGCGGTCCTGCGCGACAGGATCATCAAGCTGCGGGGACAGGTCAACGGGAAATAAAGCGGGATGTGGAAGTGAAAGATCTATGGGGGCAAGACTTGAATATTGTGGTAACTATATTGAAATCATAAATTTTTACCACTCCGTGGATGACGAGAAAAACGGAAATCCATATAATTGTTCGTTTGACCTCAACGTGAGATCGGGTGTGTTCTCCGGTGTGGCGGACGGCTGTGAATGTGATTATCCTGAGCTGCAAAAATGCATCAAGGCGCTGGAAGAGATGCTCTCCTTTAAGAGAAAAGAAGTCACGTTTGTCGAAATTGGGGTTGGGAACACGATCAAATTCAATTGCGACAGGACAGGACATATACTGGTGTCCGGCGAACTACGAAGCGCTACGGGCGGCCATGCTCTAAAATTTGAATTTCCGACAGACCAGACGGTTTTTCCAAAATTTATCAGCGAACTGAAGTGCCTGTGAATGCCCGTTCAGAGGCCCCGATACAGGAAACACAAAAGGAAATCGGCGCATGAACGCTGACATTTTCGCCCTTTCGGCATAGTCTGTGTCAGGGGGTGCGCATATGGTCGTGGAGACATTGTTGGGGATCGCCATCGCGGTGGGGGTCATCGGGGTCATTCTGGTAATCGACTGCCTGCTGGGCAGGGCGCGGGTGCAAACAACCGACGTGGCGTGCGTGACGGTGCTGGTGTGCCGGGGCGAGGCCGAGGGGCTTGAGGGGCGCTTGCGGGACGGGCGCGCCGGGAAGGGCGCGGTCATTCTGGACGCCGGCATGACCCCGGAGGCGCTGACGCGCGCGCGGCTTCTGGCCCTGCGGTTTGGCGCGGCATTGACAGATGAGGAAACTTTGACAGAGGAATTGAGACGGTATTTGTAGAAGGAGGTTCCATGGACGAGGTTGAGCTTGTGGCCATCGAGGGGGACGTGAGGGCCGTTATTTTTCAAAATCCGGAAAACGGCTACACCGTCCTGCGCCTCGGCGCGGGGGACGAGACGGTCACCTGCGTGGGGACCCTGCCGGGGGTGGCCCCGGGGGAGAAGCTGCGGCTCTACGGCTCCTGGACCAGCCACGCCTCCTACGGCCAGCAGTTCAAGGCCGAGCACGCCGAGAGCTTCCTGCCCGAGGGGAGCGCCGCTATTTACGATTACCTGGCCTCCGGCGCCATTCGCGGCGTGGGGGCGAAGCTGGCGCGGGCCATTGTGGACGAATTTGGAAGGTCGTCCCTGGAGGTCATCGAAAATTCCCCGGAGGAGCTGACCCGCGTCAAGGGCATCACGGAGAAGAAGGCCGCCGCCATCTCCCAGCGGTTCCGGGAGCAGACGGGGATGCGGCGGCTCATGGAGTTTCTGGCGGACAACGGCGTCAAGCCCGTTGCCGCCGTGCGCCTCTGGCGGCTTTACGGGGACGAGGCGGAGAGCGCCGTCACGGAAAACCCCTACATATTGGCCGGCGAGGAGCTGGGCCTTGATTTCTTCGCCGCCGACGAGCTGGCCCGGAAGCTGGGCTTCGCCCCGGACTGCGTGGAGCGGGTCCGCGCGGCGCTCATTTTCGAGCTCCGGCACAACGAGGGGAACGGGCACGTGTTCCTCCCCCGGGACAAGCTGGTCGCCGCCACGGCGCAGCTTCTGAGCATCGACCCGGACAGCGTCCGGGCGGCGGCGGAGGACATGGCGCAGCTGGGGGAGCTGGTTTCCCAGCGGGTCACCACCGTGGACGCCCTCTATATGCGCGACCTCTTTGAGGCCGAGGAGCTGGTCGCCCGGCGGCTTTTGCTGATGACGAAGACGCCGGTGGACAAGGTCCAGGGCTTGCAGATCCTCATGGAGCGGGCGGAGTACGCCTGCGGCATCCGGTTCGCGGACAAGCAGCGCGCGGCGCTGGAGCTGGCGGCGAACCGCCGGGTGCTGGTGCTCACCGGCGGCCCCGGCACCGGCAAGACCACCACCGTCCGGGGCATTTTGAACCTCTTTGACGAGATGGGCCTTACCACCCTGCTCACCGCCCCCACCGGGCGGGCGGCCAAGCGCCTTTCGGAGCTCACGGGCCGGGAGGCCCAGACGGTCCACCGGCTTTTGGGGGCCGGGATGCCGGAGGCGGGCGAGCGGGAGTTTGAAAAGTGCGCCGCCGACCCCTTGGAGTGCGACGCCGTGGTACTGGACGAGACGAGCATGGTGGATATCCGCCTCATGGCCGCGCTTCTCGACGCCATGCCGGCGGACGCGCGGCTGGTGCTGGTGGGGGACGCCGACCAGCTGCCCTCCGTGGGGCCGGGGAACGTCTTTGGGGACATCATCCGCAGCGGCGTGGCGCCGGTCATCGCCCTCACGGACATCTTCCGTCAGGCGAGCCTCAGCGACATCGTGAAAAACGCCCATAAGATCAACGCCGGCGAGGTGCCCAGCCTCAAAAATACCGGCGGGGACTTCTTCTTTTTGAAGCGCTCAGACCCCGAGAGCGTCACCGCCACGGTGACGGAGCTCATCTCGAAGCGCCTGCCCAACAACATGGGCATCCCCGCCCGGGAGATCCAGGTCCTCGCTCCCTCCCGCCGGTACGGCGGCGGCGTGAACGCCCTGAATCTGGCGATTCAGGAGGCGCTGAACCCCGCCGCGCCGGGGAAAAAGGAAAAGACCGTGGGGTCCGTCACCTTCCGCGTAGGCGACCGGGTGATGCAGACCAGGAACAACTACGACATTCTGTGGACGCGGGAGACCGGGGAAGGGGAGGACGCCCGCGCCGAACCCGGTTACGGCATCTTCAACGGCGACGTGGGGTACATCGAGGACATGGACGAGAGCGCCGGGACGGCCTCCGTCCGGTTCGACGAGCGGCTGGTCCCCTACCCTTTCGAGCAGATGGGAGAGCTGGAGCTGGCCTACGCCGTGACGGTCCACAAATCCCAGGGAAGCGAGTATAGGGCCGTCGTCCTGGCCCTGCCCAAGTGCCCGCCGGGGCTTGTGACCCGGGGCGTCCTCTACACCGCCGTCACCAGGGCCCGGGAGCTGCTGGTCATCGCCGGCGGGCCGGACGTTTTCTCCGCCATGGTGGCCAACGACCGCCGCGCCCGGCGCTACTCCGGCCTGCGCGCCCGCCTTTGCGGGGAGGTCGGCTGATGAATCTTGCAAAGCGCCTCACGGCGCTCCTCTTCCCGCCGCGGTGCATGTTCTGCCGGCGGATCGTGGACGAGGGGGATATCTGCCAGACCTGCCGGGACAGGCTCCCCCGGTGCGGATTGGTGAAAGGGCGCGGGGAATTTTTCTCCCAGTGCGCCGCGGCCCTCTACTACGTGGACGACGTGCGGCGGGCGCTGCTGCTCTTCAAATTCCGGGGCAGGCAGGCCTTCGCCGTGGGGCTGGGTTCGCTCATGGCCGAGACGGTGCGGGAGCACCTTATGGGCACCTACGACCTCATCACCTGGGCGCCGGTGAGCGATAAGCGGCGGCGCAAGCGGGGCTACGACCAGTCGGAGCTTCTCTGCCGGGAAATGGCGAAGAATCTCGGTCAGCCTTACATCCGCACTCTCAGAAAGGTCCGCCACACCGCCGCCAACTCCACCATCGACACCCCGGAGGCCCGCGCCGCCAATGTGCTGGGGGCCTACGAGGCGGCGGCCCCGGAGGCGGTGCGGGACAAGCGAATCTTGCTGGTGGACGACATCTACACCACCGGGGCGACCCTCTCCGAGTGCGCCAGGATGCTCCTGATGGCCGGGGCGGAGGACGTGGTCTGCTGTACCGCCGCCGCGCGGCCCTCCGCCAAGAAAAGGAAGAATTAACCATAGAAATGGGTATACTATACAAGAACTCATCCCATCGGAGGTAAGACTATGCTTTTTGGACGCGACATCGGCATCGACCTGGGCACCGCCACGGTGGCGGTGGCCGTGCGGGGCAAGGGGATCGTCACCCGGGAGCCCTCGGTGGTGGCCATGGACAAGAATACGGGCAGGCTCCTGAAGGTGGGCGCCGCCGCCCAGCGGATGCTGGGGCGCACGCCGGGGAACATCGTGGCCATCCACCCCCTACAGGGGGGCGTCATCTCGGACTTTGACATGACGGAGCGGATGATCCGGGAGCTTCTGCGCAAGGTCATCTCCTTCAGCCTTCTCAAGCCGCGCCTGGTGGTCTCCGTGCCCTCGGGCATCACGGAGGTGGAGGAGCGGGCGGTCATCGACGCCGGCATCCGCGCCGGGGCGCGGAAGGTGTATCTGGTGGAGTCGCCGGTAGCGGCGGCACTGGGGGCCGGGGTGGATATCTCCAAGGCCGAGGGCCACATGGTGGCGGACGTGGGCGCGGGAACCACGGATATCGCGGTGATTTCCCTCTCCGGCGTTGTGCAGTCGGAGTCCATCAAGACCGCCGGGGACGCCTTTGACGAGGCGCTCATCAAGTACATCCGCCGCAAGCACAACCTCCTCATCGGCAAGAACACCGCCGAGGAGCTGAAAAAATCCATCGGCTGTGTCTTCCCCCGCAGCGACGAGATGAGTGTGGAGGTAAAGGGCCGGTGCCTGATGACGGGGCTTCCCCGGATGGTGTCGGTGAGCTCCACGGAGACCATCGAGGCCTTTGACGAGGTGTCCCGGCAGATTTTGGAGTCCATCCACAACGTGCTGGAGAACACCCCGCCGGAGCTGGTGGCGGATATCTCCGAAAACGGCATCGTGATCACCGGCGGTGGGGCGCTGCTGTGGGGCTTTGACCGGCTCATCGAAAGCTCCACCAGCATCCAGACCCGCATCGCCGACGACGCGGACATGTGCGTGGCCTACGGCCTGGGGAAGTCCCTGGAGCTCATCGGCCAGATGCAGGAGGGGCCGCTGAACCTCTCCCGCCGGAGGCAGCTGCGGTGACGGCGGTCATCTGGGACCTGGACGGGACGCTTCTCGACTCCTACAAGGTCATTGTGGCAAGCGTCCTCCAGGTGATGGCGGAGGCCGGCGTCACGCTTGACTATGAGAAGACCCACGCCGCCCTGATTGCCGGGTCCACCAAGACCTTTTTGGCCCGATACCCGGAGGGCGACAGGCTCTGGGCGCGGTACGTGGAGGTCAGCACCGCCCGGGACGGGGAGGTGCGCCTCATGGACGGGGCGCGGGAGGCGCTGGACGCGCTCAAGCTCGCAGGCGCGGCGCAGTTCGTCTACTCCCACAAGGCCAGGACCGCCACACGCGTTCTGGACGGGCTGGGCATCGGGACATGCTTTACCTACGTGCTCACCTCCGACGAGGGTCTTCCCCGCAAGCCCGCGCCGGACGGCATCGAGTGGCTTGTCCGGCGGTTCGGTTTGGACAAATGCCGGACCTTTTACATAGGGGACAGACCCATCGACGTGGAGTGCGCCGAGCGGGCCGGGGTGCGCAGCGTCCTCTTCCTCCCCGCCGGCAGTCCCGCCGTCCCCACGGGACGGGAGGACATTATCGTATCCAATTTACGTCAGATCCCCAACGAGATAGAAAGGTGGGAGGCTCGATGAAAAAATTCTTTTCCAAGCTCTTTGACGGCGTGGTCAACTTCCTGGGCAAGATCCCCGGCTTTTTCCGGAAGGTCCGGGATTTCTGGCGGCGGCACAAGCATCTGCGCCGGACGGTGATCGCGCTGCTGCTCATCGCCCTGGCGCTGTGGCTCTTTGTGCGCTTCTGGCCGCCCTTCAGCGCCCGCATCAGCGGCGTCAGCAAGCTGGGGTACGTCTCCCGCGCCGTGAACTATGACGGCGAGGCCTTCACCAACATGGGCTCCGACGAGCTTTACACCGACGACACGGACCCCTACGCCGACCGCACCACCGGCAAGGACGATAAGCCGGAGGGGGACCTGCCCACGGTAGAGCCGTCGCTTCTCACCGATCCGGGGCCGGAGGACCTCACCGTCACCTGGTTCGGGCACTCCACAGTGCTCCTGCAGATGAGCGGGAAGAACATCCTCTTCGATCCGGTGTTCACGGACCTCGCCTCCCCCGTGCCCCTCATCGGCTCCCACCGGTACAGCGACCTCGTCTGGGAGGTGGAGGACCTGCCGTATATCGACTACGTGGTCATCACCCACGACCACTACGACCACCTGGACATGGGTTCTGTCCAGGCCCTGAAGGACAAGACAGGCCGCTTCATCGTCCCCCTGGGCATCGAAAATGACCTTAAGAATTGGGACATCCCCGCCGCGCAGATCCTCACCGTGGCCTGGTGGGAGGAGCAGGACCTGGGCGATGGCCTCACCCTGGTCTGTACCCCGGCCCAGCACTACTCCGGACGGAACATCATCGACAAGAACAAGACCCTCTGGGCCGGATATCTGCTGATGAACGACGCCTATAAGGTTTTTGAGAGCGGCGACACCGGCTTCGGCGAGCATTTCGAGGAGATATACCGCCGGTACGGCGAGGTGGACCTGGCGCTGGTGGACTGCGCCCAGTATAATACCCGCTGGCACGGCGTCCACATGTTCCCCGAGGAGGCCGTGGAGGCCGCCAAAATCCTGGGCGCGGACACCGTCATGCCCATCCACTGGGGCGCCTTCTCCCTCTCCGACCACGCCTGGGACGACCCGGCCCACCGCCTCACCCAGTACGCCGCCGAGCAGGGCCTCCAGACGCTGACCCCCAAGCTCGGCGAGACCGTCTTCTGGCCGGACCGGGCCCAATACGCCGAAGCCTGGTGGGAGGCCATTGAGTAAAATAAAAAGCCTTAGGGCCCCAAGGCTCTAAGGCTTTTTGGTGGACGATACAGGACTTGAACCTGTGACCCTCCGCACGTCAAGCGGATGCTCATACCAGCTGAGCTAATCGTCCGTCAGCGTCACTTATTGTACCCCATGACGGCGGGGTTGTCAACACTTTTTTTGCCACGGGGCAAAAAATCTTTGAAAAATCAAAAATAATGCTTGCATTTTCCCGCCGCCGATGCTATGATAATAGGGCGCTCAAAAAGCGCCCTATACGCGCCTGTAGCTCAGCTGGATAGAGTGCGCGGCTACGAACCGTGAGATCGGGGGTTCGAGTCCCTTCAGGCGTACCAAACGGGAAGTGTCAAGAACACTTCCCGTTTTTTCTGTCCTGTCTGTCCTCTCACGTTCGCTTCCCCCCTGCCCCCCTCCTACGAGGAGGGGGCTTTCTAAAAGGTTGCGGCTTCGCCGCAGATTATATTTCCCCGCGCGGCGGGGACGGGGGACGGGCGGACACATGTGTCCGCCCCTACAGTTTTTGGATTGCTTCCAATCTATGCCGTACGGGCCGCTGCCCACAGCGGCCCTCGTTGCAGGTTTCGGATTGCCCCCGATGGACGCCGTAGGGATCGCCGTCCTCGGCGACCCGCGTTTCGATAACCTCCGATGTCGGTTGAATGGGATAACATTCCACTTTTTCCGTAGGGGCGGACCCATGTGTCCGCCCGTGGCACGTGGCGGGACGGGAACGGGTCCGATAAAACGGAAAACATCGGTCATCGGGGGCATGGGCCGCCGTGGGCGGCGGCCCGTACGGCGGTGTTCGGGGCGGGTCGCCGAGGACGGCGACCCCTACGGCGGTGTTCGGGGCGGGTCAATGGTCGATGGGCGGGTCGCCGAGGACGGCGACCCCTACGGCGGTGTTCGGGACGGGTCAATGGACGATAGGCGGGCCGCCAAGAGAGGCGGCCCCTACAAGGGGCGTTGACGAAACGGTTCCAATAAAATGAATCCGCCCCAATTATGCCGTAGGGGCCGCCACTCCTGGCGGCCCGCGTTGCGATAACCTCCCATGTCGGTTGAATGGGATAACATTCCATATCCCCCGTAGGGGCGGACCCATGTGTCCGCTCCTGCCCACGTTGCGTGACGGGAACGGGTCCGATAAAACGGAAAACATCGGTCAACGAAAATGGGCCGCCGTGGGCGGCGGCCGTTACGGTGTTGCATGGAACGTGTCAATAGACGTGGGGCGGGTTGCCGAGGACGGCGACCCCTACGGCGAATTTCGCAGGCCGGTGGCGCGGCGGCGGGGGCGGGTGGGGAATCACAGAATGCGGCGTCAGCCGCAAACCTTTTCCCGCCGCCGCGGGATAGACGCGCCCACTCTGCCCATCGCTGCGCTCGGGCGCCCCTCGCGGAGGGAGGGGCTTTGGTGCAGAACGGCAGCGGGCGGGTTTGGAACCCGCCCGTACATAAAAATATTTCTATTTTACTTAAAAAATACTTGACAAATCGCTCGATTTGTGGTATAATACGCACATCGGAAGAAAGCGGACAAATCTCCCCATCGAGCATTTTTCCGGCGGCATGTACGTCGGAAAAAATGCGCACGTTCCGTTTGGCAGTTGAAAGCCGCCTCGCGGCCTTCAAAGCCAGTGCTTAACCGAACACCTTGATGAGGAACCCAGCGGCGATGGCGGAGCCGATGACGCCGGCGACGTTGGGGCCCATGGCGTGCATCAGGAGGAAGTTGGAGGGGTTGGCCTTTTGGCCCTCCACCTGGGCGACGCGGGCGGCCATGGGGACGGCGGAGACGCCCGCCGCGCCGATGAGGGGGTTGATCTTCCCGCCGGAGAACTTATACATGAGCTTGCCCACGAGAAGGCCGCCCACGGTGGAGAAGCAGAAGGCGATGAGGCCCAGGACCACGATCTTCAGCGTGTTCAGCGTCAAAAACCGCGCGGCCACGGTGGTGGCGCCCACGCTGATGCCCAGGAACAGCGTGACGATGTTCATGAGGGCATTCTGCGCCACGTCGGAGAGGCGCTCGGTGACGCCGGTCTCCCGCAGGAGGTTGCCGAACATGAGGCACCCGATGAGGGGCGCGGTGGACGGGAGAAGCAGGATGACGAAGCCCGCCACCACGATGGGGAAGACGATCTTCTCGGTCTTGCTGACCTCCCGCAGCTGCTCCATCTTGACGCTGCGTTCCTTCTCCGTGGTCAGCGCACGCATGAGGGGCGGCTGGATCATGGGGATGAGGGCCATGTAGGAGTAGGCGGCGATGGCGATGGGGCCCAAAAGCGCCGGGGCTAAAAGCATACACGTCAAAATGGCCGTGGGCCCGTCCGCGCCGCCGATGATGCCGATGGAGGCGGCCTGATTGCCGGTGAAGCCCAGCAGGATCGCCCCGAAGAAGGCGAAGAATACGCCGAACTGCGCCGCCGCGCCCAGGAAGAAGCTCTTGGGGTTGGCGATCAGCGGCCCGAAGTCCGTCATGGCCCCTACGCCGATGAAGATGAGGCAGGGGTAGATGCCGGCCTTCACGCCGATATAGAGGATGTCCAGAAGCCCGCCGTAGTGGGCGATGTCGGTGAAGGAGAGCTTCTCGATGATCTCCGGCTCCTCCGCGTCCTCAGGGAGGGAGGCCCGGTACTCCTCCAGGGTTATGACCCGCTCCTCCTCCACGTTATAGAGGATGGCGTCGTTGGCGGCGTCGTAGGGGCACTCATAGGTGTAGGCGTCCCACATGGCCATGTGGTAGAGTCCCGCGCCGGGGAGGTTGGTGAGGAGCGTCCCGAAGGCGATGCCCACCAGCAGCAGGGGCTCGAATTTCTTCTTGATGCCCAGGTACAGGAGCACCAGGGCCACGGCGATCATGAGGAGGGACTTCCAGCCGCCGGCGAGGAAGAAGGCGTTGAAGCCGGAGTCCATCCAAAGGCCCTTCAGGGTCTCCAGGATCTTTCCCATGGTCTACGCCCCCTTACGCCAGGATCACCAGGGGGGAACCGGTCTCCACCTTGGCGCCCTTCTGGATGACCACCTGGGACACGGTGCCGTCGCGGGGCGCCATGATCTCGTTCTCCATCTTCATGGCCTCTAAAACCACCAGCACGTCGCCGGACTTCACCGCCTGGCCCGCCGCCACGTTGACCTTCACGATGGTCCCGGGCATGGGGGCGTTGACAGGCTCTCCCCCGGCCACCGTCGGGGCGGGCGCGGGAGCGGCAGGGGCGGCGGGCGCCGGGGCCGCCGGGGCCGCCGGGGCGGCGGGGGCTGCGGGGGCGGGGGCCGCCGCGTCGTACTCGGAAAGGAGCATGGCCTCGCCGTGCTCCACCTCGACCTCGTAGGTCTTTCCGTTCAAAGTTACCAGATATTTCATTTCTTCCTGACCTCCCTGATCGAGATGAAGCGCAATTCGTTGATGGGTATTTTAAGCTCGTCGGCCACGATGGCCATGATCATGGCCGCGTCCCGGTCGGGCGTGTCGTAGAGCTTCAGCTCGCCCGCCGAGCCGGGGGCCTTGGGCTCCTCGGGCTTGGGCGTGGGAGCGGCGGGGGCTTTCGTCTCCGGGATGGGCAGGGGCTGGGCGGGCTTTTTGAGGTTCATGACCTTGCCCACCAGCACCACCACCAGCACGAGAAGGGCGATGCCCAAAAAGACGATGGCGTAGCCCATGACGGCGTCGATGAGCGCCTCGGACAGCTTCATTTTCATGGCGCTCACTCCTCCACGATGGTGTACTTCACGTGGTGCTCCTCTTCCTCCCGGCGGCTCTGCAGGAACTTCACCGTCTGGTCGGGGTAGCAGATCCAGCTCATCAAGTCCTCCTCGGTCCGGGCAAGGTTCCCCAGGGCCGCCCTGGCGTCGGCAAACTCCTGCCCCGTGCGCTTGGCGTCCTCCACGCGGCAGTCGGCGGGCTCGCTGCCCGCGCCGATGATCTTGTCCTGGAGCTCCTGGCTCACAGGCGCGGGGGCGATGCCGTACTCGCCACGGAAGTAGTTTTTGATCTCGTTGGAAATCTGCTTATAGCGCTCGCCCATGAGGACGTTGACCACCGCCTGGTTGCCCACCATCTGGGAAAGGGGCGTCACCAGCGGGGGATAGCCCAGGTCGCGCCGCACGTTGGGGATCTCGACCAGCGCCTCGTCGAACTTGTCCATGGCGTTCATATCCTTGAGGTTGGCGATCATGTTGGAGAGCATCCCGCCGGGAACCTTGTAGACCAGCGCCTGGGAGTCGGTACCCATGGACTTGGGGCTGATGAGCCCGGAGTCGATGTACTTCTGCTTCACGGGCTTGAAGAAATCGTTGACCTTGTTGAGCACTGCCTCGTCGAGGCCCGTCTCGTACCCCAGCTGGGTGAGGGCGTAGTAGAGCGTCTCCGTGGCGGCCTGGCTGGTGCCGTTGGAGAAGCAGGAGGTGGCGGTGTCGATGACGTCCACGCCGGACTCCACGGCCTTCAGGAGCGTCATGTACGCCATGCCGGTGGTGCAGTGGGTGTGGAGGATGAGGGGGATGTCGCCCACCTCGTCCTTGATACCCTTGATGAGCCCTTCGGCCTCGGCGGGGGACATGGTGCCGGCCATGTCCTTGAGGCAGATGGTGTCAAAGCCCATGTGCTTGAGCTCCTTGCACATCTCCACGTACTTCTGAACGGTGTGCACGGGGCTCTGGGTGTAGGAGATGCACCCGGACGCCACGGTGCGGGCGGTGGCGTACTTCTTGGTGGCCTCCAGGGCGGTTTTGATGTTGCGGAAATCGTTGAGGGCGTCGAAGATGCGGATGACGTCGATGCCGTTCTTGATGGAGAGCTCCACGAACTTCTCCACCACGTCGTCGTGGTAGTGCTTGTAGCCTAAAAGGTTCTGGCCTCGGAGGAGCATCTGGAGGCGGGTATTGGGCATCCGCTCCCGGATCTTCCGCAGCCGCTCCCAGGGGTCCTCATTGAGGTAGCGCAGGCACGAGTCAAAGGTCGCGCCGCCCCAGCACTCCACGGAGTAGTACCCGGCCTTGTCCATGGTGGACAGGATCTTCTCATAGTCGGCGTAAGGCAGGCGCGTGGCCATCAGCGACTGGTTGGCGTCCCGCAGCACCGTTTCTGTAAACTGGACCCTTTTCATGAAAGTTTTACCTCCGTCAGGGATAACGTTCAACCCGGGATTCTCCAATCCCGACCCAGTTTATAATACCACCAAAGCGTCCCCTTTGCAACTGTGAGAATCGCCAAATCGCGCGCCCTTTTGCGGGAGAATCCGGCGAAAATGAACCCCCGCCTTTTGGCGGGGGTGGGTTCAGAGATTGGCTTTGATCTTCTCGATCATTTCGGCGTATTCCTCGTCGGTGAGGAAAGTCTGGCCGGGGTTCATGGCAAAAGTGCCGCCCCACTCAAAGCCGTCCTTATACTTGGGGACCAGGTGCATGTGGAGGTGGCAGCCGGTGTCGCCGTAGGCGCCGTAGTTGAGCTTGTCGGGGTGGAAGGCGGCGTGGATGGCCTTCGCGGCGCGGTCCACATCGGCGAAGAAAGCGTCCCGCTCGGCGTCTGAGATGTTCACAATCTCGCTGACGTGGTCCTTATAGGCCACGATGCACCGGCCGGGGTGGGACTGCTCCTTGAAGAGGATGAGCTGGGAGACGGTGAGGTCGCAGATCTTGATGCCGAAAGCCGCCAGGGGCGCGCCTCCGACGCAGTAGCCGCAGGTTGGATCCTTCATGGTGATGCTCCCTTTCTTATAAATTTGTTTTTGTCTCCGGCGCGGGAGTGGGCGTTTCAGCCTCCGCGTCCTCGGCGCCGTCCGGACCGTGCTCGGGGACGCGCTTGTTCACCCGCCAGACGACGGTGATCTCATGCCCGCAGGAGGGACAGTGGCAGGCCCGCCGAAGGCCCCTCAGGAGCCGGCTGGGCTCCATGACGGACCCGCACCAGGGGCACCGGAGGCACACATATTCCCACACGAGGTACAGCCCCAGCGCCACGGCGGCCAGGATGAAAAAGGGCCAGCGGAAGACCCCGCCCACCAGGGCCGCGGCGAAGATGAGCATGAGCACGAAAGCCACCAGGATCTCAAAAAACCGGATCACGCGCATGTCGCCACCTCCCTGCCGGCCGGTCAACGCTTTGATAACCTCTAGTATAACGGCACTTCCTCGGCAAGTCAACAAAATTTTACTTCCCTCGGCAAGAGACTTTATGGGAATTGGCGCTTTTTCTCCTGATTTTTTTCAGGTATACTTATCAAAAATACGATCGTAGAGGGACAGCCATGCCGGAAGAGATCACCTACCGCGTTGCCCGCCCGGAGGACGCGGAGCAGATTTTGAAGATCTACGCCCCCTTCGTGGAGCACACCACCGTCACCTTTGAGTACACGGTACCCACGGTGGAGGAGTTTCAGGAGCGCATCCGCAGGACGCTCGTGAACTACCCGTACCTGGTGGCGGAAGCCGGCGGCGAGGTGGTGGGCTACGCCTACGCCGGGCCTTTCCGGGAGCGGGCGGCGTACATCTGGAGCGCCGAGGTCAGCGTCTACGTCCGCCCGGACATGCACCGGCGCAGCATCGGCCGGACGCTCTATACCATGCTGGAGGAAATTTTGCGCCGCCAGAACGTGGCCAGCATGGCCGCCTGCATCTCCCGCCCCAACCGGGAGAGCGTCAAGTTCCACTCGTGCCTGGACTTTGAGCGCGTGGCCCGGTTCACCAAGTGCGCCTACAAGCTGGGCCGCTGGGTGGACATCGTCTACATGCAGAAGATCCTCCGTGAGGACGACGGCAAGCCGGGGGCGTTTATCCCGTATTCGCAGCTGGATCAGTAGGAGCGGGTCCGCGCGTTCTCGATCTTATGCGCCGCAACGCGGCGCATGAATGATAATGGCGAATGAAAAAGACCGCCGCTTTGGCAAATTGAGGCAGGTGCATATTGGCGGGGAATCGGCGGATACTAATTCCTGTCGATACAAATAGAGACAGGAGGACTTCATATGAAGGCAACTGGAATCGTTCGCAGGATCGACGACCTGGGTAGGGTCGTCATCCCCAAGGAGATCCGCCGCACCCTGCGCATCCGCGACGGCGACCCGTCACTGACAGCATTGACACGGTGGGAGCGCTTTTGCCTCGCGATGATGGGATTGGCGGAGAGGCTGGGGGCGGAATAGTACATATGCTATGGCAATGACATAACGCGCCCGAAGAGGGAGGACGCGAAGCCGGCCTCTGAACGGTTTATCCGGCAGTGCAAAGGGGCGCGCGAACGTTGCCGGGCATTAAGAAATAACGAACCGCGGTTTACTCCATCCCCCGATACCCGTGTTTTTCCGCGTGGCCCAAGAGATACAGGAAGGCGAAGGCGGGGATGCGGATCAGGTCCTTGCCTGCTTTTGTGTTGTGGATGCCGAAGTCGTTTGCGTTTTTTGTCACGACGATGGACGCCGCGGCCTCGCCGCACAGCTCGGAGATGGCATCGTCGTCGGCGATGGGGGCGTTTTCGCGATATTTGACCTCTATCAAAATATTCTTTTTATTCGTGTACTCTACGACTATATCGACCTCTTTCCCCTTTCTGCCGCCTCGGTAATAGCCGACAGAGGTCGCCTGTTGGTAGTAAAATGCCGCCACATGCTTATATACGGCGGTTTCTACGATCTTTCCCATCTCAACAGGGTCGGTGAGCAATGAATCATCCATCAAAACGGCGTTCCTGATGGCGGCGTCCGCGATGTAAATCTTGGGGCTCGCTTTCAGGACCTTTTTCCCCGCCATATTGACCGGCCAGCTTTGGTAGATGAGATTGGCGCTCTCTAAATATTGGATATAGTTCTCTACGGTCGGGCGGGACACGCCGCTCAGCTCTCTTGCTATGGCGTCAACGGAGACGACCTCCGACGAGACGTTGCAGAGGTATAAAAATATCCGCTCCAATTCCGTGGCATTTCTGATGTTATAGAGGGACGGGAGGTCCCTTTTCAGGACCTTATCCACCACGTCCTCCCGCATGATCTGCTGCGCCATCACGTCGCTGTCGGCCAACGCCAGCTCAGGGAAGCCACCCACCTGCAAATAGCGGTTGAAATGATTTTGCACCTTGGACAGCTGGAGCATGATGCTCGTGCGCTCCTGCTGGGTCTTATAGAGCAGCGGCGTTATTTTCAGATCCTTTGGAAGTACGGGCCTGTCCACGTCAAGAAGCTCGCAGTACTCATAAAAGGACATTGTGGGGACCTGGATCGTAGACCAACGGCCGGCGCCGCTTTCCTGATTGCCCTTTATCAGCGCGGGACTTGCCGAGCCCGTAGCGACGACCCTTGTGTCCGGCTGTGTATCATAGATCGTTTTGAGCCATTTGTCCCAATCCTGGGCGTACTGCACCTCGTCAAAAAAGTAGTAGACATCCTGTTCGGGGTAAATATTCTCGTGGTAGCACTCCAAAATATCATTAAATCCGCTGAGCTTCAGCATGGGGTGATCCATGGAGATAAAAACGATCTTCTGCGGAGGAACGCCCCTTTTGAGCAGCTCTTCGATCATTTGATATTGGATCGTAGTCTTTCCCACCCGGCGTGTTCCTGTCAGGATAACGGTCCGGCGAATATCCTCCCGCATGAGCCGCTTCATGGCCTCGTAAAACGCGAATCTCTTATATGTCTTTGAGAGCTTCGGATTGATCGTCCCTGTCTTCCACCACGGGTTAAAAGATGTCAGCACCTTGAGGATGCTTTCTTTATTGATAATAGCCATGCTGTACCCTCCCTTTGCAGCTATTATAGCCGAAACTTTCATCTTTGTCAACAAATATTATAAGTATAGTTGCAATCTTTGTTGACAAAGATTGATTTTTTGCGGCAAAAAAAGCCCCCGGGGCTTGGAGGGGCCGACGGGGGCGGGGGAATCAGAGTGTGGTCAGGAAGTCCTTGAGGGCCTCGTCCAGGTGGATGGGCGAGAGGGCGCAGCGGGTGAAGAGCTCGGCGGCGGATTCGGCGACGGCGCGGTCGTTGGTGAAGGGCTGGGATTCCACGGGGGTGATCAGCCAGCCTCTGCCCGTCCGCTCCGCCACCTTGAGGGCGTAGCGGGAGGGACAAGGCTCCGTGACGGCGTACTGCCAGCAGGCGCGCTGGGCGTAGAGCTCCTCAGACTCCTGAAAGAGCTGGCGCAGCTCCTCCAAGAGGAGCCTGGCGGAACGCTGTGTCGCCGGGTGCAGACAATCCACCATGCCGCTGATGAGAGCGAAGGCGGTCTCGACGGGCGCGGCTCCCCCGGACGCCATTTGCAAGGGGGTCATCCTCATGCCCTGTGCCAGAAGCTCGATGGTGTCCGCGTCGAGGTCCTCGCGGCCGGAAAGAGATTCTGGCTGGGACTCCTTAAACTTTTTGTTTGTTATGAGCGACACGATGTGATTCTGTTTTTTCATGATGTATGTTCTCCTTATATCTGTATTTAAGTAAATTGGTACGATACACAAGAAAAGACCGGGAGGCGCGGCCTCTCGGTCTTCTTTCATTGTGAGGGGGTCATGCCCAGACGGGGTCGGTGCAGAATGCCATATCATCTCCGCCTCCGTTAAGGGTGGCATAATAGATCATCACGGCATAATACTGATGACCGGTCTCTACCTGGAGCCTTATGGAATTGGAATAAGCGACACTGTTGGTGATCATCAAGCCGGGGTATGTTCCGTAGTAGTATGTCGCAACAAGCTCATCACTTCCGCTATCTATTAGATCACCATTCATTTTGAAGACGGTGACTCTATGCGCCCCAATTGTGTCCATAATGTCTGTCCCAATGACATGAAATTCAACGGAGATATCCCCGGGACCCCACCTGTGGATATAGCCCCCACCTGACCTGATATACTTGTTGGTCTGTTCCGCTGCCAATACGGAGGAGCTGAGAACCGAAACGACCATGACTATCAAGACCAGGTATTTTATGCTTTTTTTCAAAAATGTCAGCCTCCAATCGAATCAAGTATTTTGGTAAGTTCCTCGTATGAGTTTACCCCTGATAAACTTCCTTCAACGGTGTCCTGAACCCAAACGGCAAGAAAACCGCCATCATTTGTCATGATGTGGAATTTGATCCCGTCATGTTCATAGTTTTCAAGCGATTGGTCATCAATGTTAAATGAGTCCTTAGGCGTTCCTGATAGGTGCTGAATATAGGATAAAATAATGCGAGTTCCGCCTTCTCCAAACGCGCCTGAAACTATGTATGATTCTGGGCTATCTGAAGAATATAGCTGTGACTGCTCGTATCCCTCCGGCCAATAGGTGGGAAGACGAGCAGAACTGATGCCATACTGTTCCATTGCTTCCTTCATTCCCTGCAACTGTGGCGGGAGTTCAGTACCAGTCTTGACCAGCGTACCATCCGGCGAAAGTCCAAAAGCCTCCGCCGTCCACTGGGCGATCCGATTGAACAGGTCAAACCCCTTGGCATAGGCCACGATGACGGAGGCCGCCAGGAGGGCGGCGATCACCGCGGCGACGATACACACCTTCACGAGAGTACGGGAACCATGGCGTCTCTTGCCCTTGGCTTTCATCCGCTTCAGGGAGTGCTCATACGTCGTCCGGGCATCCATATCCTGCGGCTGAGGCTCCTTGCGGGCAATGGCGTCCAGGTACAAGTCCAGCAAATCGCCGCAAGAGGAATTCTCATCCATCTCGGACAGGAGTATATCAAACTCCTCCCTGAGATCTTCAACAGACATGGCGTCCAGCTCTTTTGCCAGCTCGTCCATATCGTGAGGGCAATTTGACATGTTCTCGCCGGGACCTACATGAGCGTCCATGGGCTCACTCCTTTCTCCTCAGTATATACGTGTGTTGACAACAGGGTATTGTTATCAGGAAAAATAAGATTTATCATTTTTCATCAGCTTCCGGCATTTTTTGATGATCCGGCTTACCTTTACGCGGCAATATATTTCGGTTATGCCCAATCTTTTGCTCATTTCCTCGTAGTCGAGCCTCTGCTCGATGTACCAAATCAGAATTTGCTGCTCGCTGTCGGAGAGCTGGGCCGGCAGGAAGTGTGAAAGCGGCTCGTCTCCCTCCGGCGCGGGGAAATCGCTGTAGTCCTCCAGAGAAAATGTGTATCTGTTTGCGTGAAGCCTCCGGTAATTTCTGATGCAGTTTCTCATCGTTTTGCCCAGCCACACTTTGGCGTCCTTATATGTCATGAGTATGTCAGCTTTTCTGATCGCGATCTCAAAAACATCCTGGACAAGGTCTTCTATGTCGTCCGGAGGAACCTCGTAGGTTTTGGCTATTTTTATCAAAAAAGTGGAGTATTTTTCACGCAGCTGGAGGATAAACGATTCTTTCTCTGTCATCGAGCCGCCTCCGCAAAAAAATGTAGAATATGTGTTCAGCAAAGGATACTATATCACACCTGACGGGAAAGGGAAACAAAAAACTCTATTTTTCCCCAAAAAAGCCACAGCCGATATCCGATTGAGCAAAGTCAACCGGGACGCCCGGTTCTGAGGGTACCCTGCGCTGACAGCAGACCTGGTCCGTGTGAATAAAGCGCCACCGCCGGTGGAAAAAATAACCGGCGGGGGTGTGATGTTTGGAGATCACGGTTTGCGAGGAAAGAAAAATCGTGGAGGTCTGGCTGCGGGGCGGCGAGGAGGGTGCGGGGCTCCGGGAGCTGTACGTCCGGTGCCGGGAGCGGGGGTATCTGGCGGCGGTATACCGTTCCGGCGCCGAGGACCTGACAGAGCTCACCGCCGGACTGCTGGTCCACAACAAAAAGGCGCTGGCGGGGCGGGAGCCGTAGGAGTACCTCAACTCCCGGCCAGCAGGTTGGGATCCAACAGAAAGTCGTAGACGTTGACCGTCAGGATCCCCCGGTCGTCGTACTGGGCGGGGACCACGTCGCGGGTGACAATGACTTTCTTAAAGGAGTCGTCGATTTTGGCGAAAGGCCTCGTCTCCTGGGCGCGCTTGTCCTCATCCGGCAGGGACCAGGCGGATTGAATGTAGGCGCGGGCGGAGCCCAGGTTGCAGACGAAGTCCACCTCCAGCTGCCGCCGGGTCACCCGGCCCAGCCGGTCCCTCTCCGCCACTGGGACTACGCCCACGTCCACCCGATACCCTCGCATCCGCAGCTCGTTGTACAGCACGTTCTCCATGGCATGGTTGGGCTCGAACTGCCGGAAGTTAAGCCTCGCGTTGCGGAGGCCCAAATCGGAGAAGTAATACTTCCTTGGGGTCTCGATATACGCCTTCCCTCTGATGTCGTACCGCTGTGCCGCCTCCAGCAGGAAGGAGTCCTGGAAATAGTCAAGATACCTCTTGATGGTAGCGGAGGTGATACGGGACCTTTTGACGCTGTGGAAGGTGTTTTTCAGCTTCTCGGGATTGGTCAGGGACCCCACGGCGGAGGACACGATGTTCAAAAGGTCCTCCAGCTCTCCCCTGTTCCGGACTCCGTGGCGGTCCACGATGTCACGAATATAGATTTCACTGAACAGATTCTCTAAGAGGGCGGCCTTGTCCTGAGGGCTCTCCCGCAGGACCACCAACGGGATGCCGCCGTAGAGCATATACTGGGACAGGCCCTCGTACCTGTCGCCGGGGTAAGCGGTCATGAACTCCGCAAAGCTCAGGGGGTACATATGGATCTCGTCCCCCCGGCCGGCAAACTCCGTAATGATGTCGCTGGACAGGAATTTGGCGTTGCTCCCGGTCACAAAGACGTCCACATTGTCCCGCCGCAGATACCCATTCAGAACGGCTTCAAAGGAGTCCATCATCTGCACCTCGTCCAGGAGAAGATAATATGTCCCCTGCTCCGCCGTTCTGTTCCGGATGTAGGCCATGAATCGCTCCGGGTCGGCGCCCCGGCCCGCCTTGCGCATGTCGATGAGGCTCTCACCGATCAGATACAGGTCGTCGGCGGAGTCAAAAGCGAACCGGATGATGTGGTCCTCCGGCACACCGCACTCCAACAGGTGCCGGTAAAAGATGGTGTTCAGCAAATAGGACTTCCCGCACCGGCGGACCCCGGTTATGATCTTAATCAGCCCGTTGCCTTTCCGGCTGATCAGCTTATTCAGATAGTCGTCACGCCCGATCTCCACAAAATCACCTCGTCTATAATAGATTATTGCAACTTGACGCGGTTTTCAACCATAGAATAGCAAATAATATGCCAAAGGTCAAGAGCCTATAATAGATTTTTGCAACTTTTTACGTTTTTCTATCATAGAACGATTTTTGCGCAAGGCACAAATCGTTCTTGCTGTTTCCCTGAGATCGTGATACAATATTATCTGCAAACTAAGGCAAGCGTGGTGATATTAATTGACAGAAACATACGACATCGCCGGGTACTGCCGGATTTCCGTGGATGAGGAGCTGGACCGGGACAATACGTCCATTGAGAACCAGAAAGCCATCATCGAGGACTTTGTGAAGCGCCGGTTCCCGGGAAGCGCGCTGACCTTCTACGAGGACCGGGACCGCTCCGGCTACACCTTTGAACAGCGGGAGGGCTACCGGAAAATGCGGCGGGAGCTTGTGGAGCACCGGCTGGACATCTTAGTGGTGAAAGACTTCTCCCGCTTCTCCCGCCGCAACTCCCGGGGCTTGGTGGAGCTGGAGGACCTGCGGGACGCCGGGGTGCGCATCATCTCCATAGGGGACAACATCGACTTCCCCAACGACGATGACTGGCTGAAGATCCAGTTCCAGTTCCTCATCAACGAGATGCCTGTCACCGACGCCAGCAAAAAGGTCAAGTCCGTCATACGCCGGCGCCAGGAGGACGGGAAGTGGATCTGCGCCGCGCCCTACGGGTACATCGTCAACCAGCGTCAGGAGTTTGAAGTGGTCCCCACTGAGGCCCAGATCGTGCGAGATATCTTCCAATTATACATCTCCGGCTGGGGCTACAAGCGCATCGCCAATTACCTCACCGACGAGGGCGTCCCCACGCCGCGCATGTCCGAGAGGCAGCGCCGGGAGGCGGAGGGCCTGGACTCCACCCGGGAGGCCCGCCGGGAGTGGGCCATTATGACCGTGGAGAGCATTTTGAAAAACGACTTCTACATCGGCACCCTCCGGCAGGGCAAATATACCCGGGGGAAGATCAACGGCCGGGACGTGAAGCGCGACGCGCAGGACCACATCGTCATTGAAAACCACCACCAGGCCGTCATCGACTACCGGACTTTCGCCATCGCCCGCGCCCAGCTTGCCGAGCGCACCACCGCCCACTACCGGGGACAGAAGAAGTACGACAACGCCTACTCCGGCTTCCTGGAGTGCGGCGACTGCGGGAGCCCCATGTTCGCCATGAGCCGCGCCGACCTCAGGGACGCCTACCGGTGCGGACTCTACCACCGCCGGGGGCTCAAGGGCTGTACCAGCCACCACATCCGCGTGGACAAGCTGGACGAGCTTTTGAAGATCTACGTTCGGAAGGTCAGGGACAACTCCTCCGCCATGCTGGACCGGCTCAACCGGGAGCTGGAAAGCGAGCGGGAGGACGTGGCCGAGGCGGAACGGGCGGCGGCCAATCTGGAGGAGGTCCTCCGGGACCTACGGGAGGAGCTTCGGGCCACCAAACGCCAGCGCATCCGGGACATCATGAGGCACCCGGACCGGGAGGAGGCGCTGGAGGAGACCTACGACGAGCTGGAGGACGATCTTCTGCGCCGCATCGAGGGCATCGAGAACCAGCTGCGCCTCACCGAAGACCGGCGCAACACCATCATCCGCGTCAACCGGGCGGCAAAAACCGCTATGGAGGTCTTCGACGACATTCTGAGCAAGGAGAAGCTGGACCGGAACGACATCCAACTCATCGTGAAAAAGATCCGGGTCTTCGAGGACCACATCGAGGTCCAGCTCCGGGCCGACATCGACAGTCTTCTCCAATGCGGGACGCTCCCGGCAAACGCAAATTTTGAGCCGGACATGGCGGATAACGCACCGACAGCCGTCATCCAGTCCTCCGTCCACCACGGGGACAAGGTCTACCATGTCCATGTTGTCAGCGACGGCGACCCCTTGGAGATATACACGGAGAAGGACGGGGAGGTCATTTTCAAGAAATACTCCCCCATGGGAGAGCTCAGCGACTTTGCCGGGCAGATGTGCGAGACGCTGAGCAAGTCCACGGGCCTGCCGGCGGCCATCTGCGACCGGGACACGGTCATCGCCGTGTGCGGCGTCAACCGCCGGGAGCTTTACGGCAAGGCCGTCAGCCCCGAGCTGGAGGCCGTCATGGAGGGCCGCCAGGTCTACCACCGGGGCCAAGGGGAGAAGCCCATGAGCCCCGCCGACGGCGCGGAGAAGTACGCCGTCACCGTGGCCGCGCCCATCCTCACCGAGGGCGACGTCATGGGCTGTGTCCTCTTCTTCGCCGAGGGCGACAGCACCGCAGGCGAGGTGGAGTACAAGCTCGCCCAGACCGTAGCCGGATTCTTGGGGAAGCAGATGGAAAACTGAAGCTGGCGAAAAATGGCTGCGCCATTTTTCGGCCAAAGGAGAACGTGCGGAAGACCTCTGGGAAAAGCCTGCGGGCTTTTCCCGGAGGTCTTCCTGCTGTCACGCTGCGCGCGCCGCAAGCGGCACACTTGCGTGACAAAAGGTATTTTTCCCGACGTACATGCCGCCGGAAAAAATGCTCGATGGGGGTTTGTCCGCTTTCTTCTGATGTGCGTATTATACCACAAAATGAGTGATTTGTCAAGTATTATTTTAGTATTTTGAAGTATTTTTTGCAGGGGCGGGTTCCAAACCCGCCCGCCGCCGTTCTGCACCAAAGCCCCTCCCTCCGGGAGGGGTGCCCGCGCGAAGCGATGGGCAGGGTGAGGGCATCTATTTTGTCCGTAGGGGTCGCCGTCCCCGGCGACCCGCCTATCGAAAATTGACACGTCCCAATCACCGCCGTACGGGCCGCTGCCCACGGCGGACCATGCTTTCGTTGACCGGCATGTACCGTTTTATCGGAACCGTTTCCGTCACGCAACGTGGGCACGGGCGGACACATGGGTCCGCCCCTACGGGGGATGTGGGAGGTTATCCCATTCAACCGACATGGGAAATCATCGAAACGCGGGTCGCCGAGACGGCGACCCCTACGGCGTAAATGGAACGGGTTCGATTTGCCGGAACCGTTCTGTCGTCCAACGCTCGCTGCCCCCCTGCCCCCCTCCTACGAGGAGGGGGCACTGGGACGGAGGCAGACGCGAATTATTGGAACGTTTCCCATAACTTACCCTGTAGGGGCCGCCACTCCTGGCGGCCCGCACGCAACACATCCGGTTTACCGGAAGCATCCGTTACGCTCCACGGGCTCGAATACCCCGCCGCCGCGGCGGCCTTTTTTTCGTCGCCCTTGCAATCCGGGCGCGGGCGTGGTATAATGCCCCATCATTGGATGAAAGGGGCGGAGGAATGGATATTTTGATCGTCGGAGGCGGCGCGGCGGGGCTTGTTGCCGCCATTGAGGCCGCGAAGCTTGGGCGTGTGACCGTGCTGGAGAAAGGCCCCCGGGTGGGGCGGAAGCTGGCGGTCTCGGGGAACGGGCGGTGCAATCTTACAAACCTCGACCTCTCCCCCGCCCACTACCGCGGGGAGGATGGGGACTTCGTCCTGCCGGCCCTCACGCGCTTCGGCGTAGAGGATACCCTCCGGTTTTTCCGGGAGCTGGGCCTGCTCACCGTCGCGGAGGTCTCTGGGCGCGTCTACCCCCACTCCGACCAGGCCGGAAGCGTGGTGGACGTACTGCGCTTCGCCGCCGGGCGGGTATCCGACGTCCGCTGTGACACCGCCGTCACCGGCGTGCGGTGCATGGACGACTCTTTTGAGGTCGCCACCACCGCCGGAACGCTCTTCTGCCAGAAGCTCATCGTGGCCGCCGGCGGGGAGGCGTCGCCCCGGTTCGGCGGCGGCGCTGACGGGTACCGGCTTCTCCAGACCCTGGGCCACACCTGCGTCCCCCGGACGCCCTCCCTGGTGCCGCTGAAGACCGACAACGCCCTCACCCGCCCGCTGAAGGGCGTCCGGGCCGACGCCGCCGTGGCGCTTTTCGACGGCGGGCGCGAGGTGTGCCGGAGCGCCGGGGAGGTGCAGTTCACCGAATACGGCCTTTCCGGCCCCGCGATTTTCGATATCTCCCGCGAGGCCGCGCGGGTAAGCGCGGGCGTCATCCGGCTGGACCTCCTCCGGGAGACGGCGCTTTCGGAGCTGGAGGCGCTGCTCCTAGCCCGCCGGGATTCCGGCCTCACCGTGGAAAATCTCCTCACCGGCATCCTCCACAACAAGCTTGGCCGGACCCTGCTGGTCTCGTTGGGTTACAAGCTGGACCGCCCCATCGCCGAGCTGACGGACGGGGACCTGGCCCGCGCGGCCCGGGCCGTCAAGTGTGTGGAGCTGGCCGCCACCGGGACGCTGGGCATGGAGAGCGCCCAGGTCACCGCCGGGGGCGTCCGGACGGCGGAATTTGACCCCTGGACGCTGGAAAGCCGCCTGGTCCCCGGCCTTTTCGCCTGCGGCGAGGTGCTGGACGTGGACGGCGACTGCGGCGGCTACAACCTCCAGTGGGCCTGGTCCAGCGGCCGTCTGGCGGGACAGCTGGGGGTAAGGGCATGATCCGCGTCCGCGACCTCTCCCTCCCCGCCCGGGAGGACGGCCCTCAAGCCCTGCGCCGCGCCGTAGCCAGGGCGCTGGGGGTAGACGCGGGGGCGTTTACCGCCTTTACCGTCCGCCGCCGGTCCGTGGACGCCCGGAAGAAAACCGACGTGCGCGTTATTTACACCGTAGACGTGTCCCTGGACGGCGGCGAGGACGCCGTCCTGCGCCGCGCCGGCGGCCATATTGCTCCCGCGCCGGTGGAGGGCTACGCCCCGCCCAGGGCCGCGAAGGCGCCAGTCAACCGCCCGGTCATCGTGGGCTTCGGACCGGCGGGGATGTTCGCGGGGCTCACTCTGGCCATGGCCGGCGTCCCGCCGCTCATTCTGGAGCGGGGCCAGGCCGTGGAGGACCGGGCCCGGAGCGTGGAGCGCTTCTGGGAGACGGGCCTTCTGGACCCGGATTCCAACGTCCAGTTCGGCGAGGGCGGCGCGGGGGCCTTCTCCGACGGCAAGCTCAACACCGGCGTCAAAAATCCCCGCGTCCAGTGGATCCTGGACCGGTTCGTGGAGTTCGGGGCCAGGGAAAACGTGGCGTATGATGCCAAGCCCCACGTGGGCACGGACCGCTTGCGGATCGTGGTGAAAAACCTCCGGGAGCACATCGTCGCCCTGGGCGGCGAGGTGCGCTTCGGCGCGCGCGTCACGGACCTCCTTCTGCGCCGGGGCCGGGTGGCGGGGGTCATGGTGAACGGCGGGGAGGAGATCGCCTGCGACACGGTGATCCTGGCCCCCGGCCACAGCGCCCGGGACACTTTCCGGAGGCTTAACGCCCTTCAGATCCCCATGGAGCCCAAGCCCTTCGCCATGGGCGTGCGCATCGAGCACCGGCAGAGGGACATCGACCGGGCCCAGTACGGCGCCTTCGCCGGCCTCAAGGCCCTGGGCGCGGCGGATTATAAGCTGGCGGTCCACACCGTTGCCGGGGATGTGTACACTTTCTGCATGTGCCCCGGCGGGTACGTGGTGGGCGCGGCCTCCGAGCCCGAGGGCGTCGTCACCAACGGCATGAGCTACTCCGGACGAGGCGGTGAGAACGCCAACGCGGCGCTCTTGGCCGGTCTCAGTCCCGCCGACTTCCCCTATACGGGGCCGCTGGGCGGGATGGAGTGGCAGCGGGAGCTGGAGCGGCGGGCCTTCGAGGCCGCCGGAGGCGGCTATCTGGCCCCGGCCATGACCGTGGGGGACTTCTTAAGCGCCCCCGGCGGGCCCCGCTTTGCCCCCACGGTGACCCCCACCTGCCGCCCCGGCGTGGCCTATGTGGACCTGGGCCGGGTCCTGCCGGAGCGGATCGTGACGCCCTTGCGGCTGGCCCTCCCGGAGCTGGGCCGGCGTCTTGCGGGCTTCGACGCTTGTGGCGCGGTGCTTACCGCCCCGGAGACCCGCAGCTCCTCTCCCCTGCGCATCCCCCGCGACGTCGCCCGTCAGGCCCTCCCCGGCCTCTACCCCTGCGGCGAGGGTCCCGGCCACGCCGGCGGCATCACCTCCGCCGCCCTGGACGGCATCCTCACCGCCGAGGCGGTGGTGGCGCAGGCGGGAGAGGGGTAAAGGCGGCATAAGCCGCAACATTTTAACCTCCCCCCTGGAGGAGGTGGCGCGCAGCGCCGGAAGGGCCCCCGCATCCAACGCTCGCTTCCCCCCTGCCCCCCTCCTACGAGGAGGGGGCTTTTAAAAGGTTTGCGCCGCAATGCGGCGCAATTTTTATAACGGCGGCGCGAAGCGCCGCATCCTTATTCCCCTTGACCCCTTTTTCGGAAAAAGGGGTGCCGCCGCGGCGGCGGGGTATTCGAGCCCGTTGGGCGTAACTGGGGCTTCCGGGAGGCGTATTTCGAAACCACCCCGGCCTAGGAGGGGCAAAAGAGGTTGCGATATCGGAGCGGTTCCGATAAAACGCACCCATCCCGGTCTTAGTGCCCCCTCCTCGTAGGAGGGGGGGCAGGGGGGAAGCGAGCGTTGGATGATGAACCGGTTCCGAACAATCACGCCCGCCCCCAACGCAAAAATCAGGGGCCCGGTTCGGCGCCGGGCCCCTGAACGTTTCTACTTTTTCACACCTTCTCCAGCGCCTGGGCGATGTCGGCGATGAGGTCGGCGGCGTCCTCGAGGCCGCAGGACATGCGGACGAGGTCCGGAGTGATGCCGGCGGCGATCAGTTCCTCGTCGTTCATCTGGCGGTGGGTGGCGCTGGCCGGATGGAGACAGCAGGTGCGGGCGTCGGCCACGTGGGTCTCGATGGCGCCCAGCCTTAAGTGCTTCATGAACGTCTCGGCGGCGGGGCGGCCGCCCTTGAAGCCGAAGCTCACCACGCCGCAGGTGCCATTCGGCATATACTTCCCGGCCAGCTCGTGGTACTTGTCCCCCTCAAGGCCGGGGTAGATGACGAAGCTCACCTTCGGGTGGTCCTTAAGGAATTTGGCCACGGCCAGGGCATTTTCGCAGTGGCGGGGCATCCGGACGTGGAGGCTCTCCAGCCCCAGGTTCAGGATAAAGGCGTTCTGCGGGGACTGGATGGAGCCGAAGTCCCGCATGAGCTGGGCGGTACACTTGGTGATGAACGCCCCGCCCAGGCCGAATTTCTCGGCGTACGTGACGCCGTGGTAGCTGTCGTCCGGCGTGGTGAGGCCGGGGAACTTATCCGCGTGGGCCAGCCAGTCGAATTTGCCGCTGTCCACGATAGCGCCGCCCACGCCGGCGCCGTGGCCGTCCATGTACTTGGTGGTGGAGTGGGTGACGATGTCCGCGCCCCATGCAAAGGGGCAGCAGTTCACCGGGGTGGCGAAGGTGTTGTCCACGATGAGGGGCACGCCGTGGGCGTGGGCGGCGCGGGCGAACTTCTCGATGTCCAGCACCGTGAGGGCGGGGTTGGCGATGGTCTCGCCGAAGACGGCCTTGGTGTTGGGCCGGAAGGCGGCGTCCAGCTCCTCCGGGGTGCAGTCCGGGGCAACGAAGGTGAAGTCCACGCCCATCTTCCGCATGGTGACGTGGAAGAGGTTGTAGGTGCCGCCGTAGATGGTGGAGCTGGCCACCACATGGTCCCCGCAGGTGGCGATGTTGAAGACGGCGTAGAAGTTGGCCGCCTGGCCGGAGGAAGTCAGCATGGCCGCCGTGCCGCCCTCCAGCGCCGCGATCTTCGCCGCCACCATGTCGTTGGTGGGGTTCTGGAGGCGGGTGTAGAAGTAGCCGGACTCCTCCAGGTCGAAGAGCCTGCCCATGTGCTCGCTGGTGTCGTATTTGAAGGTGGTGGACTGGATGATGGGGATCTGCCGCGGCTCCCCGTTCCCGGGGGTGTACCCGGCCTGTACGCACTTGGTGCCAATGCCCTGCTCGCTCATAAGGAACCCTCTCTTCGGTTGGATTGGATGGATACAGCTTAGACGTTTAAAGGTAGTTTGTCAAGATATGTCCCTGCGGCGGGGCCCGTCACGGCTTCTTCTTCACCTGAAAGGCGCTGCCGTCGGAGGAGAGGCCGTCGCGGCGGAGCATAGTCTCCAAAACGTCGATGTCGGAGGAGATGTCCATGGCCTCGGTTTCAAAGAGCTTGTCCAGCTGCTTGCGGAAGCCGTCCACCAGGGTGTCCAGGATGCGCTCGATCTCGGCCTTGGCGCTCTCCACGTTCTCGCCGCGGACGCCGGAGCGCTCGAAGTCGGCGTAGGACTGGAGGAGCTTTAAGGTGGTGGGCAGGTAGTAGCTCATGAAGGACTTGATCTGGGGCTCCTTCTCAGGCTTTTCCTGGACGGCCTTGAAGATGCGGCCCGTCAGGTCCTCGATCTCGTCGATGCGGCGGGACATGGTCTCGTCGGGGATGTCGTCGTTGAGCTTACGGATGCGGCGGAGGATGGCCTTGTAGCGGTCCTCCCCGTCGTCCGGGGGCGCGGGGTCCGTCTCCGCCTTGGGGGCGGCGCCGGGCTTGAGGATGAGGGCGCCCTCGCCGTTGTCGATGTAGGCGGATTTGGGCAGATACCCCTTTTCCAGCATGGCCTCCAGGTCCCGGCGGCACTTTTTCGGGGAGATGCCGGCCTTCTTCGAAAGCTCGGCGATGGGGACGAAGTCCCGTCCCTCGCAGGCGGCCTCGTAAAGCTTGAAGCGGTTCTCCCGCTTTTTGAGGAAGCCCCGGTACCCGAAGAGGCCCACGCCGCCCAGGGCCGTGAGGACGCCGGAGATGATGCCGAAGACCGTGTCCCCGCCGAGGGCCAGGCGCAGCACGCCGATGCCGATGAGGACGATGCCGGCGATGAGGAGGGCGGTGCGGACCTTATCGTCGGACTTGTCCGCCTCCACGGTGGTCCTGGGCAGGTCCGCCTTCTTCCTGGCGTCGGAGGCGGCGGCACGGGAGATCATGTTGGAGCCCTGGGTCCCGCCGGAGGGGCGGTCCTTCGCCGGAGCGGCGGCGGGGGTCTTCGGCGCGGCGGCCTTTTGAGCGGAGGGCTTCAGAACCACGGTCCTGTCCACGTAGTTGATATAGGCCGCCGGGCCGAAGCGGCCCTCGGACACCATTTTCTGGAGGTCCCGGAGGACCGTATCGTAGCTGACGCCCACGGCGGAGGCCAGGTATTCGATGGACTCCGCGCTGCGCCCCTCGGTCATGATGAGGTATTTTTCTATGCGGGTATCCTGTTTGGCATCGGAGGCCATGGCCTTGGGGCTGGGGCCGGCATTGGCCTTCACCAGGCGGTAGATGATCCAGAAGACGATGAACGGCAGCACCCCCACGCCGACGCCGGTGCCCGTCAGGACAATGAACCCCACCAGCCACACCCACCAGGGCAATGACCCGCGATTCCCGTTTTTCGCCGGACCGGCCATGCGACCCCTCCTTCCTTCTTGACTCTATAACAGTATTGCAAATGGGCTTATTTGTCAAGTACAAGATTCTCCACGCCGTTGGCGTCAAACTCGTCCAGATACTCGTCCATGCGCTCGGTGAGCTCGTTGTAGTTCTGGTCGGTGATGGGGACGAAGTCCATGTCCCGCCTTGCCAGCTCCTCGGCCAGGATGTCGAAGAAGACTGCGTCCTCATAGTCCATGATGGCCTCGTGGATGCCGCCCTCGGCGAAGGCGTCGGAGGGGACGATGACGCCGGAGTCCACCCCGAAGAGCTGCTCCATGCCCTTTTCCTGGAGACAGCCGGAGAAGATGAGGCTCTCCATCACGTCGTAGTCGCCGATGCGGTCCTCTCCCCGCTGGGAGTTGAGGATCCAGTTGCCGATATACACCAGGTCCAAAAGACGCCGGAATTGTGTGGTGGTCAGGTCGAAATGTATCATGGAGCGCCCTCCTTCGGCTGGTTGCCTCTTTCATTATAGCAAAAAGAGAAAAGAAATTCTACATTTTGCACTTGTTTTATTTATCCTGATAGAATAAGATATAGAGAGGCATTTGTAAAGAGGTTTTTTGAGAGTTTTTGCGCGGGCTTCGCGCGGGAGGGATTTATGGACCCAAGACCCATCGGGGTATTCGACTCGGGACTGGGGGGGCTGACGTGCGTCAAGCGCCTCATGGACGTGATGCCCGGGGAGGATATCATTTACCTGGGAGACACCGGCCGCGTGCCCTACGGGGGCAAGAGCCGGGAGACCATCCTGAAATACGCAAGACAGGACATCGCCTTTCTCCGGTCCTTCGACATCAAGGCGGTGGTGGCCGCCTGCGGGACGGTGAGCACCAACGGGCTGGAGGAGATCGCCGGGGACTACAATATCCCCGTCTTCGGCGTGGCGGACGCGGCGGCCCAGGCGGCGGCGCGCGCCACGCGCAACGGGAAAATCGGCCTCATCGGCACCACGGCGTCCATCCGCAGCCGCGCCTACGACGAAAAGATCCTGCGGGCGCGGCCCGGGGCGGAGATTTTCAAAAAGGCCTGTCCCCTCTTTGTCCCCCTGGTGGAGGAGGGCCGGATCGGCCAGGACGATGAGGTCCTTCGCCTGGTGGCGGAGGGGTATTTGACGGAGCTGCGGGCCACGGGCATCGACACGCTGATTTTGGGCTGTACCCACTACCCCCTCATCGCCGGGACGGTGCGCGAGGTCATGGGCCCGGAGGTGACGCTCATCGACACCGGCGCGGAGACGGCGGAGCGCCTGCGCCGTGAGCTGGCCCGGACCGGGGCGCTGGCGGAGCGGGCGCGCGGCGGATACACCTATTATGTCACGGACAGCGCCGAGGATTTCGGCAGGAGCGCGGCGCTCTTCCTGGGGACCCACATGGAGGGGGACGTACACCGCGTCACACTGGAGGAGAGAGTATGAGAGAGGAAAAGGGCTTTTTCGACCCCGCGCTTACCAAGGACGTGCGCATCTCCATCAAGGGCCTCATGGGCACCGACGAGGACGGGGAGGACATTGAGCTGGTCACCGGCGGGCGGTACGCCTTTGAGGACAAGCGGGCGGCCTTTGAGTACATGGAGAGCGAGCTCACCGGCATGAAGGGCACCAAGACCCGCGTCACCGTGGACCCGGAGGCGGTGCTCATCACCCGCAGCGGGACCGTGAACATGCAGATGATCTTCGCCAAGGGGCGCAAGCACTACTTCAACTACGACACGCCCTACGGCTCCATGACCATGGGGCTGGCCACGCAGAGCATCAAAAACGAGCTGGGCCGCAGCGGCGGCCGGCTGGAGGTCAGCTACCTCATGGACCTGGACAGCGCCATGACCACTCGGAACAAGGTGGAGATCGAAATCAAGGAGTGAACGGAAGATGAACTATATCGACGAGGCAAAAAGAGAGATCGGCGAGCTTTTGAACGCCGCCTATGAGCGGGCCGCCGAAAAGGGGACCCTCCCCGCCGGCGCGGTTTTGGGCGGGACGGTGGAGATCCCCAAGGACGTGGTGTTCGGGGACTACGCCTCCTCCGCCGCCATGGCGGCGGCCAGGGCCATGCGCATGGCTCCCCGCAAGATCGCGGACGCCCTGACGGCGGAGCTGGACCTGCGGGACAGCTACTTTGACAGCGTCAGCGTGGCCGGGGCGGGGTTCATCAACTTCCGCCTGGGCGCCAAGTGGTATACTGAGGTGATTGCCGGCATTGAGGCCGAGGGGGCCGGGTACGGCTCGTCGGATTTGGGCGGCCATGAGCGTGTGATGGTGGAATTCGTCTCCGCCAACCCCACGGGGCCCATGCACATGGGCAACGCCCGGGGCGGCGTGCTGGGAGATACCCTGGCAAACGTGCTGAAGGCCACGGGGTACGACGTGTGGAAGGAGTTCTACGTCAACGACGCGGGCAACCAGGTCCACAAGTTCGCCGTGTCCATCTACGCCCGGGCCATGCAGGAGAAGCTGGGGGAGGAAAATTATCCTTTCCCCGAGGACGGCTACCACGGCGAGGACATCCGGGAGCTGGCCCGGGATTTCCTCCGGGAGCGCCCGGACTTCCCCGAGGGCGCGTCCGAGGAGGCGTGGCAGGAGGAGATGGCAAGCTTCGGCCTTGCGCGGAACATTCCGAAGATGAAATCGGACCTCCAAAAGTACGGCATCGAGTACGACCAGTGGTTCCTGGAATCGAGCCTCCACGAGTCCGGCTACGTGGCCGAGACGGTGGAGCTTTTGGCGAAAAACGGCTGGGCCTACGAAAAGGAGGGGGCGCTGTGGCTGAAGACCGCCGAGCTCCTGCGCCGGAAGTACATCGCCGAGGGCAAAACGCCGGAGGAGGCGGAGAAGCTGGACCTCAAGGACGACGTCCTGCGCCGGGCCAACGGGTTTTACACCTACTTCGCCGCCGACATCGCCTACCACCGCAACAAGCTGGAAAAGCGGGGCTTTGACAAGGTCATCAACGTCTGGGGCGCGGACCACCACGGCCACGTGGCGCGGCTCCAGGCCGCCGTGGACGGGCTGGGGCTGGAGGGCTCCAAGCGCATCGTCATCGTCCTTATGCAATTGGTCAATCTTTTACAGGACGGACAGCCCGTGCGCATGTCCAAGCGCACCGGCAAGGCCATCGCCCTCAACGACCTGCTGGACGAGATCAGCGTGGACGCCGCCCGGTACTACTTCAATAACCGCGCCGCCACCAGCCCCCTGGATTTTGACCTGGACCTGGCCGTCCGGCAGGACAGCGAGAACCCGGTCTACTACGTCCAGTACGCCCACGCCCGCATCTGCACCCTGCGCTCCACGCTGGCCGCCGACGGCTTTGCGGTCAAGCCCGCCAGGGCGCTGCGGCTGGAGCTTTTGACCGACGAGACGGAGACGGCGCTTATCAAGGAGCTGGCCGCCTACCCCGAGGAGCTGAAGCTGGCCGCCCGGGACTACGACCCCAGCCGGGTCAACCGGTACCTCATGGAGCTTGCCGCCCGGTTCCACCGCTTCTACAACGCCTGCCGCATCCGCGGCGCCGAGCCGGACCTTCTGGAGGCGCGGCTGAAGCTGGCCGACACCGTGCGGGCGGTCCTCGAGAACGGCCTTGCTATGCTGGGCGTCACCGCGCCGGAAAAGATGTAAAAGCGCCGGCTTTGAAAGTCATTGTGCGTATTATACCACAAAACGATGGATTTGTCAAGTATTTTTTAGTATTTAGAAGCATTTTATTGGGGCCGCCTCTTGGCGGCCCCTTTTTCAGGTTTCGGATCGCTTCTGTCAAACGCCGTACGAGGGCGGTCCAAAACAGCACGAAACCCCTCCGCGAAAGGTCCGCGGACCTTTCGCGGAGGGGTTTCCGCGCGTTTTTCACTGGACGTTCTTCGCGCCCTTGAGGGCCTTCATCCGGAGAGCGTGGTCGAGGATGGATTTGCGGATGCGCAGGGACTGGGGGGTGACCTCCAGGAGCTCGTCGTCGGCCAGGAACTCCAGGCACTGCTCCAGGGACATGGTCCGGGGCGGGACCAGGCGGAGGGCCTCGTCGGAGCCGGCGGCGCGCATGTTGGTGAGCTGCTTTTTCTTGCAGACGTTCACCGTGATATCCTCGTCCTTGGGCGTCTCGCCCACCACCATGCCGCCGTAGACCGGCACGCCGGGGGAGACGAACATGACGCCCCGGTCCTGGACGCCGAAGATGCCGTAGGCCACGGCCTCGCCGGTCTCGGAGGCCACCAGGGACCCGGTGCCCCGGCGGGAGAGCTCGCCCTTATATTTTTCGTACTTCTCAAAGACGGAGCTCATGATGCCCTCGCCTCTCGTGTCGGTCAAAAACTCGTTGCGGTAGCCGAAGAGGCCGCGGCTGGGGACGAAGAAGGTCATCTTCATCCGCGCGCCCACGGGGTTCATCTCCACAAACTCGCCCCGGCGGGAGCTGAGCTTTTCAATGACCGCGCCCACGCTGTCCTCGGGCACGTCCACGACCACCCGCTCGATGGGCTCGCACTTTTCCCCATTGATCTCCCGCATGAGCACGCGCGGGGGGGAGACGGCGAACTCGTAGCCCTCCCGGCGCATGGTCTCGATGAGGATAGAAAGGTGCATCTCGCCGCGCCCGGCCACGTTGAAGCTGTGGTCGGAGCCCTCCACCTCGGAGACCCGCAGGGACACGTCCTTCATCGTCTCCCGGAAGAGCCGGTCCCGGAGCTGCCGGGAGGTGACGTACTTGCCCTCCTTACCGGCAAAGGGCGAGTCGTTGACGGAGAAGGTCATCTCCATGGTGGGGGCGGAGATCTTCACGAAGGGCAGGGCCTCCGGGGCCTCCGGGGCGCAGACAGTGTCGCCGATGGAGATGTCCGGGATGCCGCTAAGGGCGATGATGTTCCCGGAGCTCGACTCGGTGACGGGCACGCGGGCAAGGCCCGCAAACTCGTAAAGGCTCACAGCCCGGGCCTTTTTGGGCGCGGCGTCGGGGTCGTGGTAGTTGACGACGGAAAGCTCCTGATTCTGCCGGATGGTGCCCCGCTCGATGCGGCCGATGGCGATGCGGCCCACGTAGTCGTTGTAGTCCAGGGAGCTCACCAGCATCTGGAGAGGCTCGCCGTCGTGGTCCTCCGGGGCGGGGATGTAGTCCACGATGGTGTCAAAGAGGGGCTTGAGGTCGGTTCCCGGCACGTCGGCGGAGTAGCTGGCGGTGCCCTGGCGGCCGGAGCAGAAGAGCATGGGCGAGTCGATCTGCTCGTCGGTACAGCCAAGCTCGATGAGAAGCTCCAGGATCTCGTCCACCACCTCCAGCATCCGCTGGTCGGGGCGGTCTATCTTGTTGAGGACCACGATGACCCGGTGGCCCAACTCCAGGGCCTTGCTGAGCACGAAGCGCGTCTGGGGCATGGGCCCCTCGGCGGCGTCCACCAGCAAAATGACGCCGTTGACCATCTTCAAAATGCGCTCCACCTCGCCGCCGAAGTCGGCGTGGCCCGGGGTGTCCACAATGTTGATCTTGATGTCGCCGTACTGCACGGCGGTGTTCTTGGCCAAAATCGTGATGCCCCGCTCGCGCTCCAGGTCATTGGAGTCCATGACCCGCTCCTGCACGGCCTGGTTCTCCCGGAACACGCCGGACTGCTTGAGCATCTCGTCCACCAGCGTGGTCTTCCCGTGGTCCACGTGGGCGATAATGGCGACGTTGCGGATGTTTTTCTCCATATCTTACACACTCTCTCCCTGTGCGATTTTCAACCGATTTATTATAATCGCCAAAAAACCGCTTTTCAAGCGTTCAAACGGAAAAGCGGGGCGGGTTTTTGAGAGAAAATATGTGAAAAGTGCTTATCCCCTTGCGTTTTCCCCGGGGATATGGTATCCTGTAAGGGACCTGGGGACGGCACCCATCACAAAAAACGGCGGTCGCATACAGGACACAGGGGGGAGGCACCCATGGAAAAAAACGTGCGAGTTCTGGATGAAAACGGAAACGAGTACGGGACCACCTGGCCCAAGCGGGCCCGGGGGCTCGTGAAAAAGGGCAGGGCGCGGTACGCATCGGACGACGCCATTGTCCTCCGCGCTCCGCCAAGTGAAAAAGAACATTTGGAGGAAAAAATCATGTCCGAGCAGAACACCGATATAGAGTACAGCATCCCCTACATTCTTCGTCAGATCGCCGCCATACAGGCGGATACCGCCCATCTCAGCGAGGTGGCCGAAAAGCTGGCCGCCATGTCCGACGGTGACAGCGGCGAGCCGGGCAGTCCCGGCAACATCCAGGGCCAGGCCAAGGCCCGGGCTCTGGAGACCGTCATCACCTGCCGGGAGACCACCAACCAGCAGCTCCTGCGGTTCTACGAGAAGATGTACGACGACCTGACCGGCCGCAGTCCCCGGCAAATGTATGAGCTGGTAACAAAAGACTGACCCAAACCCATAACGTTATAGCGCCACCCAAAGGGGCCGTGATCACTCACGGCCCCTTTCTGTGCGGAAGCGGAAGCGCAACCATTTTGGGGCTCCCCTTCGTAAGGGGAGCTGTCGAGCGAAGCGAGACTGAGGGCTCGAAGGTTGGTCGATAGAGCTCTATCGACCAACGCTCGCTGCCCCCCTGCCCCCCTCCTACGAGGAGGGGGGCTTAAAAAGGTTTGCGGGTTCGCCGCAGCTTTTGATTTGCCCGCGCGGCGGGGACGGGGGACGAAGGACGGGGGCTCGAATCCCCCCTACCCCCCTTTCCCGGAAAGGGGGGTAAAAAGGTTTTGCGCCGCATAGCGGCGCAATTTTAATATAAACGCGGCGCGAAGCGCCGCATCCTTATTCCCCCGACCCCTTTTTCGGAAAAAGGGGTGCCGCCGCAGCGGCGGGGTATTCGAGCCCGTGGGGCGTCGCTGGGGCTTCCGGTAAACGAAACTTACTGCGTGCGGGCCGCCAGGAGTGGCGGCCCCTACGGCATAATTGGGGCGGATTCGTTTTATCGAAACTGTTCGGGCAACGCGCCCTGTAGGGGCCGCCACTCCTGGCGGCCCGCGTTGTTGTTTCGGATTGCCCCCGATGAACGCCGTAGGGGTCGCCGTCCTCGGCGACCCGCGTTTCGATAACCTCCGGTGTCGGTTGAATGGGATAACCTCCCACATCCCCCGTAGGGGCGGACCCATGTGTCCGCCCGGGCCACGTTGCGTGACGGGAACGGTTCCGATAAAACGGTACATGTCGGTTAACCGGGGAAAAGGGCCGCCGTGGAGGTCATACCCCGGCGGGGGCGGCGGGGCGGAGCTCGTTTTCGGTGGGCTCGCCGGCGAAGAAGCGGCGGAGGTTGTCTACTGTGGTCTCGGCGATGGCTTGGAGGGCCTCGTTGGTGAGGAACGCCTGGTGGCTGGTGACCAGGACGTTGGGCTGGCTCAGGAGGAGGTTCAGGGTATCGTCGCGCATGACCTTGGCGGACACGTCCTCGTAGAAGACGTCGGCCTCCTCCTCGTAGACGTCCAGGCCCGCCGCGCCCACCTTGCCGGATTTGACGTTGTCCAGGAGGGCCTCGGAGTCGATGAGGGCGCCGCGGGAGGTGTTGATGAGGATGACGCCGCGCTTCATGTCGTGGAAGGCGGCGCGGGAGAGCATGTGGTATGTCTCCGGCGTCAGGGGGCAGTGGAGGGAGATGACGTCGGACCGGCGGATGAGCTCCGGGAAGGGCACATAGGCAAGGCCCGCGCCCCACTGGGGGCGGACATCGCAGGCCAGCACCGTGGTCCCCAGGGCCCGGACGGCGGCGGCGAAGCGGGTCCCCACCTTGCCGGTACCCACCACGCCCACGGTCTTGCCCGCCAGGTTCGTCCCCACCAGGCCCTCCAGGCTGAAGTTGCGCTCCCGCGTGCGGGTAAAGGCCCTGTGGGTCTGGCGGGTCAGGGTCAGCAGCAGCGCCAGGGCGTGCTCCGCCACCGCCTCCGGCGAGTAGGCCGGGACGCGGAAGACCCGGATGCCGCACCGCTCCGCCGCCGCCAGATCCACGTTGTTGAACCCGGCGCACCGCAGCGCCGCGCACCGCACGCCCGCGCCGGCAAGCTCCGCAAGCGTCTCGGCCCCCAGGTCGTCGTTCACAAAGGCGCACACGCCGGCGCACCCCCGGGCCAGCACCGCCGTCTGGGGCGTCAGCTTGTTCTCCAGGTACATAAGCTCCAGTCCCGCCTTGGGGGCCAGCGCGTCGAAATACGTCCGGTCGTAGCTCCTGGCGTCATAAAAGGCTATTTTTTCCATATTGGTCCCTCCCAAACACTTTGTAGGGTTATCCTGCCCAATTCCCGGCGTTTCCACACGGCGAATCAATTCAAAATAACGGTGGAAAATCAGGCGAAAAAGGTATATAATACACGCAAACCGCCTTTTGGCGAAAAAATTTACGCGGCAGCCAGCCGCGGGAAGGACAGCCTTATGAAAAATTCCGAAAAAACGCTGGACATGATCGTGAACCTGTGCAAGAGCCGGGGCTTCATCTACGCCGGGAGCGAGATCTACGGCGGCCTTGCCAACTCCTGGGACTACGGCCCCCTGGGCGTGGAGTTCAAGAACAACGTGAAGAAGGCGTGGCTCAAGAAGTTCGTCCAGGAATCCCCCTACAACGTGGGGCTGGACGCCGCCATCCTCATGAACCCCCAGACCTGGGTCACCACGGGGCATGTCTCCAGCTTCTCCGATCCCCTCTTGGACTGCCGCGCCTGCAAATCCCGCCACCGGGCGGATAAGCTCATCGGCGACGAGCACCCGGAGGTCAACACCGACGCCATGACCTTCGACGAGATGGACAAGTTCATCGCCGAACACGAGGACGTCATCTGCCCCGTCTGCGGCAAGCACGACTTCACCCCCATCCGCAAATTTAACCTGATGTTCAAGACGGCCATCGGCGTGACGGAGGACTCCTCCTCCACCTGCTACCTGCGGCCTGAGACGGCCCAGGGCATCTTCGTGAACTTCCCCAACATCCAGCGCACCACCCGCCGCAAGCTGCCCTTCGGCGTCTGCCAGGTGGGCAAGGCGTTCCGCAACGAGATCACCCCGGGCAACTTCACCTTCCGCACCCGGGAGTTCGAGCAGATGGAGTGCGAGTTCTTCTGCAAGCCCGGCACCGACCTTGAGTGGTTCGCTTACTGGAAGAAGTTCTGCATCGACTGGCTCAAGTCCCTGGGGCTCAAGGAGGAGAACATGCGCTACCGCGACCACGAGCCGGCGGAGCTGGCCTTCTACTCCAAGGCGACGACCGACATCGAGTACGCTTTCCCCTTCACCGACTGGGGGGAGCTCTGGGGCATCGCCGACCGCACGGACTACGACCTCACGCGGCACCAGGAGGCCTCGGGCAAGGACCTCACCTACTACGACCAGGAGGCCAACGAGCACTATATCCCCTACGTCATTGAGCCCTCTCTCGGCTGCGACCGCGTGGCGCTGGCGTTCCTGTGCGAGGCCTACGACGAGGAGCATCTGGTCGATGCCAAGGGCAAGGAGGACGTGCGCGTGGTCCTGCGGCTCCATCCGTTTTTAGCCCCCTACAAGTGCGCCATTCTGCCGCTCAGTAAGAAGCTCTCCGACAAGGCCATGGAGATCAGAAATGAGCTGGCGAAGAGCTTCATGGTGGACTTCGACGACGCCGGGTCCATCGGCAAACGCTACCGCCGGGAGGACGAGATCGGCACGCCTTTCTGCGTGACCTACGACTTCGACTCCGAGAACGACAACTGCGTCACCGTCCGGGAGCGGGATACCATGGAACAGGTGCGCATCCCCATAAGCGGGCTTCAGGCGTACATCGCCCAGCGCGTGGCCTTCTGATCCGCGGCGAAAGAGAAAGACAGCTATGAACGGAAAAGTCATCTATTATAAGCGGAGGCTCCGGGAGGCTTGGGCATCCGTCGGGCGTTTGCTCCGTGAGCTGAAGGCCAGGACGCGCCTGTGCGACGTTCTCAGCGCGGCGGCGTTCTTCCTGACGCTTGTGGGGCTGGACGGGAGTCTGCGTTACCTCCACAACGGCTGTGCCATCACCCTGTGGACCTCGTCCATCCCCTGGGTCTTTACCCTGGCCTGGGCGGTGGGGCTCACGGCGTTCGTGAAGCTCCTGCCGCGTCTTGTCTCCCGGATCGCCATGGGCCTCATCGGCGGCGGCGCGGTGATCCTCTTCATGGTCCACGCCATGCTTTTCAAGGCCAAGGGGAACTTCTTCTCCTTCTCCGCCATGATCTTCGCCGAGGACGGGTTCCGGTACCTGGACGCCTCTTACATCCAGGTGAGCTGGCTTGCGTGGTTCGTGTTCGTCTGCGGCATCGTGGGGCTGACGCTTTCCATCTGGCTGGCGCCGAAGGTAAAGCGCCGCTGGTTCGAGCCGGTGATCTGTCTGGTGCTCATCGCCGCCAGCGTCTTCACGGTGAACAAGAATAAGCAGGACAACCTGACGGACAGGCTCGCCAGCCACTTTGACATCATGCAGTCGAGCCTCCTCTACGACCACTTCTCCGACACCACCCAATGCGTGATGCTCACGGGCCTATATCAGCACGCCTTCCGGGACTTCAACCTGACCTACGGCGTCTATGACCTTCTCAATCACGTGGAGCACCAGGAGATCATGGAGGAGCTGGACAACTGGTACGCCACAAGGCCCATCGACCCGGACAACGAGTGGACGGGGCGCTTTAAGGGCAAGAATCTGATCATGATCCAGCTGGAGGCCATGGATACCTGGCTCATCGACGAGGAGCTGACGCCCAATCTCTACCGTCTGCGGGAGGAGGGCATCAACTTCACCAGCAACTTCACGCCCCTCTACTATGACGCCGGCACCTTCAACACGGAAATGATCGTCAACACCGGCCTTGTATCCCCCTTCACGGGAAGCAAGGCGTCCATGTACAGCCGCAACGCCTACCCGGAGTCCCTGGCACACCTGATGACCGGGCAGGGGTACACAGCCAACGTGTTCCACCGCTCCACCGGGGAGACGTACAACCGGGCGGAGGTCCACAAGAATCTGGGCTACGCCAACTATTACGACGGCGCGGCCATGGGGATGGAGAACCTGGATTTTGACTCACATATGCTTTCCGCCTATGACCTCATGACGCCGGACGGGCCGTTCTTCACCTTCATCATCACTTACTCCGCCCATGGGCCCTATGCCAGCAGCTCCGTGGCGGAGCACTGGTACGACTATGCCGCCCAGCGCCTGCCGGAGGACACCCCGGATATGGTCATCCGGGGCTATGCTGGCGCGCACGAGACGGACCTCTTCGTGGGCGGGCTTGTGGACCGTCTGGAGGCGGATGGGCTTTTGGACAACACGGTGCTGGTTTTCTACGCCGACCACTTTGACTACTATGCTATGAGCAACGATTACATCCTGGCGAAAAAGGGCGCTCAGGACATGAACATGATCACCAGGACCCCCTTTTTCATCTACGAGAAGAACACCCCGGCCATGACGGTGGACAAAGCCATGGGGGCCTATGACATCCTGCCCACCCTCGTCAACCTCTTCGATCTGCCCACCGACGGCTCCCACTACTTTGGCAACGACGCTTTCTCCGAAAACGGCGGCTACGCCATTTTCGCCGACTACTCCTGGTACGACGGCGAGACCTACTGGTACGCCCTAGGCGGCGAGGCGCCCACGGAAGCCGTGGCGGACCGCAACGCGGAAATCGCCAAGCGCCTGGAGATGAGCTGGAACACCATGAAAGTCAATTATTTCAGCAGGTAGGTGAGCGCCATGGGGACCGGACAAGAATTTGCCAAAAAGCTGGGGGTCGTGGGGTGCGTGCTGGTGCTGGCCATGGGCGTCATCTTCACCGTCCTCCTCTTCACCAGCCGTGGCGGGGCCGTGGAGGGCTACGAACCGCCCCGGGACAGCGCCTATTACGCCGCCCACCCGGAGGAGCTGCTGGAGGAGCTTCAAGCCAACCTCCTGCCCAAGCTGGACGCCGATGGCGTGGATCTGACGCTGGACGGAGATAAGCTCCTCGTCCGCGCCCCGAAGGAGTCCCTCCCCTCCCTGCGCCTGACTTTCACCTACTACTACGACAAGGACCTCTTCCTCTTCGAAGAGGCCGCTGATTAAAAAACTCCTCCTGCGCAAGGCAGGAGGAGTTTTCTTTTGTGGAAGGCTTTTATTTGACCACGAAGTCCAGGACCAGGGTCAGGACGATGAAGACGACGGCGACCCACTTGGTCATGCGGGCCAGGCGCGCGTCCAGGGTCTTGGACTTGTTCTTGGACAGGAACGTGTCGCCGCTGCCGCCGCCGATGGCCCCGGAGAGGCCGGCGCTTTTGCCGCTCTGCATCAGGACGATGACGACGATGGCCAGGCACGCCAGAAGCTGAATGACGGTGATTGTGATCTCGAGAGCACCCAAAATGATCAATCCTTACTTTAGAATTTTTTAGTCTTTTATTCGCGGGACTTTTATGGTATCATAAGTTTCACAAGAATGCAAGAGTTTTTTCAAAAAATGATGGAAATTCGGAGGGAAAAGTCATGTTCTTCGATACCCACGCCCACTACGACGACGAAAAATTCGACGGCGACCGGGAGGAGGTGCTGTCCAAAATGGCGGAAGCCGGCGTGGAGCTCATCGTGGACCCGGCCTCGGACCTTGCCTCCGCCGAAAAGGCGCGGGAGATCGCCCGCGCCCACGCCTTCGTATACTTCGCCGCCGGCGTCCATCCCCACGAGGCGTCAGGCGCCGCGCCGGGATACCCGGACGCGCTGAGAAAGCTCTGCGCCGACCCCAAGTGCGTGGCGGTGGGGGAGATCGGGCTTGACTACCACTACGACTTCTCGCCCCGGGACACACAAAGGCGTGTGTTCGGCGAACAGCTGGAGCTCTCTCAGGAGCTTGACATGCCCGTCATCATCCACGAGCGGGAGGCGGTACAGGACAACCTGGATATTCTCAAAGCCCACTCCGGCGTTCGGGGCGTGGTCCACTGCTACTCCGGGAGCTGGGAGACGGCGAAGGTGCTGCTGGACTGGGGGTTTTACCTGGGCTTCACCGGCGTCGTCACCTTCAAAAACGCCCGGCGGTGCCTGGAGGTGGTGGAGAAGATGCCTCTGGAGCGGATGGTCATCGAGACGGACAGCCCCTACATGGCCCCGGTCCCCCACCGGGGGGAGCGCAACTCGTCGCTTCTCGTCCACCTGGTGGCGGAGAGGATCGCCGAGATCCGGGGGATGAGCGTGGAAGATGTGGCAAGGGTCACATTGGAGAACGGGAAGCGGCTTTACGGTCTTTGACGCTCTTTGAAGTACCGGAATACCCCGGCCCGCTCCAGGGCCAGGGCGATGACGTAGAAGACCGCGGTGTTCAGGGGCCAGTTTATCAAAAGGCTCCAGCCCACGCGCAGCTTCAACGCCGCCAGGAACGCCCGCCCGTAGAGCTGGGCGGACCACAGCGTGCCGAAGCCCAGGTTGACCACCACCTCGATGAGCCCCTTGGCCGTGAGGACGCGCCAGAAGCGCACGGGGCGCTTGTAGTAGAAGCATCCGTAGATGAAAGCCGCCAGCATGGCGTTGAAGGTGTAGCCGAAGTGGAAAGCGCCGGTGGGCTTCAGGAAGAACTTGAGCACGTCCATGGCCCCGCCGAAGAGGGCCCCCGTCACCGGCCCGAAGAGCATATCCACCACCTGGTTGGGAAGCCCGGAGAAGCCGATGGAGGCAAAGCCGCCGATGTCGATGGAGACGGATTTGAGGGCGATGGCCAGCGCCCCCATCACCGCCAGGGCGCACAGCGCCCGGAGGTTCTTGAGCTCCCGCGCGGAGCTTATGAGATCGTCTTTGAATTTTTTCACAAAAAAGCCTCCTTCCATGCAGAAATCCACACGGCAGGAGACAGCTCCTCTGTCGCAGCGGGATGCGGCGGGCGCACCGCGAGGGAGTTCCTCTTCGTCCCAAAGGCAACTCTCCGTCCTTCGGGCACTTAACGCGCGCCGGCCTACTCTGCACAGCGAGACCACTATATCAAACCGGCGGGAAAAAAGCAAGTGGGGAAACAGAATTTTCGGTTGTATCCCGCCGACATGGGGTGTATAATTTAGTCAGAATACTCCACGGGAGGTCAGGAATGGACATTATCGTGCTTTGCGGCGGGCTCTCTACGGAGAGGGACGTGTCGCTCAAGAGCGGGGCCATGATCGCCAGGGCCCTGCGGGAGAACGGGCACCGGGCGGTGCTTGTGGACGCCTTTTTCGGCTATACGGGGGCGTATACGGACCCCAAGGAGATATTTGACAAGCCGATCGCCGACACCCTGGCGGATATCGCCGCCGACGTGCCGGACCTGGAGGCCGTGAAGGCAAGCCGGAGACAGGCCAACGATTCCCGCGTAGGCGACAACCTTTTAGATATCTGCCGCGCGGCGGACATCGTCTTTTTAGGACTCCACGGGGCCGACGGGGAGGACGGGCGGCTCCAGGCCATGTTCGACGTGGCGGGCATCCGCTACACCGGCGCGGGGCATCTGGCCTCCGCCCTGGCCATGGACAAGGAGACGGCTAAGCGGCTGATAGCGGCGGCGGGCATCCGCGTGGCGGAGGGGGTCAATCTGACACGCGCTGGCGCCCACGCCCCCGCGCCCTTCCTCCCCTGCGTGGTGAAGCCCCGCGCCGGCGGGTCCTCCGTGGGCACCTCCATCGCCCACACCGAGGCCGAGTACGCCGACGCCCTGGCGCTGGGGTTTTCGTACAGCCGGGAGCTTTTGATCGAGCGGTACATCAAGGGGCGGGAGATCGACGTGGGCGTCCTGGACGGCGAGGCCCTGCCGCCCATCGAGATCCGGCCCAAAAGCGGCTTTTTCGACTACAAGAACAAATACCAGGACGGGGCCACGGAGGAGATCTGCCCCATCCCCGACCTGCCCGAGGGCTGGGACGCGGCCCTCAGGGACGCCGCCCTGCGCGTCTACGAGGCCCTGGGGCTGGAGGTCTACGCCCGCATGGACTTCATCGTGGACGAAAAGGGCGCCGTCTGGTGCCTGGAGGCCAACACTCTCCCCGGCATGACCCCCGCCAGCCTCTTGCCCAAGGAGGCCAAGGTCGCCGGCATCGGGTATAACGAGCTGGTGGAGAGGATTCTGGAGGCGAGCCTGAGGAAAGGGTAAGCGGAACCGCTCCTGCCGCTGCGCGTCTGTCCCCGACCTGGGAGGGGCTGACGTATTGGGAGCGGGTGCGGGTTATCGGAACCGGTCTGTTATCGCAACCGCGCACGGGCGGACACGCGGGTCCGCCCCTACAGGGGATATGGAAGGTTATCCCATTCAATTGACGCCGAAGGTCATCGAAACGCGGGCCGCCAGGAGTGGCGGCCCCTACGGCGGTGATTGGGGCGGATTCGGTATACCGGAACCGGTCTGTTCCGCAACCGCGCACGGGCGGACACGCGGGTCCGCCCCTACAGACTTGACGGATAGACACGCAAAATAAATTGCAACCTCTTTAAATGTCACCGTAGGGGCGGACCCATGTGTCCGCCCGTCCCCCGGTCCTTCGTCCTCCCGTCCCCGCCGCGCGGAAAACAAAACTGCGGCGATGGCGGAGGGCTTTGAGCCGTCCCGGAAAACCGCCCGCCGCGTCTTATTCCATTTACCATACGGAGGTCTTAGCCATGAAAATGAAGTCTCTCACCTTGGACAAAATCGCCGAGGTCACCGGGGGGAAGTATGTGGGGCCCATGCGGTACCGGAACGACCGGATTACCTGCGTTTCCATGGACAGCCGGGAGATCGACGAGGGCGGGCTTTTTGTGTGCATCAAGGGCCAGCGAGTGGACGGGCACAGCTTTGCCCGGGACGCGGTGGAGAAAAGCGGCGCGCTGGCGTGCCTTGCCGAGCGGGCCCTGCCGGACCTGCCCTGCGTGGTGGTGGAGGACACGAAAAAGGCCCTCCGGGACCTGGCGGAGTATTACCGCAAGCTCTTTTCCATCCCCGTGGTGGGCATCATCGGGAGCGTGGGCAAGACCACGGCCAAGGAGCTCACCGCCCGGGTACTGTCCCGGCGGTATCATACGCTGAAGACCCCCGCCAATCTCAACAACGAGCTGGGCGTCCCGCTGACGCTTTTGCAGCTGCGGGAGGAGCACGAGGCGGCGGTCATTGAGATGGGCATCTCGGATTTCGGCGAGATGCGCACGCTGGCGCGGATGGTGCGGCCGGATATCGTGGTCTTCACCTCGGTGGGGTACTGCCATCTGGAGAAGCTGGGGGACCTCCAGGGCGTTCTGCGGGCCAAATCGGAGGTCTTTGAGTTCATGGACGCCGACGCCATCGCCGTCCTCAACGGCGACGACGAGCTTTTGCGCGACCTGGACACCGGCACACGGCGGGTGCTTTACGGCACCGGCGGGGACTGCGACGTCCGGGCGGAGAACGTGGAGAATCTGGGCTTTGACGGCGTCAGCTGCGACATCGTCTTTGACAACGAGCGGGTCTTCACGCTCATCCCCGCCTTTGGCAGCCACATCGTCTACGGGGCGCTGGCCGCCGCGGCGGTGGGGCGCATTTTGGGCGACAGCGGGGAGCAGATTTTGCGGGGCATCGCCGACTACCGCCCGGTGGGCGGGCGCGCCAACGTGACGGATACCGGATACATCACTCTCATCGACGACTGCTACAACGCCAATCCCAACTCCATGGCCGCCGCCATAAGGTCCCTGGGGACCATCCGCTCGCTCAGCGCCCCGCAGAATAAGCGGGTGGCCGTTTTGGGCGACATGAAGGAGCTGGGGGCCGACTCCGCCCAGCTCCACCGGTCTATCGGGGAGCTGGCGGCAAAGTGCGGCATCGACTCGCTGGTCTGCTGCGGCGAGGAGGCCAAGGCCATGTACGACGGCTTCCTGGCCGCCGGGGGCGGCAAGGCCAGGTACTATCTGCGGCGGGACGACTTCCTGGAGGACATCGCCGAGACGGTGGACCTGGGGGACGTGGTGCTGGTGAAAGCCAGCCACTCCATGGGCTTTGAGCGCATCGTCGAGGCCCTGAAGGCCCTCCGATGAGGCTTCGCTATACCGCCTCGGAGCGGGACGAGGGGCGGAAGGTCTATTCCGTTTTGAAAAACGAGCTTCGCGTCTCCGCCGGAGGCATCAAGCGGCTGAAGGCCGCCAATGCCGTCACCGTGGACGGAGAGCCGGTTTGGATGGACCGGCGGCTTCGGGCCGGGGAGACGGTGGAGGCGGATTTGGATCTCACCGAGGCGGCCCCGGACATCCCCCCGGAGCGGGGGGAGCTGGATGTGATCTTTGAAAACGAGGCGTACCTGGCCGTCAACAAGCCCGCCGGGATGCTGTCCCACCCGTCCAGAGGGCGGTACACGGGGACGCTCCTCAACCTCGCCGCCGGGTATCTGGCGGACACCGCCGGGACCGGGGCGGTCCACGCCGTGAACCGGCTGGACCGGGACACCTCCGGCGTGGTTCTTTTGGCGAAGGACGCCCACGCCAAGGCGCTGGCCACAGACGCCCTCCACGCCCCGGGGGCGGAGAAGACGTATCTGGCGTATATATGGGGCGAGCTGCCCGAGGGGCGCGGCGTCATCGACCTGCCCATCGCCCGGGAGCGGGCGGGCTTCCAAAAGCGCGTCGTCCGCCCCGACGGCAAGCGGGCCGTCACGGCCTATGAGACGCTGGGCACGGCGGTGATCGGCGGACAGCGGGTGAGCCGCGCGCGGTTTTCCCTGATGACCGGCCGCACCCACCAGATCCGCGTCCACTGCGCCCACCTGGGCTGTCCCCTTTTGGGCGACGAGCTCTACGGCTCGGCGGAGTCCCGCGCTTTCAGCGCCGCTCTGGGCCTCACCGCCCACCTCCTCCACGCCGCGCGTCTGAGCTTTCGGGACCCCCTCACCGGCGGCCTCCTCACTCTCACCGCCCCCGTCAAAAGGCGGGATATGCGTCAGTTGGACAAATTTTTTGAAAATACCACTTGACAAGCGGCCTCAGTTATTATAAAATGATCGAGCGCCGTTAAGGAAGACCGGATACGGCCGAGTAGCTCAGCTGGTTAGAGCGCCGGCCTGTCACGCCGGAGGTCGAGGGTTCGAGCCCCTTCTCGGTCGCCAACGCTGCTATAGCTCAGTCGGTAGAGCGCATCCTTGGTAAGGATGAGGTCCCCAGTTCGAATCTGGGTAGCAGCTCCAAAAAATCCCCGAAATCGTGAGATTTCGGGGATTTTTGTTGTGTTTTTGCCTGAAAAAATGTGGGTCAAAGTGTGGGTCAACCGGGCGACCCACACTTTGACCCACTACGGGATAGGACAAGAAAGCACCGGGCAGGACGTGCCCGGTGCTTTTTGACTTCTGTGTTCACATTACCTGCTCCATGAAGCTGCCCATTGTCTCTGCGGCCTTATCCTGCATTTGTCTTGTGGCGTGGGTGTAGGTGCGGAGGGTGAAGCCAGCGTCGTAGTGACCCAGCATCGTGGAGACGGTCTTGACATCTACGCCGTTTTGGAGGGCTGTTGTGGCGAATGTGTGGCGGAGGTCGTGGAATCGGATATGCTCAATCCCGGCGGCTTTGAGGAGTTTCTTGTGGATGTTCACCACCGAGTCGGGGTGGTACATCTCGCCGGTCAGGGGTGAGGGGAACATGTACTTGTTGTCCGGGTGCTTGGTGTGTTCCTCTTTGAGGAGTTCCACGGCGGTTTGGGGGATAGAGACTTGGCGAATGGAGGTCTCAGTCTTGGGTTCGGTGAGGGCAAGCGTACCGTCGGGGTTTCGAATGTACTGTTTTGTGACGGAAATCGTGCGGTTTTCTTCGTCGAGGTCGGACCAGAGTAAGGCGACGATCTCACCTTTGCGTAGGCCGGTTGTGAGCTCCAGGTAGAACATCGGGAGAACATCGCGGTCACGGGCCGCATCGAGATAGGCTTTCATCTTTTCAGGCGGGAGTATTTTCATTTCAATCTTCCGGGCTTTTGGTGCGATACAGTCTTCAGTGGGGTTCCGTACGATGAGCCGCTCCTTTACCGCGCGCTTGAAAGCATTGTGTAACATCAGATGGAGGCTTCGGACGGTGGTGCTGCTGAGTCCTGGCGTTCCCTTCTTCCCTCGATGGACTCGTCCGTTTTCTTGAAGGTCTTTGTAGAGTTTCTGCAAATCACGCCCCGTGAGTTTGCTCAGCTTGATGTTCCCTATGCGGGGGACGGTATAGGTGTTGATCATCAGTTCATACCGGTTGGCCGTCGCCGTGCGGACGTTGGGTTTGGCGTAGAGGTCGTACCAAGTCTTGAGCCACGTTGCGACGGTGTACTCGCCGGACTTCCCAACGTCCATCTCCAGGCTCTCCGCAATGGCAAGCCGCAACTTCTGCTTTACCTCGGCTTGCGTCTTGCCGAGGACATTTTTCACGATCCGCTTGCCGGTGGTCGGGTCATGCCCCGCCGTATATCTGCCCTCCCATCGTCCATCGGCGCGTTTGCGGATGTTACCCTCACCTTGTGCCCTTCGTTTTGCCATATGGTAGCCTCCTTCCTTTTGTTAGCAACAGAACATACCACACTTTCCGGGAAAAAGCTACTATTTTTTCTCAGAAACTTTCTGCTTAATCCAGAGGATAAATTCCTCCTTCGGCACGATGATTCTGTTGCCAATGTTCATCGCCGGGAAGCCCTCGCTCTTGACCAGCTCATACGCTCCGGCTCTGGATATTCCAAGCACTGTCGCCACGTCCTGCACGGACAACATCAGCGGCAGGTCATCGTAGGTTCTGAATTGTTTTTCCATGATTTCACCTCTTTCCGAAGGGCTTTATATTTGTTGCTTATTCGTATTATTGTATATTTCCCCCGCAGAATTTGCAGGGGGGTGGCCCTCACATGCTGAACCCCTGCATCTGTACATCCTCATGGTCGTCCGGCTTGTGGCCCGTGGCAATTCTTTTCTCCATCAGTTCTCTCCATCTCTTGCGGTCGATGCCGAAGCCGGGGCCTTGCGATGTTTGCTCTGTGCTGTCTCGGATGACGCGGCTCAGGTGGTAGAGCAGACGAGTGACGCCAGCGGCAATGGTCGGGGAAATTTTCTGGTCGAGGGCACGTTGGGCGTGGGGGTTGCCGTAGGATGCAGATTCGCGCAGCCAGTAGTTGGCCCGTTTGGGGTTGCGGTCATAGAAAAGTTTGCCAAGCATGTACATGGCGTTGGGATTCTCTCCTTCGGCGGCCTGGGTGAAGTACGTCTCAGCCTGTTGTTTGTTACCACTTTTCAGGTACGCCTTCCCCAGCTCGTAGGTCGCATAGGCGCTGCCATTCTTAGCGGCGGTTTGGAGCCAACGGAGACCGACATCCTGGTCGTGTACCTCCGGGTCGTCCGAGAGGAGGACTTTCCGAGGGCGTACTGCGCCGGGACGTAACCCTGCTGTGCCGACCGGGTGAACCAGTCTCTGGCTTTCACCGCGTCCGGCATGAGCAGACCACCGTCACGGTAGAGCACGCCAAGCACATACTGCGATGCCGGCTCTCCATCCTCCGCGTACTTTCGCTCCCGTTCCACCGCTTTGTCGCGCTCGTCGAGAGGCGTTGTCTCATCCAGGAACATCATCTCAATGTAGCTACGCTCCTGTTGGTCGCACTCGTCCACCGGACCGGACGGGACTTCTTCGACGGTGATCTCGCCCATCCGCAGGCGTTCCGCCTCCTGGATGACCGCGTTCTTGACAGAGCGAAACTCTTTTTGTTCAGAGAGGCGGAGGCGTTCCCGGCGTTCGTCCTTGTAGTGACTGTCCACCTCATCTTGCAGGTCGAGCCACTTCATGTAGCACTCATGCACCGCGGGGACTGACTCCAGCTCGTCTACGATCCTGTCTACCGTGTCCTTGAGATGCTTCTTGAGGTAGCCGTAGGACTTCTTCCCCTTGACCGTGCCCAGCTCCATGGACAGCTCCATCAACATCGGCGCTATCTGAGGACAGGCACACAGGCCGTCGCGGATCTCGTTGAACAGATTTTGCAGGGATTGCCGCACCTCGTTGACCAGCTCATCCCGCATACCGGACTTCTGTTCGTATGTGTGAAGCAGCTCCTGCTTGAAGATGTCGTTGACTAACCCGGACTTGATTTTCCGTATCCCGTCACGGCTGAGGTAGCCCCCACCGCCCGCTGACCACGCCATCATGTGGACGTGGGGGTGATTGCCCTCGTTGTGGAACGCGGCGTACCAGCGGAAGTCATTTGGCGCTATCCGCATGGCCTCGGCGATGTCGTTGCGGTGAGCGCGGAGGAGGTTGCGCCAGGTTGAAGCGTTGTCATAGCCCAACCGTTCCGCGTCCTCACGCTTCAGAGAGATGATGTGCGTCCACACGTTGCCGGGGACTGTTTCCATCTCCGCGATGGCGGCGTCGAGATTCACATCATCTTCGTCGCCGAATAGACCGTGCATACCCAGTTTCTCGACGCGTGGACGTGTAGCGATGTACTTCATGTAGACGTCGGAGCGTTGAGCCGTATTCCAGTTTGCTTCGAGCGTCGACGAGATGTAGGCGGAGGCTTTCGCCCGCGTCGGAGACTTGCTGTACTCCGAATACTCATCCGACTTCGTTGACGCAGGGAAGTCGTGAGCCAGCTTTTGCACGAGCTCCACCTGTTTCTGCGTCGGCGGTCTGCTGTCCGGCAGCCGCTCCACGTTCTCGCGGGTCGCAATGTACCTCATGTACTTTCCCGCGCCGCTGGCTTTGATGTACGGTGACTTCAAGATCAGTCCTGCCATTCAGTTTCTTCACTCTCCTTCACCGCGTTCGCCAGCGACACGCGGCCACTGGTCTGCTTCACGTTCTTCACGCTTTCGGAGCGGAGCTTGCGAAGGTAGCCGGGGTCGAGATCGTACTCGCCGGCGATAATCTGTACCAGCATGTCCAGCTCCACGGAGTTGTTGAACTGCAACGCCGAGAGTCTGTCCTCCAGCATACTGAGCCGTCCGTCAATGGCGCTGCTGATGGCTTTTGGTAGCGTGGTTGACGTTGACATCAGTATCTGGTCGATGTATCGGATGACCGCATGTTCGATGAACTCATTCATGCTCCGGCTGCCTTCATCCCCCATCAACTGCTCGATGGCGGACCTTGTTTTCGCACTCGTCCGAAATGTGATCCGTTCTTGTCCTTCCTTGCTCATATTGTCCTCCTTTTCCTGTTTGACACCGCAAAATGCCCGTGTCCGTAGGCGTTTCGGCGCCAAGATGTCACTGTTTCTTTTTCCTCTGCATTAAGATGTCACATTCGTCCCCCCGAAACTGCCCGCACTGCGGGCAGATGTGAGACAACCGACGCTGGTTGTGATGTCGGTTGTTTATCCTGCTTCTCGTTTTTCCTCCCCTCCGGGGTCGGAAAAGCCTCGAAAGGCGGCCCACGTCGGCCTTCGTTTGTCTGACGTGTAAGCGTCCCATGTAGAGCCCAAGAACCGCACACGTCGTGGCACACGGCCTCACGGCGGAGGTGGTGAGGCCGTCGTGCTTTCGACCTGCCGGTATCTCTTTGCAGGTGCAGTCGCGGTGGCGCTTTGCACCGGCGAGAGGTCGAGGATGTAGTAGGTGTTGTTCGTCTGACGGCTGTGACCGTCTTCCCAATCCTCGTATGTCGCCACCCTGCGGATGAACCGCTTCTTAACGAGCGCGTCGATTGCCTTGCGAATTGTGTTCTCCGAGCAGTTGCAGTTGACCGCGATCCTGTGCATACTCGGCCAGCACATATCCTTCTGACCAGCGCAACTGACCAGATAGTTGTAGACCATAAACTCCATCGGCGTCAGGTCATAGCGGAAGATGGCGTTGCTCATCTGGTAGAAGCGTTCTCCAAGAACCATGTGTACCCTCCTTACAAAAAATGTACGCTCGCCTGTTGATTGTCTTTTGAGAGGAGTCTTCTCACATGGATTTCGCTTCGATGACCTTTCCGCTTACTGTCGATGTTTCCGGCAGTCAGTATTGGATCGGCGATGAGGGTCCATATCGGTTAGGCATGGCGGCAACGGCGTTTTTGGCCGGTGATGAGGACGGGGCGCTGCGGGAGGAGCTGGAGGAGTTCCTGGGGAGTTTCGGAGCCTTCACGCCACCGTTCGCCGACGGCAGTACGGCAGGTGGGAGCTCTGACCTCCCGGAGCGCGCGGCCGGGTGTGCGGTGAGCTTCGGGTACCACCCTGTCACCGGCAGCATCTATCTCGTGGAGCGGTACACCTTTGACTCGCTGAGAGA
>CANROC010000015.1 GCA_947632175.1 uncultured Oscillospiraceae bacterium | reverse complement strand
CTGTAAGCCGGGTTCTGTCGTGGACAGCCATTAATCTAGACCGGCGGTTGCCCGACGGTTCAAGCCGTTTGGGGGACGGACGGGCCGCCCTTGTGTCCCCGTAGTTGCTCCGGATAGAGTTTACAGCGGGACCGTGTCTCCACGTCCCGGGTGAGCTCTTACCTCACCTTTCCACCATCGCCGGCGAAAGGCCGCCGGCAGTCTATTTCTGTTGCACTTGTCCGAGGGTCACCCCTGGCGGGTGTTACCCGTTATCCTTGCCCTGTGGAGCCCGGACTTTCCTCACGCGCTTGCGCGCCCGCGGCTGTCCGGCCTGCTCGCCATACTGTATGGTAGTACATTTTCGCCCGGTTGTCAAGGAGAAATGGCGCTCTCCGCAAGGTCCGTGGGCAGGAGGTGGAGAATATAATAGGTGAGGTCGTCATACGTTTCTATGAAGACGCCGTCCTTCAAAAACACATCCGGGACGCCCATGGCGTGGACGCGAAAGTCAACGATATTCCCCTGAGGGTCGATGGCGGCGAAGACGTACCAGCCGTTGTCCGGCTCGATGTCGTTCGTTAAAATGGCCGCCACGGCCAGGGATTTGACGGTGCGGACGTTCGCCAGGTCCTTTACCTCCCGCGCCCGGTCCAGGGCGTTTGTGAAAAGCGGCAGGGCGACGCTGACGAGCACGGCCAGGATCGCCACGACGATGAGGAGCTCCGCCAGTGTGAAGCCGCGAGGACGCGGATGACGCCGCCGCGTTCTTTTTTTCTTGGGGGTTTGCAAATCAGGCGCGGATGGTGTATAATAACTGTCAACAATGGTATATGAGGGGTTTGACATGACACTTTCTCAATATATGGAAGCCCTCCGGGGCAGACAGGTGGCCGTGCTGGGCCTTGGAGTGAGCAACCGGCCCCTAGTGTCGCTGCTGCTGGAGGCCGGGGCCGAGGTCACCGTCCGGGACGGGGCCGGCCGTGAGGCGCTGGGGGACATCGTCCCGGCGCTGGAGGCCCGGGGCTGCCGCTTCGTGCTGGGGCCGGACTATTTGAAGGACATCGACGCCCAGGTCATCTTCCGCTCGCCGGGAATCATGCCCCACGAGCCCGGTATCGCCCGGGCCGTGGCCAACGGCGCGGTGCTGACCAGCGAGATGGAGGCGTTTTTTGAGGTCTGCCCCTGCGAGATCTTCGCTGTCACCGGCTCTGACGGAAAGACCACCTCCACCACCGTGATCGCCGAGATCCTCAAGACCGCCGGCAGGACCGTCCACGTGGGCGGGAACATCGGCGCGCCGCTCCTTGACAAGGCCGATACCATGTCCCCGGAGGATGTGGCGGTGCTGGAGCTTTCATCCTTCCAACTCATGACTATGCGCGTGTCCCCGGCAAGGTGCCTGGTCACCAACGTGGCGCCCAACCACCTGGACAAGCATCGCGACATGGAGGAGTATGTGGAGGCCAAGCGCAACATCCTCCGCCACGAGCCGCACCCCGCCGTGGCAGTCCTCAACGCGGACAACGACATTACCCGCTCCTTTGCCAAATCGGCGGGGGAGGGCGTGCGGTATTTTTCCCGGCGGGACATTGTGGAAAACGGCGCGTATCTTCAGGACGGGACGCTCTTCTGTTCCCTCCGGGGCACGCCGGAGCCCGTTGTCAGGGCCGAGGAGATATTCATTCCCGGCGACCACAACGTGGAAAACTATCTGGGGGCCTTCGCGCTCCTGTACGGCCTCGTGCCTGTGGAGGCCATGGCACAGACCGCCAGGACCTTCCGGGGCGTGGAGCACCGCATCGAGCTTGTGCGGGAGCTGCGGGGCGTCAAATATTATAACGATTCCATCGCCTCCTCGCCCTCCCGGACGCGGGCGGGCCTCTGGTCTTTCGAGGACAAAGTCATCCTCATCGCCGGGGGCAAGGACAAGGGCGTGCCCTTCGACACCCTGGGGGAGGACATCCGGGAGCACGTGAAGACCTTGGTCCTCACCGGCCTTACGGCGGACAAGATCGAAAAGGCCGCCTTGGACGCCGGATACACCGGACCCATCCTCAAGGAGCCGGACTTTGAAAAGGCGGTCCTGGCCGCCGCCGGCGCGGCGCGGTCCGGGGACACGGTGATCCTCTCCCCGGCGTGTACCTCCTTTGACCGGTTCAAAAACTTCGCCGAACGGGGCAACACCTTCAAAAAAATCGTAATGGAGCTTCCGTGATGGACATACAAGAGCTTGCCAAAAGTGCCCAGCGCGACTGCGCCGCGGTCTTTGAGAAAATCGACGCGGTGTCCGAGATTAATACCGCCAAGGTCCTTCGGGCCTTCCAGAACCACCGGGTCAGCGCGCCCATGTTCGCCGGTACCAACGGCTACGGCTACGACGATCTGGGACGGGATACGCTGGAGCTTGTCTGGGCGGAGGTGTTCGGCGCTGAGAAGGCGCTGGTGCGCCAGAACTTCGTCAACGGCACCCACGCCATTGCCGCCGCCATGTGGGCCGGCCTCAGGCCGGGGGATACGCTGTTGGCCGCCACCGGCGCGCCATACGATACCCTCCAGAGCGTCATCGGCCTCACAGGCGGCTATCCCGGCACCATGCGGGAGGCGGTGATCGGCTACGCCCAGGTGGACCTGACGGAGGAGGGAAAACCGGACCTTGAGGCTATTCGCGCCGCCGCCGCGGACCCCGCCGTCCGGCGTGTGGAGGTCCAGCGCTCCTCCGGCTACGCCACGCGGCCGGCGCTTAGCATTGACGACATCGCCGCCGTCTGCGATGCTGTGCATGAGGTGAACCCTCATGCCACGATGCTGGTGGACAACTGCTACGGGGAGTTTACGGACACTCGGGAGCCCACCGAGGTGGGGGCGGACCTCATCGCCGGGTCGCTCATCAAGAACCCCGGCGGGGGCCTTGCGCCCACCGGCGGGTATGTGGCGGGCCGGGCGGAGCTGGTGGACGCCGCCGCCATGCGCCTCACCGTCCCCGGCATCGGCGGGGAGTGCGGCTGCTCGCCCTTCGGTTACCGGCTTTTCTATCAGGGCCTCTTCATGGCCCCTCATGTGACGGCCCAGGCGCTGAAGACCGCCGTCTTCGCCGCGCGGATGACGGAGCTTCTGGGCTACCGTTCCCGTCCGGCCTTTGACGCGCCCCGCAGCGACATCATCCAGTCCATCGACTTTGGGAGTCCTGAGCTTTTGGAGAAATTCTGCCGGGGCATCCAGGCCGGCTCGCCGGTGGACGCCTTCGTCACCCCGGAGGCGTGGGACATGCCGGGGTATGAGGACAAGGTCATCATGGCCGCCGGGACTTTCGTCTCCGGCGCGTCCATCGAGCTTTCCTGCGACGGCCCCATGCGGGAGCCCTACACCGCCTACCTCCAGGGCGGTCTCACCTATGAATCCGGGAAGCTGGGCATCCTCACGGCGCTGGAGGCGATCTTGTGACACGGCTGAGGCGCTTTGAGGAGGCGGACGCGCAGACGTTGAAGGAGATGCAAAGCGCCGAGATGTCCATTGAGGCCGTCAGCTCCATGATCCGGCAGTGGAATACACTTGTTTTTCAGGGAAAACATTTTGAGATGTTTGCCATCCTCCGGGGCGGCGAGCTCGTGGGACAGATATCCCTCTACCAGCTCTCGGCGGGCGTTGTCTCCATCGGGCCCGAGGTGTTTCTGCCTTTCCGGCGGCAGGAGATCGGAAAAAGCGCCATGCTTTCCGCTATGGAAATCGCCAAAGGCCGCGGGTTCAAGATCGTCTGCCAGCAGGTCAGAAGCGACAATCTGCCCAGTATCGCGCTCCACGAGAGCCTCGGCTTTGAGACGGACCGTTACGGGTATTTCAACAAAAAGGGCCGCGAGGTGTTCATCTTTTTGAAGGCTCTATAAAAGATTTCAGAAAAACAGACAGGCTTTTCGCATATGCTTTCCCGAGGTGAGGCGTGTGCGGGAACGGATCATGAGGCTCAGGTGGGACCTGCGGCGGCGAAAGGCGCTGGGGCTGGGGCTTTTGCTTGTGGGGATCGGTGTGCTGATCCTGGCGCTTTTATTCTCCGTGAAGCTCACCCCCACCATCGCCAGCTTAGCGCTGGCCACGGCCACCGACGACATCACCATCGCCGTCAACGAGACGGTGGCCCGGGTGCTGTCCGAGGACGGTCTCCGATACGCAAACCTTGTGACGCTGGAGCGGGACAGCCAGGGGAACATCACGGCGCTGGTGTCCAACACAGCAGGCATCAACCTTCTGAAGGCCCAGGTCACCAACGCCATTGTGGAACGGTTTGCCGACTCCGATATCACCACCGTGCGCATCCCGGTGGGCAATCTCATCGGCGGAGCGCTGTTCTCCGGCAGAGGGCCAAGGCTCAAGCTGGACATCCTCTCCGTCACCAACGTGACCACAGATCTGCGCCACGAATTCACCTCCGCCGGCATCAACCAGACCCGCCACCAGATCCTCATGGACGTGGAGGTCACGCTGGAGGTCCTGCTGGGCCCCGGCTCGGACACCGACACGGTCCTCACGGAGGTCAGCGTGGCCGAAACGGTCATCGTGGGCACGGTGCCGGACACCTACGCCTCATTCACATAAGGAGTGCTGACAATATGAACGCAAAAGAACGTATCGCCGAGCTCGTCCGGATCCTCAACGACGCCGGGTACAAATATTACGTCCTGGACGCGCCGGAGATGCCGGACTTCGAGTATGACCGGCTCTTACGGGAGCTGGAGGAGCTGGAAGCGGCTTACCCGGAGTATGCCCTGCCGGATTCGCCCACGAAGCGCGTGGGCGGCGCGGCGGTGGAAGCGTTTGCCCAGGTCGTCCACGAGGCACCGCTGGAGAGCCTCCAGGACGTATTTTCCCAGGAGGAGCTTCTGGCCTTCGGCGAGCGGGTGAGCCAGACGGTGGGGGAGAGCGAATTTGACGTGGAGCCCAAGATCGACGGGCTTTCCGTGGCCCTTCGGTACGAAAACGGCGTCTTCGTCCAGGGAGCCACACGGGGCAACGGCACGGTGGGGGAGGACGTGACGGAAAATCTCAGGACGATCCGGTCGCTTCCCCTGAAGCTGGAAAACGCCCCGGAGCACCTGGTGGTGCGGGGCGAGGTCTACATGTCCAAGAAGGTCTTCCGGGCCCTCAACGCCGAACGGGAGCGGGACGAGAAGCCACTTTTCGCCAATCCCCGCAACGCCGCCGCCGGGTCCCTGCGGCAGCTGGACCCGAAAATCGCGGCGGAGAGGCGGCTGGACATCATCTGCTTCAACATCCAGGCCGTCACCGGCAGGAGCTTCGAGACGCATTCCGAGACACTGGACTATTTGAAGTCCCTGCGCTTTCTCACGGTGCCCCACGCGGAATTTTCCACGGTGGAGGGCTGCTGGGAGCGCATCCGGGCCATCGGGGAGGACCGGGACCAGTTCGATTTCGACATCGACGGGGCGGTCGTCAAGGTCAACTCCCTGGACAAGCGCCGGACGCTGGGCAGTACCGCCAAGGCCCCCCGCTGGGCTGTGGCTTTCAAATACCCGCCGGAGAAGAAGGAGACCCGCGTCACCGATATCGTCATCCAGGTGGGCCGCACCGGCGTTTTGACGCCTAAGGCGGTGCTGGAGCCGGTGAGGCTCGCGGGGACCACCGTCACCAACGCCACGCTCCACAACCAGGACTTCATCGCCGAGCGGGACATCCGCGTGGGCGACACGGTGCTGGTGCAAAAGGCGGGAGAGATCATCCCGGAGATTCTGGCCGTTGATTTGGACAAGCGCCCGGAGGGGTCCGCGCCCTACGAATTTCCCAAGACCTGTCCGGAGTGCGGCGCGCCGGTGGCCCGGGACGAGGGCGGCGCGGCCGTTCGGTGCCAGGGGGCCGAGTGCCCCGCCCAGAGGCTCCGGCACATCGTCCACTTCGCCTCCAAGGCCGGCATGGACATCGACGGCCTGGGGACGGCGGTGGCACAGCTGCTTATCGACAGCGGCCTCATCCGCTCGCCGGGGGATATCTACTCCCTGCGCGTGCCGGATGTGAGCGTCCTTCCGGGGTTCGGAAAAAAGTCCGCCGAGAACCTCATCGATGCCATCAACAAAAGCCGCTCCAACGGCCTTGTAAAGCTCCTGGCGGCCCTGGGCATCCCCCAGGTGGGTACGGCGGCGGCCAAGACTTTGGCCCGCCGGTACAAGACCATGGAGGCCCTGGAGAGCGCCACGGTGGAGGAGCTCACCGACGTGGAGGACATCGGACCCATCACCGCCCAAAACATCCGCTCCTGGCTGGACTCCGACCAGGCAAAGCATCTGCTTGGCCTTCTCCGGGACGCCGGCGTGGATATGACCTACGCCGAGGAGGCCGGGGACAAGCGTTTTGACGGGATGACCTTCGTGCTCACGGGGACGCTTTCCAAATATACCCGGGACGAGGCCGCCGCCGTCATCGAGCGCCTGGGCGGCAAGGCCGCCTCCTCCGTCTCAAAAAAGACCACCTACGTTCTGGCCGGGGAGAACGCCGGGAGCAAGCTCACCAAGGCCCAGGACCTGGGCATCCCCGTCATCACAGAAGAAGAATTTGAGGCCATGATCGGCTGATCGGGCCGCCGTTGAGGAACCTGCCATGAAGAAAAAACTCATAAGCCTTATCCTTTCCGTATCCCTCCTGCTCGCTTTCGCCGTTCCCGCATTGGCGGAGCCCGCGCCGGAGGAGCAGGTCCTTCCCGAGAAGTGGACGGAGCTTTATTCCAACGCCTCCACGCTTTCGGAGGACCTTACATACACCAATCAGATCTTCCAAAACGGCGAGGGCCGCCGGGTGGAGAGCTATACCGTGGAGACGGATCCCCACGGCGCCGTCTATCCCGTTGTAGCCACCGCCGACAGTCTCTACGAGGCCATGAAGCCGGAGGAGCTTACCGCCGTCATGCGGGAGCGGGGCCTCAATGTCCTGGCCGCCGTCAACGCCGACTTTTTCTACAGCTCGGTGAAGCTCCCCCTGGGCGGCGTCATCGAGGGCGGCATCTACGTCACCAACACGGACACGGAGAGCCTGCTGGCCTTTGACGACGACGGGGCTTTCTTCATCGAGAAGCCGGATATCCGCCTGACGCTTCACAACAACGGCGGGGGCGGCCTCACCTATGACCCGGAGCGTTTTACCTGGGTCTCCAACTTCGGCAAAGAGGTGAAAGTCAACCACCTCAATAAGATCCGCAACCGCACCGGCGGTCTCTTCCTCTACACCACCGACTACCACCCCGAGCACACGGATACCACCCGCGCCGGCTGGGCCGTGCGTTTCCGGGTCCTCTCCGGCGAGCTTATCGTCTCGGGCCGTGTGGAGCTCCAGGTGGTGGATGTTCTCCCGGACTGCACGGACATCGCCATCGGGGAGGACATCATGGTGCTCACCTGTCCCGCCGACGGGCCGTATCCCGAGGGGTATAAGGATTTCGCCGTGGGCGACCGCGTGACGCTGGTGTCCGAGTGCGCCGATCAGCGCCTGCGCAGCGCCCGCTGGGCCACCGGCTGCGGCGACCTCATCGTGGACAACGGTGAGATCACCGATCAGGAAAACTGGGACAAGGCCATCTCCGAAGCCCGCCATCCCCGCACCGCCATCGGCGTCAAGCCCGACGGGAGCATCCTGGCACTGGTCATCGACGGGCGCAGCAGCCTTTACTCCGCCGGGGCGACCCTGTATGAGCTGGCCGCCCAGCTTGTGGAGATGGGCTGTGAGTTCGCCGTCAATCTGGACGGCGGCGGCTCCTCCGTCATGGCCCTGAAAGAGCCGGGGGAGGAGACCTGCGATATCGTCAACCGCCCCTCCGGCGGCGGCAGCCGCATCTGCTCCACCTACATCCTTTTCGTCTCCGATGCCGTTCCCGACGGTGTGCCGGCGGCCCTGCACCTGGAGGAGGACGGGTCCTTCATCCTCGCCGGTTCCGTAACGCTCCTGACGCCCCTGGCCGCCGACCGGGCCGGATCCCTGGCGGAGGTGCCGGAGGACGTCGTTATCACCGCCGAAAAAGGGACCGTGGAGGACGGCGTCTACTTCGCCCCCTCGGAGCCCTGTGTCGATACCGTCACCCTGCGTTCGCCTGACGGGAGGCTGACGGGCACCGCCACGCTTCACATCACCGACACGCTGGACAGCCTCACCGTTACGGACCTTGTCACCGGCGTGGCTCCGGCGCTCTTCGAGATGGAACCGGGGGATACGGCTTACCTGTCCCTCAGCGGGACCTATTTACAGCGGGAGGTCCTGATGGACAACGCCCCGGTGGAATATTCCGTGACGGAGGGCGTCGGAACGCTCGCGGAGGACGGGAGCTTCACCGCCATAGACCCCACGGTCCCGGAGGGGGAGATCACCGTCAGTGCCGGCGGCGTCACCGTGACGCTCCCGGTGAGCCTGCGTATCCGCTACTACGATGTGCTGGACCACTGGGCCAGGGCCTACATCACCTACCTCTATGACCGTGGTGTGGTGACCGGGACGCCCGATAAGCTCTACGGCCCGGACGTGCCCATGAAGCGCTGGGAGTTCGCCATGATGCTCTGGCGGTCCCTGGGAAGCCCCGTTTTGGGAGGGGAGAGCATGTTCACCGACGTCTCCCCGGAGAGCGAATATTACGAGGCCGCCAATTGGGGCGGACAGATCGGCCTCATTCTCGGCACGGATTTCGGCATCTTCAGCCCCGATGACCCCATCGAAAGGGAACAGGCGTTCACCCTGGTCTATCGGCTCCTGACGCTCCTGCGCAAGGAGCTGCCGGAGGCAGATATTGCCGCCCTCGACATCTTCCCAGACGGCGGTGAGGTGGACGGCTACGCCCAGGATGCCGTCGCTTCTTTGATCGCCGCCGGCGTCATCACCGGGTCCAACGGATATGTTCTGCCCCACAGCACCATCACCAGGGCGGAGCTATGCAAGGTCACCTGCGAGGCCATCCTCCAGTGGTCGCCTCCGGTCCCGGAGGACCCGGACGAGGAGACGCAGGACCCGGGCGAGGAAACGGAGGATCAGGACGGGGAGACGGGGGAGGACCCCGGCGAGGAAGCAGGGGAGACCCCTCAAACGTGAACACGTCCCGCCCTGCGGGATCAAAATAGAAAAGAGGAGGAACAAAAATGGCTGTCCATGTTGTCAACGAGGCGCGCAGGTGCCTTCACTGCAAGAACCCCCTGTGCCGCACCGGCTGTCCCATCGCCACGAACATCCCGGAGATGATCGCCCTCTTCAAAAACGGGCACAAAAAAGAAGCCGGACAGATGCTCTTTGAGAACAATCCTCTATCCGTCTTCTGTTCGCTTGTGTGCAATCACGAAAACCAGTGCGAGGGCCACTGCGTCCTGGGCCGCAAAGGCGCGCCGGTGCAGATCTCCAGCATCGAAAACTACATTTCCGACGCCTATCTCGACGACCCGGAGCTGCGGCGGGAGCCCAGAGTCGGCCAGCGTGTGGCCATCATCGGTTCGGGCCCCGCGGGGCTCACCATCGCGGTGATTTTAGCCCAGAAGGGCTATGACATCACCATCTTTGAGAGCAAATATAAGATCGGCGGCGTCCTCCGCTACGGCATCCCCGATTTCCGCCTTCCCAAGACCGTCATCGAGCGCTACAAAAAGCAGCTTCTGAGGCTGGGCATCAAGATCCGCCCCAACGCCGCCATCGGTCTGGCGCTCACCGTGGACGACCTCCAGCGCGACGGCTACGAGGCTATCTTCATTGGCACAGGCGTGTGGAAAGCCAACAAACTCAACGTCCCCGGCGAGAGCCTGGGGCACGTCCACTACGCCATCGACTACCTGGTGGACCCGGACGTTTTCAGCATCGGCGAGACGCTGGTGGTCATCGGCGCCGGCAACTCCGCCATGGATGTGGCCCGCACGGCCCTGCGCAAGGGCTCCCGCCATGTCCACGTCTTCTGCCGCGAGGCCAAAGCCGCCGCCAGCGACCGGGAGCTGGACTACGCCGTGGCCGACGGCGTGGATATGCTCTACGGCATTGAGACGGTGGAGATCCGGGACGAGGGCGTGGTCATCCGCCAGCGCTCCTTCGATGAGGAGGGGAACGTCACCGCCGTGGGCGAGCCGAAGCTCTTCCCCTGTGACAACGTGATCGTCGCCATCTCCCAGGGCGCGCAAAGCCGCATCGTTAACACCACCACCGGCCTCCAGATGAACGAGCGCGGGCTTCTGGCCACCGATGAGCACGGCCGCACCACACGGGAGGGCATCTTCGCTGCCGGCGACGTCAGTCTCGGCGCCAAGACCGTCGTGGAGGCCGCCCGCAGCGCCAAGATCGTCGCCGCCGAGATGGACCGCTACCTCACCGCCCGCCGCCAGAACCGCCCGGAAAAAGTCCCGGACAACATCCCCGTTATCAACCGCGCGGAGGAGTGACTCCAAGATCCTCCTTCAAACCCGCACTGCACCAGGTGGTCCTGAGGAGCCAGCGGACTTTCCTGACCGTAAGCTGCCCGGCGTATTCCGGCTGCTCCTCCCACCGGGAAAACCGCCCCTCCGACCTCTTCCCGCCCTCGTAGGAGAGAGTGGAGGTCCAAAGCTCATCCGTCTCCTCCCCGGAGCAGAAGAAAACCTCCCATTGTATGAGCACGGCCCGCGGCCCACTGCGCCAGCCGTCGTGCAGGGTGGACTCCATCATCGTCCGGAGGCGGGAGAGGATGTCGTCTCTCATGGCTTCCCCAATCGGCTGATCCGTCTCAAAGACGAACCGTATCACCGCGCGGGACCGGGCGTTTTCCGCCACGCTGACCCGGACGAGCTCCTCCGCATGAGCCTCATACAGCTCTTCGGCAAAGGCCCGGTCCTCGTCAGGCACGGAGGAATACAGGAATTTCGAGTACGCCCTTACAGGCCCGGAGAGCCAAAGGATCTGCTTTACCGCTACGGTCACGAGAAGGACGGCGGCCGCGGCAAGCAGGATCTTTCGAACGAGATGCTTTGGCTTTTTCATGTGCTCACCTCGCAAAAACGATCATAATATGCGTTTTGGGGACCGCCTGAGGATGGGCGGCCCCCAAAAGCTATGAAAGGAGCAAAGAAAACTCTCGGTATCGGACTCAAAGAGTGGGCTCGGAGTGGATCACGGCGGTGAGTCTGAGCTCGCCCTCGTATTCCTCAAAGACCAGGCGCAGGATGCGCCAGTCCGCGTACTCGCTCTCCGGCGTGCCGGGGTAGCACAGGTCCACAAACTGCGCGCCGGGGAAAGACTCGGTGACATTCTCCCGGGCATTGCCGGTGCGGACGGGGTAGTTGAGGCCCACCAGGGGGGAGTTGGTGTAGTCGTGGTCAAAGACGTACCGGGCCATGTAGTCCCGGACGGTGAGGCTGATGGGTTCGCCTCCGTCAGCCGTGAGGCCCCAGGTGAGCTTCCGCTCATTGTGGGAGAAATCGGCCACCTCCTCCGGGGTGAAGCGCTGGTTGGCGCTGAGATTCACCGTGGGAGAGGGGGAGAAGACCACGCCGTAATCGGGGTGGACGAGCTCCGACAGCGCCTCGAAATTTCCGCTCTTCAGGTAAGCGGACACCTCCATGGCGATGTCGGTAAGGACCCTGTTGGAGGCAGTCTCCCCCTCCGGGACCTTATGATCGCCGCTTCGGCGGACGCCGCCGGTGAGGAAGCTGGTCAAAAGCAGTGTGAGCAGGATGCCCATGAGAAAGCTTAAGACAGCCGTGATGACGATGTAAGTCCTTTCCTTCATCCGTCAGACCTCCTTATGCGCATTGTACCCCATTTTTTCTCGGGAAGCAACCAACAAATGGTTACATATTGAATGCAACCTTTTTCAGCCTCCAAAATCTCCCTGTCCTGCGCACAGAATGCACAAAATATGAAAGTGGATACACACCGATTATTCATATTCATATGAAAATGCCGGTCCGCCCTTGCCAAAATGCAAGTCAGGGCATATAATGACTGTAAAATCCAATGAAACAAGGGGACAACCGACATGAAAAGCCTTTCCACCGCCGCCCTCGCCATCAAGCCCTCCGCCACTCTCGCCATCAACGCCCTCAGCCAGGAGCTGAAGGCCCAGGGCGTGGACGTTGTCAGCTTTGGCGCCGGCGAGACAGATTTCTTTACGCCCGACCCCATCAAGGCCGCCGGCATCGCCGCCATCGAGGGGAACAAGTCCTACTATACCGCCTCCTCCGGCATCGCGCCCTTAAAGAGCGCCATCTGCGGCTATCTCGACCGGACCTTCGGCCTCAAATATGAGAATAAGAACATCTGCGTCACCTCCGGCGCCAAGCACGTCCTCTATGTGGCCATGCGCGTTATGCTGGACCCCGGCGACGAGGTCATCCTGCCCGCGCCCTACTGGGTCACCTATGAGGAGGCCATCCGCATGTGCGGCGCCAAGCCCGTGATCCTCAAGACCGATGAGAGCACACGCTTTAAGGTCAGCGCTCAGCAGCTGGCCGCCGCCGTGACGGAGAAGACCAAGGCCGTCATCCTCACCAACCCCTCCAACCCCACGGGGATGCTCTACTCCGAGGAGGAGCTGCGCGCCCTGGGCCGGGTCATCGTGGACAACGACCTCTACCTCATCGACGACGAGATCTACGCCACCCTGGTCTACAACGGCAAATTCGTCTCCGCCGCCGCGGTGGACCCGGAGCTTGCACAGCGCACCGTCATTGTCAACGGCGTCTCCAAGACCTATGCCATGACCGGTTGGCGCATCGGCTTCGCCGCCGGCCCTCAGCCCATCATCAAGCTCATGGACACCTACCTCAGCCATTCCACCGGCAACGCCTGCAACATCGCCCAGTACGCCGCTATTGAGGCGTACAGCGGCGACCAGACTTGCGTGGAGGAGATGCGGCTGGAATTTGAAAAGCGCCGTCGCTACTTCGTAGACCGCGTCAACGCCATGGATAAGGTCAGCTGCCTGGAGCCGGACGGGGCTTTCTACATCTTCATGAACGTCTCCAAGACTTTCGGCACCACCCTGTGCGGGGAGACGATCAACGACTCCTCTGACTTCGCCCAGGCCCTCCTGAAGCACGGGCTCGTGGCCACCGTCCCCGGCGTCGCCTTCGGGTCCCTGGACCACATCCGCTGGAGCTACGCCACCAGCCTTGACAACATCAAAAAGGGCCTGGACCGCCTGGAGCGGTTCCTCGCAAACGAGCCCACCGCGTGACGCTTTGGCCCTTGTTCGACCGGTAGTTGACATTGTGCTCACAAAGCTTGAAAGGGGAAGAATCCATGCGTGATCTGAATCGCTTCAGGGGCAGTCTCCTGGGCGGCGCCGTGGGGGACGCGCTGGGATACGCCGTTGAGTTTATGCCCGCCTCGTCCATCTTTCGTAAGTACGGCCCCGCCGGCATCACAAAATATGAGCTCCATCACGGCGTTGCGGAGATCTCCGATGACACGCAGATGACGCTCTTTACCGCTACCGGACTATTGCTCGGGACCACCAGGGGAATGACCCGTGGTATCATGGGCAGCTACGTCGGCTACATTGCCGACAGCTACATGAACTGGTACCGGACGCAGACGGAGCCGTATCCGCTCTCGCCGGATCTGCCGCCGCATTTTCACTGCTCCTGGCTCGTCAATCTCCCGGAGATGTTCAACCGCCGCGGGCCGGGGACCACCTGCCTCACAGCCCTGGGGCAAAGGCCGCTGGGGTCCGTCGAGTCTCCGGAGAACAACAGTAAGGGCTGCGGCGGAATTATGCGCGTTGCCCCCGTCGGCCTCTATTTTTGCGATAAGCGGTACACGCCGGATCAGATTGACATGATCGGGGCCGACTCCGCCGCTCTGACCCACGGACACGAGCTGGGATACATCCCTGCCGCCATGCTCACTCACATCATTTATCAGATATCCGCAAACGGCGACAGCATCCAGGCCGCCGTTCAGGACGCCATGACCGCTGTCCCGGCGCTTTTCCCGACGGCGAAGCATATGGAGGAGCTCCTGGCCCTCCTCCGGAAAGCCATCGAGCTTTCAACGCAAGACCTCAATGACCTGGACGCCATCCGCCAGCTGGGCGAGGGCTGGGTCGCGGAGGAGAACCTGGCGATTGCCGTTTACTGCGCCTTGAAATACGCGGACAACTTTGAACGCGGCGTCATCGCCGCTGTGAACCACGACGGCGACAGCGATTCCACCGGCGCGGTCACGGGGAACATCCTCGGCGCCTCCCTGGGCTTTGACGCCATCCCGCAAAAGTTCATCGATAACCTGGAATTGAAAGATGTGATCCTGGAGGTCGCAGAGGACCTTCACCACGACTGCCAGATCACCGAATACGGTCCCTGGGACGATGTGTGGGCCAGTAAATACGTTTCAACGACCTATCCAACCATTACCAAGTTCTCATAACGCGGGGGCTTTCAAGGCCGACTCTGACCTTGAAAGCCCTTTTTTCTCGCTCCCAGGGATCCGTATCACATGATATGCTCCTCGGCGCAGTCGTCCTTCACGGGAAAGCCCATGGTCCTCGTATCCGCCGCCGGGAATTTGGCGATGGACTTCTCATCGAACTTGCTCACCACCCGCTTTTCCGGATCCACGCGCAGATCAACGTCAGCCAGACCGGCGGGCTTCTTTTTTCCGCTCATATGGTCACCTCCCACATTATTGTCCCACGCCGGGCTTCAAACTTGACAATCATTTTCCGGCAAATTATAATGTTGTCATCTGACGAAAAAGAGGAGACACCTATGAAACACGAAACGGTCATCGTCCTGGACTTCGGCGGCCAGTATAACCAGCTCATCGCCCGCCGTGTCCGTGAATGCAGCGTCTACTGCGAGGTCCTGCCCTATACCACGCCCATAGAGAAAATACGGGAGAAGGCCCCCATCGGCATCATCTTCACCGGCGGGCCAGGGAGCGTCTACGAGCCCGATTCCCCCCAGGCCGACCCCGCGATCTTCCGCCTTGGCGTGCCGATTTTGGGCATCTGCTACGGCTGCCAGCTCCTGGCCCACAACCTGGGCGGCCGCGTCACCGCCGCCACCGACGATTCCGCCCGGGAGTACGGCAAGACGGAGACGTATTTTGACACCGCCTGCAAGCTTTTCCGGGGCCTTCCCGAAAAGAGCGTCACCTGGATGAGCCACGGCGATTACATGGAGCGCGTCCCCGAGGGCTTCAAGCTCACGGCCCACTCCGACGCCTGTCCCAACGTGGCCATCGCCGACGAGGCCCGGGGCTTTTACGGCGTCCAGTTCCACCCGGAGGTCAACCACACGGAAAACGGCACGGCGATGCTGCGCAATTTCCTCTACGAGGTCTGCCGCGCCCACGGCGACTGGACCATGGGTGACTATAAGGAGACCGCCATCCGGGACATCCGCGCCAAGGTGGGGGAGGGAAAGGTCCTCCTGGCCCTCTCCGGCGGCGTGGACAGCTCCGTGGCCGCGGCGCTGCTGGCCGAGGCGGTGGGCAAGCAGCTCACCTGCGTCTTCGTGGACCACGGCCTCATGCGCAAGAACGAGGGCGACGAGGTGGAGGCCGCTTTCAAAAAGTGGGATATCAACTTCGTCCGCGCCAACGCTGAGGAGCTGTTTCTCTCCAAGCTCGCCGGCGTCTCCGAGCCCGAGCGCAAGCGGAAGATCATCGGCGAGGAGTTCATCCGCGTCTTTGAGGCGGAGGCCAAAAAGATCGGCAAGGTGGACTACCTGGTCCAGGGGACCATCTACCCGGACGTCATCGAGTCCGGCTCAGGCAAGGCCGGCGCGGCGGTGATCAAGAGCCACCACAACGTGGGCGGCCTGCCCGACTACGTGGATTTCAAGGAGATTATCGAGCCCCTCAGGATGCTCTTCAAGGACGAGGTCCGCGCCCTTGGACGGGAACTGGGACTTCCCGAGTACCTGGTCATGCGCCAGCCTTTCCCGGGCCCCGGCCTTGCCATCCGCATCATCGGCGAGGTGACCAAGGAGAAGCTGGACACCCTCCGGGAGGCCGACTTCATCTTCCGGGACGAGATTGCGAAAGCGCACCTGGAGGGGACCATGAACCAGTATTTCGCGGTCCTCACCAACATGCGCTCCGTCGGCGTCATGGGCGACGGCCGCACCTACGACTACACTCTGGCCCTCAGGAGCGTCACCACCACCGACTTCATGACCGCTGACTGGACCCGCATCCCCTACGACACCCTCGACCGCGTCTCCACCCGCCTCGTCAACGAGGTCCCCGGCATCAACCGCGTCGTCTACGACATCACCTCCAAACCGCCCGCGACGATTGAGTGGGAATGACGTACAATACCACTCTGCCCCAAGGCGGCCATTTCACCGCCATGGAGAAGTCGCAGAAGTTTGCGGAAGATATTACTTGATTTGCGAAGACGGGATAAAAGTAAGAAGTTGTATTATAGTGCCTCTTGTGGTATGATTTCACTTGCAAAAGGATGGTACGTGAAATGAAGATTAACAACAGGCCCACATATATCAGCTTGTTTAGCAGCGCCGGAGTAGGGTGCTACGGGTTTAAGCTGGAGGGGTTTGATTGCGTTGCGACAAACGAATTGATCGCAAGGAGACTGGATATTCAAAAATATAATAAGAAATGCAAATATGAAAGCGGATATATTTGTGGGGATATCACGGAGGACGCTATTAAATCTGCCCTGTATGAGCAGATCGACTTGTGGAGAACGCAGGAGAATGTATCTAAAATTGACGTTGTGATTGCAACGCCTCCCTGTCAAGGGATGTCTGTCGCTAACCACAAAAAGAGTTCTACGGAAATAATAAGAAATTCTCTGGTGGTAGAGTCCATTAAGATCATAAAGCAGATTAATCCCCGCTTTTTTCTCTTTGAAAATGTTCCCGCGTTTATGAAAACCATCTGTACCGATATCGATGGTACGGATAAGACGATTGCTGAAGCGATCGATCATAATTTGGGCGCGGAGTATTCGTATATTTCCCGTGTTATAAACTTTAAAAACTATGGCGCATGTTCGAGCAGGCAGCGAACCGTTGTGATCGGAGTCTCCAAGGATTATTCTGACGAGGTTTCTCCGTTGGAGCTTTATCCGGATATTGAGGAGGAAAAAACGCTCAGGCAAGTTATCGGAAACCTGAAGCCTCTGAAAGAGTTCGGTGAAATAGATGAAAATGATATTTACCATTCTTTCAGGGTATATCCTAAACACATGAGAGCATGGATATCCGATATTAAAGAGGGTCAATCTGCCTTTGATAATACGGAAGATATCAAGAAACCCCATCAGGTCAAAAACGGACAGATCGTGATCAACCAGCAAAAAAACGGTGATAAGTATCGCAGGCAATATTGGGATAAAGTCGGCCCTTGTGTTCATACAAGAAACGACCAGCTTGCAAGCCAGAACACGATCCATCCAAGCGACGACAGGGTTTTCAGTATCAGAGAACTTATGATGATGATGACTGTGCCCCGCTCGTTTAAATGGGTGGAAGAGGAGCTTGAGACCTTGAATCAGCTTTCACCCGCAAAAAAAAGAGCCTTTTTGAAAAAAGAAGAAATCAAAATCAGACAATCCTTAGGGGAGGCCGTTCCTACAGCTATTTTTCAGGCTATTGCCAAAAAGATATCCGCTGTTTTGCAGTGCCGTCTGCTTAACACAGCCGCAATCAAAAGAATCATTAAAAAGAGCGATTTGACTGACGCCGAAAAGATCAAAAATTTTATCGCACAAAATACAATGTCCTTATCCGCGGCGGCCTTAGGCAAGATTGCAGAATCGGCTAATTCGAGCCGTACAGATAATGCCGCCTTTTTTACCGGTAAAACGCTCATCACAGAAATGATAAAGGCATTGCCGGATACAGACCAGAGCACGGTAAGAATTCTTGAACCTTCGGTTGGCGTAGGCAACTTTATTCCCTTGATCCTAAAAAAATTTGAGGGGAAGAAAATCATCCTTGATGTGGTCGATATCGATGCGAACAGTTTGGAAATAGCAAAATTGATATTAAAGCATTACGATCTTCCTGAACATTGTACAATAAATTATATTACCGATGACTTTCTGCTTCACGACTTTTGTGAAAGATATGATTATATTATTGGGAACCCACCGTTTCATAAGATGGAATCTTCCAACCCCTCTTTAAAAATATATCGTCAAAATGCAATTAATAAAAACACAACTAATATCTGCTCTTTTTTCCTTGAAAAGGCCATGAGCATTGGAAATTATGTTGCTTTGATTTTCCCGAAGTTTTTACTGAATACACCGGAGTTTGCCGTAACGCGAGAGTATCTTTCCAAAAAGGCGGTTGAAAGTATCATTGATTTTGGAGAGAAAGGTTTTCCGAATGTGTTGGTCGAAACATTAGCTGTCTTCATCAACAATCAAAGACGCCCGCATAAAACCAATGTTTTTTCCTTTGCGCGTGGTATCCGCCTTAAGCAGGCACAAAAATACATTTTTGATAAAACGCTCCCATATTGGATCATCTACCGCGATAATGAGTTTGATAGGGTCTGCAAGCATTTGGATCTTAACCGTTTTAAGGTATTTCGAGACAGACAAATAACGAATAAGCTGCTCTCCGATGACGGAGAGATAAGAGTCCTGAAATCTCGTAACATCAGCGATAACGGAAAAAATGTGATCAATATTGATGGATACGACTCATACATATCCGCGGAAAAAGCAAAATCACTGGCTGTATTTGAGTACCTGGACAGAGATGATGTTTATCTAACCCCCAACATGACCTATAACCCTCGTCTGATGAGAAAGCCGAAGAACACACTTGTCAATGGCTCCGTGGCCATTCTTGTCCCTAAAGGAACGAATGAACTTACGGACGAGCAGCTTGCGTATTTTTCTACACAGGAATATAGAGGTTTTTATCAAGTGGCGAGGAATTACCAGACCAGATCCTTGAACGTAGACGCTTGTTCGGTTTTCTTCTATGGACTGTTACGCAGTGAAGATAAAGATTCGCCTATCACCAATAGTGAAAAACTGAGTGCGCAGGAAAATGTTCATTTGAGATGATTCGTTGAAAACTATTTTGAAAACGAGGCGAACAAAATGCTAACGCAGCAAGACATCATAGATTTTTGCAATCAGCATGATTACGATGTAAGAAAAAGTAAGAGCGCCAGATGGATCGACCAAAAGCTGACGGTAGATGTGTTGAGCTTTATCGCGGACTGCATCCTGCAATTCACAGCGGATGATCCGCATAAGGAGTTCAAGGTCAAAGATATATGGATGTTTGAGCCTGTTGGCGAAAGCGTCCGCCTGATTTTTAAAAAGCCTGATGTAAACAATCCCAAGGCTAAAAGGGAATATGACAAATTTTTTGGGCAGCCCTTGAAGCTGCTTGGTTACGCGAAAGTGTTGAGAGAAGAAAAGCGCAGAGGATGTAACATCTATAAAATCGAGAACGGGCAAGTCTTGGAATATATCGCGACACGGGAGAGAAACGCGATCTTCTTTTTAAAAACCTATATTGAGAAGGTTTTACTTGACTCGGATATGATGACATATTTTGATGATTTTTTTGCCCGTCAAAACAAAGATACCTACAAAAGGGTCAAGACGGCCATGCAGGAGTTCACGATCAACAACACTGAGGTCAATGGGATAAAGGAATGTAATCGTATCTTCACAAAGGTTATCAATGTCCTTGCCTATTATCGAAACGCTCGCGGCACTCGCCGCGGTCATATTTCCAAGAGCGTTATCACTTATGATGAATTGATGTATAACCGCCTGAATTTCAGGGATATTTACGCCGACAAGCCTAAAGGAATTACAAGAAAAGAGTATGCCGCGACGCATCCTGTGAAAGTCAACGTAGCCTATTATCATTATCAATCTGCAAAGGCAAAGAGATTCCTCCGTGTGTTCAACGATCAAAATCGCGGCGGAAGGACAGAGCATCTTGAAACTGCTCACATGCTGGATGAGGCAATACATATGCATCATATTTTTCCGGAAGCCGAGTATCCGGAGATCTGCTATTATATGGAGAATATCATTGCGTTGACGCCGACACAGCACTTGAATTATGCGCACCCCAATGGTCATACGCATGAAATCGATGAGCAGTATCAGCATCTGCTACTTCTGTCCAAGGCGGATCGTATCTATGAAAACCTGATCGGTGCATCGGGTGAGAGGATTTATCGTTTTTGCGACTTTTTGTTCGTTCTCAATGTGGGTTTTGACGATGACGATGTGTTGGATATTCAGGATATGGATTTCTGCTCCGTTATCAACGCTATCAATATGCACTACGAAGTAAAGGAGAAAAGGACATGCCTAAACTGATATACGGTAGAAATGGACAAGTACGCTTTCGCTCAGAGGAGGAGCTTCAAATTGCGATCGATTACATTCTGAGCTCTGATAATGTGGATTTCCGGATCCACGAAGACAATCAGGAGCAAGGCGCATGGGGACCGGAAGAGCGGATCCATTTCAAGAGCGAGCAAGGCGTTCCGGAGTGCTTAAAAAGGAATATGACAGCAGGCAGACCGGGAATCTACGGAAGGATCAACTGTAAGGATTTTTGTGAAATGGTCAGAGCAGAAGCCCGTAATAGAATGAGATGATAAACCGCAAACCGATGTTCTTGCCGTAAAGACTCACTTCTCCGTCTCCCACCGCAGATAATTGCATAACCATTAAAAACTAACGACATCATCTTGACATCTCCGCCTATCTGTGCTATCCTTTCTTATGTGGCAAGTGTGACTTGCCGTATAAGAAAGGAGAAAGATGCTATGGCGTGTCGTTATTATGATGCCAAATCGGGTACATGCAAAAAGTCCACCGGGTTTGTCGCGGTGGGGGCAGACCGCGTGAAGCAGTATTGCAAGGGCAACTGGAAGCGCTGTCCGGATTTTGATTCCAATCAGGTCTCTTTCAGCTGGGATGAAAGCGCCAAGAACAGACAGGCGAAAAATCGCGGCGACAACATACGGTCGGTCGCCCCTATCGTGCTTGTGATCGCTTTTTTGGTGTGCTATTTCGTCTTTCACCTGTCCCTTGGACTGAGCATCGGTGGAGCTGTCTTCTTCGCCCTCATCGCGCTGATGTTTACGAATAAATACCATTAATAGAATCATGTGATCTAAAAAAGGGGCTTTCGACATTGCGCAAACTTACGGATGACGCCAAAACGGATACCGCCGTAATGATCTCCGATTTCACCTCCCCGCTCTTCCAATCCGCTTTCAAAACATATTTTGCCGAGCTTGGCATTTCCGTGAAGGATTGGGACGGCCTCTTTCGGGAGATGAACGACGAGGGCGGCAATATGGCCTTTGTCAGGACGGCCGGAGACGGGGAGATATTTTAAGGAGCACGGCATGTACACGGCCATTCTGACCACCGACACAGCCGAGCGCTTTTACCTTGACCACGGATACCGGCGGGCATATGGCTGTGCGGCAAAGAACAAGGACGCGGTTTACATGAAGCGCCTTATGTGACCGCGTTTCACGACAATAATTTGATACGGCTTTGATCGGCGGCCTCGAGATCTTCTCAGGCCGCCGGTTTTTCTTTCTGCGTCCCTTGCGCTTGTCAAATTCCACCGGATATTGTATACTATAGTTATCTCATCCTTGAGAGCGAATTTCATCGGCTGTTCGCCCGGACCCGGGCGGAGCTTGTGAAGAGGGGAGTGCCGGCGTCATGGACATAACGAGCCGCAAGAACCCGCGCGTGGCGCACTTTAAAAAGCTGGCCGCCTCGGCGGAGTACCGGCGGGCGTGCGGGGAGTACGTCTGCGACGGGGAAAAGCTCCTTCGGGAGGCCGTCCAATGGGGCGCGGACATCCGGGAGGTCATGGCCGTCGCGCCGCCGGAAGCGCCCCTTCCGGCCTCCGCCGTCCTCCACACCGTAACAACCGAGGTGCTGGAGGCCGCCTCCCCCATGAAGACGCCCCAGAACGTGGTCTTCACCGTGGGCATCCCGCCCCGGGAGCCGGCCCTGGACCTGACGGGGGCGATCATATTGGAAAACCTCCAGGACCCCGGCAACGTGGGCACCGTCCTGCGCTCCGCCGGCGCCTTTGAAGCGCCCCTGGTGGCGCTGGTAGGGGAGTGCGCGGACGTGTACGGCCCCAAGACCGTCCGGGCCTCCATGGGCGCGGTGTTCCGCCAGAGGGTAGCGGTGATGACCCACGCCGAACTTGCCGCCGCGCTGGGCGATGTGTCCCTTTACGGCGCGGCCCTGCGCCGGGACGCCCGGGACATCCGGGATATAGACCTTTCCCGCGCCGCCGTGGCCATCGGCAACGAGGGCGCCGGACTTTCGCCGGAGCTCCTGGCCCTTTGCGCCGGGACGGTGATCATCCCCATGGGCCCCCGGTGCGAATCCCTCAACGCCGCCGTGGCCGCGTCCCTTTGCATGTGGGAGCGCTTCCGGCGGCAATAACATCTGATAGATAGAAAGCGGGTGACCGTATGGCGGAACTGAAATATTGGCTGTGGCTGGCGGGCCGGCGCGGCATCGCCAGGACAAAGCTCCTGGAGCTTCTGGACCACTTAGGCTCCCCGGAGGAGGTCTACTTTGCCCGGGAGGACGTGTACCGCCGCCTGCTGGAGGGGGACTTCGGTACCCTCATGGACAAGAGCCTCACCGACGCCCGCGCCGCCCTGCGGGAGTGCGACGAGAAAGGCCTCTCTGTCCTGACCATCCGGGACGCGGGGTACCCGACGCGCCTTGCCAACATCTTCGACCCGCCCCTGGTGCTCTACACCGCCGGGAAGCTCCCGGACCTGGACGACCAGCCGGCGGTAGCGATGGTGGGTACCCGCTCCTGCACGCCCTACGGCCTTGTGGCGGCGGAGAAGCTGGGCTATGAGATCGCCCGGTGCGGCGGCGTCATCGTCACCGGCCTTGCCCGCGGCATCGATTCCGCGGCGGCCCGCGGCGCCCTCCGTGCCGGCGGTAAGGTGGTGGGCGTGCTGGGATGCGGGGCGGACGTGGTCTACCCAAAATCCAACGCCCCGCTCTTTGCCGATGTGGCCGCCTCCGGCGCCATTGTCTCGGAATTTCCTCCCGGCACGCCGCCGGAGGGAAAGAATTTTCCCATCCGCAACCGCATTATCTCCGGCCTGTCCGTAGGCGTGGTCCTCATCGAAGCCCCGGAGCGTTCCGGCGCGCTGATCACCGCCTCCCTGGCGCTGGAGCAGGGCCGCGACGTCTTCGTCGTGCCGGGGAACATCGACGCCCCCTCCTGTCTCGGCTCCAACCGCCTTTTGCGGGAGGGCGCGGCCCCGGCCATGTGCGGCTGGGACGTGATGGCCCAGTATGAGGCGCTTTTCCCCGGAAAGGTCCGCAATCCCGACGACACGGCCATGCCCGCCCTGGACGATGACGCCGCCCGGGAGCTGGTGGACCGGGAGATGAACGAGATCCGGGAGAAAAAGCCGAAAAAACCGGCGAAAACCGCGCCGCCCCGGCGCGATCCGATAAAAAAAGACGTTGACAACGCCCCCGAGCCGGGTTATATTGACATATTGGTGGAGCGCGACAGCCTGACGCTTGACGAGCGCGCCGTCCTGGAGGCCTTGGATACCCGCCGCCACCTGGACGAGATCATCGTCCGCTCCCAGCTCCCGGCCCAGGCGGTCCTCTCGGCCCTCACCTCCCTCGAGATCATGGGCTGTGTCACCCAGGAGCCCGGTAAATTCTTCGCGGCGCATGTGAAATTCAAGGACTGACGCCGCGTTTTGTCCCCGATACTATGGAAAGGATCATCGCTTCATGTCAAACCCAAAGAATCTGGTCATCGTCGAGTCTCCGGCCAAAGCCAAGACCATCGGCAAATATTTAGGGCCCGACTATAAGGTCACGGCCTCCATGGGCCACCTCCGGGACCTGCCCAAGTCCACCATGGGCGTGGATATCGAGGCGGGCTTCGTCCCGGACTACCAGCCCGTGAAGGGCCGGGAGGACACCATCCGGGAGCTGGAGAAGTCCGCCCGGGCCGCCTCCCGCGTGTACCTGGCCACCGACCCGGACCGGGAGGGGGAGGCCATCAGCTGGCACCTCAAGGAGCTCCTCCACATCCCCAACGACCAGGTCTACCGCGTGACTTTCAACGAGATCACCAAGCGCGTGGTCAGTGAGGAGATCAAAAACCCCCGCGCCATCGACCAGGACCTGGTGGACGCCCAGCAGGCGCGTCGCATCCTGGACCGCATCGTGGGCTATAAGCTCTCGCCGCTTTTGTGGACCAAGCTGCGCTACGGCCTGTCCGCCGGCCGCGTCCAGTCCGTGGCCACGCGTCTGGTGGTGGACCGGGAGGAGGCCATCCGCGCTTTCGTGCCGGAGGAATATTGGGTCCTGGAGGCAAAGCTTGAGCACGCCTCCGGTCAGAGCTTCATCGCCAAATATTTCGGCAGGGACGGCAAAAAAGCGGAGCTTGGCAGCGAGGCCGAGGTCCTCTCGGTGGAGGCGGCCGTCAAGGACGCGCCCTTTATCGTCAAATCCGTCAAGCGCAAGGACTCTAAGCGGTTGCCCGCCCCGCCCTTCATCACCTCCAGCCTCCAGCAGGAGGCCAGCCGCAAGCTGGGCATGACGCCCCGCCGCACCATGTCCATCGCCCAGCAGCTCTATGAGGGCGTGGACATCGAGGGGGAGGGCACCGTGGGCCTCATCACCTACATGCGTACCGACTCCCTGCGCCTGGCCGACGAGGCCCTGGCCGCCGCCGGCGGGCTCATCAAGTCCCGCTACGGCGCGGACTACTACACCGGCCCCCGGCGCTTCAAGAACAAAAATTCCGCCCAGGACGCCCACGAGGCCATCCGCCCCTCCTCCCCGGACATGACCCCGGAGCGTGTGCGCGGGAGCCTCCAGCAGGACCAGTACAGGCTCTACAAGCTCATCTGGAACCGCTTCATCGCCTCCCAGATGGCCCCCGCCATCTACGACAGCGTGACGGTGGACTTTGAAAGCGCCGGCCACATCTTCCGCGCCGCCTGCAGCGCCATCAAGTTTGCCGGCTTCACCGCCGTCTACGAGGAGGGCCGGGACGAGGAATCCGACGTGCGCGAGATCCCCCTGCCGCCCCTGACGGAGGGGGAGACGGTGAAGCTCCTCGACCTCATCAAGGAGCAGAAATTCACCCAGCCACCCGCCCGCTATACCGAGGCCACACTCATCCGCGAGATGGAGGAGACGGGCATCGGCCGCCCCTCCACCTACGCCCCCACCGTCTCCACCATCCTGGACCGGGAATACGTGGTGAAGGAGGGCAAGTACCTGCGCCCCACGCCCCTGGGCGAGGTCGTCACCGGCCTTATGAAGGAGCGCTTTTCCGACATCGTCTCCCCGGACTTCACCGCCCGCATGGAGGAGACGCTGGACAGCGTGGAGAAGGGCGAACGCCAGTGGCAGCAGGTCCTGTCGGACTTTTACGGCGGCTTCAATCAGTCCCTCACCGACGCCGAAAAGGCCCTGGAGGGCGTCCATATCAAGGTCCCCGACGAGGAATCGGACGAGATCTGCCCCGAGTGCGGCAGGAAGCTGGTGGTCAAGACCGGCAAATACGGACGTTTTCTCTCCTGTCCCGGCTTCCCAGAGTGCAAATTTGCCAAGCCCATCGTCATCGAGATGCCCGGCAAGTGCCCCAAGTGCGGCTCCCGCATCCTGAAGCGCACCAGCCGGAACGGCAACACCTTCTACGCCTGTGAGCGGGGCCGGGAGTGCGGCTTCATCACCTGGGACGTCCCCACCAAGGACAACTGCCCCGAGTGCGGCCACACCCTCTTCAAAAAATCCGGCCGCGGCTTCCAGAAGCCCTTCTGCGTCAACGAGCAGTGCTCCCGCTTCGTCCCCGAGGACAAGCGCGGCTATAAGCGCAAGACAAGCGAGACGCCCGCGGTGGGAGAGGCCCAGCCCGCCGAGGCGGCGGAGGCCCCCCAAAAGCCCGCCGCCAAAAAAACCGCGAAAAAGACTGCCGCAGCCCCCAAAACCGCCTCAAAAACAGCCAGCAAGAAATCCACAACGGCTAAAAAGACCGCAACCACCCGGAAAACCTCCGCCAAAAAGTCCGCCGGAGGGGACGAATGAGCGCCGTCACCGTGGTGGGCGCGGGCCTTGCCGGCTCCGAGTGCGCCTGGCAGCTGGCACGGCGCGGCATCGACGTGACGCTCTTTGAGATGAAGCCCCAGAAGCGCTCTCCGGCCCACGTCTCCGACGATTTTGCCGAGCTCGTCTGCTCCAACTCCTTAAGGTCCGACGAGCTCACCAACGCCGTGGGCCTCCTCAAGGAGGAGATGCGCCGCTTAGGCTCCCTCATCATGTCCTGCGCCGACGCCCACAAGGTCCCCGCCGGGGGCGCGCTGGCTGTGGACCGGGAGGGCTTCGCCCGCGCCGTCACCGAAAAGCTTACCGCCCACCCCCGCGTCACCGTCCGCCACGAGGAGGTCGCCTCCGTCCCGGACGGGCGCGTCGTCATCGCCACAGGCCCCCTCACCGACGGCCCCCTGGCCGACGAGATCGCCCGCCTCACTGGGGGAGAGGGCCTGCACTTCTTCGACGCCGTGGCCCCCATCGTCACGCTGGAGAGCGTGGACATGGACCTCGCCTGGTTCGCCTCCCGTTACGACAAGGGCACGTCTGATTATGTAAACTGTTCCCTGGAAAAGGACGAGTACATCGCCTTTGTCACGGAGCTTGCCGGGGCCGAGGAGGCCCCGCTCCACGGCTTTGAGGACGCCGGCGTCTTTGAGGGCTGTATGCCCGTGGAAGTCATGGCCAGGAGGGGCCTGGACACCCTCCGCTACGGCCCCTTAAAGCCCGTTGGGCTCAAGGACCCCAAAACCGGCCGGGAGCCCTACGCCGTGGTCCAGCTGCGGCGGGACAACGCCGAGGGCACGCTTTATAACCTGGTGGGCTTCCAGACCCACCTGCGCTTTCCCGAACAGCGCCGTGTCTTCTCCATGATCCCGGCCCTCAGGAACGCCCAGTTTGTCCGTTACGGCGTGATGCACCGCAATACGTACTTAAATTCCCCCCAGCTCCTGGACCGCTATTACCGCCTCCGGTCCGACCCCCGCGTCTCCTTCGCCGGCCAGATGACCGGCGTGGAGGGCTACATCGAGTCCGCCGCCTCCGGGATGCTGGTTGGCATCGAGACCGCCCGGGAGCTTTTGGGCGAAAAGCCCGTCAACTTCCCTCAGGAGACGGCCCTGGGGGCCCTGGCCCTCTACGTCTCCTCCGGCAGTGTGGGGGATTTCCAGCCCATGAACATCAACTTTGGCCTCATCCCGCCCCTGGACCACCGCGTCCGCGGCAAGCGCAACAAAAACGCCGAGCTCTCAGCCCGGAGCCTGGCGCTCCTCGCTGCATTGCCCATCTAATCAACCAGAAGAGAGAAGGAAACAAACATGAAGATCGTTGTGGACGCCATGGGCGGGGACAACGCCCCTTTGGAAATCGTCAAGGGCGCCGTGATGGCGGCCAAGGAATTTCCCGTGGACATCATCCTCGTGGGCCGTGGGGAGGACATCCTGCGCTCCCTCCAGGAGCTGGGGGAGAGCGACCTGCCTACCAATGTGGAGATCGCCAACGCCTCCCAGGTCATCGAGATGGAGGACGACCCCGCCACCGCCACCAAAGCGAAGCCCGACTCCTCCATGACCGTGGGCCTGCGCCTTCTCGAGGACGGCAAGGCCGACGCCATGGTCTCCGCCGGCTCCACCGGCGCGCTCCTGTCCGGGGCCACGCTGGTGGTCAAGCGCGTGAAGGGCGTCCGCCGCGCCTGCCTCGCTCCCATCCTTCCCACGCCGGGCAACGGCGGGACGCTCATGGTGGACGTGGGCGCCAACGCCGAGTGTACCCCGGAGTATCTCCTGCAGTTTGCCTTTCTCGGGAGCTTCTTCATGAAGTCCGTCCGCCACCTGGAGACCCCCCGTGTGGGTCTTCTCAACATCGGCGCGGAGGAGACCAAGGGCAGCGAGCTCTACAAGGAGGCACACAAGCTTTTGAAGGACGCCGGGGCCCAGGGCCGCATCAACTTCATCGGCAACGTGGAGGCCCGGGACGTGATGGACGGCGTGTGCGACGTGCTGGTGTCCGACGGCTTTGCCGGGAACATCTTCCTCAAATCCGTGGAGGGCATGGGCCTCTACTTCATGCGGGAGCTCAAGGGGATGCTGAAAAAGGGCGCTTTATCGAAGCTGGCGGCCCTCATCCTCAAGAAGGACCTCATGGCCCTCAAAAAGCAGCTGAGCTCCGAGGAGGTGGGCGGCACGGCGCTTCTCGGCATCCAGAAGCCCGTCATCAAGGCCCACGGCTCCAGCAAGGCCTACGCCATCCGTTCCGCCGTCCGTCAGGCCATGGAGGCCGCCGAGAGCCCCATGGCGGAGGAGATCGCCGCCAACATCGAGTACATGAAGCTTCCGGAGAAGGAGGAAACGCCGTGAGCCCGCTGGAAGAAAAGATCGGCTACGCCTTCCGCGACGCCTCCTTACTGCACACCGCCCTGACTCACAGCTCCTGGTCCAACGAAAACCGCTCCTCCGGCCCCTGCAACGAGCGGTTGGAGTTTTTGGGGGACGCGGTGCTGGGCTTCGTCGTGGCCAACTATCTCTATGCCCGTTTCCCGGACCTGCCCGAGGGGCGCATGACGCGCCTCAGGGCGGAGCTCGTCTGCGAGCGCTCCCTGAGCGTCGTGGCCGCCGACCTGGGGCTGGGCGACAGCCTCCTTTTAGGCCGGGGGGAGGAGCACAACGGCGGGCGCACCCGCCCCTCCATCACCGCCGACGCGGTGGAGGCGGTCATTGCCGCCATCTTCCTGGACGGGGGCATCGACAACGCCGCCGCTTTCATCCGCCGGTTCCTCCTGGACCACTTCGAGGCCGGGGAGACCCACCCGGACCGGGACTGGAAGTCCGAGCTCCAGGAGCTTGTCCAGCGGAAGAATAACCAGGTCCTGGAATATCGCCCCGCCGGGGAATCCGGTCCGGACCACATGAAGAGCTTCACCGTGGAGGTGTGGCTCAACGGCGAGCTGCTGGCCTCGGGGGAGGGCCGGAGCAAGAAGGACGCCGAACAGCACGCCGCCGCCAAGGCCCTGGAGGCCCTGCGGTGAAGCCCCGCCGCGCCATCATCCCCGTCTTCGTCCCGCACCTGGGCTGTCCGCACAGGTGCGTCTTTTGCGACCAGCGGCGCATCTCCGGCGCGCAAACCCCCGCCACAGCGCAGGACGTGCGCCGCGCGGTGGAGGAGGGCCTTGCCCGGGCGCATTCGGACACGCCGCCCACCCTGGCCTTTTACGGCGGGAGCTTCACGGCCGTCCCCCGTGAGCTCCAGCGGGAGCTTCTGGAGGCGGCACAGCCCTATATTCGCACAGGCGTGATAGGGGACATCCGCCTTTCCACCCGTCCCGACGCGGTGGAAAGTGAGACGCTGGACTTTTTGCGCGCTTACGGCGTGCGGACCGTGGAGCTGGGCGTCCAGTCCATGGACGACGAGGTCCTGCGCCTGTCCGGCCGCGGCCACACCGCCCGGGACGCGGAGACAGCCGCCGCGCTCGTCAAGGCCGCCGGCTTTGAGCTCATCCTCCAGATGATGACCGGCCTCCCCGGTGACACACGGGAAAAGAGCCTCCTGACCGCCCGCCGCTTTACGGAGCTTTCCCCCCACGGCGTGCGCCTTTACCCCACGGTGATCCTCCGGGACACGCCGCTTTACGACCTCTGGCGCGCCGGCCTCTACCGGGAACACACGGTGGAGGAGGCCGTGGACTGGTGCGCCGAGATCTCCGAGCTCCTCGACGCCGCCCGTATCCCCATCGTCCGCCTGGGCCTCAACCCCACCGACGACCTGTCCGCCGGCGAAGCCGTGGCCGGCGCTTACCACCCGGCATTAGGCGAGCTGGTCCTCTCCCGCCGCTACCTCACCCGCGAGCGCGCCCTGCTCACAAAGATCGACAGGGGAGCGGACATCCTCTTCGCCGTCCCCCCCGGCCGCACCTCCGCCGCCACCGGCCAAAAACGCGCCAACATCGAGGCACTAAAAGCGGAATTTGCCGTCAAATCCGTCAAATTCCTCGAACGCCCCCTCCCTGATCTCACCGTTGAGCGTATTATACCACAAATATAAGCATTTGTCAAGTGTAAATAAGTAATATTAACTACTTTTTTCACCAACACCCCAAAAAACGGACGGCATGGCGTTTGCCATGCCGTCCTTCGCTCTCATCGGGGTTATTGCTTGACCCAGGTATAATCGGGGTAGCCTTCGATATACCAATCAAAGCCGTCGCCGGCGTACTGGATCGTCGAGCCTTTCTTCAGGCCCAGCAGAAGGCCGTAATCATCCTCCATCTCCGGCGCGTCGCCCAGGAAGGTGACGGTGAGCGGGTCGCTGTACGCGAACGCGGGCCCCATAGACGTGACGCTTGCCGGGATCGTCACCGCTTCGAGAGAATGCATGAAACCGAACGCCTGGTTCCCGATGGTGGTGACGCCGTCCGGGACTGTCACCGAGGTAAACTGACAACCGGAAAACGCGGCGGCGCAGATCTCCGTGATGCCGTCCGGGAACTCCACGGAGGTCATATACGTATCCTGAAAGACGTACTTTTCAAGCTTCGTGATCCCCCGGGGAATGGTAAACGACCGCAGGCCGGTTTTCTCGAAGGCCGAGTAGCCAAGCTCCGTCAGGTTCTTCGAGCACCTGACGTAGGTCAGATTTGCGCACTCCTTAAACGCGCTCTGACCGATGGCGGTCACGCTGTTGGGGATGTAGACGCCCCGGAGCATATTCATTTGGTCGAACGCGTATACGCCGACGGAGGTAACGCCGTCCTCCAGGTAGACAAGCTCGACGCTGTTGGCAAGATTAGACCACGGCGCGGGATTGGTGCCGAAGGAATAATTCTCCATATCCCCCTTGCCCCGGATGACCAGGACGTTGTCGAGATAGTACCAGTCGAGGTCCTTGCCGCAGGTCCCGGTCTTCTCGGCCGCCTCGTTGGCGGAGGCGATGAGCTCCAGCACCTCCGGTCCGAAGGGGTCGGGCTCGTCCACCGTCCCGTAGGCCAGCGTGTCCGCCTCGTCGTCCTCATCGTCGTCCTTATCCGGGTCCTCGTCCGGGTCCTTGTCGGAGTCCTTGTTCTTGTCCGGGTCCTCGTCGGGCTGCGTTTCCTTGTCCCGGTCCTCCCGGTCGGACTCGGTCGTCTTATCCCTGTCGGACCTGTCATCGTCGTCGTCTGCGGCGCAGGCGGCGAGACTCAGGACGAGCAGCAGCGCCAGCAGGAGCGCAAGCAGTTTTTTCATATCCTTTTCCTCCAAATCATCATTTCCGCTTTCGCGTTTTCGGCTCTATTATAACGTGTCCCCAACCAAATTGCAAGCACTTTCCACAAAGCTGAAGGTTATGAACGTGATCTGGCGGGAGGGGGAGCGCTCCTTGGGGAAGGAGCGGCTCACCCAGGAGCAGCTTGACCGGCTTATGAAGCTGGTGGAGGACTGGGAATGACGGTGAGCTTTGCCCGTATGACTCTCCAGGGCGGACCGACGGCACTTCCCCGGACCCGGAAGGGAAGGACAACGGGATAAACCTCTACGTCATCCAAATCAACCCTGACGGAAGCCAGGAGCCGATGCTTTTGGAACCCAGCATCTTGACTGAGGAAAAGCTCGCGCAGGACTGGGACGCGACGATAGACAAATTTGAAACGCGGCTGAGGCACCAGGCCGAGGGCACAGCGGGTTTTCTTATTCGGACGTGATATTTCTCGGCGTGGGCCTGCACAGCGGATACGGAAGCGCCCAGAGACTTTATATCAAGCGGGGATACATCCCGGATGGGAGCGGCGTCTGGTATAAAGATCAGGTCTGTGAACCTTATCAAGCCTGCTGTAATGACGACAATCTGGTCCTCTATTTATCGAAGCATAAAAAATAAAGATTCTTTCCCCATCGGCGAACCTGCTGGTGGTGAAATGATTTATACAAAGAAACCTTCGTGGAAAGATTTCCTGCTATTTTGCGTCTATATGGATGAAGGACCTTCAAAAAAAGAGGTGAGACAGATGGAGGACGGGGCGATCGTTGAGCTCTACTGGCGGCGGGATGCCGGGGCCGTGGCGGAGACGCGGGAGAAGTACGGTGCTTTGCTGCGCGCCCTGGCGGGGCGGTTCGTCTCCCCGGAGGACGCGGAGGAGTGCGAGGCCGACGCGTATCTCCGGGCGTGGGAGGCGATCCCGCCGGAGCGGCCCGCGTCCCTCCGGGCGTACCTTGCGAAAATCGTCCGCAACCTGGCCATAGACCGTCTGCGCCGTCAGGGAGCGGACAAGCGGGGCGGGGGAGAGGCCCGGGCCGTCCTGGAGGAGCTGGACGCCGTCGCGCCGGACAGCGCCTTCGGGGAGGCGTCGGCAAAGGAGCTGGGCAGGGCCGTCAGCGCCTTTATCCGGACCCTGCCCCGCCGGGACGGGGACATCTTCATCCGCCGGTGCTTCTACGCCGAGCCCGTCGGGGATATCGCCCGCCGCTTTTCCGTGACCCCCAACGCCGTCTCCGTCTGCCTCGCCCGCACCAGGAAAAAGCTTTCCGTTTACCTCAAAAAGGAGGGATTTTTGGAATGAATACAAGGCTTTTCGAGGCCTTTTCCGAGCTGGACCCGGACCTCATCGAGCGCTCGGAGAGGCCGGTCAAACACAAACGCAGGCTCACAACAGGCCTCCTCGCCGCCGCGGCCCTTTTGGCGGTGGCGGTGGCTCTGACCCTGCCTCATCGACCGACGCCACCTGACCCGTTCCACACGGACACCTTACCGGTCATCCAGAACCCGGAGCCAAGCGCCCTGCCCACGGACGGCCCCGCGCAGACTGACCCCGCGCCGACGACCCCCACCCTGAGGGAGGAGGAATCGCCGAGATTCCTCTTCAACGAGGCCATACCGGGCCCCACGGGGAACGTCTTGGTCTTTGAGGAAACGCCCATGTCCGCGTGGCAGCTGCAGCTTTGCTGGTCCACGGACTGCCCCACGGCCTTCTTGGGGCCGGAAGACCCGGAGCGGTGGATATACAACAGCAATCTTTCCGGGAATTTCCTGTGGAATGGTGATGGGACCTTGCGGGGCCTTCGCCTCATTTACCGGAGGGAGAAATTTTCCATACCTGCCCTTGTGACCGTGACGGCGGCGGACCGCCCCCTGGACGTCGACTGTTTCCTCCCGGAAAAGACGGAGGAGAGCGTCTTCGGGCCGATCCGGTGCGTGGCCTGGCGGCTGGAGCTGGGGGAAACCGTTTGTCTGGGGGCCGACTTCACCATCGGCGACGTCCTCTACTCGATCACTACCAAAGCCGCCCCGGAGGACGAGGCGGACGCGGAGCTGGTCCTCTATACCGCCGTCTCGGTCATGCAGAGAAACGCCCTTGTGGGGAGGACCCCGGACCTTACGTCCTTTGACCGGGACGACCCCACCAGCGGACGGCTCACCGGAGAGAACACCCGGCCCCTCCTGTCCCTCTCCAGGGAGCGGGAGGAGGACGGCAGCCGTGTCCTGGTCTACCGGGACGGCCGCGTCGTTTACCTGAGGCCCGGCCTCACCGAGAGCGACGCCATCCCCCTGGGGACCCTGTCCCACGAGGCCTTTTGGGAACTGCAGGCCATGCTGGAGGGGGCGCGGACAAAAGAGGGCGACGGCATCCTCCTGACGCTATTTGACCCCTGGGGCAGAGAATCCGGACACCTCACCGGTCCCGCCGTCGAGGAAGTCGCGGACTTTCTGACCGGAGAGGAGGTCATGCCGCCCTATGAGCTGTGGTGATTGCCGTGATCCCATTACTTCGTCCGGCGTGAGGGGGCGCTTGCGTGATATGAAGTCCCAAAAACGCACCGCCGTTATTTTGACCGCCGTAATTTTGGCCGCCGTCCTCCTGGCGGCGGGCGTCGCGGCCCTCATCGTTTTTCTTCGGCAGGACGCCGATATCTATATCCCGCCCCGACCGGAGGACAGGTTGCTGGAATACTGGATCTGCCAGGACGTGGCCGATGTGGACTGGACCGGCCATGCGTGTCTGCCCGGCTTTGGCGTCTACACCTACCTGGGAGAGGGCTACCGTCCGGACCGGCAGGGGGAGTGGCCCCCGGCGCGGGTGACCTACGAGGTCACCGCCTGGCCGGACTACTCCGACGGGGGAAGCTTCGTCACCAGGATCTTCATCACCGACCCCGCCGTGTCCGTCTACGGCCTGACGGTGAACTCGGATTTCCCTCAGTTCCGCCGGGTGATGGAGTCCAAGGGTTATACGGTGGAGGCGGTGAACGAAAATACCGTCCGCGCCGCCCGCGGCGGCTTCATCTTCTCCCTCACCCCCGGCGAGCTCCTCGCCGTCAGGGCCCACGTTACCAACCACCGGGGTCTCGTCTTTTGACCCCCACGCCCCGCCGCCTTGCGCGGCGGGGCTTCGCCGTGTTTTGAGGTAAATTCATAAATAATTCATTGCAAATCCCCAAAACTGTGCTATACTGTATATTTAGACTGGAAAGCTGTTGCTCAACGCAAGATATGGGAGTGTAGGATTTGTATTTTAAGGCATTGGAAATGAGGGGCTTCAAGTCCTTCCCGGAAAAGACGGTGCTGTCCTTCGACAAGCCCCTGACGGCCATTGTGGGGCCCAACGGGAGCGGCAAGTCCAACATCGCCGACGCCATCCAGTGGGTGATGGGGGAGCAGTCCACCAGGGCCCTGCGGGGCGGGAAGATGGAGGACGTGATCTTCGGCGGCACGGAACGGCGCGGTCAGGTGGGCTTCGCCGAGGTGTCCCTGACGCTGGACAACGCCGACCGGGCCCTCCCCAGCGACACGGACGAGGTCCAGGTTACACGCCGCTACTACCGCTCCGGGGAGAGCGAGTATTACATAAACAAAAAGCCCGTGCGCCTCAAGGATATCAACGAGCTTTTCATGGACACCGGCCTGGGACGGGACGGTTACTCCATCATCGGACAGGGTAAAATAGATTCCATCCTCTCGGCCAAGAGCACGGACCGGCGGGAGATCTTCGAGGAGGCGGCGGGCATCTCCCGCTACCGCTACCGCAAGGAGGAGTCCGAACGCAAGCTCCAGCGGGCCGACGAGGACCTCACCCGCGTCAACGACAAGATCGGCGAGCTGGAAATGCAGGTGGAGCCCCTGCGCCGCCAATCCGAGACGGCAAAGAAATACCTCCTCCTTCGCGACGAGCTCCGGGGGCTGGAGATTTCCCTGTGGCTTGCCGACCTGGAGGGCCTTGCCGACCGGACCCAGGTCCTGCGGGAGGATTCCCTGAAGGCCGCCGGGGACCTGGAGCGCGCCCGGGCCGAGCTGGAGCGCCTCTATGCCGCCGGGGAGCAGTTTGCCCAGCGGATGCGGGAGAAGGACCTGGAGGCCGAGGCCGTCCGGGAGGAGGCCGCCAAGCTGGAGCTGGCTGTCGCCGATGAGGAGGCCGGCATCGCGGTTCTCCGGGCCAATTTGGGGCACACCGGCGAGAACATCGACCGGGTTCTGGAGGAGATCGCCCACCGGGAAGGCCAAAGCTCCGGCCTTTTGGCACAGATCGAGGAACGCCAAAACCGGCTTGCCGCGATCGATCAGGAAACGGCGGACATCGCCGGGGAGCTGGAAAAGCTCCGCCGGGCCGCCGAGAGTCTTTTTGCCGGGGAGGGGGAGTACGCCCGGAAGCTGGACGGCCTCAATACGAAGCTTGGCGAGAAGACGGACGCCCTATCCAAGACCCGCGTGGAGCTGGGGTCCCTCGCCGCCGCCGCCCAGGAGATGGACCAGCGCCTCACCGCCCTCACGGAGGAGCTCGCCGCCCAGACCGGGCGCGTGGAGACCGCCAAGGCCGAGAGCAATGATAACAAAAAAGCCCTGGACGAGGCTAATGACCGGGCGCAGTCCTTAAAAAACGTCTGCCGGGGCTATGAGCTCCGGGCCGAGGGCCTTCGCAAGCGGGCGGAGACCGCCGGCGACAAGCGCGCCAAGCTGGAGCTGGAGATGAACGCCGTCCGCGCCCGCCGTCAGCTCTTAGCCGATATGGAGCGGGAGTACGAGGGCTATTCCAAGGCGGTGAAGACCGTCATGCGGGAGGCCGACCGGGGCGTCCTCCACAACATCCACGGCCCCGCCGGGGAGCTTTTGAAGGCCGACGAGCGCTACGCTCTGGCCGTCGAGACGGCCCTGGGCGCGGCGGTGCAGAACATCGTGGTGGGCACGGACACCGACGGCAAAAACGTCATCAACCACCTCAAGCGCCTGGACGCCGGCCGCGTCACACTCCTGCCCATGAACGTCATCCGCGGCTCCCGCTTACAGGAGCGGGGGCTGACCGACGAGGAGGGCTTCGAGGGGCTGGCTTTCGACCTTGTGTCCTTCGAGCCGCAGTATGCCGATATATTCCTGAATCTTCTGGGCCGCACCGCCGTGGCGGACACTATGGACAGCGCCGTGCGCATCGCCCGGAAATACGGCCACCGCTTCCGGGTGGTGACTCTGGACGGCCAGGTCATCAACGCCGGGGGCAGCATGACCGGCGGCAGTGCCGCCCGGAACACCGGCATCCTCTCCCGCGCCAACGAGCTCAAGGCCATGACCGAGCGGGAGCAGAAGCTGGCCGCCTCTCTGGCGGAGGCCGACCAGGACGCCGGAGAGCAAAAGCGCGCCCTGGCGGCGGCGGAATACGAGCTGAACGTGGCCTCCGAGGAGCTCCAGGCCGTACAGAACGACCTACTGAAGCTCACCTCCACCGGGGAGCACTACGACCTCCTGCTCACGTCTCTCACCGAGCACCTGGCCCAGCTTCAGGACGAGTCCGAGACCGTCACCCGCCGCCGCGCCGAGACGGCGGCCCGCGCCGACGCCCTGACCCGTGACGCCCAGGCGTTGGAGGCCGAAGTATCGGGCCTCCGGGAACAGCTGGACGCCGAGGCGGTGGGCCATGAGGCCCTGGCCGCCCGGCGGGAGGCGCTTTCCCAAAGCGAAAGCGCCCTCCGGGAAAAGCGCGCCTCCCTCCAAGCCGAGTACGAGGCCGGGGAGCGGCAGATCGAAGAGCTTGCCCGCCTCCGGGAGGACCTGGCCGGGGACCGGGAGACCCAGGAGGAGACGATCCGGCTCCTGCGGGAGAAGGCCGCCGATACGGAAGCGGCCATCGCCGCCCGCCAGCGCAAGGCCGACGCCATCCGCGCGGACGCCAACCTCCGGCGGGAGAAGATTGCCCGGATTACCAACGAAAAGCTGTCCATCGAGGCCGAACGGACCCGGTCCGACAAGCTCCTGCAGGAGAAGAACAACGCCCTTCTCGACCTGGAGCGCAGCGCCGCGCGGCTCGAGAACCGCATGGAGGCGGCGCAGATGGAGGAAAAGCAGATTTTAGACAAGCTCTGGGACGGCTACGGCCTCACCCGCTCCGCCGCCCAGGAACAGCGGCTGGAGCTTCCCAGCCTCCCCCAGGCCCGCCGGCGCACCGGCGAGCTCAAGCGGGAGATGGGGTCCCTGGGCACGCCGAACCTGGGCGCCATCGAGGAATTTGAGCGGGTCAACGCCCGGTACACCTACCTCACCGACCAGCGGGACGACATCGAGAAGGCCCGCCGGGAGCTTCTGGACATCATCGGCGAGATCACCGGCTCCATGGAGACCATCTTCGTGGAGGAGTTCGAGCGCATCAACCAGGGCTTCCAGGAGACGTTTTTAGAGCTCTTCGGCGGCGGACGGGCCAGCCTCACTCTGGAGGACCCGGAGGACGTGCTGGGCTCCGGCATCGACATCCGCGTCCAGCCCCCGGGAAAGAGCCTGAAGACCATCACGCTCCTCTCCGGCGGGGAGAAGGCCTTCGTGGCCATCGCCCTCTATTTCGCCATTTTGAAGGTCCGCCCCACGCCCTTCGTGGTGATGGACGAGATCGAGGCGGCCCTGGACGACGCCAACGTCATCCGCGTGGCCGATTACATGCGGGGCCTTGCCGGCAAGACGCAGTTTTTGACCATCACCCACCGCCGTGGCACCATGGAGGAGGCCGACGTCCTCTACGGCGTCACCATGCAGGAAAAAGGCGTCTCCAAGGTCCTGGTCATCGACCTGGACGAGGCGGAAAAGCAGATCGGCGCCTGATCGACCAAAAGGAGGACACGACAACATGGGTTTTTTCGATAAGATCAAAGCCGGCCTTGCCAAGACGAAGCAGAGCTTTCAAAACCGGCTCAACGCCACCATCGCCTCGTTCACCGGGGAGAATGAGGACTTCTTTGACGACCTGGAGGACACGCTGATCCTCTCCGACGTGGGCGCGGAGGCGTCCATGGACGCGGTGGACAGGCTCCGGGACCAGGTGGAGGAGAGGGGTCTGAGGGGCTCCGACGAGGTGCGGGACACCCTCCGGGACATCCTGGTGGACATGCTGGGACAGGGCGGAGAGCTGAAGCTCACCACCCACCCCTCCGTCATCCTCGTGGTGGGCGTCAACGGGGTAGGGAAGACCACCACCATCGGCAAGCTGGCCCTCATGTACCACAACCAGGGGAAAAAGGTCCTGCTGGCCGCCGGGGACACCTTCCGCGCCGCCGCCGCCGAGCAGCTGAAGATCTGGGCCGACCGGTCCGGGGCTGACTTTGTCCGCCACGAGGAGGGCTCCGACCCCGCCGCCGTGGTCTTCGACGCTGTCAGCGCCGCCAAGGCCCGGGGCAGCGACATCATCATCGTGGACACCGCCGGACGCCTCCACAACAAGTCCAACCTCATGAACGAGCTTGCGAAAATAAGCCGCGTCATCGACCGGGAGCTTCCCGGCGCGGACCGGGAGACGCTCCTGGTCATCGACGCCACCACCGGCCAGAACGGCCTTTCCCAGGCGGAGGAGTTCAAGAAATACGCCGGTCTCACCGGCATCGTCCTCACGAAGCTGGACGGCACCGCCAAGGGCGGCATCGTCTTCGCCATCACTCAGAAGCTGGGCGTGCCGGTGCGCTTCGTGGGCGTGGGGGAGAAGGCCGACGACCTCATCCCCTTCGACCCGGAGGACTTCGCCAACGCCTTGCTTGGTTGAGGAGGAAGACCATGGAGATCATCTTAGCGTCCAACAACAAAGATAAGCTTCGGGAAATCCGGGAGATCTTGGCGCCTCTGGGCATCGCCGTCGTCTCCCAGTCTGAGGCCGGCTGTCATTTTGAGGCCGAGGAGACGGGGGAGACCTTCGAGGCAAACGCCCGCATCAAGGCCCGCGCCGCCGTAAAGGCTACGGGCCGGCCCTGCGTGGCGGACGACTCGGGGCTGGAGGTCAACGCCATGGATAACGGTCCCGGCGTCTACTCCTCACGCTTTTGCGGCGACCGGAGCTACAAGGAGGCCTGCCGGGAGATCATGTCCATCGTAGACGGGTCCAATGACCGGGGCGCCAGATTCAAATGCGCCGTGGTCTGCGTTTTTCCCAATGGGGACGAGCTCACCGCCGAGGGCGTCATCGAGGGGACCGTCGGGCACGTTTACGAGGGGGAGCACGGCTTCGGCTACGACCCAATCTTCGTCCCCGAGGGGCATACCCACTCCATGGCGTGCCTGACGGACGACGAGAAAAACGCCATCTCCCACCGGGGCCGGGCCTTCCGGGCTTTCGCCCAGGAGCTTCAAAAGTACATGGAAAAGGAGCGTACGCCATGCTGACAAGCAAGCAGAGGGCCGCCCTCCGGGGCCTCGGAGGCAAGCTGGACCCCGTTATCATGGTGGGCAAGGGCGGCGTCACGGACGCCGTGGTCCGGGAGACGGAGAACGCCTTCCACACACGGGAGCTTCTCAAGGGCAAGGTGCTGGAGTCGGCGCTGATGACCGCCCGGGAGGTCTGCGACCAGCTCTCGGCCCGCACCCACGCCGACGGCGTCCAGGCCATCGGGAACGTGTTCGTGCTCTATAAGCCCAATCCTGACCTTCCGGAGGAGAAAAGGATCAAAATATGAGAATCGGTATCTTTGGCGGGACGTTTAACCCGCCGCATGTGGGGCATGTGGAGGCGGCGGCCCAGACGATACGGGCGCTGGGGCTGGATAAGCTCCTGGTGATCCCGGACTTTGTCCCGCCCCACAAGGACATGCCAGCGCTCTCGCCGGATGGACAGGAGCGGCTGGAGCTGTGTAAACTGGCCTTCGCCCACGTCAAGCACTGCAAGGTCTCCGACATGGAGCTTGCCCGCGGGGGCGTGAGCTTCACCGTGGAGACCCTGCGGCGGGTGCGGGAGAAGTACCCGGCAGACAGGCTCTACCTCCTCATGGGCACGGATATGCTCCTGAGCTTTACCCAGTGGCGGGAGTACCGGGAGATCATGAAGCTGGCCGTCCTCGCCGTCTTCGCCCGGCGGGAGGAGGACAGGGGAGCGGTGGACCGGGCCGCCGCGGACCTGAGAAGCCGCTTTGGGGCCAATGTGAAGGTGGTCCCCATCCATGCCGTGGACGTGTCGTCCACCCGGGTCCGGGAGGAGCTGGCGCGCCGCCGGGGCTGTGAGATGGTGCCGGAGGAGGTCTACGGGCGCATCGTGAAGCTGCGCCTATATGGGGCCAAGCCGGATTACGCGTGGCTCCGGAAAAAGGCCTACGCCATGCTGGACGCCAAACGCGTGCCCCACGTGGCAGGTTGCGAGGAGGAGGCCGCGCGGCTGGCCCAGCGCTGGGGCGCGGACGAGGAGAAAGCCCGGGAGGCCGGCATCCTCCACGACATCACAAAAAAAGAGAAATTGGATGAACAGTTGCGTCTTTGCGAAAAATATGGTATCATCCTGGATGAGATGGAGAGGAGCGAGGGAAAGCTCCTCCACGCCAAGACCGGCGCCGGCATCGCCAAATACGAATTTGGCTGTGACGACGAGGTGTATGGCGCCATCTACTGGCACACCACGGGCCATGAGGACATGACGCTTTTAGAGAAAGTCATTTACATGGCGGATTACATAGAGCCCAACCGGGATTTTCCCGGCGTGGAGGAGCTGCGAAAGCTCGCTTACTCCGATCTGGACAGGGCTCTTGAAATGGGATTTAAGATGAGCATCGAGGATATGCGCTCAAGGGGGATCGTGCCCCATCAGCGGACCCTGGGGGCCCTTGAGTTTATCACTTCGGCACGGAACTGAGGGCCGAAGGTCTTCGCGAAAGGATAAGCGGTATGAAGCTTTTTGGAGACAGCAAAAGATCCAAGCACGCGGAGGGCGCCCCGGCGGGCGCCGACCACGTCAAACAAAAAAAGAAATTGACGGGCAAGCAGAAGACCCTCCTGATCGTGGGCATTGTCGCCGGGGTACTGGCGGCCCTGGCGCTGGCGGCGCTGCTCTATTTTAAGATCGCCGTCAAGCCCCCGGCGCCTACGAACCCCGGGCTCAACCTGCCCTCCCGCGTCACGGAGCCCACCGAACCCGGTCCCTCCGACTCGGTGCCTCCCGTCTCAGGCCCCACGGTCCCCCCGACGGAGGCCACCGATCCCCCGGACGTGATCCGCAACGACGGCATCTACACCGGCGTCATTGCCGCGCGGGATATCGCCGGGGCCAACACCGACGCCATCATGGTCGCCAAGTTCGATACCAACAACTATACCCTCAACGTGGTGAGCATCCCACGGGATACCTTGGTGAATGTGAGCTACCGCAGTAAGCTGGTCAACGCCATGTACGCCTACGGCGGCACCGACGGCTTTATGGAGGGCATCACGGACCTCATCGGCTTCAAGCCGGATTTCTATGTGGTCATCAAGCTCCGGGCCATTGAAAAGATCGTGGACGGCGTCGGGGGCGTGGACTACTACGTGCCCCAGACCATGAACTACGACGACGACGCCCAGAATCTCCACATCCACTTCACCAAGGGCATGACCCACATGACCGGCAAGAAGGCCGTGGAGTACATGCGTTACCGGAAAGGCTATGCCGACGCGGACATCGGCCGTATCCGCGCCCAGCATGAATTTCTTGCCACCATGGTCTCCCAGGTCCTGGCCAAAAAGGACCAGATCCCCATTTCCGACATCGTGGATATCTTCTTCAACGACGTGACCACCGGCCTCACCTCCGGGGAGTGCCTCTGGTTTGCCAAGGAGCTTTTGAAGATGGACGCGGAGAACGTCCACTTCGATACCATGCCCGGCAATTACAACGACTACTACAAGGGCCGCAGCTACGTGACCGTGACGCTGGACGAGTGGGTAGAGATGATCAACGCCATGATCAACCCCTACAACATCCCTGTCACCGCCGATAATCTGGACGTGCTCACGCGAGACGGAAGCGGCAAGATGATCGCCACCACCGGCATCTTCGCCGACCCCAGCTTCGCCAACGGCTCCAGCTCCAAGCCCGGCACCTCAAAGCCCACGACCACAAATCCCCCGGCAACGGAACCCCCGTCCACACAGCCGCCGGCGACTCAGCCACCGGAGACTCAGCCGCCGGAGACGAACCCCTTGTCTCCCACCGATCCCACGGGAACGGACCCCGCCGTCACCACCGATCCTGCCGGGACGGACCCCACGGAGACCGACCCCGCCCAGACGGACCCCGGGACCTCCGAACCCTCCGGCCCGCCGGAGACGGACCCCGACCTGTCCACTCAGCCCCCGGAGACGGAGCCCGCGGGTACTGACCCCTCCGAGGACCTGCCCCCCGATACAACGGCCCCGGAGACGCAGGCCCCCGAGACAACGCCTCCGGAGACGGAGCCCCCAATGACCGAAGCAGAGACGACGCCCGCCGAGACGACCGGCGAGAGTGAAAATACATGACCAGAGGGAGGTAAACCATGCTTACACCGAAAGAGATGACCGACATCGCCGTCCGGACCCTGGACGCCAAGAAGGCCGAGAACATCAAGGTCCTGAAGACCCACGACGTCACCGTGCTGGCGGACTTCTTCATCATCTGCACCGCCGGCAGCACCACTCACATCAAGACCCTGGCCGACGAGGTGGAGAAGGCCCTTTCCGACCAGGGGGAGCACCCCCTGCGCACCGAGGGCTACCACGGCGGCGGCTGGGTTCTGGCCGACTACGGCTGCCTTGTGCTGCACATCTTCACCGACGAGACGCGCAAGTTTTATAACCTGGAGCACCTGTGGGGCGACGCCCCGGAGGTGGACATCAGCGGCCTCATCACCCAGGGATAAGGAGCGACACCATGAAATACGATTACGCGGCAATTGAAAAGAAATGGCAGGCCGTCTGGGAGCGGGAAAAGCCTTTCCGCGCCGAGACGGGGTCCGATAAGCCCAAGTTCTACGGCCTCATTGAGTTCCCGTATCCCTCCGCCGCCGGCCTGCACGTGGGGCATCCGCGCCCCTTCACCGCCATGGACGTGGTGACCCGGAAAAAGCGGATGGAAGGCTACAACGTCCTTTTCCCCATCGGCTTTGACGCCTTCGGCCTGCCCACGGAAAACTTCGCCATCAAAAACCATGTCCATCCGGCCAAGGTAACAAAGGACAACATCGCCAACTTCACCAGGCAGCTCAAGATGCTGGGCTTCGGCTTCGACTGGGACCGGGTGGTGGACACCACCGACCCGGAGTATTACAAGTGGACCCAGTGGATTTTCCTCCAGCTGTGGAAAAAGGGCCTTGCCTACAAGGCCACCATCCCCGTGAACTGGTGTACCTCCTGCAAGTGCGTGCTGGCCAACGAGGAGGTGGTGGAGGGCGTCTGCGAGCGGTGCGGAAGCCCCGTCATCCGCAAGGAGAAGAGCCAGTGGATGCTGAAGATCACCGAGTACGCCCAGCGTCTCATCGACGACCTCGACGACCTTGACTTCATCGACCGGGTAAAGACCCAGCAGATCAACTGGATCGGCCGCTCCACCGGCGCGGAGGTGACCTTCAAGGCCACCACGGGGGACGAGATCGTGGTCTTCACCACCCGGCCCGACACACTCTTCGGCGCCACCTACATGGTGCTCTCCCCGGAGCACGCCCTTTTGAAAAAATGGGCCCCGCTCCTTCAAAATCCGGACGAGGTCACGGCCTATCAGGCTCTCGCCGCCTCCAAGTCCGACATGGAGCGCACGGAGCTGAGCAAGGAGAAGACCGGCGTGAAGCTCATGGGCGTGGCGGCGATCAACCCCGTGAACGGGCGGGAGATCCCCATCTTCATCTCCGACTACGTCCTGGCCTCCTACGGCACCGGCGCCATCATGGCGGTGCCCGCTCACGATGACCGGGACTGGGAGTTTGCCAAAAAATTCGGCTGTGAGATCATCGAGGTCGTCTCCGGCGGCGAGGACGTGCAAAAGGCCGCCTTTACCGCCAAGGACGAGACGGGCATCCTCGTCAACTCCGATTTCCTCAACGGCCTCACGGTCAAGGACGCCATCCCCGCCATGACGAAATGGCTGGAGGAGAAAGGGATAGGGAAGGCCAAGGTCAACTTCAAGCTGCGCGACTGGGTCTTCTCCCGCCAGCGCTACTGGGGCGAGCCCATCCCCATGGTCTGGTGCGACCACTGCGGCTGGGTGCCCCTGCCGGAGTCCGAGCTGCCCCTGCGGCTCCCCGAGGTGGACAGCTACGAGCCCACCGACGACGGCGAGAGCCCGCTCAGTAAGATGACCGACTGGGTGAACACCACCTGCCCCCACTGCGGCGGGCCGGCCAGGCGGGAGACGGACACCATGCCCCAGTGGGCCGGGTCCAGCTGGTACTTCCTCCGGTATATGGACCCCCACAACCCGGACGCCCTGGCCTCCAAGGAGGCGCTGGAGTATTGGTCCCCGGTGGATTGGTACAACGGCGGCATGGAGCACACCACGCTCCACCTCCTCTACAGCCGCTTCTGGCATAAGTTCCTCTACGACATCGGCGTGGTGCCCACAAAGGAGCCCTACGCCAAGCGCACCAGCCACGGCATGATCTTAGGCCAGAACCCCCGGTGCTTCGACTGCATGACGAAGGAGCGGCAGACGGCGCTGGTCAGTGAGTTCGGCAGTGAGGACGCCGCCAGGGCGCACCTTGTGGAGCAGTACGGCGAGATGGCCTCCCACCCCATCGTGAAGATGTCCAAGTCCCTGGGGAACGTGGTGAACCCCGACGACATCGTCCGGGATTACGGCGCGGATACCCTGCGGCTTTACATCATGTTCATCGGCGACTTTGAGAAGGCCGCCGCCTGGTCGGACAACGCCGTCAAGGGCTGTAAACGCTTCTTAGACCGCGTCTGGACCCTGGCGGAGAACCGCATCGACGGGGACGAGACGTATTCCCACGCCAACGAGGCCGCCGTCCACCGCGCCATCAAGAAGGTGGGCGAGGACATCGAGGCCATGAAGTTCAACACCGCCATCGCCGCCATGATGACGCTGATGAACACCTTCGGCGAGCACGCCCCCTCCCGGGGCGACGTGAAGGCGCTCTTGCTCCTGCTCTCTCCCTTCGCCCCCCACATCGCGGAGGAGCTCTGGGAGCGCCAGGGCTTTGCCGACTACGCCAGCACCTCCCCGTGGCCTCAGTACGACGAGAGCAAGATGGTGGAGGCCGAGAAGGAGATCGCCATCCAAGTGAACGGCAAGGTCCGCGCCACCGCCGTGGTGCCGCTGGAGGCCGACGACGACGCGGTGCTGTCCGTGGTCCTCTCCCAGGAAAAGGTCGCCCGCGCCCTGGAGGGGATGGAGCTTATAAGGACCATCGTCAAGCCCAAGATGGTGAGCCTCGTGGTCAAGCCCGCGGCGAACAACAAATAAAAAAGTGTAAATTCTTATTGACAACCGCCGCCAAAGTCAGTATAATAATCAATGCTGAATTGATTTCCAGCCAAGAATAAAAGCAAAACGCGTTCGCGTATGTCGGAGGGAGGGGAAATAGATGTCAGAAGTCCATGTGAAGGAAAACGAGTCTCTGGACAGCGCGCTGAAGAGATTCAAGCGCAACTGCGCCAAGGCGGGCGTCCTCGCCGACCTCCGGAAAAAGGAGTACTACCAGAGTCCTTCCGTCAGACGCCGCAAGAAGTCCGAGGCGGCCAGGAAGAACAAGAATAAGCGCTATTATTAAAAACTTCGATCCGGCTTTGCAAAAAAGCCGGATTGAATTTTAAGGGATGGTTCTTATGTGGTTTACGCCTAAGGCGCAGAGGATCTTCAAAGGCATCCTGCGCTGGATCTTCCTGGCGCTGCTCGCCGCTGTGTTGGCGCTTGTCCTTGTCATCCTCACCAGGGGCATAAGCTTTCCGGTCTCCCGGTCCTCCAAGGTGGAGCGGGACATTCAAGGGCCGGAGTCTTTCCTTGACGCGGACGGGAGATTCTATTTTCCCTCCGCCCCCTTCGGAATCGGCGAGGATGAATTTACGAGGCAGTCGGGGACGAGAGAGTATGGCGGGAATTTTGCCAAGGTCCTCGGCTCCACCTTCAACTTCGGATACGGGTATGCCAACGACGACCTGGTTTGCTCCGTGAGCATGGTCGCGAGCATCGATATCCTGGGCAGGCACCATATGTATTTCCATCAAAACCAGGCCGATGTCATGCGGTATGATGAGGCCATGGACTATTTTTACGGCCTCGTGGATACTTTTACGGAGGCCTACGGGGAACCGGCTTACCGGCATGACGACATGGACCTGCGGGACATAAGCGAGGAGGAAATCCCGGCGGACTACCGCTCCTGGAGGCCTGAGGTGACGGTCCAATGGGTCCGCGACGGGAGTCTCCTGGAGCTTTGCGGGATGGTCTACGCCGGGGAGAACGAGCTTGGCAAGCCTGTCCTGGAGGTGGCGGTGAGAATAGAGGTCGGGCAGGACGTGGGCGATATGGTGGTCGGGATCATCGATGAAGACGGAAAGTACGCGGTGTGGAACAAACGTTTTCTTTAAGCGCCCTGATGAAGGTTTATACGCAAAAAATCGCATAATCTATTAGGAGAGGTGATTTTCATGCCGGAAAAATATGAGATCGTTCGGAAAAAGGTGTTGACGCCCGATATTTCCAGCATCTCGGTCTACGCGCCGCTTGTGGCCAAAAAGGCCCGGGCGGGACAGTTCATCATTTTGCGCGCCTGCGCCGACGGGGAGCGCATCCCCCTGACCGTCAGCTCCACGGACGGGGAACTCGTCACCGTGGTCTACCAGAAGGTGGGGGACTCCACCATGACGCTGGACGAGCTTTCGCAAGGGCAGTGCCTGACGGACTTCGTGGGCCCGCTGGGCGAGCCCACGCCTATTGAGGGCGTGAAGCGCGCCGCCGTGGTGGGCGGGGGACTGGGGTGCGCCATCGCGCTTCCCGTGGCCAAGGCCCTCCACGACGCGGGGGCGAAGGTAGACCTCATCGGCGGGTTCCGGACACGCGACATCGTGATTCTGGAAGACGAGATGCGGGTGGCCTGCGATAACCTCTTCATCTGCACTGACGACGGGTCCTACGGCTATCACGGCTTCACCACCGGCAAGCTGGAGGAGCTTTTGACGGCAGGGGAGCGGTACGACCGGGTCTACGCCATCGGGCCGCTGGTGATGATGAAATTCGTCTGCCGGGTCACGAAAAAGTATGACATCCCCACCACCGTCAGCATGAACCCCATCATGATTGACGGCACCGGCATGTGCGGCTGCTGCCGGGTGACCGTAGGGGGCGAGGTGAAGTTCGCCTGCGTGGACGGGCCGGACTTCGACGGGCACCTCATCGACTTTGACGAGACCATCGCCCGCGCCGCCACGTATAAGGAATTTGAACAGCGCCGGAGAGCCGGCCATGCTTGCAGATTGGAGGGGATGGGCAATGCCTGATATGACCCTGGAGAAGACGAAAATGCCCGAGCAGGCCCCGGAGGTGCGCAATCGCAACTTCCTGGAGGTGGCCCAGGGCTATACCCCCGAGCTTGCGGAAAAGGAATCTCACCGGTGCCTGCGGTGCAAGAATCCCCGGTGCGTGGAGGGGTGCCCGGTGAATGTGCCCATCCCGGAATTTATCGGACACATCCAGGAGGGCGACCTGGAGGGCGCGTACAAGGCCCTCTCCCGTGCCAACGCCCTGCCCGCCGTCTGCGGACGCGTCTGCCCCCAGGAGAGCCAGTGCGAGGGGCGCTGTGTCCGGGGCATCAAGGGCGAGAGCGTGGGCATCGGGCGCCTGGAGCGCTTTGTCGCCGACTGGGCGCTGGAGAACAATGTCGCCAATACGGATAAGGCCCCCGCCAACGGCCACAAGGTCGCCGTGGTGGGCTCCGGCCCCGCCGGCCTCACCTGCGCCGGGGAGCTGGCCCGCATGGGCTACGCCGTCACGGTTTTCGAGGCGTTCCACGTGGCCGGCGGCGTGCTGAGCTACGGCATCCCGGAATTTCGTCTGCCCAAGTCCATCGTGGAGAAGGAGGTGGGCAAGCTCCGGGCCCTGGGCGTGGAGCTTGAGCTCAATACCGTCATCGGCAAGACGCTGAGCGTCGATGAGCTTTTCGGGGAGGGATACGAGGCCGTCTTCATCGGCTCCGGCGCGGGACTTCCCCAGTTCATGAAAATCCCCGGGGAGAGCCTGGTCGGCGTCTTCTCCGCCAATGAGTACCTGACGCGCATCAACCTTATGAAAGCCTACAAGCCCGACAGCCCCACGCCCATCTTTGTGAGCCGCCGTGTCGCCGTCCTTGGCGGCGGCAACGTGGCTATGGACGCCGCCCGGTGCGCCAAGCGCCTTGGCGCGGACGTCCACATCGTATACCGCCGCAGTGAGGCTGAGCTGCCCGCCCGGGCCGAGGAGGTCCACCACGCCAAGGAGGAGGGCATCGCGTTTGACCTTCTCTGCAACCCCACGGAGATCTTGGGCGACGAGCAGGGGAGAGTCCGGGGCATGAGGGTCATCCGCATGGAGCTGGGCGAGCCCGACGCCTCCGGCCGCCGCCGTCCGGTGCCCATCGAGGGGAGCGAGTTTGAAATGGAGGTGGACACGGTCATCGTGGCCATCGGCACCAGCCCCAACCCCCTCATCCGCGCCACTACCCCCGGCCTCGAGGCCAACCGCCGCGGCTGTATCACCACGGACGAGACCGGCGCCACCTCCCGCGAGGGCGTCTTCTGCGGCGGCGACGCCGCCACCGGCGCGGCCACCGTCATCCTCGCCATGGGCGCCGGCAAGACCGCCGCCAGGAGCATCGACGCGTATATCAAGAGCAAATGACCCGTCCCGGCGCGGACAATGGAAGACGTAGATGGATCAGGGCTTTGGGAGGAGGCTATGGCTCAAGTTTCATTTTGCGATTTTGACCCCATGAAATCAGAAGTTCTTTTGCCGCAAATGTTCCACATTCTATCTACGAATATGGGTAAAATAGCGCCGACGGGTAACAGCCGCGAGGAAGACATGAAAATATGGCTGTCCTATATGACGTCGGAGCAAATAAAGGAGAAGCAGATCCTTTTGATGTATGTCGGCGAAGCTTTAGCGGGATACTTTCAGTATAGCATTCACGAAAACATTGTACTGATTGAAGAAATCGAAATCGCGCCGGAGTATCAGCGGACAGTTCTTTTTTATCACTTCCTGAAATATGTCGGCAGCATTCTCCCGAATCATATTGAGTATGCAGAGGCATATATCAATAAGCATAACTCCAATTCACAGCGAATCGCTCAAAAACTTGGAATGCGGATAGTGGGAGAAAATCCAAACGGACACAGTTTCCTCTATCGCGGTGAATTATCTTCTTTCCTAAAAAAGCTTTGTTAAATTTTCGCCTGCCAGCGATCATTCACACAAGGCAGGGCCTGATACGCTGAGAACACAAAAGAGAATAAGAAGTCACAAAAAACCTCCCCGGCGGTCGTCCTGACGCGCCGGGGAGGTTGATTTTTGGGGGTTATTTATCGAAAGAGGGGTTCATGTAGTAGACGTTCTTCTGGTCCAGCATCTCCAGCGTCTTGCCAAGGGCCTCGCCGAAGCGCTGGAAGTGGACCACCTCGCGCTCGCGGAGGAACTTGATGACGTTGTTTACGTCCGGGTCGTCGGAGAGACGCAGGATGTTGTCGTAGGTGGTGCGTGCCTTCTGCTCTGCTCCCACTGGGTAAAGGCAACTTCGTAAAAAAACGATAGAACAAACCATTCCAATTGTTCTCGTTGATTATCTTTTCTGAGTATTCCCTGTTGCATTCTGCTATTTAAACTTGTGTGAATAAAATATATGAAGAAGGCTGCGTTTTGCGGCTTTTATTTTTTGTCTATACTTCTTATAGAAAACCGGCCCCCTTCGGGAGCCGGTTTAGTTTATATTCTCTCATCAACTTCATTTGGGTACATATACTGGATCGTTTTCCCTGTTTTTCGAGCATACTCGATTTCAGAACGCGTATTCGATCCAATATACCCATTTTTATTGATGACATATATACTGTCTGCCATGTCGATTTTGCGTTTATACATGTCATCCAACATTTCTTTGACCTCTGGAGTGATAACCGTGTCGTACTTTCCGTCTGCGTGACCGAAGAGACCGACGGAAATAACGATGTTTCCCTCCAGCGTCAGTTGTTCCTGGGCCTGGATAAATTCATCCTTGAACCGTGTGCTGCCGCAGATGGTCACCACTGGGTATTTGCCGATCATGTTTTTCCCTCACACCGCCACTTCAATTTTCTCATCAAAGGACAGTGGGTCATACCCAGAGATTGCGAAGCTCTTGGTCGTGAACTTGTAGAAGTCGTCGACTGTCTTGTCTATAGAGACAATGGGTGCTTCGTGAGGCTCCTGGGAGATAAGCTTCTCCACGATAGGAACATGCCTGTCGTAGATATGGCAGTCGGCGATGACGTGTACCAGCTCTCCCGCCTCAAGCCCTGACACCTGCGCTATCATCATAAGCAGCATCGCGTACTGCACAACGTTCCAGTTGGAAGCGGTGAGCATGTCCTGGCTGCGCTGATTAAGGATGGCGTTGAGTGTATTCCCTGTGACGTTATACGTCATAGAGTAAGCGCAAGGGGAGAGGTGCATCTCCGTCAGATCTGCGGGGATGTATGAGGTCGTCATAATACGACGGCTCGCAGGGTCGTGCTTGATCTGGTAGAGAACCAGGTCGACCTGATCCATGAGTCCGTAGGGGGTCGGATGCTTGACTCCCATCTGGTACCCATACGCCTTCCCAATAGAGCCGTTTTCGTCGGCCCACTGGTCCCAGACGTGGGAATGGAGATCATGGACGTTATTGGACTTCTTCTGGTAGATCCACAGCACCTCATCCAGAGCGGATTTCAGATAAGTTCTGCGAAGAGTCATGATAGGGAACTCCTTGCGGAGATCGTACCGGTTGATAACGCCGAACTTCTTGATGGTGTGCGCCGGCGTACCGTCACTCCACCGGGGACGTACCTCACGGTCCGTGTCCCATGTGCCGTTGGCAAGGATGTCCTTACAAGTGTCGATAAATACTTTGTCTGCTAAACTCATGTTTTATTATCCTTTCTTTTTTTACACGGTTGCGCATATTGCTATGGCATAGCCGTTTATTTCATCCTCAGAAATCCACTCTGGCGTCTCTCCAGTATTCTTCAGATACTGAAAGAGTTGACGCATGAGGGAGATATGAGGGGTTTCTTCGAGAGACCAAAGCCACTTGGGATTCCGCATTCCATAACCCAGGTAGTACTTGCAGTCAGCCTGCATACGAGCCAGAAGTCTGGCAACGAAGTCCGGGCCGGACTTGATGATGTTTTCGAACATGGTGGCACCTCACTCGTGTTCGGCAATATACTGCCGAGCTTCCTCATCCGGAACCACAGCGAGCAGCCGGACGGATTTGCCTTTTAAGAGGTCCTCCATGTCACTTCCGGAGAAGGTGTAGATGCGGTCGAGGTGGGAGTTGTAGATCATAATGGCAACATCGAAGTTGCCAAAGCTCTGGGGTTCGCCCACAAACTCGCAGTCGAGGTTCCAGAGTATATCCGCCAGTACTCCCCATCTGTCGAGGAGGGCGCTGGTGATAGTCTCATCGTCATACTTGATGTCCAGATTGCCGTTATTAAACTCGACAATGCAGTATTCGCTTCTCATGTTATTTTCACTCCTTGATTTCTTTGGTGCTCATGTGCGCAATGTGAAACGCACCATTGTTCCTAAAAGATTTTTCTGCCATTTTCATAGCAGATCTTTCTGTGTTGGCAGAAACAATTACGGACCTATAATCAGAGGCATCCATGTTGATCTCCGCCGTTACTTTCCAATGTTTCATTACTTTTTTATATTTTTCCCTTGTCATGATATACCACCTTTTTATTATTGTTTTTCAATATATATTGTGTGAACTAATGCCCTTGGATTAACTTCTATAAAGTTGAAAGCTTTATTTGCTTCTCCGTAGACTATGGGACGACCGATTTTTGCATCAACCTCTTTTTCTCCATCATAGGTGAAAGAGTACGTACTGTATACCGCCTTATGCGAAGAGTTATCTTCAACGATAAAGTCGGATTGCCAACGAAAATAAGCCTTACTTTCCAACTGCCATTCTATAGGTTCTATTACCCAAAGCTCTCCAGTCTTCCAGACATCTGGAACCTCATTTACCGTAGGTTGGTATACTATATCTATGGGTACGTCGGCTGAATAAATCCATAACGGGATCGTTTTATGCGCATATGTAGCGTAGTTAAAACTTATCTCCATGCTGGTTAAACAAGACAAAATATTTAGGCACGTTGGAATTCGAGGAGTTTCTTCGTCTTCTCCTTCTGCTGTGGATTCAGGGACTGATGGCATTAAAATCGTTTTTGTGCCCATATCGGTATAACAGATATGAAACAGTTTGATTGTTTTCATTGTTGTTCCTTTCATCCAGACTTTTGAAACAGAAAACCAATATTTTCTTTTCCGTGTAATATATATCCAATAAATGTATGTCCATTTTTTCTGATTACTTTTATGTACGCAAATAAGCTAAAAAATATAAAAATAGTGAGACATCAAAAATCCCACGGTATTTCTACCGTGGGAGGATGTCAGATATTGATCCATTCGTCGGGAAGATCGTATTGGATCTGAGAAGATTCAGATGCATTTGAGAAATCGAGTTTTTGCAAATTTCCAAAACCTTTCTGCCCGACAGAACTGATTGGAGTATTGTCCTTTTCCTTTACGATTGTTTCGGCTCTGTCTGTGCAGACATCGCCTTCTGTTGTCTCCGCCTTATTCTCAGTCATCCTAAATGGATGTACTGAGAAATACTCACATATGAATTGTGCGTATTTTTCGTAGGAAGAAAAGACGTGATGTTTCCCGGATCGTACATCTATACAGTCAGCATGTTTAACGAACTCATAGGAGTTGGCTGCTACGATAACATAGACGGCGTATTCCTCTGTCAACTTCTCCAGCTCTTCCCTTATAAATCTCTGCGCGTCAATAGATGATCCTGAATCCAAGGAATCTATAAGAAGCAGAGTAGGGGAGTCCTTAGAGAGTTTCTTTTTAAAAGAGTCCATCTTCTTAAAAAAGTTCATACGCATACGCTCACCTTCTGAACTCATGGTGAGAAGTGCAAGCGTCTTCATCTTGCCTTGATAGAGGAGACTGTCAAGCGCGTTGTTTCGTCCATCGGCCATGTCGCTATAACGCAAGACCGTAATCTTTCGGCGATGGGCAATTTCCTCAATCTGATTCAGAAGAGTGGTTTTCCCTGCTCCATTTGGGCCTATGAGGGCGGTGTATGGGTGAGTGAGGGAGAACGTGAAGCCGCTGTGGATATCGTACCAATCTGAAATCTTAAATCTAAAGATTTTTTTTCACATCCTTTTACCCGGCCTTCTATTTAGAAGACCGGGTTGTTGTTTTTACTTATTCTTATTGGTCCTGCGGAGAAGCTCTTCGAGCAGGACCTTCGTAGGAATATCTTTGAGTCCAGTCTCAATCATCTTCGGGGTCCAAGAGGGAAGTGGGGACGACCACAGCGGGACGGATACCGTAGGATTTCGAACATACGGCGATGTCCGGCTCGCCATTGATGTTCGTGAACGATGCTACTGCGCAACATCCCGTCGACAGCCATGTGGCTTCGTTGCAGTTGGGAATGACTTCCGCATATTTCCGGGCCTCATCCATCGTCAGGGGAGCTGCCTTGACTTCGATAGAGCCGTAGCCCTTGTAGCCTTCCGTTGTCGTCAGGTCCAACACCCTGGGCTTGATGGCGCCTATGTCCACTCCGCTGTCTGCCAGGACATCCAGCCAGTTGCATACCGCGTCGCGCAGGTCTCCGTTGGCGTAGTTGTTGCTGTTACCAAACCGGCTCTGCCCCTGGGATTTCAGCGCCAGGATGAACAGGACCTCCGACTCGGCGGAGCTTCCCGCCATGTTGTTGTCAAGCACCACGAATTCGATACCGCCAAGTTTTACGATATCTCCAGGGGCATAAGTTTTATTGCTCATTTTTTATGGTTCCTTTCTTTTATTGTCTCAGTTCTTATCGAGAATGTGCCCGATAATGATTGCTTTTTCCAGCAAGCTGTCACTGAGCGGGATAAAGTCGTTGTACTGGGTGAGATGCAGCACGTATTGGCAGGTTTCCGGCTGCCACTCGACCACGCCCTGGAACTTCCCGTTATCAAGAATATGGCCCTCGAAGATTTTTCGGTGCTTCCAGTCCTCTCGACCGATATACTGGCATATCGTGGTGGGATCCACATCGACAAATCCGATGACTGGAATCTCCCCGTAGACCTCTCCAACCTCGTTGGATACGTCCTCAAGGGCGTTGGCTATCATGTCATAGGCGCAATAGCCTTCGATCCACTCGCCGTTGTCCTTCCTTTTGCCCATAAACAGGGCATTTTTGTATCCGTACATATTCTGTGCCTCCTTCAGGCCTCGGTTGCTTTCTGCCAGAAGTGATATTTTCTGATCTCGGGCGGGCATTTCTTGCTGTAGGGATGGATATACCGAATGTAGAAAGCGTAGAAGTTGAGGGGAATATCAAAGGAAAAGCCCCTATCGCGTCCCATAGAATAGCTCAGGCCATCCTCGTCTTTGATAGAGCAGCTTACCCGCAAGAAGCGGTCCTTCTTCATCCCTTTCACGCCCCATCCGAAGCACAGGTGCTTGAACGTGAAGAGACGTTTCTTAGTCTTGATGTGACCGATCCATCTCTCGTGATCATAAAGTCCTCCGCGCTTCTGGCGGCGTATCTCAGCCTCTTTCTCTCTCTTGGCCAACTCCTCATACATCTGGATGGTCTTCGCCTTGTCGGGATCATTCTGGATATCTTCGGCCGTCCAGTATTCGTTATGACAAACGGACGGATCGTGGCAACAGGTGGGGCACCGTTCGTTAGGATCATAGCGCTCCTCATCGTCACCACCGAAGATGACCGTACCGCACTGGCGGCATCTATATATCTCATCCAGGCTTGCGTGACAACTCCAAATCAACTCGAAGTCGCAGTGGAGGTGTTTGCGAAGGATTTGGGTAAACCGTTCGATACTGCCAAGGTTTTCGCCTGTCTTGTAGCTCAGAATCGATTTACCGTCTTCAGACAGCTTGACATAGGCGTTATCGCCCATCTCCTGTTCAAAATGTTTTACATACTGCTGTGCGTCATAGATACTCAGCATTTTATATTCTCCTTTCTGGACCTGGGTTACCCCAGGCCCTTAACTGTATTTCCTGTGAATGTTCATCCATTCTTCAACGGTTCCTTCAAAGCACTTAGCGCAAAGCTGAGCCTCGCGCAAGGATGCCTTTTGGAACGCGTCTGTTTCCTTTGCTTTCGGTGTCATATGCCAGCCGTTATACGGGGCGCTGGGGAAATCGTCGTCAGGGACATATACGTAGCTGTCCTTGACAACGTAGCCATCCTCGGCCAGTTTGTGCATACATGTCCGCGCCGCATACAGGGATATTCCGAGCTGCTTAGCCACATATGTACAAGAAACAGGTACCTCGCTGTCCCACATATCCAGTGCCTGAGCGCAGACGAGTTCAAGCACATCGTCTATACGTTCAAGAACGTTTTTCTTACTCATTGCGCATCCTCTATTTCAAGAACGACATTGAGTTCGCTGGCTACGCCTTTGGCGACCTCTATGGCTTCAAGCCAATCCTCTTTGCTGGGGGATTCGTCATCCGGGATGGCGTACAGACAAATCTGGTCCGTAACGGCGCCGTTTTCGTGGGCGAGGTCCAGGTCTACAAAGAGCCCGGCAATGTCCCACACGCAACGCACACAAGACGAGCTTGTCAGCCGGTCACGAATCGAGTCCTTTTCCAAGGTATAGAGGATAGCGACGAGTGTCGTATGCCAGTCCATATCACACCTCCGGAAGCAAAGACTTCTTAAAGCAGTTCAGATAGGCGTTGTAGTCGCCTTGGATATATGTAGTACGAAGGTAGTACACATACTCTTCCGTCTCTACCACGAACCCGTAGTAATCTCTGCTGCCAGGCAGCGGTGTTCCGTTACTGTAGCAGTAGGAGCGCATGGAGGACATGTCCTTCAGAACACAGCGCCGCAAGTTGTCAACGACTTTAGCTAGGTCGGACTTGAACTCAAGAGTATTTAAGTCCTCATTTCCGTTCTGTTCCCACCAGCTATGCCAGAGTCTATCTCCTCCGTCGCCGAAGTCTATCCGAACGTGACCGATACGGGCCTTTATAACAGGGTCGTCCATATCATGTTCACAGAACGCATAGAACATCTTTTCCTCATCGGGCAGCTTGGGCTCCCTTATGGAAATGTGGCAGTAAGGCCTTGAGAGGGAAACATTCTGAGCCTTGCAGTAGTCCTCCAGCGTTACGGTCGCGTAATCTGTAATAAGATCGCAGTTTTTAGGGACTCTTCGACATTTGTATTGACCGTACAGCGCGATCTTTGAAGCAGAGATGACGCTATACTGAAAACAACCGGCCCTCTCGCACAGTACCATCTCCCTTGGATCATTATCATCGATCTCATACAGAAACACATTATCGGGGACCGTATGAGGGTCGATGCGCGAGGAGGTTATCAGGACAGGTTTGCCGAACGCTTTTGAGATCGCGAAATTTTGAACCTCATTAATGTTTATTCTTTTCATGTTTATGATCCTTTCTGTCCAGCGGACATTTGTTTTTAAGATAGGGGAGAGATAATTGCTTATCTATCCTCACATTCCATCTCAATGATTGCGTATTCCTTTGGACTCTGCTGGATGTTGCTCCAGAGTTCATCGGTCATAAATGTGCCTGCAACGGAGTAGTATCCTTTGAGGTAAATCAGACCCATTCTGCCTCCGGGGAAGAATTCGTCGTCCATCTCTCTGGCTGCTTGGGCTAATGCATGAGTTTGGTCAGAGTGAAATCTGGCTAAAAGATTTACATTTTCCAGAGCCTTCATAAAACGACTTCGAATATCCTTATTCCAGTTCTTAGCCGTGTTTTTGATCTTATTAGTCTCTGCGCTGGTTTCCGCGACTGTAACTGATTTAACAAAACACCGTACATTTGGAAACGCATCCTGCATAAACGCTTTTACTCCGCGAATAACAGCCTCTTTTAAGTCGTCTATTTCTTTGCGGACATTGTATTCATCAATATCCACTTCGACGGCCATAAGGTTTACCAATAATGTCATTTATCCTTACCTCTGTTTCTTCCTGTTTTTATGGTTACTGAAATATACGTTTTTTTCAAAAATAATATTATTTTCCTTTTATGCGTAAGTACAAATAACCAATTTATTTGGAAAAAAGCAATAAGGAGGAAAACAGATCATGGCAGAAAAGAAGCTCTATACATACGTTGGAGCTGTCAAAAACTTTAACACAGTTGTGGCGAACAACTGGAAGGGTAAAACGTATGCTGTTTCCGCGAAGCAGGCCAAGTGCAACCTGGCTTATAGGTACAAGCAGGAACACGGTCTTGTTTCTGCCACTCGGATCGAACTTTGCGGGCTTCCTACCGAAGTGGCCTAACACAACAAAAAAATAAATGGCATCTGCATAGAAATGCGGATGCCCAAAAAAAGGAGAATGACAAAAATGGGAAAAACAAATGTTTGGTTCAGGCTTGGTGTCAGTGTAGACCTGACCCAAGACGAAATTCTCAATCTGCTGAACGGAGACACGGATATCATCAAGAAAATGTTTCTGGATGGCCGAGTCATCATTCGCGGCGACTCCTATATCCCGGACTGCATTGTCGACGACCTGTGTGGAAAGCTGAAAATCGACGCTGACTACGGCGATGTCGATTTGGATACCGGGTCCATTGATGGATACACGATCAATATCGTGGACAATGGCGTAGACGAGGAGCAGTGAAGTATGCGGACAATGAAAACTGGTTTCCCGAGCAAATTGAGGCAGTCCGCTGAGGGCTGGTATGTTTGCTATAAAAGAACAAAGGCCTTGTATATCAAGCTGGATTCCGGCCAGTGGTTTGTGTCTGCGGCTGACGCATATCACGAAACAACGACGGTATACATCTTTGAGGACGTTCAGGAAATGTTCCGCGAGTGGGAAAGCATCCGCCTCAATGAGGACGGCGAATGCGCCTTCTGCGACGGAAACAAGGTCTACGCTGTTTCTATTTCAGATACCTATCAGACCTCGCTGCCTAAACTTCTTGGTATCAGCGAAATCTACGACGATGACGAGTTCTTTGACTGGCTCTTTTCCGCGTATGTCTTTGCGGACGAGCACATTATCAGAGTAATGATCGAGAACGCAATTGGGTACGCAAGAGGGCTTGAAAGTACTGAACCGGGGACGGGCTATTTGTTCCTTGGGAAAATGCTCGAGGGAGTGCTGGACCACTCCTTCGAGGAAATCCGGCTTTTGAGACTGTGAGGTGCGAACAATGTTTCTGATCAAAGTTACCTATGAAACAGGTCCTCATGCTGGCAAGAGTTATCTTCTCCGTAAGGGCGGCTATGTCACTGACGGAACATTCGAAAACGAAGATACCACGTATCGCACATATGGCAGTGCCGCCCGCGTTTGCACTCGCTTGAGGTTGAAGAACTACAGAGAATATCATCTTGAGCGGGAGAACTCTCATGGAAAAGGTCCCTTTGTTTATGAGAAGGAAAAATACGAACCTATTTCACTTTAAATCCAAGAAAAGGGACAACACATGCTGACTGCCAACAGTGGCTGGAACAGATGCGCGAAAGGCAGTATGCTCCCATATTCAATTTTGTTGATTGACTTATTGGGATTAAATTATTTTCGGCAGACTCCAGAGGAAACTCTGGAGTCTTTTTTCTTTTGATGATATAGATTTTCAATGATTTGCGTATAACAGTATATCAAGAAAAAAGAGGTAATTTCCTGTGAGTTTCGTCCATATCTTCTCCTTCGATTCCTCCGGCTTTGCCCATAAAGCTGGCGAAGTCAGAAACTCTTGGCTTGGCGCCATGGCGATCTGGCGAATTATGGAATTCAGGTATCTTCCCCCGTACCGTCCCGATGATTTGCTCAAGGAATCGTGGTATAGGCCGGAAATGACCGACGATGATATCCGTCGCATATGCGGATATTTGCCGACTCGAGTAATACCAAGTTTCAATCTCTCTGGTTCCTCAGCCGACCCGATCCAGGCCATATGGTCCCTTGCGGACGACCCAAGCGTGCCTCTCTCAGACAGGATCGTTCTTTCCACTACCTTTGATAATTGCTTGGTGAGAAAGTGCAATATCCGCCGTGTCATAGAGGCGATGCAAGAGTTTGAGCGTGAGGAAGACAAATGGGAGACTAATCTTTCAGAACAAGTCAGTATCTTACAGAGTATCTTGGCCGACCCTGATATCATTGCCGTCGGTTGGAACCAAACGAGTGTCAACGCAGACGACTGGGAAACGAAAGGGGAGTACGATGAGGCCAGTGGTACATGCGCCCCATATAACTGTCTGACTGGTAACAAACATTTTTGGTTGTTTGATGACTTTAAAGAAAAAGAAAAGGAGTAATTACATTGAATAAAAAGATAAATAAGACTAATCTTCTCTATTTAGCGTTTTTGGCTATCTTTGCAATTATCGGTTTTATCTCAGTATATTTTGCGATTCCTCACGATCCGGGCGGTGATTATACATATGTGCCGTCGTATGTCTCTGAGGACATAGAGACTTTCGCGTCTGATCTCCCTGAGTATGAGGGATATCCGTGGGTAGTTGTAAATGACAATGTTCCCTTTTTTACAGACTCCGAACTTGACTCTTACGTTGATTCTGATTCTTTCGAGAGCTATGCGGAGCTTGATGCTCTTGGCCGTTGCGGAACGGCAGAGGCACTTGTCAGTTTAGACACAATGCCGACTGAGGAGCGCGAGAGTATTTCACGCGTGAAACCCACAGGTTGGGTAAATAACAAATATGATTCCAGCCTTGTTGATGGCGGATATATATATAACCGTTGTCATCTCATTGGGTTCCAGCTGACAGGGGAGAACGCGAATGAGAAAAACCTCATTACAGGCACTCGTGCGATGAATGTGGACGGGATGCTCGGCTTTGAAAACGACGTCGCGGACTATATAGCTTCGACCGGTAAGCCCGTTTTGTACCGTGTGACACCTATCTTTGTAGGCGACGAGCTTGTTGCTCGTGGCGTTCTGATGGAGGCTTACTCCGTTGCGGATAACGGCGCCGGCGTTATGTTCTGCGTGTACTGCTTCAATGTACAGCCTGGTATTGAGATAGACTACGCTACCGGCGATAACCATATGCACTGAAAAGACCCTTTCGAAGAGAGTGATGGTGAGTGATGACAAGTATTCTTCTTCTCTGGGAAACCCCTGATGGAGCCCGGCATTGGGAGGCGCTTGAGAAAAAGCAGGTGAGCGGTTTCCTGGAACAGCTCGTGACCAGCGGTGTTTCCCCGGCAAGTATCATTATGGCTTACAATCCCATCTTTCTTCATTGGGCCTTTCCCAGTTTCCATCGCAACTTCTCGGACGTGAGCTTCGCACAAATTGACGAGTCGATTGCGGGGTATGCGCCTGAACAACCCAGCAAGCATCCACGGGTCAGTGTCCGGGAGGACGATGTGCCTCGCTTCGGGTGGATCGCTCCAGACGGACGGTTTTTCTTCTGCGACTACGGTGGCCATATCGCGTTGGCTGAGAAAATAGTGGGGGAGTTGGAGAAAATCAGCGACCCGGAACAGTATCTTGAGGACCATGGTTGGGTCAAGATCTCCAGCGGAAAAATGCACGGGAAAAAATACTTTGTTGGTATGGGACTTGGGAAAAAACTCAGTGATGATCAGTTTGCTGCCATAAGCATGAATGGATGGGATAGCTCTGTTTACGGCTTGTCTCTGTATTTGTAAATCTGTATTTGTAAAATGGAAAGATCGTGAGCATAAAATGAAAGATTACATATCAAATAGAGAGTTGACAAAACAGGAAGAGAGGAAACTTCTTTCTTGTCCTGAGACAGATACATACGGTTTGCATTAAGCCTACGGAGCATGGCGATGGTATTGGCAAGAGATTCAAAGTGATAGATACTTGGCAAAGTTCCAAAGGGTATATCGGAAAGATGTGGGTGCTGTATGATTAAAATTAGAATGTTAGAAAATGCTCGTCCTGAATTGCTGTTTCTTGCGAAGCCAGGTACGGTCCTTCGTCGAGGCAAGGTATATGAAGCAAAATCTAATCCTCGTGGTGCTGTCAGCGGACTGTGTGCCAATTGGGAGTATCTCGGAGTAAGGCCGGGGGAGTTTGTGTTTGTGGAAGCTCCCGAGTGGCTGATTACACTTTGGAGGAAAGAGTACCCTCAGGCTGTGGAGAGGATTGTGGAGGTGAGCGTATGAGGTATGAGGTCAAACGAAATGGGAAGGTCATTTGCTATACTGAACATGAAGAATGCCGCTATGACCAGGAAACTGAAAGAGAATTGCAAGAGGCCGGACATGATATTTTTGTCGATGGCAAAAAGTTGCGAAAAATAAGTAAGACAGCAAGAAAAGAATCCACAGTGTAGAGTTGTTTTTGGGGAGGGGTTCAAATGACAAGAGACGAGAATCTTTTAATAGTTTTAATGGAAGAGTGCGGAGAATTGAGTCAGGCTGTCGCCAAGTACCTCCGTTTTGGCCCAGACGCATTTCACCCGAATGATGAGAAAAAGACAACGAACAGTTGCCAGCTCCTGACGGAGTATCATCACATTCAAGCGGTCATGCAAATGCTGATTCAGCGTGGTATTTTAAAAGATTTTGACGAAGAGACTCAGAAAGACATCATGAATCGTAAGGTGGCCAATGTTCTGAAGTATGAGATGAGGTCAGAACAGATGGGGCGAATCGTTGTGAAAGAAACCCCCACCAAAAATAATAAAGATGGTGCTCTTCGTGAAGTGACAGGAGATATCTTGACCCCGCCATCTGACGGACAAGACGTAATCATTTGTCATCAGGTAAACTGCAAAGGTGTCATGGGAGCAGGCTTGGCAAAGCAAATCAAAAAGACTTTTCCAAATGTATACCAGGAATACTACGCTATGTGTATGCGTAACTCGCCTGAAAGTCTTCTCGGACAAGTCCAAATCGTAGACATTTGCTGTTTTTCGAATTTCTCCGTAGCCAATATTTTTGGACAGCTTGCCTACGGTCGAGATAGGCTATACACGGATTACGCCGCTCTCCGGCAAGCACTCCGTACTCTCTCAAGAAAACATCCTGGCGCAGTCATACGTATCCCCTATGGCATGGGTTGCGGTCTTGGAGGCGGTAACTGGGATACCGTATTGGATATCATTCGCGAAGAGTTGAAGGATAGGGAAATCGAGATTTGGAAGCTTCCCGAATAACTAAATGTACTTAAAAATAGGAGGACATATGGATCATTGCGTAATCACTTCAGCTACGGGCTCATGCACCCTCCACACGATAAGTGAGATGTCCGCCCGATTGCGTGCGAGAGTACACTTGGAAACTCCCCCTACAAAAGCTGTGATAAGGCAAAAAAGTATGGAAACTAAAGTCGTAAAATTAGAAGGAGATCATATGCCTACATATTTGTTTCGCGGTGTCCGTAAGGACAATCAAGAGAAAATTTTTGGGTGTTTATTGGAGGAACCCTCTGGTCGCTCTTTCATCGGCACATACGCTCCTACGGGCCGAATTTGGAACTATGAAGAGGTTGAGCCTGAATCCGTTGCCCTGTGTTCTGGAGTTTCAGATAAGAATGGACAGATGATTTTTGAGGGGGACAGGGGAGTTGTGACAAGAATCGGTATCCTTGAGTATGGCAAGATAACGTTCAAGCACGGCACGTTCTGGTTCGTCTCCGATGGCGTCGCCGGTATGATCAGCTTACACGATCTTTCCATTAATGGATACGAAATTGAGATTCGTGAATACCAAAAAAATAACTAAAAATTGAAAGGCAATAAAAAATGGATATCATCACAAGTATCATTCAGAAACGTGCCAAAGCCATGGCAGATAAAAAGGCGTATGCCGAAGAAGCTCGCCGCCGTATCAACGCTTACGATGCTGAGATTGCCGCGTATAACGAGGCAATTTCTAAACTCAATGCCGCTGCCTCATCGCTCATCTGCCCTGCGTGTCATGGGGAAGGCGTTGTGAAAATGCCTGGGGGAGCGGATAAACAGGATACCGAGACATGCAGCGTGTGCAAGGGTACTGGAATCAAACTGACCTGATTTGATGTTGATTGTCATCAGGGACATTTGAAAAACAATCAACCAATAGACCAACTGAAACATCAACTGATAGACCAACTAATCAACTGATGCTCAACAATTTATCTTTTTTGGGAGTTAGAACATGATAAACTTTAATTCTTATTACAGTTTCCCCGCGGCTGAGGTATCGTACGTAAGTGCCGAACAGGGGAATAGTGATCTTCCGTATACTCTGACTGTCCATCTGAAGTCTGGCCAGGGCTTGAGGATCAACTACGAAAACAAAGATATGCGGGATAGGGAAAAGCAAATTTTGGTCACGAAAATTGAAAATGAACTTCGTTCGCATACCGATAATCTCGATCAAATCAGTAACCGCGTGTATTTGGTCGAGGATTGTGTCCGCCGCATAGATAAGCGACAGCTGAAAATCTGGCGGCAGCTAAAAGCTTTGCTTGGTCTGAAGGATGAGCAGAGTATCGAAGAGTCCTCCTAACCTCCTCATCAATTTCCCAAATCTTTGCTCTGCAAAATTGTTTTCCAGAAAGGTCGTCTCACTATGAAGAAAAGTCTGAGAATTTTAGCAATCTGCGCGGTAGCTTGTTCTATTCTGACGCTTTCCGCCTGTTCGATTTTAAGTGATCTCCGCGCTACCAATACTCCCTCATACTTACCCACAATCCCCACTGACACAACTACGGTACCTAACGCAACGGTTAATAACGATACTTACCAAGCTGATCCTGAAATTCAGGATGCAGATAATCATCACTATGATTATCCTACCTATGGAGACCTGATCACGCCGGCAGATACTCCTAACCAGACTGGGTCGAGCTCTGGCACGGAGGGACCTGAGGATATCAAGCTTCCAAACGCGGATGATCTGGTAGATAAAGTCGTTGGGATCATGGGTGGTGAGGTTGACGAGTTCCTGATGAACAACTATTCCTCCTACTCAACATATCCTCTGTATACGTCGAAGAAGTTTTCCCAGTGGTTTAATGGCCTTGCCTGCGACGCGAATACACGCGTAGCTGCCAATACCCCTGCGGTTGGCCCGAGTCCCTACGCGGTAATTTTGATCGACCCCTCCGATGACCTTGATATAGATACGTACGCACAGGAGCTTTTTAAGAACGCAAACACATACTGGAACGCCAATTGTGGTAAGCCTGAAGCTATCGTAAAATATGCCGTAAAAGATGGTCTTATTCTTATTGTTATGACCAGCACGGAGTCCGTTGACGCAGACATGATCATCTCTGCTTTCGCGCCTGAGCCTGACATTGGGGTAGCGACGGAGTAAGTGGATAAGACTTTTGGAGCGGACTTACCTGTAGTAATTCCCTAAAACGTTAAAAACAAGAAAATATAAGCGCTTTCAACACAACGCTTATATTCTTTTGTGAATTTGCGTATCTAAAGTTGCCCCACCCCAACACAAGAAAGGAGATGTGGGTCATGCTTTAGACGTGTTCTTAGCGATATCCAAAATATTTTTTAAACATTTATATTTTTGAAAGGATTTTTCTTGTATGAAAAAGAGATTCCTGAGCTTTTTGATCGCGCTTGTGATGGCCCTTTCACTTGTGCCTGTCACAGCGTTTGCAGCTGAGGGGGGTTCTTACGCATATACCCCGAAGAAGCTGACATCAGACTATTTCTACAAGCAGCTCAATCCGAGAAGTATGGCTATCTACAACAAGCTTCTCCATGAGTTTTCCGACGAATCCACAAAGGCTGATTACTATGAGGGCACAAAGTTTATTGACCTCATGGAGATCGACGAGGTGGATGATGCAGCTGTTGAGGCTTACCTTGCCGGGAACAAGGATCTCTACAACGATTTCTGTGCCGCTAAGGACGCTCTTGACCTTGACCATTCCGAGCTTTGGTACATAGACTCCGGGTATCTCTCCTTCCATGTGACTAAGGAAGGGAACGGGGACTACCATGTACTGATTGGTCCGGGTAGGGGAAAGACCTACCTGCTTGGCGGCCAGGAGATGCAGGCCGACCAGGTTAAGACTATGGACGAAAACCTGGAAAAGGTCCTTAAGACGATTGAGGATAATGCTATTGCCGCTCTGAATGCGGAGAACGCCGGCGGTACATATTCCGATGCGGATATCAAGGCTGTTCTCGTGCGGTCTGTCCATGACTCCGTTACGCGCGGACTGAGTTATCGGTACGAGACGGAGTGTGTGAAGGGCGACGAGCCGTACATCCGTACGCTCTATGCCCTCTACACCAAACAGGGCGTTTGCGAGGCGTATTCCCGTGCCATGCAGGTCATCCTGACCCGTCTGGGCGTAGAGTGTGTCCTGATTCACGGTATCCAGACTAAGGGCCCTCCCGAGAACCACATGTGGAACGCGGTCAACATCCCTGACGACAGCGACCCTGATACTTCCCGTTGGTACGTCGTGGATGCCACCTGGGACGACCCCGTGCCCGTTGACTGGTACGGAAAACGCGAAATTGACAACACTAAGCTTGGTAACGACGAGACAGAGACCGTGACTTATCTCATGGTCGGTCAGAACGTTGTCGGAGAATACTGGCAGCCTTCTGGTTATGTGTCTACCGGGAACTTCGAGTTTAAGTATCCGAAGATCGAAACCTCAAGCTATAATGGGTCTACCGCCTACGGGGATAAAACCGGACTGAAAGTCGATTACTCTGTCGCCGGCTCCGTGGAAGGGATCCCGGCTGGTGTGTTCACCGTCTCCTTCCAGGGAATGAATATGGCTGAGTCCGCTGAAAAGGGATATTATTTCCTTATCAGGATGTATGATATGCATGCTGATGGGACCTCTCATGTTATGCATGAGTGGTACTATGCCAACGCCGCCTTACTGTTCCTGGCAAAGAACGACTATTTTTATGACGGGAAAGATGGTCTCCATGTCTACACAGGCACCTGCGAGTATGTCGAGATCGCTGTTACGACCCGCAAGCCTGACGATTATGACGAGTGGGCGAACCGTCACGACTGGTCTTACACATGGGAGCAGGCGTTCTACAACGGCGATGGATCTGATTTCGTAGCACAGTCTGATATGCTCTACAACTCTAATGCCAGCTATGAGGCGCCTCCTTACGTTTTCCGTCAGACCCCCGCGCCTAACGTGCAGGGTACGGCGGGATATGATTACCGCTTTGATGTTACCTTCGACGACGAGCTCTATCATCCTGTTGCCGGCGATGCCATGAGTATCGATGATTTTACCGATAATTCCTCTCTCGCTGCTGTGCAGGAAATTCGTGTGAGCTACACTACGATTCAGCAGGATTTGCGCACTGGCGGTGACATGATTGCCGTTATCACCGGCGACCTGCCCTTCGATAAGGACCGTGACGGCTACGTGGATATGCCCAATGACGGTACAGATAATACCTATGTGGATTTCCAGTGGCATTACGTTTATGGTTCTGGCGAGGGTCAGAAGTCTGTGCTTGACTGTCCGAAGAACGTGGAACACGATCCGCAGCATAAATGTGACGTTAAGAACGGATGCCGCGTGGACGGCGTGTCCTTCAACTTCCGCGCCTCGGATATGTGGCAGGATGATATCACCGAATACAGGTTCCAGCTGGAGGGCCTTGTCGGTTCCCGTTCCAATAAATTTGCCAACTCCTTCGGCGTCATCTGCGCCGTTCCTGGTCTTTGCCCCGCCTGCTATCGCAGCCAGGGGATTGACTGGAATCTCTGGGGTAAGCCGACTCTCCTTGACGCGCCCGAAAATCTCGACTTGGCTGAGATGGCTCGTAAGGGCGGCACGGATGAGGATGTTATTGATGCCCTTGAAGAGCAGATGAACACCAACGGTTTTAACGGCCGGCTGATGCTCGTCGTAGAAGATAAGACCCCTGGCGCCGGTAACCGTGAGGATTACCAGCGCATTGAAAACGCCCTTGAGGACAGTAAAGTTGGTAAGGAGCTCGAGGGACAGGAGGTCGTCGGCCGCTCTGTCTTTGAGATCAACTTCAACCGTATTTGCCCTATGGTCAAGCTGAAACCCGGTCAGTCTCTGCGTGTCCAGGTCGGTTATCCCGCCGGAATCACCTATGATATGTTGACTGGAGGGGACAGCGAAGTAGAGCTTAAAGCTTACCACTTTACCCGTTGTGACGCTGACCACCCCTGTGGCAATGAGAAGAAAGAGGGACATGCATGGGGTGATGACATCGTTGGCGTCAACGAGATCACACTCATCCCGACTCCTTACGGTATGGTTATCATGTGCGACGCGTTCTCTCCCTTTGAGATCGTAGCGGTGAAGAAGACCGCCGATTCTTCTGCTGCCGCTGTTGCTGATCCTGAGCGTACCCTTATCGTTGTTTCAGACGGTAACGGTGTTGTCAAGGTCAACGGCGTTGAGGCGGTTGGTCAGGCCGGAAATATTCCGTTCCATGATGATACCAAGGTTGAGTTCCAGATCGAAGCTGTCGATGGATTTGCTGTGGAATCTGTATCTCTTGGCGGTGAATCCATTGATGTCTCTGAGGACGGTACATTTACTGTAACCGGCGCTCAGGTCAAGTCCAATGATGTTCTTAATGTCTCATTCATCCCCTCTGAGGTTAAAACCGCGGAGATCCAGGAGTTTGGTGAGACTCAGGTCGCCAAGGTCTGTCCTCATAACAACAGGAGAACTGAGACCGGCAAGGCTGCTACCTGCACAGAGAACGGCGCTACAGATACGATCGTCTGCGAGGACTGCGGTACTGTACTTCAGGCGTCTACTGTCATTCCTGCAACCGGTCACTCTCTCAAGAAGGTTACGGATGCTGTGGCTCCTACTTGCACCGCCAATGGCTCTACTGCCGAGATGGTGTGCGAGAACAAGAATTGCGATTATCACGCTATGCCAGCGACCGTCTACTCCACCGGGCATCAGTTTACTGACTACACGACCCAGAGCCTCACTTGCCAGGGCGCTTTAAAGACCGCTACCTGCGACATCTGCCACAACGCGGTCAATCAGGTCCTGGATACCAACAAGAAGGGTGAGCACTCCTATACAGTTCCTTACGGCACAAAAACAGCTGCTACCTGCAAGGACAATAGGGTCGACCTTCTGAAGTGCGAGTGGTGTGAGAGTACCAAGGATGTTGAAGTCCTCAATACCACCACAGATCACACCCCGGATGAGCAGGGCATTTGCACTGTTTGCCATACTTACGTCTGCCAGAGTGGCCACACACTGGTTACCGATCCCGCAGTGGACGCTACCTGCACCGAGAACGGAAAGACCGAGAGGATTTACTGCTCCAAATGCACGTACGTTGAAAAGGAATCGGAAGTTATTCCTGCCCAGGGACATACATTTGACGAGCCTCACGGCCACTGCACTGTTTGCGGTGCTGAAGCTCCCCAAGTTGACCATACTCCTGAGATCATCCCCGCTGTTGACGCGACTTGTGAGGGAACCGGCCTTTCTGAAGGTAAGCGCTGCTCCGTCTGCAAAGACATTATTGAGCGCCAGGAAACTACTCCTGCGCTTGGACATGACTGGATCGAGGCAAGCGCCGTTTGGACCTGGTCCGATGATCACACCTCCGCCTCTGTGACTCTGACCTGCTCTCGCGATGACTCTCATAAAGAGACGTTCTCCGCCGAAGTGACTAAGAACATCGTTAGGGAAGCTACCTGCGATGTTGCCGGCGAAGAGGAACTTGTCGCTAAAGTCACTGTTGATGGCAAGACTTATGAGAATAAGGTCGAGCATATTGAGATCCCCACTCTGGAGCATACTGTGACCGAGTGGACGCCTGACACCGATGCTACCTGTCTTGTCCATGGCCACGATGTTGGTACATGCGATGTGTGCGGTGCTGATGTCAAGCGTGAGCGCACTGAGCTTCTTCCGCACTCTGTGCCCTTTGACGGCTCTGTTGAAACCTCCTCAAGTTGTACTGAGTCTGCTGACAGAACTGGCGTTTGTGTGTTCTGCGGTGAGACTGTAACTGTTTCTGACCCGGACGCTCCTGCTCTCGGCCACTCTTATGGCAGTTATCATACTGTTGTTGAGCCTACTTGCACGGAGTCTGGTCTTGCCCTGTCTACTTGTTCGAGATGTGGCAGCTACATCACAAAGCGTATTCCCGCCCTTGGCCATAATGTTGTTGACGACGTTTGCACAAGATGCGGTACCACCGAGTGGCCCAGTCACCCTGTTGTCAGTGAGTATGTGCCCTTTACCGATGTTCCTGACGGGATTTGGTATGAGGACGATCTTAAATACGCTTTTGAGCATGGTATCGTCTACGGCACCAGCACAACAGAGTTCAGCCCTGAAAAGGACATTTCCAGAGTTGAGTTGATGACCATGCTTGCCCGTTTCGATTTCGTCGCGGATGCCAGCGGTGAGCATTGGAAAGAAACGAGCCTGGATTGGGCCGTAAAGCGTGGTATTTCTGACGGAACTGATCCCGACAACAGCATTACCCGTGAACAGCTCGTTACAATGCTGTGGCGCTATTTCAACGAGCCAGAATCCGACATCGACCTTTCTGCTTATGAGGATGCCGGAGAGATCAGCAATTGGGCTGAAGCGGCCATGAAATGGGCTGTTGATATGGGCATTATCGTCGGTGTCTCCCAGACCCAGTTGGATCCCCACGGACTTGCTACCCGCGCTCAGGCTGTGACTATCTTCGCCAGATTCACCCGCCTCATTGAGAAATAAGAGATATCCTTTATATATTGCGGTCATGCTTCGGCATGGCCGCTTTTTTTCGGAAATTCTGCTGTTCTGTGATATATTTTTTGCACAATTTGCGTATATAAATAATAGAGCAAGAAACATTTGCAGACCAGTCGATTTCGTTTTTCATATTGTGTATCTTTTTCGTTATCAGCAAATGACCAGCAAATAAGATTTCCTTAGAGTCGCAACGGTTTCGAGATTTTTTATCTTACACATTGCGTCTCACGGCAAATAAGAATTGCGTTTATTTTTTCGAAAAGTGGCGCCATCGACAAGCGGCTAAGTCACAGGGCTTTCAATCCTGTATCGCGGGTTCGAATCCCGCTGGCGTCACCATCAAAAAACATCTGAAAGGATCAAAACTTATGGAAAAATTTTATAGGATAAAGTCTGACTCCAGTTTGTTCAAAAGCTATTTTTCATGGCTCGAAGCTTCCTCATTGATGTGCTCTCGTTACGTCTCATTTGCCAATAGCAATGGAATCGAGGCAAAAGAGTTTGTCCCAAGTAAAGAAAGCTATGCCATAGTCCCTACTGTAAAAGATCTGCAAAACTTTGGGTCGCAAATGACTTCCAAAACTTACGCTTATAACGTGCGTTATTTCAAGAAAAATTCAGAAATTGGCAAAAAGTGGGCTGCGTTTGCAAAGGATATTGAAATTGTACATAAGCCAATGCCTGGTCATTATGTGGATTATTTAGGAAACACCAGTAGCAGGCTCTTTGACCACAATGGCGATTTGTATTGTTCAATACAATACGACGATTCAAGTTATTCCTTTAATGCGCCCGAGAACACTTTTGAGGAAATAAAGGGGAGTGCTTTTTGGGAAGCGCTTGAGGAAGAGGAAGCGAAAGACAACGCCTAAACGTCAATTATGTTTAACGAATATAGATAATTTGTCAACTGTACTTGACGATAAAATGTAATTTTTTAAAGGAGTTAAAATTTTCATGCCAAAGACAAAAACAATCGAGGATGATAACGTTATTTTTACGGGGCGTATGCGCTTTAAAGGTGGGGTGAACAGCGGAGTTGACGGCCTGCTCGTAGGTCGTACATATAATGTTTCTATTATCAAGAGACGTAATGATCGCTGGGTCAAAACAAAGCTGATGCTCATCCCTTATTCCTCGGGTGCCGCTCTCTTAAAAGACTGGACGTTTGCGGATTAAAATATCATTATTTTTCATTTTATATTTATTAGAAAGGAGATAAATTTTTGAATACTGTTTCCAATACAAGGATACGTTTGGATGATGACAAATTTGATATGTGTTATTCAGATGATTCATCCAATAAATCTCAAATAAATTATTCTCCGAACAGATCGAGAAAAACCGGGCGTCCTTACCGGCGCAAGATGAAAAAGAAAAAACTCACGAATGCAATGGATCGTGCTCAGTATATGGGATATCCTAAGACGCATTATGTTGAGTGTTCAGTTGTAAATGGACGTTGGACTCGTGTTGGAAAATATCTTCAACATACCAAAAATTCTTCCATAAGAACCTTTTATAAGAGACAATCGAACCGTGCCATTCGCAGAGCAGTGAGTATTCCTCATAAAGGGAACGGATGTCACAAACAATATGATTTTCAGTGGTCAATCGATTGAACGACGGCCGAACAATAGAAATCTTTTGGTTTGCGTATGTAGATATGACTAAGACAAGAAAAGTGACGCACGGGCAAATTATTAAAGAGGCTTTAAAAATATTATCGGCGCCCTAAACTGGGCGTCAATATCCGGGTGTAGCCCAGTTGGTAGAGCGCGACATTTGGGATGTCGAGGCCGTGGGTTCGAATCCCGCCACTCGGACCAATTCCTTCGTCATTCTCTGGTGTTACCCTTTTAGCATTGCCTAGGAATTATTCTTATCAATTGGTTTCTTGTATTATCTGGGTATTTTCTGATAATGCTTTGGTAAATCCGTATGGTGGTAATATTCTTTCCCTTCCTTTACCATCACTAATTCTTCTTCTCTTCTCGGTACTATTATTGCTTATCAAGTAAGTAATCTTTCTTTTGTGGAAAATTCAGCTTTTGGTATTTATCAGCCCGCTTCTTCCGGCCCTCTGTCTGTCCCTGTTTCGTCTTCTCTGGCCTTTACGGACACTGGTCATTCTGTACATAATGTTTCTCAATCTGGCGTTATTGCCTCTGGTGGTCATGTTCAGACTTCGGATAGGAATACTATCCATGATCCTGCCGGTGAGCTTTATTCCGGCCATTCCTGCAATCATTCATTGACGCCTTCTTACACCCTTTCGCCGGGTGTATCAACAAACTTTCTTATCTTTTGATGAAGGGTGGTCTTCAAATGACGGCATCAGCTACAACGATTCTTATTGACTTTATACTGTCTGTGGAACTGCTTATCAAATTTTCACTTATAATTATACTTGGGTATATAGTATATCGTATCTTTCGTACGTCAACATGGTTTTAGATTCCTTAGTTTCTTTTCTTCCTGTTTCTTTCGTGACTCCTACTGTTGGTTATCTTCCTTCTGCTCCCCCTTCTGCTGAGGTGATTCCTTATGAATAGTATCCTCCCGTTGAATATGTAATTCGCACTGTTCGGTTTACTCTCAATTTTAGTTCTCACTCATAATGGGACATTAGCTCAGTTGGGAGAGCGTCTGATTTGCAATCAGAAGATCATCGGTTCGACCCCGATATGTTCCACCAAATATGGGCCTTTAGCTCAACTGGTCAGAGCGCCCGGCTCATAACCGGATGGTTCAAGGTTCGAGTCCTTGAAGGCCCACCATCAAAAAATATAAGGGAGTTATTTTGAATGCAAAAATCTTATATTCTCGACTCATCAGTTCTTCTTTCATTTCCTCGAGCGATATTTGCCTTTGATGATAACGAAGTCATTATCCCGTCATGTGTTATAGATGAGATCGGGAATATAGTTCGTCATGGAGGCGAAGGACGCGGCAACGCTGTTGAAGTCAATAATCTGCTTGATAATCTTTATCTTGGCGGTGACTCCGCAATTTCTCTGAAGAACGGCGGATCTCTCAGGGTTGTTGCCGCAGATACTTTGTACCGTGCCGCACGAGCTCGAACTGACTCTATCATTGTCTCCAGAGACCCAGGCGTTCGCCTCAAAGCAAAATGTTATGGACTCCATGTTGAACCGTACAAGTCTGATGATCCGGCTAAGATCGATAATCCCTATCCTGGTAGAAAGTGTTTGTACGTCTCTGACGCGGAAATGACTCATTTCGCCAGAGAAAAAAATCTTGAACTTAATCCTGATTGCCAGTATGAGGCTACTGACTGTACTAATGTCATACTCGATTGTGTTTCTCGAGACAATCCGCTTGTTGAAAATGAGTATCTGATGCTTATTAACACATCCAATCCGACTGGAGGAACTTTACTTGGGCGGTTTCGCGGCGGAAAGATCGTTTCGATTCGGAATAGCACGGAACATCCTGTATATGAGGTAACCTCCCGTAATGTTGCCCAAGCATTTGCTCTCGATGCACTCATGGACCCGAACATTCCCCTTGTGATCCTCCGGGGTCCCGCTGGAACAGGTAAGACATTTCTCTCTATGGCAGCGGGATTGCAGCAGACGTTGGAGGATCGCAGATACCGCCGCATTCTTCTCACAAGGCCTAACGCAAAGATGGATGCCGATGTCGGATTCCTAAAAGGAGACGAGAAGGAGAAGATGCTGCCCAGTCTGCGAGGTCTTACGGACAATGTGGACAACCTTATGCCTGGAAGTAGGTCTATGAAGAAGGATGGGGTAGAGGAAGCAGATCCTCTGGAGTATTTGTTCGACCGACGTATTATTGAAGTACAGGCGCTGGCGTATATGCGTGGACGTTCTATTACAAACCAGTTTATTTTGGTTGACGAGATGCAGAACAGCCCCGTCAGCCAGGTGCTTTCCATTATAACCCGTCTGGGTGAAGGCTCCAAGATCGTCATCATGGGCGACCCGGACCAGATAGACAACCCTTACCTTGACCGTCTCAATAACGGCCTTGTGTATGCCGCTGATAGGATGTTTGGAAGCAAGCTGTGCTGCCAGGTGTCGTTTATGGAGAGCGAATCCACTCGTAGTCCTTTGGCAAAAGAAGCAATAGAAAGACTCAGCCCGAAAGGCAGTAGATATTCACGATAAAATTTTGGCAATCGGGCGCGAAGTCCAGAGAAAATAATTATTATTTTTCTCTCTAAAAATGATATATATTTTTTTCTTTTTGCGTATAAAAATATGTGAGAGGCAACAAGATGCCTTGACGTGCTTTTTTCTTCTCTTTTTTCCACGCCAGCATCTTCTCTCACAATTTGGAGGGATGGCCGAGTTTGGCTGATGGCACTGGTCCTGAAAACCAGAGGCGGTGATGAGCCGTCCGGGGGTTCGAATCCCTCTCCCTTCGCCAAAGACTTGATACACTTCTTGTGAGCGGGTCAATCCGTATATCCTGTGAATAGAGGGCAATGATAAGACGATGCTCAGCATCGGTCGGCTTTTTGCGGATGTGCGGAAGGAAGAAAAGGGACATCATAATCGGGTGTACATACCAAGGAGAAAGGAAAATCAAGGCAGGTAAAATTATGGAACGGGAAATCATTTTCAGGGGCAAGCGGTTGGACAACGGAGAACTGGGCTCATGGGTGGAAGGAAATCTCAGTATTGAGCATTACCCTGAAGTCGAGGGTAGGCCCGAACGGTGGGAGTGCTCAATAAGTGTTCCGAAGGTCGGAGCGCCGTGGCATAGCAGCGTTTATCGGGTTGACCCGGCCACTGTGGGGCAGTACACGGGGTTGACGGACCGGAACGGGAAGAAGATTTTTGAGGGGAGCATTCTCAAGCTTACTGACTATCACGGAAGTCGAACGGTTCACGTATTTTACGGTAAAAGTGTGGGGTGCTGGATGTACGGCGGCGATGGGTACTCCGATGAATACATTTTTATCTCAAGCGACAAAGAGATCGTCGGCAACATCTACGATAACCCGGAGCTTATGGAGATGAGGGAATGAAATCCAGAGCCCTAGAAACGGGAAGAGTCTTTGAGGTCGACTGTGCAACTTGTGAGTATGGTTCTAAATACTCGTCCGTTACATGCGAATACTGCGACGATTCGACAACAAAATCGTCAGGCGATTTGTCAACTGAAATTGACGATACACCAACCGATACACCAACTGCGGTTGACGATACACCAACCGGGAGCGACGATAGACCAACTAAGGAGGACGACATGGATAAACAGGACAGTCAAACAGGGCTGCGCGTAAAGTATGACGTCAAAAAGGTCGAGACGGGGGAGACAGTCAATAACTGCTTTGTCCTTCGCCCCGACAAGGACCCGGCGGCTGTGGCGGCGCTTCGGACTTACGCAAGAGCTACACCAAACAAGGCGCTGGCTGATGACATTATTGCGTGGGTTGGGGCGAGCACGGCGGACAGGCCCCGGCTGGCGGATGTGCTTGGGGTAGAAGTGGGGGAAGAGTTCATTATTCGAGAAGGCCCTGTTGACTACAAATGCGTAATCAACCAAAACGGTGAAGCTGACCTCAGCTATTGGAAGATAGGTTACGCCATCAACCACCCTGAGAGCGTCATCCGCTCCCCGCACCTCACGGAGGCGGAAATCGCCATTATGAGGGCGGTGGGGGCGAAGTGGGTGAGTAAATCTGGAAGAATCGACTCAAGGGCCGAACTGTGGGACACAAAACCCGAAAAGCTTTCAGATGGGACATACATTGTATTTGGGGCAGACCCAATCGCAAGAATTAAAGCACAGCTTTTTCCTTCCGTGAAGCTGGGGGACTGCATACTTTTAGAAGCTGAGAATTTTTAGCTACTATTTTGGTCCTCGTAAGTATTTTTTGAATTTATAAAACAACTGCACCTCGTAAAATATTGTGGTTTTATGGCTACCAAAGAAAACCTCAATTTCCAGAACCATGTCCTTGTCATTGGGCAAGACATTGATATGATCGTTTTACTCATGAGCTACATACAGGTGTCTCTGTTGGGGGTAGCTGGATATTTTAAGGTCGGAGATTCATTATCAGACCCAATTGTCGAGAAAGATTCTTGCGAAGCCTATTGGTATACTCCGATGTATTTTTTCCCGGTTTGGAGTATGAGACGGCTTTCCCGTCTTTTACCATGGCTGTGATGAATATTCATCCTACATATTTTATTCAAAACCACACGCGCCTCCGTAGCATACTGGAAGTGCTGAAGCCGAGAGCTTTGAGTGCGGGTTCGAATCCCGTCGGAGACAAATTGCACAGTCCTGATTACGCTGTGCGCTGCTGATGAACAGCAGTACAGGTTACCCTTGCTGGTAACCAACTGCAAACCCGTGACTTGCAGTATAAACAATTGACACGGAAGATTTTAAGCGCCCTGACATCTAACTGGCCCTCATCTTTCGAGGAGTCCTGCGGTGCAGAGCATAAGATTTGTGCTGGCGGACGCGCCACCCGTAAGCCGGGCGGATTCCAAACCGAAAGAGCCGAAGTGTTTAGCGCGATGAGCGCAACTGTACGCTAACGGCGAATGGTGAAGCGTACATGATTAGTGTGTGGTGGCGGAATAGACACCATATCCAAGGTGGTAAAGCCTACGGAGTCAGACCATGACCAAATAATCGGGGCGGTTTTTCAAAGCCGCTTCTACCCAGCCCGCCCGGTGGCGCATGGCGCAGTAAATCTCCCAAACAGCAATAGTAGACGCTAATAACCGTAAGATGCCGGACTGCATGGTCAGGAGTGACGGAGAAGCGGCATCATGCGGGGTGCAAATCCTCGCCCACACACTTTTCTCAAAATGCCCATGTAGCTTATGCGGAGAAAGCGCTCATCCGTTCTTGTGTAACGGGGCCAGAGTAGCGGGTTCGAGTCCTGCCGTGGGCATCTGAAAAATAAAATGGAAAGGATATTGTTGTTCAATGCTTTATAATTCCGATACCGCAAATAAGACTATCAAGAATCTTCAGGCCGAGATCGATTTGATTCTTAACAATGAGAATCGTAATCGAACCTATACATGTGGAGTTAGCGAGACTCCTCACGCCCCTGAATATTCGTTTTCTAATACTCAGGAACGTTTGACGCGGCTGAGAGGTAAGATCGCGAAACTGCGTCACGCTGTCAATAGGTTTAACCTTACCACAAAGATCGAACTGCTCCCTTTGACCGGCAGCGAGGAGGACGTGCTGAATACTCTGGCGTCTGCCCTTGAAATGCCCAGTATCCGTTCTCGTCCGGCTACTACTCCTGATGCAATGCTCATTCAGAATGCGGTCAAGATCTTGATGAGAATCGATGCCAGCGGAATTTCCGATGATGTCTACACTACGATTTCCACACTGTATGGTTTGATCAGCAACTGGCATGACTCCATTCGGAAGTATTACCTGCCTATGTTTGAAAAGATAGAGCCGGCGGACAATGAGGAAGCGGAGGAGAACAAAGCTATCTCTCGATGGTTCCTTGAGTACCTGAATCAGGACAGCGGCCTCTTTGCGGCTACCACGGACATTCGCGAGAGTATCGCCCGTCTGGAGATGGAGAAGGGCGCGGTTACCGTTGATGAGGCTCTGCACCGTATGTCTGTGCTTCACCGTGAAAAGCAGCGCCTCTATGAGATGATTCAGATTCCTGAAATGACTCGTGCAAGAGGCTATGGCGGCCGTGAGGCGGACTTTGTGTACAGGAACTTTGATAGCTGTGAAGTTGAAAGGGAATACGATAGAGTAAGTCAGGCGCTCATGGGGCTCCAGCAGAGCATTAATATCGTAAACCTTATGAAAACATTTGAGGTAGATATCTAATTCGCCTTCCGCTGTTCCTGCCTTTCGGATTCTGAAATCACAAATTTTAGATCAAAAAGGGTTAAGGAAAGTGTTCCATGTTATATGGTTGTTCATATTGTTCCGATTTGTTGCTCGTAGGTAAGTTGAGCGTACAGTCTTGTGTGAAGATTTTTTCAAGAAACGGAACAGGGATAGAAAAGCCCGGTCAGGGCATTCGGGCACGGTTTCTGCTCTGACGCAAATATTCATCCCATTGTAGTACCATCCCCACCATTCGGGTGTATGCGAATCTCTGGGATTTTCCTGGTGCCTTTCAACGGCACTAAGGCTTGGGGGACATGGTTTTAAAAAATGGGGTATTCGTTTGCGGACGTTTACTTGCCATGTTCCCCTTTTTGATAGAGTATGCTGTCATAGCTCAGACGGTAGAGCGGCGGCTTTGTAATCCGCAGGTCGTGAGTTCAATTCTCACTGACAGCTCCATTATTATTTATAAAGGAGACTTACTGTGAAAACAACGACCAGCGGAAAACCATAGAGGTAAACAGAAAAAAGGCGCAACAAAACAAGCCCCCCAGCGG